>CAVUKD010000003.1:0-539206 GCA_963741985.1 uncultured Cryomorphaceae bacterium
TTCTTAATCCATAAACTGGCTTATATCCGATCGGTTTTGGAAGGTAGATAGGTGGCCCATCAGCTATTGAAGTTGGTGGCTCGACTGGCTTTATTTTTCCGATTCAACATATTTTTTAAAATTCACTAAAATCGCTTGCCATCCTGCGCGTTGTTGTTCGTCAGAATTTGTTCCTTCTGCATCAAAAGTTTCATTTATGGTCACTTCATTTTCCTTTTCTGAAAAGTCAATTTTCACAAGTCTCCCATCCGACATTTTGTAGGTGATTAATTCCTTTTCTACTATTTTTTCATAATCACCAGTAAAATCGAATCCCATACTTCCATCCTTTGCTTCCATTCTCCAGGAGAATTTGCCATTCGGTTTTAAATCATTTTCAGCATTTGGACAGCACCATTCATCTGTGGCAAAATTCCAATTCTTTATGTGTTCAGGGTTCGTCCAAAATTCCCAGACTTTGTTAAGGCCTGCTTTCACAGAAATTTTTACAGGTATTGTTATCTTATTTTGCTCCATTTTAATCTCTAATCGGTTATTGGTTTATTTACTTTGGGTTAGATTTCAATTACGTATGATGTAATGGATTTGACTTTAACACCTTTAGCACCGCTAAATTCATAAATATCAGAGAACGCGTATGTTTTGCCATTTTCCATTTTCATAATTCCTGCTACGGCGCCCTCTTTTCCGTGAGTTAAAATTCGTTCAAGTACCAATTCCGATACTTTTTTCGATTTCCTCTTTTCTAATTCCTTCGCAAAATTATCTTTACCTTCAATTTTTTTGTTTCCAATAATATTCCAAACAATTTTATCGGTTACACAATCGACCAGAAAATTTGAATTTCCTTTCGCAAAGGCGCTATTTATTTCTTTTAGAAATTCCTTTTTCGGTGCATTTCCGCAATCTGCACCTACGGTTATTTTTGTCATTTTGCAGCGTTTTTCATTCCTAATCTAAGTTTTGTTCAGCTTGTTGCCTTAGGTCGGGGTTTTGAAATCGCTGGTGACAGTGGACTACTTTCCCGTCCATATTAGGCAAACTTGGCTAAGAGCAGAAATCTTTTACTTTAGTACTTTACCTGCCATAAACTGTATGCGTTTTTTGGCTGTAGCCTTATTTTAAAATTTCGCTTGAATAGCGTATAGTTTATTCATTTGCTGTTTCATTACTTTATCGGGTGTTAATTTCATAATAACTTTCATGATCAATTGTCCAGGACCACTATGTGCCATTTTCCCAAATTTCCAGGAGTTATTTACTACATAATCTACCTTTTCCCGTCTTGCTGATTCAAATAAATCTAAAGTTTCCTCAATTTGATTCCGTTTCGCTAAGATGTTAGCTAAATAATAAGCATCTTCTATTCCTTGTCCTGCCCCTTGTCCCATATTAGGGGTTGTGGCGTGTGCGGCATCTCCTATCAAAACCACTTTGCCTTCGTGCCACTTTGCTAACCTTTTGAGGTCTTTAATGTCGTTTCTAATGATTTTATCAGCTTGAGTTTGATTAATAATATTTAAGACTAAAGGATGAAAGCCGCGATAAATATTTTGCAATTCGGCTTTAATTGTATGGCTATTGTCAGTACCATCTTGTGGAGCATTCATAACGGCAAACCAATAGACTTGATTTTCTGTTATTTGTGAAAATCCAAAACGTATCTTTTTTCCCCAACTTTCAATGCCTGCATTTAGAAAATCCTCAGGAAGCCTTATATCAGAAACTCCTCGCCAACACGTTTGACCTGAAAATCTTTTGACGGTTTTTGAAAAGATACTATTTCTAACCTTGGAGCTTATTCCATCAGCACCTATGAGCAAATCAGTCGTTATTTCCCTATCGTCCACAGAAACTTTCACTTGACTGTTAATTTGCTCTAATGTATTGAATTCGCAGCCTAATTTAACGCTGCCTATGGGTAACGCTTCGAACAATATTTTTTGCAGAGTTGCTCTATGTATTGCAACAATTTTGTTGCCTTTTTCGTCTTGAACTACTTCCTGATTCGTTTTTTTAAACGGAACCAATTGTGCGTTTGTAATATTCACCTGATTTAACAGTACACCACTTTCTCTAACCTGAGTACCTAACCCTAACCAATCTAATACTTTAATTGCGTTGGGCTGCATCCAAATCCCCGCTCCTACTTCATTAAGTTGTTCTGCTCTTTCAAATACTTCACAGTTAAAACCAAGTTTGTTCAAAGCTAAAGCAGTTGTTAAACCTGCAATTCCACCTCCAATAATTGTTATCTTCATTTATGTGTCTTTTTGCTTCTTGGTAAGACCTAAGTAAAGGCAAAGGCATTTATATCCACCATGGGCGCGGTTGTCTTTCCAATTTTAACGCCCTACAAAGTACGCATTCCCCCCAAAAAAGCAAATTCATTTACCGGCACGAAGGAAGAGTGATGGCTAAATGCATGAACCCTCTAAGAAGTTTACTTTGAAACCTTTCAATCATTTTTCAGAGGTATTCCCTTTTAAGTTAAGTGCCACGTTCCGTGTTTGGTGCGTAGACACCAGTTCGCAAAGATATTTCTGCGTGTCCACTGTTTGTCCACTGCTCAAATTAGGGTCTTTATACATGGAGTTTTAGGTTTGGAGTCGTATCCAATATTCACCAAATTTTAACCAAATGAAAAATTCTATCCTATTTCTTTCTCTGATTATCGGCGTGCTTTTTCCTTTTTGCCTAAAGGCTCAACTCGCCGACCCGATGGAAAATGCACCTACCGACTGGTACAGCAAAGAAATTATTATGGTGTGGGGCCAGCCCGCCGGTCCGAATCAAGTGGAGCTTTCGCAAAAAATTGTAGGCGTGGATTATGTAGATTATATTCTCGATCAAACAAATTCCTTTATCGAAAGAGTACCCAACGCACCGGTAGATCAGGCAGTAATAAATCCGGGGCAGCGGCCAATGGCGGTGGCTGCCGCCGATATCGATGAAGATAGTGAAGACGAGCTGATGTACGCCGTTGGCGTAAGCGGCGGTATCAAAATCGCAGCACCGGGTATTCATTCAGTGATGAGCCAGGTAGATTCCAGCTTTTCACTCGACTTTACGAGTCCGGCATCCTCTATCGAAATACCAACCGGAGTAACTACAACCCAATCCGGACGCGGTGTTCCTTTTCTTGTAAAAGGAAATTTTGACGTAGACAACGCGCAGGAATTCGCACTCGCAACCCGAAACAGTGATGGAAATATAGTTGTGCAAATAATCGACACCGATACCGATCAAAACCCTGTATTGAAAGCAGCTATTTCGGATGAGTCCACTATTCTCGACCAATGGGAAGCGGAGGTTCTTGATATTTGTTCCGGCGATTTTGATAACGACGGAATCGATGAACTTGCGGTGGTATGTTTGAAACCAAATACATCGGGCGATGGCGGATTATACTCGGTATTTCTCCGCATATACTCCATTAGTGACAACGGAAATACGATTTTTCCAAAGCTCGGAGAAAACGTGAATGATATAATTATCCAACCCGAATTTGATGATGAAAACTCGCTCGCTTGGGCCAAAGTTGCTGTGCAGGCTATTCGTCGTGATACCCTAGCTGATCAGTTACTGATAGCATATGGGTATGGCCCTTTCAACCAGCAGGGCGACGAGCCATCTTATCAGATCAAACTTTATAATGTTGATGCATCGTTGGGTTCAGCCACCGTTCTCGATTCGTATGAGAAAGAGGAAAACATCAGTCATTCGAGTTCATTTGATCTAGCTTGTGGCGATCTTACCGCTAGTGGAAATGTGAATGCGGTATCGATGGCGGGAAACAATTATTTCATCTTTTCCACCCAAGGTGATAGCTTGTGGCTAAATGCTACCAACGGTGTTGCACAAGCGACCAATGAGACTTACCAATTTCATGATTTCGGGATAGCCGATCTGGACAAGAATGGCAAGAAGAATATAATACGTGCCAAGTACGAGTACGAATCGGGTAATGCGCCACTCGTGACCTCACTGCGATCGATCGAATTTGATGCGGATTATACCGTTTCAAAAGTACTCGACAATCCTATAATTACACTTTCGGATTTTAACTCTCAGAATTTCTATTTCGCGCTTACACTCGGCAATTTTGATGGAGATGATATTCGGGTGGGCCAACCAAACACATACACATGCGAATATCGGAGACCAATAATGGTTCTCTCTCCGCCACCCACCCATTTCGATCATATTCAAGGAGTGAATTACGACCAAAGTGGTTGCTATACCGGCGGCGACTGCCTGTTCCGATCTTCTAATACCATCGTTCAATCCACCAGCAGTACAATTGGTTATACCGAAGAGAATGACTGGTCGCTGGGTGGAGCCGTAAATGATGGATACTCAATACAATTTGAAGGTATGGAAGCGACCGCTGGTAAAACTATGAAGGCAAAATATGGAGAGCAGTATTCACACGAGGTTCAAAATGAAACTTCACAAACCATTTCAGTTCAAAGCACTACGACCATTGATGATTTATTGAAAGGAAAAACCTATCCCATAAAAATAGTAGAATATCCTGTGTTTAATGCAATAGGGACCTTGGTTCGCTATATTACAGCAGCTTTCCCGCAATATCAGGAAGCCGAAAATTATGAGCAACAAGGGAAACTTGATATGAATTATATGCCCTACTACGAGCCGGGAAATCTCCTTTCATATCCGCCCATTGGGAGTGTTGAAGATTTTGACAGTTTTACCGTTGGAGCTTCTCTTATTTACGAAGGTGCAGCATATACCATGACAAATAATCCGGGATCGTCAAGTAATGCCAATATCACGAATTCCGAAATATACTCGAATGGCACGAATATATTTCGACACGGAGAACTCTCGGATGTTACCCATTATAACAATGCAGGATTCTCAAAAGAAGTAGAAAATGCGGAGGGAGTTTCAGATTTACAAATTAACACCTCATCTATGAGTGGAGATGATGGTTTTGGTATTCAGTATGACAATATCGGTGGACCATCCGGTTACTTCGCCTACACTGTAAAACCGTATCTGTTTTGGACAAAACAAGGTATTAGCATCCTCGCCTTTCAAGTGGACTTGAACACTTCAACCACCTCACCTACCTGGTGGGACATAACGTATGGAACAAAATCAGACCCAGCTTTGATGATGCCACTACGCAATGAAGTTTACTGGACCTCGGGAGCCGACTCCAGTAATGTCCTATTCTCAATGACAAAATCGCTGATCTTTAGCCGGATCAATCCGAATGTTGGCGATACCGTGATGGTAACTTGCCGCGTGTACAACTACAGTTTGAAAAACACACCCGGTCCGGTGAAAGTGCGATTCTATAATGGCAATCCCGATATGGGCGGCGAACTCGTCCAAGATATTTATGGAGAAACAACTTTCGAAACCGACAGCATTATCCCTGCCAGAGAAAAGGCGGAAGTTCAGATGAAATTTTTCATGATGGATCCGGTGGTTGCCGGTGAAGACTTTGTGCGTTTCTATGCCGAACTGGATCCTGAAAATGAATATACTGAGGTACATGAAGATAATAATTTCGGCTGGTCGGTTATTGGTCGTGATTGCCTCACCGGAGGTACACCCACGGCGTATGAAAATCCTAAAGTAGAAGATGTACACGCCGGAATGTGGGTGTGGCCAAGCCCCGCTGTCGATCAAATAACCCTGCGGTATAAGTCCAGTTCGACAAATGCCCAAGTGCAACTGTTCGATATGCAAGGAAAAATGGTTTTGCAGCAAAATGTACAACAACAAGGCGTTTACCGACAGGAATACACCCTGCAATTACCTGATCTGGTTTCCGGTATATACCTACTCAGGCTCACCGATGGAAAAACGGTCTATACCAATAAGATCATGATTCAATAAGATGCTATACTTATAAAACTACGTCATGCCCAGTGAATCCAAAGCCACTAGATGTGACGTGCTTGTTAATGTATATTGTAACTATAGGAAATTGCGCCTGCCCATTTTCAATTATGCATTTTGGATTATACATTCTGCATTATACATTCACACATGGAACATTTTTACACCGCCTGCATCAAAAAAGCATCCAGATTATCCGCATTATCCAGCCCCAGTTTTTTACGCAAGCGATAGCGCGCTTTCTTAATCCCTTCATCTGAGATATTAAGAATATTGGCCATCTCTTTATTATTGAGATTCATCTTTATTAGCGCGCTTATGCGCAAATCGGTTTTCGAAAGATTGGGATATTTCTCAAGTAGCAGATTGTAGAAATCCGGATCGGACTCCTGAAAAGTCTGCATAAACTGATCCCATTGCTCATCTATACGGGAGTCGAAATTGAGCACATGTATCAACGGTTTGGCAAGTCCCTGATGATCTTCCTTTAAGCCTTCGCTAATTGTGTCGCGCAAGTCGTGAATCAGTTTTTGCTTTTGCGAAAGGTGGAGTGCCTGCGAAGTAAGTTCCCGTTTCTTAAACTCCAGTTGATCTCTCAGCCTGTCTTGTTTGGTATTAGCCAGATGTTTTTCAGCCAAATAGAGCCTCCTGTCCTTTTGCCTACGCTTTATCCCTCTCAAAATGATAAATGTGGCAAGGATTAAAAGACTCATAAACCCAATGATCAATACTTTCCGTTGAAAATTTTGGAAGGATTCATTGGCTTTGAGCAAATCTATTTGCGTCTGTTTTCTGTTGGCTTCGTATTTCGTCTGTAATTCCAAGATTTCATTTGACTTCTCCTTTTGGAAAATGGAATCACTAAATAGTACAAAACGTTTATAATGATCCAAAGCCTGTGAATAATCTTTTTTGGCTTCGTAAACCGCGCTGAGTGTTTTTTCCGAACCCATTTTCTTCTCCAGTGTGAGTTGGCCTGAGAGCACTCGCGACGAAAGTTTCGCATATGTCAAGGCACTATCAGGTTTTTGCAAACCGAGATACGCCTTAGCCATTTCGTTGTAAACGTCCCCTTCGGCCTCCTTGGAATTGATCTTTTGGGCGATTGGGAGCGCTGTTTCGGCTTCATGCAATCCCTGCCGAAAGTGTTTCATCCGATTGCTGCACACGCTCATATTCGCAAGGCATGCCATCTGACCTTCATCCACCTTTTCATTTAGGAAATAGGTGTACAATCTTTTGAAAATGGTATGCGCCTCTTGGTTATACCCCTCCGATTTGTATACCAGTGCCAGATTCAATTCGGTAATTGCCGCTCCGTAGGTATCATGGATCTTATTGAATATTTTAATTGCTGCACTGTAGTTCTTCCGGGCCATCACATAATTGCCCTGCTTCTTATGAATTATTCCCATTCCACTCAAAACATTGCCCATACTTACCGAATCACCAATAGCCGTTGCCAATTTCAGATTGGTCAGATAATCTTCCATCGCCAGATCATTCTTATCGGCATCACTATTGAGAATCGCACGCTTGAAAAACGCAAAGATTATCTGAGAAGTGTCGTTAAGATTTAACCACAAATCCAGACTTCTGTTGAAATTGTCCAAGGCGTTTTGATAGTCCCCATTGTCCGCATATATCACACCTACCCATTGTGTGATACGTGCAGTTTCCCAATGGTCCTTTTCGGCAGTAGCCGCGTCGAGTGCTTTATTCAAATACCATAAAGCACTGTCTCTATTTTGCTGAGAATAGAATGCCCTACCTATTACCTGATTGGCCGTAACCCCCGCCTTGTATGAATCTTGGGTAGCTGCAATCTGAAGCAGCTCTTGGCTTATGACAACAGCCCGTTGCGGATTGCCCAATATTCGGAGGGTGTACCAGGCAGAATCAGCTCGTTGTTTGATATACTCAGGTGTCACTTGTCCAATGACATTTCCTGAAAAAATGAAGAGAAATGCTATGAAAAAAAGATATTTCACAGGTCAAAAGGTACACTATTTTGGTTTGGTTAGAGATGTGATCCGATAAATTTCACACTTCCACGGATCATTATTTTAATTTTATGTCGTCCAGAGATTTCAATAGTTCTTTCGTTTTCACCGATACTTCGAAGGGAATTTCACTCTCGGAAAAAGGTATCCATTATTTCCATTTCAACGGTGTAGCTCGGCTGGTGGTATTTATGTAAATCAACGCATTAAACTGGTCTTTTGCCCGGATTTTGGATGAAGATCTTTTCGAATTCATAAATACCGCGCCGAGATCGTATGTTTCCTGCACTTCCGTAAAAACGGAATTACGGGTATCGGCTAAGTCGATGAAAAAAGCATCCAATCCCAGAGATTCAAAATAGTTGGTCAATGTGTTGTCTGTATGAATCGGCACCGTACATTCCATCAAACCTTTGTACATTCTTTTTTTGGCGAAAGCATATTTAATTAAAGCACCCGAAAGTGTATTCGGCCCTTTTACGGCTTGAAAACTGCCTTGACTAAACACAAAACCAATGGCGTAATACGCATCTCCCATCCGGTCTTTCAAATAGGAGCCCATGTATTTCAACCCCATCACGCTGTCAGGACTTGTAAGATTGATATGGCCATTGTGCGCCCAAATAAACATCTTCGACCCCTCATCTTTTTGAAATTGTACCACATTGGCAGCCATGCAACTATCTCTATAGTTGGCACCGGCAGAAAGATTGGTTACCGCCTGAGCGTAATTATCAGCGCAGTATTTCAATTGCCGGTATCGCCGCTCAGAATATACGGAATCAATGTCGTTTTTATGCGTGTTCAGCCAATGAATGAGTGCATCATTCACCTTTAGAAGTGTGTCTGAATAAGTCGATTCTTTCGCACTTATTTTCGCATATATTTCCAATTCCGTTTGGCTGGTCACCGGCTCGATTATTTGCAGCAGCTCTGCACTTTGGTCGATTTCGCTTTCGCTAAAAAAGCTGTTCAAATACTCGAGCGGTGTGTAGAAGTTTTGCATATCGAAACCATAAAAGAGGATCTTTTCGTCGGGGGCTTTGTCCACATTATAATCCTTTATCCCAAGAATAAGTTCCTTCACCTCATTGGTGCGCCAAGTCCAAAAATCAAAGTTCATCAGGACCGAATCTATCGCTCCTACCCCATTGCTCACATAATCGTTGATATAACTGCACCCTCCATAAGAAGCCTCAATACCAAAAATTTTGTAATCGCAGTGCGTTGCCAAATATTCAAAAGTCTGCCGCTTAATATCAAAAAACTCTTTTGTTCCATGAGTGGCCTCGCCCATTCCTACGATCTGTATTGCACTAAAACCCGGTTTCGAATCAAAGAAATCGAAAAACAGATTCGGACAGTCGACAGCAAAAGGATAAACCACTTCATCGGATTTTCCGATGGTGATCACTTTTTGTGATTGCGCATTAGGACATGCGAGTGAGATTGCCAAAAAGCAATAGATAAATGTTAGATTCATTGATTTATGACGTTTAGCAAGCCTCTCCGGTTACAGGGTGATAAGGGTGGTTAAATATCGGATTTAGTTTTAAGAAGTTTTTTTGAAAGAGCGTTTTCTCATAAAACTTAACTTGTTTCGCTGACAGTAAAGAAACCTGCCGCCATTAGAGTACAATCACCGCAATCGCATCCACCAGCGTCGCAAAATTATCATAGTCACTATTGGATAGTAGAATAATCGTTTTATCCGAATCTGGAAACCGCATGATCACGGTGGTATATCCCGGCCAGCTGCCTGTATGGTATTCCAAATCCTGGATATTCGCTCCCTCCTTCAAGAATATGCCGTACCCATAATCAGTGGCATTGCCATTTTCTAAAACAAAGGGAGTATTCATCTTGCGCGTAGATTCTGCGCTGAGCAGCGTATTTTTCCGCAAGCCCTCGTTCCACTTTTGTAAATCGAGTAAATTGGAACTCACGCCATCGTCGCCGGTGATGCCGTCCATGTACGACACATAGTGATAGTAAGACAGGCTATCCGGAAGTACATATTTATTTTCCTTTTCAGAAAAAACATAGCCATTGGCATAATTGGGAAGGGAATCGTTGGCCATCCTTCGGTAGTAAACGAGGGTTTGATCCATGTGCAAGGGTTCGAAAATATTTTCACGTAAGTACTCCCCGTACGATTGATTGGATATTGCTTGAATAATACTCGACAGGACCACGTATCCGGTATTTGAGTACGACCACATCGCACCGGGCTCGAATAAGAGTTTGGGCTTGTGCTCGGCCAATAAGTTCAGCACATCTGCATTGACTGCAAATTTGGAATGATCCCAATGCTTCTTCAATAAACCCATATAATCAGGTAGCCCCGAAGTATGCGTCAACAGCTCTTCGATGGTAATGGCGGGATACGGGAAATCAGGGAGGTATTTATTTACCGGGTCGTTGTAATTCAGCTTTCCCTTTTCGTGGAGCTGCATGATGGCCACTGCCGTAAATTGCTTTGAGCACGAAGCCAGTAGAAACAGCGAACTGTCATTGAGCGGCAATGAATCCTGAAAATTTCGGAAACCCACGCTCCTCTTGTACAAAATGCTGTCGCCGCTCGAAACCAGAATGCAGCCATTAAAACGGTATTCCTCCTTCGCGTTCACCCTTTTCTGAACCACCGAATCAATCTGCTGCGCATCGTCTGCGTGATTTTTGACCACATCGGCATTTCGGTATATGAAGGTGGGATATCCGGTTCCCATGCCTTGCAGCTTGCCTTTTTCATTAAAAATGAATTGCATGAAAGTCCTCTTTTCAGGAACTACGGGTGAAATCAATTGCGCTGTGGCGGTGTACATGTTGGCGAAAACGATGGTGTCGATTGTTACTTCGCCATACTTTTCAGTAAATGGCAGGAATTCTTCTTCGAGCATGTTCTTGCGGATCACGATTTTTCCGAGCGGGCCCCATGCTTTTTTAATTTCTTTGTAATCCTTGTGGTTAATGCCATGCACCACCGTCTCCACAGATTGGATTTGGTTCGCATACTTTTGCGAAAAGCAGGTGAAGGGCATAATACTCACTATGAGAAAGGCAATGGGAAATCGAAGGTTGGGGCGCATATTAATGAGAAGTTTGCTCAAAAATATCTCCATTCCATCTTTTAAAATTGTAAAAATCGAACCGTAGGTCTTTGCTTTCGAAATACTTTTTGGGAGTCATCCCCATCGTACTTTTAAAGTCGTGTATGAAATGGGCTTGATCGAAGTACCTATTTGCGTAAGCGATATCCTGCAAATTTACCGTAAGGTGAGGCTGGGTCGAACTCAATACTTTATTTATTCGGATGAGTTGAATCATCTCTTTGGTAGATCGCCCGAGACCGGAAAGGCATAAATTCCGCACCGTCTTTGAAGATACATTGAGCTCTTCGCTGAGACTATCCACACGGTTTTCGCCAGCCGAATAAATGAGATGCATAAGGTGCTGCACCCGCTTATCCTGTTTGGCATCTCGAATATGAGCAAGCACAAATTCTTCGATTGCGCGAAGTACCGAGGCATCCTCTTTGGCGACACGTAATTTTTCATACAATCGGTCGACCGCCGCGGCATCAAAAATCTCCTTTGCATCGAGGTTGCGACATTGCACTATTTCGCTCATGGGATGTGCCACCAACAACTGAAAAAAATAAGGTTTGAACCCGATGGCTATTTCGCGGAAGCGTGGGCTTACGCGCAGCACATCCGGATTATTGATAAGTCCGTACACACTCACTTTCGGACCTTTCTGCCATTCATCTTTTGCTTTGAGGAGCGAATCACCTTCCAGAAATAAGGCTATGCCGATTATGCCATTGGGAGCGGTGGTGTATTTCTTCTCTTCGCCATCGTTTGTGAGTTCATACACATCATAGAGCACGCTGCTCAGAATGGGTGATGTGGTATGTGGGATGGGGCGGTAATGCATGTATGGCTGTGTGGCCGCAGGTGCGATTTCAAACGTACGAAAAAGACGGGATATAGAGGCTATACATGATCGTAGTAAAACAAAATCACGATAGCGTGAAAGAGATGTCTCTTCAAGGACGATCTAAAAAAGTACAATCGCCTTAGTGACATTGATAATCTTAAGAGTACACTATGTAAGAAATCTAAACCTGCAAGCTAAAATAGAATGTGCTTCCTTTTTCGGGTTCGCTCTCTGCCCACATTTTGCCATTATGTCTTTCCACAATAGTGTTGGATATGTACAAACCAATTCCTAAACCCTGAAAATTCGCAGCATGTTCCTGCACCCGATAATACTTTTCAAAAATTTTATTTAAATGCTGTGTGGCCATGCCTACCCCAAAATCCTGAACTGAAACTTGAATTTCGCTTTCCAGTTCTTCTATGTTGACTACGACCCTGTCGGCTTCGGGCGAATATTTTATACCATTGCTTATGAGGTTGATCAATACTTGCTGCAGCCGGTCTCTATCGCCGGTTATCGTGTGAGAGAAGCTACCTGTTTTTTGTATGCTGTGTGTTTTTGAACTGTGCCGAATGCTCTCGATGGTTTCATTCACCAGTTCATTAAAATCGAAAGTGGTGAGATTATAATTCAGTTGCCCATTCTGTATTTTGCTGGCGTCTAATAATTCTGTAACCAATTCTTGCAACCGGTCTATAGCTTGCTTGGCTTTGCTGGCATAAAGTGCGGTTTCATTTTCTTCGATCAACGAAAGTTGAAGCAACTCAATATAGCCTTTAGCCGTGGTGATAGGTGTTTTCATTTCATGGCTGGCAATGCCTATAAATTCATCTTTTTTCTGTTCCGCCATTTTCTGTTCTGTGATATCAGTATTGGTACCTATCCAGCGCTCTATTGCCCCGCTGGCATCAGTTACGGGAAATGCACGGGTGAGAAACCAGCAATACTCCCCGTCATGACGGCGCAGTGGAAAGGTAAGTTCAAACGGTTCGTTCTTTTTCCAGAGTTCTTTTGACACGGTAAGGACTTTTTCAACATGGTCCGGATGATGCACTTTTTGCCAACCCCACCCTTGCATTTCCTCGATTGTGGTACCCGTATAAGTATACCATTGCTGATTGTACCAATAAATCCATCCATCGCCATCGGCAATCCAAGCAAGATTCTGAATGCTGTCAGCAAAAATTCGAAACTGTTTTTCGCTTTCTTCAATTTTTCTTCGGTCGGCTTCCTTCAAGGTTATATCCTGTAAAGTTCCATTAAAACGGTACGCCACATGGTCCTTGTCAAACCATGCCCGACCTTTCGCTCTTACAATACGTTCGAAGTGGTCCTTGGGGTTTTTGATAGCATATTCGATATCGTAGAGACCACCTGATTCGAATTCCAACACTTTTTGTATGGCTTCCTCTACACGTCTGCGGTCCTTTTCCACAATAACTTCTATGGCATTTTCCAGATAAACTTCAGCAGTATTGGGCAAGCCAAACCACTCTTTAAGTCGAGCATTGCCCACCAATTTTCCTGTCAACGGATTATATTCCCATATACCCAATTCCGTAGCCTCAATAGCGAAATTAAGTTGGTCGTTAGTTTCAACTAATTTTTTAAGGATATTTACTTTTTCGGTCGTTTCGATTACGGTAACGAGCACTCCTCCTACTTCGCCATTTTCCAAACGGATTGGACTGTATGAGAAGTCAAACACGCATTCTTCCACATATCCATTTCGATCTAGATGCAATACAAAGTCTGGATAGCCAACCGGAGTGCCGTCCATCACGCTACCAAACATTGGCCCTATGGTGGTCCATATTTCCGCAAATGTCTTACGCGCGCCTATACCCAATGCTTCCGGATGCTTGCTGGCACCAAGGATAGGACGGTAGCCATCGTTGTACAATTGGATATATTCATCGCCCCAGGCTATATACATCCCAAATGGACAATCGAGAATAATACGGGCTGCAATGCGCAAACTTTGTGGCCATGTTTCCGGACTGCCAATAGCTGTTTGAGACCAATCGAACGAACGAATCAACTCACCCATTTCGCCGCCGCCGGTAAGAAATTTAGGTCCTTTTTTTTCTTTCACCTTCATTATTTATGATTGAATGGGGTGCTGGATGTTTTTGTTTGGGATAAATATAATTTTGATTTGAAAATAATGAGAACGTATTTAAATTTATTTCTACCCCATTCGGTAAATGGGTGCGCTTTGTGAATCCGGAAGGCATTGAACCTTTCAGGTCCGGTTATAGGCATTTGCACTCAAAAAACAAATGTGCTCTTCTCACCCTTTGCCTTAAGGCCGAATGTTCCCAGAAGCAAGCATCGGCCATTCGGAGAACGCCGCAGGATATTCTTTGTCTCTCTGGCATATATGTTTTTTAATCGACTATATATTTCCAGCTTCCGTCCGTCTGTCGTTTCCAGGTGGTATGAAATATGCCAATGTCGGTCACTTCATTTCCCAATGAATCAGTTTGTGTAAAAGCGTACTCTCCATAGGTAAAACCCAAATCACCTGAATGAGAAACTTCTACAAAATCAGCTTTCCAGCTCAGGTTCTTGGTGCCTCGGTCTTTGTACAAACTATCTATGGCGGCCTTCCCTTTTATCAATCGGTTGCCTCGTATTAAGGTAGCATTATCGTCTGCGAAAGCCACGAAGGCATCATGTATCCCGTCCGATTTGACCATCGCGGCGAAGTCTTCCTCAGCCTGAATGATTTCCTGTTTCCATTGTTCGGAGTTATCTTTTTCCGAAGAATTGGTGCATGAAGTCAATATGCAGATAAGGATGGCGGCGGTGATGCGATTTGTTTTCATTTCCTGAAAGGTTTACTAGTTCACGAAATTATTTGAATACACTTTGACCAAAAGTCAGCAAGTTTTTACCCGTGTGGAGCAATTCAAACACTTTTGTTTCTCATTGCTTGGTTGGCAACTGTATATGTGGATGTATCTTAGTTCTGCATTCACGTAAGGATTGATAAAACTGGTCAATATCGACGGTACGAATCGATACTCAAGTCCTCTTTTTCAGTTGTTCCCGGATGGGTTGTTATCCTTCGGTTTCTGCGGACCCAAATCTTGTTCTTTCAGATATTCAGTGGAGGCAGAAAACCCATCGAGGATTTTCACATAGAGGTCTTGCGGGTCTTTCATAAAAAGATAAAGTACGAGTCTATGATATCCTGCTGACGAGAGTGGAAACGCCGATGGCTTATATTGATATACTTCAAATGCCGCTTTGGCAACTGAAATAAAATCAGTGTCTTCGGCTGAGTCGGGATGCCTCATGGCAGCAACCAACTGGTTTTCGAGTGTGGCAAATGCGGAAGAATTAATAGCGTCGTCGGAGGTGCCCATTTCGGTTATAAGATGCCGCAGCTTGCGCCAATCTTTTTGTTCGATATATTTGATAAACTGGTCGGGTTTGGTCATTTTTTCGAGATGGTTATTTTTCAAATTTAGCTATTTCGGAAGGTTTGACCAACAATTATTTTTACGCTTTCGCGAAAATAGCGAAATGAAACCTATACGCACCACCCTAGATTTTCTAATTGGCAAAACCTTTACCTAATGTAAGGGATTGTAATACAACACTACTGCCCCACTGTCAAAGATTTTTGTCTGGGTGAGGTTGAGTCTTATGCGATGGGTTATGTCTTTAAACAAGGACTCTCCCTCGCCCGAGATGACTGGATGTAAGCACAGTTGCAATTCATCTACCATACCCAAATTTAATAATTGGATGATGAGGCTCGCACTGCCTACCAGTATATCCCCTTCGGCATTTTGCTTCAGGGCCGCTACCTCTTCTTCCAGGCTTCGCTGCGCCATACGCGCCGTATCCCAGCCAGCCTCTTTCAGCGTGTGCGAAAAAACGATTTTGGATATCCGGTTTATCGCTTGCGCAAAATCATCTTCCGCTTTATTTCCGCCAGGATTTTGCAGCACTTCCTGCCAATACTGCATCAGCACGTAGGTCTTATGGCCGTAGAGTATCGTGTCTGCGCTGTTTAGCAGTTTGGTGTAATGGTCGTGTAGCTCTTCATCGGCTATTCCCGAGCGGTGGTCGTAGTCGTTGTCTATAGTGGCGTTGATGGCTGCAATTAGGTTTGGCATTTTTGGGGCGGTTTTAAGAAGATAAAAATAAGGTATTTCCCCTGAAAAATGGAAAATGAAATCATCACATTATTTTACCATTCATTACAAATGGCCAAGCCCATATCCCGAATGGACCTAAACCTCCATTTGCCGAAAGGCTCATCTGCTACTCGACATATCCCAAGCTGTCGCACTTGGCTGTAACGGCATACCTACGACAATCGATCTACTCCACTTCCATCCGTTGTAAAGCGTCTGCGGATCCTGCTCATACGTGCGTCCGTCGGCTGGATCGCTCACGCGTATCATCCCGTTGGGTGTTACTCCCTGAAGCATGATGAAATGTCCTACCTGCGGATTGTTGGTCGGATTTACAAAGGCAATAAGCTTCCATCCATCCGAGAGGGTGTTGTACAATTGCTGCGGATCGGCCGGATAGCCCACCGACCAAGCCCTGAAATTATACGATTTCAATACCGAAATAACTTCATCGATTGAGGCAGGCCGGTTTTGAGGTTGTCCGGTAAGACGCGAGACAATAGCCGCCTGCGACTGCTGTACATTTCCTTGGTAGAGCGAACTTTGAATGCACGTGGCCCAGCACCACATCGATTGTTCTTGACGGTTTATTTGGGAACTTGCCTTTCCGGCAAAAATAAGAAGAGCAAGGGCGAGAAGTACAAGGGCTTTTTTCATGTTTTCAGCAGTTTTTTTGATTGCTGAAAAAGTATCGATGCAATTGAGAAAAGGTGAACAGAAACGCGAGGACTTACTTCTTCTTTTCCGACTCACTATCCAGCTTCTTCAAAAAATCTTCTGCCGTGGCATAATGTGCTTTCCGCTTTTCATCAGGCATGCGTTTATACACGCTGTAAAGCATCTTGGTGCGTGGATTTTCTTTGAAAAAATCGCCATGAGTACCCATAAACCGCCAGAAAAGGCCATCCCACACTTCCTCCCACTCCCCTTTCGGGAAATGGCTCATCTTGCCGATATAGTTTGAGCCGCCGATATACGGCTTTGTGGCAAAGCTTCCCCCATCGGCAAATTGGCTCATACCATACACATTGGGCACCATCACCCAATCATAGGCATCGATAAAAAGCTCCATAAACCAACGATACACTTCATCGGGATTGAATTCGCAAAGAAGCATAAAATTCCCCAACACCATCAGCCGCTCGATATGATGGCAATATCCCGTTTTCAATACTTTCTGAATGGTGGTATCCACGGGATCTATACCGGTGGTGCCGGTATAAAAACTGTCGGGAATAGCACGGTCGAAACCCCAAAAGTTTCGGGTACGCATCTCCCCTCCTTTGCAGAGATACATTCCCCGCATAAATTCGCGCCAGCCGATAATCTGTCGTACAAATCCTTCGGTAGAATTGATCGGGATATCGGCTGTTTTCGCGAAAGCGAGACCCTCGTCAAGAATCGTTCGCGGCTCGATCAAACCAACATTTAACATTGGCGTGAGAATGCTGTGGTGGAGGAAGGTCTCCCCGGCCACGATCGCATCTTCATATATTCCGAAATCGTAAAACCGGTATTCCAGAAATTGGCTGAGCCAGTCACGCGTTTCCACAAATGTAATCGGATAAATGCGGTCTTTAGTTAGCTCTCCCGGATTGTTAGAAAAATGCTTTTCCACGTATTCTACTGCCTCATCCCATACCGCGCTACGCCCTGGAAATTGGATAGCCGGCGGAGTCTTGCCTTTGGGATATTTCTTGCGGTTTTCAGTATCATACGTCCATTTACCACCCTCGGGATTTCCATCGCTGTCGATCAGTATCTGCCGCTTCTTGCGCTGATCTTTATAAAATGAAGTCTGAAAAAATGACTTTTTATCCGCCCGAAAATAGGTGGAAAGCTCCTTGCTGGTATTGAGGAACATTGGACTCTCAAATCGATACAGCTCTATTTTGCCGGCAGCTTTTTTGAGATTTCGCTCCAGCCAGTCGTCCACCGGATCGATATAATGGATAGCGTCGATCTCTCCATCTGCCAGTTTCGTGACGAATTTCTCGATTTTTGAAAGCGGGTCGGAAGAATCGATATAATGCACCACCAGCTTTTTACCTTTCAGATATGCCGCATAGTTTTTCATGGTAGCCCGATGAAAAGCAATTTTCTGTTTGTGAAAACGATACTGCTTGAAGAACAAATACTCCTCCACCAGCCAAATGGGATGGCCATTGGTGAGCAAGCTGCTTTTTGCGAAAAGCTGATGCGGAAAAATGAGGTTAATCGCTTTACTCATGGTTCTTGTTTCGTTTGCATTTCTCGCTACAATATTTCACCTCTGCCCAGTTCTTTTCCCACTTTTTGCGCCAGGCGAATGGACGGTGGCATACGCGGCATATTTTCTCCGGAAGGTGCTCTTTCTTCATTTCTATTTCGGCTCTATATCTCTCAAACAATCGATGAGTTGTAATGCTACGGGTTTGCTTAAAATAGTAATATTTGATAGAATGAATTCTAATACCCCTTGCCCCGAGCTTGCGCTTTCTTCATTTCAATTTCTGCTTTACAACCCACTACCACTCAATTTCTTTTTTGACCTTTTTCCAAAAGGAAAAGAATGAAGGATGATACCCTTCAACGCTGCTTATGCTGTCGCGCGCTTCTTCCACACCACTGTAATGGCGACTTGTCGGGTGCTCCTTGTAATAAATGTCTGCATGGGTTACCCGATCAGAAAGTTCTTCAAACGTACCATTGAAAATCTGAATGCCTTCAATATTCTTGCTCAACTCAAGCACAAAATCCACACACTTCCCACTCACCGGATATTTTTTAAAAAAGGCAGGCTCCAGCAAAAGAATGCGCTGCATATCTTCTTCGGCGTGCCAAAACGTATCGAGGTTGTAGTAATTGAATACCAGTGTGTCTTGATCCGGTTTGATATCCGGCGTGGGAAGATCGGGCAGCGGTGTCACAGTTTCAAAAGGCATCGTGCTTTTCAAGGCTTTCGGTATGTTCAGCGATTCAAAGGCTTCGTAATCGACATCCAAAAAAGTACCGCGCTGATCGGACTTAAAATAGCGGTTGATATTCTCTTGGTTGGCGTAGTATTTCTTTTGCGAAAAAGCACCGGCCACCCATTGCCAACTCAGAAAATTGCTGGCCAGATCTCCATCCAATAAATGACTGTACATCCATTGCGCCGGCTGATACCAGTGCGATTGCGCAATATTGCAGGCAATAGCCGCCACATACATCCGCATATGATTGTGCATATAACCCGTTTCGTAAAGTGTCTCAATCCCCCGATCCACAGCCTCTATACCCGTATTCGCTTCTAAAATGGCGCGGGGTATTTCAAAATTTGAAACACGTTGTTGGGTGTTTTTTAAGTCTTTGGAAATCGCGTCTCCTTTGGCCTTCCACACTTCCTGCCAGTAATCGCGCCATGTCAATTCCTGAATGAGTTTTTCACAAGTACTCCAGCTAAGTCCCATGGATCGAATATGTCGGTACACTTGTTTGGTAGAAAGCACCCCTCTCGAAATATACGGACTCAAATAGGTCAGTGCGCCATTGGCAAAATTTCGGGTAGAAGCATATTTTCCGGGATCGATGTCCCGCATTCTGCTTTGGATTTGAGCTATATCGGCAGGGAAATCTATCGCTTTGAAATTTTATTGTTGGAAATTGCTTTCTGACGCGTGCTTTTAAAACGCTTTATATCGTCACTGCGTTTTTTAAGATGTTTCTTACTCACCCCACTATTCACCCGCTTTCGCCAAAGCCGAAACGAACTTTCTTTCAGCTCACGGCGCATAATCGCAATCACATCCGCTTCGGTAGTGCCAAATTGAAATTCGATGGCTTCAAAAGGAGTCCGGTCTTCCCAGGCCATTTCGATTATGCGGTTGGTCTCGCGTTCAGTCATTGAGATATTCTTTGCGTTCTGAACGCTGGAGAAGTCAATTTGTTGAACGAAAGTGCAGAATTATTGAACACTTATTTTTGGATTACATGCTACTTTTTCCTTTCGGTTAATAAACACCTATTCCATAATTAGTCGCACCGATTTTAAAAACTACGCAGCAATTTGGCGTGTGCTCTCCCATTTAAGTCCGCCGGCATAACGCCAGGCTATTTTTCCGTTTTCGTCCAAAGCCAGCAGATGCATCCATCCGTTATCGCAAAGTTCACGGACCGAAGCATGTTTTTCGAGTATCTTATTCATCGCATCTACCGGAGCGTCGATCACACAGTTGAGCCTGAGCGGCTCGTGCTGATATTTTACTCCATCATAAACCGCCTGCAAAGGCAATCCCACGCGGAGATCTCCTGAGTAACCTTCCAGCACTCCGATTCCGCCGGTAACATTGTGCAGGGTTTTATTCCCCGATCCGAAATTCTTTTGATCGACCGTAGATCCGTAATACTGCAAATTTATCCATGTGGTGACTACCATCGGTGCGGTCATAATCAATTCCAAAACGGAGAAATCTTTGTCTTTACGCCAATCATACGAGTGCAGAAAGGACTTACCTTCCAAATCAAGACCGGTCGTGAGCGCTCTCGGAGCGACGATAAAATTTGAGCAACCTGCCAGCCCCCATTCGGGAATGACCTGCGACCAGTCTTTACTTCTGTAAAAAAGCGATCCTTCTCCCTTCGATTTTCTGTAGACCGGCAATCTGAGCCCACGCTCCGTGCGAGTCGTTTTTCCCGCAAGGGTAAGTGCATTTTTGAGTTCGGTGAGGGCGGCCGCATTTACTTCCGGCACTTCATTTTCATTAAATATGGAAACTACATCGGTGGTGGTGTCGTGCAGACAAGCAAGAAAAGTGGTATGCCGCGGTATTTCAATCCCTTCCTTTTTAAGACCTGCGCGCACCTCCGGATTATTTAGAACCGCCACAGCCACTTTGGCATTGGCCTCTCCCTTATGCCCGCCGCAGGCTCCACAATCATAACCGGTGGCGTGCGGATTGTTTACCATTGTCGCACCGTGACCAACAATCAGAACAAAGGGGGCGAAATGATCGGTGAGCGACATTGCCGTAAGCGCATTTTTCGCCATTTGAATCTGATCTGCTAAGACAATCCCAACTGTGTTTTTATCCACATTTCCGGGATTGATACGAACGGTTCTTCTTCCATGTATGGACTTCGCAATTCCAAAAGTTTCGGGATCTGCGACAGGGCGCGTGAGTCCAAATGAATCACTGAAGAGTTTGGGCAGATACGAAAGGCCGAGCGGGCTTACAAAGCTGAAACAGGTTACGGCACCCGATTTGAATGACTTCCATACCTGCTGCACCTGCCGTTTAAAAATTCGGGTGGACAAGACGCGCTCATTTTCGACGGCATTCGAAATTTCTTCCGGAATCGTTGGACCGGTTTTTAAAAGTACCGGACATTGGGCTTCACCCACTTCCTGACCGATCGGACGGAAATTGATTGGAAAAGCGAAGAATCCGGCAAATCCCAGGGTATCAATTCGGCTATCGACTGCCTCGAGATTTCGCCGGTATACTTCCGATCGCACGTCAATACAAAACACGGCTTGCGCTTTGGCGCGTTCTTTCACCGCGCTATTCGGTTTGGCTCGGTTGAATTTCTCAATAAGTTGCCGCTGCGCCGCTCTGTCAAACGCATTCTGCAAAATAAGATTTTCGGCAAGAGACATATCAATGCCTTTCTGAGCAGCTGCCAGAATGTATTTGCCTCTGGCTGTCTTCCACTCCGACTCTAAAGTCCCCGTTGCAATACTTTCAAATAAACACGCTTCCCAGCATATCAAAATAGTCAGAAATTCACTGAGAGTTCCTCCTATTCTGCCGTACAATTCATCTTCCCAATCAAGACGTGCCGCATACGCAGCCCAACCACCACTGCGCAGCAAGATTCTGTGAAGGTACCCGGGTAGTTCTTCTTCCGACATACCTAATTTGCGCAGTGCATAGGACGTGGCATCAATGGGTTTGCTTGGCAGGTTTTTCACATATTTCCGAAAATCTATCAGCCCTGCAATTTCCGGCGAACGATCGATTTCTGACTCTGTTTTCCATGCGTTAAAAACACCAAGATGCGTATTTGTAGCCGACCAGATGGCTTGGCCTTTATCAAAATAAGATGCCGCCCAAACCGATATTCTCGCCGTAAGAAAGCGGTTCCAGTCTTTACCGGTCACCTCACCGGCTATATCGGCAAGGGTGGGCAATGCAGCATTCGGTAAGGAGCTTTTGCTCCTTTCTTTGATGATTCTCAAAAAGTCTGATACGCGTGCTCGTGGATCTATTTCTTTCAAAGCACCTGCGAGGTCTTTATTTGTGATTTCACCCGATTTTATTTTTTGCAAATAGAAATCCATAGGAAGAGTCATTTGAACATCTCCGGCATGGGCGAGTTCTTGAGCCGCATTTTCAAACTTCTTTTCCGTAAGGCCCAGGTAAGGATTTACCGCCACAAAATTTTCCAACGGCCACACAGGTGCAATCTTCTTGCAGGCCGATTTCATAAATTCAGTCAATTTTTCGAATTTCATATGCGCATTTTCGGATGAATTCATATTTCTTCTTTTGGTTGTGTTCATTTTGTAAAGAGATCATTTTCATAAAACAAATGGAAGACCTCAGACCGGCTGCTCTTCCAATTTAGACGATGAAAGCAACTCCGTTTTTTTAAAAAAGACGATCGAATTGCTTTCTTTATCCGGTGCATTTTCTTTTTTCAAATACAGCGACCGCACCATTCTGTCGAACCATGCATTTACATAAAAACCATTTCGGAGATGCACTGCCAGCGCCCGAAAAGCCGGTTTTGATTCCATGTTGGGAGCAATTATTTGTATGAAAACTACCGCGCCAAAGGCTAACAGAATGAGGCTGATCAAAAGAACCTTAAGCAGTCCCGGAGATGCGGCAACTGGTATTTCAGCGGCTAGCAAATGGTGGGTACCCGACTCGAGTGTAAAAAATGCGGCTGCCACCATCACGGAGAGTATGCCGGCGCGAAAAAAGAGTTTAAAGCCACCGCCAGAGTCTATCGCCGAAGTGAATAGTCGCGAAAGCCCCATTACTAGTATCCCTCCAATAGCAAAAAGCACGAAGTCTTTTTGGGGATCAATTCCCCAGGCTATTGCGAAAGCGGCATAAACGAGGAAGCCCAGCACAATACCCAAAGCGATTCGGAAAGGATCTCCAGTGCGTTTTGTACCAGTAATTTTGGAAGCACGTAAGGTGTCAATCATGCTACCCGACGAAAGAAATGAATGGGCTTTGTAAAATGAATGCGCCACGAGATGGAGCATCGCTGCAGGGTAAATTCCCAATCCACAGAGTAGCAAACTGAACCCCATGTGCGCCACACTTGAATATCCAAGAGCAGTTTTGACGGAAGTCTGCGTAAGAAAAACAACCGAAGCAAACAGGGCAGTGAAAGCTCCGATGATAATGAGTATCAATGGAGCTAATGCACTCGCTTCCATCACAAACGCGAAACGAATGATCAAGAAAGGCCCGGCGTTGAGCAGTCCTGCATGGAGAAGTGCCGAGACCGGCGTGGGCGTTTCCATCACTTCGATCAACCAACCATGGGTAGGAAATTGAGCCGACTTGAGTAGCGCGGCAAGTGCCAGCAAAACCGCGATGATTTCCATTCCCGGAAGGGTTTCTCCCACTCCGACCCCCGCTCGGATAGTATCAAAAATGATTTCCAGATTTCCGGTTTGGAAGTGGGCGTATATGAGAATGACTGCTGTGAGAAGACAGATATCGGCCAGTCTGGCGATAATGAATTTCTTTCGTGCAGCAATCACGGCCAGCGGTCTTTCGGGATAAAAAATGAGCAATCGGTGGAGTGCCATGCTCGTCAATACCCAAGAAATAAAGAGAATGCCGATATTGCCCGATAGCACAAAAAGCTGAACAGCAGCAATCGTTGCTGCCAGCCGACCGAGAAAGATTCCTTGCCTCTGATCGGTAGCAAGGTAATTCATGCTGTAGCGCACGATGATAAAGCTCAAGAAGGCAATCATGGTAAACATGATGACACTCACCGCATCCAATCGGAAGCTGATTCCGATACTTTCGATTTCGAAAAATGAAATTTCTACCAGCTCGCCACGTATTGCCATGGCGCAAAAAAACAGTGCCACACCTATACTGATTACGGTTGAAAAAGTACTCAGCTTTTTGATAAGAACCGGTCTCAATCCGGGTTGGAATTTCGAAACGATGGCGGTCGCGACAAATGCTCCGGGCGCAGCAAGCATTAGAAAGGCAAGAATTTGAATACTCATGATTTTCTGTATTTTGAAAGAGTGGCGGAATTAAATAAGCTCGATCGTGATTTTAGAGGATAACCTTAGCGTTTTTCCTTCGGCGCGTGCCTGATCAAGTTTTTTCTCAATCTCATTCAATGACGCTTTCAATTCCTTAATGCGTTTCTCCGAACCTTCATCCTTGATCCCGAATCGGATATCATCACTAAATCGTTTTACTTCGTGAAAATTGATCTTCTTTGAATAGAGATGGTTTAAAATACCGGAAGCTTCATCGGCTGAAAATTCACCTTTAATGAAGTCATATTCTCTCGTTGCTTTTTGCTTTACGTCATTTATTAGTGCGTTCGTCATCTTTGATATATTTTTTATTTGCGGGGCAAAGGTTGAGAAATGAACGCATATATTTTTATATATATTTGTGATGAAATACATAAACTATTTTTATGAACTATACGATTCACCAACTACAGATATTTCTGAAAGTAGTGCAAAAGCAAAGTATAACACGCGCTTCTGAAGAGCTCTTCATGACGCAGCCAGCGGTTTCCATCCAACTGAAAAATCTGCAGGATCAATTTGATATTCCTTTAACGGAAGTGATCGGACGCCAACTTTATGTCACCGATTTTGGAAGAGAGATCGCTGCAATAGCCGAGCGTGCCATTGCCGAACTCGACAATCTGAATTACAAAACGCAAGCCTATCAGGGAATGATGACCGGCAGGTTGAATATCTCATCTGCGTCGACCGGCAAGTATGTAATTCCGTATTTTCTAAACGGATTTATTTCGCAGCATCCGGGTATCGAGTTGACGCTTGATGTGACCAATAAAACCAAAGTAATCGAAAGTCTGCGAATGAATGAAACCGACTTTGCTCTCGTATCGGTCGTACCTGATAACCTGCAGGTAGAAGAGGAAAAATTGATTGAGAACAAACTCTTTTTATTTGGAAATCAAGAAGTAAGAAATGAGCAAAGACCATTGATATATCGCGAGGATGGGTCTGCAACCCGAAAAGCGATGGAAACCTATTTTGGTGCAGCGCGATCAAACCAGCGCAAGCAAATGGAACTTACCACCAACGAAGCTGTAAAGCAGGCCGTAATTGCGGGGTTGGGCTATTCAATAATGCCGCTGATAGGCATGAAAAACGAATTGGAGCAAAAAGAAATTTTCATCTTAGAAGCGCACGGATTGCCCATTCTCACCGAGTGGCGATTGATTTGGTTGAAAGGAAAAAAACTATCACCGGTCTGCCAAGCGTATCTTGATTTCATTCGCATGGAGAAGCAAAATATTTGCGCTACTCAATTTGAATGGTACTTGAAATATTGAAGCTTGACAGGTGAACTTCCATAGAAAAGGAGAAATGCATGGATTTGAAAATAAGATTCAAGAACGTTCGATGGTTTTCGATTTTTTGTCGCGTGACGGCATACAGACGAAATTAACTACTCCGACCTTTTTCATTTCGAAGACATTTATTCTTATCGCTTTTTTAATCTTTAATAATTGGACTCTTTGGGCGCAGGTTATCCAAAATGGCAGTTCGTACAAGCTTTTCACCGATAGTAGCTACGTGCGACTCAATTATGAGAATGATCTTTTTAGCGGAAGCGATGAATATTACACCCAAGGCGTAAATCTGGAATGGGTGTCCACCAATATGCGACCCCTTAGGCACATACTCGTCGCGCCAAAAAAGAACAGCAATCTCATTGGCTTGGCTTTGGAGCAAGATGTGTATACACCATCAAATATTACGTCCTCCACTATTTTGCAAGGTGACAGGCCATTTGCGGCAACGCTGACTTTAAAAGCTTTTGCTATCAGCATGAATTCCGATAAGCGTTCCATGTTGACTTCGGCTCTTGCCGTTGGCGTTATCGGTCCGGCAGCAGGTGGCTACGAAACACAAAAGTCCATCCACGAGGTAACCAATGGAGTGGAACCACAAGGATGGCAATATCAGATCGAAAATGACTTGGTGCTCAACTACCGTGTCGGTTTCGAAAAGAATATTATTCATTCCAACATCTTTCTCTTAAATGGATTGGGGATGGTAGATATAGGAACGCTTGAAAGCAAAATCACGGCCGGAGGCACGTTTATTTTGGGGAAACTGAATGACGTTCTCAAAGGCACTTTCGGCAATACCAGTTCATCGCCTAATCCCAAAAAATTCAATTTTCATCTGTATGCGCAACCGGTTGTTAATGCGGTGTTGTATGACGCCACTTTGCAAGGTGGGCTTATATTTAATCCCGATAGTCCCTATGTCGTAGAAAGTTCAGAAATGGCCCCGATCACATTTCAGGGAACTGCCGGAATTGTCATAGAATTTGAATCGCTGTACTTGCAGTATTCTCAAAGTGTGATCAGCGAAGAGTTTGCAGGTGCCGTTAACCACCGCTGGGGCGGCATATCTGTTGGTTTGAAATTCTGAAGGGTCGTTGTAATACGTTCGTATTGCTTATTTTTTGCCGTGCAACGTACCGTCAGGCACTTTCATTGTCTTCGGCACAGTAAACTTCTTCGTATCCACCTTGCGGATCCAGAAACTTATAAAAACGGTACCAACAATGGTAGGCACAAACCAATTCCAGATTCCGGGCAGCACATTATTCACCACAAAGAAAGCCGTAACCGCAGCGATATATCCGCCAGTCATCTTTCCTAAATGCAACTTTAGCCAGCTCTTTCTCAGCTTGGGTAAGTCGCGTAATAAACGTAGGTCACGCGCACCAAATGCTACCCCGAACGCCCCAAAAACGAGTAAAACGATATTCACTTTTCCCAAAAACACAATCGGATATAGCATCATGCTTATACCGGTAATCAAAATGAGCCACGCGATCCATCTATCGGTCTGTACGCTAAATTCCTTTTTACGAAAGTTCAAACTTCTGAACCCGCTAACAAGAAAATATGAGCTGAATACCCCTATCGAAAACAGAAATGGACTGTGGTGGCCGGGCATTGTGGCAATTACTAAAGCCATTGCCGCAGAAATAAGCATGGTAACAAAGAATAATTTGCCCGCTTTTTTGTGCACCCGTCTGCCTTTTTTGGCCGACAAAGCTACAGCTCCGGCCAGAAGTGCTATTCCGCCAAAAGAGGCATGGAGGTATATGAGAATTTGAGCGATTTTGGAAATGTCCATCTGTAGTTTTGGTTAGTAATATTAAAACAATAGTTTGTAATAATGAAAAACCAAACCTACACTTTTATTTTTTCGAAATCGCTACATTTTGCCGTTGCTCAGATTTCTGACCAAGGTGCAGTAAATAAAACGGTAATTGGTCTGATCGGTCAAATCAATTTGGAATTTTTCGATCGAGCAATTAACAATCGACTTGTCAATACAAATCTCCCGAAGCCCATCCAAATCCGGCGAGAGCAATATTGTATTTTGTCAGGATTTCAATAAGCTTTAATCTGGCCTGAATTAAATTTTGTTCGCGCGAATTGATCAGAAAAAGAGAACTTTCGCCGGCATTGTATTTCTGCTTTTCTCCGGATAGAAGTTGGTCGTATGAAGAAACGGCTGCGGTATAAAGAGCAACCTGATTTTGAAAACCTAACTGCTCATTATAATATTTGCGAACTTCATTCTGTAGTTCGAGAAGCTTTTGTTTTTGACCTAATTCAGTATTGAGAATTTTGATTTTTGAAAGTTGCAAGTCTCCACGCTGCTTTCGCAAAAAAAGCGGAAAACTGAATTCCAATCCCCACTTGTAATTTTCAAGGGAATATCCGCTTGCAAAATCATTTGCTGTATATTCGTTTAAAAAATTATACTGAAGATTAATTTCAGGTTTTAAACTCTCTGCCTTCAGTTTCCTCTCGACTTCCAATTGTCCCAACTTATTTTGATACAATTGCATATCGGGATGTATGCGTGCCAATTGCTGAACGGCTTTTTCAAGATCTTCGCGTGAAATAATTTTTAAACCTGCCATAGCGCTGGCATAGCTTGGTGGTCTTAAACTGTCGGTAATCACCAATGGGGCATTATTTTCAAACCACAGATAATTGGATAGTTCTAAGGTTGTGTTTTGATAGGAAAGTAGCGCTTGACTCATATTGATTTGCCGGGTTTGAACCTGAATAAATGCTTCAAGCGTATCAATCGCGGGCTTATCCCCCAGTAGATAACTTTGTCGAACCCCATTAAATCGAACCTTTGCCAATTCCACGGCTTCGGAATTTACTTCATATTGATTCCATGCCTCCATCCATTTCCAATATTCTTCTAATGCGTCGAGATAGAGATCATTCATCCATTTTTGACGTTGAGCAATAGTTGATTCAGCGAAGAGCTGAGCCTGACGCAGTGTGGCCCGTCTATTATCAATGAATAAACCTTGTCCGAGTGGCACCGAAACCCCCGCATACACAAGTCCATTTTCCGGAACGTTGTTTTCCGGATTAAGGTAAACGCCTCTGTTTTGATCGTATCCCGTTTTCAGCTCCACACCATACCATGTCGGGACTTTCAATCCACCGTTTAGAAGGCTGTAATACGTCTTATTCTCATAGTATTTTTGGTCGACATTGGCATGTAGATATGGATCAAATGCGCCTCTTGACTTTCTGATGGCACTCTCTCCCTCCAGCTCCAGCAATTGGCTCTGAGAAGCTATAGGATGATAGTTATCAACGAACCACAAGAATCTTTCGGCGGTAAGAATACCGCCATCATTTTGAGCTCCGCCCCTTACAGAAACGAAAATACTCAAGAGAAATATGCACGTAATCCACTTCATTCTACTTCTTTTTCAGTTTTCTCATTTTTGTCAATTCCGGAATTGTAATAGTCGGGTGGAAATCCATTTAAATTTCGCCACACCTCATACCAAATTGGGACATTCTTAAGAAGCGCCAATCCTTCAGCACCTGAACCCACACGCAATCCTTCTGGCCAGTCCGAATGCTTGGGATCAGGGGCTACTAAAATACGGTACTGCCCGTTTTCACTAATGAAATTGTCTATTGCAATCACTTCGCCTCGGAACGTACCATAGGACAGATTGGGCCAACCCGAAAAGGCAATATTTGGCCAACCGTCAAAAACAAATTGAACGCGCTGACCTTTGCTGATAAGTGGCAAGTCCATTGGCCTTAAAAACATAGACACACCAAGATCGTAATCTGCCGGCATTATACTTACCAGATCTTCTCCTTCTTTTACCATTTCTCCAATTCCTGAGCGAATGGCCTTTGTGATGTATCCATTTTGTGGGGAGGTAATGTAATAGAAGCCTTTTCGAATAGAATAATTCATGAATTGATTCTGCATTTTGGTAACTGCCGCCTCTGAGTCATACATATTGGATAAGGCCGAGTATTTTTCAGATTGCGTCTTCGAGAGTTTGTCCCGGTATTGATTTTCAATCGAACCCAATTCAACCTTTGCATTAATAAGTTCATTTCTGCTACTCAATAATTTATTTTCAGCACTTATTTTACTCGCCTGTGTTTTTTGCAATTGTAGCTTCCGGGTTTCAAGATCTGTAAGTGATTTTAATCCTGCCGCATAGAGTTCATCCATCCGAAGCAATTGCTTTTCAGCAATGCTCAAATTGGTCATGGCAGCCTCAAGGTCTGTGCTGTCAGATTGAATCTTAAGTTCGGCCTGTTTCACATAGTTATGCGCCTGTTCTATTTTTAGTTGCTTCGTTTTCACCAACGCGCTTATTTGGTCATCGAGTGCTTTTACCTTCTCATTGTAAGAGCTTACTGTCAATTCTTTGTTCTTAATCTGTTGTTCGGTGCGTGAAAGTAGCTCAGGGTCAAAGTATTCATCTTTAATTTCTGAAATGAAAAGAATCGTATCTCCTTTATCCACATAGTCGCCTTCGCGGACATGCCATTTTTCAATTCGCCCAGCTATTACTGAATGAATTGTTTGTGGCCGCTGATCAGGCTGGAGTGTGGTCACGTAGCCCTTTGAACGCACATTTTGAGTCCAGGGTAGAAATAAAAAGACCAGCAAGAGTGCAAAGGCAAAAATGAGTAATCGGGTAAATATTCGGCTTGCGCGATATTCATGAACCATAGAAAAAGAATGGAAATACTTCCTGTCAATCTTTCCCTCAATGCGGTTTTCACTAATATTCAACATAAATTTAATTGATTAAAATCTGTATTAAAATTGCTACTGATTTTCTATTTCCTGAAAAGGTTTGCATGACACCAATTCACCTCCTTCTAAAGTAGCTACCCGGTCAAATTGACGTGCTACTTCAGGATCATTAGACACCGCCACAACCGTGCAATGATTCATTAAAATATATTCCAGAAATCGGTTCTTATCGACGGTCGTCAACTGGTTAAAATTATCTTCAAGCAAGATGATTCGCGGATTTCCCGCAAGGCAACGCGCCAAGATTACTTTTAATCGAATATTTCTGGGAAGATTTCTACCTTCAGATATCATCTGTGTTTGCAATCCATCCGGTAATAAAGCCACAAATTCGGTGAGCCCGACTATTGCTGCAATTTTTTGAATCTCATTGATCGAAATCTCCGGATTACTTAAAGTGATATTCTCAAAAAGTGTCCCCTTAAAAATATCTTCTGTGGAAATGCTTACTCCAATAAAGGATCTTAAATTTTCTTTACTCCAATTCTTTAGGGGTATATCGTTGTATGAAATCGAACCCGAAAATTGATCATATAAACCAGCTAGAAGCTGAATCAGCACAGATTTTCCTGAGCCATTATATCCGGATACACACATTTTTTCTCCGGAGCTGATATTAAGGGAAATATTCTTTAATGTATCTCCACTTCCATCAAAGTGATAGGAGATATTTTGTAATTTAATTGCTATTCCTTCTTTTTCATTGATCGAAACTATAGATCCGGAATCCGTTTCCAGCGGAATATCTGTGACTTTACCCATTTTATCCACAGCAGTGAGCACATCGTAGATAGTCTCCATGCTCACCACAAGTTTCTCGACTGAAGCCAAAATCAAAATAATAATGATCTCGGCGGCCACAAATTGTCCGATATTCATCTGCTGATTAATAACCAGAAGACCTCCTATCACCAGGAGACCAGCAGCAACAACTATTCTAAAGCCCACCAGATTGATGTATTGCAGCAATAAAGTTTTAAAATGGGCTTTTCGCGAATTGAGATACCCTCCTACCAAAATATCTGTTTTATTTAATGGTAGTGGAGAGTTACCAGAAAGCATGAAGGTGGTTTTTGCCCGAGCCAATTCTTGCAACCAATGCGCTACTTCATATTTTCGATCAGACTCCAAAATACTTGTTTTCAAACCTTTCCAGAAGGTTAATCGAAAAATAAGAAAAACAATTAAGACGAGAATCAGACTAAATATAATAAAGAACGAATGGTAAAAGGATAAGAGTATTAAACCAAACATTACCTGAAGCACAGCGGTAGAAAAATCCATTAATATTTTTGAAAGTCCTTTCTGTACCGTGAGTGTATCGAAAAAGCGATTGACGAATTCGGGCATATAGAATTTATTAGTCGATTCCGGTTTCATTCGCGGAATACGATACGCAAATTCAAAGGCAGATCGTGTAAATATTTTTTGCTGAAGGTTTTCAGAAATGGTGAGCTGCATAATTTGCATTACTCCGGTCAGTCCGATGCCCACAATGACCAAAATAACAAGGATAATCCATGATGTTGAGACCTCTCCAGCACTTATTAAATTAATAATTGCCTGAATACCAAGAGGGAGAGAGAGTGTTACAATTCCGTTAAACAAAGCATAAACATAAATACTAAAGATGTCCTGCTTGTCTACTTTGAGTAGGTTGAAAAACCGTCTGGTTGGTAATAAAGTGTTTAATGCTTTCAAAGCGCTATATTTTTATTGATAATTGCCACTGCCATTTCCGTATAAAAATCCGCAAGTCGTTTTGAATCATTTTTTATATCTGTAAGCGAAGGAAGATGATCGCCAAAATACTTTTGATGATGGATGCCTTCAACAATGGTTGAAACCAATGTGTGTGAAAACGGGAAGGATGGGTTTAACTCTAAAATTATATCGCTGATGCGGCCAACAAGGCGTTTATATCCCGAGTAGAAGCCAATTTTATTCGAATCATCAACTTCTTTTGTTAAATATGCCTTAGATGATTCAGAAATGACAATTCGGTTTAGCACCCCAATATTAAAATCTACATCCCCCTCTTCCTCCGATATCTCTTGTGCAACCAAACGAATGGCTGTGCGGATTTTATCAACCGGCGAATTCAAATTATTGGTAGAAAATACTAGTCGGTATTCCAGCCAACCATAATACCAGGAGGTAAGGTAGATCAGCAATTTATGCTTGCTTTCGAAATAGCGATATATAGAACTTTCGGTTGTACCCAAAATTTTGGCCAATTTTCGAAATGTGAAACCTTCTAAACCAATTTTGTCAATCAGTAGAATGCTTTCACTGACGATTTTCTTGCCCAAAGGAGATGAATTCGGGTCTTTAAGAAATATTTTTTCATTTACTTTTATTTCAATTTGACCCATTAAACCTTTCATAAGAAGATGATTTTAGGTAACCCAATTTCGTTTGAGAAACCAATGAATAATTATATTCTACGCAAATATAATAGTAATACTATCATATTTCGATACTAATACTATCATAAAATTTATTAATAATACTTATCTCTTTGTATTACTGCGTATTAACATATTTGAGAAAAGAGAAAAAAGTAGGAAGCGGAATGATGAAACTCGATTGAAGTCCCCAACTCTGTGTATTTTTTGTAGCGCAATACATATTTATCTGGGAACACTCCTTGAATCTTGTATCAGGCCTTTTTCGCCTAACGGAATACTTCTACGATATATCATTCAGCAATAACTCCACTTCCCTTTGTGGAGCATCAATGGCATTCAGGATTAGGTAGCGTGATTGCTATCTCAAACTATCTTTTATCAGAAAAGGATACGTAGGCGCATCGAAAATGTCGAACCGATAAAAGTAATGCAAAGGTCATGACCCATTTTGCCCTGAATTACAGTAGCATCCTCTTAAGTGACATACACATTATACAACCCGTTTTGGAATTGAAATAAAGTGTATTCCAGGCCGACTCCGAAAATCTCCGAAAAAAATAGTTGGTGTGACCACTTAAATGAAATCCCGAATTCAGAACCTTGATATAGTCTTGAAAATCGTGAGGACCGTTTTCGCTGGCGTTGCTATCTGGTAAAAAACAGAAGCAGTAATCTCATAATCTAATGTTCAATCTATACATTAAACCGGAAGTGCATGATATCCCCATCTTCCACGACGTACTCCTTCCCTTCTACCCCTAGCTTTCCGGCTTCCTTTATGGCGGCTTCGGAACGAAATTTTATGTAATCTTCGTATTTAATAACCTCAGCGCGGATGAATCCTTTTTCGAAATCGGAGTGAATCACTCCTGCTGCCTGCGGAGCGGTGAATCCGGATCGGATAGTCCATGCCCGCACTTCTTTTTCTCCGGCGGTGAAATAGGTTTTAAGATTGAGCAATTTGTAGGCGGCTTTGATAAGTTTTGCCACGCCGGCTTCCTCCAAACCTAAGTCGTTCAAAAATTCCTGACGTTCCTCAAAAGTTTCAAGCTCAGCGATATCAGCTTCTATCGCGGCACCGATAAGTAATACTTCTGCATTTTCATCCTTTACCGCTTCTTGCAGCGCTTCGCTGTATTTATTTCCGGATTGTACTGAGTCTTCATCCACGTTGCACACATACAAAATCGGCTTGTTGGTGAGCAGTTGCAGCTCACGCGCCAGAGCTTTGTCAGCATCTTCAAGTTCCACTGTACGAGCTGAGAGTCCCGCTCCAAGGGCTTTGTGGTACTTCTCGAGGATTGCTGCCATCCTGACAATGTTCTTATCACCGGATTTAGCTGCTTTTTGAGTGGCGGCGAGACGTTTATCAACCGTTTCGTAGTCTTTTAGCTGTAGCTCAATATCAATTATTTCCTTATCGCGAACCGGGTTCACGCTCCCATCCACATGCGTAACGTTTGCATCGTCGAAGCAGCGAAGTACATGAATAATAGCATCGCACTCCCGAATATTTCCCAAAAACTTGTTACCAAGACCTTCACCTTTGCTTGCACCTTTTACCAGTCCCGCGATATCAACAATCTCAATAGTTGTGGGCAAAATTCGTTGCGGATTCACAATGTCGCTCAACATTGTAAGCCGTTCATCGGGCACAGTGATCGTGCCGACATTCGGCTCAATGGTGCAAAATGGAAAGTTTGCCGCCTGGGCTTTTGCATTCGAAAGACAGTTAAACAAGGTTGATTTTCCAACATTGGGCAAACCAACAATCCCACATTTTAAGGCCATAATCGTGAATTTGGGCGCGAAAGTACAAAGGTTTGAGTGGAATTCAATTTTTTAGATGAAATAAGCAGGCTCCAATGAATTGGAAGGGTAATTGGCAATGATTGAAAGAGATTACAGTTGGGCATTCCGATATCCGAATCACCGGAAAAGGACTACTTGAACCGTCGACTCTCTCCAATCTCATTGAAAAACTTTGATTCCGACAATAAACATCACCAATAACCAAACTTTAGTGAATGTGAAATTTTAATAATTTCGAAATTAGAAAAAAAACAACAAAGACACTCTATTCCGCTACATGGCCGAAAGAAGTGCGAGTACCACGACAATAGATATCAATCCAATAATGATTCCTACAATTGCAAATCCCTTGCCTTTGTACATTTCCGGATAGTTATTGATTTGCGACAGCCCAATAATACCGAGAATTAACGCAGCGAGTCCCAGCGGAATGCCTGCCACAATAAGTGACACCATGGCGCAGAGAAAACTGATGAGAGCAACGGTGTTCAACTTCTTGACCGAACTTCCATAATAATCAGGCTGTTGTGATCGTACCCGATACTCGGACTCCTTTTGTTTAAGCGATGACTCTTCTGCCCGGAATTTTGTGGGCTTCAAGTTTTTATGTTTCTCTCGTACTTTTGATTCGGATTTTCTTTTCTGAAACGGAAGCGCCTTCAAATCTTTTGGCGCCAACTGCTCATCAACGGCTATTTGACCATCTAAAGCCGCCACGAGGGGGGCTTCCACTTCTTTTTGTGCAAGCACCTCCTCCTCAGCCTTGTCAGTAGGACGGGATTTTAAATTGAGGTGATATCCTTTTTGGTACCTCCGCTTTTGCACCATTCCCGAATCAGTCAGGGAGCTGCTCGTGTTGCATGAGCTAATGCTCAGCATTATTCCGAAAAGTAAAACAAATACGGTATACGATTTTGAGTAAATTGGCAATCTCATCTCCTCTATTATTACATTTAGCGATGACAATATAGCATATATCATAAAAATTGCGAAAAATATTTTATATCTTCTACCTCAAAATATAAAGTGAATTCCCTATCCATTGGCGTTTGCCGATATGATAAAATAAGACTTTGGCCTCTGCATTCCACAGGACTTGCAATTCAGATTGTAGAGATATACGGTTCTGAGCGTTTCTCGATTGCCTATAATTGAGAACAGTATTACGAACAAAATCATTCCCATTCCCGCTGCAGCGTAGACAAAGCTCTCATTGGTACCTTTTATTACCGCAATAATTACCAAAATGCTCCCCGCACCAGCTGTCAAAGCAGATAAGCCATGCCATGAGCGCGCACTTGTAGTATATGCATACTCGAGACTGTCCGATTCCACTATTTCGGTAAGGTCTTTGAAAGATTGCTTATCTCCGTTTTGAAAATACCGGTTGCCACCCACTCCATTGACCACTTCTATCCTTTGAGCTGAGGAGATATTGAATGAATGCCAAGTGCATAAAGAAGATGGGAAGAATACCCGTCAGAAAACTGCGCTGAGTAACCATATTAGAAGTCCTTAAAAACCGGAAATTAGACGATTCACCTATAAAAATATACTTTATCAGGAGGTTTATTACGTCTTTCATCCGATTCGGATATAAAAATATCTGGCTTCAACAATAAAGAATTGATGTGATTTTAACAATCGACTGCATCCAGAGATTAAACCTTTTCGCGAAAGCGGAATCAAAGAAGTGAATCTTAAATACAAAAACAGATGAAAATAATAGCAATGACAATTTTGATGGGCGTAGCAACTCTCACCAATGCCCAGACGGCAAATCAAAATCAAAATCGAGAGCACAGGGCAGGCAACCCGATAGCCCAAAATAGCGAAGATCTGGCAAAACAACTTGATATACCACAAGATCAAGCTGATAAAGTATGGCCAATCTATTCGGAATATAATGCGCAGAAAAAAGCAAGCTATGATAAACGCATGAAGGATATCCAAGCGCGACGTGCCAACAAAATGGCACGTAATGATGAAGAGATCGAAAAAGCTTTTTATGACAATATCAAATTGCAGCGTGATGCACTCGATATGGATGAGGCTTATTTCAAAAAATTCAGGACTGTATTGCCAGCTGACAAAACCATGAATCTGATGCGTCAGATCCGCATGGTAAAGCGCGGGGACAGATATAATAGCCGTAAGCGCCCAGCCCCACAACAGCCTCAAGACCGGTTGTCAAAATAACGTTAAAAAGGAATCAAAAAGATGAAGTAAAATTTCATTCCAATGAATTTTTCTGCATCTTTACAATCAAATCCAAATTAAACCTATGAAAAATTTATTTTTTGCGCTCTTTATAATGGCCGGAACGGCAATTATGGCGCAATCAAATGCAGCTGATCTACAGAAAAAATGGGACATCACTGCCGAACAGGCATCTGAAGTTGCGTCCATTCAAGCAAAGTACTGCAATCCTACCACTGGATGCAATTTGCCGGAAGGCAGTGAAAAAGCAAATCTGAATGGAAAGGAAATGCAAAGAGCAATGAAGCAAACTCAAAGAGATTATTACTCTGCACTCACCAATGTGGTATCACAAGATAAAGCAAAGCAAATGCTTGAAGAATGTGAGAAACAGTGTACTACAGCTATGGCCAAAACCAATGGAAAAGGCAAGACCTGCTGCCCGGGTGGCGGAATGAAAAACTGCCCAGAGAAGAAAAAATAACTGTAATAAAAAAGTATGAAGCATGAAAGGCCGATAGTAATCGGCCTTTTTTTATACCTCGTGCGCCAATAGCGAATTCAATTACAATTAACCTGAGATCTTAGAAATCAGTCTCTTAATAAAAAATGGTGCTCGCAGCAACAAATACCAAAGTGGTAATCAAAAACCCAACATTGAACACCATGCTTAAAAGGAAGAATTTCAAAAGAGTGGTACCTCTGCCCTGTGCATAAAAATTGCGTAAAGCCTTGTAAAAGTAAAACGGGCCCACGAGAAAAAAGAGGATCCCTATCAAAATTTCAGAATCTATAAGCAGATCCGGAATAGTGAGTAAAAGCATGCCCAAAAAGATAAAACTGAAAATATGGAAAATGAAAACGATATGCTCCATATAGGTAAATTTCTTTCTGGAATAGAACATCCTGAAAAATAAGGCGAATACCGGGGTGAAGAAGAAAAGGAAAAAAGGAATTTTAGCTGAAATGAAGTCAATAAAAGCTCCTGGATTATCCACTATACTGCGGATCGTCATCATGCGTTTATACATAAACCGGTTTTTGAAACTGTTTTCATGATGCATTTTTTGCAAAGCCGTTACCGGATTTTCTTCCTTGTGCTCATAATGGTATTGCAAGTAAAGAGATCCACGCCGAATATATCTTTCAATAATGGGAAAAGTATCTAAGGCTGCCTCCGAATAATACGTAGGTATTCCCAGTTGGGCCGCAATAACCGTATCGCCGCGAAAACTGGGAATCAAGGCCTCCGCCATTCTATCCGAACCCGCTAAATCTGCTGAGGTACTATCGGTATCGCCAAACTGCAGCGCGCGCGGCTCCTGAATTGAGGGCGAGGATAACGAGCCGATTAATCCCTGCAAGAGAAAATAAATAATGGAAACACTTAGAAAGAACCGGAAGGGATTAGCATATCTGAGGTGCTGCCCTTTCACATAGTTCTTGGTTATGATACCCGGACGAAATAGCAAATCCCTAAACGTATGCCGCATCTTCGGGTCGTAAAAAAAGATCACACCCAGAAACTCATCTAAAAAATCCCTTACAGAAAGGGGTTTGCTACTATTTAATTGAGAACAATTCGGACAATACACAAACGTTCTCTTCAGATCGCCACCACAATTTAAACAAGTGGTACGCCGATAGCGAAGAGCCTTTCTTTTAGATGAATATGAATCAGAATTTCGTTTCATGGAGACTAAAATAGACAGAAAATCCAATTTTTGAGATCAAAATGATTTTTTTTCAGGTCTTTGCTCCATTTTGTTTATAACCCACATGAACTTTTAATAAGTTGCCGAAAAACCGTTAGCCATATTTAGCCCTTTCTGCTACTTTTGCAGCCCAGCCCATCGAAAATTCCAATAATGACTGACATTAAATCTTTAGAAAAGCTCGCCACACAAGTGCGCAGGGACATTGTGCGTATGGTTCACGCAGTAAACTCAGGCCACCCAGGCGGTAGTCTGGGGTGCACAGAGTTTTTCGTAACCCTTTACGGAGAAGTGCTGAAATACGACGCCTCTCATTTCACCATCGACGGTATCGGCGAAGACTTGTTCTTCCTCTCCAATGGACACATCTCCCCTGTTTGGTATAGCGTGCTTGCGCGAAATGGCTTTTTCGAAACAGAAGAGCTCCATACCTTTCGGAAATTAAATTCCAGACTGCAAGGACATCCCACCACACATGAAGGCCTTCCCGGTATTCGGGTGGCGTCCGGTTCGCTCGGCCAGGGACTTTCTGTTGCTGTGGGTGCCGCTTTGGCGAAAAAACTCAACGATGACGACCGATTGGTTTATACGCTTCACGGCGATGGCGAGCTGCAGGAAGGTCAGATTTGGGAAGCTGCCATGTATGCTGCCGCAAATAAAGTGGACAATATCATCTCGACCATCGACTACAACGGACGCCAGATAGACGGCGATCTGAAAGACGTACTCGACATGGGTGATCTCGATGCCAAATGGACTGCTTTTGGTTGGGACGTTGTGCATATGCACGGAAATGACATAAAATGCGTTTTAGATGGACTGGCTGAGGCTAAAGCACGCACCGGAAATGGTAAACCCGTGATGATTATCATGAAAACCGAAATGGGTCACGGAGTCGACTTCATGATGGGAAGCCACAAATGGCACGGAGTAGCTCCCAATGATGAACAACTCGAAACTGCTTTAGCACAAAATGAAGAAACGCTCGGCGACTATTAATCTATGCGCATTAACCGATTAATAATACTCTTTTATCTGACATTTTTTTGTGCTCTTCAATCCACAGCGCAAAAAGAGGATAAGCCGCTTACGCGAATATTATTCGTATTCGATGCAAGCAATAGCATGAACGCCACCTGGCAAAGCGACCGCAAGATTACTATTGCACGAAAATTACTCAATGCGGCCATAAAAGAGGTAAATGATAAGCCGAATGTTGAGCTTGCCCTTCGTGTTTATGGCCATCAGGTGCAGATAGAACCCGGCCATCAGGATTGCGACGACACCAAACTTGAAGTGTCTTTCCGACCTAATAATGGAAACCTTATTCAACGGACACTCAATGGGCTTACGCCAAGAGGGACTACTCCTATCGCACGATCGCTTGAAAAAGCCGCCGGCGATTTTCCCGAATGCAGCAATTGCCGAAATATTATTATCCTGATCACCGACGGAATCGAAGCGTGCGATGGAGATCCATGTGCGGTATCACGCGCCTTGCAGAAGAAAGGAATTATTCTAAAACCTTTCGTAATAGGCGTGGGATTGGAAGATGAATTTAAGGACACATTCAAGTGCGTGGGAAACTATTACGATGCAACTAATGAAGCGTCATTTAAGAACATTCTTGATATTGTTATCACCCAAGCACTCAACAATACCAGTGCTCAGGTAAATCTCCTCGACGATTTCGGCAAACCTACCGAAACGGATGTCACTGTCAATTTCTTCAATCAAGCAACCGACCAGCTGGTGTACGGATTTGTGCATACAATAAACAATCGCGGAAATCCCGACACGATAAGCCTCGATCCTATTATTACCTACAAAGTCGAAGCGCACACAATTCCTCCAATCTCGAAATCGGATGTGACATTAACTCCCGGAAAACACAATATTATAGCACTCGATGCAGGCCAGGGTGATTTGGTTTTGAAGATCGAAGGTCAGCTTGGCGAAAACATTCCAGTGCTGTTGCGAAAAGCCGGCAAACTCGAGACCTTGCATGTGCTTACGTCAAATATTAAGGAGCGCATCCTTACCGGAAACTACGATATCGAGATCCTTACGATACCGCGAATAGATATATCGGATGTGAAAATATCACAGGATAAAACGACTACCGTAAATATTGCCGAACCGGGCGTGCTTAATTTAGCGCTCAGCACACCAGGCTACGGGAGCATTGCACAAAGAGATGGTAGCGCCTTGAAATGGGTCGCCAATTTGGATGTAAACCAGCTTAATCAGCCATTTAAACTCCAACCCGGAGACTACAAAATAACGTACCGTTCGAAAAACAGCAAAGAGGTAATTTACACTATCGAGCGCGATTTTAAAATTAATTCAGGTTCATCCACCAATTTGAAATTATAACCCAATGACAGAATTTAAGGTTCAGAATGTAAAAGATACACGGAGCGGTTTTGGTGCCGGCCTTCTTGAGCTCGGTAAGCGAAATGAGAATGTGGTAGCCCTCTGCGCCGACCTAACAGGATCGCTCAAAATGAACGATTTTCAAGATGCCTTTCCCGAACGTTTTTTTCAGGTTGGAATCGGCGAAGCCAATATGATGGGATTGGCTGCGGGACTTACCATAGGAGGAAAAATTCCTTTTACTGGAACCTTTGCCAACTTTTCAACAGGAAGGGTTTACGATCAGATCCGCCAGTCGATAGCATACTCCGGAAAGAATGTAAAAATTTGCGCATCACACGCCGGCCTTACGCTCGGCGAAGATGGTGCCACACACCAAATTCTCGAAGATATCGGAATGATGCGCATGCTTCCGGGCATGACCGTAATCAATCCATGCGATTACAATCAAACCAAGGCTGCGACTATCGCCATCGCTGATCACCAAGGGCCGGTTTATCTGCGCTTCGGTCGGCCGAAAGTGGCAAACTTTACGCCCGAAGATCAAAAATTTGAAATCGGAAAGGCACTGCTCCTGATAAAAGGTGTAGATGTAAGTATTTTTGCTACAGGACATCTTGTTTGGAAAGCTGTTCAAGCTGCGGAAGTATTGGCCAAAGAGGGAATTACGGCCGAAGTGATCAATATACACACCATCAAACCTTTGGATGGAGCTGCAGTTCTGGCTTCCGCCAAAAAAACAGGTTGCGTGGTAACTGCTGAAGAGCACATGATGAATGGTGGTTTAGGTGAGAGCATTGCGCAATTACTATCGCGAAATCTACCGACTCCGCTCGAAATGGTCGCGGTGAATGATACCTTCGGCGAAAGCGGAACTCCGGAAGAACTTCTCACCAAGTATCATATAGATACTAATGATGTGATTATCGCTGCGCGCAAAGCAGTTTCCCGAAAAGGTTTATGACCACTTTTTAATGGTGTAGTTATTAAATGCTGAGCTGCTAACAAAGGATTTGATGAGCAAGGACCTGTGCGTCCCGTGCCGAGAAATCGGAAACATTTGATAGTTAAATCGATATAATATCTTTGCACGAACGGTTTTCCTGAATAATTTCATATGCAAACCAGCGATCGTGATCTCGTAAAGGCACTTAAGGGTAAAAAAACCCGCAATGCTGCGTTTACAATATTGGTCAGGGAATACCAAAGACCACTCTACGGCCACATACGTCGTATGGTTGGCAGCCACCAAAATGCCGATGATGTTTTGCAGAATACTTTCATGAAAGCATGGCGGTTTATTGATGATTTCAAGGAAGAATCATCCCTTTTCACGTGGCTCTATCGAATTGCAACGAATGAAGCTCTATCCTTTTTGCGTAAGCAGAAGAAACATGAGATCGAAACAGGAGAGATCACCGAAATTCATACAAATACTACGGATGGATATTCGGGTGAGGAAATAACCAGAAAGCTTGAAGCAGCCCTCAAGACCTTACCGGCAAAGCAAAGACAGGTTTTTGATTTAAAATACTTTTCAGAACTGAAATACGAAGAAATAGCCGAAATTACCGAAACAAGTGTCGGAGCTTTGAAAGCTTCGTTTTATCATGCCGTTAAAAAAATTGAAGCTTTTCTCACATCCCATTAAACCATTACCCGAAAAATGCATCTAAAAGTTGATATGAACTCACAGGATCAAAACGAAAAGGACTTTTTACGCGAGCTTTCACCTTTGCTGTTTGATCACAAACAGCCTTCCCATGATACCCCACCTGAAGGATATTTTAATGCGTTCCCTGATCGGATGATTGCACAAATTGACAAGGAAAAGCAGAGAATTGAAAGCCGCAGAATTCCATCATATATAAATTTCCGCAACCTTTCCATCGCTGCAGGCTTCGCTTTGATTTTAGCTTTAATGCCATACTTTAAAACTGTATTACAGATAAATACAGGTTCTACTGAAACCACAAATTCAAATAATATTGCCTATGTTGAAATTGATAGCGACCTGCTTGCAAACTATATTGACACAGAGGATTTATACGCGACTGTAGATCTGGAAAGCAATTCCATTTCCATTCCTCAGCCCGACACAGATTCCGACGTCATCATCGATTATTTAATGGATGAAGGCATTTCGGATCAACTTTTTTTAGAATCTTTAAATACCGACAATAGATGATGAGAAATTATGTATTAGCACTCCTTTTTACGAGCCTTTCACTTTCAATTTTCGCGCAAGGCACTACAAATCGCAGTAATCGTCGCGATGAACTTGAAGCCCAAAAAGTGGCCTATATCACCTCCACCTTGAGTTTAACTACTGAAGAAGCCCAGCAGTTTTGGCCGGTTTATAATGAATACCGTTCCGCACTTGATGCATTGCGAAGAGAGCACCAAGGAAAGCGTATGCGCTCGGACGATGAAGATGATCAGAAGCTTACGGATGTAGAGATGGATGCATTAATCAAATCAAGGTTTGCACAGGAGCGCAAGAAGGTCGATTTAGACGAGAAGTATTACGAAAAGTTTAAGAAGGTGCTTCCTATTCCCAAAGTAGCTGCTTACTACCGAGCTGAACGGTCCTTTAAAAGGGAACTGCTCGATCAGTTGAGACAACGACCGAATGGTGGTGCGAGGCCTCAACATTGAAAGGGCGTTTAGACTTTTGTCTGAGCATTGTTTCTATGCTACATTTAGATAGATTTTTTTCAATGTGAATATCCCGTGATATCTATGTACCTATGTTTTTCAAAACAAATTACCACTTAACAGTTTATAAAGATTTCAATAATTCGATTCCGTGAGCTCGACATCCGACTTCCTAAAATACCAAGCGCAAACCAGCCCAAACCCAATAGCAATTGAAGTTAGCCATGCAGAAGGCTGTTCAGTTTTTGATACCAACGGCGAGAAATATCTTGATATGGTTTCTGGAATAGCCGTTACAAATGTGGGGCACCGACATCCGAAGGTAATCGCGGCAATTGAAGCTCAACTTAAGAAATATCTGCACGTAATGCCTTATGGGGAATTTGTGCAGGAACCTCAAGTAAAGCTTGCAAAGAAACTCAATGAAATTCTTCCCGACGGATTGGATGTGAGCTACTTCGTAAATAGCGGAACCGAAGCAAATGAAGCAGCACTCAAGCTCGCAAAACGCTATACTGGAAGGCGAAAAATGGTGTCCTGCCTGAAGTCGTACCACGGAAGTACGCACGGATCCCTAAGCGTATCTGGAAATGAGAAAAAGAAATTTGCTTTTCGTCCACTGTTGCCGGAAGTATACTTCATACATTTCAATAAGATTGCAGAGCTTGAAAGGATCGATGAAGAAACAGCTTGCGTAATTGTTGAAACCATTCAAGGCGATGCTGGTGTGCGGATTCCCACAAAAGATTATATGCAAGCACTTCGCAAAAGATGCGATGAAACTGGAGCACTTCTAATCTTGGATGAAATTCAGGCAGGATTCGGGAGAACGGGAAAATTATTTGCCTTCGAACATTTTGGTATAGTTCCAGACATTCTCACCATTGCAAAAAGTATGGCCGGTGGTATGGCAATGGGAGCATTTGTGAGCAGCCATAAGATTATGAAGTCCTTGGTTTCTGATCCAATCCTAGGACATATTACTACTTTCGGTGGCCACCCGGTGTGTTGTGCCGCGGCATTGGGAAATATCGAAGCTATAGAATCTGAAAACCTTGTAGCGAGCGCCGAAGAAAAAGGTGCCTATCTCGAATCGTTAATTAAACACGAAGCTATTGTGGAAATCCGGCGTATCGGGATGATGTTTGCGGTAGAATTTGCATCTGCCGACTTAGTCTTTAAAATCGTAGATCGCTGCCTCCAAAAAGGAATTATCACTTTCTATTTCCTGTCATGTCCTGAGAGTTTCCGGCTAGCTCCTCCCCTTACTATTTCGCGTGAGGAGTTGGAATTTGCCGGAAGGCAGATTTTAAGTGCGATCGAGGAAGTATTGATTGAAAACTAAGCCCGCAGGTGCCGAAGGGGTTTACCAAGCATTAACCTGGATTGTGCGGTAAATATTTCCCGACTGTTGGAATCAAAGTTTCGCCGAATGAGATTGATCGGGGAATTGGCAACTGATAGATTCATAATTCGATTCAAGATGGTACTATAAAGTTAGATTCGATTTATTACTTTTAATTCCTACATGCTCCATTATTAATGATTCCAAAAAAAATTACCGGAAAGTACAGCAAACAAAAGTTTAATGATTTTGGGCTCGGTGAAAAAGCGACTGCCGGCAACTACCGCAGTGTCAACAAGGACGGTTCTTTTAATGTAAAAAAAGCGAATATTCCATTCTTACAAAAAACCAATTTTTTCCATGCATTAGTTTCTATGTCGTGGGCGCGTTTTTTTGGAATCGTCCTGCTTTGCTATTTCACAATAAATATCGTCTTTGCCTGCTTGTATTCCGCAGCTGGATTAGAGCATCTCACCGGTATTGAAGGAGCCACCCGGTATGATAAGTTTCTTGAGGCTTTTTTTTTCAGTGCCCAGACCATCACAACGTTGGGGTATGGCCGGGTGTCTCCAACAGGTACGCCGTCAAATATTATTGCGGCTACGGAATCCATGCTCGGGCTTCTGGCATTTGCTCTGGCTACCGGACTTGTATATAGCCGGTTTTCAAAACCCTCTGCTAAAATAAAATACAGTAATAATGCAGTAATAGCGCCCTTTCAAAATATCAACGGGTTTATGTTCAGGGTGGTAAATCCTCACGGTAATCAACTCATGGAATTAGAAGTTACGGTTTCGCTTTCTGCCAAAAGAGAAAATTCAGAATTGCGTGACTTTTATGAGTTGGAGCTTGAACGGCCAAAAGTAGCCTTTATGCCTTCGGTGTGGACTATAGTACATCCTATTACTCCCGAAAGTCCACTTCACAATCTGAGCGAAGAAGATGTTTTGGCAAAGGATGTAGAAATAATTATCATGATGAAGGCATTTGACGAATCCTTTTCACAAACGGTATACTCACGCTCATCCTATAAAGCTTCGGAAATCCAGTGGGGACAAAAATTTGTATATCTCATTTCTCGAAACCGGGAGAAAACAATTGTGGATATAAGTCGCTTAGATGAAACTGAAGATGCAGCTTTAAACGAAATGGCCTGAACTCACAATCGTAAAACCAATTTCTTGAATTCAATAAAACCCATAGCACCTTAGTAATGCGACATGGAGATCGTGTGGATAGTAGAATTCTCCATAGACAAAAAAGGAGATTAAAATCTTGATCGAATTTTATATGTGCAAAACAGCCTCCTAAGAATTTACGCGTCTCCATAGTTTCAGACAAACCCGTATTTCGTAATTAATTCTACCTCGTAATCACAAGCGGCTTAGAGCGCATCTTGTCATTTACAATGACCTGAACCAGATAGATACCTGGCTCAAAATTACAATCCATCGGAGCGGAAGTACCTTGCCCATCAATCTGCACAAAATCTTGTGAAAGCAATTTACCCGACAGATCGAAAATCGAAACATTCGCTCTTACATCAGAAATATTCGACATTCTAAAGCGTACTGTTCCGATTTGCGATGGATTCGGATAGAGAAGGAAGTCAAATACCACTGATTCTTTAGTGAAGCCTCTCTTCAGACTCACCACATTTGGTGCATAGTCTTTCTTACCATCGAAATCAACTTGCTTCAATCGGTAATATACCCGACCAAATGGAGCATCGATATCTGTATAAGTATAGGTTTGCTTAGTAGTGCTATGACCTGCAGCAGTGATTTGAGCTATAGCAGTCCAATTCTGTGCATCAAGCGATCTCCCCAATTCGAAATAGTCATTGTCTTGCTCGGAAGCAGTGGCCCAAGAGAGAACATTGTCCGCACCATTATTCTCGCCGCTGAAATATAGCCAGGTAACTGGGAGGGGATTAAGTGCAGTACGCTAGAACCGAGGGTAAGAAACGTTCACTAAAAGGAACAGGTATCGTACTAATAAAATTACCTTGATTGGTAGGAGCACTATAATTAAAATCTCCCCTCCATACGAATCCCACCAACCGTTTGCCACTATCATAGCCAGAACTAAAAGATTAGTTTGATCACTCGGGCTGCGTTGATACAGCAGAATTATCTCCCCAACTCAGCCTTATATTTGCATCTGCGGACTTGCATTCGTATTTAACTCTCCAGAATTCCTGAACACTAACCGTCTCAATTGAGGGAACATATGTAGGGTCCGGATCTACCCGATCATAGAAGGAATTGGCACAGTCCTCGCTGAAGTATCTGTATATTGAACTTCCCACGTTACGGGCAGCTGTTCTATCAGCTATAGATAGTGGTCTGTAACGGTCATTATTACCAACAGGGAATTTTCTTTCCGGAGGAGATGAAAGCCAAATTCCACTGCATCGGTCCATCCACAAATGAAATTGCTTGTCCCCCAATCGGATCTACATCGGTACCATCATCGGTAAGTTTAAGAATATTTCCGGCACTTGTGAAAATAATTCCCATTGGTTAGTTTGAGCGTATCTGAGACATCGACATTTACCGGCCAAGGTAAGGCCGGTCCCATTGTTCATTTCTATAAATGGAATTTTTGAAGTTCCGGTAAAATTGCCGGTAATGGTTTGGGGAAGAATACCATCGAAGACCAATTTGGCACCACCGGTTCCTTCCGAAATTATTCCGGAATATCGTGTTAGATCACCTTCCAGATGCGTTTCACGAGATACAGTACCAAGACCAAAATTTTTACCACCGATGGTCAAGTCACCCAGAATTGTAGTTTTACCTGTATTACCGGCTATAACTTGTGCGCCGGTTATTCCAGTTCCTCCTTGGGTATTCAAATCTCCCTTGATAATCGATTCACCTTGACGAAAATCTAATTGTCCATGAAGAATATTCAAATCACCGCTAATCATCAATAGTGAAGAATTTGCAGCTTTTACACGGGGACCGTCGATTGTGAGATCGGTGCAAATATTTACGTCGTTATCAGCAATGGAAATGTCACTGTTTGCATTTCCAATAATTTTCACATCACGAACAACGGGAAGATTGGCAAGTATTGAAAAATCATCTCCGTTAAGACCTTCGAAGACAACTTTTCCACTATCACATTTAAAGAAATTGGTGTACTCACCCGAGGGTAAATTACCGGTACCGACCATGTGAATAGTTCCAGATCCGGAAACTTTACCAAGACGATGCCGCGTGGTAGTATTTACTAAAACAGTTGCACCTGAGCTTATAAAAGTTCTATAAAAATTTACTCCATTAATGTTCAAGTTAAGCACATCATTGCCTTCCACATAAACATCAGCCCCATATGGGGCTCCATCATTCGGCTTCAACATAGGTGTCGCCATCCACATTCCCGGAGGTATTTGTATGATATTTCGGGATGAAGTTTGGAATGGCAGCATCCACTCCGGCAAAATAATCACCGCTAATAGAGTTGGATCCAACATTATTAAATGAAAAATTAATGACATTGTTCACTTCATCTACGACGGTAGAGTCAAGTTTCAATACATCACCATCAAAAACGCGTGCCGCATAATAATTTTCCTCGGTATACGGCGAAGTTACATTTACGTAGCTTTCATCATATTGAAAATGTGCATCCATTTGTAGATTACTTCCCACATTTGTGGCTTCCACAGAAAAATACATTCCAAGAACATTTTGGAAATCGTTAATTGGGGGTACTTCGGCATCATCCGTAATAATTGGATGGATTTGTGCATTCAACTTGAATAAGTAGCTGCTATTTGTGGTGCCACTCGAATAGTTCAACTGAGTAAAGTCCAAACTTACCGGCATATACTTGTCAATTCCCAAAGGAATAAACACTTCCTCTGTTGAAAGCGCCAGAACATTCTTTAGAACACCAAAATTTGTAAAGGCTCCGCCCGTGCTAATCATATTGGTTTCACCAAAAGGATTAAGTTCTTCAATATCTGCATTTAATCCCAATTCTAAAAGATTCCCTTGTAGATTAAAAACTCCGCTTGATAATCTCAATTTCTTGTCTAAAATAAATGTATATCCTGCCCCATTTGCCATTGTGACCCCTTGTGCATTATCCACTGTAATAATATTAATTTCAGTAGTGCCATCCGTATTTGATCTATCCAGATGCTGTTCCTCAGTACCATTGAATATTAGCCCCTCACTTCCAGAGTTAAATTGTACAATGCCATCCGCAATCACATCTCCCTTTACGGTTAATTTTTTTGCACCAAAATTTATGGTTCCCGCATCAGAAGTAAAATCATTTTTCACCAAGAGGTCTTCGAGCACTTGTGTAACACCGCTACTTCCTCCGATACGTTCCAGATCGTAAAGATCAAAAACTCCTGAACCACTTACAGTGCCCGAGCTCGGATGAATTAGGCTGACTTTCCCTGAAGTAGAACTTAAAATTCCATTATTTGTTACATTTTTGTGCAATAGAAGGTTGCGATCATTACAATTTAAGGTCGCTCCGCTCAATGCCCCTTCACCCATAATATTCAGATCCCCATTTAGTTCCAGATCATTTGTAATTAGGTGAGCCACCGGGTGAACTGAAGGAAGGGGTGAACTTTGAGAGTATAGTGTGAGTTTATTTAAGGCAACTGAACTCTTAATTCCAAAATTTTGAATTGCCGCACCAGAAGGTGAATCGCTATTTCCTATAATGATTTCAGAGGTTCCACCAACATTAGAAGTTATAGGAGTAAGCAATAAAGACGGCGTTGTTCCCAGATTCACACCCCGTACAAAGGTCAGTGTACCACCTGTATGATCAAATCGGCTTCCCGAATTGAGAATTTCAAGCATCCCTCGATTGGTAGCCGGGGCACTGTATCTTCCAACTATAACATCACCCCCACTCTGACGGTAGTCGAGTGACCCGCCAATACTCGATAATCCACGTCTTATTTGACTACCTACGGTTAGAGTACCACCGGTAATTTCGATTTTTGGCAATGTACTGGCGGCGTATTCGATATAATTGTTTTCGCCATCAGTGTTGCCGATATTGAGTGAACCTCCTGTAATTTTTAAGGAACCAGAGAGAAGCATTCCGGTTTCGACACCTTTAATGTATAACTGTCCATCATTGAGTTCGAGACCCCCCGTCTCCGGGATCAAAAAATCACCTCCACCTGAAGAAAGGGTATCAATAATACTCGCATTGTTGAATTTGAGTAATCCATTTTGGATATTGACCGCTTTTTCGGTTTCATCAGTGGGACCATCGATTTTCACGTCTGTGTCAAACGCAAAACTTGAGGAGATACTCGTTCCTTTATCGACTTTTAGTTTCCAAAGACGTGGAGTGGGTCCATGAATATTTTTGAATTCGTTATTGCCAGAGCTGGTTACAATTAAATTTACAAAAGCAGTGTCGCCCGGATTTGGAAATGCAGGAGGAGTTATTTTATAGAGATCAATCCATTATTTAGAAGTATTGCGTACTGCTAAAATTTTGAATGATATCCCCATCGACAATCAAGTTGCGCGGGTTGATTTCCATTTCCCCCGATATATGGCTGTGTCATCTTTATACGGATGGCCAGCGGGTAAATCTCCTTCGAGCCCCCATTTATGAGCAAGGTAGCCTTCCATACGATCGCGTTCGTCCTGGGTAAGGGCATGTCTTACAAGAATGATTTCAGCAATATCTCCATCAAAAAAGCGCGCTGTGCCGTCATCCATGGCGCCGATTGTAAGGTTGTGCGTATTACCGGCACTTGTAGCAGCTGAGGCCCCATTGTCAGAAGCATTTCCACTTATTGTATTGTATAATGTTCCATTATTTCCCTGGCGCCTGGCCCAACCCATATTGGCATTGGTTCCCACACTTGAGCCTGCTTCCATACTTATTGCTCCACCATCCATGTAAAATTTATAACGAGGTGTATAAAAGTATAGCATATAATCTTTTGAACTCACTCCTCCTTTGGCAATAATTGCAGCCTGACTTGGATTGACGTCTGATTTCACTACCGAAAACAGCTCAAAATCTTGATTATCAAGGATATTTAAGCAAGTATTATTTGGGATACTAAGAAAATCATCAGTTCCATCAAAATGAATGGTATTCTTACTATTCAAACCACCAGTTTGGTATATCGGCTGATCGGCTGTAGTAGACTGCGAGGCACTGTATGAGCCACCACTGGCCTTATTATCCCAGCCGGTGACATCGTTGGATCCGGAAGTAGTGAACGTTGTATTATCGCTAGCATCAAACCACAACTGGGCACCAATTTCATCCGGAGTCCATGCCGCCGGCGGAACACGCGTGCGCCTGACAAGGTATTTATACCAATATTGGCTGTAGTACCCGAAAGTTTTACATCGCCATGCACATCAACTGTTTTCAAAGTTCCCCGTTTATTAAAAAGAACTTGTGACGGGCTGAGATCCGGATATTGATATTCATCCAAAATTAAGTCTCCATCAATTTCAATATTTCCCTTTAAGGATTCACTTAAATACAACTCGGATTGTCCTGCCACTTCAAGATTTCCTCGAATACATATATCGCTGGTAATAGTGGGTGCGATGTTTAAGCCAAAAAGAGATTAGGCACTGCTGCAGGGAGAAAATTGGAATTTACCGGAGTAAGCGTTGCCATTGTTGATCACCACCACAGAAGAATCTTCAGCTAAGAATCCTCCAAGGTCCGTAACCCCCAAATCAATATCTCCTTTCAGCATCAACTCCCCTTCTCCGGAAATTTGACCCACTTTAATAATATCAGTTGTATTGGAGATTTGAAGGGTTGGGCGTAGAATACCCAAATCAGCACTTGTGGGGCCATTGTATCTTGGCTGTCGGTTCCCTCCTGCATCCTGCAAAGGAGTAAAAATTACTTGAGCTGCTTGAATACCTCCGGTGGGTGCTTTGTAAACATGGGGTTTATGAGCCGCGTTATTTACATTAAAACCAATAACCGCTATATCTCCACCTTCCGGAAAATCGCTTACCGAAGCAGTTTTAGTAGTACTGTGGTAATCATACACGCCGGTACATCCGGAACAATCACTTAACTTATTCCAGTTTCCAGGAGTATCCCAGGCTGCACCAACTGTTGAACTGCGGGAGAAAAAAACTTCCGGCGACCCTGTAAATCGATTAGCAGAGCCTGCCGTATAATCTGCATTAACAAGCTTAGTTCCTGATCCATTCGTTATTGGACCATCCGACGATCCATTGTAATAAATCAAATTCGAACTCGTAATCACTCCGGAACTCGGGAGTACATCGACTTGTCGGCTAAAAGGTAATTCCGAGAGCACACGAGCCGCTTCAAAATTTGATTCATCATCTTTCACATCCCCATCGTCGTATTTAAAAACATGAGTAACGTATGGCTGGGTAGTATAATCACTTGAACTGACCTTCCAATAAAAATTCAAAGTATCTCCTGGTACCGAAAGATCTGCCGTTGAAAGCAATGTATCTACCGGTGTGACACGGATATATCCATCATCATCCCAGCTGTTTACATAAATATCGGCAGGCGTATATTTCTGACCAGAGCCTGTACTCACGCCAAATGGATAGAAAAGATGCTGGCCAGCAGCGTGATTTAAGATTTCAATACCACCGGCAGAAGCATTACCAGTACAAACAATGAATCTATCTGTTCCATTTGACGATTGGATAGGATCAGAATTCGTCGTTTCCAATCGTAATTTGTAATCGCCAATAAAAAATGAACCTGCCTCTAAGTTGAGCAAGGATTTAACCGTAACCCCATCATTCTTAAGCGCAACACCATTTGAATTCTTTAGGTAGAGACTATAAAATACACCTCCATCCGAAATAATATTCTGCTGTCCGGAGTTTCCATCCATTCTAAGATAACCTGTACTGCTTTCATCTCCAAATTGGGTACGGTTGGTTACATTCCCTTTCACCAATACATTTCGGCCTCTATTGTTAAAGGTTCCTCTTTCCAAATCGAGACTTCCGAGAATATCCATTGCAGTTACCGGTCCGGCATTTTGAATATTTACGTTTCGCGAATCAAAATCTTTGTTGACCTCTACATTAAAAAAAGGAAAAGTAGAAGACCCCCCAAATGTCAATGAGGAATTGGAACTTCCCACAAAATGGGTAGTATTATTATTGTGATTATACACACAACCGTTGCCAATTTCCAAATTTCCATATAAATACAAATCGGCAGGAACACTTGCATCCCATATCAAGTGTTGGACTGTTCGAGCCAATGATGTTCAGATTATTGCGCACAATTAAATCCTGATCAGCAATATTGGCTTGTTCGGTTCCGCTACCGGAGCTACCGCCCAACACATTTTAAATTGATCTATTAGTACCAGATGAAACGGATCGTGTTAGCGTTAAATTCCAAAAAGCGGCTCTACTACTGAAATTTTGTATGAATCTACTTGCATTCGAAACATCTGCGAAAACAGTTCCTCCGCTTACACTTGTATTTTGGGGGTCGGAATTTATGAAAATCAACCCGCTCCCGGATGGACCTGTTACATGAAGTTCACCGCCAGTCATTCGGAATAAATTTCCGGGATAAGTCAAACTAAAAGTATAATAGGATCCATTTGTTCCTCCAGGCCAATTTCCATTCACATTCACACTACCACCATTGATAATAATACCCCCAATATTTTCCGCTACCAAGCACTGAAGTCCGCAATTGATTCGCATTGAGCACTCCGCCATCAATTTGCGTAACTCCATTTCCACGTGTTGTTATTCCACTATTGCAATTCGCATTCATAGTTCCCAGAGCGAAACTTTAATAATTCCATAATTCAACAATTGCTTCGGAATTGATGTCGCCGGACCGACCTCGGGGGACCTTTTATTGCTTCACCTCCATTAACCCATAACTGAGCTGTTTATTGATAAATTATAATTGCCAACATTTCCGTGTGAGTGGAATAAATATATGATCTTTAATTTCTGATGTTCCATTGATAAGTGCAAAGAATTTTTATTACCAGATTCAGCAATATATCTGATAGCTCCCATTCCAAAATTACATCTACCTAACAATTTGAATTTATTAGCCGCATTACTAGTGATGGACAAAATATAGGTCATATCGACTCCTTTATCCACAACAATTCGGGAGAAATAACTTGGCCCATTGGCTCGCAATTCCTGATTGCTTGAACCACTTATAAAATGTGCTTCAATGTAATATCTTGGGGTTCATCAGCTAGTATAGTTAGGGGTTGTACGATTCGTAAAATAAATCTGCCCCCATTATTGATCAGATCGCTATTAAAATACCACTCATGTTTCTTTTTGAGGGTTGAGGTACTTACCTTTATTCGTCCCGGGCTTTCGACCAGAACACGGGCGTTGCTGGTAATATGTCGAACCGCATTCGAATTATCATTCACTATCAACGTTCCCTGATTCACTTCGAAAAGACCATTATGGGTGAGATCGGCTGCTAAGGTCATTGTATTACTGGAGCCCGTGAGGTTAATTTTCAGTTTATTGACAACCACATCCGTAGTTTGTACAAAGTTGTTATTTCCGTAAAACTCTGCTGTACCACCGTTTACAGGGTCCGCAAAAGCTGTAGCATCTCCGATTGGGAAATTTCCGGCCGTCCCATTTCCCGCGCAACGAATAAGTCCTGAGCCGGCTATGGTACTGAATGATGGTGCAGGTGAACTTCCTACATTGAGAGCTCCAAACACTTTAAGCCCATTCATGCTGGGAAGCGTCATATCAACGGTAACCGTTCTACCTGACCCTATGTAAATATTATCTCCACTGGCTGGTATAAGCCCATGATTTACATATGATGGTGCCGCACTTCCGTCGAGCGTCCAGGTAAGCGTATCACTCCAGTTTCCCGTTTGGTATGCGTACCATGTTTTTTGAGTTGTACCGTTTAGGCTACTTTCCGCTGGATTTTTGGTTCCAAGAGTAAAGTAATAATTCGAGGCGGCCAAGTAAGATTTGTTGATACTAAAAACTACTTCATCATCAATTATCGCTCTCTGGGCGGGGTTATCGGAGAATATGGAATATGTTCCCCCGATACCTTGCTTGCGCAGAAGAACATAATTATCAATATTTTGCGGATAATCACCGCTTATACCTTCTCCAAAATCAAAACCGATTTGATAAACGATGCCTCCATTGTCTCCAGAAATTTCCCATGCTCGTTTCCATTGTTGAGGAACTCCTGCAACGGAAGAAGCGATTACAGCATTTCCCGCATCGGGAGCCTGTCCTGCACACATATATGAGCTACCACCAGCACTAGTACAACGTAATACCAATCCATGCAAACGCGATTCATAGTGTGCATCTCCATCCCTACCCACACCAATCGGTTCGTAATATTCTCCCGCACTCCCAGAAGCATTTCCTTGAAATTTATGCCAATTGGATGTGTTTCCATCCGCACTGCCATATTTCGTGTAGATGTAAGTACGCATCATACGACCAACTGCCTTGTTCATAACCCCTTCCCAAATAATGATCTCGGCTATTTCACCTTGAAAGGCATCTCCGGAAATGTATCCTCCGTTTACGCTTTGTTGAATATCGCCAATTACGGCCGTACCTGTAGGGCTAATATTAAATCCGTTCGCGAAAGAACTCGAACCTTCACCACTTGAACTGTTGGTTCTATTGTATTCCCAGAGAACATTTGAGGAATTGTCCCACCAAATACCCCCATAATTCCAAATGCCAGTGCTGATATTTCCGATAGCAGAAGCGCGCGTATTTGGTCCCATTTCCTGCTGGAACCCACTATTATTATAAATATTAATTTCATGTGGTTCGGTTGCACTAGCGTAGCTAAACATTCCGTACTTATTATCGCTCGACTTGACTATGAAATAAATAGAATAACCACTACTCGGAAATTCAAAATTTGTGCAGACTAACCGATCATCTGTACCATCAAAAGATAAGCAAGGGGTTCCAGCGGGGCCACTAGTAGCCAGAAATGTGGGTTGGTTTGTCGCAGCATCGGGAACAAAATCATGCCCATTTCCACTTTTGTCAACCCACTTCGTTACAGCCGTTCCTGCTGTTTCAACATTACTCCCATCCAACCACAAAAGCACGCGTGGCTGAGGACGACCGTCAGGCGTTGCAGCTCCACTTCCATTCCCAATACCGAATGGTCCAACTTGAGCCATTAAAACCGATGGAATCAGAAATAATAAAAGAGCACCTAATAAAAGCCACCCACGTTTTAGCATATAATCGTTTTTTGGCATAAAAGCAACGACAAAGTTACAAATTCTATCGATCAGCAGCAATTAAATCATAACAATTTAACTACCTTCCATAAGAACGAAAAATATACGAAAAGGTTGTCTAATCAGATGTTCACGGCTCATAAAGAATTTAATTTGAGAAAGGATATTAAAAGCTAAAAATCAATACCCTCCAGTACTTAACAAAACAAGTGTACAAGCTTCTGTTGTTTCAATTCCCTTCGCTTCGAGTTCATGCTCGAACGTACTTTCCGTTCCCGGATTAAAAATGACGCGCTTGGGTTGTAGCGAAAAAATATAATCCTTCCAATAATCCTGATGGCGAGGCCCCACATAAAGGGTCACTGTATCCACATCTTTGATTTTTGGAAAATCATTTTGAATTTCGATTTCGCCGATTTTACCCCTTCGTAATCCCACCGGAATCACCTCATGTCCTTTTCGGTTCAACCTTTCTGTGGCGAGATAGGCATATCGCTGCGGGTTTGGACTCGCACCGATAACTACTGTTTTCTTCGATTCCTTCATAATTTTCAATTCTTCACAGATAGTAACAAAAAAGAGCCCGTAATGTTACGAGCCCCTTCTGCGATCTGCCTCACTTCTACCTAGGAAATCATAGCCCAATGTCGTATGAAAAGTTTTCTGGTACAATAAATTGTCCTTCAGGAGTGCGGATCATCAAATAGAATTCTTTACACAAGAAATTGATGGTGCGGTTGAATTTCCTCTCGGTGAAATAACACTCCCATGCGTAAAGAGCGAGTTTCTTAATCGCACTCCAGGAATGCATGTTTAATCCGGTAGGACGAGGAAAAGAATTGATAAATCGATTGGCGTCTGCTAAATTTCTCATGGCGTTTATTTTTTGTTTCTGCTAAAGTCGTGGTGGAGAACGTAATGTATTTACGTTGTGAAATTAATTTGTAAATCGCTATACTTCTGATAATTGGAAATAGTAAAGAGGCTCATTGTCCGCAGCATCTGAACGAAATCGGTTGACACGTGTCGCCAGATCCAACCCTTCGAGCGAAAGCGGTTTTCCAAAAAATTCAACGAGATTAATTTCTCCCGAACGATCACAGGGAATAAGAAAATCAGTGAGCTTCTCAGCAAGTTGGAGGCGTAGGTCATTTCGCATGACTTCCATCATAAGTTTATTGAGCTGTAAAAAACTAAGCGCGATGATATACGCTCCTGTTCGAGAACCAAACTTGCCTTTACACACCAGAAAAAGTGGTGGATACCCTTTCACATTCGGGTTGATAATAATTCTGAAAGCCGAAATCTGATTGAAATAATAGGCCTTCTCTTCATAGAAATCTTGTCCGATATTGATCATAACCATTTTTTGTTTTTGGCTAAAGTCGAATCGGAGAACGTAATCTATTTACGCTGCTAACTATCTCCACTCGCGTGGCTGGATCATACATTTCTATAGCAAGGCGCACGCAGGTCTAAAAAGAAAGGAGTTGACATTAGTCAATGATTGTTTTTAGAACAAGTGCAACGCTGATATTGGAATGTATGGACAGACACTATTCTGTATACATCCGAAGAGTATTCCGCAGACTTTTGGTTATTTGATCTTTCAAAAATTGAGGTGCTTTCACTTCCACATCATTCCCGTAACTCAAAATCGTCATGATGAGTTCTTGCGTGACGCAGAGGAATAATTCCACTTCAAGTGCTACTTCATCATTTCGCACAATCTTTTGGGAAGTATGGAGCGGTTGGGATTCAATATATTTTCCCGCAAGGGGCGAAAAACGCAAATGAATACGTTGCGGATCATCATTTACGGCAGTGATACCTATGCTGTGCTCGAAATAAATTGCCGGATTGAAATCAGACTGACGCTTGAAATCAAAATCTGTGACATCAATCTCCCCTACAATTCGGTCGAGGCCGAAAATCACAACGGCTTTCTTATCGGGATTAAATCCAATGACATACCATCTATTCCGATATTCTTTGAGAAGGTATGGATGCAGTTGGTAGCTGCGCTTCTTACCTCCCGAAAACTTTTCATATTCGAAACGAATTATTTTTTCATGCCGAATCGCCTTAAGGATTGACGGCAAATGTTTCCCGCCTTTGAATGATTGTGCAGCCTCAAATTGAACAAAGGATGTGACCGATTTCTCATCATTTTGAGGATTCAAATTAAACCGATCCAAAATCTTGTCTATCGCAGCTTCCGATGATTTAAACATGTCGAGACTTCGGAATTGGGAAAGTGTATTTGCCGCAAATTGAATCGCTTCGAGGTCGTCATCATTCAGCGGCATTTCCTGAATTGAGTATTCCGGATCTTCGTAATAATAGCCTTTGTTTGCCTTGTCGTATGCTATGGGTGCGTAGTAACCGAGATTGCTTTCGTTGCGCATTGCGTACAAGTCTTTGTCGATGGTGCTCATCGATATACGCTCGCTTCCCGCGCCATAGAGCTCATCTTCACAAGCTGCCCTGAGGTCTTCCTTATTCGGAAAGGGCTGGTATTTGGACGATATTTTCCGATCTATGATCCGATAACGAAGCAGGGCGTATTTGTTTACAGGCATGAATTTATACTATTCAGAATCGGTATATGATAAAGATGCAAAATTAGAATTTTACGATCAATATACTCCTGCCAGTAGTTTTCACTAATTTAGCCCGCCGTATGGATCGTCTCATCTACTTTTTAACGTATTCTTTCTTGTGGTTCATTACGTGGCTCCCTTTGAGATTGCTTTTTGTTTTCTCCGATCTCTTTTACGTTTTAGTCTATCACATTGTCGGCTACCGAAAGGCCGTTGTTCGAACAAATTTAGAGAACAGTTTTCCTGAAAAGTCAACCAAGGAATTGCGAAAAATAGAGCGGAAATTCTATCTCCATTTTTGTGATAGCTTTATTGAGTGGATGTATCCGCTGCACCACAATACGGCTCATATGTCGAAGTTTTACCACTTCAAAAATCCGGAATTGCTGAATACGCTTTATGCAGAGGGCAGAGGTGTAGTCGGTATTTTGGGACATTATGGCAATTGGGAATATCTCTCGCTGCTTCCGCAATATGTAGATCACAAAGTTTGGGCGATTCATAAGCCTCTAAGTAATATGTATTTCAATGGTCTGATTAATCGCCTTCGTTCCAAATTTGGGGTCCATATGATGACCACCAAAGAAAGTTTTCGTAAATTATTTACGGAAGCAAAGGACGGAGAAGTTACTATGACCTACTTTCTGGCGGATCAAAGTCCGCAGCGTTCGGAAATTAGGCATTGGACAACCTTTTTAAATCAGCTCACTCCAGTTTTTCTCGGAGCCGAACAGGTTGCAAAAAAGCTGGATATGGCCGTCGTATTTTTTGATATCCGAAAAATCAAGCGTGGCCATTACCAAGTGGAATTTGAACTGTTGGCTAAAAATCCCCGCGAGTTTCCCGATTTTGAAATAACTGATATGCACGTTCGCGCATTGGAAAAACGAATCCAAAAAGACCCGGCATATTGGTTATGGAGCCATAAAAGGTGGAAGCATAAACCAGAGGCTGAAGGATGATTTTGGTCAATAATTTATGAACAACTCTAATAATTTCGTCCATACCCTTCACCCCATACTTATCTGATTCATAAAATTTTGCAACTTTAACCGAAATTCAGAAGCCTTGTGAAAATGAATGAAATACATGATGCATTTTTGCGATAGATAGATCCAACTAAATCTATCAACTATGTCATCAAATATTCAAAATTGGGTGAAGACCTCACCGACATTTAAAGTGTTTACAGTTCTAATAATCACATTAATTTTACTTATTCCAGCCTACAAAATCGAAGCCTTAGTTAGCGAAAGACAAGGCTTGGAACAGAATGTTATTTCAGAAATAAGTTCGAAATGGGGCGCCGAACAAAGCCTTACGGGGCCAATTCTCACAATCCCTTATTTAGAAACAGAAAATTCCGGAACGCCAAACGAGAAAGTGAAAACCAAATACCTCAATATTCTCCCTGAAAAGCTCGATATAACCGGCGAATTAAATCCCAAAATAAAGAAGCGAAGTATATACAAGGCCATCCTTTATTCTACTGAGATATCCCTTTCGGGAGTTTTTGACCTACGTAAAATAAGGAATCTGAAAATCGATACCGCAGATATCCAATGGCAAAAGGCTAAATTGAGTTTTGGTATTTCTGATCCACGCGGTATCAACGGAATTGGAAAAATCCAGTTTGGAGATAAAAGAATGGATACAGAACCGGGATTGCCAAGTTCAATTCAGTTGGAGAATGGATTTCATGGGTATGTCAATACCAATCCAAGGAAGGAAAAATATGCTTTCACTGCATCTTACAGTCTTAAAGGAAGTTCAGGAATACACATTTTACCAGTCGGGAAAACTACGCATGTAAAATTGAAATCTCTCTGGAAAGATCCCAGCTTCACAGGAGCATTTCTACCAGAAAGTCATACCATAGATTCCAAAGGATTTGAAGCCAATTGGAAAATACTTGACTACAATAGAAGCTTTGAGCAAATTTGGAATGATTATTTTCCGAATATATCGCAATGGGGATTTGGTGTGGAACTTCTCGAGCCGGTAAATATTTACCAAAAAACAGAGCGTTCCATTAAGTATGCTTTTATGATTATAGCCCTCACTTTCACATTTTTCTTCTTTTTTGAAATTCTGCATAAGCTCAAAATCCACCCGATTCAATATACGATTGTGGGATTTGCACTTCTCATTTTTTACCTGTTGCTCATTGCTCTTTCTGAGCAAATGAATTTCTCACTGGCCTTTGTAATCAGCGCGCTAGCAACGATCGTTTTAGTGGCTTATTACTTCTACTTTATTTCAAAATCGATCAAAGTCACCTTTATCTTTAGCTTGATCTTCACATTTATTTACGCATTTATTTTTGTGATCCTAAATGCCGAAGCCTATTCCCTGTTGATTGGATCAATCGGACTATTTGCCCTAATAGCTCTAATTATGCACTTTAGCCGCAATGTGGATTGGTATCAGACTACTGCTTCCGCAATTAAGGAAAGTGAGTATAAATAATCAATTTTGAAATACGTTTTTGAAAAGTGATTTTAAATTTGTTTTTCAACTCATTTTTATGATACCTTTATGATATCAATTTAATATCATAACTATGACAAACGAAAAAGTAGTAAAACCCACCTCCGGCTATGGAATGCTTTTAGTAGTATTGCTTCTGATTATTGCAGGAATCATTTCGATCGCAATCTTTCAAAGTCCTTTAGTAGCTCTTGCAATTCCAATTTTGCTTTTAATTCTTCCGGGATTTTTTATCGTTAATCCGAATGGATCCAAAGTGCTGGTTCTATTTGGTGCATATAAAGGCACCGTTAAGGCGAATGGATTTTTCTGGACAAATCCTTTTTACCGGAAGGAAAGAATATCACTCCGCGCGCGAAATTTTGACAGCGAGCGATTAAAAGTAAATGACAAAAAAGGGAATCCAATTATGATCAGTGTAATATTGGTTTGGCGCGTGAATGACACTTACCGCGCATCTTTCGATGTGGATAATTACGAAAATTTTGTACGTGTCCAAACGGATGCGGCTGTCCGCAAGCTAGCCGGATTATATGCCTACGACAATTTTGATGATGATCAATCAGAATTTACACTTCGCTCAGGTTTGCAAGAGGTAAACGTCGCGTTGGAAAAGGAACTGGAGGAACGATTGGAAATAGCCGGCATCCATGTGCATGAGGCGCGTATCGGATACTTGGCTTACGCACCCGAAATAGCCAGTGCAATGCTTCGTCGTCAGCAAGCCGAGGCCATTGTGGCTGCTCGTTTCAAAATTGTAGAAGGAGCTGTCGGCATGGTCGAACTTGCTCTGGAGATGCTGAGTGCAAAACAAGTAGTAGAATTAGATGAAGACAAAAAAGCGGCCATGGTAAGTAATTTGATGGTGGTTCTTTGTGGAGATAAAGACGCCACGCCAGTTGTAAACACCGGAACGCTGCACCAATAATTTATGCCTAAAAAGAAATCGTTTGTAATACGCATCAATCCCGAGACTTTTGAAGCTTTGGAGAAATGGGCTGCGGATGAATTTCGCAGCACCAATGGGCAAATTGAATTTATTCTGGATCAAAGTTTAAAAAAAGCTCGCAGAAGTCCGAAGAGGCAAAAAAATTCGGAATAAAGAATATAATTGGCTGAGTACAATCTATATCCTCTGTGGATAAGTAAAATTAAATTGTTGCTAAAAATCTAAAAATGGGTGGGAATTGATCAATACTTCTCCTATTTTTGAAAAATGCGGTTTCCTCTACTTTTAATCTCCATACTCGGGACTAGTTTTGTTTTCGGACAAAATTTATCGAAAGAAATTGATCAATTAAATACCAAAATAGAAGCATTTAGCGATTCCATTCAAACGCTTAATCAGAGCGCAGATTCACTCAAACTTTTGCGTATATCTCAAGGCTTGGAAGCGATGGGTTGGCCAGGAAGGAATGGGGAATTGGTGCAACATCGGGCTATGGCCCTCGATTATATCGAGAAATATGAAATTGCCGACTGGGTAGCTCATGTAATCACGACGGATATTGCAGGCGGCGGCGAATCCCGAACCAATAATTTCCGTGTCGATCCGCTCGTTTCCACCGGCACAGCAGATTCCGTTGATTATTTCAATATTACCTTTGACGCAACCGGCAAAAAAACATATGATGGCTATGGGTTCGACCGCGGTCACCTTGCTCCATCAGCCGATTTTCGGTGGAGTAAAACCGCTCTTTCAGAATCGTACTTTTATTCCAATATGAGTCCGCAGGTGGCAGACTTTAATCGTGGCTCCTGGGCTGAATTGGAATCTACCATAAGGCAATATGCCGTAAACAATCATGTAAATCTATTTGTAGTCACCGGGCCGATTTTAAATGACAATTTGCCCGTGATTGCAAAAAGCCAAAACAGACTTATAATTCCGGAATCATACTATAAAGTGGTTCTTGACACATTGAATAATCGAGAGATTGGCTTCATTATGCCAAATGCCCTCATCACAAACCCGCTCATTACCTACGCTATTCCCGTCGATTCTGTTGAGGCCATTACCGGTCTGGACTTTTTCAAAAATTTTCGCGACGGAAATAATGAAGATGTCGAAGAAACCGTCGCTCCTGAAAAATGGCTTTCAGCCACGCTTAATGGGGATGTTGAAATACTTAAACCGTCAGAGCTTGGAAAAGGCCAATACAACACAATCCAGGCGTATGACTACATGAACTCCAATAAAAAAGTGGAAATCTGCGGTACAGTTGTAAGAACTTTCAAGTCGAAGAAAAACAATGTATTTATCGATTTGGATAAGCAATTTCCGAATACTGTTTTCAGTATTTCAATTTGGTCGCGCGATGCCGTGAACTTTAGCTATTCACCTGAAGTAGAACTCATGTCCAAAAAGGTGTGTGTATACGGGCAGGTAAAACGCAGTAATAAAGCTTTACAAATGAATATTACAAACGAGAAACAGTTGAAATTTCTGGATAACGACAATTAGACGGTAGTTAATTTCAATTTTTTGCGAAATATTCGCCACTCTAAAATTGGCAATGCGCCTCTTGCCCTTGTGCTATTTTTTGGGCTTGGTGTTGCCGGATGTGATCAACAGTCACACTTGGACTTATTTTTTTGCTCTACCCTATAAGCTATGCGATCCCGGTACCGTTTGGAGCGATTTTGCAGGAACTGATGTTCTTAACGGCGGAGAGTACAACACCAAGAAATTGACTTTTAGTAAAAGTTTTGGAGATTCATCTGAGGACTGGTACATTTTATACAGCGATAAAACGACCAACTTGCTCGCATTCGTGGCTTATATTGTGACTGCTAACAAATCGGTAGAAGCCGCTGAAAAATAACCGCATGCCATTGCTTATTCAGATTATGAAGCTGTAAACGGAATTCCCATTGCCCGCAAATGGACTTTTTACAAATGGAATGGAAGAACTGGACTTAATGCTAAAATCGGAAAAGCGCTTATAGCGAATGTTCAATTTTCAAATGGAAATCCCGAGATCTTTTCAGTTCCTCAAAGTGCAAAAGTAATTCCCGAATAAATTCTATATTGTTCAAGATTGAGAAAACGGAAACATGGAAAACGAGATTCTGGACGATAGATTTGTAGCGTATTCATTTGGAGAAATTGATCCTATAAGAGCTGATAAAAGCCGACGATTCGCAAATTTACTTGTGGATACTGTGGTGTTTTACTACACCATTTATATCCTTTCATTTTCGTTCGGTTATTTTTTTCCGTCTATGGTAAATACGCTATACCGCAATATTGGCGACTATCCAATCTTAAGCCAGCTGGCGGAAACATTTCTCTACTTCTTCTTCTTTTTTCTTGTCGAGAGTAGTTTGAAAGGCAAAACAACTGGCAAATTCTTGACCAAAACCATTACGGTTATGAAAGATGGAACCGAACTCACTTTAGCTGCGATTTTAAAAAAATCTGCCAGCCGTATTGTACCCTTCGATGCTTTGTCATTTTTAGGAGGTAGTAAATCAGGGTGGCATGATAAATGGAGCGACACCGCCGTTGTTGACTTAAAGAAATATCAGTCTTTGCGAAGAGCTCAGTCATTCGCATCAACCCATCCTTCTTCAAATAACTCCTTCACTTAGCATATAACTCCCTTTCCTAAAAAATTCCTATTTAAAATATGAATTCTCTGTTTCTCATGCATCCAAATACGGATGAGAAACTCCATTTGTATCTTCCTATTCAATATTCTGATGGTCTCCTATTGTTTAGGGCAATCGGATCTTTCAATGGTGGTATATGACGATCAAACAAAACAGCCCATTGAAAATGTCCATCTTACTTTTTCTGTAAACCAAAAGTATACGGATACCCGGGGAAAGGTGACAATCAAGAATTTTACGGGTTTTGAAGTACATTTTTCGCACATCGGATACCGTGATACTTCCATGGTTTTTCATGAAATTGAGAAATTAGTTGTAGTTCAAATTTTTCTAACACCGGGAACACAAGAACTCAAAACTGCTGAGGTGCATGCAAGACCATACGAAGTCTTTGCCTCTGAAACCACGAATGTATTTGATTTTGAATGGATACACGATTCATTGCTGGTACTTACGTACAAAACAGAAAAGATGCTGCGAAAGGCAGACGAGCAAAGCCGATCCCTCTATTTGCATTGTCAGCTTTTCCTGGTAGGTCCGTTGGGTTTCATTTTTGATTCCATTCCCCTACCCGATTATACTCAGCGCTTTTATCGGGATCCATTAAATCAGGTTTTTATTCTCACCGACTCGGAGGTTTATGTTGTAAAAATATTCAGAGGACAAATTCTGGTTGAAGGCATTAACTCGGAAAAATTTAAAAATGAAATCGAACCATTGAATGGAGAATCCTCAACAAATTATTTCTTTGATAATTACGCGCGAGATTACCCCGAATTTTCGTATTTTTCTTTATCCAAAGATTCCAAAACTCAGAAAAGTATTCGAACCATTTCCGCTCCTTTTACAATGGAACTTTTTCGGGCGGAATACAAGTACATGTCAAATTATGACAAGCTTCGCGCAATTAGATTGGAACTGCAAAATGGAATCGACAAAGAAATTATAGCGGCATACATGTGTGGATTTCCACAGAGCCCTTATTATCAACCGCTCTTTGCTCCCTTATTCAGTGTGGGCGATACAGAATACATTTTTGACCCGTATTCAAATTACATTTTCGTTCATAATCGGGGCGGAAATCCAATTGATTCGGTTGAAATTAATTTCAATAAAACGCGTCGAGGCAAATTTGCGAGGCATATTATCCTCGACCGGAGTTCCCATGCATTTTACGCGGAATTTAAAACATTCGGCATCAGCTATTTAAAACAAATTTCGCTTACCACCGGAAAGGGAGGGATACCCATCCACCTATATTACAGATATCCGGAAAAGATTAAAGTTTTTCAAAACCGTGTGTATTATTTATATCGGAAAACCAATTCGGATCATACGAAACACCTGTTTGCTGAAAGCTTGAATTGAAAAGCCCCGACTTGCAAATGCAAATCGGGGCTTAACAGTTTTAAATAAATAGTAAACTTATCTCGCAATCATGAATTTATTAATGATCGATTCAGTATTCGTTGTCATTCTGTAGATATACACTCCATTTGGCAAGTCAGTACCATTGAAGTCTAATCGGTACTCCTTTCCTTGAGCAGCTTCCTGATTGAATAGAGTAGCTACTTTTCTACCATTCATATCATATACTTCTACAGTTGTCATTCCGCTAGTCGCAGTATTGAAAGTAACAGTAGAGTTTCCGGTTGTTGGATTCGGGCTTGAAGTAATAGCTCCAGACAATACATTCTGGGCACTTTCTTGTTCGGAGTTGCCGTTCACAATCAATGCTGGTGGAATACCCTCACAGTTGTGGATAGCAATTATTCCATCTACATCAAATCCATCTTCAGTAGTAGAAATATCGCTTCTACTTGACACTCGTACATAAGTAACTGCATTCAATGGGTGACCCGCTTCAGCTTCGGCATCACTTATATCTACTGTATTTTCTCCTTTACAAATGGTACCTGCATTGAAGAATGACAATCCATCTTCAGATACATACACATCGGCAAATTCAGGATAAGCACCACAACCTGGGTCATTGAAACTTGTTTCGATAACCTGGATGTCATCACCATCTCCGTTTATCACGATTCCGTCAAACCCAACTGTAATGAAAGCACTTGTTTCACCATCGCCGTAACCGAGAGTTGCAAATACATAGGCATCCGTTCCTTCAGGCATACCAAGCGCATTGTTTCCATCAGTTCTGATCGGATCGATAATACCACCGTTCTTTTTAGTACCAGGCACATAGTCAAACAATTGGGTAGCATAGCATCCGCCTGGGATATCAATGATAGGCTCATTGAGGATACAAGCACTTGCAAGGTCTCCTGCGTTCAACATGATTCCCGTATCGAAGCTTACACCGGTTACCGCTTGCGCTGAAAGGTCTACTTCATACAATTCTGAACCAAGGTTTCCATTCGCAACAAGGATGTTTCCATTTGGCAATAAGGCCGCACCATTTATCTCATTAAGACCTACAGTGAATGAACCACCACCTGTCAAATTATAGAATGTACTTAGGTTACGGTTTACCAACCAAAGGTCTTCGTTGGCATCGAATACAAGGTCTCCACCGGCAACATTACCCGGAAGGGCTACTGTAGCGATACCTGTAAGCGGATCAACGCTATATACATTTCCATTGGTCGAACCTACATACAATACACCGTCTTTGTACACTGCTGTTGGAATACTTGACACATTTTGTCCTCCTGCTGTTTCGATATTAATCGGTCCAGCCGCCTGGGAATTTGAATTCACATCCCAAACAATGTATTTACCATCATTGAATCGACTTACTATGTAGAGTAATCCATCCGGACTGGCTGCTATTGCCTGGCATGGGAAGTTTACTGTAGTCAATACCGTATTGGTAGTTGTATTGTCGTCATTCAACGTCATCGCATAGATATCGCTTGTTCCGGCTGAGTCTCCATTTTCAGAATAGAATAATGAGAATTCACATCCTTCATCCGGAATTGATCCCAAACAACCTCCGGCCATATCACCATCTACAAGTAAGAAAGGATCTCCACCAGCATCGATAGCCATCAGCTCCTGTGGATTGCTTCCATCCATATCGTAAGTGAAGAATGAATTCGAAGCACCGCCTTCAGCAACGATGAATCCGCCGTTGTCAGTTTGGCTTGCGCCATTTACAGAAGATGCAATGTTCGCAACAAAAACATCATCACCTGAAGTGATATTATAAAGTTTTGATCCACCGCTGTTTCTACGCTCAATCAAGTACACCTGATCTCCATCCACCATTATGTCTCCACCGTTTACAGGGACATTTGCAGCGAATACAGCGTGATCTCCTGTTTCGGGATCAAGTTTATAGACTTTGTTGGCCTGAGCACTTCCAACGAATAGTTTTCCGTCGGCAGGGTCATAAGCCAATGCATAGGTGCTATTCAAGCCACTGATTGCAACATCCGTAATAAGGTTTCCTGCTGAATCAAAAGTTTTGATTTTGGATCCATTCCCATTGACAACATAAATGTCACCATTGTCTGTATTCAATGCCATATGACCATTCAATCCTGATTCAAAAAGTGGTGAGAGTTCAACTTCTCCACCATTAATTACTGCTTCGAATACGGTACCGTTTGTTACACCAGGTGTATTGTTGGCCAGATAGTAAAGTTTGAAATTCTCGCAACCAATGCCATTTTGGTTATCGGTACATGCTGAAGCAAGATCTCCGTTTTGCAATGAGTAGATTTCTCCATTCAATAGAACATCGAAGGTATTCAACACAGAACCATTTGCCGCATTCACTTGCGTCATTTGGGAAGCACCAAAATTCGATACGATCAAGTCAGTGGCATTATTGGCTGCCGCAATACCGTTTACGTTTGCAGGAATAGAACCTACGAGTATAGCACTTCCATTCTGTATAACCTTGTATAGTTTGTTACCTGATTTGGTAGCAAGGTACAGCTCTCCATCCTGGAAGGCTAAGTCACCACCACTTACAGGTGCATTGGCATAGAAATCTAATGTTCCGGCACCATTGGGATCGATAGTAAAGACTTGATCCACATCCATGTCGCCAATATAAACCAGTCCATCATTCGGATTGAACACTGCATTTACCACATGAGATAAACCAGGTGCTAAAGCGAGCGTTCCAAGTGACGCGTTTCCATTGAGGTCATAAGCTTCCAATCCCGAACCATCTTCGTTTACTAAATATGCAATACCAGCTGGCCCATCAATTGCAAGGTGCGCCTGGTAAGAAATATTGAATTCGAAGTTTAAGATTGCATCAGTTCCTACGAAATCAACTTTGTAGATATCAGATCCGACAATACCTGCTCCATGGCTGATATAGTAAGTAGAGAAATCCGCACAGTCTCCTTCATTATTACAGTCTCCACCACCAATTACCAAGTTGAGTGTAGCAATGCTATCACATCCGGCAACATTTGTAGTTGAATAAGTATATGATCCTGTAGCTGTATAAACTAATCCATTCCATTCGTAAGATTCACATGCGAATGCATCCTCTTCTGAGCTTGTAGGCTGGTTGATCGTAAGGTGAAGCGTTACTACACTATCACATCCATTGATGTTTTCGAACGTTTTCACTTTGTCACCACTTGTGTCATAAGTTGTTCCTTCCCATACATACTCAATACATGCTGCATCAGAGAATTCCGTTGCATCTGGTTGGTTGATCGAAAGGTGAAGCGTTACTACGCTATCACATCCATTGATGTTTTCGAATGTTTTCACTTTGTCACCACTTGTAGTGTAAGGTGTTCCTTCCCAAACATACTCAACACATGCCGCATCAGAGAATTCCGTTACATCTGGTTGGTTGATCGTAAGGTGAAGCGTTACTACGCTATCACATCCATTGATGTTTTCGAACGTTTTTACTTTATCACCACTTGTAGTGTAAGGCGTTCCTTCCCAAACATACTCAACACATGCCGCATCAGAGAATTCCGTTGCATCTGGTTGGTTGATCGTAAGGTGAAGCGTTACTACGCTATCACATCCGTTGATATTTTCGAATGTTTTTACATAATCGTCGCTTACTGTGTAAGTCAATCCTTCCCAAACGTACTCAACACAAGCCTCGTCTGAGAATTCCGTTGCGTCTGGTTGGTTGATCGTAAGGTGAAGCGTTACTACGCTATCACATCCGTTGATGTTTTCGAACGTTTTCACTTTATCACCACTTGTAGTGTAAGGCGTTCCTTCCCAAACATACTCCACACAAGCCTCGTCAGAGAATTCAGTTGCGTCTGGTTGATTGATGGTAAGGTGAAGCGTTACGATACTATCACACCCAACAATGTTTTGGAATGTTTTCACTTTATCGCCACTTGTGTCATAAGTTGTTCCTTCCCATACATACTCAATACATGCTGCATCTGAAAATTCAGTCTCGTCATGATCGGTAATGGTAAGGTTCAAATAAGCAATACTATCACATCCATTCACATTTTCAAATGGTCCTGCCTCGTAGTTTCCAGTTTGGCTGTATACCACACCATTCCATTCGTAGCTATCACATTTTGAAAGTGTGGTAGTAGAACTGTTCGGTTGGTTGATGGTAAGGTGAAGTGTTACTACGCTATCACATCCATTGATGTTTTCGAATGTTTTCACTTTGTCACCACTTGTAGTGTAAGGCGTTCCTTCCCAAACATACTCAACACATGCCGCATCAGAGAATTCCGTTGCATCTGGTTGGTTGATCGTAAGGTGAAGCGTTACTACGCTATCACATCCGTTGATATTTTCGAATGTTTTTACATAATCGTCGCTTACTGTGTAAGTCGATCCTTCCCAAACGTACTCAACACAAGCCTCGTCTGAGAATTCCGTTGCGTCTGGTTGGTTGATCGTAAGGTGAAGCGTTACTACGCTATCACATCCGTTGATGTTTTCGAACGTTTTCACTTTATCACCACTTGTAGTGTAAGGCGTTCCTTCCCAAACATACTCCACACAAGCCTCGTCAGAGAATTCAGTTGCGTCTGGTTGATTGATGGTAAGGTGAAGCGTTACGATACTATCACACCCAACAATGTTTTGGAATGTTTTCACTTTATCGCCACTTGTGTCATAAGTTGTTCCTTCCCATACATACTCAATACATGCTGCATCTGAAAATTCAGTCTCGTCATGATCGGTAATGGTAAGGTTCAAATAAGCAATACTATCACATCCATTCACATTTTCAAATGGTCCTGCCTCGTAGTTTCCAGTTTGGCTGTATACCACACCATTCCATTCGTAGCTATCACATTTTGAAAGTGTGGTAGTAGAACTGTTCGGTTGGTTGATGGTAAGGTGAAGTGTTACTACGCTATCACATCCATTGATGTTTTCGAATGTTTTCACTTTGTCACCACTTGTAGTGTAAGGCGTTCCTTCCCAAACATATTCCACACATGCCGCATCAGAGAATTCCGTTGCATCTGGTTGGTTGATCGTAAGGTGAAGCGTTACTACGCTATCACATCCGTTGATATTTTCGAATGTTTTTACATAATCGTCGCTTACTGTGTAAGTCGATCCTTCCCAAACGTACTCAACACAAGCCTCGTCTGAGAATTCCGTTGCGTCTGGTTGGTTGATCGTAAGGTGAAGCGTTACTACGCTATCACATCCGTTGATGTTTTCGAACGTTTTCACTTTATCACCACTTGTAGTGTAAGGCGTTCCTTCCCAAACATACTCCACACAAGCCTCGTCAGAGAATTCAGTTGCGTCTGGTTGATTGATGGTAAGGTGAAGCGTTACGATACTATCACACCCAACAATGTTTTGGAATGTTTTCACTTTATCGCCACTTGTGTCATAAGTTGTTCCTTCCCATACATACTCAATACATGCTGCATCTGAAAATTCAGTCTCGTCATGATCGGTAATGGTAAGGTTCAAATAAGCAATACTATCACATCCATTCACATTTTCAAATGGTCCTGCCTCGTAGTTTCCAGTTTGGCTGTATACCACACCATTCCATTCGTAGCTATCACATTTTGAAAGTGTGGTAGTAGAACTGTTCGGTTGGTTGATGGTAAGGTGAAGTGTTACTACGCTATCACATCCATTGATGTTTTCGAATGTTTTCACTTTGTCACCACTTGTAGTGTAAGGCGTTCCTTCCCAAACATACTCAACACATGCCGCATCAGAGAATTCCGTTGCATCTGGTTGGTTGATCGTAAGGTGAAGCGTTACTACGCTATCACATCCATTGATGTTTTCGAACGTTTTTACATAATCACCACTTATAGTGTAAGTCGATCCTTCCCAAACATATTCCACACAAGCCTCGTCAGAGAATTCCGTTGCGTCTGGTTGGTTGATGGTAAGGTGAAGCGTTACTATACTATCACATCCGTTGATATTTTCGAATGTTTTCACTTTATCACCACTTGTAGTGTAAGGCGTTCCTTCCCAAACATATTCCACACAAGCCTCGTCAGAGAATTCAGTTGCGTCTGGTTGATTGATGGTAAGGTGAAGCGTTACGATACTATCACACCCAACAATGTTTTGGAATGTTTTCACTTTATCGCCACTTGTGTCATAAGTTGTTCCTTCCCATACATACTCAATACATGCTGCATCTGAAAATTCAGTCTCGTCATGATCGGTAATGGTAAGGTTCAAATAAGCAATACTATCACATCCATTCACATTTTCAAATGGTCCTGCCTCGTAGTTTCCAGTTTGGCTGTATACCACACCATTCCATTCGTAGCTATCACATTTTGAAAGTGTGGTAGTAGAACTGTTCGGTTGGTTGATGGTAAGGTGAAGTGTTACTACGCTATCACATCCATTGATGTTTTCGAACGTTTTCACTTTATCACCACTTGTAGTGTAAGGCGTTCCTTCCCAAACATACTCAACACATGCCGCATCAGAGAATTCCGTTGCATCTGGTTGGTTGATCGTAAGGTGAAGCGTTACTACGCTATCACATCCGTTGATATTTTCGAATGTTTTTACATAATCGTCGCTTACTGTGTAAGTCGATCCTTCCCAAACGTACTCAACACAAGCCTCGTCTGAGAATTCCGTTGCGTCTGGTTGGTTGATCGTAAGGTGAAGCGTTACTACGCTATCACATCCGTTGATGTTTTCGAACGTTTTCACTTTATCACCACTTGTAGTGTAAGTCGATTCCTTCCCAAACATACTCCACACAAGCTTCGTCAGAGAATTCAGTTGCGTCTGGTTGGTTGATCGTAAGGTGAAGCGTTACTACGCTATCACATCCGTTGATGTTTTCGAACGTTTTCACTTTGTCACCACTTGTAGTATAAGGTGTTCCTTCCCAAACATACTCAACACATGCCGCATCAGAGAATTCCGTTGCATCTGGTTGGTTGATCGTAAGGTGAAGCGTTACTACGCTATCACATCCGTTGATATTTTCGAATGTTTTTACATAATCGTCGCTTACTGTGTAAGTCGATCCTTCCCAAACGTACTCAACACAAGCCTCGTCTGAGAATTCCGTTGCGTCTGGTTGGTTGATCGTAAGGTGAAGCGTTACTACGCTATCACATCCGTTGATGTTTTCGAACGTTTTCACTTTATCACCACTTGTAGTGTAAGGCGTTCCTTCCCAAACATATTCCACACAAGCTTCGTCAGAGAATTCAGTTGCGTCAGGTTGGTTGATGGTAAGGTGAAGCGTTACTACGCTATCACATCCGTTGATATTTTCGAATGTTTTTACATAATCGTCGCTTACTGTGTAAGTCGATCCTTCCCAAACGTACTCAACACAAGCCTCATCTGAGAATTCCGTTGCGTCTGGTTGGTTGATCGTAAGGTGAAGCGTTACTACGCTATCACATCCGTTGATGTTTTCGAACGTTTTCACTTTATCACCACTTGTAGTGTAAGGCGTTCCTTCCCAAACGTACTCAACACAAGCCTCGTCAGAGAATTCCGTTGCATCTGGTTGGTTGATGGTAAGGTGAAGCGTTACTACGCTATCACATCCGTTGATATTTTCGAATGTTTTCACTTTGTCACCACTTGTAGTGTAAGGCGTTCCTTCCCAAACATACTCAACACAAGCCTCGTCAGAGAATTCCGTTGCATCTGGTTGGTTGATAGTAAGGTGAAGCGTTACTACGCTATCACATCCATTGATGTTTTCGAATGTTTTCACTTTGTCACCACTTGTAGTGTAAGGCGTTCCTTCCCAAACATATTCCACACAAGCCTCATCAGAGAATTCCGTTGCGTCAGGCTGGTTGATGGTAAGGTGAAGCGTTACTACGCTATCACATCCGTTGATGTTTTCGAACGTTTTCACTTTATCACCACTTGTAGTGTAAGGCGTTCCTTCCCAAACGTACTCAACACAAGCTTCGTCAGAGAATTCAGTTGCGTCAGGTTGGTTGATGGTAAGGTGAAGCGTTACTACGCTATCACATCCGTTGATATTTTCGAATGTTTTTACATAATCGTCGCTTACTGTGTAAGTCGATCCTTCCCAAACGTACTCAACACAAGCCTCGTCTGAGAATTCCGTTGCGTCTGGTTGGTTGATCGTAAGGTGAAGCGTTACTACGCTATCACATCCATTGATGTTTTCGAACGTTTTTACTTTATCACCACTTGTAGTGTAAGTCGATCCTTCCCAAACGTACTCAACACAAGCCTCATCTGAGAATTCCGTTGCATCTGGTTGGTTGATCGTAAGGTGAAGCGTTACTACGCTATCACATCCGTTGATATTTTCGAATGTTTTTACATAATCGTCGCTTACTGTGTAAGTCAATCCTTCCCAAACGTACTCAACACAAGCCTCGTCTGAGAATTCCGTTGCGTCTGGTTGGTTGATCGTAAGGTGAAGCGTTACTACGCTATCACATCCGTTGATGTTTTCGAACGTTTTCACTTTATCACCACTTGTAGTGTAAGGCGTTCCTTCCCAAACATATTCCACACAAGCTTCGTCAGAGAATTCAGTTGCGTCAGGTTGGTTGATGGTAAGGTGAAGCGTTACTACGCTATCACATCCGTTGATATTTTCGAATGTTTTTACATAATCGTCGCTTACTGTGTAAGTCGATCCTTCCCAAACGTACTCAACACAAGCCTCATCTGAGAATTCCGTTGCGTCTGGTTGGTTGATCGTAAGGTGAAGCGTTACTACGCTATCACATCCGTTGATGTTTTCGAACGTTTTTACTTTATCACCACTTGTAGTGTAAGTCGATCCTTCCCAAACATATTCCACACAAGCTTCATCAGAGAATTCCGTTGCATCTGGTTGGTTGATGGTAAGGTGAAGCGTTACTACGCTATCACATCCGTTGATATTTTCGAATGTTTTCACTTTATCACCACTTGTAGTGTAAGTCGATCCTTCCCAAACGTACTCAACACAAGCCTCGTCTGAGAATTCCGTTGCGTCTGGTTGGTTGATCGTAAGGTGAAGCGTTACTACGCTATCACATCCATTGATGTTTTCGAACGTTTTCACTTTATCACCACTTGTAGTGTATGTGCGTTCCTTCCCAAACATACTCCACACAAGCCTCATCTGAGAATTCTGATACATCTGAATAGTTAACCGTCAAATCCAGCGTATCTCTTTGAGTACATCCGGCACTATTAGTTGATTCTTCAATTAGGAAGGTTGATGCGTAATAATTTTCACCGGTAACAGGCCAGTAATAACTATCACAAACTGTTTCAGTAGTTTTAGAACCGGTAATGTTAGATACATTTAAGGTAGCATCGTCGCTTACCAGAGTCGCATTATCGGCATTTGCCTTTGCAGTATTAATATACGATCCTCCAGAGGGAGGTGCGTTTGCAGTAACCTGTATTGAGACAGGACTTCCCACAACAAGATCACCAATATTGTAAGTCAATGTACTTCCTGAAAAGGAGGCTCCAGTTACGGGGGCACCTACAATTGCAAAATTGGAAAATCCCGCTGGAAACAAGTCTGTCATGACCGTATTGATCGCATCGAAATTATAACTGCCTCCTGTATTTTCAACTGTAATTGTAAAAGTCACTGAAGTTTCAGGACAAACAGGATTAGGGCTTACCGTCTTTTGGATTTCAATTTCAGTTCCGCAAATCGCATTAACCAAATCGCCGAGGTCGTCTGCTAAATCATCAAAATTACCAATGCTATAATCATCGGTATAAATGCTGCCGCTACCTGCAAAATCATCAGGGCCTGATATGGATTGAATGTTACTAAGATTCACATCACCTACAGCAGCAACAAAAATATGTGATGGTGCACCTTTAATGACATTAGCTTGTGTTATAGCTCTGTCAACTGCGGTGGGGTATGAAAAATAATTGTTGTTTGGGGTACGTGCATCACCACAATCACCACTACTTCGATAGTAAGCAGTCGGATTTCCATCAGTAAAGAAAATCACGAGGTCAGCAGGGAGTGTACTTGCATCATTCAGTGCATCTTCCCAGTTAGTCCAACCAGTGCAAGGTGATGCCGAAATCGGATTGTAGGATTGTGAGTTATAACTGCTGTTGAGGTAACTTGTGAAATTTGAAATAAAACTCGGAGTAACTTCGGCTGAAGCTCCAAGGTTAACAATACTCGAATGCGTATTGAATTCCACCACACGAAGCTCCGCACCTGTACTTTGAAGTGAAGTTGCCAGCTGTAACGCTCCGCTTCTAACGGCAGCAGCAGCCCCAGGAGTTTGACCGGGGCTGATCGATCCGGATTCATCCAGAATAAATACAACACGCAAATCACCACATCCAATATCTGAAGGCAAATCAGGATTCGCTATGGGTGTGGCTTTATTCAGGCTAAATGTACTTCCCTTGGTGTTCAAATAGGGATTCCCAACAATTACATCAGGAATCATTTCATCTGGTGAAACCTGAAGATTATCGGTCGCCTGGACCGCATCCTGCGCCTGTACTTGCGTAAAATTAAAAAGGACTATTGCCGTAAATAGCAAGAGTCCCTTTAAAAAACGTCCACATGAGCCATTGCACGTGTGAAAATAATTGGATAATGAACTAGTAGAGTTCCTCATAGCATTTGATTTTAATTGAACATATCTCGATTCCGCCTCATTTGAATATTTTCTTCGACGTATCCGCGTTATAGCTCGACAAATATATATCGAAAAAAACATAAAGTCAATTTTTGTCGATGACAATTAAGCTTTTGTCGATGTATAACAGCACTTAAACACCCGAAAACACTATTATATATTGACCATCTGATATTTTGAAAAAAATTCAAAAATCTCAGGATTCAGTTAAACATAGATTCTATAAAGAAAAATTCGAACTCGAATTTAATCGAAAGATGAAGTCATATTTCTTGAAGTACCGGGTTGGTAAACCACCTCTTATTGTATTCAAAAAATCTTCAATAAATGCAGTTATCAAATCAACATAACCCAAGATTGTTAAGAACCGTATGCGTATTGGAATAATTATTGAAACCTAATAAAGCATGAACAAAAAAATACTTGTAGTTGATGATGAAGAGGATATTGGCCTTTTGATGAAAGCCATCCTTTCCTCGTCGGGTTATAATGTAATCTACGCAAGCAATTTAAGCGACGCTCGTAAAATCTTACGTCAGCAGGAAATTCATATGGTTTTTTTAGACTTGAATCTTGGAAATGATTTCGGACTGACGCTAGTGCCAATTATTCGCAAAACGAATGAAAGAGCTGATGTGGTAATAATTACAGCTCAAAAAGAAAGAAAAACAATAGATGCAATTACTTCCAGTGGAATAAAAAAGCTCATTGAAAAGCCATTTAACAAGAAAGAGATTCTCACAATGCTGCAGAATTGCGCATAAACCTTATTTTTGTAGAATAATTTCCACTAAATTCCCAAATCCTTAAAGGAAATCAAGTTTGTTATGGCTAAAATTTTAGTAATAGACGATGAGATAGAAATCTGTTTGATTTTAAACAAATTTCTTACCAAGAATGGCTTCGAAGTCGCGAGTGCGCATACTGGAAAAGATGGACTCCAACAGATAAAATCAGAAGATTACGATTTAATCCTCTCCGATTTTCGTTTACCTGATTATAACGGCCTCGATTTATTAAAAGAAATCAAAACCCTAAAGCCCCATTCGAAGGTAATCATGATAACGGGGTATTCTGATATCCGGATGGCGGTTGAGGTTATAAAGTACGGTGCCATCGATTATGTCACCAAACCTTTGTATCCGCAGGAGATGCTTAATTTAATTAATGAATCTCTGGCAATAAGTGTTGAATCGAACGATACCAGTGAAAGGTCCACGCCCCAGAAAGTTCAGGCGGGGAAAAATGCTACGACAGTGAAGTCTGTGCCGGTGTCAAGAAATACACCTTTTATTATAGGTAAGAGCAAATCTTCAAAATCCGTTTATAATAATATAAAAATAGTAGCGCCCACTTCCATGTCAGTAATTATTACTGGCGAAACAGGAACCGGTAAAGAATACGTTGCCAAAGAGATTCACCGGTTGAGTGAGCGGAAGAATAAGCCGTTTGTTGCGATTGATTGTGGTGCACTGCCAAAGGATATTGCGGGAAGCGAATTTTTTGGGCATGAAAAAGGATCATTCACAGGCGCATCTCACGAAAAAGACGGAAAATTTAAATATGCGGATGGTGGAACTTTATTCTTAGATGAAATTGGAAATCTCTCATATGACATACAGATTAAACTTTTACGGGTGCTACAGGAACAGAAGTTTAACAGGATTGGCGGGCAGAAAGATATTTCTGTAGATGTGCGAATACTTGTTGCTACGAACGAGGATCTTCGAAAATCAGTCAAGGATGGAGAGTTTCGTGAAGATCTTTTCTACAGACTGAATGAATTCAATATTGAATTGAGCCCTATCCGAAACCGGCAGGATGATTTGGTGGAGTTTGCAGATACTTTTATTCAAATAGCCAATACACAATTGGGTAAAAATATAAAGGGCCTTTCAGACGAAGTTTTAGCCAAATTCAAAATGTATAATTGGCCAGGCAATTTACGGGAGCTTCGTAATATTATTAAGAGAAGCGTCCTTCTCAGTACAGGCGATTATATTGAAGAGCGTACCCTTCCTGAAGAAATTATTTATTTTTCTGAAAAGAGTCATCCAACTGCCCAAAAATCATTGAGAGGGGTAGCTAATGAGGCCGAAAGGGAACGAATTCTCAAAGTACTTACCCAAACGGGAAATAATAAATCAAAAGCTGCAAAAATTTTGAATATTGATCGAAAAACATTGTATAATAAATTAAAGACGTACGACATCTAAGTTCACATATAACGAAATATGGTTAAGGTTCTTATTCTTACTACAGATAATAAATTTGCAACGCATATTCAAGATTTGCTCGCTGAGTATTCTCAGGTTCGCTATGAACTCACATTCAAGTCTGATTTGGAAGATACCTTACCAGAATCGGAGATTGTGCTAATTGACGAGGCTATTCTGGGTAAAAAACCGACCGACTTCCTTGCACAGTACATATTTGAACTAGCTCCAGCTAAAGTTATTTACCTTGCAAAAGATCTTTCTGATCCGAATGAATATTCTGCTGTGAAAAGCTTGGCGGCAGATTATTTATACAAAGATCAACTCACCTCATCGGGTCTGCACAACTGTATAAAATATGTACTTGAAGCTTCAAGATTACGCCTCGAAATTGAAGGGCAGCAAAAGCGCTACGAATCGTTGTTTTACAATTCAGTTGATCCGGCATTTTTTCTCACAGCAACCTGGGAGATTGAGAATGTAAACCAGGCCTTTTCCGAACTTTTCCGAATACCTCTGCATAAAATACAGGGAATGAAGTTTTCAAATATATTTCGGTTTGAAAAAGATTTTGAGAAGCTCGAAAACGGGTTTTGCAAAGCAGGTAAAAACGTAATTGATATCGAAGCAATTTTCCATCGATTCGACAAAAAGAGCCGTTTCCCGGGACATTTGAAACTTTCATCTCTTCATGAATTTTCAGCAAATACGGAAATAGGTAAAAAGATAATAAGCGGTTATCATGGAACCTTAAGCAATGTCTCCGATAGAAAACGCCTCCAAAAAATCAGAGAAAGCTCTGATCAACTGGCAATGACATATAGACTCGCTCGTACCCTTGCTCATGAGATTCGAAATCCATTGACCAATATTACGTTATCCCTTAACCAATTGGAGGAAGAAGTGTCTCCTACTGAAGACACACAAATGTATTTTGATATTATTGAACGCTGTACCAAGCGAATCGATAAATTAATCGATCAGCTTCTTCGATCCTCACAAAGACAAAATATAGAAAGTTCTGACTGCGATTTGGTGGCGGTAATAAAAGATGCAATTGAGAGCGCCCAGGATCGGGCAAAACTTAGGGAAATCGCTTTGATAACGGATTTTGAAACAGATGCCACACCCTATTTTTGTGATACTGAAAAAATAAAACTCGCTATCTCTAATCTGATTACGAATGCCATCGAAGCCATTACAACTCCCTCCGGTCAGGTAATTGTTGGAACTTACCAAGATGGGAACTACTTTCATGTTTATGTGGAAGACAATGGAGTAGGAATGACTGAAGAACAGAAGGAATCTCTCTTCGATCCATTTTTCACAAGTAAGAAAAATGGTCTTGGCTTGGGGCTTACCTCCACTCAGGGAATTATCGTGGAGCATAAAGGTCAGATAGAAGTTGAAAGTGAAGTAGGTGTAGGATCAACTTTTACTATTCTACTACCAAAAAAAGTCTTAAAATCGGTGGAGCCATTAAACAATTAATCCGATTATCCCTTTATTAGTTATTCATATCCACTCGTTTCTGAATTTTAAATGGTGTTATCTTTAACTTTTCTAGCGTTTGGAAAGAAAAAATGTTGCAAGTCCAACCACTAATACTAACCTCAAAGGCATAAACCCCTGATCAATGATCACAGACTTTAAACAGATGACCCATTTGATAACCGACAAATTGAGTCATTGGCTTACGATTGGCATCAAAATGCTTCCGAACATTGGTGTGGCAATTTTAATGGTTATAGCGTTTTATTTTCTGGCAAGATTAGGAAGATATGCCGTTCGCAAAATTGATAAGCACACGTCAGGAGATTCGCCAATAATGCCTCTTTTGAGCAATATGGTCTATATAATTATCCTTACTTTAGGACTCTTTGCGGCATTGAGTGCTGTTCAACTCGACAAAACCGTAACATCCCTTCTCGCCGGTGCGGGAATTATAGGTTTGGCTTTAGGATTTGCATTTCAAGATACTGCAGCCAATCTGCTTGCAGGTGTTCTTTTGGCTGTCAGGCGTCCTATCAAAATTGGAGATATTATAAAATCCAACGACCAAATTGGAGTAGTTTATGAATTAAATTTACGCACTACCATTTTACGCAATTTTCAAGGACAGGCCGTTTACCTGCCTAATAAAAGTGTCCTATATAATACCATCGAAAATTACTCCCGATTTGGTGAGCGACGTTTGGATTTGAGCGTGGGCGTATCTTACGGTGAAGATTTGGAGAAAGTGAAAGAAATTACGCTGAACGCTGTAAAGGAATTAGAAAATGTAGATCCATCCAAAGACTTGGAATTGTGGTTTGAAGAATTTGGGGACAGCTCGATAAATTTCACGCTGGCAGTTTGGATGAAAGGAGTTGGCCAAGCGTCCTTCCGGACTTTTAAAAGCGATGTAATTATTGCCATTAAGAAAGCATTTAGTCAAAATGATATCATGATTCCATTCCCGATCCGAACATTGGATTTTGGAATAAAGGGCGGAGAAAAACTGAGTGAAATGAAAATGCATATCGCAGATACTGGAGAAAATGACCCGAAAATGAAAGCATAAATAAGATATTCAAATAAATTTCGGGGTAATTCTTTGGACGCTAAGGAAGAAAAATTCACACTTTTCTTCTATAGTTTTTTTTTTTTGCGTAGGCTCCCGCCTTCCGCTTCTCTATTTATCAAAAGAAATGGGAATAGTTTTTGATCTAAATGGGAACAGTATTTAAGCTTTAATCGATAATGCACTTAAAATGGAAAGAGAATTACAACTGCTGCTAAGGAGGAATTTGGACGGGTACCACGGATATACTCTGGCTGAGGAATCCATTAAAAACGATAATTTTAAGAATTTCTTGAAGACATATGCTTTGCAACGCCGGAAATATGCGGACGAAATCGAAGCTGAATTGGTAAAACGTGATTTGCCCGAAGGAGACAATACGTCTATATTGGGCGATTTGCATGAGGCTTTTATGAAACTTCGGAATTCAATATCAAAAATGACTGACAAGGATATTCTAGACGAATGTGCTAGAGGAGAAAATCAAACTGTTTCTGATTATGAGAAAGTTCTTAAATCAAATGAGTTACCTCCCGAATTACAGAAAATGGCTATGCGACACCATGATAAAATAAGAGCCGCCGAACAAACATTGCACAAACTTGCCACTGTAATCTGACAATAACAGTTTTTTTTTTCGGGAAGCACTGCTTTCAGTAATCGAAAATTGAAGACTTGTTACACACCAAGTGAGTAAATATCACCCCATTATTAACGTCCTGAGATTCTGTCCTTATACTATAGAACAAAGACGTATCTTAAGGCAGTCCAGTATGAACAAGGATTCTGATTTTTTTTTTTTATTTTCCTAAAATTATGGTTTTCTTTTTGCAATTAATATCATGAACTTAATCAAATAAAGTGAAAATTATGAAAATGTTTGCAGTAGTAGTATCTTCCATTTTGGTTCTTGGATCGTGTAACACGAATCATGATCAAGATCGGAAAGATTCAATGGATAAATTGAGCAATTATGTCGATAGTGTTCAAAATGTAGTTTCGAACGAAGCAGCGACAAATTGGGATCAAATAGATGATAGGTATAATAGGTTGGAGGCTAACGCAGAAACCGCCTTTAAAGATGCCTCCGAAGAATCAAAAGCTGATTTGGAAAATGTTGAAGAGAGATACGACAGGATTAAGAGTGATGCCAGTGCGCGAATGGAAGAATTTAATGACAAAGCTAATGAGCAGATGTCTAATTTTGAAGAATGGGTAAATGATTCTGCCGATAAAACCGGAGATAAAATGGACGAAGCCGGAGAAAATATAAAAGAAGGATATCAAGACAGTATGGATTGGCTTGAGGAGAACTACGACAAACTCAGCGATTCGATGAAAGCGAAATACGACGAATTGAAAGCTAAGATGAAAGAGGATTAAGTTTAATCCTATTTTTGGGACAAGAGCTTATTTTAAACAATTTAGGACAAGTTCTTGTTATAATTAAAGTAATTACATAACAAAACAAATGAATAATCACAAAAACAATAAGGAAATGAGTAAGAACGGAGGAAATTTTATATCATTGCTCGTAGGTACGGCATTAGGTGTAACGGCTGGATTTTATTTGAACAGTCAGGATGGTAAAAAATTACGCAAAAAAGTCATGAAAAGACTCGACGAAATGGAAACTTCGATTGAAGAAAAAGTAAGTAGAGCGTATGATGATTTGAAAGGTCGAGTTAACGACACTGCCGACCGTGTGAAAGATGTGAGTGACAGCGCAACTAATAAAGTAAAAAGCGCAAGCGACACTATGAACGATCAAATCAAGCAAAAAAGTAATAAAGTGAAGGAAGCAACTTCTAATTCACACATGTAATTTGCTTCTAAGAAATTTTTAAGATGAGTAAATCAGCAGAAGAAATTCTGGAAGAAAGTAAAGCCGCTATGCGGCTTTATTTTGATTCAGAAGTAGATCGGGTAAAATTATTAGTAGTAAGGCAGGCTACGCGGATATTTTCGACAGCCATAAAAATGCTGGTCTTCGCGTGTATATCAATTGTAGGATCCATTTTTCTACTCACTGCAGCGGCAATGTTGTGGGGTGCTTATCTCGATAATTACCCATTGGCTATGCTCTATATCGCGCTATGTGTATTTGGAGTTGTGCTTATTTTCTATTTTTTGCGCGATAAAATAATTACTACACCCATTTTACGGGTTTTGTTAAAAGAAATGTTCAAGACTGATGATGACTAAATACAATCATATTCGCAGTTTGGAGCAGCTTGATGATGAGCTGTTGAAACTCAAACTCAAGAAAGAAATCATCGAGCAAGAATTATTAAATAATGTTGATGACTTTAAAAAAAGTCTAAGCCCGAGACATCTTATCGGTGAAGCTTTGGGGATAGACGTTAGCCATCAAACCGGATCAAGGATTTTCTCAACCCTTAAATCCCTTGCCATCACCTTTTCTGCTATTCGCGGGGGATTAGGAATTTTTAATCGCGTAAAGCGCCTTTTCGGCAGATAAAATAATCTCAACGGGCATTAGGGAATTTATACTTTTTGAAATATGCTGAAATAACATCTTCCGCAGGTTTTCCTTGAGGTGAATAGCTTGTAGATCTCGTTTCGGACTTTCTGTGTTTCAAGACAAATTCCCATTTCCATAAAAATGCTCCTACAATCCACTCCTTTGAATAAACCGTATTGAAAAATGCTTTATACGCAACCGCCTGAAGCGAATCATTCCGTGATTCATGATCCAAAGCCCATTGTTTTCCGGCCCCCTTATTCACACTTCGATACCCAATTTCGGTAATGAGAATCGGCTTTCCGAATTTTGAGTGAAAAGCATTTAAATTCTCAACAATTGGTTTCCAAGCTAATTCCAACTCTTTTAAATTCGGACTATCCCTTTGGGAAAGCGGAAAATAGGCATTGATACCAATATAGTCGAGATCATCCCAAAAAGTGATATCCTGATATGAATCCCAATTGGCCGCATAGGTAAGTTTGCCAAAAAATACCTTACGAACTTTTGTGATCAATATTCTAAAATAGGCGCTTCTTGAAGTGGCTGCGTATTTGAGTTCGGTACCGATACAAAATACTTCGGCATGATGTTCCTGAGCCATTTTTGCATAAGCCAGAATATATTTCGAATAGGATTCTTCCCAATCCTTCCATTCTTCCTCACTGCCGAGCTGATAAGTTCCGATCCAGTCATCATGCATCCAAACATGAGGTTTCACCATTGCTGTAAAATGGTGTGAGTGCGCAATGTCTATAAGTTTTGCAGCACCCTCAATTCGCTCACCCCACCACTGCTGGTCGCTGTTATAATAAACCTTCGGTTCACCTTTTCGGGAAAAGGCATAAGGAATAACGGCAATAGCATTGATATGCAAATTTTCCATAGGAGCAAAATCTGTAGAATCGACTGGAGTAGCAGGCGATTCGAGTGACATCCCGGCTATTTTACTCTGCTGCAAAGTTCCATCATCGTGAACTGTGATGGCACCACATCCCGTAATTAATATAAAGAGTATGAATATATTGATTCGCTTCACCTAACAAGGAGGTTGCCCATTAATTAAGTAAATACCGAACGAATAACCTATTATTGTATTTGTTTCAAACATGTGGTGTCACGTCAGGTTCATCAATGTGATCATCCATCGCTTTCACCATCACATCTTCGCTTTTTGGAAACTCAATAATAACCACGGTACCCCCGTGTGGGTTCCTTTCAAAACGCATATTTCCTTCGTGAGCCTTAGTAAACTCCTTAACTAATTTGAGCCCAACACCCGTGCCTTTCTCTCCATCCGTTCCCCGCGAGGAAATCAAATCGCCGGAGCCCAAAATCCGCTCTATCATTTCTTGACTTAACCCGGCACCGCTATCCGATACCTTGAGTACAAAAGAAGAGGGATTTCCATGCAATGAAATGATAACTTGCTGTCCAGAAGGGGTAAATTTTATAGCATTTGAAAAAAGATTTTGGCATATACTCCTGAATTGATTGATATCAGCCTGAATCGAAATATTCTTTTGAACGTCCATAACCACGCTAACCTTTTTATTTTCGGTAACGCTACTGTATTTTTGAACAATCTCTTCAACGATATCTTCACCGTCAAATTCGCTTTTAGTAATAGACCCATCTTCGTTTTGAGATCTCGCCCAAAGCAAAATATCCTGAAGCGATTTAAGATTCTTATCTGTCTGTCCCTGAATATGAAAGAGAAGCACATCCATTTCCTCTTTGCTCAAATCACCGGAATTAACGAGTCCCAGTATTTGTGAAAGCGCCGTTAATGGTTCTCGCAAATCATGGCCGATTACCGAGAAAATCAAATTCTTCAATGTATTGGCCTGTTGAAGTTTTATCTGTTGCTTCTTAGTCGTATTATATTGCTCTTCAAGCTTCATTTTGGCGGAATTCACTTCTCTATGTGCTTTTTTCCGTTGGCCGTATGCCCTTAAAAGGAAGAGTACAAAGATCAATACGATTGCCAGCCCGATACTTAGAAAAATAAGAATCTGACGTTGATTTGCCAGTTCTTTGGTTCTGGCCTGCTCACGGGTTTTAAGCATCTCATTTTCCGAAAGTGCCAGCTTGTTTTCATATTTGATTTTCAGCTCGTCCAAAATTTCCTGATCGCGAAGATCTTTTGAAGACGAATCCATGATCATTAGGTTTTCATGAGCTTCAAGTGCATCTTTAAAGTTGCCGCGTCCCTTAAAAAACATATATAGCTGATTTTCAATATCGCTCGTAATGTCGGGTGATTTAATTAAATTGGCAATCTCCTTGGCCGTAACATAATAAGTCAGGGCTTGCGCGAAATTATTCTTCGCTTCAGCAGTCTTGCCAAGGCCTAAATTTGCATAATAAATACCAGGATCAATACCATTTTTTTTACTTATCTGTAGCATTTTGCGATACGATTCTTCCGCGAGATTGTATTTTTCAGTTTGATAATATACATCGCCCATGAGATTATATCCATGTGCCATGCCAGCTTCATCACCAATAGATTTTCTCAGAAGAATTGCTTTTCGGATATTTGCGAGAGCGCTATCTATATTATTCATCTTCAGAAAAGTGAGCCCGAGATTGTGATAGTTTTGTGTCTGGTTTTTAGTAAACCCATTTTTTGTATTTATCTGCAAGGCGAGTCTATAATGCGAAATGGCTTTAGGGTAATCCTTGAATCCCGATCGATAAAGTTCTCCCAGATTGTTTTCAATTGTACCTACATAACCCGGCTTTTTCTGCCGCTGATAGAATCCCTTGGCCTGAATCAGGTTGCTCAATGCTTGATTATTATCTTCAGGAATAGCGAGTGAATTCGTAATATTAATAAGGATAGCGTAATAGTTGGTACTATCTTGGGGACCTAATAAATTAAGTGCCTTATTTTGATAATAAATGGATTGCTTGTTACGCTTCTGCTTAGCATATATGTTGCCCATCATGCTATACGCCTGTGTAAGCATCCGGTTGTCCTTGCTTTGCTCAGCCACTCTTATTGCACTTTTTGAAGCATATTCAGCTTTTTGCAATTCCCAAACTACAAATAAATTATAGGAGAGATTTTGGTAGTAATCAAAGCGGATTTGAAGCGGAAGGCTATCCGTAATCTCTTCCGAAATAGATTTTAAAAGTGCCGTGCTTTCATTAAAGTGTTCACCACTTTGCAGTGAAATGGCTGTATCAATCTTAGCGAGAAGCAGGGAATGGTCTTGTGCCTTTAGGATGGATATCCCAAAAAATGAAAGAACCAAAAAGGAAAATAAATATTTTCTCAAATAAACAGAAAGTGTAAAATTCATACTTTGTGCAGGTCGAAATTCTAAAATCGGACTAAAGATATGAATCAAATAAGGTTATCCAAGTAGATTTAAAGGATGACTTTGACTAATTTTTTAGCAATACGCGTAAATAATTCGTCTGATATACTTTATGAATATTAAACCAAAATTTGCATTTGGAGCTCTCACGGCTCTATTCTTCATTTGAGGTTTTATTACAGTGGTGGTAGATGCTTTTATACCCCGACTCAAGGAGGTCTTTGAGCTCTCGTATGGCGAAGCAGGATTGGTGCAAGTTGCATGGTTTTTGGCTTATTTGTTGGTTTCTATTCCTGGTGGAATGCTGGTGAGCAGAATAGGTTATAAAAATGGAATTGTGAGTGGTCTGATAATTTCAGGAATCGGATGCAGGCTTTTTTATCCGGCTGCCGGATTTTGATTTTTTCCGGTATTTCTGCTTGCCTTGTTTGTACTTGCCAGTGGAATTACCATCCTTCAGGTGGCGGCAAATACGTTCGTATCCGTGCTCGGTCCGGAAGAAAAAGCGGCGAGTCGTCTCAACCTTTCTCAAGCTTTCAATTCGCTGGGCACTACATTAGCTCCTATTTTTTCGGCAAGTTTCCTCCTCTCCGATTCCATAATGAATTCTGAGCAAATCCAATCTCTGGGGGAAGCAGCGCGTAATATATATTACGCAAGTGAAGACGAAGCTGTTCAGAGTCCATTCGTTGCCATTGGTGGGGTGCTGATTGCGATCGCTGCTATTTTTGGCTTTATAAAGCTTCCGAGAATTCTTGATGATAACCCAAAATCGAGTTTTCGAATTGCTTTGCAACACGAGAATTTACGTCTGGGAATTATCGGAATATTCGTCTACGTAGGAGCCGAGGTGGCCATTGGAAGTTACCTCACCAATTATTTTCTTTCAATGGATTTGCAGGAGGTCATTCTCGCCTCGCCGGCTTTAAGCCATTTGACATCTGGAATTACTTCCCTCTTTTCGGGAGCCGATTTTGCCAGTCTCGATGAGAAAGCCATTGTTGGTACATTCGTAATATTCTATTGGGGAAGTGCGATGGTGGGGCAATTTACCGGATCGTATCTCACGAAGTCGGTAAAACCGGCGAAAGTTCTTCGCGTTTTTGCCTTATCGGCAATAGCACTGCTTTTTATCACCCTCAGTACGAAAGGTTTGACTGCTATGTGGTGTGCACTTGATTCTTCAATTCTATAATGTTTCCGACTATTTTTACCATGTCTCTCGATGGTCTTGGAGATTCAAAGCCCCAAGGGTCAGGATTGCTCTGTACGGCAATTTTCGGTGGAGCGGTTATTCCACCTCTTTTCGGTCTTTGCACGGATTATTTTGGTTTTAATGTTGCCTTTCTATTGCCCATAGCATGTTATGCCTTCATATTTTACTTCAGTATTAAAGCATTAAAATTTAATAGCCTCATCCCATAAAAAAACTCCCTGACACGAAATGTGCCCGGGAGTTTTTTGATTTTTCTTTTTGATTTCTAACCTAATATATCTTAATTCATAATCCCGAAAAGAAAAACCCATATTACATTTTCACAAAGCGGGAAGTGGTTGTTCCAATCTCAGATGTCATGTGGAGTAAGTAAACTCCCTGTGGCAATTCCGAAATATTTATGGTGGTCAGTTTTTGATTAGAAATTTTTAATGTTTTCATCACTTTTCCGGTAATATCGAGAATTTCGAAAGTACCTTTCTGAAAGTCCACTTTTTTGTCAATCATAATATTATCTGCTGCCGGGTTTGGATAAATATGTATTACCTCAGTGTTATTAAGTTCGGCAACTCCCACACTTCCGTTAATGGCTGCCTGAATGGCGGCATCGGCGTTTATCATTCCATATCCAAAAGTTTGATCCCACCCCGGATTACCAAAATCGCTTGCGGTAGCATTAATAATATTCCGGATGTCCGCATTTGAAAGATTCATATTTACATGTTTTATCAATCCTGCAAGACCTGTAACATGGGGCGCTGCCATGGATGTTCCTTCCATTGCGTCATACTGATTTTGTGGAATAGTAGAAACAATACCATATCCTGTATCCATACTACCACCCGGCGCACAGATTTCCTGCTCATCCCCATATTGTGAATACGTGGCAAGAAGCAATTGCTGCCCATCCGTTCCGATAGAGCCAACGGCTATGCATGATTGGTATTTAGCTGGATAGGAAATTAATCCGGAGCCATCATTTCCACTGGAAACGCAAAGCACTTTACCGTGATTCCATGCATAGTTACAACCCTGCTCATTTGCAGCACTTGCCGATCCTCCACCAAAACTCATATTTACGGCAGTGATACGTGCAATATCTGCCACATCATAATATGCATTCAGAATCGCCTCATCACTGAGTGTACCATCGGGATTTCCAACTTTGGCGAAATAAACCGTATCGTTTACCATTCCGGCCACGCCAATTCCATTGTTGATCGTTGCGGCAACGGTCCCTGTTGTATGAGTTCCATGCTTGTGATTTTCGGGATCATCCGGAGTAACATCCCCGTCATTTTGAGCGTAATCCCATCCATACCACACCTGATCGGTAAGGTCTTCGTGATTCCAATCGCAGGCATCGTCTATAATACAGACTACATTCCATGAATTTCCACCTATACTCTGATCCCAAGCAGTTTCAAAAGAAGATACATACGGGCCCCATTGGTAAGTATAAAGCGGATCGTTCGGTGTGGCCATTGTAGTGTATATTACCGAAGGCTCAAGGTATTGAATACCGTCAATTGCGCGTGCTGCTTTTGCAGCTGCAACAACCTTTTCGGGAGTAGAATTCTCGAATTCGAAAATCCAATAGTTTACGTGTTCCTTTATTCTGCTTTCGCTAATGACTTTCGTCAAATGGAATTCTTCAAGAAAATTATGAATTTCAGTTTCATTGATGCTGCGTCCTTCATCGAGCACCAGCCAAATACGGTTTGCATTTACACCTTCCCAATACTTCGCATTTTTTTCATTTTCAATAGCGTACCAGCGAATCGGCGTATGGATCTGATCGTATACAGGAACGTCATTGTTCATTTGAAAAACAGCCTGAGCCGGTTTGTTCGGTTTTTCAAGACCACCTGCAAACTCATTGGCATTGGACGGCTGCGTAGATGGTACAGCTGATAATTTACGTACACCTCGTTCGAGTTGAGCCGAAGCTCTCGAAGGAAGTGAAAATGTCAGTAAGGTGGCAGCTATTAATGGGTAAAATTGCTTTTTCATAATCGGGATTTTTTAAGATTTAACTCTGTATCGAGGGAAATGAAAAAGGTGAACAGGGAGCTGCAAGCTTTAAGCCGCATAAGACGATATTCGGGTATATTTTGAAATTTTGGAGAACATTGATTGGAACATACCTGTTAAATGCTCATAGATGACTGTAGTGGGTCATGTATAAATACATAGCAATGAAAACATATAAAGTAGGCGACCATGTAAAATGGAATTCAGAGGCGGGACATGTATCCGGCAAAATAATTAAAGTACACCACACCGATTTTCCATATAAAGGATATACACACCACGCCAGCAAAGACGATCCACAATACGAAATAAAAAGCGACAAAACGGATCATATCGCGGCGCATAAAGGATCAGCACTTTCCATAGTTTGAGTATTCCGTTTCTTTGTATCATACAGATCGGTCTCAATTAAGGTGATACATTTTCTCATAAATAAAGTTTGGTAGTACTTCACTGTTTGTATCTTTGTGTCCTAATTGACTCCGTAGCTCAGCTGGTAGAGCAATTGACTCTTAATCAATGGGTCCAGGGTTCGAGCCCCTGCGGGGTCACCAGATAGTTTTCGAAACTTCAAAAACCTGTAAGTTTATCGCTTACGCGGTTTTTGATTTTTTGATTGATTCCGGTCTCATTTCCACAAAAATCCAATTCCTGCAGTATAGGTAAAGAATGGGATAAGCATGGGTTAACCATGGGATAAGTATAGGTTATGTGCGAAGTTGGTGTACTGTTGGTAGGGAGTTACCCCTTATGAACCTCTTATGAACCCCTTATCTAACCCTTATGAACCCCTTAGGAAACCCTTTTGTTCCTCTTTGCAAAATCGGAATAAACCCTTTAAAGCAATCAAATTACATCGACTCAACTTTCCGTTTTTCACTTCGGATTATAACCTGTGACTTTATAATGGATAGTCAAACGCAATAAATGTAGCGTCCGTTAAAACATTTGAATACTGAAATAAGGTGTGAATTTTTAATTTATTCCACCACAATTTTCCCACCAAGAATTTTATCTCCCGCCAGTACTTGAACCAAATAAATCCCGCTTGGATCTTTAGTAAGGTCTATCGAAGCCGCAAAGGCTTTGGGGAAAGAAGTAAGAATTGATTTTCCTTGAAGGTCGAAAACTTCTATTCTCTTAATTTGTTCATTCTCGGATTTTATAGTCACCAGTCCTGTTGTAGGATTTGGAGCCATCGAAAAGTTTAGATCATCTTTTATCTCTGCGACTGAGAGTGGGACTTGCGTAACCTCTTCGAGGAGTGGGCCGCCACCATTTATGGTTTTGTAGATGCGACCTCCGTAGCCGCCTACTGCATAGCAGACAGTATCGTTTGGACAGAATATTTTAGAGGTGCCGTAGTAATATGGTTCAACGGTTTCCTGCCGAAACCAAGTTTGACCGCCATCGATTGATTTCATGAAGAATTTGACATTGTTGCCCTCATTGTAGACTGAATTATGTATTGCGTAAATTATTTCTTCTGAAGGCCAACTTAAATCAAAAACACGCGATAAAAAGGGATAATAAGTTATATTCCTTTCTTGTGTTATTCCATTGCCCATAGTGATAATACCAAAGCTCCCATTTGGATAACCAAGGTCTTGACCATTTTGACCAATTGCGGATGAGATAAAGCGGTGATCATGGGCTTTTAAGTATGAATGTGAGCCTTGATATGAAAGGGTATCTCTTGTAAAGATAAAATCATCTATACTCCCCGAAATGAGAATTGCACCATCCATTCCAATGTAAAAGTCACTATCGATATCGCTATCCCGGGTACCGAAAAGGTGACTTTCAGGTAGTTCTATCCAGTCAATACCCGCATTATAGGTAATAGCCCACCAGCTTGGTAGTGAAATGATTCCCGTATCGTTGTTAAAAAAAGAGATTGCGTAAGGTATAGATACAGCACTTTCCAGATTAGAAGCTACCCTTTGCCAAGAATCGCCGCCATCAATCGTGCGCATTACGGCAATTTGGTTTTCATAAAAGCAACTAATATAACCGGTATCCGAAGACGGAAAGTAAGTGTTTCTAAACTGGTGTCCTTCGTATGCCAATGAATCCCAATGAGCACCTCCATCATGTGTTCGCAATATATAAGCACCGTCAAGACTATTACCAACTACAAAACCAGTATCCCGATTTAAAAAATAGAGATCTTTATCGTTTGAATAAATACTTCCTTCGTGAATTGTTTGCCATTGGGCATTTGATTTTAAGCAAATACCTAAAAGCACTATTGCTAATAATAATCGCATCATTGCTTGATAAATTTGATAGAAGAAGATTGCGTGTCGCACAATACTTTAACCAAATATAGTCCATCAGATAATCTCGATATATTTCTGTCAAATTTATTTTTATGAGGGTGCCAACTGTCGATTAGATTGGCCGAACCACCGGTAACATATATTTTTCCGGCAGCATCTTTGGCAATATCTGTAATCCGATCAATACCATCAGAAGAGTCTCCTGATAAATTTTGACTTAAATATGCTCCATTGGTCGGGTTCAGGTTAATGATTGCGTATATCCATTTATTTGGACTAATTTCCGAGCCACCTGCAAGGGATAGTATGTTTACGGATTTATAGATTTTGGTTATTCCATCGTCGAGACCTAAATTATTCCATGTATAACTCCATGAGAGATTGCCACTCGTACTATATGAAAGTGCGAGATAATCAGAAGCAGTTTGTAAATTATAGGTGATACCTCCAATATATATTCGATTGTTATCGCCGGTAATAGAAGTAGCCACATTGTAAAGTGAACCGGGATACGAATAGGTTTCATTCCAGAGAAGGGTTCCTGACGAATTATACTTTAAAATCAAAACTTGATAACCAGAATTTGCCGAATTGAAAGTGGTACCGGCAAGATAGATATTCTGTGACGCGTCAACATAAACATCCACGGCAGCGTCATTGTAACCTGCTTCGTCGTAAGTTTGCGTCCACAATTCCTGCCCTCTGGCATCGTATTTGGTTAAGATCACATCATAATCGCCAGATTGAGAAATGGTGGCACCAGCCTGATACACATTCTTTAGATTGTCGGTCTTGACGGTACTTTTTAAAAAGAAATTTTGAGTACCTGTTCCTTGTACCCAATCTTCGAAAACGGTTTGGGCGAAGATTCCAGTGCTAACGAAATCCAACATTAGAGAGAGAGAGAGAGAGAGAGGATCAGATGCTTAGGCGAAACGATAGAAAATGCTTTCATGGTTCTATTGGTTTAGATTGATAAAAAGCTATTTTCTAAAATTAAGAAAAATTATGAGAAATGCAGCGGGATATCTTTCATATCAATCCTCAAAACATCCAGACTCGCCTTAGAACTGTTCTACCAAAAAAACGACCCTGATACTGATACTGAAACAAGTTCAGCGTGAAAGTTCAGCATGACAGTTCAGTGTGACATAGGTGATGAAACCAAAAACGCTCCCTCAAAACGGAAAAAACACCGGAATCAGAAAGCTGGAAATAATCCAGAAAAGGATATTCAGTAAAAATCCGACTTTGAGGAAGTCGGTGAACTTGTACTGACCGGCGCTGTATACCATTGTATTGGTCTGGTAGCCTATTGGCGTCATAAAGCTTGCCGAGGCTGCAAACATTACAGCAATCAAAAAAGGAGTGCTGCTCAAACCGAGCGTTGCGGCAGTTGTAATAGCTATCGGAGCCATGAGCGCGGCGGTGGCGTTATTGGACATCACTTCGGTGAGTGCAGAGGTAACGAAATATATTCCCGAAAGGATAATAAATGGCCCAAAGACTCCGAGGCTGCCGGTAAATAAGGAAGCGATTTGCAGATCCAAGCCGGAATTTTGCATCGCTACACCGAGGCTCAATACACCGGCGAGAACAAACACAATTTTCCAATTGACAGATTCGTAGGCTTCTTTCATTGAAATATGACCGATGAGCACGAGCAAAACTACTGCGGAAATAGCAGCCGTAGCAATATCGACCCAGCCCATTGCCGCAAGGAACACCATGGCGAAAACAATAAAAATACTTCTTCTAAATCCTTTGCGGTCGAAATCTTCAAGCCGCTCTTCGGAGATAATCGCAAAAGGTGCGTCTTGCTCATTTTCCAATTGTTTGAGCGCTTGAATATAATGCGATTTCACTTCAGCAAGGATTACATCGCCGGAGCGCAATTTTACTTCGTAAAGGTTTTCGTGGAGCACCTCTTCACGGTGTCGGATGGCAAGTGGAGCGGCGCGAAATCTTCTTCTGAAATCGGCTTCACGAAGGGTTTGACCTTCCATACCGGCATTAGAGGTTATTACCATTTCTACTAGGGTGGAATTTCCTTCGCGTAGATTGTGGTCGCCGATCATCATTTCGGAAGTGGGTACAATCTTCGCCTGATCTTTTAGTTCACGAATTTTCTCGGCGCTGCAACGCGTTTTGAGCACATCGCCTGCTTGCAGCACAAAATCTCCGGGAGGTAAAGTGAAGCGATTGTCGCCGCGTTTTATTTCGAGAATATCAATACGAAGCTGGCGCACCAAAACCGAGTTCATAATTTTCGTTCCCGCAAGGGTCGAATCAGGAAGGATTTCTATATCCGTGAGGTAGTCGCGCAGTCCGAATTTTTCTTTGAGATCTGATTCCACTTTTCGCGAAGGCAGTATTCGAAAACCGATGAATACGGTATACAATATTCCGACCGCCAATAGGATCAGCGCGGGAATCGTCATTTCGAAAATACCAATCTCACTCACGCCTTCACGAATGGCAATTCCATTTACCAAAAGGTTTGTAGATGTCCCGATAAGGGTACACATCCCTCCCATTATGGAAGCAAAAGAAAGCGGGATAAGCAACTTTGCCGGATTGATATTCGACGCTTTGGCGATTTGAATAACCACTGGAATAAAAACCGCCACCACTGGAGTGTTATTCACAAAAGCGGAAATTATCGCCACGAGACCCATCATCAGGAAAACACCGAGCCTCAGATTTTTCACAAAAACTTTTGTGAGCCGATGGGTAACGTATTGCAACGCACCTGTTTTTAGAAGTGCACCGCTGAGCACAAACATGAAAGCCACGGTGATCGTTGCCGGATTGCTAAAACCAGCCAGCCCCTCGCCCACCGAGACCACTCCGGTGAGCATCAGTAAAACCATAATTCCGATGGCTACCAGATCGATGGAAAGTGCTTCTGTGACAAAAAGTACAATTGCCAAAACAATAAACAGAAGGGTAATAATAGCCGCAGTAGTCATATGGATTGATGCCGAAATTAGAAAAATTTATGCATCAGAAGACTTTATTCAGTCATCAGAAAATTATAAACTATTGAAGTAATTCTCCATAACAGGCATGATTTCAAACAGGTATGGGCGACAAGAATAAAGCCTTACACGAAATCAGGATTACTTCAAATGCAGACTATCTAAAAATTTAGTGCTCATTGGCGACAAGCTAGGATAATCTTTCTGAGGACAGGTAAAACTAAACACAAAAGCATATCCATTATGGATATAGAATCGTTGGGTATAAAGCAGTGTAGATGAACCTTGCTCGCCGGTATATTGCACTTCACGATAGGTGCCACCACCATAGTCCGCTTCTTTGTTTTCCACGAGTTTGGAATCGGTAATCATATCGCGAATTTGCTGTGTATTGCCATCTACAAAAGTTTCAAGATCAGTTTCTTTGCCTTTAAGGTCTTGAACAATGAGGGTTACGTTTTCGCGAAATTTATCAGAACCAGCGATCTTCGGAGAAATAGCTACAAAACTAATCCCCTGCTGGCCGGTGTATGTCACCTCCCAATTCGAAGGGTAATCCAACGTGTAGAGAGGATCATCCTGGGTTTTCCAGTCGGTTTGGGTTATTTCATTTGTCGGTTCTGCCTTCAAACCGGCTGATGTTTGAGATGAATTTTCCGGATTATTGGCACACGACTGAAAGCCTGAGAAGGCAAATATGAGTGCAATTGTTATAGGTATTCGCATTTTTGGTGAATATTTCTGATTGAAATTAAAAGCCAATGTTATGGAATAAAACGGATTATTCCGAATACCCGATGATATTTCTTAAAAACCGGAACTTTATTTTTCACTACCCCAGGAATCCAACTCCTGGCGGTTTTCGTAGCAACCATCCCGTAAGGCTGTATCTGCTCACATGTGTATACGTCACCTCATGTAGCACTCCTTCGCTTTTAAAAATAACCAGCCTTCCGGCAATGGGTTCAATTTCGACGAAGGAATCGTCTCGATAAATCCGCAACTGACCTTCATTTGCGGGGTGCCAGTTTGCATTCAAATAAAAAACCAATGAAATCAACCGATTGCTTCTCTCGTTAAACTGGTCCATATGTTTTTCATAATGGGTGCCTTTCGGGTAGTGCGCTAGATGAAATTCTGAATCGGCTATACCTAAAAAGCAAAGCCTGTTCAGATAGTGGATAGATTCTTCAATGAGTTGAAAAAAAGATGCTATTTCGGTATCTCGATTTCTGTCGAGCCAGTAAATCCAGTCGCCCCGTATTTCTTTCTCAATCGTGAAATCGCCCAAGGCTCCTATACCCGCTTTCCGAAATTCTTCTTCTTCCAGTTTCACGAAGAGATAATCCTGAAGTTTTTTCAGATTTGAGGGTGATAGAAAATTATCGATTGCAAGCCAATCATTTAGCGCCAATGACTCAGCCCAATTTTCCCACTGGCCTTCGGTGAAATTTTCCAATAATGTAGTCTATTAATCCAGCGAAGATAGCTTAACCCAACTAAATCTTAATCACTCCCATGAATTTAAGAATTGCATTTTGTCTCATTTTATTTCGAATTACTTAGATTTATTTCGACTATTTAGCAGATACCTTCGACCATTGACACTATTTAAAATTTAAATATTCATTTTCCATCTACGAATGACTTTCATATATCGGATTATCAACTATTTAACTATATTTTGTTTCATCGACACTATACAAGTTTTCATCATCATATTTAGGGTGTTTGTAACCAAAAATCAGGGATTAAGTATATCACACAGAATTTACTCCTTAAACTTTATGCGTTATTGTATTCTCTCCGTTCTTGCCCTGATTCAATCTCTATGTTTTGCCCAATGTGGACTAACTATCGAACCTGACCCGAACATTTCAGGATGTATGCTGTCTCAATCAGAAGCGATTTTCACCCAATTAGTAAACACTTCCGTTCAAGGAACAACAGTTCAAAATACAGGTAACTCTTCAAATTGGAGTGCCGGTGCCTATAGCACAGCCGGTGTCTCCAACAGCGGGTTCGCTCAAACCATTATCGATCAAACAAATAAAACACGTGTTTTTGGCTTAAGCCATACGAACAGTCCTTATTCAAACACTTTAAACAGCATTGATTATGCTATTGTGTTGTACAACTTCGGGTTTGCAGACATCAGAGAATCAGGAAACTACCGTTCATTTGCAGGCTGGTATGAAATAGGGGACACAATTAAAATCGCAGTAGAAAATAATATTGTAAAGTACTACAACAATAGCACCTTACTTTATACAAGTACAGTCGCTCCGAGTCTTCCGTTGAACGTTGACCTCGCTTTTCGGCAGAGTAATGGAAGAATATCAGACGTCACTCTGACGAACACTACGGGTACTACCATTCAGGCTTTCGGTGATCAAATTCCTGCGAATAGTACCACATACGAATGGTACCAAAATAATAATTTACTTGAGCAGACCAATGACGTAATCGCATTAGATTCATTCTCAGATGGGGATATTATTACTTGTAAAGCTTTTCCGGTATCCGGAATCTGTAGCGGTAATACGCTGAATTCGAATAGTATGACCCTCCATGAAACAGTATTTCCGAGTATAGACGATTTGTATATTTCGGGTACGCCTGAAGAACAGGGCTGCTTCCTTGCAGAGGAAAGTGTAATTTGGAATGCTAATATTCCGGATAACATGAATATTAACGGAGGAAATGTCACAAAAACACAGGGATATTCTACGTGGAATGGGGGAGTGTACTCAACCAACCGAGTATTTAACAATGGCTATCTGGAATTTGGTACCGGAGAAACCAATACCCGCAAAATGGTTGGCTTAAGTTCGGCGGATGGTGGCAACTCGGAGTACAGTATAGAATATGCATTTTACTTAGAATCCGGCGGTAGCCTTGTGATATATGAAAATGGATGGTGGCGGGGTTCTTTTGGTTCAATATCGCCGAATGATACCATGCGGATCGCAGTAGATAATGGGGTGGTAAAATATTTCAAAAATGGAAATATACTCTATGTAAGTTCGAATGCTCCAACTTTACCACTTATTGCAGATGGAACCATTCAGGATCCCAATGCTACAATAACACGTGCTAAAATAGCCAACCCAAGTCAGGGAAGTTTTAGTTTAACCTCTGCACTAATAGGGAATACCCAAATTGAGTGGAAAGTAAACGGTCAAAATACAGGAATTAGCGATGCGAATTTTACCCTTGAGAATATGGCGACCAACGATATTGTTTTGTGTAGCTTTTCTATTCAGACTCCCGGATGCGGAACGGTGGCTTTAGAGAGTAATCCGATTAGAATAATCCAGAATACTACGCTCGCGCCAAATTTGTTTTATATAGATGGAGTTATGCTCCAAAACAGCAACGGATATGCTGAGGAAGAAGTAGTTTGGAATCCCTCAAGCCTGGCGAATGTCTCCGTTAACGACAATGATTTAACGAAAGTTCAGGGATACAATCAATTCAATGCAGGCGGTAGCTCGCTGAATACAGTTAAAAATGGTGGGTATTTCGATTATCAAGTTAATGAAACCAATAAAAAGAAGTCTATTGGATTGAGCACAAGCGATATGGGCTATAATTATTGGAGCACTGATTATGCTATACTGTTGGGTACAAACGGTAAGTTTACTATTTATGAATCAGGATCTTGGCGGCTGGGGAATCAAACTTATAGTTTAGGGGATGTATTGCGAATATCCGTTGAAGAAAATGTGGTAAAATACTATAGAAACGAAACTCTGGTATACGCCAGCAATGTGGCTCCTACCCTTCCACTTCTTGTGGACGTAGGACTAAGTGACGAAGGAGGATCTATTCAAAACGCGGTGGTAGGAAACCCAAATGGTGGCAAATTCAATGCACATGTTTCAGGTCTGGGCGCATCGCCATTACTGGAGTGGAAGGTAAATAACAATTATTTAGGAATTAACGGAACTTCTCTGAACTATGATCAAATTGCGAATGAAGATATAATCACCTGTACCGTAACGCCGGATATTGCAGGGTGCAACAGTTCAACTTCTTTCATATCAAACTTTATCCACTTTTCCGGTCCGCAGACATTTACCCAATGGATAGGCGCGATCAGTTCAGATTGGCAAGACTCCAACAACTGGTCTTACGGCTTGCCAAACATGGATATGTCGGTCAAAATAATGGCCGGAACACCTTTTGCACCTATAGTAAACACACTTGAATATGTTAAGAATATTGATATTGGATCGGGGACATCACTTACGATAACAAATGAAGCGAGCTTGATTGTATATGGAGATTTCAATATAGATGGCTCATTTTTTCCTGGAGATGGTAAGGTGACTTTTAACGGTGCAAACAATCGCCAGATAATGGGTACGAATTTGGAATTCAATAAATTAATTATCAACCTAGACAATGCAGAAACGACAATTACACTCTCATCTTCTATTTCAATTAGTGCGGAAACCTTATTTATCAAAGGAAAAATTGCAACCGGTAGTTCAGAAGTGGTTTATCTTAATGGAAGCGTTTCGAGAAGTGCCAATACTAAAAGCTTTATTGATGGAAAAGTCCGTAAAATAGGCAATACAGGATTCACCTTTCCTGTAGGTTCAGGAACCACGTATGCGCCCCATTCAAATATCGGCACCTGAGAATGCCACAGACTCCTTTACAGCTGAGTATACCAAAGACGATCCAAATAATGCGGGATATTATACGAATAGTCAGGATGGATCTCTAAGTACAATCAGCTCCTGCGAATACTGGGTTCTCGATCGTACCTCCGGTCAGTCATCAGTGAGCGTTTCACTTTCGTATGAAGATGTACGAAGCTGTGGAATTACAGATCCTTCCTTTCTTCAGGTACTTCATTGGAACGGAACAGAATGGGAAAACAAAGGGTTAAAATCATTTGATGGCAACGCGCAAGGCGGTATGATTTCTAGTAGATTCCCTATATCAGAATTCAGTCCATTTACCATTGGATCCCTTTCGGGAATAAATCCTTTACCTATTGAACTATCCTCTTTTCAGGTGATAAAAGATCAGAAGGATGCGCTCTTGGAGTGGGTGACGGAAACGGAAACAAATAATGCATATTTTACCATTGAACGGAGCGCGGATGCTGCAAATTTTCATGAAATTGGAAGGATAAACGGCGCCGGTACGGTTCATGGCAAACAGATGTATGAATATATTGATTCCTCTCCTACGGATGGAGTAAATTATTACCGTTTATCTCAGACAGATTTTGACGGCCAACAAACTTTCTTTCCTATAAAATCGATCTATTTTGAACACAACAGCGGTATACTTATTTATCCAAATCCTAATAAAGGAGAATTTTTAATTCAAAGAGAAAGTGACAACTACGTAAAGTTGAAGATAATAGATAGTTTTGGTAAAATTCAATGGGAAGAAACCACAAATGAAAAATTAATTCGAGTGAAAAGACCTGATTTAGCCAAAGGACTCTATTTTCTGAATATAGATGATGGCCATCAACCAACCGTTGAAAAAGTGATTATTCAATAATTGGAGAATCTCTTAATACTTGGATAAGAGAAAAGATTTTAGATTGCTATCTATAGAAGGTTTTATTCTGATCTATCAGGCTACTTTATGGAATGAAGCCAATATGACTCGCGTGTTTCAAACAACACAAGACGGATATCAATAGCGCGCTTATTTGTCAATTGATGCATATCGAAAATATCTTTCCGCACCGCATCCAAAAAATCATCGGAGAGAATTAGCCTACTGCACCCATTACGACCAGTTGATCTAACGATGGTGAAGGCTTTCCACCTAAAGGTTCAACGGTTATGGCAAACGTGTCTCCATCCATAGTTTCATTTGAAGCAATAAGGATTCCGTCATCGGTTTTGGAAAGCACCCCCATATCACTTGGCTTGCCATCTTTGAGCACCCACAGTTGATATTGTTTGTCTGAAGGTAATTTTGGTAGGCCATCGGTACTCAGCTTAACCTGACCCGTTTTGGTATTCCACATCAAGGCCATTTGCATATTATCGCCTTCTTTCACCGATTTGAGCATCACTTTTTTAACAGCAGGATTGTACATTTCGCTCAATCCGTCAGATAGCTGAGCCACCTGATTCTGAAGCTCGTTCGTTTGCGTATTCAATGCACTCTGAGATTCAGCTAATTCCTGAATTCTCTGATCTTTCGATTTATTTTCGGTGAATTGCCACGCTGCGACACAAAAAGCAATCACAGCCGCCGCCGCAGCCACATACGCAAAACCAGACTTTTTCTCGGTAACGTGAGATTCAACTCGAATTTCCTTAGCTTTCTCAATAGGAGCAGCTTCCTTCACAATACGCATAGGAGATTCTTGCTCAACACCGTGTAATTTTGACATAACGGCTTCGCGCATATCCGCGGGTGTTTTTTTGGCGTAAGCCGAAGCAAAACGCTCCAGATCATTCTCACACACACGCAATGCCTCTGCAATTTCAGGATATATTTTCATCATGCACTCCACTTCTCTACATTCCTGATCACCCGCCATTCCGAGCGCATAATCTTCAAGAATACCTGATGCTATGTAGTTATTTATGTCCATTATTAAATATCGTTCGCAACTCTTGCATTGCTCCGCGTATCCTTGTTTTAACAGTTCCTAAAGGCATGTCAAATTTTTCAGCAATTTGTGGATGGGTATATCCAAAGATATATGAATGTTCTATTAATTCTCTTTGGTGTTCATCCAATTGCGCTAATACTTTCTGAATGTCATGATTTAAACTCAAATCCGCATTGTCTGCAACAGTAACTTCCATAACTACGTCGCTGGCATCGCTGTGGATTTTTCCTGCTCGCTTATTTTTGCGAATTAAATCTATCGTTTGGTTGCGGACGATACTCATCAACCATGTAAATAATTTTCCTTTGGAAGGATCATATAATTTTGACTTCCTCCAGATTTTCACAAAAGCATCCTGTAAGATATCCTTTGCCTCAGCTTCATTGCCTACCATTCTATAAATCACACCATAGAGTGTATCCCCATAATGGTCGTAAAGCAAATCCATAGCCTTTACATCACCTCTGGCGAACAAGCTTACTATTTGAGTTTCGACTGGTGCGGTTGGCAAATTGTAAATTATTGGTGAACAAATATAGTTGGAATATTATAAACGCTAACATGAACTTTTTGAATTTGTTCAATTAACGCTAAATAAAGTTGATCAATTAAAACTTTTCACCGATTGAAGATTTCATTTTCCCAATCCGAGATCTCATATTTGGCCATTCCAATAATTTTTCTTGAACGAAATCGATCATACGAAACGGTAAAATTCGCCCGCTTTTTGTCCACGTTTCATTTTCATTAAATGTTTCAAGTCAGAAAGTCCGAAACGTTCACTTAATATGGATCCCTTTAGATAACTTATTTAATTCAGAAGTTTTGGTGAGCATATCCGATAATAGTGTCAATGGTGAATCTGCAGATTCTCTGAATCCACAGACCGGCCTATTTTCGAATGCACCACTGATCGTTTAAATAGGGAGTCCGGATCGATGAGGAGCAGTGCAGTATAAACATAAGTATAGTTGACTCTGAGTATATCTAAATTGATGATTTCCAAGATGCCGATCATCAATCCACTGCGGAATCTGGTTCCACCCTTCTCGGAATCCTGCAGTTTTTTTTTTAAAAGAAATAGCGTGCAGGCTTGAAGTCTCTATTAAATTTATCCAGATAAGAGTAAAGAGAAAAAGGCCACCTGACTTATAGCCGGGCAGCCTTCCGCAACAAATATATCTTTCGACTTTATGAAGGCAACAATACTCCGTCGATTACCTGAATCACTCCATTGGATTGATACACATCGTAGACGGAAATGTGTGCAGTATTTCCTTTTTCATCCATGATGATGATGTTGTGCTCGCCATTCATTTTGGCCATCAAGGTTCCACCTTGAACAGTTTTGAGCTTGGCAGTTCCCCCACCTTTTTTAATGGCCTCGCTGAGTGCTTTAAAATCGTATTTTCCGGCTACTACGTGATAGGTTAACACCGCTTGAAGTTTTTTATTATTCTCTGGTTTCAAGAGCGTTTCAACAGTTCCTTCCGGTAAATTTTCAAAAGCATCATTCACCGGCGCGAAGACGGTAAATGGTCCATCTCCCTGAAGGGTCTCCACCAATCCAGCTGCTTTTACAGCGGCTACGAGTGTAGTATGATCATTAGAATTTATGGCATTTTCAATGATGTTTTTCTTCGGATACATCTTTTCTCCGCCTACCATTGTAGTTTCCATTTGGGCAAATCCCGAAATAGTTAATAGGACTCCGAGCAATAAAGTTGTTACTTTTTTCATGACTTATATTTTAGTTTAGTTTACTAACGTTTGGAATGTGATTTTAGATTTTAATTTCAGATTTTTTAGTCGCATATTTTTATAAAGAATGAGCCAGAAACAAAAAAATATTCATCTCACCACCGATCTTGATGATTTCACTTTCAAAATTATTTCACACTTTAGCATGAAACTTTTACCAGTGCTATGACCAAAAGAGATTTTTTTCGGATAATTATTAAAATTTTCGGGCTGTATTCCGTCGTCGCTGCACTTTTCTTCTACTTACCCAAAAGTCTCCCCTTTTTGATTAATTTACAATTTGACCCTAAAGAAATCATACTTTTGATCGTTTCGGCCGGGTTTCCGGTCTTCCTCTTTATTCTGCTTCTTTATAATACTGACAGGGTTATCAAGTTATTCAAGCTTGAAAAGGGGTTCGATACGGAAACTATAAATTTTGCAGACCTGAATGCACGGCAGCTTATTCTTTTCAGTTGTATTTTGATAGGAGGACTCATGATTCTGGATAATCTTACCAATTTTATTGGAGCATCACTCGCAGGATTTGCAGATCTGGTGCGTCCCAAATATCCCATTTCGGATGAACCTTTCGACACGGGAGTGAATTATTTTCCAAACTGGTTGCACACCGGGTTAAACATTCTCATTGGATATCTACTGATCGATTTTCGCAATGGGATTGCAAGTCAGCTATTGAGAAATCGTGCACCTCAGCAATCACACGACGTAATTGACCAAAGTCCGGACTGACATCTACGAAGCCAGCATTTCCCTGGCCTCTTCCTCCAGTCCCGCTTCCTGATATGGGTTCGTTTTAAAAGATTCACGAATCAGTTTTTTGCCCTGAGCCTTATCCCCTGTTTTCACGGCGATCATTCCTTTCAGGCAAACAAGTTCGGGATCTTTTGTATTTGTAGCGAGTGCTTTTGTTAAGTGCTCATTTGCTTTTTCCATGTTGCCTTTTTCGTAGTAGATCATGGCAAGGGCTTTATTCACGTCGATATTGTCGGGTCGAATTGCATATTCTTTTTCACCATTTTCGAGCGCATTTTGGAGCTCATTGCCTTCCTGAAAACATATCCGTGCAATGGCAAGTCCGTGGTTGTGGTTTTGGGTTCCGTTGAGATTGGCATACGCATTCGACGTTTTACCATCCACCGAGGTGGTTCCGTCAGGCGGAGTTTTTTGTGCGTATTGCAAAATATTAAGTGCCGTAGCATAATCGGCCTTAGCCTTTGCCGAGTCGCCCATATCACGGTACACTTCCGCGCGCTTCTCATAAAATGAAGCGTCTTCCATAAACTGGATAGCCTTGGTGATAAGTTCTTCGGCTTTTAGTAAGTTTCCTTTCTTACGTTCCAGATTTCCGAGTGCCGCCATTGCAAAAGCGTAGTTGGGTCTTTCGCGCAGAGCAATGCTGTAATGCATTTTCGCCGAAGGCAGATCTCCGTAATCTTCATAGAGTTTTCCAAGGGTGATACGCGACCACTCCGTTTGTTCCATGCCGGGATAACCGGCCTTCACGGCAAGAATCATGGCGTCTTCGGCACCCTTCACATCGCCATATATTTGACGTAAGTAAGAAATGCGCGAATACGATCGCAAGTCCGGGCGAATGGAATTCATCTTATCGCTCATTTCTACCGCTTTCGTGTAATGTCCGAGTTCCACATTTGCATCTACGAGTACGCCATACACTCCGGCGTTTTGGCTGTTTATTTTCAAAGCTTCTTCGCCGAGCTGTTGCGCTTCCGCAAATTGATGTAGACTCAACTTTACGGTAGCTTTATCGACCAAGGCACTGAATCGCTGATCGGCTGTGGTCGAATCGGAAGCCAAAACTTCATCGAGTATTTGGATGGCTGCGTTGTAATTGTAGGTGTGATTGCCGGTAAGTCTTCCTTCCGTAATAAACACTTCGCTCAGCGTAATTCGGGCTGTAATATCATAAGGATTCTTATTTACTTCATCTACAGACTTGGCATAGATGCGCGAGATATTGTCCATTTCTTCATTCGGGCCGTAAGCTATTCCGCGCTCTTGTAATTCAGGAAGTGCAGCAAAAGCTGGCTTCGAGTTGGTTTCTTTGTCCGATTGCGAATCATTTGAACACGAGATAATGGAAATAGAAAGCACGAAGATTCCGACTATGGAATAAAGCAATGAGTTAAATTTTTTCATGATAATCTGATTAATAAGTTGGTTAAGCAAATGGCTTAGATTCATTTATTGTTGCAGCTTATATACGGCGAGGTTGTATATTCAGATTTTAGAAAACATAAGAAAATGGAAAACATGTTTTTTTTAAACGTATAAGGCATATACGCGCATTTAAGCCCAAAGCCTGTAGATTATGTATTTCCTTTTAAAATCCGGAGAAATATATACGTACTCATTTAAATCGTCGGGAATTGCCTTCAAAGGTTCATTTTTTTCAAGCATATTTCAATATAAAAAACCCCTTCGCCACGTGGACGAAAGGGTTTCTATCATTATTCAACTATACGGCCAGAAGGGACCGCTGCCTTATTTTTACTTTACTTGGCAATCATAAACTTATTAATGATTGTCTCATGATCTGTCGTCAGGCGGTACACATACACGCCGTTTGGCAAATCACTTCCGTTGAAATTCAAACGATACTCCTGATCTGATTTCGCCACCTCATCGAAGAGTGAAGCTACTTTTCGTCCATTCATATCGAACACCTCAACGGTGGTTTTGCTCTCATTGGCTATATGGAATACCACTTCCGAAGCTCCTGATGTTGGATTCGGATAAGAAGTAAGCATAGACTGAGCTTCAACAGCTTCCATGCCATCATCGATAGCATTGCTACATCCATTTATTGCTTCTACACCATCTACATCGTATCCATCAGGAGAATTCGTGCTTGGAGAATTCGTAATACGAATTGCAGTCACAGAGCTCAATCCGGCATCTGCCATATCTATTTCGCCGTCTCTGCAAAGAGATCCAACAGATACGAAGTTCACACCATCTGCAGAAAGTTCAAAATCTGCTGATTCGTCATCGCTTGCACCACACTCATCTCCTGAGTACGAAGTCTCAAATATGCGGATGTCGTTTCCGTCGGCATCATCTACCACACCGGCAAAACCGATCGTGATATGTCCGCCTACACCAAGTGAAACAAATCCACCAGTAGCATTGCTTCTGTCGGGTTCACCAAGGGCCTGAGCGGCATCTGAACGGCCGGCTGGAACAGCACTTCCATTCGTTTTGGGCCCTTGAACGAATTCAAGTACCGAGTCCCCATAACAACCTTCTTCCAACAATCCCGCATCAGCGCATCCTGCTGCCATATCTCCGTTGTTCAGTGTAAATACACTTCCTCCCAACATGGCAGTATAAGTTGCCATTGGAGAACCATCGGAAGCCATAATTTGAGTAAACTCTGTGGAACCATTGTTTGATAAGAACAAACTGGTTGCATCATTGCCTCTAGCCATTCCGGTAACTAATTCAGGAATGGTATTAACCAACTCAGGATCTCCGCTTTCTACAATTTTATAAAGGCTATTTCCAGTTCGGGTAGCAAGATAAAGGCTACCATCAGCAAGTATGGAGAGATCACCACCAGATACAGGGGCTGAAGCGTAGTACGTTCCAGCTCCGGTAGTAACATCAACAGCATAAATTGCATTTAAAATATCGTCACCGATATAAAGCTTATTGTCTGCAGGATTGTATATCACTGCTGTGATCTTAGAGAAATCCGCACCACTTAGTGGTATATCAACGAGGAATGTATTTGTCGTCACATCATATATGCGTATTTCTGATCCATCCGCATTTACAAAGTATGTCACATTTTCAATCGCGTTAAATGCGATGTGCGCTTCAAAATCAACGTTGGTTACATAACTCAAATTCGCGAATCCGCCAGTTGTAAACACAACGGTGTACATATCTGATCCGCTTATTCCAGCTCCATGATTTACATACCACGTTGTGAAACTATCGCATTGACCTTCAAGTGGCGAACCTGTATTACAACCCGAAGCCATATCTCCATCACGGAGCGTATATGGTTCTCCATTTAGCATTACTGGGTAGCTTACATGGGGATCCGTTCCATCTGTACCGCGTACTTCAAGACTTGTATTTCCATGCGCTGAAACCAGCAAGTTATCCAAATCAGTTATAGCCAAACCCGTAACTAGATTCGATACTGAACCGATTAATTGGTCAGGCATATCCCCCTCCGGGTAGTTTTCATACAATCCGGTTCCGGTACGGGTAGCCAGGTAAAGCATTCCATCAGATGAAAAAGCAAGGTCACCACCTGTTACAGGCGAGAAAGAATCATAGATTGTAACTTCATTCGTAGATAGATTCACACTGTAAATGGCGTTGTTATTCTGGCTACCGATAAGAAGTTTACCTTCTGCGTTAATTACGGCTGCAGTAATTTCACCATAGTTTCCGCCAAGATCTACCGTTGGTCCGAAAGCACCGGTGGTAGGATCGAGTGTGCGATATGAATTTTGAAATTTGCTCACCGCATAAATCAGATTATCCATAGAATTGTACGCAATGTGCACTTCGATATCGCTGGTGGCGATATATTCGAGTTCGGCATTGCCATCTACAATATTTACTTTATAGATATCCGAGATTCCATCTTCAGCACTGTGATCTGAAAGGAAGTAGGAGAAGTTGTCACAAACAGGAGCTACAATAGGTGTAGGCTCAAGTACTGCGGGCTGCTCATATTCAATTGCTTTTCCGCTACATGCAGAGGTTCCAGAAAATGGAAGCTGTACATATGGGAAAGTGCTTCTGAAAGGTGCATCGTTGGCATCTACTCCTGTAGAATAAGACAACTCGGCAAGCAATTGATCCGTAACAGGGCTATCATCTTCATTTGGATTAAAATCATCTTCCCAAAGTCCGATGGCATCGAGTACCACTCCGGCTACAGCCTGAAGTTCGATGCGTGTAACATCATCTTCCAGACGTCGTCCGTTTGGAAATCCATCCATGTTTGGGATAAACTGAATATCCGTATTGGCGTAAGCCGGATCTGTAAGACCAAGCACTGCCGCCTGTACCAGACCGAGTGAGCTGAAAGCAGGATCATCGCGTTGGGTAACGGGAGTAGCCATGTTTAAGCGCAACATATCTCCTCCGTTTGGAAGGAAGTTGTTGATGAATGGCTTACCGGCTGCAAGGGGATCTCCTTCTTTACCTGTAGCCAATTGATACGGACGTGCATTGGGCACACCTGTATGGAATATGGGCCAAAGATCAACTGATCGGGGTGAACCGGCAGCAGGAAGAAGCAAATCTTCGTAAGGTGAATCGGAAGCTAAGACTGTACCATCAAGAGCTGGGGTACCTTTGAGCGGGAATAGACCATCCTGGCCGTTTCCAAAATCAAAAGACTGAAGCGAATTGCGCTGAATACGCAGTGGCCCGAAGGCAGGAACTGCACCGGCGAAGTTGTCTTCATCCATGTACAAAGCAAGCTCAGGATTGTAAAAATAATTCCCGAAATCTGCAATATTTGCAAGATCCTCGTAAGGTGTAATTGAATTCCAGTAGTCTTTATCTCCAACGGCAATAACAGCTTCGTTGGTCAAAGGCATTCCCAAACGGGAAACCTGAACCCAATCACCATCAGTAGTTTCTGTACCATCTGTATTCAACGTACGGATTTGCTGACGGCTGGCCGAAGCCCACACTCCTATTACGAAGTCGCCATCCAAAATATTGGCAGCCTGATCTACAGACAACCCATCCTTTTGCAAGTCAGAAATATTGATTTTAAGTGCAATCGTACTTACGTTCATGCAAGCAAGACCATCGCGTGGAGTTCCATTTTGACGTGGAGCATCTCCAAGGTCGAAAATACCACCAAGATCTACGAAAAAAGGATCTTCGATGTGCCCACAAAAAACAGATTCGCCATCGCCGATAGACGTTATAGCCGAGTTGAAAAGGTCTTCGTAGGTTGTGTTTAAACCTGCAGCTCCTCCTATACTTCGGTCGCCAACATTATAAGGTGGCACAACTCCATTTTCCACGACAGTGGTAAATGTTTGTCCTCCATCGGTACTTTTTTCCATCGTGTAGGTGTTCTTCTGATTCTGAGCACCCAATCGGATATTGAAAAAAGTAGTTGGATCTTCGTTTACTTTATTGAAAGTGAAACGATACGTGATGTCATCACCGGGGGTGCTGGCATCATTGTCGATATGTATTTCATAGCGAATATTTTCCCCGAAAGTGTAGTAATTCGGGCCTCCATGCGGAAGCTGCATCGGGATATAATTGGCTATGATCGTCACTGTGTTTGGATCGTCGGGACTGCGAAACGCGTACACATCTGTATTGTCAGCCAGCGGGTCGTTTGAAATAAGCGGTGCCTCACGGTGGCTTGATGCCAATACTTGCGTTATCGAGAATACAGAAAATAAGATCCCCAACGATAACCCAAAGGTCATTTTATTTAGAATTGATTTCATAATTTTAAATTTTGGGGTTTTTATATATCAGTTCCTCTCCATGGTGTTTGCACATACGGGAACGTACTTTTGAAAGTCGTATCGTTTTGCTCCACTCCGGTAGAGAACTGTAAAACATTAATAAGTTGATTGGTTACAGGGCTGGCGACAGGATTATTCGGATCGTAATCGTCATACCATAGTCCAACTGCTGCGAGCACTACTCCACCAACGGCTTGTAGTTCAATACGCGTAACATCATCTTCAAGTCGTCGTCCGTTTGGAAATCCATCCATATTTGGAATAAACTGAATATCTGTATTTGCATATTGTGGGTCGGTAAGTCCAAGCACTGCTGCCTGAACCAAACCTAATGAACTGAACGCATCAGAGTTTCGATCTGTTGGCGGCACAGCCATATTCAATCGCAACATATCACCTCCGTTTGGAAGGAAGTTGTTGATGAAAGGTTTTCCGGCAGCTAAAGGATTTCCAGCTTTTCCGGTAGCCAATTGATACGGTGGTAAATTTGGAACACCTGTATTGAATATAGGCCAAAGATCTACAGACCGTGGAGAAGCCGCAGCCGGAAGTAATAAATCTTCGTAAGGGCTGTCAGCAGCAAGGGCAGTTCCATCAAGCGCCGGGCTGCCTTTCAAACCAAACAGGCCATCGGCACCATTTGTGAAATCGAAACCTCCAAGCGAATTAGACTGAATGCGCAATGCGGCAAATGCAGGAACTGCACCTCCGAAATTGTCATCATCCATATAAAGAGCGAGCTCAGGATTGTAAAAATCATTTCCGAACTGATCAATATTCGCAAGATCCTGATAAGGCGTTTGAGAATTCCAGTAGTCTTTATCGCCAATTGGAACTACAACTTCGTTGGTAAGCGGCATACCCAAACGGGATACCTGAACCCAGTCACCGGTTTCATCAGCACCCGGTCCATCTGTATTCAACGTTTTGGTTTGTTGTCGGCTGGCCGACGCCCACACACCGATTACAAAATCCCCGTCGAGAATGTTCGCAGCCTGATCAGCGGTCTTCCCATCTTTTTGCAAATCTGAAATATTGATTTTCAAAGCAATTGTGTGAGTATTGTATTTCGCGAGACCATCGCGTACAATGTTTCCATTGTTTTGACGTGGTGCATTACCAAGATCAAAAATACCACCGAGGTCTACAAAGAACGGATCATCAATAGGTCCACAAAATACAGTTTCACCTGTGCTTGCGGTTGTGATGGCTGCAGACATCAATGAATTGTAATCGGCAGCTCCAAGTCCGGCAGCACCTTCAATAGAGCGGGGACCGATATTGGGCGGAGGTACAATTCCATCTTCCTTAACTACAGAAAAAGACGAACCCCCGTCCGTACTTTTGTACATGGTATAAGTTGTTTTCAGGTTTTGTGCTCCCAGTCGAATATTGAAGAACGTCGAAGGGTCTTCATTTTCTTTGGTAAACACAAAACGATAAATAATTTCATCGCCTGCAATGGACGCATCGTTGTCGATATGAATTTCGTAACGAACGTTTTCTCCAAACGAGTAGTAATTCGGACCACCATACGGAAGCTCGCCGGGAATGTAGTTGGCGATTATCGTAATGGTGTTGGGATCATCGGGGCTTCTGAAGGCGTAGAGATCCGTGTTGTCTGCCAATGGGTCGTTGGCAATCAGCGGAGCCTCTCTGTGACTTGAAGCAAAGCTCTTAGCACCGACCAAACAACTGATCACGGTACCGAAAAGCATTACCCTTGTAAACAGCGTAAATTTTTTCATAAGAATTCTGATTATTAATTAAAAGGTTAAATGAATTAGCATTCCCAAAATCGGGTTTGCCGTTTAGTTACGCATCAAGAAAGGTTTCAGATTTTCTACTCTTAAATATCTTAAACTAATCTTGGAATAAACAAGCTTTATCGAGAGATTAACAAGGTTCACCTTTTATGTCAATTCATTGGGAAAGCAGGATGCGATTGAAAATAGCGGAGATGCCGTTATAAAAAATTGTGTAAAATGGGGAGGGTGGAAAATTGAGATTTTTGAAAGAATAATTTTCTCTTGTTAAAAATAAGTCTGCTTTAAGTGGTATTTTAGTCATGATTCCGATTTCACAAATGACAACCAGAGTTCGACTTACATGTTAGAATGGCCAATGCCTATCTTTAAAATATATTAAAAGGGAAATTCCACTTATCTATATTCCATGTTTTCATTTCGATCATTCCTTTGAGGGATACCAACTCAGAATCTTATGCTTTTGTAGCGAGTGCTTTCGTTAAATGCGCCTGAGCTTTTGCACATTTCCTTTTCCATAATTAATCATGGAAAATTCATTCAGCCTCATCCGGATTGATAATCACAAAATTTATGTCGGATAAAAATATCCGCTAATATATTATACAATAGTGTTTTCGTGATATAAGTTAAATTTATATAATTAAAAGATAGTTTTAACCAAATATTATATGTATTATTGAAAAGAATTTCGTATCAAATTTCTTTCAAAATATGATTTAACCTCTAAAAACTTTTAACCATGAAAACCCCCTCTAACTCACTCACTCACTCACTCACTCACTCAGTTTCTGCATCACTTTATTCCTTTTTATTGTGTGTGGAAATAATTTGCTTTTCAGTCAAGAAATAGAACCATTCCATTGTGAAGTATTAGTAGATTCCACTGCAGCCCACAGTTCATCCCGAGTGGTTACAAGTAGTGAAAATGGTTGGTATCTTCCCGCCTCCGGGACAATAAAGATTTTAATCGTATTTGCTGAAGTTAATTATTCACCCAGCTCGCTGGATCCAAACTTAGCAGGCGATCCGACCTGGCCTGTAAATGATATACCCGTTTGGGCCGGCGACATTGTGGACAAAACAACACTATCAAACCCCCAAGGATTTTTAACCCGATATTTTAATGAGGCTTCGTCAGGAAATCTTGAAGTTTTGGGTGACTATTTATTATCCCCTACCCATAATGGTGTCTTTACTGTTTCGTCAAGCAATTATCACGTTGGCTTATATGAGCTTACGGCAGCAATCAATACTGCTATGAATGGTAATTTCTTGACCAGCGGGGGAGTTGTTACGCCGAGTACGTTTGATAATTGGACAAATGCATTTTCACCAGGAAAACCAAAAACAACTCCGAGCATGGATTCACCAAGCTCGTATGACCAGGTAATGATTATATGGCGAAATCACAATAAATTTGGTAGCGGTAATGGACAAATGTCTTCTGGAAGTGCAGGAAATATTGTAGGACATCCGTCGGATACTTGGACTCAGTTTGGCTCTACCCACGGTAAAGTGCCAAAAGTTATTGCGCGCCATGAGTTTGCGCACTCCATCTTAGGCGATAATTCTTTTCACAGTGCAGGTGGCGGCTCAGATGCTAATTACTGGATTCCTTCGGCCGGTGGGTACGGCTTACTTGCCGGTTCGGGGTCAGATCTATTAACGTGGAATGGATGGGACAGATACCGATGCAGAAGTAAAAATTATGGCTCAACCCAATCCTACGAGCAACTCTGTTCTGATTACTGCTACTAATTCGAACTCTGATATTCAAAGAATGGATGTATTTGATACATTCGGTAGAGTAGTTATGCTTCTACAATCCAGAGATTCCTGGAATATTCAAATGGGTAGTTTAACCAATGGAGTATATTTTATCCAAGTTCATTTCGAGGATGGTTCTATTTCTCAAACTCGGATATTGAAATCGGAATAATCATAATTTTTGCAAAAACTTTTTATATGAAAAATTTCAAACTTTTTCCGCATTTCCGTGTAGAGCCTTTTTATAATCATCATATTATTATTTGGAATTATGGGTTCAAATAAGTGTATGTCTCAGCAGCAGCAAAATGCACAATGGTCTTTTTACCTCGCCTTTGAAGATGCTACAGGAGCTAAAGATACAATTTGGTGTTTGCTAGATACGGCTGCAACATTTCCATGGAGTATCTCAGGATTGTACGGCGAACATACCATGCAAACCGATAGTACCAATTTTCAAGTGTGGTTTTATCATCCATTAAGTCTTCAAAATGGAAACTCCACAGATCGTTATAATACCTTTATGAATAATATCTCGGATAGTGCGGCAGCTTTTTCAACAGAATTATTCGCTGACAATTATGAATTACCGATTATGGCAACGTGGGATTCATCCCTATTCACATCAGATGTTTTGTATGAGTATGGAGGAAATCCAATCAATAAGGCAACTCTTGATAATGAGTATTTATTCCTTAGTGGTGGAGATGAATATGGCTGGGATATGATGCAAACAGATCATGTTGAACTGCCTTATTTCTGGTGGGGTAGTAGTAGTCAATTTCCTTTATACATTAATCTAAATAGGGGGCCTTTAAATGCTGGGGTAGGAATTAATGATGTAGAAAAAGTAGAATTTTCAATATTCCCTAATCCGGCAACAGATTATGTGCTTCTCACTATTCCAAAGGCGATTAAGGCACGAATGCGGATACTCGATGTAAATGGAAAACTGGTAAAAAGCGACAGTTTTTCGGGTGACCGAAAACAAGTAAATTTAGGTGACTTGGAAAACGGTTTATATTTTATAGAAATACAAGATGAAAACAGCACAATAGTTAAAAAACTGGTGGTGAATTAGATGTGATAAATCCTTAAGTTCTCATTATAGTTCATTTTGAGGATGGTTCTGTAGCTCAAACTCGGATTTTGAAATCGGAATAAGCAAACTAATTCCAAAAACTTTTTACTATGAAAAATTTGAAATTTTTTCCACATTTCCGTGTAGGACTTTTTCTAATCGCCACTTTTTTTAGTAGTTTTTGCTCCTTGAAGTGCATGGCACAGCAGCAGCAAAGTGCCCAATGGTCATTTTACATGGCTTTTGAAGATGCTACAGGAGCTAAAGACTCAATTTGGTTTTTGTTAGACACGGCGGCAACATATCCTTGGAGTATTTCTGCCTTATATGGAGAGGTACCTATTGAGCCGGATAGTGTTAATTTTCAAGTTTGGTTTTACCATCCTTTGGATTTTGTGAACGGGAATCCAACTGAAAGATATAACACTTTTGTAAACAATATTGATAATGTTGAGGCCGCCTGGGGGACGGAATTATTCGGAACTAATTTCGAACTTCCAATTGTAATGAGTTGGGATACCTCTCTTTTTACAGCTGATGTGCTGTATGAGTATGGAGCGAATCCAATCAATCAAGCCACCCTTGATAATGAATATTTATTCCTTAGTGGTGGAGATGAAAATGGATGGGACATGACACAAACTGACCATGTGGAGTTACCCTATTTCTGGTGGGGTAGTAGCAGTCAATTTCCATTATTTTTTGATATTGTGCGAGGCCCATTAGGTTCTGAAGTGGGGGTCAATGATGTAGTAACAACTGAATTTTCAGTATTCCCCAATCCAGCTACAGACTATGTGACTTTGAACTTTCCAAAGGCGATTAAGGCACAACTGCGGATACTTGATGTAAATGGAAAACTGGTAAAAAGCAATAGTATTTCGGGTAACCGAAAACGGTTACATATAGGTGATTTGGAAAGCGGTCTTTATTTTATAGAAATACAAGATGAAACGGGGATCGCAGTTAAAAAGCTGGTGGTTAATTAGGTGTGATAATAACTGTAGTTTTCATTAGAGTTCAGTTTGAAGATGGTGCATCGGCTCAAACTCGAATTTTGAAATCGAAATAATCTATTCATTTTTTTAAATCTTTATACTATGAAGAATTTTAAAATCTTTCAATTTCAGCGTATCCTATTGATTATAGTAATTATATTTATTAGCAGAGTTTTCATTCCCAAAGCGGATGCACAGCAGCAAAATGCACAATGGTCATTTTATTTTGCTTTCGAAGATGCAAATGGTGCAAAAGATTCCTTATGGTTCTTATTAGATACTGCATCAACATATCCTTGGAGTATTTCTGGATTATATGGAGAAGAACCCATTGAGACTGATAGTGTCAATTTTCAAGTTTGGTTTTATCACCCTTTAGACTATGTGAATGGAAATCCAACTGAACGATATAGCACTGTTTTGGGCAATATTAATAATAGTGCAGAAGTATTCGGCCCAGAAGTTTTCGCGACTAATTACGAACTTCCAATAGTATTGACTTGGGACAGCTCCCTTTTTACAACTGAAGTTTTGTATACTTACGGAGTGAATCCTATCAATAAGGCTACTCTCGACAATAACTATTTATTTTCTCATGGCGGCAGTGAAACGGGATGGGATATGACACTAACCAATCATGTGGAGCTACCCTATTACTGGTATGCTGGTGGCATTGGCAACCAGTTTCCTCTATACATTAATCTGGAAAGAGGGCCTTTGGGTTCGGGGGTAGGTATCAATAGTATTGGAAAAGAAGAATTTTCGATTTTCCCCAATCCGGCAAAAGATTATGTCCTTCTGACTTTTCCAAAGGTGGTTAAGGCACAACTGCGGATACTTGATGTGAATGGAAAACTGGTGAAAAGCAGCAGTATTTCGGGTGACCGAAAACAGGTAAATGTAGATGGTTTAGAAAGTGGACTCTATTTTATAGAAATACAGAATGAAAGCAACACAATAGTTAAAAAACTGGTGGTTAATTAGATATGATAAATCCTTAAGTTCTTATTATAGTTCATTTCGAAGATGGTTCAATTGCTCAAACTCGGATTTTGAAATCGGAATAAGCAAACTAATTCCAAAAACTTTTTACTGTGAAAAATTTGAAATTTTTTCCAAATTTCCGTGTAGGACTTTTTCTAATCGCCACTTTTTTTAGTAGTTTTTGCTCCTTGAAGTGCATGGCTCAGCAACAAAATGCCCAATGGCCATTTTATCTCGCGATTGAAGATGCCTCACATGCTAAAGACACTTTATGGATGGTATTTGATACATCAGCAACCTATCCGCAAGATTTTAATCAAAATTTAGGACAAATACCTTTAGGGAGTGATAATGGTGACTTTAGAGTTTGGATTTATCTGGACAATTCGGGAAATGAATATAATACAAATGCCCTTGATTTTACATCCATTTGGCAAGAACGCTATATCCATGCCGTGAATTTTGTATATCCAATTACTGTAAGGTGGGACAGTTCACTTTTCAATTCAGAAGTTTTATTCGCCAATTCAGGGTATCCTATAAATCATGCTATTATGGATAACGAGTACCTTTTTTTAAGTGGCGGAGGTGAAACTGGATGGGATATGTTAGTTGCGGACTCAGTAGAATTACCCAGTTTTTGGTGGGGAAGTGGAAATCAATTTCCATTATTTTTATCGATGTCCCTTGGCCCCGTCGGCTCAGGAGTTGGAGTTCATAAATTGCAACAAATAGATTTTTCCGTATTCCCTAATCCGGCAACAGATTATGTGTTTTTGACCTTTCCAAAGGTAGTTCAAGCATACTTTCGGATAATGGATGCGAATGGAAAACTCATAAAAAGTGAAAGCTTTTCCGGTGATCGAAAACGTATAAATATAGAAGATTTGGAAAGTGGTCTATATTTCATAGAAATTCAGAGTGAAGAAGGGCGTGTGATCAAAAAGCTCGTTGTAAATTAGATAAAAATTGACCAATGCATTATCAATAAAACTAACAAAGCCTTAACCGCCTCTGCTTCGAGAAGCGGAAGGTTTATCCCCATTTTCCACTTGTGATTCCCGAGATTTTCAATCGCAAGGGAAAACGAGAAAAAACCTCAAACGAATTAAAAATTGAAAAAGCCGCTTCAATCTTTTCGATCAAAACGGCTTTGGGGTGCCCGGGACTGGATTCGAACCAGCACGAGCATAGCTCACCACCCCCTCAAGATGGCATGTCTACCAATTTCACCACCCGGGCAATTCAGGGGTGCAAAAATAATACTTTCATTCAATTTTTACACTTTCTAAAAGAATTTATTCAAAAATTGAACAATCCTCTTGTTAATGATGTTTTTAACCCCAAATTGGTTGAAACATTTCAAAAATATGGCATGGTGAATTGAAATCCTTGCATATCTTTGTATAAAATTTGAATGATGCAACATACGCCTAAAGAAAAGGGAACTACGGCACTCTTCAAAAATCCGGTATTGGAAAAACTGGCTCGAACCCACATTTCCGTCCCACTGTCAATATACTTTATTGGTTCTGCCGCTTTGCTATACCTGAATTTTTCACGAGGTTATACGACGGTACTTGGTGGCGTAGGTGTATTCCTCTTAGGATTCTTTTTCTGGACCTGGTTTGAGTACTTTATGCACAAACGCATATTCCATATGCTCCCTACCAATAAAATGAAAACGCGAATCCAATATCTTTTTCATGGAGTTCACCATGAATTTCCACGAGACAAAACCAGACTGGCAATGCCTCCGGCTGCTTCGGTACTAATTCTCGTGGCCTTATTTTTCGTGTTCCAACTCATTATGGGTGATTATGTATACACTTTTCTCCCGGGATTCGTTATAGGATATTCCCTATACCTCTTTGTTCATTATTCTATCCACGCTTTCCGCCCCCCTAAAAATGCGCTGAACGTTCTTTGGATTAATCACAGTGTACACCATTATAAAGATGACACCGTAGCTTTTGGGGTTTCGAGTCCGATGTGGGATATAATTTTGGGTACTATGCCCAAGAAAACCTACAAACGACCGAAGACCAAAAAGGAAGAAAATTCATTTAAGCAGAAGGTAAGCATGACCAATGCGTAATCCTTAATCAAATTAAAAATAGAAACCGACCCATTTTAGGTCGGTTTTTTTTTTGAAAATAATTTTTAGAAAGACTGGTTTCTTTCTATACCTCCCAAGTTTCAAAAAGCTTTGAGGATATAAACCAGCACGGTTTCCAGCTTAATACTCCTTACTCCCACTACCTCACCAATTTCTTCTCGGCTTTTAAATAAGACTGATAAATGGGTTCACCTGGACGTTCCGCATTTTTCCAGTTATTTTTGAAATCAGAAAATGAAGCCCTGCACTGCTCGATCACAACATAGGGACTATTGCTCGATTTTACCCAAGCCTTTTCCGGCCACCACGGAATGTTTTTGAAACTATAGTTTCCGTTGTTCATCAACCAGATCGCCGGACTGTCGGCGCTTCCGGTTTGCAAATAGAGCCCATTGACTTCGACAATGCTTCCATTGCTGCGAAAGCATAATGCTCCATCAGTTGGTACATGCTCGAGATGAAAATTCTCTATGGCGAAATATTTTGCTGTGGTGCAGGCCTGAGCATCAAATAACACCGCATGTTTATTTGGCCAGCCCTCTGAAATGCAATCGATGAGACGAACACCTGTGCTTTGCAATATTTTGAAAGAAGTGCCAGTACATTCCTTTCGGTTATAAACCCTGCAACTCCTCAAAACACTGTGATTGCATTGGGAATTGTTATAGCTCGTTCCCGGCCATACCTGCTTCTTCGTTCCACCTTCTACTGCTGATCGAAGTACAATACCGTCATTCAATACATTGGTAACGAGAACTTGCTCTACGGTGCTCATCAGACAAAAAACCAAGTCAATAGCAGCCTGCGACTGACCAATAAATTCAATGTTTTGAATGACCGTATTAAAGCTCGAACCAATAAACACGCCGCGACTTCCTCCTTCTATTTTTCCAAAATCTTTGATCAGATATCTCGTTTTATTCCAAACCATGGCTTGTTTTTGATCTTCAGGGATGCTAACAAAAACCGGATTATTTCCTTTCACTTTGATATTTGCACCGTGCCCATCTATTACCACAAGGCTGCCGGTGCGCGGAAGTTCCAGTTTGTCGGAAATAAAATAATCACCCGGTTCAAAAACAATTCGCTTTACTTCTTTGGAAGATGATATTTCGCGAAAGCGTGCCGAAATATCGTCGCCCACTTTCAGATTCACTTCTGATTGTATTTCTTCGGAAAGAGCCCCCTGATTCTTTCCAGTTTCTGCATTGATCTTAGTTTCATTTGGAGATGCCGGCGTGCTTTGTGCATCTTTGTGCACAGCTATTCCTGCACAACCAATGACAAGAATCAGAACGATAAATGGCCAAAATGTTTTTAACTGAAATTTCATGAGCGATTTTTTTAAGGATCTAAAAGTAATTGAACTTTCGAGTGTTTTGGCCGGACCGGCCGTTGGAATGTTTTTTGCCGAACTCGGAGCCAAGGTCATAAAAGTAGAAAATAAAAAAACAGAAGGCGACGTAACCCGAAAATGGCGCACTCCCAGCGAAACCACCGAAGGTGTTTCGGCCTATTATTCGGCTGTGAATTATTCAAAGCAAATGCAACTCGCTGATCTTTCTGATCCCGATGGTCGTGCCCGTGTTTATACCGAAATCCAAAAAGCAGATATCGTAATTTCAAATTTTTCGGAAAAGGTAGCCACTAAACTTAAAGTGGACTTCCCTACCCTTCGAGAAATGAATCCCGGATTGATTTTTCTACAATTGGATGGTTTTGCCGACAGCGAAAGGCCTGCCTACGACGTTGTACTCCAAGCCGAAACCGGATGGATATCTATGACTGGGGCAGAGGATGTTCCTGCAAAATTGCCAGTCGCCTTAATCGATATTCTTGCAGGTCATCAACTCAAGGAAGGCGCATTGCTTGCTTTAATACACCGCCTGCGCACCGGAGAAGGTTCTCTTGTGCGATGTAATCTCGAAGAAGCTTCGCTTTCGGCCTTGGCCAATCAAGCTACCAATTACCTTATGAACGGATTGGTCGCAACACCATTGGGGACCCTTCACCCAAACATTGCACCATATGGAGATTGGTTTGCTACCATGGATGGAAAAAGAATCGTACTCGCAGTGGGAAGCGATGCACAGTTCAAAAAACTCAATGAAATATTGGGGTTGAATTTGCATCAAGACACGAATTTTTCAACTAATCCTGAACGAGTCAAAAACCGCCAAGAACTTTCCCGAAAATTGACAAAGGCAATTGTAAAAATTGATTTAGAAAGCCTTTCGGCAAATTTTAATAAAGCCAACGTTCCTTTTGGGGTAATAAAATCGTTGAATGATGTCCTTGAAGGTAAAACAGCAAAATCAATGATTCGCATTGAAACGATTGAAGGAAGAGATACAATCCGGCTGAGCGGAAATGCTTTTAGTTCAAACTTTTTGAATACTTAGTAATCCGTTTTTGAATCAAGTCGTGTACCTTATTGCAAACAGGTTCCGAAATTTGCATCGCAAATTTGACATACCTTCCATTGTGTACAAAACAAAGTCGCTGACCACCAAGCACCCACCAACCACTTTCATAGGTATACACCGGGGAACGTTTATTGAGGTCCACCTTCCGGAAATGCGATATGTTCTCAAGTTGAAAAGTTTGGGTTTTTCCGTAGGTAAAAAAACTCTTTTTGAGAATTAACTCGCCATTTTCAATCCGGATTAATTCATTGCCTCCTTTACGGAAAATCCATACCCGGCCAATTCTGTAGAAATAATAAATCCAGAAAATCATGAAGATGGTGTAAATCAACTTCAGATCGCGATCCGTTGAAATCCAGTATTCGTGTGCCACCACCGCACCACAAAAACTCCATGCCACTATCCATCCAAGCAGAAGTGATTCTTTCCATTTGTCGATGCGTCCCAGAATGAGAATCTTCAGATATTCGGGGGTAGATTCGTAGCTTACTTTATCGCTTAATAATTTGATAGCCATTACTTAACTTGCAATAGTTTGTCTGTTTTTTTCTAAAACCTCATTGTAAAGATTGGTATACATAGGCAAAATTCTTTCGACGGTGAAATCGTGTGCTCTTTCCAATGCATTTTTCCGGAAGGTGGCCAACACCGAATCATCCGAAAGGATTTTTAAGGCGTTTACAGCCATTCCATTCACATCACCTACGTCGCTCAGATATCCGGAGAACCCTTGCGTATTCACTTCGGGCACGCCCCCGGTGTTGGTAGAAATAACCGGCACACCTGATGCCATTGCTTCGAGTGCTGCAAGCCCAAAACTTTCAGATTCAGAGGGTAACAGAAAAAGGTCGGAAATTGCCAATACTTCTTCGGGTTTTTTGAGTTTGCCGAGAATGCTGGTGTGCTTGCAAGTTCCTAATTCTCTGCATAGCTGCTCGATACGATATCGGTCAGGGCCATCTCCAACGAGGATAAGCTTTGCAGGAATCTTTTCCACTATTTTTTGAAAAATTCGTACTACGTCCCCCACTCTTTTTACCGCTCTGAAATTGCTGATATGGGTAATAATTCGTTCGCCATTGGGAGCGTATTCCAATCGAAAATTCTTTTCCACTTTTGGAAGGTAATGATCCAGGCAAATAAAATTAGGAATAACGTGAATATCGCGTGTAATCTCAAAATGCTCGTATGTATCAGACTTCAAACTTTCGGAAACAGCCGTAACAGCATCGCTACTATTAATTGCAAAAGTAATGGCGGGAGCAAAGGAAGGATCGCGCCCCACAAGTGTGATATCCGTACCGTGAAGGGTTGTAATAAATGGAATGTGGATTCCCTGAGACGCCAAAATCTGTTTTGCCATATAGGCAGCCGAAGCGTGTGGAATTGCATAATGCACGTGGAGCAAATCCAGCTTTTCAAATTTCACCACATCTACCAGTTTGCTGGCAAGCACAGTTTCGTAAGGAGGGTAATCGAAAAGTGGATAATCTGAGACATTCACCTCATGGTAAAAAAGATTTTTGGTAAAAGAGCCCAGACGCACAGGTTGATTGTAGGTAACAAAATGTATTTCGTGTCCTTTGGCCGCCAGAGCCTTACCCAACTCAGTAGCCACCACTCCGCTTCCACCAAATGTGGGATATAGTACGATTCCGATTTTCATATTTTGATTTAATTGGGTGCAAAGATAGCGACTTGAAATTTCTGTACCGCGTGAGGGCCATGCATAAACCAATATAACCGTTTAAATATTAATCAATGAGATTCTTACAATTTAAAAGAATGGATGCGAATCATTTTCTATTTTGCACCCAAATTAAACCTATCAACATGGCAACACTTCGTATTGAAAACCTATCAAAAACGTATCCCAACGGCGTAAAAGCACTCGACAATGTATCGCTGGAAATCTCAAATGGAATGTTTGGTCTGCTCGGGCCAAATGGTGCTGGAAAATCGAGCCTGATGCGCACGCTTGCTACCCTTCAGGAAGCAGATAGTGGATCGGCTTTCCTGAATGATATCGATATTTTAAATGAGCCATCAGAATTGAGAAGAACATTGGGATATCTGCCACAAGAATTTGGAGTGTATCCGCGCATTACCGCTTCACAACTGTTGGATCACGTGGCCATTTTGAAAGGAATTTCCAACAAAAGAGAACGCAAAGATCTGGTAGATTATCTTTTGCAAAAAGTAAATCTCTACGATAAAAGAAATAAAAGCGTCAAAGGATTTTCAGGAGGAATGAAGCAACGCATTGGGATTGCGCAAGCGCTGATTGGCAATCCGCAGCTCATTATAGTAGATGAGCCCACTGCAGGACTCGACCCCGGCGAGCGAAACCGTTTTCACAATCTGCTGGCCGATGTGGGAGAAAATGTAATCGTAATTCTTTCCACACACATTGTAGATGACGTAAGAGAACTTTGCTCTGAAATGGCCATTATGAACCTCGGAGACATTGTGTATTCCGGATCACCCATCACCGTTCTTGAGGAGCTTCGCGGCAAAGTGTGGATGAAATCAATAGAGCGTGAAGAAGTCGAATCTTACAAAAGTCAGTTCCATGTAATTTCGGATAAGATGGTTGCAGGCAAACCGCAGATTCACGTCTTTAGCGATTCCCAACCCGACGCAGGTTTTATTTCAGTAGAGCCCAATCTTGAAGATGTGTTTTTTACCAAAATAACCCCCACTGTCGAAGCCTAATTCCAACTACTATGTTTTTTGAATTTCTAAAACTCGAATTGCGATCGGCTTTTAAAAGTCCGATGATTTATGTCTTCTTCTTTATTGTTGGGCTCATGTCGTTTGGAGCAGTGGCCAGCGATAATGTCCAAATTGGGGGTGCAATAGGGAATATTTACAAAAACGCTCCGCATGTTCTTACCACTTTTGTGCTAATTCTCGGGGTATTTGGGGTACTATTTGCTGCAGCATTTTTCAATAATGCAGCCCTTCGCGATCATAGCAATCAGTTTAATGAAATCATGTTTCACCTGCCGATTAAAAAGGCTGGGTACTTCTGGGGTCGCTTTATCGGTGCACTTATATTGTCCACAGTTCCCCTATTGGCGGTTTTTGTTGGAGCCTGGCTTGCAGCGATTATCGCACCTGCTGTAGGATGGCTTGATGCTGATCGCATAGGTCCTTTCTATTTCAAAACGCTGACCAGTACGTATTTCATTTTCATCCTACCGAATATGTTTCTCGCAGGATCGATTATCTTTTTCTTGGCACATAGATTTAAAAGCACTATCATCTCTTTTATAGGAGCCATGGGAATTATTGTAGCCTATATTGCGTCCGGAACATTCCTGTCAGATATAGATAACCGCCATTTGGCAGCGTTGGTAGATATTTTTGGAATCAGAACTTATAACGTTTATAGTCAGTATTTCACACCCATCGAGCGAAATACGCTAAGCCCGGAATTTACAGGCGTAATAATGCAAAACCGATTGATATGGATTGGCGTCGCTGTGGTTCTTTCCCTATGGTCTTTTTATAGTTTTTCCTTTCGGGAAAAATTGCGGTTTAAGAAGCGCAATGCCAAAAAAGAAGCAGTTGAAATAGCTCCAGCATTCATCGCACTTCCAAAAGTCCATGCACGATTTGGTAAGGGATTAAACGTTCTCCAATTTAAGAGTTTTTTTCTTGCCAACTTCCTTAGTATTTCCAAGAGTGTGGTGTTTAAAATTATAGCTGCTTTTGGAATTATCCTGCTTTTTACCAGCCTTGTAAGCGGTTATGAATATTTTGGCCTCCAGTCTTACCCGGTAACATATAAAGTAATAGGCGATATCTCTAATTCGACGAGTATTTTTATGATGATCGTTATAATCTTTTTTAGTGGTGAATTGGTTTGGCGCGATCGAATATCGCACATCGAAGAGGTTGTAAACGCTACACCGCACAATTCTTTCATTTCAATATTTGCAAAGGTGGCATCGTTGGTTTCTGTGGCCATCATCCTGCAATTTGTATTTATTTTCATGGGTGTAATGGCGCAACTACTGCGTGGGTATACGCACATTGAACTCGATGTTTATTTCATCGATTTCTTTATAGATACCCTTCCCCGGTATATCATTTTTGCCGCTCTTTTTGTAGTAATACAGACTTTCGCAAACAACCGCTACATCGGATATTTTATCGGAATTCTCTTTCTTTTTGTCTGGTCATTTTTGCTGGGCATTCTGGAATGGAATTCGAATATGCTTGAACCCGGCGGCTCTCCCGGAATATTTTACTCCGATATGAGCGGTTTTGGCCCGGGAATGACTGGCACGCTCTGGTTTGATCTTTACTGGATTCTTACCGCTTTGATACTCATTTATACTGCCGGCATTTTCTGGCCGCGCAGTATAGTGACAAATTTCAAGGAGAAATGGAAAGTTGCCCGTTCTAATTTCAGCAAGCCCCAAAAAGTAAGTTTCGGAATTCTGCTTGCCATATGGTTTATGGTTTCAGGCTTTGTGTTTTACAACACACAGATTCTCAATCCGTATAAAAACTCGGATGAGGCAGAGCTCGATCAAGTGAGCTATGAAAAAACGTATAAGAAGTACGAGAATATGGCATTGCCGATTATCACTGACGTGAAATACGATATCGATATTTTCCCCAAGAAACGCGATGTATATGTGAAGGCAAGTGCCGATTTTATCAATAAAAGTGATCAGCCCATTGATTCGATCTTCTTTAATATTGATGATCAATGGGATACTAAAATCGAAATCGCGGGAGCGAAAGTCGTTTGGAAAGATTCTGTTTTGAATTGTCGTTTTTACGAATTGGTAAAACCTCTTATGCCAGGTGAAACCATGAATATGAAATTTACCACATCGTACATTACCAAAGGCTTCAAAAATGATAGAGGAAACACCGATATATTAGAAAACGGTACTTTCCTGAACAATATGGCAATTCTTCCGGTGCTAGGCTATTCAGAACGAAATGAGATAAGCGATCAAAACGATCGGAAGAAGTACGGCCTGCCCACCAAAAAAAGAATGCCTCCTCTTGAAGAAAATTGTACCACCACTTGTATGAAAAATTATCTGACAGACGGTCGTGCCGACTGGGTAAATGCAGAAACAGTAATCTCAACATCGAGTGATCAGATGGCTGTTGCTCCTGGCAGTTTAATGAACAAATGGCAAGAGGGCGATCGCAATTATTATCACTACAAACTCGATCATCCTTCGGCCTATTTCTATAATTTTATGTCGGCGCGCTATGAGGTGGCTCGCGATACATACAAGGACACCGAAATAGAGATTTATTACGACAAGAAGCACGGAATAAATATCCCAAAAATGGTCACAGCGGTGCAACATGCTTTGGCGTATTATGAAGAAAACTTCGGTCCATATTATCATAAACAGGCGCGGATACTAGAGTTTCCACGATACAGCACTTTTGCACAAGCTTTCCCCGGCACAATGCCATATTCTGAGAGCTTCGGATTTATTACCAACCTTGAAAATGAGGAAGATAATAACGTTGTGGAAGCAGTAATAGCCCATGAAATGGCCCATCAATGGTGGGCACATCAGGAGATTTCTGCACTTATGCAAGGCGCCACAATGCTTACCGAAAGCTTTTCCGAGTACTCAAGTCTCATGGTTATGAAAAAAGGAAGCGGCGGGGACGATATGAAAATGAAGAACTTTCTGAAATACGATTTCAGTCGGTACTTGCGCGGACGAACTACCGAAAGAGAAAATGAGCTTCCGCTTTACAAAGTTGAAAACCAGACGTATATTCACTACGGAAAAGGAAGTGTAATTCTTTATGCTTTGCAGGATTATATTGGTGAGGATAGTGTGAATGCGGCACTCCGAAGCTTTTTGGATGAATATCGCTATGCCGAACCGCCATATCCTACTACTATTAACTTTTTGAGTTATCTGCAACCGAGAGTTCCCGATAGTATGCAATACCTCATTACCGATTGGTTTAAAGAGATTACGTTGTATGATTTCCGATTGAAAAATGCTGCAGCGGTGAAACGCCCGGACGGAAAATACGATGTTACATTTTCGATTGATTCGCGTAAGCTATACGCCGATACCATTGGAAATGAAACCGAACAGCCACTCCACGAATGGGTCGACATAGGATTGTATGCCGACGATGATGCCGAAAAGCTTATGCAATGGAAACGGGTGCATATTACTGAGCCTTCATCGACTTTTGTACTTGTGGCAGATAGCCTTCCGGCAAAAGCGGCGGTAGATCCGAGACGGATGCTGATAGAAAGGATAATCGATGATAATGTGAAGAGTGTGGGGGTTACGGAGTAGACATGCAATAGGCAATTGACAATTGGCAATTGGCAATGTCAATAGATAATTTGCAATTGGCAATTGTCAGTTTTTGATGCCCACGCTCGCGTCTCGTTGAAAATCCTGACCAAAACTTCAGGGCGAGGTTTTTTTTGTCTGGCGTGCCGCCAGGGTATGTTGCGATAACAAAACCGGGATTAATCAGAATTATGTCGAACCTTATCGATTTTCGGAAAATGCTTGTCAAAAAAATGCGTCAAAGTAGATCGAAAAACAGGATAACCATTTAAGTTTCCATGCTTTCCACCGGGAATGGTCAGCATTTCAGCATTAGCTTTATCCTTAATGGCTTTGAATAAGCGTAATCCGGATTTATATGGTACAATCTTGTCCTTGGTGCCATGCGCAATAAGAATCGGTGCCTGTGCTCTGACCAAATGAAGATCATTTCGAAACGTGAATTTTAGAAATAGCTTGGCCGGAATAATCACTGAATTGTGCATAGCTACTTCGATGAGGTTATTGAATGGGGTTTCGAGCACAATCGCACCCGGACTTGAGCGTGCCGAGAGCCATGAAGCCATCGCTGTGCCGAGTGAGCGCCCATAAATGCATATTTGATTTTCAGAATATGTTTCAAGCAATCGATTGTAACACGTGAGTGCATCACTGTACAAAGTTTCCTCCGTTCGCTTGCCGTGACTTTGGCCAAAGCCCCGGTAATCGGGAAGAAAAACATCGAAATCAAAGGATGTAAGCTCCTCGGCTATGGCGCCCCAACGCGATATGGACCCCGTATTTCCATGAAAATAAAGAATAACTCCACGTGGCTTGGTTGCTTTTATGTGAATGGCATGAATTGTACCGCCATACTCCCCCTCCAAAAAATACTCCGTAAATTCGGAGCCTAATAAGAGGGGTGACTTGCTTCTCTTTCTCCAGGGAACGAAAATAATACGCTCCTGAAAAAAGTAATAGAACGCGCAAATGCCCGCATAGAGCAGAAACCCAATTATTAAGCTATAGAGAGAAATTCGTATCACAAAGAAATTTCTATAAAAGTAACCTCATTAAAAATGAATAAAGGTATAATGAACAAATTAAAGTCAGAATCGTGGAACCGTGGAATGTCATACGACGCTTATGTGAAAATGATATCAGAATTAGTAACAAATAATGCAACGAGCGGTTCAGATCAGAGTGAAAGCCTAGTGGTTTACACCAAATTGAATTTTAGCCGAATGAAACGATTGAACAAAACCTCGAGTCCTGTTCAGAAATTGACCGAAGCAATTGGCTCGCTTGCGTACCAAATGAAATGGCTCATTATTACTGAGGCCTGGTGTGGTGATGCGGCTCAGAATATTCCCTTCATTGCAAAAACGGCTGCGGCTTGCGAAAATGTTGAACTGCGGTTGGTGATGCGCGACGAGAATCCGGAATTGATGGAATTGTATTTGACCAACGGTTCCCGATCTATTCCAAAACTTATCGTAATGGATTCGGATATGGAGGATAAAGCAGTGTGGGGCCCTCGACCTATTGAGATACAAGGAATCGTTGCGGAATACAGTCAGAAACCGGAACCTAAAATTCCCTTTATGGAATTTGCTGAAGTCGTGCACACATGGTATACGGCAAATAAAAATTCCGCGCTTCAGGAAGAATTATTAACTATCTTTCATCGCATAAATTAACTTGAATATTAGCCAAATTAAAAAACGACCCTATGAAATACGTATTTCTTTTGATGAGCTTATTGCTTATCGGATCACTTCAAGCGCAGGATAAACCAGATCCCTCAGTGCTGAAAAGCCAAATAAAATCGCTTGAGAAAGATGTTAAAGATCAAGAGAAAGACATTGATAAATTGGAAAAAGATTTGGCAAAAATCAGACCTGATGCCGAACAGGCAAAACGCGATGCTCAAAACATTTCGGCTATGCACGACCGCAAGCAAGCAGAGCTTGGAGCTTTTAATTTGCCGGCAAAGCAGGCTGAATATAGGACTTTGAAAAAAGATTCGAAAAAAGCCGACATAGCCTATTCCAAATTACTTAAGCAAAAGGAGAAGCTTAAATCATCGATCTCTAAGTTGGAGAAGGACAAAAAAGCGACCGAAAAAGCAGTGGCAGTCAAAAGGGATCAAATTGCCGATATCGAAAATAATATTTCTGCTTATTCGGCTGATGAGCAAAAGACTCTTCTTGGTGGTCTAAACGCTAAAACTCCACAAGATTCAATAAGCCGCCTGCAAGCCGTAGCTCTTCAGCAGAATATCGAAAAGAAAAAAGAAGGCGAGAAAACGCTTAGAAGCATGGATAAAAATCTGGATAAAACAACCAAAGATTTGTCTAATAGTCGGGATGATTTGGCATTGCTTGAATCGACGGAGAGTGACTTGGCATCTCGTAAAGATTCCCAGGCAAAAGCCGCCGAAAGTTTGAAATTAGAGTTAGAATCCATGGATCCCAAAAAATTGGAAAAAGAACTAACTGATCTGCAAAAAAAGCGTTCAGAAACTCAATCAGAATTTGATAAACTAAACGCCGAAATAATTCAACAAGAGCAAGTTATTAGCGAAAAACACGACATTCTTGAAAAGAAAAAACAAGAGATTCGTGAGAAAGAAAGTATACTGGATAAGCTTTGATTTAAGAACCTGATTTCACAGCAAATACAGCTCCATTGAAATCAAAAAATCCCCAATTAGGGGATTTCATATGTTCAAGTACTTTATTCAATTAGAAAGCAAAACACCACCATCCAGTCGAGAGGCGTTGACTTTATAGATGATGCTTGCTAACGCCAAAGATAACGGGATTAATTTTGGCAGCAAAACAAAAAATCAAAATTTTAATCAATCGGGACAATGTACTGCTCGATAAACGATCTAATACACCCTTGCCCCCCCTTTTCACTAAGGACAATTTTCGCAGCTTTGCGTGCTTGGAGAGCCGCATCGGCTGGTGCCGCGCTCAGCCCAACTTTTTCAAGAAGAGGCACATCATTGATATCGTCGCCGATATAAGCTACATTTTCAAAACCGAAACCCATTTTGTAAAGCCAGCTTTCAAGAATTTCAATTTTAGGATCTTTTCCTACGTAAACACGCTGAATTCCAAGAATCTGTGCACGTAATTTCACAACTTCCCCCCTTGAGGCAGCGCTAATAATTCCAAATTCCATTCCCTTAGCAATAGCTCGGGTGATGGCCATACCGTCTTTGACATTAAACTTCTTGATCTCATCGCCTGCCGAAGAATAGTACATGCCGCCGTCGGTAAAAACGCCATCAACATCGAGAACAACGAGTTTAATAACCATCTCCTTCATTGCATCGTTCCGCTTCTCGAGATCGACCGTATTCAATATTTCAAACGGGACATGCAATTGATTGACCAGTTCCCAGACTTTCTCAGGGTCCAAAGCCAAAAAACCTTCTCCCGAAAGTGGCGGAGCGCCTCTTTCGCGGAGAAGGAAATTTATGTTTTCAAATAACATTACTTCGCTGCCGGAGTCTCAGTTGGAGGAAGAATACCGAGAAGCTCAATTTTAAAAATCAATACTTCATTTGGACCAATATTTGGCTGACTTCCTCGTTCGCCATAGGCAAGAGCTGGGGGGATGGTAACATTGTAAATACTTCCAACAGGCATCTGTTGAAGAATTTCAGTCCAACCAGGGATTACACGGTTTACAGGAAATTCTGCCGGCTCTCCACGCTCATAGCTGCTGTCAAAGACTTTGCCATCGGTGGTTTTTCCTTCATAATGTACCCGAACTTTGTCCGTTTTTGTTGGAACAGGACCATCACCTTCTTTCACTACTTCATAAAGAATTCCGCTTTCTGTAGATTTCAAATCACCCTTCGCAGCAGCATCCTTCATATATGCATCGGCTTTTGCCAAAGATTCGGCACCTTCTTTTTCGCGTACTTCCTGCATAAATTTTCCGACCATTTTTTGGCCGTCAGCCATAGAAATAATCATGGTTGAATCTCCGGCGAGACCGTCTTCCAATCCTTTGGTAACCTGATCTACATTAACGCCTTCAATTTTAGTCATTCGGATATTTGCGCCCAGACTGGCACCGAAAACGTAAGAGATCGAATCCATTTTGGTTTGCATTGCGTCGCCGCCTTTTTTCTCGCCTTTTTGTGCACATGCAGCAGATGCCATAAGGCAAAGTACTCCGGCGAATAGTGTGAAACTTTTAATTGTCATTTTCATATGTAGTTTATGTTGATTTGCGGGTAAAAACCCAGTTATTCTTTCCTTTAGCAGAAAGTCGTTCATTGTATGTATAGCCTTCGGTATTGAAGTTTTTTAAATTGTCTGTTGATGTGATTTTATTTTGAATAACAAATGCAGCCATCATTCCCCTTGCCTTTTTGGCAAAGAAACTTATCATCCGAAATTTGTCTCCTCGCTCCTCTCTGAATTCCGGTGCGATGACCTCTGCACCGAGCTTTCTGAAATCCACAACTTTGGAATATTCCTGAGAGGCAAGATTTAAAACAACACGTGAATTAGCATCTTTCAAATCATTGTAAATCTGATTTGTAACATCCTTTTTCCAGTATTGATACAACCCGTGTTTCTTCGGTGTAATTTGCCAGTTTGTTCCCATTTCCAACCGGTATGGCTGGATCAAATCGCAAGGACGCAGAACGCCGTACAAGCCCGAAAGAATCCGAAGATGCGACTGCGCAAATTCTAAATCCGACTTGGAAAAATTGTTTGCTTCGAGTCCCAGATATACATCGCCCATAAATGCGTAAATCGCCTGCTTGGTTGCGGCCTCATTTTCCGAAAAGGACCACTTCTGAAATCGATCGACATTGAGCTGTGCCAAATTTTCGCTGATGCCCATCATCGTTTTAAGCTTTTTGACCGAAAATTTCTGAAGCTTTTTAACCAGATATTCTGCCTTTTCGGCAAAAATTGGGTCAGATGATTGCGCTATAGGAGCTTCGGTATCGAAATCGAGGGTCTTCGCCGGAGAGATAAGCGTAATCATTTCAGCACTTTGCGTTAATTTTTAAAAATAATAGGGCGCAAAGTTAATATCCATCTACCGTGCTACCAATTTTAAATGTTAATTATTATACCTTGCGGCCTTAGAAAAAATTAAAATTTGTGAAGTTCGATTCATTTGGATTAAATCCACAACTCATAGAAGGACTCGAGGCGATGGGCTTTCGCGAGGCTACTCCTATTCAGGAACAAGCCCTGCCAATTATACTCAACAGGGATGATCTAATCGCCTGTGCCCAAACGGGAACGGGCAAAACAGCCGCTTTTCTATTGCCGGTAGTGCATCAATTGATGAAAAACAGGGATGAAAATCCGCATTCGGATTCTGTAAAAGCACTCGTTATTGTCCCCACCCGCGAGCTCGCGCTGCAAATAGACCAGGCGCTTGAAGGCCTCTCTTATTTTACCGACATTAGTCATTGCGCGATTTACGGCGGCGGTGATGGGAGCGATTTCAACCAACAAAAAACCGCACTGACCACGGGTACTGATATTGTAATTGCCACACCTGGAAAGCTTATTTCGCATCTTAATCTGGGATATGTAAAAACCAAGGATCTCACTCACTTCATACTTGATGAAGCTGACCGAATGCTCGATATGGGATTTTTTGAAGACCTTATGCGCATTGTATCGTATGTCCCGAAGGAAAGGCAAAACCTGATGTTTTCGGCAACCATGCCCTCCAAAATCCGGCAATTGGCAAAGTCAATTCTTAAAAACCCCAAAGAAATTAGTATCTCTATGTCCAAACCGGCTGCAGGTGTAATGCAGGTGGCCTATCTCGTGCATGAAAAAGACAAAGCGGCACTCATACTTAAACTCCTGAATAAGGATGGATTGAATGGTGTAATTGTCTTTTCGCGTACCAAGCGAAACGTAAAGGACATAGCTCGCAAACTTAAGAAAAGCCCACTCAGAGTTGAAGAAATGCATTCGGATCTTACTCAGGATGAGCGCGAAGAAGTAATGCGCCAGTTTCGAAATAAGAAAATAAATGTGCTCGTGGCAACTGACATTCTGGCTCGGGGAATCGATATTCAGGAACTGCAGCTGGTAGTGAATTTTGATGTTCCCGATGAAGCAGAAGACTATGTGCATCGCGTAGGCCGTACCGCACGTGCGGATAAAACGGGGATGGCCATCACTTTTATTACTCCGGGAGAGCAGAGGAAATTTGCCCAAATTGAGCGACTGATTGAAACTGACGTACTCAAGCAACCGGTGCCACCCGAAATCGGAGAATCCTTCCAATACAATCCCAAAGCGCCATCAAGTTCCAATTATAGCCGACAAGGCAAAGGAAGAGGTCAGGGAGGTGGAAATAAGAAAGGTAAATTTTCTAAAGGACGTAAGCCACGATCGTGAACCGTTATTGAAATGATTTGTTAGTAATGACAAAATCACCTCAAGTATGGAACCTAAAATTCAAAAATCAGAAGATGAATGGCGCAGACAACTCAGCGATGAAGAATACCGCGTTTTGAGAGAAAAAGGTACAGAGCGCCCCTTTACGGGAAAATATAACTTGCATTTTGAAGAAGGGTTGTATAAATGTAAAGCTTGTGGTAATCCGCTTTTTACGGGTGATCAAAAATTCGAATCTTCGTGCGGTTGGCCGAGTTTTGATAATCAGATAGACAAAGATTCTATTGTGACCCATCGCGATACGACGCACGGAATGATTCGTACAGAAATCCTTTGTGGAAATTGCGGAAGTCATTTAGGTCATGTTTTTAATGACGGGCCTACAGAGTCAGGGTTAAGGTATTGTGTCAATTCTGCGTCTCTCGATTTTGATAAAGAAAAAGGTTAACCCGATTTAAAATTCGATTTTTGCGAAGGGTATCTCTTTCATATTTCGGAGCGTTTGTAGTATATTGCCAAATATTAATCAAATGCAGACCTATTGAAATCATTCCCCTGGTATGCCATCCGGCCGCGAATCCGAAGTTTCCTTACAACGTATTACCGAGAAACACGTGCTTTTGATATACAAACCCAGTTGCGCATGCGTGCTCTCGACACTACGTGTGAATACATTGAGAAGAATATGGTTGACATATTGCTTTGCGAAAGTCGTGAAGAAACAATGCATATTTCACTCAAAGCGGTGAGCATCGACGGTAATTATTGCGAGTTTGGTGTCTGGAAGGGAGAATCGGCTAATTATATCGCCAAAAGTATTTCTCAAAATTTACATGCTTTTGATTCATTCGAAGGCCTCCCGGAAAAATGGCTAAACTCACATCAAAAAGGGCATTTCAAACTCGATAAATTGCCGAGTTTTGAGAAGAATGTGGTTCCACACAAAGGTTGGTTTTCAGACACATTGCCTGAATGGGTGGAAAAGCACCCAGAGAATATTGCCTTCCTGCATGTTGATTGTGATTTATATTCTTCTACAAAAACAATTTTCGAATATCTTGCCCCTAAAATTGTGAAGGGCACGATTATCCTTTTCGATGAATACTTTAACTATCCATTTTGGCAACACCACGAATACAAGGCCTTTCAGGAATTCGTCGCGCTCTACCATGTAGAATATGAATATCTGTGCTACGGCACCAACAAACTGGGTTCAAAAGTTGGAGTGCGAATTTTGAATCGCAGTTCGGCCTAAGCAGTGATTATACTACAAATGGTATTAACATTTTGACCTTTTTACGATACGTACTATACGCATTTCCATAAATACCAATAAGTTTTCGTTCCTCGAGCAAAGCACCGATAATAATATAAATTACGGTAACGATAGCAAAAATCAAATTTTTCCAATTTGGAGTTATTAGATTAACAGCGATTAGGAACAGAATTACCCCAAAGTAAAGCGGATGGCGAACAACTCCATTTATACCATTCGTAATCAATGATTCATCACCTTCAGGCTGATCGACCCAAAAACGAAATTGATAATTCGACATTGCCACAACAAAAACGAGCGCTGCCGCGATTGCAAATATAAATCCAATAATTTGCAAGAAAAGAGTTGGACAAAAAATTCTCTCGGATGGTGTAATCATATGGAACCACAGTAATAACGAGAAATTGATAATTGAAAACAAAATGTACAAGAGGCGATAAGAGTGATAAACAACAGCAGCCTGACGGGCAAAAAATCGCTTAACCGAGCTAGAAGCCAATGCCGAATGCATGGCGTAATATATAATCCAAAGAATACCGAGAATTAAAGCATTCATCTTTTCAAAGGTAACTGTGCAATATTAGATTCTTACATTCGCATAAAATTAAACATATGAGAAACATATTGACTTGTTTGGGATTGTTTTTATTTGTCAGCCTCACATGCAAAGCACAAGAACAATCCGACGATTTCAACCAATTAATCAATTGGTTTACAGGAGAATATACTGCAACGGATCAAAGCCAAAATAATGCCTCTCAGGGTAATTTCGTTCTTCATATCGTGCGCATTTGGCCAAAAGCTCCAACCGGAGCGTGGGTTTATGTCGAAGAATCAAAATCGGATAGTGTCGATTCTCCATTCCGTCAAGAGGTTTATTTTCTATCGGAAATCAGCGATGGCGAATACAGTAGCGATGTATATAAAATACCCGGTGATTCGGCTTTTACTTCCGCATGGCAAAACACTTCAAAATTTGATGGATTAACCGCTTTTGATTTGAAACACCAAGATGGTTGCACGTTATTCCTGAACTACGACGGATTTCAATATAGCGGCAAGACCAATTCAGGAACATGCAAAACACCTGCTAAAGATTCTGAATATACTACCACAGATATAATTCTCTTGCCAGCTGAATATAAGGTGTGGAATCGTGGTTTTGACAGAGACGATAACCAGATTTCAGGTGCTAGAAAAGAAGCTATAAAATATATTAAAAAATGATCCTATTTATATTTTTGTTATATTAACGTTTAATAGTAGAACAACCATCGAGTTTTACCGTTATTTACTTAAATTGAAAAAATATCATGGCAAGACCGAGAACAAAAAAACGGGATAAGGTAAAAGAACTTAAACCAAAAATCAAAGTAAGGTTGGATAGTAAGACTATCATCACTATACGCGATATGACAAAGTTGGCATTTTGGAAAGAGAAATTTCCAAACGCCGTAGTCATCCAATAATAAAAGCCCCGTAGTTAACGGGGTTTTTTAATGTCTTTATTTACAAAAAGAAATTTAGCTGTCGATCAAAATCGCCTCTATTTCATCTAGGTATTTCGGCCTAAAAGCACCCCGCGCTGACCAAACTATTTTACCTTCCGCATTTACAAGTACAAAACAGGGTTCGGATTTATCGTCCAGCGAAATATCATCAAACGGTGCGCTATTTCCCGAATAGATATACACGTGATCAACAACGAGGGCCTCGTTATTCTCACGAAGTTTATCAATGATTTTCCCTTTTGCAACACGCGTAGCTCCTGTAAAAATGGGAAGGAAATAAATCTCCACATCAAACATATCGTCCATCAGTCCTGTTTTGGCAACAAACTTGTTGTATACCGGAGCTTCCCATGTACGAAGGGCTTCTTCGGCTTTCTTGCTTCTTCCCATTCCAATAAGACTATATCCTTCGCCAATCCGATCGGGAAGGCTCACGGTTTCTCCTGAAATCTTAACCGTCTCAATTATTGGAAAAGGTTTACCAACCTGTGCATTTGCCGAGGCCAAAATAAGATCCAATGCCATAAAAATGATATACTTCATGTTTAACCTAACGTGCGAGCCATTGACTTAATATACGCAAAGCGAATAAAATTTACTCCCGCGTTACTTTCGTAATGATGACAGGCTCTACGGGCCAGTCACCATGTCCTGAATGATTGCCAGTTTTCACTTGCCTGATTTCATTGACTACATCCATTCCTGAAGTTACTTTTCCAAAAACTGCGTATCCTGGATTTCCGGGACGATAATCGAGACTTTCATTGGAACCCACGTTTATAAAAAACTGACAGGTAGCGCTATTAGGTGAATTCGTTCGAGCCATAGCAATCGTCCCAACCTCATTCGATAATCCGTTCTTACTCTCTAATTCAATAGGTGATTGAGTTTCCTTCTGCTTACCATCTATTGTAAAACCACCTCCTTGGATCATAAAACTCGGAATGACACGGTGGAAAATAGTGCCGTCGTAAAAGCCCTTATCGACATAGCTCAAAAAATTAGCTACCGTGATAGGAGCTTTATTCGGATCCAGTTCGAGGTTAATTTTTCCTTTGTTCGTTTCAATTACTACGTATTCCATTGGTTTCAATTTTGGAGTTGGTTTTTCCGCTTCTTCCGAAGGCTTTTCGATTTGATTATTGATTGAATTATCCTGAGATTGATTTGTTTTCGGCTGCGGACAACCGAAAGCAATAAAGAGTATCCAAAGACTTAAATAACTATTCTTCATTTCTATTATAAAAATTCATTAGCAACATTTGCGAGTTCTGACCGCTCCCCTTTCTCCAGTGTAATGTGAGCCGCGATGGGGTGATCTTTTACGCGATCGATAATATAGGTAAGGCCATTGCTCTGGCTGTCAAGATAGGGAGTATCAATTTGATGGATATCTCCGGTTAGCACAATTTTGGTATCATCACCGGCCCGCGAAATTATAGTTTTTACTTCATGGGGAGTAAGATTTTGAGCTTCATCGATTATAAAAAATATTTTCACCAGGCTGCGACCACGAATATAGGCCAACGGAGAGATCGCAATTTTCTCAGTTTCGACCATGGTCTCAATGCGTTTATGGTTTTTGTCGGTAACGCTGAACTGACTTTTCACAAAACTTAAATTGTCCCAAAGAGATTGCATATAAGGATCCATCTTAGATTTCACATCACCCGGAAGGTAACCGATATCTCTATTGCTCAGAGGTACCACAGGTCGAGACACAAAAATCTGACGATAAGCGGTGCGCTGTTCAATCGCCGCTGCAATCGCCAGTAAGGTTTTCCCTGTACCAGCCATTCCTTGAATCGTTATGAGTTTGATATCGGGATTCATTAAGGCGTTGAGTGCAAAATTTTGCTCGGCATTCAATGCCCTGATTCCATAAGCTTCCGTATTCTCCACTCTTTCGAGTAAATTATCCTTTTTATTGTATCGGGCCAAAACGGATTTTTTCCGGTTATTCAGAATAAAATACTGATTGGCACTTATTGTCGGAAGCTCGAGCAGTGCCGGGTCACCGATTCCGGATGTATACAATCCATCGATTAGCTTTTCCTTGATTCCACTGAGCTGTACCTGACCACTATGAAGCGCCTTTACATCTTTTACCTTTCCGGTTTCGTAATCTTCCGCTTGGATGTTTAGTGCCTTGGCTTTCAGTCGGAGGCAAATATCTTTTGATACGAGAATTACATTTTTATCGGGATTGTCTTCTTGCAGCTGAATGGCACAATTCAGAATTTTATTGTCGTATTTGCTATCGCCAAATACCCGTTCTGTATTCAGTCCAGAGCCTTGTGAATGAAGAACGACCTTAAATTTTCCGGTAGTACTCCCATTCAAAGGAACCCAATCGCTAATTAGCTTTTCTTTGGAAATGCTATCCACGAAACGAATAAATTCCCGGGCTTCAAAATTGACCGTTTCATTGCCTTTTTTGAAGTCGTCCAGTTCTTCCAAAACCTGTATAGGTATTGCGATATCGTGTTCTTCAAAATTTTTGATTGCGTTGCTATCGTAAAGAATTACGGAAGTATCGATTACGAATATCTTCTTTTTCTCCCTCACTTCTCTCGTAGTTTTCTTTTTAGCCATTAAGAACTTTATAAGTGGCTAAATATAGCGGGCATTCCACCAGATGATTCGAGTTTTTTTCGGTTTTATAAACATTTGCGGGTTGAATAGCATCTATCTAAAATCAGTACAATGATTATCAAAACACTAAGAAAAATGATAAAATACCGGAAATTAATTTAACACCTCGTCTTCACCATATATCAGTCTGATAAAATCACTTTTGGGTAAATCACCAAAATATTCTCTCAATTCGAAATTCTCCAGTACCTCTTCTATTTCATGAAGGTCATATTTCTTACCTACCAGTGCATTCTCAATATTCCTGAGGGGTTCTTTTCCAAAGAAATCGCCATATATTTTGACATTCTCGATGTGGCCTTTCTTTACCATTAGGCGTATATCGATTTCACCGATTGGAAAACGATGCGTGCGGTGGATATTGAAATCGGGAGATCGTCCGTAGTTCCAGTCCCAATTTGCGTATTTTTCTTCGCGAAGTTTATAAACCTCCTTCCACTGCGCATCGTTCAGACGGAGGGTTTGAAAATCGGCTTTATCTTGATACAAACCAGTAAGAATCGCTTCCCGAAAAGCCTCGATGGTAATTTTATCGGTCATGAACTCGCTGATATTTGCAACCCGCGTACGAACTGATTTATGACCTTTCGATTCTATTTTGCTCATTTTTACCTGAAGTGCGCGACTCACTTCGCTCAGGTCGCTGTCAAAGAGAAGCGTTCCGTGGCTAAACATCCTTTTCCCGGTAGAGAACTGCGCATTGCCCGAGATTTTTTTATCTCCTACTACCACATCGTTTCGTCCCTTCATCTCTGCCTTCACTCCCATGTTATTGAGTACACGGATAATTGGTTCTGTAAACTTTTTGAAATTGTTGAGATCCGTCATTTCATAGTCCTTCATAAAGCTGAAATTGAGATTCCCAAAATCATGATAGACTGCTCCTCCACCTGATATACGACGAATGACATGTATATTCTTGGCTTCAGTATAAGCTTGATTAATTTCTTCGAGGGTGCACTGGTATCGCCCGATTATTATGGATGGTTCATTTATATAAAACAACAAATAATCGTCGTTGATCGGAAAATTGCGTAAGGCATATTCTTCCAAAGCAAGGTTGATAGATGGGTCTGTAATGCCCTCGTTATCAATAAATATCATGATATAACAAATTTAAATTAAGCTTCGTGAATCCAAGTGTAAACATACGCCTTTGCCTGTGCAGCTCAAAGTTTGGATGCTATTTAATTTGATTGTCCGTTTTACATCGTGCATATGATACTTCCAAAAAACGAAACCTGCAAATCAGGAAGAACTCGAAGGTATTGGAATCCTTTGAAGACTCAATTTGGCAAAACGATAAGTGAATTAAGAAGTTGGTGGTTGCTATCAAGATAGTCAAAAAAGAGAAAAGCTTCCTTCCAAATCAGCGTTAAAACTCACCCCCTAAAAACAGTAAGGCGGAGTAAATCATACGATTTATTCCGCCTATCCAACTCATACCTTAGTATGGGTCAAATGTCAAAATACTGTTTTCAAATTTCGCTTCTACCGGTAAGGATATTGGCTCTAACCTTTTCTCAATCAGCTAAACTTTTGATGACTCCAAGCCGAAGCTCTTCTCATAAGAACAATGTTACATGATTCTGAATTTTCCCAAAGAATCCTTCAGTGCAACCTGTTAAAAAGTCTATCTATGCTCTTCGCAATCTTCACAGATTCCGAATTTCTACTGCTTTGCTTTTGTGAACTAAATCATTTCAAAGTGATCCGAAGATCAATCTTTCACTCCACAGTTTGCGCATTTGCATTTCGCAGCGTGCTGCAAATTTCCCGAAGGAAATAAAAACGCTTGGTTGAGAGCTGGCTTTGTCTCGTTCGACAAATTTGATATCTCTCTTTTGACTGGTGTAAATTTACTCAACTCTATTCGCTTGGCAAGTTTTTTAAAGGAACGTTTCTCACAACGTATCCACAAAGTTTATGAACAAGTGTTCATAACCCCGATATTCAAAACAACTTGAAATCTGGACATAAAAAAAAGGAAGCAAGCTTCCTATGGTAATTTAAGCGTAAAATAGGTATCCAATTAACTTTCTTCGGCCAAAACGGAGAGTTGTACCCTTCCTTTTCTTGTAAGTCGGTAACCGTTTTTGTTTTCAATAAGTCCATTGATATACAAATTGGTTATTCGCTCTCCGATTCTACCCTGCCCGATACTCAATTCCTGATCGGTTTCTATTTGATGCCAGAATGTTTTTTCGAGCTTGCGCAAACGAATTTTTTCTTTGTCGGTACTTTCGGTTTTGTGAGATTGGATAATTTCCAAAATCAGACTATCATATTTATCCATAGGAAAATCAGGTTTTGGGTGAAAACATCTTTTTGATTACTAAATTCATTCCTGCAAAATTAAGGCATCCTTTCCGATCAATCCGGAGACCGCTTTTATAGAAATAAATCTTAAGCGGGCATTAAATGTACTTAAAATGATGGTTAAAAAAAGGAGGTGTTGAAAAAAAAAGGTGTGTGGATAAGTTTCCGATAGCAGAGCCAAGGCTAAAAAGGTAAATCCCAAATTATTGACTCACCAGCCGATCATATGGGGTGGCTTTCTCGGGATATTTAGGAACAATCGTACTATAAAACTTGTACATCTGCTGGAAATCACTTTCCATATCTCCACTTACTTGAAATGGTTCAGAAGTTATCACCCATTTCTTCTGATAATCAAAGCCTACCATAACTACCGGCACTTTTGCCTTTACGGCAATATGGTAAAATCCGGTTTTCCATTTAGCCACTTTGCTCCTCGTGCCTTCTGGAGTTACTGTAAGGGCAAAATCATCTATTGTGTGGAAATTATCTACCATCTGATCAACCAGACTCATATTCTTACTGCGATCCACGGGAAATCCACCCAGATTAAGAAGTAAATTTTTAACCGGAAAAACAAAGAGCTCTTTTTTAGCAATATACTTCACATTAAGTTCCATCACCTTGCGCGCTGCAATTCCTACAAAAAAATCAATATTGCTTGTATGTGGTGCAACTACCAGCACATATTGTCGTACACTTTTGGATAGCTTTTTCGAAACATGCCATCCCGAAATTTTGAACCAGCGAACGCAGAGCCAAATAAAAAGTTTGCTAATCATTGGTACAAAAAACGGGAAAATTGTCGATAAATAAGCGCGAAGCTTTAGAATAGGTACTTTTGCAGTGAATATATGTACACAATAATTGATATAGAAACTACCGGTGGTAATAATAAGTCAGGTAGAATCACCGAAATCGCCGCTTTTTTGCACGATGGACATAAGCTACTAGATAAATTTAGCACGCTCATAAATCCGGGAATTCCAATTCCGCCTTTTATAAAAAATCTGACCGGCATCACAGACGAAATGGTTGCCGACGCTCCCACTTTTGAAGAAATTTCTGCTGAGCTCGATCGCTTCACCGCTAATTCCATATTTGTAGCGCACAATGTGAACTTTGATTACAGTTTCATTAAAGAGGAATTTCGCCGAATCGGACGTGATTTCAAGCGAAAAACGCTGTGCACTGTTCAATTGAGCCGGCACAGTTTTCCTGGATTGGCATCCTATAGTTTAGGCAAAATTACCGCTCAGCTAAACATTGGATTCACAGGCCACCACCGTGCCGAGGCCGATGCAAGAGCCACGGTACACCTATTTGAAAAAATTATTCACAATGAAAGCCAGACCGGACTTTTCGATGCCCATTTTGGCGTGCCAGACCTCGATCAAATAAATTCGCCTTACATCACACGTGCATTCCTCGATGCAATTCCGGATGAAACCGGAGTCGCCCGGTTTTACAACCGCGAGGATGCTCTTATTTACATAAAAAGAAGTCCGCAGATTCTTACCGCTATTTGTAGCCGACTGCGATCGAATGGTGCTAAGGAGCAAAATGAATTCCTTGAAGAGGTATACCGTATTGAAGCTGAATTGACCGGAAGTGCGCTTCTCTCCCAGCTTATGGAGGTAAATGAAGTATTAGGTCTAAAACCCAAATACAACCACGGCAAGTTTTCAATGAAAGCACATTACGCTTTATTCATTGAAGAACTCAATGGCGAAAAAGTGGCGGTCATAAAACGAAGAAAGACTGGTCGAGATCCGAGAATGGTATTTGGAAGCTTCTTTGAAGGACTCGATTACCTCAAAAAATTATCGCTTCAAAAAGGATATAACTTAGATACGGCAGATAACTTCAAAAATGGAAAACAAAAAACCCCTGTGATGCGCGTGGAAGGTTTTCCCATCGAAAGAGTTCTTCCGGCACAGTCAGCCATAATAATTGATGATGCAACAAGCGTTTCCGAGCGAGTCGCTATCATTTTGAAAAAAGGAATGCCTGTAGGTTATGCCCTTCTCGATGTTGAAGAATCCATTTACGATTTTCCAGAAGAAAATCTAAAATTCAGTTTTTCAAAATATCCGGAAATGGAAATGGTTATTCGCAGTTTTCTTGCCAAAGACCGGTATGAGAAAATTATTGAATTAAAGCATTAGAGTGCGAAATCATGCAAACTTCTGCCAGGTGTTTTTTTAATTAAAGTTTACTTCTAAAAGGTATTCAAAAGAAGGTCTCGATCGGTTGATTCGTTACGTGAAAATGATTCGCTTAATATGCGATCGGGGCCGGTGTTCTCGATTAAATATCTTAGGTTCTTTCCTTATTGCTTCACCAATTTTTGCGTAAGCAAATCTCCATTTTCCAAACGCACAACCACCTGATAAAGTCCTGATTTCAAAACTGAGGTTTCCAATATGGTTCGGTTTCCCGCTTGAGCAATACACAAACGACCCGTAATGTCGAACACCTGAATATACGAAACGGGAGCATCGAGATTCTGCAATTCAACTTGGGCTATCGCCGGATTAGGAACTATTTTAAAAGCAACAGAATGGTTGATATCTAAAATACCCGTGATAAATGCTGCGGACACGGGAATATTTAATTCAGAATAATTTGAAGCTGTAGTATTAAAGTGTAGATAAGCTTCCAAATCATCGTTAGAAGTGGTTGTTAAACATGTAATCGGAACTGAATAGCTCTCTCCCGGATTGATAGCAATACTTGTGGGTTGCGACTCACCAAAACCGAAACTTGATGTGGAATTGTCTGTTAGTGACAAATCGCTGATTATCAAATAACGCTCACCGTAATTGGTCAATACCACATTGTATGTTGCAGTTGTTGATTCAGTAACCGCGTCAAAATCCACATCATCGGTGGATATAGCGAGCAAACCAACATTAGGTCGGTTTTCATTGAGACGGATATTGTAGATGCGATTCAAAAACTGCGGATAATCTACAAAGGGATTGCGGTTGTGCTGGTAGTCGAAAATGTCTTCATTTCGTGTTTTCTGCTCTTCATTCGGAGGAAACTCCGCGCTCCATTCTCTGAGGGTTTGCTCCTGCACCGCCGTGAGGAATCCGTTGTAGTTCTGATAGCGTAAAACGAAATAAAGAACCGCTCGTGCGGAAGGCCCTTTTTGTGCATCTCGTGGCTCAAAAACGGTTGTACCATTGGCTTGCTGACCAAGTTTGCTACCTCCTTCGCTCCAAGTCACATTAGAGACTACATTTCCAAATCCATAATTGCTACGTATCCCATTTGCATTCACATCACTCGCAAAGAGGTGATGCATGTCTGCTTTCATCGGCAGGTTGCTGTTGAAATTTCCTTGTGGAAACGTGTGCTCTGTATTAACACTGTATGTATTGTAGGCATCCGAATAGCTGGTATACCCCACCATATCAGTACCTATATAGATTCGCGTGAGGGTATTTTGTGTGGCCCCCTGACCATTTACTCTCTGATTGTCTATTTCCATAAAAATTTTTTCACGTGCACCATTATAGCCGTAGTCCTGATAATTTTGCGCGAGCAAAGTATGCAAAGCAGATTCGAGTGCTTCATCAATAAGATTGTGTGTACTCGCATAATACGTGTTTGGATATTCACAGTCGCCTATCAGATCGAGCGAAATAGATCCACGGTATCCACTTGTTGTGAAGACCATTTCACTATTGTGGACAATATTATGAACGGGTTTATATACAACATAAAATGAAGCCGATCCATTTGCCGGAATAGTTGAGGGATAAGTCGTTACATAAAATGGTTTGGTTTCGTATATATCAAAAAATTGAGGAGGAGAGACAGTGACTTCTTCATCTAACAGATTGGATACCTGCACCATAACACTATCCGCATCTCCATACATAGTAGTCCCAAAATTAATTTGTGAAGAGTCGAATTCTACCGCCTGAGCGCGGGCATTCATTGAGAAGATTAATGCGAAAAGAAGTAGAAAGTAGATTTTGTTCATAGGTACTTTTTTTTCAAATTTAATTCGATTTTTTTAGAGATGCCTCAGAAAGCGTTTTATGAACAGCCAGAATTTGTGGTATAATAAGATTCTTACCATCATTGTTGATCACAAAATTGCTCAATGGAATTTTTTGTTCGTCTGTCCATTGAGTGGCCATCCGTTTTTCGACCATTTCGACAGGAATACGGTCCCGATTCATCACTCGCTCTACACGGATTTCTCGAGGAGCTGTAACGAGAATATTGAAATCCAGCTTTTTATACAAACCGGTTTCAAACGTGATGGCTGCTTCATTGAGCACATAGGCATAACCTTGATGCATACCCAACCAATGCTCAAACACATTGGCTACAGCCGGATGAATAATACCATTCAGCTTGTTACGCAGATCGTCCGACGAGAAAATCTTCTCAGCCAAAAAAGCATTGTTGGGTTTTCCTCCTGCATATGACTCACTTCCAAACACCTGAATGATTTGATTACGCACATTGTCATGCGTTATCATACACATCTTTGCCTCGATATCTGAATAGAATACCGGAACACCAAGCACCCGAAAAATACGTGCTACTAGAGATTTTCCTGCACCTATCCCTCCTGTAATCCCCACTTTGAGGGGGGGGGCATTATTTTTTTGCGAAGGCTTGCTCACTTGCTGTACCATCGGGAGAAATAGCAGATTTCTCAATGCGCAATTTCGATGACCCGGTATCAATAACAACCGTTCGCTCTTGCACTTCCAACACTTTTCCATGGATACCGCCGATGGTCACAATCTTGGTTCCTTTATCGAGAGCTTCACGAAATTTTTTCGCCTCTTTTGCTTTTTTAGCCTGCGGACGAATCATAAAAAAGTAGAAGATTCCGATTATCGCAACCCAAAATAAAATTTGGATAGACATTCCTCCGCCTCCGGCTCCTTGAAGTAATACACTTAAAATTTTCATTTTTAATTATTGGTTTTCATGTTATCAGGCACCACTATTTCAGTCCTGATTATTAATTGAGTAAAAGCGGGAATCGCATTGGTGGTAACGTTGATTGTTACCGTTTGCGTTCCCCATTTATCGTCACTATCAAATTCTACTTCGATGGTTCCACCTTCTCCCGGCATTATTTTGCCTTTCGGATAGTTTTTCGGAATCATACATCCACACGAGCCACTTACCTCACTAATTATGAGGGGAGCATTCCCGCTATTTACAAAATTGTATTCAAAAGTTCGAACCTCACCCTGTGTAATTTTTCCGGTACTGAATTCGGTTTGATCAAATTCAATTCGCGGAAGCTTTTGATCTTTCTGATCCCTCAGCGAAGCCGGGCTTTCAATGCTATCGGTACCTATTGTTCGGTCTTCAGACGAACTATCGCACGAAGCCAGTGCAAGGGCGACCAAAAGCAATGCAGTAATTCTAATCTTAATTAATAAGTCCACGGCCTGCTTTTTTAATGGTTCCTTTCTCACTCATTTCTGCAAATAACTTGTCCAAAATACCATTGATAAAAGTGCTACTTTTCGGAGTACTATAATATTTAGAGATTTCGATATATTCGTTGAGCGTAACTTTCACAGGTATTTGCTTGAATTCACGTGCCTCCGTGAGGGCCATTTTCATCATGATGATATCCATGAGAGCAATGCGATCTATCTCCCAATTGTCAGCATTTGATTTTATCAACTCTTCGTGCTCTTTGGATTGAAGAATGGCCTTTCGGAAAAGTGTTTTCACAAATGGTTTTTCGTCGGTTGGATCTTTCCAGAGCGGGAGCAACTCCATTGTAGGATCTGTATCTTCGGCAAAGGATTTAAATGTTTTTATCACCATTGAAGCCACAATATCGAGATCATCGATCCAGAAAATACTTTTTTCCTCGAAGAAATACTGAAGGGACTCGAAATTGATAAGGTGTCTTTTGAAAATACGAATAATCACCTCTTTGTCTGCCTCGTAACTATTCTCTTCGGCCGCCATATAATCCCGATATTCCTCCGTTTCTGTGAGATTCTTGTACATCCGACGAATAAGCTCGCCCTCTCCCATCCAGTTTACTTTCGCTTTTTCCGAGAGGATCTGAAGTGCCTTGTTTTCTTCTATTTGTTTGAGGAGTGCATTATTTACGAAGCGCATATTCGGATTGATATCGGCATCCGTCGGGAGTCGTTTTTTCTTTCCGTCTTCGATTTTATTCTCTGCCACAGTGCGTATTTCAAGCATGATCAACATCAGAAAGAGGTACATGTCGTACATTTTCTGAATATTTTCAAAAAGTCTTTCTTCAGCCTTTGCAATATCGGTCGATTTCGATTGTTCAAAAGCATACAGAGCCTGGAGAATTTTGATTCGTAAATGGCGTCGGTTTAACATTCAGTAATTTGGTTTTAAGAGGAGGTTTGTGGTTTTTTTTATTATGACGATATCAGCGATTGCACTGACGCTTCGGTCCGCATTTATAATCAGTATTTTAACTTTTTCGGTTTTTCTTTGCAGCTGCTTTATCAATTCGTTCTTGAGCCATTTTCAAAGCTACAGCATTGGTTGGCAGATTTGAATCATGTGCGCGGTTGAGCACATCGAGGGTCACATCATATATATGTTCAGTTTTGCGATACGCATCTTCCCGGTCGTATCCACCTATTTCAGAATAACAATTGATAATTCCACCAGCATTGATCAAAAAATCGGGGGCGTAAACCACACCCATTTCCTGGATTTTAGCCGAATGTATCGCCTCATTGTCCAATTGATTATTTGCCGCTCCGGCTATAATCTGGCATTTTAGTTTCGAAAGAGATTCATCGTTTAATGTAGCCCCAAGTGCACATGGAGCATAGATTTCTGAGGCAAAATCATAGACATCATCAGGTGCTACGACTTCTACCTTATATGAATTAGAAATGGATTTCAATCTATCTTCAAATATGTCAGAAACAGCTATCACAGCACCCTCTTCTGAAAGATATTTCACAAGATTCTGACCTACATGACCAATTCCCTGAACCAGTATTTTTTTTCCTTTCAGGCTATCGCTTCCCCATGCATATTTTGCGGAAGCTTTCATACCCATAAAAACACCATAGGCAGTAACCGGAGACGGATCACCGCCACCTCCCATCGATTCCGGCAGACCACTTATATGCTTTGTTTCCTGGGAAACATTGACAATATCTTCAGTAGAAATCCCAACATCTTCGGCTGTAATATATTTACCGCCAAGACTATCGACAAATTTGCCAAATCGACGCATTAGAGCCTCCGATTTATCTGTGTGCGAATTGCCGATAATTACAGCTTTACCACCACCCAAATTGAGGCCCGAGATAGAGCTTTTAAAAGTCATACCACGCGAAAGACGTAATACGTCGTGAAGCGCCTCTGCTTCATTCGTATATGGCCACATGCGCGTACCGCCCAAACTGGGTCCTAAAACGGTATTGTGAACAGCAATTATTGCGCGCAAACCGGTTTTGGCATCGTTGCAAAAAAGCACTTGTTCATGATCCATAGTTGCCATCCGAGCGAGAGGCCCATCGCCTGCAGTGCTCTTCAGAGCTTCATTCGTTTCAACCATTGTTAACGCCATTGATGTTATTAAACGCAATTTTTAAATTAGCTTTGCAGCGCTTAAACGCCAAAAGTCGCACAAAAGTACATTTTTTAAAGCTCACGCTCCAACGTAAAAAAAGCAAATTATCGAATGCGGGCACTCGCACATCTAAATAAATACCTCTGGCACTATAAAGGGCAGATCATTTTAGGACTGTTATTTATTGTCCTTACCAATCTATTTGCGATCTATGCACCGCGGCTAATACGTGAAGCCTTCGATCTGATCAGCGAATCGATACACACGTATCAATCGGGAAATGTGGCTGATTACAACATTAATCTGCCATTTAGCGTTCGTTGGATTTTCGACACTTTTGGTTTTAGCACGGCTATATATAAGGACATAAATTCGATGAGCAGCCTTACCAAAGCCATCACCAGTTTGTCCATTCTTCTGGGAGTACTTTATCTGTTGGCTGCTATTTTAAAAGGGATATTTCTGTTTTTTACCCGCCAGACGATCATTGTGATGTCGCGCCATATTGAGTTTGATTTGAAAAATGAGATATTTGATCATTACCAAAAGTTAAGTCTTGCTTTTTACCGCCGCAACAATACCGGCGACCTTATGAACCGGATAAGCGAAGATGTGAATCAGGTGCGAATGTATCTCGGCCCGGCGATCATGTACACTCTCAACCTTCTGGTGTTAAGCATACTGGCAATTACAGCAATGGTGAGCGTAAATCTGGAACTCACACTTTATGTCCTTATCCCCTTGCCTATTCTTTCGGTATCTATTTACTATGTGAGTACCTTAATAAATAAGCGCAGCGAAAAAGTGCAGCGCCAACAATCATATCTTTCGACTTTAGTTCAGGAGACCTTTTCAGGAATTCGGGTATTAAAAGCTTTCAATCGTCAGAAATCTACAATGGCCAATTTTGCCCGCGAGTGCAATGTATATAAAGTAGATACACTTTCTCTTGTAAAAGTAGACGCCCTTTTTATGCCGGCCATTCTTCTGCTAATCGGATTGAGTACCATTATTACCATATATATAGGAGGTCTCAAGGCAATCGCCGGTGAGATTACGATCGGAAATATTGCCGAGTTTGTCATTTATGTCAATCTCCTCACCTGGCCTTTTGCTTCTATCGGATGGGTTACTTCGCTGGTGCAGCGGGCTGCGGCTTCTCAAAAGCGGATCAATGAATTCCTCCATACGGAGCCGGAAATCAAAAACACGAAAACGGAGCCGGACACGATAGCAGGTAAAATCGAATTCGATCATGTGTCTTTTACATATCCCGATAGCGGAATCAAAGCCTTGGTGGATGTGAATTTCACAATAAATCCAGGCGAAACGCTGGCGATCATCGGTCGCACAGGTTCCGGAAAAAGTACCATCGCCAATCTCATATGCCGAAATTTTGACGTTACCAAAGGCCAATTGCGGATTGATGGCAAAGCAATTCAGGATATAAACCTCAATAGTCTGCGTAGCAATATAGGTTATGTGCCGCAAGATGTTTTCCTTTTCAGTGAAACCATTCGTAACAATATTGCTTTCGGAGTGGATAGCGAGGAAGATTTGAATGAGCGAATTGTCGCGGCAACTGAAAATGCTTTCGTAAAACACAATATCGACGCTTTTCCAAAACAGTTTGAAACGATGCTTGGCGAGCGTGGAATCAATCTTTCGGGAGGTCAAAAGCAGCGTGTAAGCATTGCCCGCGCAATTATCGGCGAGCCACAGATTTTGATTTTTGACGATTGCCTGTCAGCGGTTGATACCGAAACGGAAGAAATAATTCTGAACAATCTTAAAAAAATAATGACCGGAAAGACCACCGTGCTCATTAGCCACCGCGTATCGACGGTGAAGCTGGCCGATAAAATTATAGTGCTTGAACGTGGTCAAATTATCGAGACTGGAAGCCATGCCGATCTTCTTGACAAAAACGGTATATACTCGGAATTGCACCGAAAACAATTGAGTGAGGAGCGCAAGACAGAAGTCGAGTAGCCTTTCCTTCTGGGAAAGAGAGAATCACTTTGCTGGCGTCTTATTCAAATTTTCTTCCGCGAACTGTTGTGAAACATTCGACGAAAATGATTTTTCTGAGCATTAATTTGTTTCAAATTGTATATTTGCCCAATCAGACGATATAAAATGTACAGATAAAAACCAATCTATGGCTTCAGAAAAGGAAAACTCAAACAGGGACGATATCTATTCCAAAGTTGTGCGTGCCGGCAAACGAACTTATTTTTTCGATGTTAAAGCAACCCGCGCCAACGATTTGTATTTAACAGTAACGGAGAGCAAGAAACGCTTTCACGAAGATGGGAAGTTCTCTTTCGAAAAACACAAGATCTTTTTATACAAAGAGGATTTTGAAAAATTTGCAGAAGGATTCGATGAGGCACTTGAAAAGATCAGGGAGCTTCAAGACGGCAACAACGAGTTTCAGGACGCCTATACCGGTCATGAAGAAGATGAAGATGGAAACATGCCCGTGAATGAGTATACCGATGTGAATTTTGACGATCTCGACCGCGATTAAAAATCAGTGTTCAGCATTTGAGGAAAGTGCTTCTTCTATTCCATTTTAGTGGCTTATATTTTCAGTTCTGAAAACCGAATTAGGTACGTTATCGTTTTAGGAGATCCACCAGAAGTCGAATGCCCGGCGAAGCCTAATGTCGATCTCGTCTAAAACTTCAGAAAGCCTTCTATCTGCGCTTTAATCAGCCCTTTGTATTCATTATTTACAATAGTACCTTCTTCATCTATGTGCAGATGAATAGAAGAAAATAATGTTTTAAAACTGTACACTTCTGTTTGCAGATAATGCAATACCATGGTGAGATGATCGAGCCCGCGCTGATTACCAGATCGACCTGTGCCCAACCCTACCAAGGCAGCTTTTTTGCCTCTCCAGATACCCGGCTCGGTAGTATCAATAAATAATTTCAAAATACCCGGAAAGCTTCCGTTATATTCCGGAACCACGAAGACGATATGCGATGCCGGCACAATTTTCTTTTCAAGAATTTGTGAAAAACTATCGATTGGATTTCCGTAAGAGCTCTTTGAGAAAAAGTCGGAAGGAAGATTTTCGAGATCGAGTTCACAAGCTTCAACACCCTGATTCAAAGCTTCCACAGCATAGTTCTTAGCCACTTTATACGAATTGCTTTCGGGCCGGTCGGTGCCGGAAATTATAGTCATCATAGAGCTTGCGAATTAACAAAAATCTGTGCATAATTAAGGTATAAAACCGTTCCTATTTCTAATCGTTTGAACTAAATTTATAGATTCAATCAACGCTAAAAATATTCTCGTTATAATGCAATTAACATTTTACGGACATGCTTGTTTTGGAATGGAGGTTAACGGAGTTAAATTACTCTTCGATCCTTTTATTACTCCAAATTCACTGGCTTCCAAGATTGATATAAATAAAATTGAAGCCGATTACATCCTCATTTCACACGGTCATGGCGACCACGTAGCCGATGCAGTCTCAATAGGCAGGCGTACCGGAGCGAAAATCATTTCAAATTTTGAAATTGTAAACTGGTTTGCCGAAAAAGGGCTGAAAGATGGCCACGGAATGAACCTGGGAGGAAGTTGCAATTTCGATTTTGGAACCGTAAAGTACGTTACAGCATTGCACAGCAGCGTGATGCCTGACGGCATATATGGAGGAAATCCGGGTGGATTTGTATTGTCTTTTAACGACCTTTGCATTTATTATGCTGGCGATACGGCTCTCACACTCGACATGAAATTGCTCGCTGAGAGTTTTGATATCGACCATGCAATTTTACCCCTGGGTGACAATTTCACCATGGGCGTCGACGACGCCATAAAAGCGGCCGAATTTGTAAATTGCAAAAGCGTAATCGGAATGCATTATAACACATTTCCGGCTATTGAAATAGACTTAGAAGAAGCGAAAGCAAAATTTGAAAGTGCAGGAACGCATTTAACATTAATGGAAATAGGAGAAACGATCGAACTGTAATCATGGGAAAGGTAATAAGTATAGCAAATCAGAAAGGTGGCGTGGGTAAAACCACTACCGCAATTAATATCGCCGCATGTCTCGGCGTACTCGAGCATCGCGTGCTACTCGTTGATGCCGACCCACAAGCAAATGCTACGAGCGGTGTGGGAATAGATCCCAAATCGGTAAAAACAAGCATCTACGAATGTTTGGTAAACGATGTGGATGTGAAGGATATTATTATCAAAACGGAGAATCCGAATCTCGATCTTATACCGGCACATATTGACCTTGTAGGTGCTGAGATTGAGATAATCAGCGTGTCTAACCGTGAGCAATTGATGCGCCATGCGCTGAAAGGAATCCGTGACAATTACGATTTTATAATCATCGATTGCTCGCCTTCGCTCGGACTCATTACAGTAAATGCTCTTTGCGCCTCGGACTCTGTAATTGTGCCGGTACAATGTGAATATTTTGCCTTGGAAGGATTGGGCAAACTGTTAAATACCATCAAGATTGTTCAGTCGCGGCTTAACACTTCGCTATCCATCGAAGGCATTTTACTCACCATGTTTGACACACGACTGCGCTTAGCAAACCAAGTGGTAGAGGAGGTGAAAATGCATTTTCAGCAAATGGTATTCAACACCATTATCCATAGAAACACACGTCTCGGTGAAGCTCCGAGCCACGGCGAAAGCATTATTATGCATGATGCTTCCTGCAAAGGCTCTATAAATTACTTAAATTTGGCACGCGAAATTTTGCAAAAGAATGACTTGACCAAAATCAAGTCGGAAGACAAATTGATTGAGCTCGAAAATGAGTAAAAAAAAAGCTTTAGGGCGTGGATTAAGCGCGCTTCTTGAAAATGTAGAAACGGATATTACCACCGGCACCAAAAGTGAAAGCACTTCGCGTGTACTCGGTTCGGTGGCCATGCTTCCTGTCGATCAGATCGAAGCCAACCCTTTTCAGCCACGCTCTATTTTTGATGAGGAGTCTTTGATGGAGTTGGTTCAGTCGATCAAAGAATTGGGCATTATCCAACCGGTAACCGTGCGGAAAGTCGGGTTTGAAAAATTCCAGTTGATAAGCGGTGAACGCCGGTTCCGCGCTTCACAGATCGCCGGATTGACAGAGATTCCCGCTTTTATCCGAATTGCCAACGATCAAGCGATGCTCGAAATGGCACTGGTAGAAAATATTCAGCGTAAGAACCTCGATGCCATCGAGATTTCTATCTCTTACCGCCGATTGATGGAAGAGTGCAGCCTCACGCAGGAAGCACTCAGCGAGCGTGTTGGAAAAAAACGGGCTACTATATCCAATTATCTCCGATTGCTCAAACTTCCCCCCGAGGTGCAATTAGGCATTCGCGAAAGCAAAATATCCATGGGGCACGCCCGCGCGCTTCTGGCTTTTGACGATGAAAACGATTTGCGAAAAGCATTTCAAAAAACCATCGATCAGGATTGGTCAGTGCGCCAGATCGAGCAATATGCCAAAGAGAAAAAAGAGCCACAAGGGGCAAAGCCCAAATCAGGTGGCACGATTCCGCTTTCCTTTGCACATCAGAAAATTAAATCAGATCTTACCGATTGGTTTGGCACAAAAGTTGACTTAAAACGCGATCAAAAAGGAAAAGGTAAAATTGAGATTACCTTTGGGTCCGAAGATGAGCTACAACGCATTATTGATAGGCTTGAGCAATAAAATCGCCCTTTGCGGAGCGATGGTCATGCTCTCCCTTTTGGCGAAAGCGCAGGATACAACAATTACTGCTATCCCTGATACTACGAAGCAAGTCGTGGAAGTAGATCGCGGCAGAGTAACTGGCGACGTAGAAGCGGTAGCGAGTTCAGAGGATTCATTGGCACATTTACACTCGCCCAAAAAAGCTACGATCATGTCGGCTGTACTCCCGGGACTCGGGCAGATTTACAATAAAAAGTGGTGGAAGGTGCCCATTATCTATGGGGGTTTTGCAGTGGCCGGCTATTTTCTGAACGATAATCTGAACCGTATAAACCTATACAAAGACGGATATATCGCTGCTACTGACGGCGACTCCACAACCTTTAATACTACGGGTTATTCCAATTCTCAACTGCTCCAACTCATTGACACATATAAGACCTGGCGCGACCTTTCATACATCTCGATCGTAGTGATTTATGCGTTGAATATTATTGATGCCAATGTGGATGCGCACCTTTTTTACTTCGATGTGAGCGAGGATATTTCGCTCAATATTCAGCCGTATGTTTCGCCCTTTAGGGGGCAGAGTGCGGGGCTTACACTTTCGTTGAAGTTTTAGAGTGGCACACTATCTCTTTATTTCTGGTATTATACTCTGCTAAACTTGTGACTATAGGAAACTCGTATAGGCGGTTTAAGAAAAGCATACGCGTTTAACCGCAAGTTTCTCAAAGTGAAGGCGCGGAGTTCGCAGAGGGTTTCTGCAGTTGAGTTCGTTTCGATTCTTTATTGAACTTTTTCTTTTTTCACAAATCCTCAAAGCCCACCAATCAATCCGGCGTAAATTGTAACTTCGGCCCGCTTAAATCGACTACAATGAAAATAGCACTAATTGGTTACGGCAGAATGGGTAAGCTGATAGACAGCCTTGCCGGCGAAATGGGGCATGAAATAACCCACCGGATAAGCAGCACAAACTCGGATGAAATCAACAACCTCAGCAATGTGGATGTGGCTATCGAGTTTACACGTCCAGACGCGGCGCTTGCTAATTTCGAACAACTGGCAAACCAGAATATCCCAATCGTAACGGGCACTACAGGCTGGATGGATCATTACAACGATGTTTCGGATTTGATGATCGACACGGACAATAAGTTCTTCTACGCTTCCAATTTTTCAATTGGGGTGCATATATCAATGGCAGTAAGCATTTATCTTACAAAGTTCATACAGAACTTCCCTGACTATCAGGCGCGCATTGACGAATGGCACCATACTGGAAAAAAAGATGCGCCAAGTGGTACGGCACTTTCCTTCGCGAAAGAAATCATAAAAAACAATAAAAATTACGAATCGATTGCTTTCGAAAAGATTGATATACAAGAGAATGAACTACCCGTATATGCTTTTCGCGAAGGCGACGTAATGGGAACGCACCAAATAAAATACGAATCTGATATTGATTCGATAATTTTGCGCCACGAAGCCAAAAACAGAAATGGATTTGCACTGGGAGCTCTCAAGGCCGCGGCCTTTTTAAATCGTCAGAAACCAGGCATTTATACGATGAACGATCTGATTAAACTACCTCTATGATACTTGCTCAAATAATTTTTTATCTAACCATCCTCTCCTATTTCGTTTGCTTTCACAAAGTATTTGCGAAAGCGGACCAAACGCCTACCTGGGCGGGATTTGTACCCATTTACAATATTGTAATTTGGCTCCGACTGATGCGCAAACCGTGGTGGTGGATTCTCATTCTGATCGTCCCAGGTGTTAATTTCCTTTTGCTCATAGTCATGCATGTGGAACTTGCACGCTCTTTCGGCTTGCGCAAAACATCTGATTTGGCGATTGCCATCTTCCTGCCATTCGCAACAATTGGGATGATTGCATTCAAACCGGAGATAAAATTTATCGGTCTGCCCGATTACAAAAAAGAGAAGAAAGGAATGGCACGTGAATGGACTGAAGCCATCATTTTCGCGATTATCGCCGCCACCATTATCCGTACCTTTTTTATCGAGGCGTTTACAATTCCTACGCCATCGATGGAGAAATCACTGATGGTTGGAGACTACCTATTTGTGAGTAAAGCCACGTATGGCGCACGGTTGCCGATGACGCCTATCTCATTTCCACTTACCCATCACACCATTCCGATTCTAAATATCAAGTCGTATGTGGAATGGCAAACGCTGCCTTATCTGCGCCTTCCCGGCTGGGGCGAAGTGAAGCGGTACGATGCCACTGTATTCAATTTTCCGGAAGGAGATACCGTTGTGGTCAACTTTCCTGAACAAAGCTACTACCAACTTGCGCGTCAATTAGGAAGGGAAAACCTGATGAAAGAACGTTTCATTTTGCCCAATGGCCGCGTAGCTGTAACAGGCGGAATCATTGTCAGGCCTGTAGACAAAGAAGAAAACTATATTAAGCGCACCATCGGACTACCGGGAGAAACCATTCAGGTTATCGATCGCCAAGTGAGTATCGATGGCAAGCCGATTGAGAATCCCGAAGGGATGCAATATACGTATAATGTATACACCAAATCGGCACTCTCAGCGGAAGTTCTCCATGAGAAATACGGTTTTTTACTGAAAGACAATATGAAGGAAAGCTACCGGTATACAGGGCATTACGAACTGCCTTTGACTCAAAAAGAAGTAGCACTCTTTAACAGTATGTCGTCTGTAGATTCGGTGACGTATGAATTGAAACGTCCTCAGGCCGATCTCCATATTTTCCCACACGATCAGAGATACAGCTGGTCTGAGGACAATTTTGGACCGCTATGGATTCCGGCTGAAGGTGCAAAAATTGATCTTACACTTGATAATCTGCCACTCTATGAGCGAACCATCCGCGTATATGAGGACAATGACCTGAAAGTGAAAGATGGAGCTATTTATATAAATGGTGAAAAAACAAACTCATATACCTTCAAGCAGAATTACTACTTTATGATGGGAGACAATCGGCACAATTCAGCCGACTCGCGGTTTTGGGGTTTTGTGCCTTACGACCATATTGTGGGCGATGCAGTTTTTATTTGGTTTAGTAAGGAGAATGGTGGGGATATTCGATGGAAACGGTTATTTTCATTCGTACATTAAGGAGGATAAAGTCCGGTAATTTAATCGCAAAGGACGCAAGGGTTTAGCGCAAAGTTCGCTAAGGATTACGTGTTTCGCTTGAAGATCGTTCATGGCTAAAATAATTCTTCCGCTCTCTCCTATTCCACCGGTGCCGTTTATAGTTGCCCTTACGGGAAATAATGAGGTGGTGTTTGACTCGGCGGAGCATTTTGAAAAACAAACGATTCGGAGCCGGTATCATATCCTTTCGGCAAATGGAGTACTGACGCTTTCGCTAAATGTCGTGGGGCAGAAAGGTGGAAAAATCCCTACAAGTCAAATTGAGCTTGATTACCGAAAGGATTGGGTGCGCGACCATCTTCGCGCTATTGAGTCAGCGTATCGGTCGGCACCTTTTTTTGAGCATTACTTTCCCGAAGTTGAAAGTATTCTTTCGAAACGATACGCTACCCTAGGTGATTTCTTCTATACTGCTTTTCCGAAGTGGTTGAAGCTCATGGGATTGGAGGAGGCCTATAATGTATCTGAGGAATATATCGAAATTGCAAAAGGTGTAGATTTGCGGAAGCGGATAAAGACCCCTGAACAATACCCGGCATCGCTCTTATCGGGAGATTATCTTCAGGTCTTTGCCGATAGGTTTACTTTTCAGCGAAATCTGAGTGTAATAGATTTGTTGATGAATGAGGGGCCGGCGGCGGGGACTGTGTTGAAGGTATAGCTTTGAAAGAAGTCGCGAGTCTTGAGAGGGATTCGTTCACCTCGAACGAATCCGCTTTTCATTCTCGATTACAGTTTTAACTTCACTGATTGGAATCATAGAAGGTTTATAAAATACAGTAAGAGAACAACCTCCAACTTATATAGCTTAATAATTGGTATAGGTTATAAAAACAAATCACCGTAAAGACAATCCACACGGCGATTCGGAATTTCGTTTTACAAGAAAGTGGCGGCTACATGTTCGTTCACTTCCTGCGGTACATGGTATCTTTTCCTGCAACGGTAAGAAAGTACACTCCCGGCACCAAATCGTTCGTTAAAACGACATCGAGATCGCCGCCCTTGTGCGGCTCTTGTTTTACCAACCGGCCTCCAATGGTATAGAATGAGACCGACATTTCCGTGCACAGGGCTTCGCCTATTAAGATGAATACCGGCTCGGTTCTGGGATTTGGAAACAGTTGTAATACTTCTTTTTGCTTTTCACTGATTGCGGTTACCATTACAGATACACAATCGGAAGTGTCGCTGGAACCGCCGTTGTTGATAATCTGCGTAAACTTGTCGCTGCTTTCGGGTGTAAATGTATTTGTGAAAGCATCTTCTATCGCAAATTGGTATTGCAGTCAAACCACTGATACGCCCCTTCATTGTCGAATATGCGCCTTTTACCATACTGCACAAAACTAGCCTCGGCTGGGTTGCTGGCCACAGATATCAAACTTTCCGGATACCGGGCGCGAGTCGCGCATGAAGGCATTGCAATTGCCTTTAGTTTTTTGGCGTCGCATGCCGTAACAATTCGAAAATAGAGAACCATAAGCCGCAACCCCCTTTGCGGTAGCGATAAACGCGCTGGAAAAAATACGGGCTGCTTATGCACTCGCGCAGCCCGTCATTCTCAGACCGACCAAGGAGATTATTGTATTACTACTCAGTTATCAGCCTTCTTCAATATCTTCTCGAATACGGCTTCTTTGGAAACCTTCTTGGTGCAGAAAAACCAATCTTTGCAGTCGACTTCTTGGTCTTCCATCCTTTCTTTTGCCGAACCGCAAGAACCCGCAGGACTTACGATTACGTCATCGCCAGGAACCCAATCTGCAGGGGTGGCCACCCCAAACGTATCGGCAGTCTGCAGGGCGATAACTACCCGGTACAATTCATCAAAGTTTCGGCCGAGGCTCAATGGGTAGTAAATTATTGCCCGAATAATCCCCTTTGGGTCGATAAAGAATACGGCTCGCACCGCTTTGGTTGAATCTTCATTGGGTTGAATCATTCCGTATTTTCGTGCAACCTCCATTTTGATGTCTTCGATTAAAGGAAAGTTTACCTCTACATTCTTCATTCCTTTATATTCAATCTTTTCTTTGATGGTGCGCAGCCACGCTATGTGGCTATACAATCCGTCAATAGACAGCCCAACTAATTTGCAATTTGCTTTCGCAAATTTATTCTCCAAGGTGGCAAATGTCATAAACTCCGATGTACACACCGGTGTAAAGTCGGCGGGATGGCTAAAAAGTATGACCCAATCGCCGGCATAGTCGGAAGGAAAATCTATATCTCCCTGGGTGGTCACCGCTTTAAATTCGGGCGCAACGTCGCCTATCCTAGGCATGCTTACGATTTCTGCTGTATGTTCTTGATCCATGATTTAAGTGTTTGAACGTGAATGATCAAAGTTAAGCAAGATATAGAGTCTAAAAGATGACGAATATCACTAAAAGCATCCCATCACGATCAAAAAAACACTCCGGGTAAGAGACCCTATGCACTCCGATCCAAGGCCAGCATATACTTATCAATATACAGCTGCTGTTCCTTGGATTTGTACTGCTGGATAAAGCGTGGATGCTCTAAGGGGATAATCCTTTCGAAGAGCTTCTCCTCCCTGTTAATCTTCTCAAGATATGTGGCATTCTTCTTACCCAGCGAATACACTTCCGTAGTATCCAGCCCCATGCTGATATGGTTTTTCAGCGAGAGGATCATAAAATCTTTCACCGCTTCGAAGAGGGCAGGGTCGTCGTAATAATTGGCATTGAGCCACTTACCGTCTTTGGTTTGGCGCACTATCGCCAGCGGGAAGGGAGAATTGATATAAAAAGTGCGGTAGAAAACTTGAGGCCCGCCGTATTCCTTAATCATAGCGTACACAAAAACGGATGACACCTCATGGGTATGTGCACTGTGCATGGTGATACCGCATTCACTTTCCATCCGCTTGGTATCGGTAAATGGAACGCCCGTTACTCCTGCACCATGCCGACCGGGATTGATACCGAGAATAAACCTGCGACGATTTGTGTCGTTGTAGAACTTCGTATAAAACTGCCCCATGACCTCCATCGTTTCCGGATTGTCGTGGTAGGGATTGATCACCCGAAAACCGTTTGGAAGCGGGTCCGAAAAGTGCAGCGATCGGTTGTAGTCTATTACGTTTTGGGCGAAGGTTTTTGACATAGTTCTACTTTTTTTTTAGGAACAGGTGGGATGCGGTGGTTGTTCTGGGAGGAATGAGAAAATGCTATTCGCAAAAAAAGGGGGAGTGCTCAATTAACTGTGTCATCTGTTAAAAATCGTTCTTCAAAATACTCGTGAAGGTCACGCCTGATTGATGTCCATCCGAATATGGATCCATTCCATCTGGTTTGTGCATTAACAGTAGCCAAATATATCTGTTTTAAGATTGCATTCTCAGAATTGAATGCACCTTTTGTTTTTGTTACCTTCCTCACCATACGATGGTAGCTCTCTATGGGATTAGTGGTATAGATCAATCTACGCAGTGCTGGCGGGTATTTGTAGAAGTTAGTAAGCCTGTCCCAGTTGCGATGCCAGCTCTTAAAAATCACCTTGTATTTATCTCCCCATTGCACCTCGGCTTCTTGCAAATAGTGCAAGGCCATATCTGCATTCGTGGCTTTGTATATCTTCTTCAGATCGCGTACCATCGGCTTGATATCCTTATCGGACATATACTTCATAGAATTGCGCATTTGATGCACCAGGCAGAGCTGTACATCGGTCTGAGGGAAGGTATCTTCTATTGCGTCGGCAAAGCCACTCAAGTTATCTATACACGCTACGAGTATATCTTTTACTCCCCGCATTTGCAGTTCATAAAGCACGGAGCGCCAGAATTTACTCGATTCGTGATCCCCAAAATAAATCCCTATTACCTCCTTTTCACCTTCGATGTTTACACCCAATATATTGTAAACAGCTTTGGTTTGTACCACTCCGGCTTCACGTACTTTAAAATGGATTGCATCCAGCCAGATAACCGGATAGAGGCTTTCCAACGCACGGTTCTGCCAGTCCTTAATTGCTGGGAGAACTCGGTCAGTGATGGCTGAAAGCGTACCATCTGATATCTCTAATCCATACATCTCTTTTAATTGCTGTTGAATGTCGCTATAGCTCATCCCACGGCCATACAGAGCTATGATCTGGTTGTCTATATCCGAAGTGATCTTATGCTGACGCTTTTGGACAATCTGTGGCTCAAAGCTGCCGTTGCGATCTCGCGGGGCTAAAATCTCAAAGCCCCCCAAAGGGCTTTGAAGATTTTTTGCCCCTTTCCCGTTGCGTCTATTCTTCGATACTTTTCGTGTGTCAGTCAGATGATTATCCAACTCACCTTCCATGGCTGATTCGATTATACGTTTCAGTAAAGGCGTAAAAACACCTTCCATACCAACCATTGGTTTACCCGATTTTAGCTGTTCAGCTGCCTCCCGGGCGAAGGCTTCAAAATCAAATTTAGGCTCTACTTTTTTCATGTGTCATATTTATTAAAATTAGTAAATTGACACAGTTAAATGAACATACTCAAAAAAGGATTTTGCAAAACGGACTACATACTAATTCTTCCTACCGGAAGACATCACTCCTACCACCTAGTTGAACCCTATGACGCTCTTTCGACATATACAGAACCTGCCAACCATTCCAAACAAAAAAGACCTCATTCATGGCATTTAAGAAATTCATGTGTAAATACCTATGGGAGAGTGTCAACTTCCAATAGTTTTCTCATAAAAAAAATAGAGACAGCCAAAGGCGAATCTCTATTTTCTTCATGATGAGAATTGTTGTTTTACTTGATTTCCTTCACTACAATTTTACCAATCAGGTTTACATACGTTCCTTGAGTTTTTTCAAGTTCCAAATTGATGTCTGTACTTGGTTTATACAAGAAGTTTGTTGTAGAAATGTTATATGAGACGTCAGAACCGCCTTGACCAAAATAGATTTCTGTTCCCAGATAAATATTGTTCGTGGCATCTTTCATTTTGAAAGTATGTCCTCCTGATGCATTGTAGATATAAAAGGCCACAGTTACTTCATACATTTTGCCTGCATGAAGTGTAATGGAACTTCCGTTCATCACTACACCATTCACGTAAGTGGTAGAAGGATACATAGGTGTCAGAGATTGGGGACCTAATGTGCTCGAGTTTCCAATATTCGCATATGCGTACTCCGGCATAGATGATGAAGAACCACCCGATGCGCTAATTACACCGTTGGAGATATCAATACCTGTACCGGCTGTATATGAACCAGCGGCACCTGTAGCACCGGGAACACCTTGTGGTCCCTGAGGTCCGGCGGCACCTGTAGCTCCTGTAGCACCCGTAGCACCTGTGTCACCCTTCGCTCCTACTTCTCCCTGTGGTCCTTGAGGTCCTTGCGGGCCTGTTGCTCCATCCAGTCCTGCCGCACCTTGTGCTCCTGTTGCTCCCACTTCTCCTTGTGGGCCTTGTGGTCCTTGTGGTCCTGTTGCTCCATCCAGTCCAGCTGCACCTTGTGGTCCTGTGGCACCTACTTCACCCTGTGTGCCTTGCTCTCCTTGTGGGCCTTGTGGTCCTGCTGCACCTTGTGGTCCTGTGGCACCTACTTCTCCTTGTGTGCCTTGCTCTCCTTGTGGTCCTGTTGCTCCATCCAGTCCTGCTACACCTTGTGCCCCTGTTGCTCCTACTTCTCCTTGTTCACCTTGTAGTCCTTGTGGGCCTTGGGGTCCAGTGGCTCCCACTTCTCCGGGTTCTCCTTGTGGACCGGGAATAGAACTACCCGATGTCTCCGCGTACAGAGCAAAAGGTACACTCATAAGTTGGCTTGTACCCGATATGGTATAATTTGTTCCTCCGGTTGGGTCGGTTTCCGTTTTTATAAAGTATGGCCCGTCTGACCAGTTGATAGTCGAAAAATCTCCACTTACGACTGTACCCGTTCCTATTTCCAAACTCACTAAACCGTTCGTGTTGCTGCTCTTGTTTTGTGTCTCCACATACACAGCCGTACCATCTACTCCACCCTGAAGGATAGTTGTTCGCATACCTACAGCTTGTGCAGAAACTAAATTGTTATTTGCATCTCTTACCACAGCCTGATAAGACATTTTTTTGGGAGCTTGCGCAAATATGCTTGCACTAAGTAATATCCCTGCTACTAATGTATATACCTTCTTCATGTTGTTCAATTATTATGATTTTATTACTATAAATATTTAATGATTTTATGGTTTAATTACTTTAAATGTTTTTATGATTTTATTCTCTTTCAAGACAACCAGAAAGTAGGTCGATGAGGGTTGACCTTCTAAATTGATGCGTGTCGAATTGCTCATTACTTCCGCATTTGCAAGCATTCTTCCTTGCAAGTCGTACAATTGATAAATCAATTTATCCGTGTCTTCCACTTTTAGGTTTAAATAGTTGGCTGTAGGATTTGGGTAAACCGATAAGCTCCAGATTGATATTCGTTTCCTCAATACCCGCGGTCACAAATATTTCGTACGCTTGCTGTACACCGTGAGCCACTATTCCGTTAGAGCCGGCACTGGTGGTATACAATACCTGGCCTACAGAGTAACTTGATGAACCGCCACTTCCTGATGCCTCACCACCTGCGGCAGTTACCGCATCTTGTGCTTGTAGCCCTCCTAATCCTAAGAATAGCAGAACTAAGCATGTCATTTGCTTTTTGTGTTTCATATTTATAAATTGTAGTTAATACTCTTTTTTATGTGAATTTTCATTCACCCCCCCCCGAATCGTCTCCCAATTCAATGCATAAGAATTCTAAAAATTATATACGTTGGATGATCCCTTTTACTGTGCTGACTTAGAATGCATCAACGGGATTATGCAATCAGGTATCGTCTTCTCATTCGTTTCGACAAGTCTACCTGAGTGTGGTTAGTAATGTTCTTCTTTTTAGACCAAAAGTGTTCAGACCTTCTCCGAAGACTGGAATCAAATAGATGAAGGTTGCAGAAGTTCACTTCCGCTCAACCGACGAAAGAATAATAACACGGCAAGGTTAAAATTAGCGAGGTGCGCAGGTGCCAAATATGTTCGCAACACCCCGCGGAAATAGGACTTACAGCTCAAAAAGACTTCGCAGCGCGCGCACTGTTTATAGAGATTAATGGATTTGCCTCTATCACAGGTTTAGAACACAGTGCAGATAGAATTGAAGGAAATTCGGATATGGCCTGAGCGGATTTCTGAAAAATCATTAAAGTAATCTCAATACTAACTACTCAATACTAACTACTCAATACTGACTACTAACTACTCACTAATCCGAATAGACCTGCCAGGAAAAAAAGAAGGCGGGGATGAGGAATGTGAGGAGGAGGAGGATTTTTTTCATGGGGTTGGCCAAGGCTGGAGTCAAATTTATAACCAATTGCATATTGCCTTTTATTTGGCAGAAGGCTTTATTCGGCTTTCTAATCTGACTTTTTTAAAATAGGCAATAATTTCCTCTTTGGTCATTTTCGCGAGTTCAGCACTCAACTTGTCTTTTTGTTGTCTCGCAAATTTGATTGCATCAAACCCCTTTTTTGATTTAGTTTCCATAATTCATTATATCTCTTGGTGAGCGAATTTCCAATAGTTTATATCCATTTTTTATATTGATGGGATTATAGCCACGTATCCGCTCAATGTTTACGATATGCTTGAAATTCCAACTCACGAGTAAATCAGCTCGATTTATTGTGGCAAGCGCAATATGCAGGCAGTCCGCATAGCTTGTTTGTCCAACAACCATTTCAACAATATATTCGGTTGCCAAATTCACTGCGTCATCATCTTCTTCAAGAAATTCTGTGCATTCATTTTTTAACTCTGTGATGAGTTTTACAATCTTTTCCGGTGCTGCCTCAATTTCTCGTTGCAAAACAGCAGAAAGCAATACTTTAAATTCGCCAATTATTTATTATCTTGAAAAGGGGTCTTGTGAATTCCTCAAACTCCTAATCAAAATATCCTCCGAAAACCGAGTGTCAAAAAAAATCCGCTGTTTTTTCATTTCATAAATCTACGAAATTCAGCGAGATGTTAAATCGTAATTTGTTTTTTACCTTGTGCCTAATGCTTAGTGTCAAGCAGGTTGTTCTTAATTTTTGATTTAAACTCCAGTGCTCATGGGTTGTAATTTTACTCAAATATAGCGAATACTTTAGACCCAATGGATTTTTGCTTTTAACCAAGAGTTGCTTTGGAAGAATGAGAATTGCCTTACCGGAAAAGAATCAATCCGGCGGCAATCCTGAAAATAAGGAGCAATCTCCAACACCGAGAACAAACCAAAAACTAAAAACCAAGAACCAAAAACTCAAAACAACAAAGCCATCTTCGATTTATTTCTCCATCCTGCCTGATTCTGATACTTCACGAAGTACACCTTCAGATCGCTTTGATTTTCATAGTCCACAAAGAATATCTTTTTATCGGCCTGATTGGCATACTCCACAAAATACCACAGCCCCGTATTGCCCTCCGCCTGATTTTCATACGCTACCTTGTAGACTTTCAGATCGCACTGGTTCTCGTATTCCACTACGTACACCTTGATATCCGCCTGGTTGGAATAATCTGATGAATAGACCCTTTGGGAAAAGGAGAGGATCGGGATGAGGAATGTGAGGAGGAGGAGGATTTTTTTCATGGAGTTTGGGGTGGCAAGGATTGGGCCGTTAATTTTGTAGAGAATGTTACTTAACTTTCATACGAGAAATCCTGAACTCAAAAAGAGCCCGAACTACTTGAAAAAGATATTTTTGATTTCGCAAAAAGATTAGTAGCGTCTTCGGCTACGACTATCAGATATTTGAAGAATCATTGCGTTATGCGATTCTTGTGGCACTTTTTGTAATACATGTTCGGTATTAAGTCTCAATTGTTTTTGAAAGGTTTCCCAATTAATATAAATACGCGCAGAAGCCTCCTTTACTACAATTTTTTGGTATATACTCAAGTTCTTCACAATTAAAGAAAGACTTTGTTTTAGTGGTTGAGTGTTAGTGAACTCGGGATAACTTGGAATTTTATAAGTATCTATAAAACCTCGATTTATCTGGTGTTTTAGATTGGTCCGATTATCTGGCCAATATTTATTCTTTTGGCTTTCCAAATATTCGTTATTTTCAAACCTGCTTTTCCAGAGTTGAAAATCTTTAACACTATTATCGAATAAATTTTTATCTATAATGGCAAAATCTAAATCGCTTGCTTCAGTGAATCTCCTGCCATAACTCGTTGGATCCATCGCGAAGCCTGTTCTTGCGCTACCAATTAGAATTATATTATTTTTATTTAGAGTAAATTTATCTGCAAGGTATTGAGTTATTTGTTCGTAAACTAGTGGCTTGGAATTAAAAGCTGAACAGAAATTATTAATCATTAAGAAATTGATTAAAGATACCCTTTCTATTTTATTTATTTTGAAGTAGTTATCTAATATGTAATCTGGTTTTGTTATTACTTCAATAGGATTGTCACATTCTTGGGACATATTGAGATAGTCGATTATGTTTGCCGTTTTCATAGTATAAGTTAAGAATGTGTTTTTTACGAATTTCAATCTGTGTCAATTTACCCAGATTACTCGATTTTGGTTCAGGATATTTGAGGCGAGCAATTATTCCAGCACAAAAATCATCCGTCAATTCATCATTTAAGGAATAATTAAAAGAAGCTAAAGTACCTAGGAAACCGTGTTTACCTGTTCCGAAATACGCTAAACTCAAGTATAATAGTGCGATCTGATTTTTAGTTAAAAGTTTTTTCAACTTTGTGGCTAGTATTATTTCTTTGAATTTTCTTTTAAAAGTTCTCTCGTATTGATTTGTTAATACACGTACCAATTGTTGCTCAATTGTACTTGCGCCTTCTATTTTAGAGTAAAATATTCTATTTCTAATTGCGCGATTGATTGCAATAAAGTCAAATCCGATATGATTGTAGAATCTGTGATCCTCTCCAAGCACTAAAAATGTTATCAGCTTATTTAAATTCTCACATGTCTCAAAATTACTGAGTCGTTCCTTTTCATCTTCAATCCTCTGAGAAATGATTTCCAAATCCGTATTGATTTCTTTAAGCAGTCTCTTCACTAGCTCTTTGCAATTTCAGTTTAATTGTTCCGTAAGTTAGATTATTTATATAGCATACAGAACCAAAATCATCTTTTTATCGGTCTGATTCTCATATTCCACAAAATACCAAAGCCTCTTATTGCCCTCCGCCTCATTTTCAAACGCTACCTTGTAGACTTTCAGATCGCACTGGTTCTCGTATTCGACTACGTATACCTTTATATCCGCCTGGTTGGAATAATCTACCGAATAGATCTTTTGGGAAAAGGAGATGGTGGGGATGAGGAATGTGAGGAGGAGGAGGATTGTTTTCATGGGTGTGGGAGAGCCAGGAGTGTGCCGGTTTATTCTTTAAAAAACAATCTTATCATTTACCCTCTGATATTGAAATACTCTTTATTGTTTTCGGGTCTATATTCTCATTCGGTTCTAAAAGCAGATAGGTGCCGTTCAGTACCTTCCTATCACATAAAGATGTCCCATCTTTCAAAAAGGTCTACCAAATGGTAGCCCATCCCCGATTCCGGGAAATGATCTCAAATGCTTTGGAAATTTAGGGGTAGGGTCAAATGTTTCTCCATATTTTTTAGTATCAAAAAGAGTTCCGGAACTTGTTCCGTTTTTAAAAAATGCTTCTTCTCCACCGCCGCACTTTCCAAAAGCCGGTTGTACACTTCCTTCTGTACCACATCTTTATTAGATGCCCTAATGAAAAAAGCATGCTTTATTTTATTATCGGATGGCAATGCGTAGCGATCGTTTGGACAGTCTTCAAACTTTACCATATATTATAGTCTTCGTTGAGAGTAGTAAAACTGCCAGGCAACAAACATTTCTTGGTTGCATCAATTCGTTTATCATTTGGAAATGCGGAAAGCCTTACATAAATCTCTGCGCCATTTGCATTCTTTAGAGTAGAGTCAGTCGCGCCTTGGGGTCCGGGTTTTCTTACTTTTGTTTGATAAATATCGAGACATTCTTTCTGAACGTCTCGATTCGTTTGTATACCAGAATGTATATTAATACCGCTAATCTCTATTGTCGTTAATCCCAAATTAAGTTCCTCACCAGTTTGTATTCGACTCATGTTCTCTTTTATACGCGATAAACCGTACTGACCAACTGGTTCATTGACCATTATTGCAAATGATGCATTAAGAGCTATAAATGTTCCTCTACTGGTTGATCGGCCAAATTGCTCTACACCCAATCCCTTTATTATCTGATAACCCATTCCTGTTTCTGGTCGATTAAGAAGATCCTTTTCGGTGTCCGAACTTAATTTGTATAAGGTGTTTTCGTATATCATAATTTAAAAGTAGGTGGGTAGAACGTAACTTATTTACGTGCTCAAATTGTTTTCAATGATTTCAATTTCTTCTGCCGTAAGATCGTAAAGTTTGTACACTAATTGATCGATTTCTTTTTGCAATTCCATACTTTCAATTCCATATTCGGAAGTATATTTAATCTGCCTATTAACCAGACTTTTCATTTCATCCAATCTTTCAGAATCAAATACTATTGGTAAAGTTTCAACATAAACTTTTGACATAGAAAAGTATCCTCCACGCATTTTCGAGACGATTGAACTAAAATAGTATTTAGCCAACCTTGAATTAAGTAATCCCACCAAATAATCATCTTCTAACGATATCATAAAGATGGTTTTGTTGAGATAAACTCCATGTTCAGAATAGCAAAATTGGTTGTCCAATGAAGTTTCTGGCTAGACTATCTTTCTCTTCTCAAACTCCTCATAATAAGTTGCTGCACATCTTTGAAGCGCATACCATTCATAGCGTATACCTGTTTCAGCTTTATTTCTCTTTTCAAGTTTTAGTTTAAATTTCAAAAGATGATTATATACACCAGAGAATTGTTTTTTAAATTCCAGCTCTGCTACCTTAGAAGCTCCCGAAATACTTTCATCTAGGTGTAGAGGAAAATGCCAAGGAATAAATAAAAGGTACTTCTCACTCACCGGCTGCTTATACCGCTTAATATCTCTCCCCGCCAAAAACGGTTTTATAATTTCTTCTGATCGTGGATCTTCGGCAATAAGCCGTTTACGCGTTGCTTGATCAATCACAAAAGCTTCATTAAGCCCAGTAAGGACTCCACGATAAATCTTCCCATCCACATATTCACTAAGCGGCACGCCTTTGCTGCGTATTTTGGCGAGAAGCTCCTGCACTTCTTTCGGTACAAGCGACCAGCCTTCGGTGCGCAACTCGTCCGCCAATACTTCAAAGCGCGACAAGTGATGGCTAAAGTCAAGCCCATCGGCATATTCCAGCGAGGTAACTGTTGCTGCTTTAATCGCATTGGCTGCAGTCGCCTTTTCCATTTGCATAATGCAAGGATAAGTAGTTGCTTCTTCGAATACGGGCAGGTCGCCAAAGTCTATAATTTCGGTCAGTCGCTGATCTTGCAGAAAGCTGCGCAATGCTATGCCATAGCCTGCGCGCATCCACTTATTAGGTATAATGTAACTAAATACCGCGCCAGTGCGCATGATGGTAACTGCGCGCTCAACAAAATACACGTACAGATCGGCCGTGCCGGCATAGGTTTTATAATGCTCCTGCAGATAAGGCTTTATGTCGCCCAGCTCTTCTTGACTGATATACGGCGGATTCCCAATCACCACATCAAACCCCACAAAATCGCCATCATCATTCAACACTTCGGGAAATTCAAACCGCCATTCAAAGGCATTTTCAAAAATTTTATTGGCTTTTATTTCTTCGATTTCGGTTTCGAGCTTTTTAGTGTCTTTAGATAGTTTCTCTACTTTTTTGTTCCAAGCTGCTTTTTCCCGTTTGCTCATTTCGAAAAGCTGTCCTTGGTTGGTCAGTTGAAACAGTTCGCCCGATAGTTTGCGCAGCTTCTTTGACTTTAGGGTCGTTCATTGAAATTTCACTCCTAAAATCCGATTTTATATCCGCTATCAGCCGTTCCATTTCTCTTTTCTCTCCTTGCTTTCGGCATTTCGATAGGTGTCCACGGCTATTCGGTAGCTGTCAATCGTCCACTTGCTTTTTTTAAGTGCTTTTTTCAGGTCGGCATCTATGTGCAAATCGGCTCACCAAAGAGTTCCCGCATTTTATATTGATATCAATGTTTGGAAGCGTTTCAAGTTCGGTGGCGTTTTTGTAATAGGCGTTTTTCAATAGCTCAATCCACAAACGCAAGCGGCATATTTTCACCGAATTGGGATTGATATCCACGCCAAAAAGACAATTTTCAATGATGGTTTGCTTTTCGTGAAATAGTGTTTCCTGTATGCGTTGGCTTTCTTTGCTGTTGGGGTTGTACTCAAAAAGCTCGCCTTCTTCGTCTGTTACGATCAGTTCATCATTTACCACTTCCACCTGATATTCTTTCAGGCGTTTGCCATCGCGGTCTTGCAGAATTTTCAAATCGTTTTTTACGGCAATGATCTCATTGAGTGCCGAAACCAAAAAGTGACCCGAACCCACCGCAGGATCGCATATTTTAATACTGTTTATAATGTCATTGGCCTCCTGTTGGTCTTCAATTCTATTATAGAGTTCGTGAAGATCGTTGCAATTCCATTTCTTGCTTTCATTGAATTTCTGAACTACCGCTTTGCGAATGGTTTCACGGCACATATACATGGTGATGAAACCGGGGGTGAAGAACGAACCATCTTTATAGCCATTTATTTTCTCGAAAATCAATCCGAGTACCGAGGCATTGATAAGCGTTTTGTTTTCTTCCTGAATTTCTTCCGAACCTTCGCTGCTGAAATCGTATGCGTTTAGAAATTCAAACAGATATTCAAGCGTGGATAAATTTCCGGTTCTTTTCTTTCCCTGTTTCGTTTTTCAGAACGGTGGATGAAATGATCGGAATGGTTTTATCATCTTTCAGATTGCTGATAAACAAGGTTACTTGTTCGATTTCGGTTGGCTCAAACAGGGAAGAATTGAGATACGGAACTTTCTCAAAAATTTGCTTTACATCAGCGTTCCGTTCCGCAACCTCTTCTGGCCAACACCTGAAAAAACAAACTATTCAGATCGTCATAGTTTTTGATTTTATCAAGGTTGAGAAATGCATAGGACTTATCGCCTTTGTGGTAGGTAATGAGTTGGGCTTCCAGCAACTTCAAGAACAATATTCGGTTGATCCAAGTGATGGTGAGTTCAAGACCTACATTGAAAAGCTTTTCTTGTTGGGTATTTCCAAATTGGCTTGGGCGTTCCAACCGACTGATTTTATCCAGACTATCCAGCTGAATGATGGTATTTTCTAATAATGCTTCCTGTATTCTGCTCGCCCTGCTTTATTTCGTTCTATCAGCTTTTTACTGCCTTCTTTGGTTTCCGTCAAGCCTATAATATGAAGCAACTCGCTGTAAAAACGTTTGTCTAAGCTGTTGCTGTCGTTGGTAAATGGAAGCTTTAAAAGATGCTCGGGTGAGAGCAACTTGAAAAGCGCAATTAATTTGTTGATCGTCTGCTTTATCGTCATTCCGAAGCGGCTTTTGATAGTCCTGAATATTGAAATAGGTAAATTCAATTTCGGAGGTAATCCCCGCAATATAGGGCTCGGCAATTTGCTTGTAGAAGAAATCGGTGCTGGTATCTGCCAATCGCCCGGCTTCAAAATCCGTAAATTGTTTTACAAGATTTTTGTTTTGGGCAAAAAGCCTGTCAAAAGTAGTGGCGTCAAAAATGAACCATTCATTGATATTCGTAACGATCAGGTGTTTTATTTCCAGATTCTTGGCTGTGATTCTTTCGCGCAAGTAGTACAGCACCAATTCCTGAAGTGCCTTTGCATTCAGTTTTTCGGTCGTTACCATTTCCGATTTGTTGGTCGGCTTTTTGGTTTCGACAATAACACCTACCGAACTTTTCGGTTTAGTTCCGTTATGAATTACTAAGTCTGTCTTATCCTTGGTATTTATAAAGTGATTTGGGTCGTAGTAAGTCTTTTTGAAGAAATCAATGACAAGATTTTTATGAAACTCTTCAGAACTCGTATCATTAATTGTGTCCAGCAGTTGGATAAGATTAGACTTGAAACGTTCAATTTCAGCCCGGTTTGGTTTCACTTTCAAAAAGGCTTTGTTGAGTGCCTTTCTTGGTTTCAGTCTGTTTATCTTCATTTATGCGTTAGCTTTTCAATCGCTGAATTTAGTGTTTTCTATGCTTTATAGACTAACCGACTTTAAGTAAAAGATGGCTTTGATACACGTGACCTGTGTTTATTCTGCAGATAGTAAGAACGGATTGTGTAAACTCAACCCATTTTTCAGTCAACATAACGTCGCTATTGTATATTCTCCATCCATGATTCCGACCAACGAACGAGTTCATAGATCACATTCCTCTTGTCAATCCACCGGATTAACGAACCGATTCCCTACACTTGATCCGCCAATTTGACAATTAAGACGGCGAAGTTTGCATACTTGAACGGTTTATTCGACAGAAGAACGCGTCCATTGCCCACAAAAAAGTAAATTGTGTGTCGACATTTTGAAAATATCGACCTAGTACGTCCTAGTAGTGTGTCGATAATTTACTTTTCTCGACACAAAAACGAAAATAATGTGTCGAAAAACGAAATGACCGGGTGGAGGACCTCGCGAATGCACCACATTTCCCCATCAATTTGAGACCAAATCGGGTTGATTTGTTAAAATGGGACGTGACCTTGTGAAATGAATCGCGAATATCGACACAGTGGACGCGTCATTCCGTCACTTTAACGGACGTAGTGTGTCGACAATTTGAAAATGTCGACACAAAAACGAAAATATTGTGTCGGATATTTTGAAATGTCGACACAAAAATGATTTTCTTGAGTCGAATATTTTGATTTTCCGACACGAAAACGGAATTAAGATGATTAATTCACCGAATAAGGCGAAATAATCGAGATAATCGGCTAATTCTGTAACCTTCAAAAAAAGGCTATCTTCCCTTACAATTCCCGTTCAAAAAATGAAAGTTGAAATAAACGACTTTCGACGAGCGGATTTGTGTATGCATCCCCCTACAACCACTTCTTCCGCTTAAAATACCAAAACGAAAGCACAATCGACAGAATCATGACAATGATGGCTGTTGGGTATCCGTACTTCTCATGAAGTTCGGGCATATTTTTAAAGTTCATCCCATACACGCCCGCTATTAGCGTTGGAAGAGAGATACAAACGGTCACCACAGTGAGCATTTTGAAAATGTAGTTTTGCTCAAGATCTATCTTATTAGAGATATTTTCCTTGAGGTCATCGAGTCGGTCGAAGTTGAACTGGATATAATCCGAGATTACGCGCAGGTCATTCAACTCGGCTTTTATGCTCTCTTTGAGATCCATACCTTCCTCCCAGTCGCTTTTTACGTAAAGTGTAAACACACGGGTGGTCTCGATAAGTGCCTCTTTGAGCAGCAGGTTGCTGAAATTAAATTTGGTGATGGCATCTGAAGCTTCGCTCGTAAATTCCTTTTCAATCAATACCGCGTTGGCCAGTCTTTTTATTTTTCTACTCAGGTTTTCGGTGACGTCGGCGTAATAATCGGAAATAAATGCGAACTGAAACTTAAAAACACTTCTACGGTCGTTCAATCCTTGTGAGGTTCTTACTTTTCGCGAATATACTTTATTGAAAAAACCATCCAACGTGGTCGTCGAAAACAGAAAAACACCGGCATTGGACATGATAATAAATATATGGTCTTCCACCATTTTATTCTCGCGGTTGGAATACGGTATGGAAAAGTGAAATGCCGCCTGCTTGGAGTCTTCCAAAAAGTGAGAGCTAATCTCAATATCTTCGTAATGCTTCATAATTGCGAAGTCGAGATCAAAATTTTCTTCAAGCCAATGGATATCCGCATCTGAATAATCGCGGAGCTGCATGATGAAGAAGTCCAGACCTGACGGTTCGATCTTACTGGTATCCTCCGCCAGAATTGTTTCTTTATTTTTTAGTAATATTTCGATCATGGGAATAGGTTCACACAATAAAAGGTTTCCCGAAAAAAGGGTTTCACGCAAAGTGCGCCAAGAACCGCAAAGGTCGGAAAGAAAAAAAGAAGAAACGAAGATGTGTTTTATATTTTCCCCTTCTCCCCTTTGCGGACTTTCGACCATGGGGAGTGCCTATGTAGCGTAAGACTTCTCAACCTTAACACTTCTTCTTTGCGGACTTTGCGAGAAACAAAAAGTGAGCGAAGCGAACGTCAACCGAACGCCCCGAATTCATTACCTTTGAAGCCCACACCCAAAAAGTCCACCAAGTAATGACCCAAAAGCAAGAACTGGAACAGAACAAGAACGAAGACGAAATGCGCCTCAAGGTGTCCAAGCTGCGGCGCCATCTTGAAAAAATCTACGAAGGCGGAGGCCAGAAGAAAATTGAAAAACAACATGCCAAGGGGAAAATGTCGGCACGCGAACGAATCGACGCCCTACTCGACCCGAAGGCTGACCGTATTGAAATAGGCGCCACAGCCGGCGATGGCATGTACGAAGAGCATGGAGGTTGTCCTGCCGGCGGAGTGGTAGTAGTAATAGGCTACGTGAGTGGGCGTCAGTGCATCGTGGTGGCCAATGATGCCACGGTAAAAGCCGGAGCGTGGTTTCCGATAACGGGCAAAAAAAACCTCCGCGCCCAGGAGATCGCTATGGAAAACCATATCCCCATTATCTATCTCGTAGACAGTGCAGGAGTTTTCCTTCCCATGCAGGATGAGATATTTCCCGATAAGGAACACTTCGGAAGGATTTTCAGAAACAATGCTGTAATGTCGTCACAAGGAATTCCGCAGATTGCGGCCGTAATGGGCAGTTGTGTGGCTGGAGGCGCTTACCTCCCGATTATGAGCGATGAGTCGTTAATCGTGGAAGGCACGGGATCGATTTTTCTGGCAGGATCATATCTCGTAAAAGCGGCCATCGGCGAGGATGTCGACAACGAAACCCTCGGCGGAGCCACCACCCAATCTGAGATAAGCGGTGTGATTGATTACAAAGTAGCCAACGATGAAGAATGCCTAAAAACTATTCGCGATCTCGTCGACAAGATCGGCGATAATATGCATACTGCCGGCTTTAGCCGAAAGAAACCTGCGCTTCCTAAAAAAGACCTTGAAGACATTTACAAAGTTTTCCCGACCGATCGCTCCAAGACTTATGATATACGAGAAGTGCTGGACTGCCTTCTTGACGAGAGTAAATTCACCGAGTACAAGGCTGGCTATGGCCAAACGATCTGTTGCGGCTATGGACGCATCGACGGTTGGGCAGTCGGTATCGTCGCCAACCAGCGCCTTTTGGTGAAAACCAAAACCGGAGAAATGCAATTCGGTGGTGTGATCTACAGCGACTCGGCCGATAAGGCAGCGCGCTTCATCATGACCTGCAACCAAAAGAACATTCCGCTTGTTTTCATTCAGGATGTCACCGGATTTATGGTCGGCAGCCGCAGCGAACACGGCGGCATCATTAAAGACGGAGCCAAGCTTGTAAATGCGATGAGCAATTCGGTAGTGCCGAAGTTTACTATCGTTGCCGGAAATAGTTATGGTGCGGGAAATTACGCCATGTGCGGCAAGGCTTACGATCCGCGACTTATTGTGGGGTGGCCTACAGCTCAACTTGCCGTGATGGGGGGTGCTCAGGCGGCAAAAGTGCTTCTGCAAATAGAGGTGGCATCGCTCAAGGCAAAAGGCAAAAAGATAACGAAAGAAAATGAAAAGGAACTTTTTGATACAATCAAAAACCGATACGACGAACAAACTTCGCCATACTACGCAGCGGCACGGCTCTGGCTCGACGCGATCATCGATCCAGCCGAAACCAGAAAGCATATCGCCCTGGGAATCGAAGCGGCAAACAATGCACCCGCCGAGCACAAATACAATGTCGGTGTTCTACAAACGTAAAACCATGAACACATTATTTCTTGTTGTGCTACTCGCTATTAACGCTTGCAAGAGCGATGATGAAACCGCCCCCATTTATACCGCGCCTACTATGGATACAAAGGAAGTGAGCTACCTCGCACTTGGCGACAGCTATACGATCGGCACCAGTCTGGCCAATGATTCTGCCCGTTATCCGGTGCAACTTGCAGCGCGCCTTAACCGCGACGGAATAGAATGCAATGATCCGTTGATAATCGCGCAAAACGGCTGGACAACTGGTAATTTGATAGCTTCCACTGATAATTTTCAGCCCGATTCAGCTTATTCTCTGGTTTCCTTGCTGATCGGTGTTAATAATCAATATCAAGGCCGCAGCATTGAGGAGTATACCGATCAGTTTACACTTTTGCTAAATCGCGCTATTCAATACGCCGGCAATGATACAAGCCACGTTTTTGTGATCTCCATTCCCGATTACGGGGTTACACCTTTTGGGATGAATAGTCCGAATGCAGCGAATATTTCCGGACAGATTGACGAATTCAACGCGGTAGCCTTGAATATTGCGCAGGAACATGGTGTGACGTTTTACAATATCACGGATATTTCGCGGCAGGCTGCCAATGATCCTTCATTAATTGCCAGCGACGGGTTGCATCCTTCCGGAAAAATGTACGAACTTTGGATCGATGCGTATTATGAGGATATTAAAATGATGATACCGTGATGGCGTGCGGAATAGGTATGGCGCGTAGTACAGACAAGGCACGCCTTGTCTCTACAGATGTGTATTATGATGATTCCGTGATAGGAATACTAAATAAACAACTATGAAAAAATATTTCCTTCCATTCCTTTTGCTAATACTTTTTGCCGGAAACGGCTTCTCTCAAGTATATAATTACGAAGATGGCGAAGGGCCAACACCGCCCGATAGCGTAAAGGGATTATATGTAGGGCTGAACCTGGGCGCGTATTTTGCCAATAAAAATACGGCCAGCATATACGACGGTAGCGGGTATTTCAGAGATGGCGAAGTGATCAGCAAATACAGCAATTTGGAAGCGACGTGGCTTTATCAGGCATTATTCGGTACGCCCCAAGCGATCGATCGCACCAACGACGCGATGGATGGTGTGGTGGATCAAGATTATTTCCGAATCACAGCTGAGGACTTTCCACAAGTGATGACCTACCGCGGATCCTTTCTCTTTGGCGGGCACCTGAGGTATATGCTCAATTCCGATTTGGGCTTTTTTACCGAGATCAATGGTACCTTTCCGGTAACGGTTGGTGAATTTACCATTCAAACCAATAGCTCGGGCACCACTCCGGGGGATAACAATCGTGTGCGGAATTTCCGTATCAGGGGTGAGGAGCAGCGATTTATGATCAACCTCGGAATCCACAAAGTACTTGGACGCAAAGCAGCTGAATCCAGAGGGAAGGAGCCATCAATCTTACCGTATTTCGATCTGGGAGGATGCTTGACTTTCACGAAATTTGAGGCAAATTTTATTGATCTCGGCGAGCGGGTTGAATACTTCGATCGCGTAGTCGATCTAACGACCTTTTACAACTATACCGGAGGCGTTCAGAATCAGGCCAATGTCCTTACCGGTGGTGGTTTTGGAGGTTTTGGTGGAATCGGGATGCAGATTACCATAGGACGGAAATTTACAATCGATATCGGTTATATAGCCAATTTCCAACAAATAAAATTGGGTGCGATCAATGAGATTGGCTTGCAGAACCAAGTTGTCTTAAAAGCGATTTATATGTAGTGCTTAGTTTTTGGTTTTTTAGTTTTTAGTTTTTGTTGTGGTAGACTAAAAACCAAGCACCTCGCAGATCCCGAGAAATCGGGAAAAAACCAAAAACCGGTTTAGAAGCGACCTTGCAGTAAATTTCCGATGGAGGCAGAAGGAAAATCAGGGATTGCTTCGCGATCCCTTTCGCTCCGAAGTCAAATTCTAAAAAGTACAGCCGCTTACGCGTCTGGCTTTTTTCATTTAAAATTTACTTTGCAAGCTTGCAGCGATTGGTCGATTAAAGGAACATGAAGTAAGACGGCAAATCCGGGGATTGCTTCGCGATCCCTTTCGCTCCGAAGTCAAATTCTAAAAAGTACAGCCGCTTGCGCGTCTGGCTTTTTTCATTTAAAATTTACTTTGCAAGCTTGCAGCGATTGGTCGATTAAAGGAACATGAAGTAAGACGGCAAATCCGGGGATTGCTTCGCGATCCCTTTCGCTCCGAAGTCAAATTCTAAAAAGTACAGCCGCTTGCGCGTCTGGCTTTTTTCATTTAAAATTTACTTTGCAAGCTTGCAGCGATTGGTCGATTAAAGGAACATGAAGTAAGACGGCAAATCCGGGGATTGCTTCGCGATCCCTTTCGCTCCGAAGTCAAATTCTAAAAAGTACAGCCGCTTGCGCGTCTGGCTTTTTTCATTTAAAATTTACTTTGCAAGCTTGCAGCGATTGGTCGATTAAAGGAACATGAAGTAAGACGGCAAATCCGGGGATTGCTTCGCGATCCCTTTCGCTCCGAAGTCAAATTCTAAAAAGTACAGCCGCTTGCGCGTCTGGCTTTTTTCATTTAAAATTTACTTTGCAAACAAGTTTGCAGTAAATTTTAAATGAAAAAAGTCCAAACCTTTCCAGGTTTGGACTTTTTGGACTTATTAGTGACCGCGCAGGGATTCGAACCCCGAACCTCCGCATCCGTAGTGCGGTGCTCTATCCAGTTAAGCTACGCAGCCAAGCAATGTTTTGCGGGTGCAAATATACTATTTTATTTTTCTTTGCAATGATATTTTTTGATGCGATTCTAATTCAATCAGAAGAAAGCAACCCTTAGAAAATAAAACTAAATCTATTTCTTCTGCCCTACCGGAAATACAGCCAACCGATCCAAGACAATCTCAGATAAAACTTTTAAAGAACCCGCCTTGTACAAGCCCGAAATGGCATCGAGTGAATCTGGCGCGGGGCCGGCGTAATTGGTGTAATCCTGAAATAATATTCCATTCACTCTTCGGGCATTGTGTGCCACACGAAACCGCGTTCCACCCTCATCTTCCCGAAAGGAATAGGCCAAATAATCCATCGAATAATCAGAAATGTCAAACCAATACAAATACACATCATCAAAGTCTTCGCCCCCACCTTTTTCCGAAAAGGTAATGCGAATCTTGAAATACTCTGAACTACCAATTTCCTCTTTGCCGAGAAATTCGGATTGAACGGATGGATCATTTAAGAAGGAGGGCAACAGAGCAAAATAAACCACACTATTGAGTGAAGAAGCTCTGGCCAAACTATCTTTTGTCGTAAGACTAACCTCCTGATTATTCAAAATGGCCGTAAAACCGGAAGATCCTAATTTCTCGCGGTGCACGCCTAAACTATCAGTGTAGCGCTGTGAGTAGATCAATCCCTTTTCAGTAGGTTTTACTTCGTAAAGCTTTTTGCGGAATCCGAACTGAATACGGGAGGTGGTATATTTCTCACCTCCATGAAAAACGATAACACTGTCGATAATTCGTTCAGAACGAGAACGTGTGTCGGATGCTTCCCTGTTTTTGCCGGAAGGCGAACTACAGGAATATAGGGCTACTGAAAATAAAAGAAGGCAAAAATTGCGTACCGTCATTAAAACATGTCGCGATCGAGGTACATACCTTTTATGCGCGTCAGCTCTTCCTTATTCTTTGAATTGTCGGGGTGTGAAAACAAATCCATAAGGTATAAGAAATTCTCTTTCACCTCATTGAAGCTGTCGTCGGAATCCATATCGATTTCTTCGTCGATATTCCCTTCCTCATCTTCTTCGGCGAGGAGATTGAGGTCAAAAGTTCCGTTGTCGTCAATATATTCGGCAGTAAGGCGCACCACACGTGTGATGAGTGGTTCGTTTTGCTCAATGAAATGCGGGCGCAATTCTGTAAGTAGTTTTACAACCTCAGCTTTCACAATACCTTTTTTACCAACAAGTTCCTTAATTTTATCAATTAGATCGACCGTTTCTTTTGTTAGAGTGGCTTCCATATATTTTCGTTTTTACGCGTCAAAAATAGGCATTTCCACCCGATTTTTCGTGTGGATTATGCAATCTGTTGCAACTTTTCGAGTGCCACGATGGTTTTGATCATTCCAAACACAACGGTGGCTTTGTTTTTCGTGATTTCCTCAACGGTTCCCTCCTGCCTGCTCTCTTTCAAACGTACACGATCACCAATCTTCAAAGGTTTTTCGGAAAGTTTCTTTTCTATCTGCTTTTTGCCTCTCTTGTTTTCCTTTTGGCGACGTATACGCTCTTTTTTCTCGCGTAGCTTCCCAACAACATCGGCTTCTTTCTTACGCGAAGCTTCCTTTTCGGCTTGAAGGGTGAGCCGATGCGCGAGGTCTTTGCGCTTGCCCTTTTCTTGCCAACTTTCGATCAAGGCGTCGTACTTCTTCCCTTTTTCGATGAGCTGTTTGTTCTCACTAAAATTTAGGTCGTCCTGCTTTTGCTTGAAGTTTTCGGACTCGCGCTGGTAGCTGTCTATTTCCTGTCGCACACGCCCTTTTTCGGTTTGCAAAATGTGGGTTTCCTTGTTCAGCGCATTCTTCTTTGCCTGGAGTGTGATGAGCAATTGATCAAATTTCACCTTCTTATCATCGAGTTTGTCCTTGGCTCTCTCAATGAGCTTTTTGTCGAGGCCAATTTTCTGCGCTACCTCAAAAGTATAGCTGCTTCCCGCATGTCCGATATGAAGCTGGTACTTTGGTTCAAGCGACTGTTCGTCAAAAAGCATACAGCCGTTGCGCATGTGCGCATGGTTTTCGGCCATGATTTTGATATTGGAATAATGGGTCGTGATGATTCCAAAAGCACCCGTTTGGGAAAGTTCTTCGAGAATGACTTCGGCAATGGCACCACCCAGTTCGGGGTCGGAGCCTGTACCGAATTCATCGATAAAGAAGAGGGTATTCTTGTGCGCCTGCATCAGGAAATGCTTCATCTTGAGTAAGCGGGAGCTGTATGTGCTCAGCTCGTAGGCAATGGATTGATCGTCTCCGATATCGACAAATATCTGTTTGAAAACCGCCATTCGACTGTGTTCTTCGGCAGGAATCAGAAGGCCGCTTTGAAACATAAGTTGGAGCAATCCAAGTGTTTTGAGAGAAATGGATTTTCCGCCGGCATTTGGTCCGCTGATAATAAGAATGCGCTGTTTGTGATCGAGATTGAGCGTGAGCGGCACGGTGGTTTTTCCTTCCCGTTTGTTTTGTGCGAGCAATACGGGATGCATGGCATCGATCAATTCGATTTCCTTACCGCGGGAAATGACGGGTTTTACAGCATCGATTTCCAATGCGTATCGCGCTTTGGCGAAAGTAAAATCAAGAAAACCAAGTGCCGTTTCGTACGATTCCAGAATGCCTTTGTATGCGCGTAGATCGGCAGTCAACGCACGCAGGATACGGATTTCTTCACGGCTTTCGCGCTGACGTGCTTCGGCAATATCGTTATTGAGCGGCACCATCTGCGCCGGTTCAATAAAAGCAGTGCTTCCGGTTTCGGAAGTGCCGTGGAGTGTGCCGGGAATCTGGCGCTTGTGCTCGGCAACAACTGCGAGTACGCGGCGGTCGTTGTAATAACTTTCGTCAAATTCACGAAGCCAGCCCAGCTTTTTGTATTTTCGGAGAGCGGCTTCGAACACTTTATTTGCTTTTTGGCGGGCTTCGCTCAGTGCTTTGCGTGCTGCGAGCAATTCTTTGGAAGCATTGGACTTTACAAATCCATTGAGCTCGAGGACCAGATCGATGCGTGCAATCATTTCTTTCGACTCGGTAAGGCCGTCAGTAATTTCCTTAAGAGCGGGATAAACTCCGCGTTTTTCGCTGAGGAAGCGAATGACGGAAGCAGGCAACTTCGGCAATTTTGCGAAGATTGATGGCTTCCGACTCCGTCGAGCACCGCATTTTGAATGCCCAGTTTGCCGAGTTCGTGGCTGATATTCGGGAAGGAATAATCAGGAAAGAAGATTCCGTTTTCGGCGATATTTTTGGCTTCGGCGGTTTGGTTGAGCCATCGTTCGATCTGGTCCGTTTCATCTACTGGATGCATATTCCGTGGCGAAGGCTTTAGCCTTCTGGCTTTGCGATCGCTCAATAATGCGTGCAGCGACAGAATGGAACTCAAATCGGCGGAGGGTATCTTCGGGGTAATAATTTCACGTGGCAAAATTAAGGAAAGGATTTTTAGGATTGTTGAGCGGAGGCAAGGCATTTTGAATTTGTTTCTCTTTAACCGCGGAGAGCGCAAAGAGTTTACGCCGAGTTCGCAGAGGGATTCATTCACCTTTGGGAATTTGATACGTGGCTTGAATATTGTGGATTATTGCACAGTAACTTCAGTAGGTTTACTAACTAAAATCAATCCTTTATTATGAAAAATCTATTCCTGATGGTTGCCTTTGTCGGACTATCCTTTGTGAGCTTTGCCCAATCTAAAACGGAAATTGAAAGGATTATCCAAATGAGTATTGATATCGATGAATTGCAACCGTACTATCGTCCCGAACAAGAAAACAGGAAGCCATTGCGCATTGCAGATAATGGTGTGATTTCATCCGATCTAAAACTTGAGAAATTTGGTGAGCCCGTTCAATTCATGGAGAATGAAAAATTTGTTTTTCAATAACATCACCGCTTTTTTAGTCTTTGACAAAATTGAAATTAAGCCAACTTCTGCTACGGTTCTTTTTCATTATGATGTGGAAGGAAATCAAAATAAGGTTGAGTTTTGAGAGGATTGATGGAAATTGGATGATTGTTGAAAATAGTTTGACGGAGGAATAAATTTCAAAATTTCTTCAGGATTTCAAAAGGCAAAATAGAAGAAGTACTACGTAATCCTGATTCAGAAATGAGCGTTTTAATTCTCCCGCCCATCCATCACCAGCTTGTACCCCACTCCGCGGATATTCACAATTTTCACGCGCGGATCACTTTCGAGTTTTTTGCGGAGTTTTGAGATAAACACATCCAGCGTTCGGCCGATGTAATCGCCATTGTCTCCCCAGATTAGTTTCAGAATCACCTCGCGTTCTACTGTGGTATTTACGGTATCGTAAAGCAATGTTAGCAAGTCAGCTTCTTTGCCGGAAAGCTCAATTCGTTGGTTTTCGAAAAGGAGTTCAGAATTCAATTTGTCAAAATGATACTTTCCAAGGTTGATGATGTTTGGGTCGAAGGTTGGTGTTCTTCGCTTTCGCAAAAAATAGAATCCGAGAGCGACCACAATCAGCAGCAGGATTATCCACAAACTATTTTCTGAAAAGTAAGAACCAGAATTTGAAGCAGTAACTGCGTCTCGGGAAAGAGGTGCGTCCAACAATGTTATGAATAGCGTGTAGCACTCTTTCGGAAATGCGCGCTGCAAACAAGGAACCATAGTGGTATCTATGGTGGTTCCAATTTCATAGCCATAAACTATTTCACCTGATTCGCAGCTTTCCATTTCAACGATGTAGTGCTTCGAGATTAAACCTTTGGTGATTACCCAATCGATGGTGGAAGCCAGCGTATCGGGTTGAAAAGCAAAGGGAGCTTCAAAAGGAATCTTATATCGGTGACCGATTTTTGATATAGGCAAAACACGTGAAGTACTGTCATCCGCATTGAGCAGAATTTCATGGCCGATCATCCGCATCACCACTTCGGTGTGCTGCTCCTCTGTATCCGTTTGCGCATGACCTGCCCCAAAATTTACGACAAGTAGAACCAATGCGAGAAAAGTAATTTTAAATAGTTCGCTCATGTGCCTACAAATCTATTGCATTTGAAAGTACGCGCGACATCGATTTCTTATAATTTACACTAATTTACAATTTGGAAAAAGCTGATAACCAACTTAAACTAAAAACCAATCACCAAAAACTAAGAACCCGAAGTAGGCAGCTTAATAAAAGCGCCACAGAGCGAACTGATAGCCGTAATCACAAAAAACATAAGCGCCAAAGCAACTGCGGCGGTTTGATCGATGGGGAAAATAGTAGCCGCATACAAAAAAACCAATTCGCGTAAGCCCACCCCACCAAAGCTCAGCGGAAGCATGGCCGCGATGGACGAAACCAGAAAAAGGATAAAATAAAGTGGGAAATGTGAATCCACTCCGTAAGCCATAAGGATGCAAAACACACAAACAAGTTGCACCAATTGTACTCCAAGTGACCAGCCAATTAAGGGTATGACAAGTGGCTTGAAAATTTTGAAAAAAGCCATTATAACGCCAACAAGCGCCGGAACACTCAATGCGAAAAGCACAATATTGAGCGCATAAGAACCAGAAAACCAGTTGATGAAAATTTCAGGTTTGAAGGCGGCAATTCCCAATGCAAGAAAAGCAAGCATGGCAGCTCCGCTCAACCTATCAAGCAGTACGGCTGAAACGAGATGTCGGGTTCTCGCTTCGGAGCTTTTCTTAAGAAAATACACTTTGTACCCGTCTCCGCCAATGCCTCCGGGCAGAAAGAGATTGTAAAACATACCGACATAATAAAGAGCCAGATTGAATCGCGAAGTGATCTCAATTCCCAGTTGGCGCATCAGCAAATGAAAGCGATGTGCCCCAATAAACTTTGAAAGATTGAAAACAATAAGTGCTGCGATAAGCCATGCAACATTGCTTTTCTTGACCACAAGCCAAACCTGCGAAAGGTCAATTTTGGTAAAGACAAAATAAATGGCCAGTCCCGAAAGCGCGAGTTTTAGCAGGAGCTTAAGCGCCGACTTTGTCTTTGTCTTTGCCAACGAAAATTTCTTTTACCGTGTAGGTTTTCTTGTTTTGAGATTGGTAATAGATGCGCAGCATAATCTCTGCGAGCAATCCAAAAACCAGAAATTGTATTCCGGCCAGAACGAGTGTTACGCCAAGCAACAGCAGCGGACGACCCCAGATATCATGTCCGAGAATTTTCAGTATCAGGAGGTACAAATTGATTAGCACCCCCAGTCCAAAAGTGATCAGTCCTACTGGTCCAAAAAGATGAATTGGTCGACGGAAATACTTCTGCATAAAGATCATCAAGACCAGATCGCTCAGCACTTTGAAAGTGCGGCTCAACCCGTATTTCGACTCTCCATGGATGCGTGCGTGGTGGTGTACATCTACTTGAGTGATTTTCGCACCCTGGAGTTTTGCAAGTACCGGAATAAAACGGTGCAACTCCCCATAAAGCTCCATACCTTTTGCAATATGCGCTTTGTAAATACGCAACGTACAGCCATAGTCGCGGATATGCACATCCGTAAGTTTGCGGATCATGGCGTTAGCGATTTTACTTGGAAATTTTCGCAACAACGCACCGTCCTGTCGGTTTTTTCGGTTACCGGCCACTACGTCCCAATCTTCGCGCTCAAGAATTTCCAACATCATTGGAATATCTGCTGGATCGTTTTGAAGATCGCCATCGAGGGTAACGATATATTCGCCTTGAGCGGCATCGATACCCGCTTGCATGGCGGTGGTCTGGCCGTAATTTTTTTGAAAAACGATAAGTTTCACGTGCGAATCAGCAATTTCCTTAATACGCTTCACCGTTGCATCGGAGGAGCCATCGTCCACGAGAATGACTTCATAGGTGAATGACTGAAGTGCTGCATCAATGGCTGCCAAAAGTGGCTCCACATTGTCTTCTTCATTCATCAGGGTAATAACCAGCGATAGCTTCATGGGCGGATTGTAAAGGCGCGAAGGTAAGGAATTTGGTATATTTTTCTGATTGGAATAAGAAACCTGAGATTTACTCTAAAACCACTCTGGTGCGAATTACCTTACCTGAATTCAAACGAAGCGTCAGCATATAAACTCCTGCTACCGGTTTCATTACTTCCAGTTTGAATTCACCTTGGCCGATTCGCTCCGCCTGAATAAAAACTTTCCGTCCGATCGCATCAAAAAGCAGGATTTCCTTCAATTCCATATCCTCAGGATAGGATATGGTAAGATATCCATTTGAAGGGTTGGGATATACCCAAATAGAGGTATCACTTTCAGTAAGTCCATCAGAATCGGCCATTACTACCGTTATTACTATTGAAACTTCCGACATACAAAGGTTTGTAGATGCAGAAACTGTAACCGTATAAGTTCCAATGGCAGAATATGTGTGGCTCACATCGGGACCCGAGGACATCATGGTAAACCCATCACCAAAATCCCAACTCCAAATTCCAACTCCTTCTGCAGGAGCTGAAAAGTAGGTCTGTTCATTAAGCACCGGAACATTCCCAACGCTTATTACCGAAAATCCTTGTGGAAGGATGTTCAAACTTTGAGTCTGCGAATCCGATCCAATACTGTTTGAACTCGTCAATTCGATTTCAAAGTTTCCTGAACTTTCATAGATATGATATGGGTTTTGAATATTAGCCGTAGCACCGTCTCCAAAATCCCATGCCCATCCATTCGGTATATGCGTAGATTGATCAATAAAATGGTAAATTCTGCTGCATTCATCAATCACCTCCCATGTAAAGTCAGCTTGAGGAGCTGCATTGATAGGAGATAAAATGATCGAGTAATCTTCAGCTTCACCGTTTGTATAGGAACCGCAAGGACTAGTAGAGGTTTCATCAGCCATGATGCGTAACCTCAGTGGTATCCCAATCGGCGTTCCTGTTGGAATGGTTACCGCAGCAGTTATGCCGCCCTGAGTGTAATTGGCCGAAAGCACATTTTCGTTTGTGGAAAACTCGCCATCATTATTGTAATCGATCCATGCCCTTACGTAGAAGTAATCATTTGTAGAGGTCGATACTGTCATTTCATATGTTGATCCGATCACTGCCTCTAATGGTGTTTCGCAAGTAAAATCCTGATATCCTGAAATACTACCATCGGAAGGGAAATATTGTTCGTCAAACTTGAATTGAGTAATGCGGTAGTTGCTGTAATCCGTTCCGGTATAGGGTGTACAAGATGCCGGTGCCGTATTACTTACATTTTCGACGAGTACTGTTTTGGATATTGTATTGCAGTCAACGTCATTGCACACTTCAAGAGAAACAGTATACTCACCTACTTCCATATAATTATGAGACGGATTGGTATAAACCGATGTCGAGCCATCGCCAAAGTCCCAGTTCCAGGAGGTTGGATTATGAATGGATAGATCGGTGAAGTCGAATTGTCCTCCACACGAGTTTTCAGAACTAAATTCGAAATCCGAACATACATTTCCAGGAATATTTAAGTGCACCATTACGGAATCCATGGGGTGCAGTGGGTCGTTGGAATTCACTACTATGGGAATATCAAAAATGCCTACCTCTAGACCTGTTGTTTGTAAATAGAGACTTATCTCGGAGCTGCCACCCGCTTCTATCTCTCCAGCTGTATCCGCACTTACCGTGCTTTCTCCTGCCACTATGTCTAGGAATGATTCAAACATTTGCTGCAAAGCTGCATCCTGCATCATTATTCCTGGATTCGATGAAAAGAGAAGATAATAGATACGATCACTGTCCGTCAAATCTGAAATCGTATGTCCTTCATAATTTGTTGAACTCAAAAATGTATGCCCTACTATGGGAGAATCTTCCAAAATTACCATATGATTGATACTTGGATCTCCGGCACCGTACACTCTGGTAATAAGGGCTTTGTATACACGTCCATCTACCGCAGTATGAGTTAATAGCAAATCATTGATATTTCCTGCCCCATCAGCACCGAGATTGCCAGAAATAGTAAAAGATTGTAAGTCATTAATATCGGCAACCATTACAAAAAGTCCGGGAAATTTGCCAGTAAAATACCTCCCTTCATCACCAAATGCATTACTTGACTGGATACTATTATTGGTATATGGTATGTTTGAAACCGGCCACAGATTGGTATTCAAATAATTTCCGCCATCGTACATATCAGAGCCACCATCGGAAATACCGTTACCCGTTTCACCCCCACTAAATAAATAAAGATTTGGTACCCATTGGGTTAATTCTGAATAACTTGAAGATAAATCATTCAGCACCGTCTCAAGATTGGCTTTGGAAGGAGTATTGAATAGATTATACTCCAAAACTCCTTCACCATCGTTATGAATGGTAAAGGTTACAAGAACAGAATCGGCGCATGCCTCTGCATTTACAGTGAGTTCCTGGGGCTCCAATACCATAAGTGGCGCTGCTAAACCTTCACCGGAAAAGGTAATCAGCGTATCGCCACCGTTCGATAGAAGTTGGAAATTCGTATTAAATACGCCCACCTCTGTAGGGTGGAAATGCGCGAAAAGGGAATCCTGAGAGAAAGCAGGAATAGTAATGGATGTGGGTGAAATAGAAAAATCAGGATTTTCAAAAGCTACATTTAATTCCAAATCAGCACATCCGTTGTTATATATCAAAAGTGTATCCACAGACTCGGCTCCGGTCAAAATCGGTTCGAAGGATAGTGTATCCTCAGAAACAGCCAACAGGGCATTTCCTTCTACTTCCAGATGAAAAACATAATTTATTGTATCATTTTGGGGATCGTTTGTGAGGTATGTAAAATTGCTATAATAATCACCGGCAAGAAGTCCTGCCGCATTAAATGTCACTTGAAATTCTAAAGAATCTCCGGGCGGAATAGTTGCTGGCAATTCGGGCGACACAGCCTCTATCCAGTCCGCTAACATTCCGCTTGCAAGATACTGCATGGCATTTCCAATAATGGCCGATGCTGCACTATTTGTTTGATAATAATCAAAACCAACATATACAACTTTTCCCAAACCAAAATTCCTGACAGCCACTACCGAATAACCAGAAGAAGCACTATTAACTGCTAAAGTTTCGATATCGGTATTTGAAACCCAATCATACATAAAAGTAAGATTGGGAGCTTGAAAAACATCACTAACACCGGACATGATCGGGTGATTGGGATGTATGTTGTTTAGCTGACCAGAATTAATATTATCATAAGGAACTTCTGGGAAAAGACCCGTAGCGTATATAAAGCTATTCGCACATACCAAAATTCGACCTCCTCCATATACAAAATCGAGCAAGGCCGGTGAAAGGTTTGTCCAAAAGGAGGGGCTTACACCTTCCATTTCCGGGATAAGTAAAATATCCATCCCTTCGAGTGCTTCTGACAAATCAGGCGAACTATTTGCATTAGTGGTTGTGAGTATATAATCTGTGTAGCTCTCATTTATCGCGTCTATCGTCCGAGGATACTCTTCGTAAAGATCTGTGTACGTGGTGAGCGCCAGTACTGACACACCCGGAGAAATATCGAAAATTGCATCTAACTCTAAAGGGCCGAGGCCGTTATTGAAAACCGTAAATGAAGCCGAATCAGATGTTCCACAGTAGGCCGTGGCGTGCAGCGTATCAGCTGGTGCGAGAGCTATTTCAGGTGGGTTTAGCGCTTCCGCAAAAAGTGAAATATTTTCATCGCCTCCGTTACTTGTGAGCAAAATTTGATCGGAATAAACTCCCGGCGATTCGCCTTGGAAGCTTAAGAAAAGCGTATCCTGTTCGTAGCCTCTGATAGCAAGAGTAGCAGGGCTTACGCCAAAAACCGAAGAAGTAAGTTCAGCATTCACATATAGAGAATCACATCCAGAATTCACTACTATAAGGGTATCCTGCAAGGCATTTCCCGCAATTACCGAATCAAAATAGATTGAATCGGGGCTTGCCGTCAATTCAGCAGCTCCAACAACGTTAATATGAAATACATAATCCACCAATGGATTCTCGGGATCGTTGGTTGCAATCTGTGTATCAAAGAAGAAGTCGCCTGCCAATAATTCAGCAGCACTTAAATTAAGCTGTACAACCAGCGAATCGCCGGATGAAATGGTATAGATTGAATCCAGAAAGGAGGTTTCAATCCACTGCGGCGCAACGTATGAAGCCAAATAATTCATGGCATTACCTATTATCTGTGAATTGGTTGTCGTGATTTCATAATAATCATATCCGACATAGACAACATTTCCCTCACCAATACTTTTTTCTCCAACGACTGTAATATTTGGTAGAAAAGATGTATTCGCCACCGTATTCATATCAGGATCTGCACTCCAATCGAAAGCAATTGTGGCATTTGAAGCATCAAATGATTCCGGAAGTCCTGTCATCAGCGGACTAGTAACATCCGAATTTACGACAGTTAAGTCATTAGCTAACGTCATGGTAGATGGCGAAAACAGGACTCCAGTGGGAATATATTGGCCACCACAAACTAATATATTTCCCCCGTTGTTCACGAAGTTTATCAACGCATCCGAAATATTTGAAAAGAAAAGTGAACTAGCATCCTCCTGTTCAGGAATTAAGAGAATATCAATACCTTCCAGGTCGGCATTGAGTTGATCAGAATTTATAGCCGAGGATTCAGCAAGTGTATAATCCGTAAAATACGAATTGATGCTTTGAATCGTCTTCAGATACTCTTGCGAATAGTCCGTATAGGTTACCAAAGCCAAAACGTTGGATTCGGATCCCAATGCGCCACCGAGTGAACCTGCCGACACCAGCAGGTCTCCGCCCCCTTCATTATATATGGTAAATGAGGTCTCGGTTATGCCACCGCAGCTTACACTCGCATAAACAGTATCGGGTGGAGCAATTGAAAATACAGGTGCTTCCTGAACAACAAGCGTTTGCAAAAGCGTATCGCTCGAATAGCAGTTGCCAACAATAAGCGTAACGTTGTAAGTGCCGGGAAGACTATAACTATGCGTTGGATTTTGGACAGATGCACTATTTCCATCTCCAAAATCCCAATGCCACTCGCTGGGAAACTCTGTGGTGAGATCGGTAAATTCAACTGCTTCATTTAAGGCCGGGTTATAATCCGAAATATCAAACCCTGCTTCGGGGTTTGTTGTTGGTGTTTGCGATGTCCACGACGCCTCCCACCCGCTCGTGGTATATGAACCATCCGAATGAAACTCAAGAAACAGTGCGCCGGAAGAAGATACAATTTCGATGGGGCTTTCAGACCCATCCAGACTCAAAAGCAAAGGAGCAGTATAATCGAATCCATCATAAATTCGAAGGTAATCGTAGTATCCTTCTGTTAAAAAGGATTGAAATGAAAGGGTAACGCTCAATGCGCAGGGTGGAGCGATAAGCAAAGTACAATTCTCACCATTTTGATAATTGCCATCTGGTCCGCCTGAGTCATAGAGCTGGCCGGATTCGGAAGTGATCAGATCCGTCTCACACATATTCGCTGCATTCACAATAGAAATAAAGTCCACAATAGTTAGTGTATCGCTACCATATTCATTTGAAACAATAAGCGCGACATCAAAAGTCCCTAATTCGTTATATTGAATAATTGGATTTTGATCCGTGGAAGAAGCCGGAGTTCCTCCTTCAAAAGTCCATTCCCACGATTCGGGCAGATTGATCGATAAATCAGCAAATGAAATTTGACTACCTACTAAACCTAATTGTGTAGAAGCTTCGAATTGTCCAATTGGCGGATCCAAATTTTCAACTATGGATACTTGATAGTCTTCTACTTGTCCATCATAAAATATTTCGCAAGAATTATCTGCGAGAAGCTCGCTTGATCGCAACCGCAATCGGAGTGGTGTATCATAAACAATGCCTTGTGGAATCCATACCTCAGCTGTATGAGTAGTCTGTGGGGTCGGAGAATTATAAATCATTTCGGAAGCAGAAAAATCACCATCGTTATCAAAGTCTATCCATGCCGCCAAATATTCCTGAGAAAAGGTCACAGCCGATAATGTATAGATATTTCCTTCTTCTAATTCGGTACTGGCAGTACAGCTATAATCCTGATATCCTTCCAGTGAAGATCCGGAAGTATTTTGAATGGTATTTAATTCAAAGTAACTTATTCCGTAATAAGCAGCAGGATCTGAAGGTTCCGGTTCGCATAAAGGAGATAACGGTCCTCCAATATTCTCCACATGAATAAGATCAATTCGAACCAATTCGTCCTCATTTCCACATTCTGCCGCTCCAGCGGTTTGAAGGGTTACGGTATATAAGCCCGGTTCGGTATAGGTATGCGATGGATTCGCTTCTGTACTGGTGCTGTCATCGCCAAAATTCCAGATATAATTTAAACCATTCAAGGAATAATTTTCAAAATCGATGGTCGCAGGTACCTGACAAGCATACGTTTGTGAAGGTTCGAACGCCGCAACCACCGCGTTATTAAAAACCTGCCCTACCCCTACGGCATACCAGGCATTGGTCACAGTAATCACCTCAGGACTGCAAGCCCCATACAAATCCGTGGCAGATAAAATTGAAAAAGTACGTGCATCGAAATAATCTGAAGAAGGTGATAAATAAACGGTGAGGTTTCGGTAAGCTATTGCTGCAGCTGCTTCGCGGCCAATAGATGCGATACTATAGGAATTTCCGATATCATTGGTTCCGCTACCTCCCTCTGCAAGCAAATAAAACCAGTGGTTTTGAACGCCCGAATTGGTATGCACACCCCCATGGTCATAGCTACCATTGTACCAATTTTCACCGTAGTATGTATCGGGTGAGCCGTAGAGCTTTGGGTTTTCCAAGCTTCTACCAGGGTTCGGAGAAATCTCTTCTCCGTTCAAGTAATTAGCCATCTCCGGGCGCGCGAAGAAGTCAACGGTAACTCCAAAAATATCGCTGAAAGACTCGTTCAGCGCACCGGACTCATCTTCATAAATCAGGCCGGCAGAATGTTCGGTAACTCCATGTGTAATCTCATGTCCTACGATTTCCAAACTAGGAAACGGAGAATACTCACCACCACCAGCACCATATGTCATTGCTTCACCATTCCAGAAAGCATTGGAGAATGAAATGCCGTAATCTACATAAGATGTGATCGGTGAACCTGCGTTGTCATAAGAATTTCGTCCAAAGGTTTCAAAATAAAAATCATAAGTCATTTCCGTTCCCCAATGTGCATCAAGGGCTGCATCTGCATTGTGAGGACCTGAAGTCCATAAGTTATCAGAATCGACAATTTCATCAGCACTACCATAGCTCTCGCTCCCATTCATATCCTTTGTAATAAGGCCTCCGCCCCGGGATAAGTCATGGAGTCTAAACTCTCCCGAACTCAGGCTATCGGTAACAATCATTCGTTCACCACTGTATCGCGTTTGGGCAGTTCCCATGGCTTCGGTGTAATGAATGCGCTCATAAGAATGTAACAGATCACCCGTAGTTGCATCCAGAAAAAGATATTTTCTGGATAAAGGTTCAACCGCAAAAACATCTACTTTATAGGCAAGAAAGTAATGTTTCCCCTCGGGGAAAATGACCAATTCCGGCTCTGGAAAATCAGCATCGTTCCACTGATACACTTTGGCATTTGTAATTGCCTTCGCTTTTTGAATAGCCGCGGATTTGGAGTAGGCCGGATCAACCGTATTCCATTCAGCAATATCGAAATAAACACCACTGATCGACCCAATTTCATTGCCTTTCGTATGAACCGTCATTATTGCATTTTCGATCGGCACTTGTTGAAATGTTTGTTGGTATTTTGTGTGGGTCATACCCACTTTATCATCAAGCGTGTTCCGTTTCTCAAATCCGTATTCATCTGTAAGTTTTAGGACAGAACGAAGCCATTCGGATGTGTTTTTTGCTGAAAGATTTGGAGGAGAACCTTCGAATGAAGCATATTTTAAATGATTATTTTCCTGATCTAAAATGACTTTATCAGCACCGGAAATGAGATTTGTGGCTGACCTTCCGGTAAAGGTTTGAGTGTAAGCTGTATTCCAGAAAAAAAGAAAACTAGCTAAGTAGCAAATAGATTTCATCGTCAAATGATTTTTGGTTTTTAACAGCTTTAAACATAATGCTTTTTTTCTGTATGGCCGAATTTTCCTGTAATTCAATCCGCTGATATGCGTTAAAAACTCCCTGAAATTTACAAATGAATAGGAAATATGTACAGGATTAATGCTTAAACAAGTTCAGCATGAAAGCATGGTTGATAGCGATAATAGTTGGATTAGCGCCACCAAAACCTAAAGGTCTTTCTTCTAAAATGTTTAGTGGCTATTCGGTTGTGGAATAATAAAAAACTCCTCCATACATTTCAAAAAATCACTACTTTTCCCCCTCGATGAAAGCAGACACATCAATTATTTTTACCCTTATTATGATTTTCATCTTTTCGTTTTACGTTCAATTTAAAGCGAAAAGGAAATGGGGCTTGTTTACACGTCGAAGAAAAATATCCTTTCATGAAAAATCAATCCTTAACCAACGTGTGGACTACTATAAAAAGCTTACACCGGAGTATAAAAGCAAATTTGAAAGGCGATTGGTAGCGTTTATCGAAAGTAAAGAATTTATCTCCAGAAGTTCCGTGCGTGTCAATGATTCCATGAAAGTACTGATCAGTGCTTCGGCCGTGCAAATTTGTTTTGGACTGCCCGATGTTGTACTCGAGACTTTCACCAAAATTCTGATCTACCCAACAGATTATTACAGCACACTTCGTCGCCAATACCACAAAGGTGAAACCAATGCAGGTTTTGGATTGATCGTACTTTCGTGGAAAGATTTTGAAGCGGGAATCAATAATCCTTCAGACGGATTGAATCTCGGAATCCATGAAATGGCGCACGCCCTGGAATTGGAAAACAAGATTTACAATGAGGAATATGACTTTTTGAGCGCAGAGATTCTAACACGCTGGGACCGTCTGGTAAAACGGGAAATCGCAGATTTCGAAAACGGAAAGGTGCCGATTTTCCGCGAATATGGATATACCAATTCATCGGAGTTTTTCGCGGTATCTGTCGAGCACTTCTTTGAAAAACCGGAGAATTTTCTGAAAAATAGTCCGCAGCTCTTTGAAACGATGGGGCTTCTGTTGAATCAGGATATTTTGCAGATTTATGAAAATAAGTACTAAGTGGGAACCTTCTATCTCCGGAACCGGAACAATCCGAAAAAGCCTACTTTTATATATCACTATTGAGCGCTCCTATGAATTTTAAGAAAAATAGATCTTTATCCCATATTAAAATTTTACTTCAATGAATAAAATCTTTGACACCTACATCCCCGAAGGATTTGGAACCGTAAGCAGCTATATTTTTGCCGATAAGGCGCCAGAACTAATCGATTTTCTCAAAAAAGCCTTCTTTGCCGAAGAGCTCAATCTTTCGATAAATGAAAAGAACGGAGATATTACCAATTGTATACTGCGAATTGGGACTTCCTGCTTTATGGTGAGTCAGGCAAGTGATGAATATCTGAATATGCGCACGGCTTTCTACCTTTATGTAAATGACGTGGACACCATGCACAAACGAGCACTTGACCACGGGGCGAAAGAACATTTCAAACCGGCCGATATGCCTTATGGGGATCGCCAATCGGGTGTGGTTGATCTTGATGGAAATTACTGGTGGATATCAGAACGGCTCGTGAAAAAAGCTTACGAAGATTGAGAGAATACAGATGAAGAAAAGCGTCGAGTTTGAAAAAGCGGTAGAATGCTTTTCACCAGAAAAACTATAAAGAGCCCACAGCACGCCAGTCCTCAGCCAATAGGTTCTTCGAAGTAGTTGAAGACAAACTGATAGCAAATAATTGTCATTTTTTTTTTGAGGCTGAACTCCTTAATGCTTCGAATCTTGTGGGGAAATAGCCGTAAAACCTAATAAAAAAGAGAAACCATCAACGGTTCGTCCGCGTAAAATGGGATGTGAAATAGCGATTTCGCAACTCCCAGGAGTTAGTTATTTACTATAAATATCTATATATGAGAAGACTTATACGCCTTTCATTACTAACTCCCCTTATCCTTTTCTACAGTATCAGCCTAATAAAAGCCCAATCCGGAGTGGATTGCGGTCAATTTCGTACGCAAACACCCGGTGGATGGGGAAGTCCCGCCAATGGGAATAACCCCGGAGCCTATCGCGATGCTCATTTTGCGGATGCCTTTCCCAATGGAATTTCGATTGGATGCGATTTAACACTTCAACTTACCACTGCTGCAGCGGTTCAATCTTTCCTGCCTTCAGGAGGAAGTCCTGCCACATTGATTGAAAACTTGGTGGATCCAGCGGATTACAAAAACGTTCTTGCAGGGCATCTTGTTACCTTAAGTCTCAGTGTAGGATTTGATGAATATGATCCAAATTTTAGTCCTTCCAACTCTTTGATGGAAAATCAAATCGTTTCCCAAGGAACATTCGAAGGATGGACAGTTGCAGAAATTCTGAATGAAGCCAATACTTTACTCGGTGGATGCCCAAGTGATTTTTCGCCCTCAGAGATGGTCGATGTATTAACGGCAATAAACGAAAATTACGACGATGGTGCCCAGAACAATGGTTTCTTGGAATGCCCGGAGCAAATATTGTCTTGTGAACTTCAACTTATTGGAGTTAGCACGCATTGCAACCAGAATGACACCTACACATTGACTGTTGCTCTTGCCGGTTCCAATGGAAGTTTCCAAATTAATTCTGAATCAGCTCTTGCGGGTTCAGGAGCCATTTTTTGCTTTGGAAATCCAGCCGGGAGTACGGCCGTTTTGGAAATGGAGATAGACTTAGTATTTACTCAAGGATCTAACTATAGCTTTAGTATTTCGGCGACTGAAGATGCAGGATGTACAAATGCTCCGGATATAGCTGCCTGCATGATCGAAGAAACAACAGGTGTAAGTCCAGAATGCTGTGAACTTACAATTTCTTGTCCCGAATTAACAAAATACAACTTTGATTGTTTTTCTGAGGTTCCGGCTGCCGATACGGAAATGATCACCTATAGCAATGCTTGCGGTGAGGTAACTGTAACGGTGGATGAACAAGCTTTGGGGTCGGGCTGTGCTTCCAACCCGTTGCGGATTATCCGAACTTATAGCGTAACAGACGGTACAAATATGGAAACCTGTTCTCAAACATTTCAAGTAGTGGATAACATTTCACCCGTGATTTCTTGTCCTCCAGATCAACATATATTCTGCTCCGCCCAACCGATCGTTCCGGAAATTTATGCGACAGCTACTGACAATTGTGATCAGTCCGTCTACATTTCTTATTCGGATGAACCAATGCTCAATTGTGGCCAGTTCAACAGGACCTGGATGGCGATGGATGACTGTGGAAATACCGCCTTTTGTAGTCAGGTGGTATATGTAACTGATACCCTAGCACCCCAAATTTTTGCTCCTTCTACTTTGTTAGTTGCTTGTGGTACATCGCTCGATCCGTCGGCAATTGGTACACCTTCAGTCTCAGATTATTGTTCCAGTGTTACGCTGTCTCACAGCGATGGTGAAATCAGTGGAACCGATTGTAACCGCCAGTTCCTACGTATATGGATCGCGACAGATCAATGTGGAAACACGAGCACATTTGAGCAATATGTTATGATACGCGACCTTAAAGGTCCCGTAATATCCGGAGTACCCCCGAGTACCTATCTTCAATGTGGAGAAGCACCACCTCCTGCCGAAGCGATAGCAGTAGATGCTTGTAGCGGTGATACCGTTCCGGTTCATCTTGAAGAAACGATAAATATGAATGGATGCCGCCAGGTTATACAACGAACCTATTCAGCCACTGATAATTGTGGAAACACTTCGCATTTGAATAGAAGTATTACCATCCAAGACACCCAGGGGCCACAAATCATTTGTCCCTCAAACGCTTACCTTGCATGTGGAGATCAGGACACAGACCCTGAGGTCCTGGGTAGCGCCTCAGCAATAGACAATTGCAGTGGCGACCGTGTGATCATATCTTACACCGACAGCGATTTGAACATATACACCTGTCCACCACGGATAACCAGAACATGGACCGCGGCAGACACGTGTGGGAATACTTCCAACTGTACACAATTTATCTATTTCGAAGACTCTGCCGCTCCGGAGCTGTTTTGTCTTGCTGATACCACAGTAAATTGTGATTCCGGGGGTATTACACCCGAATATACAGGTACTCCTTTGGCAACTGATGGGTGCTCCGCATTGTCTTTAGATTATTCGGATGGATCTTTGGACGGCAATTGCCCGGCAAGCTTTATAAGAACCTGGACGGCAACCGACGCGTGTGGTCAGGTTACATCGTGTTTCCAAAGAATTACCGTGATAGATAATCAACCACCGGTAATTAGCTGTCCATCCGATATTGCAATAAGCTGTGCGTATTCAAACACAGGTCCAACAATAACAGGTTTTGCTACCGCGGTTGATGGGTGTTTGAATGTGAATGTGACTTATACAGATGAGCCTGAATTCGGCGATTGTGAAAAATACTTTGTCAGAAAATGGACTGCCTCCGATAATTGCGGTAATACTTCGACGTGTGAACAAAAAATCACTATTGAGGACCACATGCTGCCCTATATTTCATGCCCCGGCGATACTACACTTTCATGTCAATCGGATATTTCTCCGGAAAATATAGGCGAAGCATTTGCAGTCGATTTCTGTTCGGATGTCTCATTAAGTTTTTCAGATGTTGAACTTTCAGGCGCCTGTCCGGCAACAGTGCAAAGAACTTGGACCGCAACAGATGCGTGTGGAAATTCAAAATCTTGTACACAAAACATATATTTTGAAAGTGAAGGCGCCCCATCGATCTTTTGCCCGGGAGATGTGACGATTGACTGCTCAGATTCCACAGATCCTTCCAACACCGGAACTGCGACAACCGATGGTGGCTGCTCTTCGGTGGAAGTGACCTTTTCTGACAGCTTAGCACATACTGAAACATCTACCACAGAATCTTGTGGTCAACTAAGAACCCAAACCCAAGGTGGCTGGGGTGCTACGGCAAGCGGGAATAATCCCGCGATATACCGGGATCATCACTTCCAGGAAGCTTTTCCCAATGGACTTGTAGTAGGGTGCAATTTTACCTTGACCTTAACAAGCGCTATGGCAGTGCAAGCCTTCCTACCTTCGGGCGGGCCGGTTAAAGTGCTCAGTGAAAATTTGGTCGATCCACAAGGCTTCACCTCTGTATTAGCAGGCCAACTGGTCGCAGCAACATTGAGCGTAGGTTTTGATAATGCTGATCCATCATTTGGATATGCCGAAAATGCACTTGGTGAAATGTTAATTGCATCAGGAACATTCAGTGGCAAATCCGTAAATGAGGTCATACAACTCGCCAATGTGTTCTTTGGTGGGTGTGCGTCTGAATATTCAGGTTCAGATTTCGTGTCGGTTCTTACCGGAATCAATGAAAATTTTGATGACGGAAATCAGGATCACGGATTTCTGGACTGTCCGAAAACAACAGGAGAAGGAAATCCAAATTGCGGCAGTATATACAGAACCTGGACTGCCACAGATGGATGTGGATTAAGCTCAACCTGCACACAGGTAATTGTCCTGAATCCTGACGCTGAAATTGGAGGTTCAAATACCTCTTCAGGGCTCACAGCATACCCCTCACCAACGAGCGGCGATACGTATATCTCGCTTAATGGTGGATTCGAAAATGGTGACCGAATTGACCTGTGTAATGTTTCAGGTCAAGTAATTAACACTTATAGCCTGAAAGGCGATGCCGGGAATTTTAAAATAAATCTGGTAGGACTCGGTCCGGGAATCTACTTGGTGCATTGGATCGGTTCAACTGAAAATAAAGTTTGTAAAATCTATAAAAATTAATCATAAATAATGGAATCGAATTAATTTCTTAAATAACAATTTAATTCATGAATGAAACCCGATGTACAGATGTATATCGGGTTTTTTTAAATGACCTCACAGCCATATTATTTCTATTAGTCTCATCCGTATTCTTTAACTTCGAGAGTTAAAAACGAAAGGGTAAAAACTACTGATGCACTAATTCCAGAAAAGCCTGAGTCGGTGATTTTGTGAGTAATTTCTAAAGTGAAACTTATATATGCGGTTATTTCGGATTTCATTATTTTTCTTCCTGCCATTATTCATTTATAGCCTTTCGGCAAAAGATATCAAAGCTCAGGACATTCAGTATTTACCAGCAGTTTTTGACAATAATCTCATTCGAGTCTATGCACAGCTTCCCGGTCGGGATACGATGTGGTTTTATACCGATACCGGCGGAATGAATTTCATTTACAAATCGGGAATTAAGAAATTAGGAGCATCACGCAGAGGAGAGAATCGTTGGAATAGACTAAAGATGGATTCCCTTTTTCAAAAAAACAACATCCCCGTTTCCGGCGAAAAAACCATTCAATATATTAGCGAAAGAATGGAGACCGGTGATGGAATGCTTGGCAGAGAATGGTTCTATGGAGGCAGATGGTTTATTGACTACGAGCAGCACCGGTTTGGAACTTTTAAAACTTTGGCAGCCATGACTGTTGAAAATTCCAAACAAGGTGTTCCTCTGCATTTTCGAAAAGAAAACGCAGTAGTTCCAACGCATGCATTACCACGCATCGAAGTTATAATCGACAACGATACGCTCTCCTTCTTGCTGGACACCGGAGCGCAAGTTAATTTGAGCGACCAAGCCCGGAAAACGGTTCATTCCGATTCGCCAATAGCAACGAGTTTCATTATAAAATCTGTTTACGACAAGTGGCGGAATGCGCACCCCGATTGGCAAATAATCGAGAAAGCCGATGAATCTTCCCGAAATCCTTCTCCCATGATTCGCGTGCCCAAAGTACGTATCGGAAGCAAAAAATTTGGGCCGGTCTATTTCACGGTGCGTGCAGATACAAATTTTCAAAGATTATCTGAATTGTATATGGATCAACCGGTTCAGGGAGCGATTGGTGGAAACTGCTTGTCACTTCTTCATCAAATAACTATTGATTATCAATCAGAATATCTGGAGTTACCGGATTAAACTTCCGTCGTTTAAAACTCAGCTTTTAGTTGCGCTATAAAACCGTAGCATCCCTATATTTGCCCCAATGAAAAACCTCAGTCGCGCAGCCCTTTCCTTCCTTCTCCATTTCGGATTGGCTATGTTGCTTTTCACCGTATTGCGTTTGTTTTTTTACTTCTTCAACAGCAGCTATTTCCCACATCCACAACTCATTAATTTTATAGGTGGGCTACGCTTCGACTGGATGACCATCACGCTGCTCTACTCCCCTTTTCTGCTTATTTTTCCTTTTGCCTACCGCCGAAAGTCGAAACTACTTAAAGCACTTTTCTACCTTTCTACAATTCTTGCTATAGCATCCAATATAATTGATTTTGAGTACTATAAATTTACATTAAAAAGAACTACAGCAGATCTTTTTAGCACCAAAGGTTTAGGTGGCGATTTCAAAAATCTCGCCTTCACTTTTATCTTTGACTATTGGTATCTGGTTCTTCTGGCCATTTTACTTTTCTTCTTAGTTGTACTTGCTTATCGCAAAATACAAACCATCAAAACCAGCAGGTTGAATGCCGGTCAATTCAGTTTGTTTTTCTTATCACTCTTGATTTTGTATGGTTTAGGAGCTCGTGGTGGATTGCAGTACAAACCATTAAACGTAGTGCAGGCAAGCCAGTACGGCAAAGGGCAGAACATGTCGCTTGTGCTTAACACACCTTTCACTATTATCAAATCGGGCTTTCACAGCGATCTGGTTCCGAGAAATTATTTTCCAGAAAAGGAAGTTGAAAAAATATACACGCCAGTACAGTTTTATCCTGCCGACAGTATTCCAAAACGAATGAATGTGGTACTGATCATTGCCGAAAGTTTTTCGAAAGAGTATGTGGGATCACTCAACGAATCGCTGCCGGATTTTACAGGCTATACGCCATATCTCGATACGCTTATTTCTCAGAGCTTGATCTTTACCAATGCTTTCGCAAATGGGAAAAAATCAATCGAAGGCCTCCCCGCCATCCTTTCAGGGATTCCAACGCTGATGAACCGGTCCTTTATTTCGAGTAAATATGCTGCCGATCAAGTAGAAAGTATTGCAACTATCCTTGACCAAAAAGGCTATTCAAGCACCTTTTATCACGGAGGCGAAAACGGCACTATGGGTTTTCAGGCGTATAGCCAACTGGCCGGAATATCGCGTTATGTGGGGCGCAATGAATATCCCCACCAAGGCGATTATGATGGAAACTGGGGGATTTTTGATGAACCTTTTCTACAATTTTGCTTACAGGATATGAATACTCAACCCACTCCTTTTTTCACATCTATTTTTACGCTTTCATCTCATCATCCTTTCACCGTTCCGGATCAATACATGGATCGGTTTAAAGAAGGTGAAATCCCTATTTTAAAGAGTGTTGAATACGCCGATTATGCTCTATCGCGCTTTTTTGCGGAAGCGCGAAAAACCGAATGGTTTGACAATACGCTCTTCATTCTCACCGCCGATCACGCTTCGGAAAGCTACCGCCCGGAATATCAAAATGCGGTGAGCAATTACCGGATTCCTATCCTTTTTTACTGTCCGAAATATATCGATCCACACCGCTCTGAAGAAATAATTCAGCAAGACGATATTTTCCCTTCTGTCATCGATTTCCTCGGATTTGGAGGTTCTATTATCAGCTTTGGAACATCGGTATTTTCACCATCGCACGATAGATTTGCGGTAAGTTATCTCAATAATTATTATCAGCTAATCGAGGATCAGTATTGCCTTCAGTTTGATGGTGAGAAATCAATTGCTTTTTACAATTGGCAAACCGATCCGCTATTGCAAAATAATTTGTTAAATGCAGAAGATCAGGCGCATCTTACTTACGAAAAAAAGCTGAAGGCCATTATCGAACAATACAATAACCGGTTGATAAACAATAAACTTTTGCCCGAATGACAGCGCAAAAGAAGAAGATCGTTTTCGTGATCAATCCCAATTCTGGAACACACAGCTCATCGACCTTTATCAAGCATGTTAAAAAAGCGTTGGATCTACAATTCGATTGGAATGTGCACCTTACGGAAAGGGCAAATCACGCAACAGAGATCGCAGCAGAAGCGGTGAAGAATGGCGTAGATGCTATTATTGCTGTTGGAGGCGATGGTACTGTGAATGAAGTAAGCAGAGCATTGATAAATACCGAAACAGCATTCGGTGTGATTCCATCGGGATCCGGAAATGGATTTGCGCGACATTTGAAAATTCCACTTTCTGAAAGAGCTGCCCTCAAGCGGATTGAAGCATTTAAAACGATACGGATTGATACCGCCATTCTAAACAACGTCTCCTTTGTTGCCACTGCCGGACTTGGTTTTGATGCGGAGGTGGGCTGGAGATTCAGTGAATTGGATAAGCGCGGAATGGCCTCGTATGTGAAAGCCACGGCCGACACGTTTTTTAAATTCAAACCGGAAAATTACGATTTGGTAATCGACGGAAAAGAGATGAGTACCAAAGCCTTCTTACTGACTTTTGCCAATGTGGGTCAGTATGGCAACAACGTATGGATAGCTCCGTCGGCATCCGTAACAGATGGGAAATTGAATGTCTGTATTTTAAAGGAATTCCCGCCGCTTTTAGCTCCTGAGATACTCTTCCGATTGTTTAACCGGCAAATTGAAGAATCGAAATACTATCAAATGATTCATGCGGAAAACATTCTTGTGAAAAACCCAAAAAAGTTTCATCTCGACGGAGAGCCGTTTGAAGCTTCTGGAGATTTGCACATTGCGATTAATCCGGCATCGCTGAATGTTATAGTTTGAGACTTATTTGCAATGGAAAATGGGAAATGGGAAACGGGCAAAAATGAAAAATGAAATTTCAAATTAACCCTTTTTGACACCATCATAAAAACCATATGCTGAACAATCCGGAAAAATACTATCAAAGGTTAAACGACCATTGGCCATAATACTTTTAAAAGATGAGGTGGAATATTAGCCGATTCTTTACCTATTGCAGATTGCCAATTGCCAATTATTTTTCAATAGCCTCAAGCATTTCCTCACTCAACGGTTCAGTTGCTGAACGATACCTGTGAACCAAATGGCCATTTTCATCAAAGAGAAACTTCTCGAAATTCCATTTGATTTCACCCGTGAAATCAGCATTAGCTTCTCTTGTAAGTTGTGCGAAAAGCGGATCCTGATCATCGCCCTTCACAGAGACCTTTGAAGCCATCGGAAAAGTGACGCTGTAATTCTTTTCACAAAAAAGCGCAATTTCATTGTCCGATCCGGGCTCTTGACCACCAAAATTATTTGCAGGAAAGCCTACAATAACTAAGTTTTCTTTATGGGCTTCGTAAAGCTCCTCGAGTTGGGCGTATTGCGGTGTATATCCGCATTCTGAAGCGGTGTTTACTATCAGCACTTTTTTTCCTTTAAATGCACTGAAATCAATAGTTCCCGATTCGAGAGCCGGCACTTTTATTTCGTAAATATTCATAGGTTCAGTTGGTGCTTTTATTCCCACCAAAGTGGAAAGGCTAATTACAAAAAGTAGGGATTTGATCATCGAATATGTTTTCTATGAAACTATTTGTGTGGATAAATGTTTAGCCTTCTAATCATTTAAACATCCTTTTAGTGTAAATTACACAAAAAAAAATGGATCGGATTTTTCGAAAAATGGGCGATAAACGACAAGTAGAACTGGCCTCCTACGCCCAGGAAATTCTTCGTTTGAATCCCGCTGTTAAAATTTTTGTAGGAAGCGACAGTCAAAACTATCCGAAAGAAACTCGATATGCCACAACGGTAGTTTTTCGGTATGAAAATAATGGTGCCCACGTTATTTATCACAAAGAGTCCACTCCGTTGGTTACGGATATGTGGACACGGCTGTGGGGAGAATTGCAACGCAGCATCGACGTAGCCGGATACCTGAAATTCGAATGCCATTTGCCTATCGAACAGATCGATTTGGATCTAAACAGCGACCCCGATTTTCGCTCTAATCGCGTTTTTCAAGCGGCTGTGGGCTATGCGCAGAGTATGGGGTACAATGCCAAAACCAAACCTGATTTACTCATGGCTACCTGGGCTGCGAACGTTCTAGTAAATTAGATTCTCCGCCTCTGGTATAGTTCTTGGTGATTCCTGCAAAAACCGCCGATGAAATATCTTGCCGTCTCACTCCTACTCATTCTGGGATTATTTTCATGTAAAACATATCAGTACACTGCTTTAAAAAGTGATTTAGCGAAAGTCGAAAATACGGGGGCTATTATTACCAGGACACTCTCGTGCGAATGGAGTTCAAATTCTGGGGTCAGAATTTTCCAACTTCGATTCTCATCGAAAATACCAGTAACTCCGACATAGTTCTCGATTTCTCACGTTCCTTATTTTTGAAGAATGATGTGATCATACACAACGCCATTCCTAAAAATAAAAGTACCCTGACCGGATATGTTTACACCGATGGAAATATAAGGGCAACTACCGAGACATCGGCCTCAGCATAAATAGCAGACATTCCTGCAGGAAAGAAAATCAAACTAAATTATTCCGTTTTTTCGTTTCCATTTAACAATGAAATTCGCAAAAAATCCAGTTTTAAAAAGCAGATGCCTGGCGGGACTTATTATTACAACAATCAGTATATTTTTCCGGAAGGAAGCGCTCCGTTATACACCGTTAGGTTTCATTTTCAATCTGCAGCATCAGAAGATAAAGCCTTTTCGGTAGAATCCACTTTTTGGCTCGGTATGGTTATTACCAGCAACACAAAACCTAAAAATTTTAAATTTCAGAGACAGGATATTTTCTATACAAAAAAGAAATAAGTATTCCGCAAACCATAGATGACGATGCTTCTCTAAAGCTTAAAGCAAAAAATTACACCCGCTCATCATTCCTATTCGCTCCCTCGAAGGCGGAGTTTAGAAATGTCATTAGAATACTGAAAATCAGCGCCCACCAAAATCCATCGACCTGAAAACCGCTCACCAACCAATCAGCGGCGAGAATTATAAGCGCATTGACCACAAATAGAAACAAGCCAAGTGTAATGATTGTAACGGGAATGGTGAGAATAACCAAAATAGGTTTGAGAAAAATATTTAGTAGCCCGAGAATCAGCGCGACAATAATCGCTGTAAAATAACTCGCGACATGTATCCCGGGGAGCGCCCAGGCGAGCCCCATAATAATGAGCGCATTGATTAATAATCGTACTATCAGGTTCATGGAAATTGGGTTTTAATTTGGTTGAAAATAGATAAAGGTTTTCAATTTCAGCACGTTTTTTTCGCTTTTAGCAAAAAAAAAGGTGTTCGCATGAACACCTTTTCTTTAAACAACCAAAAAGAACTTAGTTCAAGACAACTGTTATATTTTCTACAGATTCCGATGGCTTTACTTCCAACGCTTTTGAATAAGCCAGAATATTTCGAACCGATTGCGGTTTCGGACTGTGAAATCCATTTCCAAAAAGATGCGAACCACTCAGGTGCAGATCTCTGGAGTTGTGATGTTTTGAAAAAAATTCAGGAGTAGAATGTGCCATAGGCTTTTTGTCTTTTTATTTTCATCTAAAACGCATGAGCTAACGGTTTAGTATTTAAGACTTCAAAATTCTCAAGCAGATTTATGCAACATGCTGAAATTATGTATTTTGAATTTACAACAATTTGGAATATTTTTTCCCTACCGATAATATTTATAAGTAAATGTTTGGTAAAATTTCAAGGTAAGTGCCCAGATTTCATGTTTATGATTTGAAAATCTGTTTTCGGATGATATAGCCTACTAACAATTCAAAAGAAAAATCCTACATTGCTAAGTGAAATTTATTTATCGTATCAGTATTATTTGCGGAATCACGCTCTTTTGGATTTCATGCAAAACCGGAAAATCGGCTCACGAGAACACACCTTCCAATCAAGATAATACTTCTTCTGTAAACGTTACGCGAATTGAAGCCGTAATGTTGGAAACTTCGTCTCACCTCGACCCCGATACGACCTTGCTCTGTGGAAAAGTACCCTGCTATGCAGAAATAAAGATTATACGTATAATGCAATACGGAAACCGCTATATGCAAAACGTCTCACTTAGCGATACTTTACATGTAAAATTTCAAATGGGATGGTCGCCAAAATCAAATTGGGGTGATACGCATATCTTAAAATCAGGTGATGCCATAATTGCTACCATTGAATACAGACCACGTCCAGACAATTTATCGCCATTGTACATTATCTCCCAGTACCAACATAAACCTTAACCAATGAAAATTAAATTTCTGATATCTGTTCTGGTCGGAGCGACCGCAATAAGTCTGATTTATTTTAATATAAATTCAAACTGTGTTTTGCCTGATGAAAAACCTGCTATTAAAACTGGTTCCGGAGAGGAAGCCGCCGGCCGCATGGAATACGAAATAATGCGTTTGCGTGATCCGGAAACGGGCTTGGTGCCAAAAGGAATTCGCGGTGCAGAAATGGCTTTCGCCAAAACGCTTCCCAAAACCGAATCAGGGAAATCTTTAGATTGGAATGCGCTGGGGCCAAATAATGTTGGAGGACGGACTCGCTGTTTTGGCGTGGATGTAAATAATGATAATATTATTGTTGCCGGCTCAGTTTCGGGGGGCATTTGGCGAAGTACGGATGGAGGGCAGTCGTGGGTCAAGGTTTCAGGCTTTCAGGACAATCTCAGCATTTCGTGCATGAAACAAGATACTCGTGCGGGCCACACAGACACTTGGTATGCCGGGTCGGGCGAGGCATACGGAACTTCCGCAAGTGCTTCGGGCGCTTTTTTTCTCGGCAATGGAATGTACAAATCTACTGACAATGGGCTTACCTGGAACTTGCTTGAGAGCACCACTTCAGACTCTCCGCAATCCTATCAGGTATGGGACTTAGAATGGAATGTTGCGCTCGATCCTTCCATTCAGGACAGCGACCGAATTCTGGTGGCTCTTCCCTACAGAGGAATTCTTAAAAGCGATGACGGTGGAGAGAGTTTTCAAGTGGTTCTGGCACCAGGTGGAGTTGGAAGCAATGCAACTTCTTATTTTGCCGATGTGGTAACCACTTCTACAGGGGTTTCATACGCCTCTCTGAGCAGTGATGGCAGCAAGAAAGGAATTTGGAGGAGCCCAAATGGGGTTGACTGGACCAAGATTCTGCCTCAAAATTTTCCGGAGGAATACAACCGATTGGTAATTGGTATCGATCCGAATAACGAAAACATAGTGTACTTCTTAGGAGAGACGCCCGGCAGTGGAATGATTACACCAGCAAATAATACGCAACCCGAAGAAGGAAATAGTTTATGGAAATACACCTATTACGATAGCTTAGGTGCCGGCGACAATGGCCAATGGGTTGACCTTTCCGCCCATCTACCCCATACGGGCGGATCGCTTCAACTTTTCCGTTCGCAAGGCTCATACGATCTCACTTTAAAAGTGAAACCCGGCGACCCTAATGCCATTTTTATTGGAGGATCAAACCTTTATCGCTCCACAGATGGGTTCACCACCGACGATAATATAACCCATATCGGCGGCTACGGTCAAAATTCTACCCTTCCTTTTTATGACTACTATCCAAACCATCACCCCGATCAGCACAATTTATATTTTCTGCCATCTAATCCGGAAATTCTCTATTCTTCATGCGACGGTGGTTTTTTTCGCACGGACAATTCCTCCGATGATAATATCGTTTGGAGCAGCTTGAATAATGGATATCGATCGACCCAATTTTATACCGTAGCTATCGACCCGGCCACCCCTGGCTCGGATATGGTTTTTGGAGGCTTACAAGATAATGGTTCATACTGGACAAATACCGCTGACGGTTCAGCACCCTGGGTGTCGCCGGCATTCGGCGATGGTGCCTTTTGTGCTATGGCCGGTGGCAGCAGTACGTATTATTTCTCCCGTCAAAACGGACGTATCACCAAGAAAATACTCGACAGCAATGGAAATCCTACGGCGTATGAACGCATTGATCCAATAGGTGCCGATGGCTATCTATTCGTGCATCCCTTCGCGCTCGACCCCAACGAAAATTCGATTATGTATTTACCTGTAGGCAAAAAACTATGGCGGAACGATGATTTGGACGGAATCCCTTTGCAAAACCAATACGAAACCGAACCGACAACCAGCACCAACTGGTTTACCTTTACCGATAGTATTAGTGGGAGTTTCAGTTGCGTGAGTGTTTCCACAAATCCTGCGCACACGGTTTATCTGGGTACTTCAGCGCAAAAAATGTACAAGGTCATAGATGCCAATACGGGAGATAATCCGCTTGTGGAAATAACAAATGCAGCCGTAGCTAATGACAGCTATGTTAATTGTATTGCAGTAGATCCGCAGGATGCCAACAAGATAATGGCTGTGTATTCCAATTACCTTGTTTATAGTCTATTTTACTCTTCGGATGGGGGTGAAAATTGGGAGAAATGTGCCGGGAACCTCGAATACAATATTAACGGAAGTGGAAACGGCCCTTCATGCCGATGGGCAGAAATTATGCACGTAGGCGACGAAATGGCCTATTTTGTAGGTACGAGCACAGGTTTGTACGCCACTGACACACTTATGGGACCGAATACGGTGTGGCAACAGTTGGGGGCGAATAGTATTGGAAATGTAGTGGTAGATATGTTAAAGACACGTGAATCAGATGGTTTTATTGCGGTGGCTACTCATGGAAATGGTGTTTATACTACACATATATCTGAGATTGGTGATATTCTTGGCCTTTCGGCAAAAAATAACCTCGAAGCGAAACTCACCCTTTTTCCAAATCCGGCTGAGAATACAGTGAATTTGAAATTTGATCTCCGCCAAAGTTCTAAGGTACGTATCCAGATTATTGACATACAAGGAAAAATCGTGAGAAGTGTGGATCGAGGTGTTTTGCCGGAAGGTACTCAGCAGCTTTCTCTTGATGTATCCGCCCTTGAAAATGGCAGTTATGTGATGCGGATGAATGCCGGGCAACTTTCAGTGACGAAAACATTTGTGGTAAAGTAATTCCCGTTTATAACTAAAAAAATTGCTTTTACACATTTAAATAAACCCCAATTAATATCTCGGGTGCTCATCCATGCAAATCTTCAAACCGAAGTAAAGCAATCGGACCGTTCGTGAATTCAAATTTTCCAAAGTAAACAGCCCCTCTTAATAAAGGGTTTCAAGATCATGACCCAACAACCAAAAATATAATACGCACTCAAGCAATTGTTGATTACCATTTCGTGGCCTTCTGATTTTTTCATTTCAGATTGCCCAAAGTGCTCGTCCAGTTAGGATTAACATTATCTCGACGACCGAAGGACATTAACCCTCCAAAAAAGTTAAAACATCAATTGGCAAATGGCACATTTACATTAAATTTTGAGCCGTGGGGTTCATTGGCCTCAATATCAATTGTACCATTTAAACTTCCGACGAGTTTATTAACTGTGGCCAGACCAAGGCCTGATGATTTCTCACCGTTACGGGTTTTTGCCTTTAGCGTCATGAAAGGTTTAAAAACTTCTTGGCGCATGTCTTCGGGGATACCGGTTCCATTGTCCTCAACAACAAAATGTATCAACCTCTCCTCTTTTGATGAAAAAGAAGAAATAGCCACCGAAACCCGATCTTTATCATTATACTGAACAGCGTTTGAGACGAGATTAAAAATTATTTGCTTCCAAACCGAAGAGTTTCCGACAACTGTCTCACATTTTAAATCGATCTTAAATGTGATATCACTTAAATGACTATAATACAATTTACATTCTTCTACAATTTTATCTAACGAAACTGTTTCTTTTGGCTCATCCACCATACCTTCTGATGTAGAATAAGTTATTACATCATATATCAATTCTTTGAGATTATTGGCGGTCTGCGATATCAAACCAGCCAGTTTCGATGTTATATCAAAATTAGATGGATTTGAATTTGATAGAATTTCTGATAACCCAATAATGTTGTTTAGTGGTGATTTTAAATCATGCGATATGACCCGAGCCAGTTCTCCCAAAAAGTTGTTTTTATCTTTGAGGAGCTCATTTTGACGTTGGGTTTGGATATTTTTCTTCCGTAACTCCAAGCTTTTAACTACTTGACGTGCTAGAGTTTTGAGAGCATTTTTCTGAAGTGTATTGAGTACTTTTGGTTTCATATCAATTACACATAAGGTGCCCAAGGCATTGCCCTGAGACGAAACCAATGGCACCCCCGCATAAAACTTAACATACGGTTCATTCACAACCATCGGATTGTCGTGAAAGCGCTCGTCAAATTTCGCATCACATACTTCAAATATCTGCGTTGAAGAATTTATCGCATGCGCACAGAAAGAATAATACCTGGGAGTTTCACCAGCAGCAGTTCCATGCACTGATTTAAACCATTGCCTGTCTTTGTCGATTAGTGAAACTAATGAAACAGGAGCCTCGCAAATTGCAGATGCGAGTTCTGTAATCTCATCATACTCCGCTTCTGGATCTGTATCTAAAATTTCCAGTAACGAAAGCTCTTTTAATCGCGATTCTTCATTTGAAGGAATTGAAGGTTTAATCATTTATTAAGCTTTAATCCACCTTACGAATTGAAAAGCGTTTAGTTCCTACGTTGGTCGAAAACTTCAAATCGCAATCGGAAGGGACATAACTTAATTCTTTTCCATAATTTCAATCACAAACTAGGACCCCCACACCCAAAACTTGATACCGAACTCGAACAATTGCTTCTTGCCAAAAAATCGTATTTTCCCAGGTTATACGGACCTTTTTTACGAAGCTTTTCAGTATTGGATCCTTACATTTAATAAGATCCGTCGTATTCCTGATTTCCATTTCGTAGTTCCATGATCCTGATTTCTATTGATGGGGGCTATTTGAAGCCCGATAAGGCCGCGAAGCAAAAAGTTGCTAAAAATTAGACTGTTTTAGGGTACCTGCAAAGCAGAAACCCTTGAGCATTCGGCATCAATAATAATAAGCCATCCACTTTGCATCAGTCGGCAGCGATTGGAGCGAAGTAACATTCACTTTATCGGGAAATGCGGGAATGTCATTGGTCGCTTTACGAATACTTTCCACTTGATATGCAATATAATTCCAACCCTGTTTTAAATGGAGATCAATGCGATATTCTGTTTGAGAATCGACTGATTCGGCTTCGAATTGTTCGGAACAACGACCCTTGTAGTTAAAATCTTCACTTACGTAAATCAAGTCGTAGTAAAAGCCCAAAACCGGTGTTCCTTTATCGGGATTTGTCACCCATTGAAAGAGCGCAGTATCTGAGACAATGATTATAAAACCCTGCGGAGTACCAATAGATTTCCCTCCTTTCGGGTAAAGGAAATACGGCCCGGGTTCAATGGCATCGATATCTTCCTTTTCGGAAATTTCGGGAATCATTTGATCACAAAAACCGAATGCTGCACTAATCTCGTTGCTGTAATCCGCACGCACGGCTTGAGAAACTTTACTAATATCTGCAGCGACATTTAGTGAAGCTGTACCATTTTTGCTCAGCACTCCAACTTCGATAGAATGATCAACACCAAAAGGAATAAGTGTAATATTGAAGTCTCTATCGGGTTTTGGGGTTACTTCAAAAGTCGTTTGGGCAGAGATCGTAAAGCACGCGAAAAGCGAAAAAAAAAGGAATGCATTTTTCATGAATAGAGAAATTGGTTTCGTCAAATATAGTACAGAAAAGATATTCGTCAGATAAATAACTTATCGTCAGACCGATGTTTACCAAAATCAGTCATTGATAAATTTGGAAATGCAAAAGCATGTTTCGTGTTTTTTAGGGTCTTCCTTTAATTACGAATTATGAAAGTGGAATTGTTATCCAACTTTGCATTTTTATACGTGCATTTGTGATACCTTTTATCCCAGCCCAGAGCAATTTTATCATGAGAACCAGAGAAAAAAACTTAAGAAAAACGATCTGACACTATTCGTAGCTCCTACCCATATTCGCCCATATATCAGCCAGCATTTCCCATGGAATTTGCCCACGTTTTTTGGTTTCTGATTCCATCTCTTGCTTGATTTTTCGAAGTGCGGGGCTGTCAGATATTCCCATTGCATTACCTATCGCTTGGACTACAAGCTGAGCCAACTCTGATGGTTCGCTGGTTTGCCAAGCTTTTCCATAGTTTTGCCAATCGTATGCTTCTGCTTCATATCCGGGAACATACTCTTGATTTGATATAGAGACTACTTCGGCAGATCTTAATGGAACCTTTTCTTGATAGGATATTAATATTTCACTCTCGGTAAAATCTGCGAACGACTGGCGAAGTATCTCCTCCTGCCATCGCAACTGCATATACCCCTTTGCAGGGCGATATACAGATGTGTATATGGTTCCAAAACCATCGTGATACTGCCTGTTGAAGAGTGGATTTTTCAGAAATGTTTCGGCAACTTTTTCATTATTCACACTCCCACTTTTCAAAAGCTCAACAAGGAATTTTTCTCGTTCCAGTGTTCTGGAAAAGCGTGCGTGCTCGGGCCAATCAATTTGCCCTTGGTGATTGGTTGACACCAGCATATCGGTAATAATTGGTTTGTGATCCGGGGCAAGCTGCAACATTTTCGAGTTTCCGGTTTTGTCGAGCACCATCACATTATAGGCCATGTGCGAAGGTATGTGCTGAAGCACTTCAACCGCTTCGTCAACATCGCTGCAAAACTCCAAGACATAGCGCAAAATAAAGGGTATTCCAAATCCTTTTCCCACAACCTTACGCCCCCCAAAAGTGAGAGAGGCGACCAAGCCGTCGGTATTCATTCCATCTACTACGCCCCACAAACAATCACCTACTGCAATTACATGTTTGCCGTTCCATGCACTATTTAGGAGGGTCCCTTCACAGAGATTTGGATGATAATCGTAGTTGCGAACGAGTTGGGGATTATCTTGACAAACCGCTTGAGAGCAACCCGTAATATAGGCAGGCGGCTGATAACCCGTTAAGAAGCGAGCTGCAATAGGATCATTGCCAGCGAGTTCACATAATTTTGTATAAGTAGGTATAATTTTGGGCATGTATTTTTCCAATTGGGCTCGTGCAACCGATAGATCAGGGTTGTTGACAGCTCCTTTCGATTGAAACCATGCTTTGTATGCCGGCCAGTGTTTTTGAAACAGTTTCTGCCATTTCTTACCCGGATTTTCTTCTAAGATTGAATGAAAATTTAACTGTAGCATAGTTTTAGCTTTTCGTTTGTATAACTGGTGAGATATATATTTGATTTAATAAATGTTCCTTAGTCCGATACCTGTATTTGTTTCGCAGACCGTATTCTGTTGACTATATTTTCTTAATCAATAACAAAGCCAGCATGCCTTTTGATCGTAAGGTGCGTTCGGTGAAGGCATTCAGAAATCAGCGTAACTACTATTTTTCGCGAAAGCGTAGAAAAAGAAAATAGTGTGTAGAGATTATTCCTCTCTTTTCTTCCCTCCTTTGAGGTCAACCTTTTTGTTCGAGGAGAGGCTTTTATATGTGCACTTCGGTGACACTGGGCATGAATCAGGAAACATTGAAAGTGCTGATTACCGACACGGTTTTTGAGATGGATGCCAATTCTTTTAAAATGATTGTAATCCAAAATATTGAAGAAACGCTTAATCGAAATGAGAGCGAAGCCTGGAAGAAACTCCTCAGCATAATGACCCACGAGATAATGAATAGCATCGCCCCCATCTCATCATTAGCCGAAACGCTACAAGCTGATATTCAGTGCACCATAGAAAATCCAGACCCCGGAAAATTGGATCTGGAAGATATAAATGCCAGCCTCAGCAGCATGAAGAAAGGCAGTGAAGGCCTGATGAAATTTGCCAAAACCTACAGAACGCTCAACAAAGTAACCCATGTCAATTAAGCAAATATCGACGCTACTACCCTCTTTTGCGGTATAAGTGATTTTATGAAACCCTCTCTCGAGGAAAAATCGGTGGCTTTCCATTTTGAACTCACCGATCCCAATTTTGTTTTTGAAATAGATTCGTACCTCATCGAGCAGGTGCTTATCAACCTAATCCTAAATGCCATCGATGCAACGGAGAATGTGCCTGAGGCCAAAATCATGATTTATGCAGGCCTTAATCATAAAGGAATAGAGCAAATCTGGATTAGTGACACTGGTAGGGGAATCCCCTCAGAAATTGTGGATAGCATTTTCGTCCCTTTTTTTCAGCACCATAAAACCCGGCAGCAGCAAAGGCCTGAATCTTTCGAAACAGACCATAACACTGCAAGAGGGTAAAATTCTATAAAAAGTCAGGAAGGCGTAGGGACGGAGTTGATTTTAACGGTTCGCGTCCCACTACGCCAAAGAGTAAAATTAATGAACTGCTTCCATATCCATAATTCCCATCAGAGCCTCTTCAATGGTTTCATCACCACTGCTCAACTCTATAGTCTGACCTATCGTTCCCTCCATGCCAATGGCTTTCACAATTGTTGAAGCCACATCGGCTCGTGAAATTTCTTTCTTCACGTGATCGGGATTAAAAGTCGCAGTAATTTTTCCGGTTCCTTCATCATCTGTAAGCATTACCGGACGAATAATGGTATAGTTAAGATTGGTATTTCGAAGCATTTCATCGGCGTAATGTTTGGCGATATAATAAGGCTTCATACCTTCAGCTTTATCCCAGAATTCGCGGTCATCACTATGCGAGGCACTCACGATGATAAAACGTGAAATATCTGCTTTTTCGGCGGCTTCCATACTACGTACAGCTCCATCAAGGTCTATGGCAAGGGTCTTTTCAGCTCCTGTGCTACCACCCGATCCGGCTGCGAATACTACACAATCAAAGCCTCCGAAATTTGAGGTGAGGTTTTCAACAGCGTCTTCGAGATTACCGACAATTGTGGGTACCTCCATCTTTGCAAAAACTTCCTTTTGTTCTTCCTTGCGGATAAATGCGGTAGGCCGATACGTATTGGATTCTGCCAATTTTTTACTCAACAATTGACCGATTTTTCCGTGTGCTCCTATAATCAGTATTTTTTCGATATTTTTCATGATATGTTATGTTTTTGGTTTCCCTTCCGGGAAATGGGGTGAATAAACGTTGGTGGACTAGAATTGAGCCACCATTTTGATAACTATATAGTCCAAGAATCATGCGAGGTCCACATGCAGCCATGAATGGGCCATTTGAGAGAAGTACTGGGGTGTCAGCTCACAGTATGTGCGAATTCTCCACAGTTGAGACGGGTTTTATTGTTTACTTAAATGATATTTTAAACCAAAAAATAAGACAGTAATAAAAATAACTATTTTGGAGTGCAATCAAAAGGATGCTATAGTTCAAATAACTATTGACCATTTAAGGCATATAAGGAAATATAAGATTTGCACTTTTGACCTATTTGATCTTATATGCCTTATATGGTATAAAAAAAGAGCTTGATATCACATCTTCACAAACCGCGCCGCTCCAACAGTTAGACCAAGAACCCTTAAGACATATATCCCAGCCGGAAAATTCTGAAGATCGACAGACTCAATGCTAGCGATAAAAACACTTTTATACAATTCTTTCCCTTTCAGGGAATAAATTCCAAATGGCAATCCATTCAAACCTTCACCATGATAGATATTCAAAAAATCTGAAGTCGGATTGGGATAAATTGAAAGCTCTACATTTCCCGAAAGGGAAGAAACATCAGTCGGTAGCGCACTCAATTTTGCTGTAAAGCCTTGATAAAAATTGCTCGAGAAACTATAATCACCTGAGAAAGTACAGTCGCCCCAAATAATCCCATTGAGATAATAATCATCATCCGCCATGGATAAAGAGTTTGCGTAGGAGATTCCATCTTGGCTCTGAATCCCTTTTGCCCACTCGTTATCTCCATTCTCATCAAGCTTTAGTACGAAGAGAGTTTGTGCGAACGAGGGCATCGACAATAGGGTATCCTGACCCCAAGTGAAATAATTTCTGAAAAAGCCGCTAATCGCGACACCATCATTTTCGGCAATCATAAAATCACCTCTTCCGCGATCGGCATCGGATAATGCAAAATTGGGAACTTCTTTCGCCCACAAAACGTCTCCTTGAGGATTGAGCTTGGCAACATAAAAATCATAAACCCAATTTGGGCCTTCGAGAACATTGTTTCCCATAGTGAACGTATCGTTAAAGCTATCGCTCATATAGATGGAATTCCCATCGGGCGAAATCCTGACATTGGGTTGTATGCAACTTACATCATCATAAATGCGAATCCACTCGAATTGATGATCACTGTTGTATTTTACAAGGTATTTATTGTACACCCCTGCTCCATCCACCGCAGCGCCATTAAAAGTGGTATTCTCCGATTGATCAAGACAGGAGCCGGTTACATACACATTTCCGGAAGGATCTACATCGATATCGCCCATAAGGAAAATATTCCCCTGAACGATCGATTCGAGATGGGCAAAACTCATCAAATCATAGATTTCTATCCGACTTATATTGCCGTTGTTGTATCCGCCTACCATGGCGTAAATCTTTCCATTGGCGATTCGAAACGAAGTAGCTCTCTCAACTCCCGGCGTGGATGAGGCGAGCAGAAGCGTATCCACACTTCCGGATTCAGAAAGAGCAAGCAGAAAAGTCTGAATGTAATATTCTGAAACAGGAAGACTGAACCCGCTCAACTCAAGATCACCGACAAAATCTCCGAATAGTATGCAGCCTTCACCGGGTAAAGCAGCAATTTGGCGGATATAGATCGTATCATTCAGGTTGATAGTCCAATCGATATCTCCATCGGCATTTCGTCGGATGATATCCTGTGGACCTAGAAATTCGATTCCATTATTATAAAACGTACCGCTGAGCATCGTGCTGAACTGTGCGCCACTTTCGCTTACTGCAAATGCCGATGAACTATAATTCGGATTCAACTCGTTGGTAAAAGGTGAAGCATTCACCCAGTCGAATTGAAAGGCTTGCTGCGCGAAAGATTGTAATGAAATAAAAAGTAAGACGATGGAAAAGAAGGTGATTGGGAAAAGATTTTTCATTCGGCAGATTTTCTAAGACTTTGACGAACAACTGGTTTTGAGGGTTGTATGATGATGAAATTTTCAAGCTCTAAAATCAATATCTGGCGATGCACGCATCTCACCCAAAAACTCGGAGGCATAGATTCTTGGCGACCTTGGCACAATTATCTTAAGAAAAGTTAAGTTCTAAATCAAATTCGGATGCGATCGTAGTGGTTCTCCAACCCCAATCAAATGCAGTGGTGCTCAATATTAAAAGCAATAGTAACAGATACATTTTAACCACCATGCCGATTAGAGGAGGTACTGTGTCTTGGCATATAAAATTGATAATCGCCGCATTCAAATTGCACGATAATTTACCACAAAAAAAGAATCGGTAAAATTGAAATTGAAGTCGATAGAATTGGGAGAATTTCTGAAGCTATTGAATGAGATAGAGGGTAATACATCCAGCCTTTGCCAACCTGAATGTAAGTATCCTCCTTTAAATCTCAACGCCTGATGTTCTCAGCTTAAAAATAAAACCCTCCAACCCAAAATATTCTCCCTCATGTGACTTTGGTCACCTTCTGTAAATGAATAAGAGCTTATTTTTGCAAAAGAATTAAAGGATTGGCAAAATGCCAATGGTTTTGCCATCTTAATGTTCATGGATTTAAGTGATCATTTAATAGTAAATGAAATGCACAACGTGATAAAACATGGTATATCGCCCAGAATAAATTTGTTAGAGCCACAGTTTGAAATTATTACTGCTGCTGGGAAAATCATTACTCAATCGGGAATATCCGGCCTCACCATCGCAAACGTGGCTAAAGAAATGCAATATTCCGAAAGCGCCATTTGCCAATACTACTTGACGAGAGAAGATATAGTGGTCGCAATGCTTGATTATTTAGCCTTCGATATGGATATGCGCTTTACCAATGCCACGGAAGGGACCCAAGACACGGAAGAAATATTCCTCAAACTATTTCGAGAACAGGCTACTTTCTTTATTGAAAATCCATACTTCATGACAGTCATTTTTTCTGATGGATTAATGGAAGAATGTGAACGCATAAACAACCGAATTTCAAAAATAATGGAATCTGAAATGAGGCATCTTCTCCCAGTTCTTGTTTCCGGTCAGGAAAATGGATATTTCAGAAATGATTTATCGGCCGAAGAAATGGCACTTATCATTATCGGAGCATTCCGATTACTGATGTATAAATGGAGATTATCCAATTTTCAATTCAATTTAAAACATAGAAACGAGCTGACAATTGAATCTATTTTAACTCTAATAAAATCATAATGCACTGCTTGTCTATTTCTGCAACTCTGATTAACCTGTTTCATTTCAAATGGCACAAGTAAAATGGAAAAACTGTGGGAATCATTCGAAAATTTCACTTAATAAGTACATATAAACATTCCTTAAAAATAGAATTATGAAATACTTTCTCTCAAAAACAGTATCGGGTACTAAGATAGACGCTGTTCGCGCCACAGTAGAAGCAGCGCTTAAAGAAGAAGGGTTTGGAATACTCACTGAAATCGATATTCAGGCCGTTATGAAAAAGAAACTGAATAAAGATTACCTACCGCATCTCATTCTTGGTGCATGCAGTCCGGTATATGCCAACCGGGTTCTTTCTGTCGACCCACATATGAGTACTTTACTACCCTGTAATGTGACCTTACGTCAATTGGAAAATGGTGATGTGGAAGTGTCTGCAGTTGCCCCGCTCGTGGCAATGAATATGGTCGATAATCCAGCTATTGAAGCCTCCGCGAAAGAAATAAACGATAAACTCAACAATGTTATAAAAAGTATTTAAGATGGAAGATAGACACGTTTATCAGGTTTCTTTGAAATGGGATGAAGGCCGTAAAGGAATTCTGGAAGCTCCTGAGATATCACAAAAAATTGAAGTAGTAACGCCGCCTGAATTTGATAATGGTATTCCCGGATTTTGGTCACCTGAACATCTCTTTACATCATCAGTATTAAGTTGCTTTATGACGACTTTTTTGGCCATTGCAGATTACTCAAAACTGGAATTTGAAGATTTCAGTTGCACTGCCGAGGGCGTTTTGGAAAAAATTGAAAAAAGATTTCTGATAACTGAAATAAATCTCAAAGCGAAACTCAAAATATCCGATCCGGAAAAGAAAGAAAAGGCAGAACGGATTTTGGTAAAATCGGATGCTGCTTGTTTGATTTCGAATTCAATTAAAACCAAAGTGAATTTACAGACCCGGATTGTCTTTTGATTTGAAGGTATCAATTTTTAGGGACAGTGTGCGAAAATAGATTCTAAACACCTTCCAGAGTCAAAAATGCTGGCAAATTTACGATACTGCTCAGTATACATCTGATTAAGGTTATATAGTTGGTAATGAAATAATTTCATAATCTCTGACCCCTTATTCTTATTCACCAAGGTTCGATTTCGTTTTGCGGAATGATTAGAAATTCTGGATTCTTCTCTTTTACCGATTGACTGATGCCAATAGTCAAATAACGCATCTTCTAACGGTACTCATTAGTCATTCGATCACTTCTGGTCATTCTCTTTTTTACAAGAAATTGTAAACAGATGACAAGGAATACGACGGTGCTGAATCCAACCCCATTTTTCAATTTTTCCTTAGAATATTTACGACTTGTTACGAAAATCGTTCTCCCAGATTTCTTCCATCATGCCTTTGCGGTCCTTAACTCTTTTTGAATGTCAACCTTGTTTCATCCATAACCTTCACAAAGCAGTTTCATTGATTCGATTTAAAAAACATAGCATTCAATACTTATTTAAGACAATTATGTCCTTATTAAAACTACACGTATCTTTGTACCAGAAAACGAAAATATTTAACTCGGAAAAAAAAAGTATTATGGAAATCAAATCATACAATTCAGACATAGAGTACAATGACGCCAAAGCACGAACGCAAGTAATTTTAGAAACAGCTTTTTCGAAAGAAATACGGATTTTACTTAAGAAAGGTCAGTCGATGAAAGAGCACAAAGCCCCATTTCCAATAGTGGTACACTTGCTCGAAGGCAGTATCGATTTTGGCATTGAGGGAAGTTCCAATCGATTGGAAAAAGGTGCTATTTTGACACTCGACGCGAATATCGTTCACAATTTGAATGCTCATGAAGATAGTATTGTGCGTCTTACCCTTTCTAAACTCGACAAAGCGGAGCGCGTGGAAGAGGCCACAAAAAATTGATATCTATGAAGTCTATCGAAGAACGCTCAGATATAAGCCTTTTAGTAAATACTTTCTACGCCAAAATCCGAAAGGATGACTTATTAGGTCCAATTTTTAACGCTCATGTAACTAATTGGCCTGAACATTTAGAAAAACTCACTGATTTTTGGGAATCTAATCTCTTTCGCGTTTCCAAATTCAAAGGAAATCCTCCCTTTGCGCATCAGCGGGTTGACACCGCAGAGAGATACGGCATCACACAGCAACATTTCGGGCATTGGCTTCAGCTTTGGTTCGAAACCATCAATGATCTTTTTGAAGGAGAGCGGGCTACTCTGGCGAAAGATCTGTCACGCCGAATGTCTACGCACTTGTTTCTCGCTATTTGGCACGGACGGCCTGGCAGCGAAAAAGGTTTAGATCCGTAAAAAAGGAGCAATGGAGATTTATAAAAAAATTCAATTATTGGATTAACAACATCCACCGCCGGGAGTACATTCCTGTCCTTGAATCTCAGCCATTATTAGTTTGGATTTCCGCTTGGCATCTCCTGGTTTACGTGCAAAAACCGATATACTGAAAATTCCGGTTTTGCCCGATAAAAACTCTTCTATCTCACTGCTTACAAGATACTTATTAAGTATGTCTTTTGGAATTGAAATGGGTTTCTCCTTTTGAATCGCAATATTCTCAAATCCCATTTCTTGTATAAATCCGATATATACATCGCGCTGAATGGCACCTGCCACACAGCCCGCATACATTTCGGCATCTTCCTGAAGCCTTTTGGGAAGCTCTCCCACCAGCACGACATCTGAAATACTAAAATGCCCACCCGGTTTTAAAACTCTGAATATTTCCCGGATTACCATCTCTTTATCCGGCACAAGATTGAGCACACAATTGCTTACGATTACATCGGCAGTATTATCGCCCACAGGCATATTGTCAATATCGCCTTCGCGAAATTCCACATTATTGTATCCAAGTTTATCTGCATTCTGGCGTGCTTTGGTAATCATCGCCGGAGTAAAATCAATCCCGAGCACTTTTCCGGTTTCGCCCACCTCATGACGTGCAATGAAGCAATCATTTCCCGCCCCGCTTCCTAAATCGATAACCGTATCTCCCTTGGAAATATTGGCGAACTGGGTCGGCAAACCGCAGCCCAAACCAAGATCTCCATCGGCAGCGTATCCTTTTACTTTAGAATAATCATCGGTCATGATATTGTACACTTCGTGAGAAACGGCACCCGAACCGCAGCATGAAGCGGCATTCATGGCTTTATCCTGAGTTGCAATTTCAGTATATTTATCCCGAACTATCTTTTTTAATGCTTCTGTATTGTTCATCATAAACTGTTTAATGAAAATTCATTTCTATTATATTGCAATATTACGATATATAGAGGAGTAATTCCGTTTTTCAGTCATAAAATTCTTTTAAATTGATTCTCTTTTTTACCTATTCGTGAATCACATGGGTATTTATTTTCAAGAAATGGACTGGCGCAAACCTCAAAAATTTCAATTTAAGGAGTTGAATAAATTCGGAAGTACTCAACGAGTCTTTGAAGGCACAAGTGTATGGTACTTTATCAATCCAAAAGTGTGGATCGAAATGATTATATAACTCAATACTTTTTTTTTAATGCCGAACATTCGGCAAATCGGAATGCTATTAACCCAATTCAGCAATATCGCGATAAAGTGCATCGCTTAGCGATTTCGAAACCGGATAAAGTGGCAGTCGCATATGATTCTCGCAAATACCCATATGCTTCAACACCTCTTTCACCCCGCCGGGATTTCCTTCCTTAAAAAGATTCGCAATCAGCGGGAGTAAACTGTAATGATATTTACGAGCCTGATCGAAGTCGCCTGTGGCACAATCCGAAATTACAGAACTAAAAAGCGCCGGATATGCATTTCCAACTACTGAGATAATTCCATGTCCGCCGCAAGCCATATGGGGCATGGCGAGGGCATCATCGCCTGAAAGCAAAAGAAAGCTCTCTGGAAGAATTCGGGCCAATTCCATGACTTGCTCGATGTTTCCGGCAGCTTCTTTAATGGCCACCACTTTTTTACAATCCTCAGCGATACGTTTTACCGTAATGGGAAGCACATTGCTGGCGGTTCTACCTGGCACATTGTACAAGATTACAGGCAGCGATGAAGCTTCGCTAAGTGCTTTATAATGGCGGTAAATCCCTTCTTGCGTAGGTTTGTTGTAAGCAGGACTTGCCGACAAGAAAGCCGTTACTCCTTTTCGATCAAAATCCTGCATTTGTCGGGCCACTTCGGCCGTATTATTGCCTCCAATTCCATATACAATTGGCAATTTATTGGCATTAATTTCCTGCACAAAATCCAATATGGTAAACTGCTCTTCATTCGTTAGGGTAACTGCTTCGCCAGTGGTGCCCATCACAACCAGATAGTCAGCTCCTTTATGGAGGTGCTTTACTAAGCGTTCCAAACCGGCAAAATCAATAGTACCATTTTCCTGAAAAGGAGTAACCATAGCCACTCCAAGCCCTTTAAGCTCTTGCATTTTTCTTGTTTATTAAGGTGAGATAGTGATTGACCTGACGAATATATTCATCAAAAGTGTCGTTTTCTCCAGAGGAAAGCATCATATCGTAATAAGGCTCATTTTCAGAACTATAATAACCCACTTTGAAAGCGGCCTGACTCTCGGCGAGTACAAAACGGAGCGGAAGTGAGGCTTCTTTTTCAAAATCGATCAAAATATCGAAAGGTTCACGAACAAATTTTTGCACCTGATCGCAGGTGGGCTCCATTCGCCAACTGAGATCGGCACCCGTAAAATAATCGTATTTCAACTTGTGTACATGGTAATGGGGCAACGCTTTTTTGTCCTCAATATAAGCGAGTGCCATTATCTCGCGAATCCCATGTTCCTCACGGAGATATTTCACATATTGCTTCACGAGAATGTAAAAACTCTCTCCTTTTTCCCTATATAGAATGGCGACACTCCGGGCATCCGAAAAATTGTGAACGGTGGGTTTTCGAGGTGCATGTAACTTTGATTTTAGTAGCTTCTCGCCAAAAAATGTCTTTATGTCATCGATAAACTTCACGCTTATTCAATCATTTTTAAAAAAGTAGATTCATCAATTATCGGAACGTTCAATTCTTCTGCTTTTTGGCGTTTTGAAGGTCCCATATTTTCTCCGGCCACAAGATAATCGGTATTTTTAGAAACACCGCCTAAAACTTTGCCCCCATTCGTCTCAATAAGCTTTTTTAACTCATTTCGAGACACTTTCATGAAAACGCCCGAAACAACGAAGGACTTGCTATTCAATAGATTACTTGCCGGCATTTGATCTTTACCGATTTCAAATTGCAGACCGTGTGAGCGCAACCGGTTTACGATATCGTGGTTTTGCTTTTCAGCAAAAAAAGAAAGAATTGAACCGGCAATTCTTTCTCCAATCTCATCAACAGTAACGAGCTCTTCATTTGAAGCTTCCATCAAAGCATCAATAGTCTTAAAATGTTTCGCCAATTTTTTGGCAACGGTCTCTCCTACAAAACGAATTCCCAAGGCATACAAAACCCGTTCGAATGGAATTTCTGTCGAGGCATTGATTCCTTCTATCAGCTTTGTAGCCGACTTTTCGGCCATTCTTTCCAGCGAGAGGACCTGTTCCTTTTCCAAATCGTACAAATCAGCCATATTTGAAATCAATCCCACATCCACCATCATATCTACCGTTTCGGCTCCGAGTCCATCGATATTCATTGCCTTTCGGGAAATGAAATGCTCAATCCGCCCCTTGATTTGCGGCGGACAACCATTTACATTGGGGCAGTAATGCTGGGCTTCGCCATCGCCGCGCACCAATTCGGTATTGCATTCGGGACAATGAGTAATGTATTTGAATTCTGGTATATGTTGAGGACGTTTTGTAAAATTGACTGCCACCACTTTCGGAATTATCTCCCCTCCTTTTTCCACAAACACGCTGTCGCCTTCACGAATATCAAGTCGTTCAATTTGATCGGCATTGTGGAGAGATGCCCGTTTCACGGTGGTTCCGGCAATAACTACAGGTTTGAGATTTGCAACAGGTGTAATTGCTCCGGTTCGCCCCACCTGAAAGGTGATTTTTTCAAGAAGTGTTTCTTTTTGTTCTGCTTTAAATTTATAGGCCGTTGCCCAGCGTGGCGATTTTGCTGTAAAGCCCAGTTCTTCTTGGGCAGCGTAGCTATTCACTTTAAGAACCACCCCATCAATTTCGAACGGCAAATCATGGCGGGCTTCCGCCCAATAATGAACGAATTTTTCGATTTCTTCGATCGATTTGCAAACCTCAATTTGACGAATTTCCGGGGAGGGCACTTTGAACCCCCATTTTCTGGCCGCAGCCATATTTTCGAAATGGGAAATACCCGGTAAATTTTCGCCGTAAAGGCCATATAAAAAGCAATCTAAATTTCTCGAAGCCACCACGGCCGAATCCTGCAATTTTAGCGTTCCCGACGCTGTATTTCGCGGATTCATGTAGGGTTCCTCTCCGCTCTCTACCCGATCGGCGTTGAGTTGGCTAAAAACTTCAAGGGGCATAAATATTTCACCGCGTATTTCAAAATCATCTGGATAACCGGCTCCATGAAGCTTTAATGGAATAGTGCTTATGGTTTTCACATTTGCAGTTACATCTTCACCCGTTGTTCCATCGCCCCGGGTTACAGCCTGATAGAGATCTCCACTAAGATATTGTATTCCAATCGCTACACCATCGTATTTAAGTTCACAAACGTACTCAATTTTCTCTTCGGTGGTTTTCTTGATTCGCGCTTCCCATTCGCGAATTTCATCCAAGTTGTACGTGTTGCTCAGCGACATCATTGGATAGCGATGTCTCACTTTTTGGAATTTATTCGTAATGTCGCCACCCACTTTTTTTGTGGGAGAATTGGGATCATCATATTGAGGAAACTTCGCTTCAAGGGCTTGTAATTGCTTGAGCTTCATGTCAAAATCATAGTCGCTGATTTCGGGTTTGCTGAGCACGTAATAATTGTAATTCTGCGCATGGAGCTCGCTGCGCAAATCTTGTATTTTATTTTTTACTTCGTCAGTATTCATATTTTGCATTCTCATCGTAAAAACTACGTGCGAGTTTAATTAATTTCAGTTGAACATTGACTACAAAAATGGGACTACTGAAATCTTTTCGAAGATTTTTGCCTGACCCTATCACTTGTCTGTATCCCGCTCCTACGCCAATTCCAAACCAGTATAGGATATCGTATTCGCCGTAAGCGGAAAGTTCCACGGTCGAAAACTCAACTGGATCGAGCTCTATGCGTTCGTTTGAATTATCCGGATTTTGGTAAAACACTTTAATATTTCCACCACCGAGATGCAATGTAGCACCGGTTTCCCATCTCCGGTCGAAATACAGAACCCGTTCGTAATAGATAGTTGAATACCGGAATTCGTATTCCACTTGTCCAACGGGAAGGTCAAAATCAAAATTCCGATCGAAAACACGTGTGTTTAAAAAGTAAACACCAATTCCCAGGCGATGTATGTGTCGATATTCCACTCCAAATTTCAGCCCCATTACGGCCACCCATTCCTTTTTAAAAAGTGTACGCCGGGCGTCAAGGCTGATATCGGGTCTGAGTGTATTCTGGTAGGGTTCGAGGGTGCATTTGCCGTTGATCAGCATAACGTCATTGTCTTGTCCAAACTGAGCGACGCCCACTTTTGTGAATCCAAAAAACAGTATGAACCAGAGCCATTTCAAGATTTCATCGCGGAGACCATCCGGTCTTTTCCGTTGTAATCTTTTTTGAGTAAGACATTTAAGAACCCTCTATCCTTGAGGAGCTGGACAATTTCCTTTCCAAAGGAAGCATTGATTTCAAAAAACAGACGTCCGCGCTTTGTGAGGTGTCCATCGGCTAAATCTACAATCTTTCGATAAAATATTAACGGATCTTCTTGCCCGACAAATATCGCCGATTGGGGTTCGTATTCCAGTACATTGCGTTCGATCAAATTCTTTTCTTCTTCCAGAACATACGGAGGATTACTCACAATAAGATCAAATTTCATAAACCCAAGGCTCTCCTGTTCGAGCATATCAAACTGAAAGAAACGGACATTCAAATTGTTGAGTTGAGCGTTTTTGGTAGCTGTGTTCAAAGCTTTAACACTGACATCCGCTCCACGGACAACCGCATTTTTTAAATTGTCCTTCAAAGCCAAAGCGATACATCCGGATCCTGTTCCTAAATCGAGAACCGAGCAATTTGGATCCAGATCTGATTTCAAAATCCAGTGGACGAGTTCCTCTGTCTCCGGGCGTGGAATTAACACATGATTATTGACCTCAATTCGAAGACCATAAAAAATGGTTTTACCTATAATATACTGAATCGGTTTCTGCGCTTTCAATTCCTCCAGAATACTAAAAAGTCGTTCTATGAGCTGATCCGGAATAGGATTCTCTTTATTCATAAAAATATCTACCTTGCTGTATGCCAACACTTCCTCAAAAGCAATTGCAATAAAGCTTTCCACCTCCATTTTCGGATAAATGGAGAGTAACTCTTGGCGATAGAGCTGCACAACAGCAGATACATTCATTTGATCTAACGGCACATTTTCTGAATTGAGATTCACACAAATTTACAAGGTTTCTGCACTAAAACATGAAACTGCACCACTTTTCGGAAGAATTGGGTTAAAAAACCAATGGTTAATATTTACTTTGCTGAGCATGGATTTAAAAAACTACATGAATCGCTGCCTGCAACTGGCTGAAAATGGATTGGGTAATGTGGCTCCAAATCCGATGGTGGGGAGTGTGCTAGTGCATGAAAACAAAATAATCGGTTCTGGTTACCACCGTCAATTTGGCGGAGAACACGCCGAGGTTCACGCCATCCAATCGGTCGAAAATAAAGAGCTTTTGAAAGAATCCATTCTTTTTGTAAATCTGGAACCGTGTTCTCACCACGGTAAAACCCCACCATGTGCAGATTTGATTGTCGAAAGTCAAATCCCGAAAGTAGTCGTTGCTATGCGTGATCCAAATCAGAAAGTAGCGGGAAGGGGTATCGAGAAAATGCGTGCGGCCGGAATTGAAGTCATTGAAGGAATTTGCCAAAAAGAAGCCTATTTTTTAAACCGAAGATTTATAATTTTTCACACTAAAAATCGACCGTTTATCTTGTTGAAATGGGCTGAATCTGCCGATGGATTTATGGATCGGCTTCGAGGAAAATCTGTATATCAAGGCATTAACTGGATTTCTAATCCCGAATCCAAAAAGCTGGTGCATAAATGGAGAAGTGAAGAGCAGGCAATCCTCGTCGGAAGGAATACAATTGTTCACGACAATCCGGAACTTTCCACAAGGCTGGTTTATGGGAGCTCTCCATTGCGTGTAGTTCTAAGTTCTTCCGGTGAGATTCCCGAAAATGCAAAGATTCTGAAGGACGGAAATCCGACTCTGATTTTTAATCAACATATTTCTAAAGCGCAAGGCAACACTACGTGGATAAAATCCGAAAGTAATTTAATTGATTTCGCACTTAAAACATTGGTTAAAAGAAACATATCGAGCATTATAATCGAAGGAGGAAGAGATACTTTAAACCGATTTCTCGCAAGAGATTTATGGGATGAAATACGGATTATCAAATCTCCGCTCATCGTTGGCGAAGGATTGAAGGCTCCCGAATTCAGACGTAGTCCGCAGAACACACTCGCCTACGGGAAGGATAAAGTAAGGATGTATTATAATCTATGATTTATCTATTTCTCAGCATTCTATGCGCGACAGGTCTCTTCATCATTTTCAAATTATTTGCCCGTTTCGAGGTTAATAATTTTCAGGCCATTGTGGTCAATTATATCGTAGCTTTCATTTTTGGGCTGTGGTATGCAAATTCTGGCGACACGGCTGTTCATTTTAAAGGCAGCGAATCCTGGCTTTGGATAGCCGTAATAATGGGTCTATTATTTATTGCAATTTTTCAAATTATGGCACGCACAAGCCAAATACACGGCGTGTCTATAACCAGCGTAGCTACCAAAATGTCGATGGTTATTCCCACTTTATTCTTTATTCTCTTCGATCCCAACGAAGGATTCACCATTTATAAAGTTCTGGGAATTCTTTTTGGAATAGTCGCGGTGCTATTAGCGTCAGCGCGCAAAGAAGATACCCTAAAAGTAACCCGTTTCCGTTTGTTTCCGATTATTCTTTTTTTGGGGTGTGGATTTTTAGATTTGGTTTTGGCTTATACCGAAAAGTCCTTTCTGGCATCTGAGCAGGCCTACAGAAAATTTGTTCCGGTTCCTTTTGCAGCAGCGGCAATAGTGGGAGTGGCAATATTGTTCGTACAAATTTTGCGAAAGCGACAAAAATTTGATTTGCAAAGCACCATCGGGGGTATCATACTGGGCTTCGTGAATTATGGATCGGTTTATTTCTTTTTGAAAATTCTCGGAAGCGGTGTTCTCGATCGTTCAAGTGCTATTCCGGCTAATAGTATGGGGACGGTTGCGCTCTCGGCAATATTGGGTTTTGCTCTTTTTCGTGAGCGCCTCTCGGCAAAAAATATTTTGGGCATATTCCTCGCATTGATCGCTATACTTCTTTTAACCTGGCGCGGATTATGAGTTGGAAATATAAAACCATATCGCAACCCGGCGAAGGATTATACAAGGTGAAAGGGAGCAAGCACTTTGGTTATGCTATGAACGTGCGCACGGAGGAAGAAATAAATGAAGGGCTTGAAAAAGTACGTTCCGAGCATCACAGTGCACGCCACGTAGCTTATGCCTGGCGGCTGGGTATTGAGAAAGAACAATACAGAGCAAATGATGACGGCGAGCCGAATAATTCAGCCGGAAAACCAATTCTGGGGCAAATTGAAAAATTCGATCTGACCAATATTTTGATAGCTGTAGTACGCTATTTCGGGGGCACCAAACTCGGGGTTGGTGGATTGATTGATGCATATCGAACCGCAGCCCAGCTTGCAATAGAAAATGCGATAATAATTGACAAACAACTCCTTACCCATTTCAAAATTCACTTTGAATACAACAGAATGAGCGACGTAATGCTTGCTATACGGGTAAATAATTGGGAGAATTATGACCCCGATTTTCGACAGAGCTGTTCTGTTAAAATATCTATTTTACCCGAATTAAAAGATGAAATCGAACAAGCTTTTAGACCATTTGACGACATTCGCATCGAAACTTTAGGAACCTTTTAGAATAAAGATATGGATACCAAACTCTTGAAAACCCTTTGTGCCATTCCGTCCACCGCCGGAGATGAAGGCAAAATGCGCGATTTTTTATTGGACTATTTCACCAAGAACCGTAAACACTTTAAGGTAAAACCAAAAGTATTTTCCGGTCCGGAATTTCAGGATATGGTGATCGCAGTATTTGGAAGACCGAAGACAGCGATTTTTGCGCATACCGATACCGTGGCTTTTATGGTTGGGTACAATAAAGAGCTGATCAAAATCGGGAATCCAAAAGCAGAAATGGGATCCAAATTGGTGGGAGAAGATTCCAAAGGCATGATTGAATGTACTCTTGATATTCCCAAATCCAAAAAGAAGCAAGATCCAAAAGACCAGATTTTCGAATATAAATTCAAAAGGGCAATTGATCCCGGGACAGCATTGACCTATGCTCCGGATTTTAAAGAAACGAAAACCTTTGTTCAGAGTGCATATATGGACAATAGGCTTGGCGTCTACAATGCTTTGCAGCAAGCGCATACTATGAAAAATGGCGCTCTCGTTTTCTCCACGTATGAAGAGCATGGCGGTGGCGGCGCGCAAGTGGCTGGCAGGTTTCTGCAAAATAATTTTACCGTAAGGCAAGCACTAATAAGCGATGTAACACTTCTGAGCGACAGTATAAAACACAACAAAGGCGTGGCGATAAGTATGCGCGACCGTGGAATACCGCGTCAAGCCTTCGTCCGAAAAGTGATTTCAATAGCAGAAGAAAATGGGATAAAATATCAGCTCGAAGTCGAAAAAGCCGGAGGCAGCGATGGCAATAGTTTACAAGACAGCAGCTATAGCTGGGATTGGTGCTTTATCGGCCCTCCGGAGGACAATTATCACCAGCCAGGCGAGAAGGTATATAAATCGGATATTGAAGAAATGGTGAAGCTTTATGGGGTTTTGTTGGAGAGGCTTTAGAAAACTATTTGACCAGTAGTTTATGCCCTAAGTCGAACTGCCCTTCACTGATCACTTTTTCTTCTTCACAAATATGAAATCTTCTGGTTCAAGGCTATAAGACCCTAAAACAGGAATTAGCGAATAATTTTCTTTCTTGAGCCGCTCCATGCCCCGATTGATTTCGTCAGACAACACTCTTTGATAAGCATTTAATTCAGAAATACTGAAACGCTCTGTAGAATTTTCAGCAATAAGCTTTTGAATTTTCTTCAACTTATAATCTGCGGAGTTTACTGGAACAAGCTTTACTCGAGATGACCCTGGTACAGAAGAGGGGTTCACATCGATAATATAAATTTTACCAGCTTCTAAATTGGCTCTAACAAAATCTCTATTGTCGGCTTTCGCCCAGAAGATATGATGACCAGGGTCACAGAAATGCCTAAAGAATTTTGGACTATCAAATGTTCCTATAACTTGCGTGCTGTCAAAATAAATAAATTTTTTTCTTGCGGCTTCGTAACTCGTATGCACAAAATAAACTACGGCTTTATCAGGTGGTGCGGGCTCAACATTTTGCCCCGAAGTAAAAAGATATAAGAAAATTCCAAAAAGGGTTAATAGTATTTTCATAGCAATATGGTTTGTTGAGCAATGTAGCCAATTATCATCGGCCAAGTGGCAAGTTTATAAAACGGATATTGAGGAAATGGTGAAGCTTTATTCGGTTTTGTTGGATAAGTTATAGATAGATATGGATAGTGCTTTAATTTGAAACCAAGCTTACCCTTCCACTCAGGTTACTTTTTCTCCTTTACAAATAAAAAATCGCCTGGCTCAACGCAATATGAACCCAAGACTTGGAATCCGGCATAATCTTCTTTTGCTATTTGCTCCATTCCTCGTGCGATGACATCGCTCATTGTCACCTCATAAGCATCTAATTCAGCCTGACTAAAGGTTTCAGCAGGATGCTTAGAAACGAGTTTCTGAATTCTCTTTAATTTATAATCAGCGGAATTGACCGGCTCCAATCTTACCGCGGCTTTAATGGCACCCATCATAGGAATTACATCAATCACATATATCTTTCCTGCTTCCAAATTAGCCGCTACGTAATCTCTGTTCTCCGATCTTGCCCAAAACAGATGATGTCCTGGTTCACATTCATACCTAAAATACTTTGGTCCATTGCACTTTCCAATGACCACCGTGCTATCAAAAAAGGTGAAGTTGATAAGTCCTCCGGTACTATTAGCCCGCACAAAATAAACAACTGCTTTATCAGGTGGTGCGGGCTCAACATTTTGCCCCGAAGTAAAAAGATATAAGAAAATTCCAAGGAGGGATAATAGTAATTTCATAGCTCAATAATTTAATATGTTCTCAACCAAAGCGGGCTAAAATACAAATATTATGATAATCAAAAATAAGCGCGGATAGCATCAATAAGCTCCTGTGGTGCCGACACCGGCTTATTTGTTTTTTTGCTCACAAAAACCAACGTAGTCTCCGCACTATTGAGCAACTCTCCATTTTCGTTAAAAATATCGTAGAGAAACCGAATCCGCGCCGTTGGAATTTCTTCAATCCGGGTTTCAATAGTTAACAACTCATCATAATATGCCGGCTTGAAATAGCGAGTTGTGTAGTCACGAACCGGTAACAGCAAACCCGATTCCTCGATTTGGCGGTAGCTGGTACCCATCTGCCGCATCAATTCAACGCGCCCCACTTCACAAAAAGTCGCATAATTTCCATAATAGACATAACCCATCTGATCGGTTTCCGCATAGCGTACACGTAGTTTCGTCCTGTTTTTTATCATCTTGCAAAGATAAAGAATGAGACTGGCTGAGGATAATTTGGCGAGAGATAATTGAATTCGATTTTTTATTGGCAAAAAAAACTCCTAAATTAACAGCCTGTAAAGCGGATCAAAATATTCCGTTTGGAAAATATTAGCTCGAATTCAACTGCAGAATTTCATACATTAACTGATAGGAATTCAATTTATAGAGGAAAATTTTTAATGCTTTTCTTGTATGTTTTGATGGTGTATTTGAGTCGAAAAAAGAAGCCAACAAATCGTAAAAAGACGAGGTAGAAAATAAATAAAAACCGTGCCAGAAGAAAGGAAATACAAGGAAAATATTTTTTTTCACCTCCTGTAAAACTTTTATTCCCTGCAATAGGCTTTCGGTTTTTTTTTTCACTTTTTTCTCTAAATATTTGCCCTGCTTTTTCAGCAATGTATTTGGTGGTTCTTGTAAAATAAGAACCCAATTTATTAACCTTAACTACACTTATCAATACAATGAGTAAGAAACATGAGGAAGTGTGGGATAGTTGTTTGACTTTAATTAAAGACAACGTTACCCTGCAAGGCTACAAAACGTGGTTTGAACCTATCAAACCGATGAAATTGGACAACAGCGTGTTGACCATACAAGTACCTTCTCAGTTTTTCTACGAGTGGTTGGAGGAACATTACATTCATTTACTCAAAAAGATTATCCGGAAAGAACTCGGTGAAGAAGGCCGCCTGGAGTACAGTATTATTATGGAAAATAATTATACCGACTCGAGTCCTTACACCGTTAAAATTCCCACATCAAACCGCCGAGCGATCAAGAATCCCTCTGTACAGGTTCCTGTGAATGTGGGAGGAAACCAGATAAGAAACCCGTTTGTAATACCGGGATTGCGTAAAATAAATGTGGATTCCAATTTAAAGCCCAACTATTCTTTCGAGAATCTGGTAGAAGGAGATTGCAACCGGCTGGCTCGTTCGGCAGGATTTGCAGTTGCCAAAAATCCGGGTGGAACTGCATTTAATCCTTTGTTGATATACGGAGGTGTGGGTTTAGGTAAAACCCATTTGGCGCAAGCCATAGGAATCGAAATCAAAAATCGATTTCCAAACAAAACCGTTCTCTATGTAGAATCGGAAAAGTTTATCCACCAATTTATTGACGCTGTTAAAAACAACAACGTAAACGACTTTAGTCATTTTTATCAGATGATTGATGTGCTGATTATTGACGATGTACAATTTCTGGCCGGTAAGGAAAAGACCCAGGACATGTTCTTTCATATCTTCAATCATTTGCACCAAACCGGCAAACAAATCGTACTTACCAGTGATAAAGCACCTGTTGAAATGTTGGGTGTGGAGCAACGTCTCCTTTCACGGTTTAAGTGGGGCCTGTCTGCCGATTTGCAAACACCCAGTCTCGAAACACGTATTGCGATCCTCGAAAAGAAAATGTATGCCGATGGCATTGATCTTCCAAAAGATGTGGTGGAATACCTCGCTTACAGCGTAACTACGAATATCCGCGAACTCGAAGGAGCCCTGATCTCGCTAATTGCACATTCGTCTCTCAATCGCAAAGCGGTAACGCTCGACCTTGCGAAACAAATGATCGACAAGTTTGTGAAAAATACAGCCCGTGAGGTATCTATCGATTATATTCAGAAAGTAGTTTGTGATTATTTTGACCTACCGATTGAACTTTTGAAATCGAAAACACGCAAACGGGAAGTAGTTCAGGCGCGTCAGATCGCAATGTTCTTTGCCAAGAAAATGACAAAAAGCAGTCTGGCAAATATTGGAATGCACTGCGGCGGAAAAGATCACGCCACCGTACTTCATGCATGCAGAACTGTTAACAATCTTCAGGAAACGGATAAACAATTTCGAAAGTACCTCGATGATCTAGAGAAAAAATTAAGCCTTCAATAAAAACTTGAAATCTAAAGTTAAAAAAGTTCTGCCCGCTGGCAGAATTTTTTTTTTATATAATTTTGTAATCCTCAAATTTGTATTTCGAGGAAAACGGATTCTCTTTAGCTTAAGACTCCAAGCCAATCGAATAAAATTTGAAAAATATCCGATCGACCTTCCTACTTTCGACTTCAATGAAAATGACTCTGCTCTTCTTTTTATCATCCATATTTCTCACCCAGTGTGCCTCCACCTACAAAGCCCAAAACATTCAGGCCACTATCAATGCACAGCAAGTGCGCATCGATCCTTCCAGCCGGCTGGACGATAAAACCGATAGGATTACAATAAAAAGTGCAGAACATAATGGGGATATTTTAATTCTGGATGTATCCTATTCAGGCGGATGCGCAGATCACGATTTTGAATTGATTTCGAATGGCAAATATAAAGCGACATACCCTCCTGAATTAGAAATTAAACTTCTACATGACAGCCATGAAGATAGCTGCCGTGGAATGATTGATAAAAAACTGTATTTCAACATACAACCATTTCAGTATACTGGCACCACACAGGTATTGCTGGTGTTGAAAAATACCAATAAGACACTGGATTACAATTATTAAAACTATGAAAATAAATTTTACACTTCTTATTCTCATTTTCTTTGGCCTTACGGCAAAAGCCCAAATAAACCATGGCGGCGAGCCGTATGACTGGAATGATAAGAATGCAACTCAGCCGGCCTTTATCCGATTGGGGCGACCTGATATTGCTGCGCTCGAAAAAGAAGATAAACAACTCGACCAGCATAAGGAGATTCCTTATCGGTTTGGTGCGAATATCCCAGTTGACTTCGATTTGAATACTAGTGGAGAATGGATTCAACTCCCAAATGGAGATCGTGTTTGGCGTTTGGGAATTGAATCGCCCGGTGCTTTGACCATCAATTTTGAATTTGATCATTTCAATTTGCCAAAAGGCGGAAAAGTATTTGTTTACGCACCCGATCGAAATAGACTTTTAGGAAGTTTCACCCATGAAAATGCCGGGCCAGAAAACTCACTCGGTGTGGGTTTTGTTTTTTCAGATCGTATTGTAATTTCTTATTATGAGCCTGCGGATGTGAGCGGCGAAGGATATTTGCATATCAATCAGGTAACACACGGATACCGTAACGCTTTTTTGGGAATAGAGGGACTTGAAAAAACCGGTGATTTCGGGCAGTCGGGTGCCTGCAACGTAAATGTAAACTGTCCCGAAGGTTTGCCTTATGGAATCCAAAAGCGGAGTGTGGCGCTCATTATCGTGGGCGGTAATGCGCATTGCTCTGGCGCACTGATCAATACCACAGCAAATGATGGTACCCCCTATTTTTTAACTGCAAATCACTGTTTAAATGGCAGCAATCCAGGTGTTTGGGTATTCTACTTCAATTACGAAACGCCTGGCTGCACCAATGAGGGGGCAATCCCGGACCAGAGTATGTCGGGTGCCACCCTTAAAGCGAATAATGAAAATAGCGATTTTGGCTTAATTCTTTTGAATAATGATGTACCCCCATCATACAACGCTTGTTATTCCGGATGGGATGCTTCTGACAATCCGAATCTAACACTTTCGGCTTTTGGAATTCATCATCCGGCGGGTGACGTAAAGAAAATCTCGTTTGAAAGCGACCAACCACACCAGTTATCCCAAGGAGGATTTGCAAATGACGTTTGGTTTATCGATAATTGGGAACTTGGCGTTACCGAAGGTGGGTCTTCGGGGTCACCCCTATTTAACCAATCAGGTAAAATAATTGGACAACTTGCAGGCGGGACTTCGGCTTGTAGTGGAACGGTGGGCAACGGCGGAAATGATTTTTACGGCCGAATGGGTGTTTCATGGGATTTTGGCGACAGCCCTGACACCCGCCTCAAGGAGTGGCTCGATCCAACTAATTCGGGTCAGCTGCAAATGGTCAATTCCTGTAGTTCCTCCTTTCCGGACAATGATATAAGTTTGGGAGCGATCGATGATATGGATCTCACGTATTGCGATTTTACAAATTTGAATCCAACTATCAATGTAGTAAATGTTGGCGGAAATGACGTAACCAGCTTCATATTACATATATATCTAAACGGTACTGCCCTAAGTGACATTGCATGGATAGGCAACATCGCACCTTACAACGTGGAGACCATCTCGTTGGGTACGATAATTCCACAAATCGGTTTAAACTCAATTACCGTGGAGGTGGCCTCTGTTAATAACGGCTCCGATCCTACGGAATTTGGGAATACTCAAACAAAAAACACCACCGTCTTTGAAACGAGTCAGGACGTTCATCTCAACTTTCAATTTGACGACTATGCAAGCGAAACCTCTTGGAACATTGTGGATGCACAAAATGAAATTCTATACTCAGGGTCCGGATATACCAACGGAGACCAAAATTTGGAGTTAGACGTTTGCTTAGGTATCGGCTGTTATTCCTTAGTAATCAAAGATGTATATGGAGATGGTATTTGCTGCACTTATGGAAACGGCTTCTACGCGCTATTAAATGAAAATAGCGACACATTGGTCTCTGGGGGAAACTTTTCTTTTCAAGATAGCACCAACTTCTGCATTACTACCGTTGGTGTGGAAAATCCCATTCTCCGTGCAATTTCTGTCTATCCAAATCCGACCACTGATTTGGTACACATTTCCTTCGGAGAATCGGCTGAGAGGGTCAATTCGGTTATAATTAGAGATGCTTTAGGTCGAATCGTGATGAGCCAAAACAGCGACTTGCGTAATAAATCTGTCTACAACTTGAACACAAGTAGTTTCCAAGAAGGAGTCTATTTTATTTCCATTAAAACAGAAGTTGGAACGATCGTACGTCGATTGGTGGTAATTCGTTAAAAGATTTATTTAAACCTAATAGGAAGCCCGAAGTCTTTATGACTTGTGGTTTTTTTTGAAAGTTCTGTTTCAAAGTGGATCAGGTACAAGGCCTGAAAAGTTTACTTGCGTCGCTCCGTAAGATCATTCCAATTAAATGCGCTCTGCTCCACAGAATTTATTTTACCAACCTTTACAGTCCATGGCTTTCTATAATTCTAAAACTGTCATACCACCTAAGGTCGAGGTTCAATTCTCATAGTATATTCCTCCCATAGCACCAAAAGCCTGTTAAGGATTCCTACACACACTCCGAAACATCTTAAAATCCCGAATGGATTCCTACGTCTCATATCAATAGGCGCGAAGGGTATAATTCTTGGGTATTTCAACCACAATAGCGATAAAGATTCCTTAAATAAAAATAGAGTAAGCCTACTGGCGGTAGCTCAAAACGACCTCAAACCAGCTCTCCAAACAAATCAAACGGGCCAGCATCCACAATTTTCACATCGGCAAAATCACCCATACGCGCATAACCTGAACTCTTGGGAATAATCACTTCATTATCTACTTCGGGTGAATCAAACTCAGTTCGACCGATGTAATCGTCCCCTTCTATTCTGTCGATCAGAACACGGAATATATTGCCCACTTTTTCAGAATTAATTTCCTGCGAAATTCCGGATTGAAGCTCCATGATTTCTTCAGCACGCTGTTGTTTTAATTTTTCGGGAACATCATCCTCAAATTTGTGTGCATGGGTATCTTCTTCGTGCGAATAGGTAAAAACTCCAAGTCGGTCGAAGCGCATTTCGGCAACCCATTCGAGCATTTCTGCATGGTCTGCTTCACTCTCGCCGGGATATCCTGAAATGAGCGTAGTACGTATCGCGATTCCCGGAACCCGCTCGCGAATGTTGTGTATCAGTTCCGTGGTTTTCTCACGTGTAATTCCACGACGCATTGCCTTTAGCATACGAGTCGAAGCATGCTGAAGAGGAATATCAAGATAATTGCAAATATTTGATTTCTCACGCATCACATCGAGTGCTTCCATCGGGAATCCGCTTGGAAAAGCGTAATGCAAACGAATCCATTCGATTCCTTCTACCGCTGACAATTCCTCGAGCAATCGCGCCAACTCACGTTTTTTGTAAATATCGAGACCGTAATATGTCAGATCCTGGGCGATAAGAATCAATTCTTTTACTCCCTGTGCCGCGAGGTTTTCAGCCCGCTTTACCAATTCTTCAATCGGCGTGCTTACATGCTTACCGCGCATCAAGGGAATGGCGCAAAACGAACAAGGCCGATCGCAACCTTCTGCTATTTTGAAATAGGCGAAGTGGTTTGGAGTGGTGAGCAAACGTTCGCCAACCAACTCGTGTTTGTAATCGGCTTTGAGGGTTTTGAGAAGCCTGGGTAATTCCCGCGTACCGAAATACGCATCGATATTCGGAATTTCTTTTTCGAGCTCGGGTTTGTAGCGTTGCGAAAGACATCCGGTAACATAAACCTTATCTACCAATCCCTTTTCTTTAGCATCTGACCACTGCAAAATCGTGTCGATACTCTCCTGCTTGGCATTATCGATAAATCCGCAGGTATTGATGACTACGATCGAAGAATCTCCTTCATCGCTTTCATGAACTACGTCGTAGTTATTGCCTTTAAGTTGTGCCATCATCACCTCGCTATCGAAAATATTCTTCGAGCAACCAAGCGTTACGACGTTTACTTTATTCTTTTTTAATGTCTTTGTTTTCATAATCCGAAATCAAACTGTTTTTTTTAACCTTTAGATTTACCCTACACCTTTAACCTTTTAAAGAATGTTGGTAACGATGTTGAAAAGAGGGGGTTTGGGGGAGACTCATAACTTTGAAAAATTGTGAATAAAAAAGAATGGGGTGAACTTTGGTCTGATACTAGGTTTTAAGACCTACAGCCCGTATTAGTACCATTCTTTTATCACCGTTGCTCAGCGCCTATTAGAATAGTAGACGTCGAGGTCTTATTAAAGGTTTTAGCGAAAAGCAACATTTATTAAAAATTCAAAAGTATGAAAAATTACAATGAAACTACTGGTATGGATATGTCAAAACTTACTATTGATGTCCACTTATATCTTGCAAACCGGTAAAAGCAATTTGGAAATAATATTATCGGCCACATGGCGATACTTGCCTAGATCAATAGCCATAAAATCAAAATAGATGAAGTTCGTTTCTATTTCGAGCATGCCGGAATGTATTCACTTTCTTTAGCCGCATTCCTTGCTGAGAAAAATATTGTTTGCAGCATGGTACCTACTTTGCAAATTAAACGGTCGATGGAGGTTGTGAGAGGCAAAAATGATAAGGTAGATGCTGCACGTATAGCTGAATACGCTTATTTATATCGAGATAAACTCCAAGAAGGAGGGTATGAACAGTCTATGAAGAAACATTCACTAGTGCATAAAAAAGGTGAAGCAAAGATACTCTTGACACACATGCTAAACTTATAAAAGTGTTCGCTCAGGAAATCAAAGAAGTGGAAGCTGAAATTAAAAAGATTATCAGCTCAGATGAGACAATTGGTTGCTTCTACAAGCACGCGACTTCAGTAAAGGGAGTGGGTTTTGTCCTTGAGGCTCATTTGATAGTTACCACGAATTGTGTCACCGCTTTTGAAAATGCTCGACAATATGGCTGTTACGTAGGAATTGCTCCTTTTCCTTATCCGTCCGGCATAAGCGTTAAAGGGAATACTAAAGTAAGTAAGATGGGTACGCAGAAAATGAAAAAGTTACTCTTAATGGGTGCCTCATCCGCCAGACAACATGATCCGGAGCTAAGGCAAAACTCTCTTAAACGTATAGAAAATGGTAAAAATAAAATGAGCACTATGAACATAATTAAAAACAAATTAATCCAACGTGTATGCGCAGTAGTAAAAAGGGAAACCCGCTATGTATCTCTTGCTAAATACCCTGCATAGGAGATTTGGAAAACTCAAAAAAGAGCTATTCACATTGTTGAAAATTTGATGTGTTTTAGGCTTAGAAGACGGGTTCCCTTCGGTGTCAAGTGACTCAAAGTTTAACTTGCTTCGCACCGTGATGGGGCTTCGCTTTGTTTTCGCAGAGAGTGAATTTCGAGATGCTTCTTATTTTTGGAGAATAGCCTGAAATCGTTAATAAGCAGTTTTGGAAGAGTCAGCCTCCTCCAGCCCAATAAACTTCTTCTTATTCTTGTATTCAGCTTCTCTATCGGCCAGCGCAAATCCACCTTTGATGAGATGCGCATTGAGGAAGGTTTTGTTTTTTAAGTAGAGGTAGCCCAAGAGATTCCCGTCAGAATCATATCGCTCAGTTTCGTATTTTAAAAAGACTTTCTGGCCTTTGGTTTTGAGGGTGAGAAATTTCGTTGCGGAAGCCGTGGTATCTCTTTTGGCCTTCACTCCTATCAGTCGCACAACCACATCGTTGCTCAGGCGCAGGAGCTCAGGGTTCAGTATTTCCTTTATGGAAAAGTATTCTTCGCGCTGCTCGCTGTCCTTATCGATTTTGGATCCGTATTGCTTTTTCTTGGGATCGGTCTGCTTGTCGAGGTTTTGGAAATCGATGAAGCGGTAAGGTAGTTTCGCGAAAGCGGCATCCACATCGAGATTGATTTTGTCTTTTGGGAAGAGGTAGACCGCTTCGGCTTTTCCGGTTTCCAGTTTCTTCTTTGCTACAGCTAAAAAATCGGGATTGATCTCATAACCCACCGAATTGCGATCAAGATTGCGTGCGGCCAGTGATGTGGTACCGCTCCCCATAAAAGGATCGAGAATGGTCTCGCCTTTGAAGGCAAACATCTTTATGAGCCGCTTAGGTAATTCTTCGGGAAACATAGCAATATGACTATCCTGCCGGGTTCCACCAAAATTCCAGTGGCCAGCGAAGTATTCCTTCCACTCGGCAGTGGTCATGCGCGACTGCTCCTTAATTTCTTTGGATACTTTGGCAGTGGGTTTTCCTAATTTCTTGAAGACCAGAATAAACTCATAGTCGAGCGAGAGAATCCCGTTGCGGGGTGTGGGAAAACTGCCCATGAGCGAGGCACCACCAGTGGTATTGGTGGTCGTCTTTTTTTGCCAGATAATGGCGCCCATGTAATCGAAGCCGACGCTTTCGCAAAATTTGATAATCTCGGTGCGAATGGGAATGACCTTGTAGCGACCGTAATAGACTGCTCGGGCAAACTGATCGCCGATGTTAATGCACATCCGACAGCCCTTGTCGAGTACCCGATGACACTCCTTCCATACCAGATTGAGGTTGTTGATATACGTCTCGTAGTCTTCGTGATAGCCTATCTGATGGGCGGTACCATAATCTTTGAGCTGCCAGTACGGTGGTGAGGTAATGACAAGCTGCACGGATTGATCCTCTACGAGGTTCATCTGCCTGCTGTCGCCGTTGATTAGGGTATGGGTGGTGCTCACGTGCGTTTTTTTTGTTGGCACGAAGATATGGGTTTTGGTTTTTAGTGATTGGTTTTTAATGGTCGGTTTTTAAGTTTGATGCGATTGCCGTCGCTCGTGTCTCTCAATGCACTATTTGTCCGGCAACCGGAACGTGCTGATAAAAAATACCGCACCGACGGTAGCTTTATCGTCAGCATTGCCGGATTTCTTGTTGAAAATGTTTAACCGCATTCTAAGAACAAGAAGCAAAACTCCTTCCCTTTTTTGCAAACCTGGCGGGACGCCAGATGAAACCACCCTGGCCCCCACGAAATATCGGGATGTACCATTGGGACGCCAGCGTGGGCGTGTTCAAATTGCGGGTTAATTCATTCAACCCTGAAAGGGGCGCATGTTTATAGCGCATAAATTCGAAATAGATTTTACGACCCTGGAGGGGTCGAATCACTCGCAAATAAATTTTGAAACCGTCGCTCGCGTCTCGCGAGGGACTATTCGTCCGTGCCGATAGTACCGACAAACGAGGTACGAGCTTCGACGGTGCATCTTGCCGGGATAAGAATTGAATATACCTAATATTTTTTTCTAAAATAGGATCAAAAGAAGGATTCTCTTTTTGGAAACCTGGCGAGACGCCAGAGGTAACCACCCTCGCGAGACCCGAGCGTGGGCCTACCGAAGACCTCAGAGGTTTGCCAGCTTTCTTATTTTGCCAAACTTCGTTTCCAAAACCTCTCAGGTCGCAAGCGAGGAAAATTCAATCACCTTGCCTATTGCCAAATTGCCTATTGACCTCCCTCCCTTCAAAAATATTCTACCTTTGCCGCCTATGATAAATATGGCATCGACTAGCGAGATTCAAAAACTTTTGGAAGCAAAACCCAATGTGGTGATTACTGTGCACCGCGGTCCCGATGGCGACGCGATTGGCAGTGGATTGGGATGGATGCATATTTTGGCGAAAGCCGGAATACAGGCCCAAGTAATTGTCCCGGACGCGTACCCGGAATTTCTTAAATGGATGCCAGGCAATGACAAAATAATTGTTTTTGAAAAAGACGCTCCCCGAGCTAATACCGCCATTCAAAAAGCGGATCTTATCTTCTGTCTAGACTTTAACGCCCCTTCGCGCATGGGGTCGCTCGAAAATACCATAATGAAAGCAAATAAGCCAATCGTAGTGGTGGATCATCACCGCGAGCCTGTTGCTTTTGCGCAAGCATACTACACGGACGATACGGCATCGAGTACGGCCGAGATGATCTACCGACTCTGCGAAGTGTTGGGCTGGGAAGGTCACATTGACCGCGATGGCGCCATTTGTCTATACACCGGAATCGTAACCGACACGGGCTCTTTTCGATATCCCTCAGCGAGTCCGCGTCTTATGCGCATTGCAGCAAAACTTATGGAAACCGGCATCGACCACAGCCGCGTGTACCGCGAAGTATTCGACAATAACTCCGAAGCGCAGCTGCGCCTAAGGGGATTCGCGCTGTCGCAGCGCCTCACGGTATTGCCCGAAGCCTCTACAGCGTATATTGCACTTTCGCAGGAAGACCTCGCCCAGTTTCAGTATCAAAAAGGCGATACCGAAGGCCTGGTGAATTATGCACTCGGTATAAAAGGGATAAACCTTGCCGGCTTTTTTGCCGAAAAGGACGGCATTATAAAAATCTCGCTGCGCAGCACTGGCACCTATGATGTGAATGTGCTAGCGCGTCAGAACTTCGAAGGAGGAGGCCATATCAACGCGGCCGGTGGTAAAAGTGAATTATCGCTCGAAGAAACCACCAAAAAGTTTGAAGAAATTGTAACTTTAGAAGCTGAAAAAATTCGCGACTCGATATGAAATCCTTTCTGATCGTACTTCTGCTTTACTCCGAATGCCTGCTGCTGGCGACCTCATGCGGAAGCAAACCCTCTGGCAAACCGCAGTCTATTAATCGCGACGAACTACTGAGGATGAACCGCGAAAACCTTAACCGCGAAACAGCCATGATCCACAAATACATCGTAGCGCGAAAATGGGAAATGAAAGAGTCACCGACCGGTTTGCGTTATACTATTTTTTACGATGATTCGGGAGCTACTGCCTTAGACGATCAAGTGGTGTCGATTGCTTACAAGGCTATGTTGCTCGATAGCACCGGCATAGCCAGCGCGAGTGCCTCCGAGCCCCTGAGTTTTCGGGTGGGACGAGACAATGTGGTGAGTGGGCTTCATGAAGCCGTCAAACTTCTTTCGGTAGGCGATAGTGCCCGCTTTATACTCCCGTCGCATTTGGCTTACGGCCTTACCGGCGATGTAAATATACCCGGCAATGCCCCAATTGTCTATGATGTTGAAATGCTCAAAATACAGTAGCCTTTTCCTTTTCGCCCTTCTACTAATGTGTTGCGGCGATTCCGAATATACGGTTACCCCCGACGGCAACCAGTGGCGCCTTGTGGAGTTTGGAGATCAGAAAGCGCGGCTTGACTCGGCCGAGATCATCTATCTCGACGGAGAGATATTCCGCAACAGGGAGTTTTACCCGATGCGCAGTTTTTACAGCCTTCCCGCAAATGCGGGTAACGATGCTCTCTGGAACGTATTACGCACCCGTTATACCGGCGACAGCCTAGAATATATATCCTACACCCGCGATTTTCTCCATCCCGACTCGCTCCTCGGCGACACCCTGCATTACTTCTTGCGCATAGACCGCATGCGCACGGCAATCCAGCTCAGCGACGACCGCTTGGTAGAGCTTTCGCGATTGGACAGATTGGTACGCACCGATTCAGTTCGCACGCTTTACACCGAGTACAAAGACATTTATTTCCGCAGTCTTTCACAGCCCGACACCACGCAGGTACGCTACGGCCGTGAGGTGGTTTTGCAGTACCGCGGCAGCACCCTTTCGGGAAAAGTATTTGACGACAGCCAGCGCATGGAAGGCCCGCTGCGATTCGTAATGGGCGACGACCGGCAGGTGATTCCCGGCATAGAGCTGGCGCTGGAGAAAATGCATTTGCATGAAACGGCGCGTGTTGTTATTCCTTCTTGGTTGGCTTTTGGTGCGCGAGGAAGTGCTGGCGGAAGAGTTGGAGGGTATGAGCCAGTGGTTTATGAGCTGGAGGTTTTGGAGTTGGGGAAATAAATCTGGCTTCGTTTCGGCGAGTACAGATAAATACCATTAGCATTCGTTAATGGAAGTATTTGATTTTCAAATTGCAAAATTTGAACTTAGAAAGCTTTACAAATTGGCTGGACACTTATATTACTTCGCATCTTCAGTGATGATTTGACAAATAGGGTTGATTGGAAAGCATGATTCTATGGTTCGAAGGAAATCATGTAATTCGTGAATCCTATTCCATGCTAACAATAAAAATACGGTTCCTAATCTAGTAGTCAAGTCCGCCCCTTTAGTAGAAACCGTTTGCACCTTTCGCCACATGGTGAGGAACTTAATTGTATAGTATTACCCATTTAGATCGTGAAATTTTCAAATTTGCTTTTATTCCAGTAGGTGCCGTCGCTCCGTGTCTCGCGAGGGACCTTTATTTCAGTTAAAATGGAAATTAAAACGCATTGACATACAATAAGGATAACTTCGCTTATTCCATAAAGCTTTCTCAAATACTAAACCGTCCCTCGCGAGACGCGAAGCGACTGCGTTGAGTGCTTATGCGTTAAAATCGTCTTCCGACATCTAAATGGATAACCCTATAAGTGTAATCTAAACCTTTCTCATGGCAAGTACTGATTTAAAATAAAAAAGAGCTGCTCTTGCGGGCAGCTCTTTTTACAATGATTGTAAGGTGATTAGTAGGTCTTCACTATCAGCTCAGAAGCGATCACCTCTCCGGCACCTTCAATGGTCATCATATACATACCATTGTCATATTCAGAAAGGTTTAATTGCATCTGAAAAGAATCTGTATAATAGTCAACTTTCACCGACATAACTTTGCGGCCTTGCATATCAAATACCGATACATATTCAGCAGGCACCTGCATTTGCTGAAAACTTACAGTAAATCGTCCGCGCGACGGGTTTGGATATACATGCACTTCAGGATCCAATTGAACAGTTTCAATGCTTTTCGGACCGAGGTCGCAAGAACCAAGGTATGAATCAGAATTTGCGAGCAAAGCATCTACCGCATTCACGTTTACACAAATTTCTTTGGCATTATCAGGATTCCCCGGTGGTACGTGACATACTTTAACTTTGTGGGCTCCTTTGCAGGATACATCCACCGAAAAAACAACTTGGATCGCTGAGGCTTCACACCCTGACTCCGTGACTATTTCAACACGATATTCCCTGTGCGAATCCTCATATGATTCAATGGTAAGCTCGGCATCCTCAGCGCCAGCGATTGTAATAAATAATCCGTCGGGAACATCACGGTATGACCATTGATAAGACGCCACTGCGTAATTTGATGTACTGAGTGATGCGGTAAGCACGACACTTGTGGGTAAACCGAGTGACACCGGACCATTATCGAAGATTACCACATTTCCATTGTCAGTCAGCACCAAAGATGAAGCTATCTCAGCTGTTGGTAGCTCCAATGGCTCCAAAACTGTAACAATGGCATTGCACGTAGCTGTGTTTCCACTTGCATCGGTTACGGTCAATTCCACGGTGTTCTCTCCGACATTCGTGCAATCAAAATTCGATTGATCGATTGACAAAGAAGAAACACTGCAATTATCGGTCGAACCGCCATCCAACTGAATGGCTTCAATAGAAGCAAATCCTGAAGCGTCAAGCTGTACGGTTAGATTCTGACAAACTGCACTTGGATCCACATTATCTTCGACGGTTACCACGGCATTGGCGGTAGACTCATTTCCATTCACATCCGTTACCATAAGTACCACATTGTTGGCACCGACATTCGCACAATCGAAAGCTGTTTGGCTCAAGGCCAACGATGCAATTCCACAGGCATCGGATGAACCATTGTCAACGGCTGCGGCAGTGGTAGAACCATTTCCGGAAGCGTCGAGTTGAACGGTTACGTTTTGAGCGCTGGCTACCGGAGCGACATTGTCTTCAACCGTTACCACGGCATTGGCGGTAGACTCATTTCCATTCACATCCGTTACCGTAAGCACCACATTGTTGGCACCGACATTTGCACAATCAAATGCTGTTTGGCTCAAGGCCAACGATGCAATTCCACAGGCATCGGATGAACCATTGTCAACGGCTGCGGCAGTGGTAGAACCATTTCCGGAAGCGTCGAGTTGAACGGTTACGTTTTGAGCGCTGGCTACCGGAGCGACATTGTCTTCAACCGTTACCACGGCATTGGCGGTAGACTCATTTCCATTCACATCCGTTACCGTAAGCACCACATTGTTGGCACCGACATTCGAACAATCAAATGCTGTTTGGCTCAAGGCCAACGATGCAATTCCACAGGCATCGGATGAACCATTGTCAACGGCTGCGGCAGTGGTAGAACCATTTCCGGAAGCGTCGAGTTGAACGGTTACGTTTTGAGCGCTGGCTACCGGAGCGACATTGTCTTCAACGGTTACCACGGCATTGGCGGTAAACTCATTTCCATTCACATCCGTTACCGTAAGCACCACATTGTTGGCACCGACATTCGAACAATCAAATGCGGTTTGGCTCAAGGCCAACGATGCAATTCCACAGGCATCGGATGAACCATTGTCAACGGCTGCGGCAGTGGTAGAACCATTTCCGGAAGCGTCGAGTTGAACGGTTACGTTTTGAGCGCTGGCTACCGGAGCGACATTGTCTTCGACGGTTACCACGGCATTGGCGGTAGACTCATTTCCATTCACATCCGTTACCGTAAGCACCACATTGTTGGCACCGACATTCGAACAATCGAAAGCTGTTTGGCTCAAGGCCAACGATGCAATTCCACAGGCATCGGATGAACCATTGTCAACGGCTGCGGCAGTGGTAGAACCATTTCCGGAAGCGTCGAGTTGAACGGTTACGTTTTGAGCGCTGGCTACCGGAGCGACATTGTCTTCGACGGTTACCACGGCATTGGCGGTAGACTCATTTCCATTCACATCCGTTACCGTAAGCACCACATTGTTGGCACCGACATTTGAACAATCGAAAGCTGTTTGGCTCAAGGCCAACGATGCAATTCCACAGGCATCGGATGAACCATTGTCAACGGCTGCGGCAGTGGTAGAACCATTTCCGGAAGCGTCGAGTTGAACGGTTACGTTTTGAGCGCTGGCTTCCGGAGCGACATTGTCTTCGACGGTTACCAAGGCATTGGCGGTAGACTCATTTCCATTCACATCCGTTACCGTAAGCACCACATTGTTGGCACCGACATTTGAACAATCGAAAGCTGTTTGGCTCAAGGCCAACGATGCAATTCCACAGGCATCGGATGAACCATTGTCAACGGCTGCGGCAGTGGTAGAACCATTTCCGGAAGCGTCGAGTTGAACGGTTACGTTTTGAGCGCTGGCTACCGGAGCGACATTGTCTTCGACGGTTACCACGGCATTGGCGGTAGACTCATTTCCATTCACATCCGTTACCGTAAGCACCACATTGTTGGCACCCACATTCGAACAATCGAAAGCTGTTTGGCTCAAGGCCAACGATGCAATTCCACAGGCATCGGATGAACCATTGTCAACATCTTCGGCAGTGGTAGAGCCATTTCCGGAAGCGTCGAGTTGAACGGTTACGTTTTGAGCGCTGACTTCCGGAGCGACATTGTCTTCGACGGTTACCAAGGCATTGGCGGTAGACTCATTTCCATTCACATCCGTTACCGTAAGCACCACATTGTTGGCACCGACATTTGAACAATCGAAAGCTGTTTGGCTCAAGGCCAACGATGCAATTCCACAGGCATCGGATGAACCATTGTCAACGGCTGCGGCAGTGGTAGAACCATTTCCGGAAGCGTCGAGTTGAACGGTTACGTTTTGAGCGATTGCTTCAGCAGCTATATTGTCTTCGACGGTTACACTGGCTGTGCAAGTTGAGATGTTGCCGTTTGCATCTGTAGCTGTTATCAAGACTGTATTTTGTGCGCCGACTGAATGTGAACCGAGTCCACTTACATCATCTATATCATAAGAAGTCCATTCAGTACCGAGCGAAGGAAAATCCGCCGCATCGTCTGTGTTTCCGGATACGATATTGGAATTGCGACGCAAGGTTTGATTTTCGGTGCTATTACCACCCTGACTCCATTGTGAACCGGGGTCCTGACCTATTTTCCCAAAAATATCTATGGCGCTACCGGTTGATACATTGTAAAGTTCAACTGCGTCGTCACCGTTAAATGAAATGGAAGACAGGGACAAAACCGTTCCTCCATAAATCGCAGCGCTACTGTTGCTAAAAACTGCAACATCACCGTCTTGTAAAGTTCCGGCACCACCGAGATTGTTCGAATAATTTGGAGTGCCTGCGCCATTCGCATAGGTTCTGAGTTCATAATTTGAAAGATCGATTGCGGCGCCGGTACCATTGAAAATTTCAATGTACTTATTGTTCGAAGACCCTTCCACATACTCGCTAATAAATAAGTCTGTGGCGGATACTGGTCCGGCGACGTCATCACAGGTAAATACCGTTTTTGAAGCTTCGAGAGTGACGGACCCACAATTATCTGATGCAACCGCAATGTCTGCAGGATCAAGTGTAGCGGTTCCATCTGTTCCAATTTCAAGTACCACATTAGAACATGTAAGTTCCGGCGCTGTATTGTCAACCACGGTCACCGTGGCATCGCATATAGCCGTATTTCCTGAATTATCGGTAACGGTAAGCACTACCGGCTGATCACCGACGTCTGCACATCCAAATGTATCTGTATCGATAGAAAGCGAAGCAATTCCGCAATTATCGGTGGAGCCATTGTCAATTTGATCAGCGGTGATGGTAACGGATCCATTTTCATCGAGTTCAGCGGTTATATTCTGACATATTGCTATGGGTGGCAATTCGTCTATGACGGTCACATTGGCTGCGCAAGATGATTGGTTTCCGCTGGCGTCAGTGGCTGTAAGCGTTACCATCAGGATATCCCCGGCTGAAAAGCTTTGTCCTGCATTCAGTGCTCCGGGGGATGCCGGAGCTGGCCCTGTCCAAACAAAACCGGAAGCGTTAAGTCCGGTTCCTGTACGCTGGAGCGATTGGCCGGAAGGCGTCGTACCTGTCTCTTCGACTCCTATGTCCTCGAAGGATATGCCATTAGCCGGTCCGTTAGTTGCGGTAAAACTGCCTTCGTAACTCAAGGTTTCGATTACAATGCCGTTTTGATCAATCAACGCCAAACCATCGGGTGCTCCATTTTGGATCCCGTTGGATGAGCCTGGAATCTGATATATATTGTAGTCACCGGAAGTGGCTGCTGCTACACCGAGCGCAATGGTAGCGTATGACGTTCCATTCGATCCATTGTAGAACACTACTTCATATTGTGAAGCGTCAAAATTGGCCACAACTTCTACAAATTCATTTACGTCACCTCCATCATTGTCATAATGAAACTCGTTGATCCAGGCCACTTGTCCGATTTCTTCAGCATCGCCGGGAATGTCGGCACAGGTGAAGTCGGTTCGGTCTATAGCTAGTTCAACAATACCGCAATTGTCGGTAGAGCCGGCATCTACTTGGGCTGCAGTGAGCGTGCCATTTCCATCCGCATCGAGAATTACCGTTACATCCTGACAGATTGTGTGTGGGGCTATATCATCGATCACTTCTACGGCTGCGTTGGCCGTTGCACTGTTTCCATTGGCGTCAGTAACGGTGAGTACTACCGAGAGCACTTCTGGTTCGGGTATATTCGCACTATGTGCCCCGAGTCCATCAAAGGTATCTTGTGCATAACCATCCCATTCGATCGACGGATCAAAAGCATCGCTGCCATCCGGATCTCCCTGAAGGATATCTGCCTTTCGCCGAAGGGTATTATCTTGTGTTGACGTAAGTCCGGACCCCCATTCCGATCCGGGGTCATTGCCTATTATACCTATGACGTCAATCGGGTTTCCATCCTTATTCAACACCACTGCGTCATCTCCATTAAAACTTAGAGATCCTGAAGTTTGGTCCGCCAGGGTTAATAAAGCCCCCACTGAACTGGGATTGCAGACCACATGGGTTCCGCCAGCCGGAATGTTCCCTGAAAGCACAATGGGCGATGCACCGGAAGTACTTCCGTTTACGTAAAGTTGGAGGGTGTATGCAGATAAAGAAATATCCTGATCTGTACCGTTATAAATTTCGATGCATTTATTATTTCCACTTCCTTCTATATATTCGGAAATAAAAAGATCTGTAATTCCACCTGCTGATTCATCTTCGACGATGATGTCTGCGCAAGAGAATTCCGTGCGGCTGAGTGACAATGAAACTATTCCGCAGGCATCGCTCGAGCCATTATCAACATCTTCGGCGGTTATTGAACCTTGTCCGGAAGCGTCGAGATGAACCGTTACGTTTTGAGCGATTGCTGCCGGAGCAACATTGTCTTCCACGGTTACCACAGCACTGGCGGTAGACTCATTTCCATTTGCGTCGGTTACCGTGAGAACCACATTATTGTCACCGACATTTGAACACGTAAAATCCGTTTGGCTCAAGGCCAAAGAAGCAATTCCACAAGCGTCGTTGGAGCCATTGTCAACGGCTGCAGCGGTGGTGAAACCGTTTCCGGAAGGGTTGAGCTGAACGGTTATGTTTTGAGCGAGGGCTACAGGAGCTACATTGTCTTCCACAGTTACCACGGCATTGGCGGTAGACTCATTTCCATTTACATCCGTTACGGTGAGAACCACATTGTTTGCACCGACATTTGAACAATCAAATGCGGTTTGGCTCAAAGCTAATGATGCAATGCCACAGGCATCGTTGGAACCATTATCGACATCTTCGGCGGTGGTGGATCCATTTCCGGCAGCATCAAGCTGCACGGTTATGTTTTGAGCAATAGCAGAGGGAGGAGTATCATCAGCAACGGTCAATGAGGCAACGAAATTATTCCCATCATTGTTTGCGTAGTGTGTCCCTTGGCCGTCGGTGTATGTATAATCTGCGCTTGTATAGACTTCGATCTCATATACACCCGGAGCCAATCCTGCAGTGAGATCGGCAGCCGCGTTGTTGGTTTGCCATGTTTGGTTTTGGCAACCAAATACCTCATCATCATTGCTGCTAAAGCCCAAGTTCAATTCTACAAAACTTCCCGGCGCGTCACCTTGTAGGGTAGATGCGGTAAAATAGTTTTCCATTGAGAATATCGCCGTTGCCTTGCGGACACTTGTATGTTTTGTTTTGTGCTCCGTCTAATATCAAAGGCGAATCGCAACCATACGTCCCAATATTCCCGGTGAAATCGGGTAGCCCCGTAGTTGCTTTCAAGTCATAAAATGCACCATTGAGAATTAGGTAGGATTCGAAAAGGCCTGAATTTTCATCCGATGTGTTGGGGTTGCAATCATTGTCGATGCCATCGAAATAAATTTCCTCGGCACCCGGATTTATTGCAGCATTGGAATCGTCGCAATCGTCCGTTTCTGAATAGCCATCTCCATCTCCGTCAATAATTGATTGGCAAAGGGAGAGGCTATTGATAAAGGCATCATAGTTACCGCCTCCTCCAGCATTGGCGTTGAAGAATCGCAACTGCGCTATCTCCTGACCACCGGCGGGATTCGACAGATTTTGCGTTATTGACGTTACAGCACTATTGGCCAAATTGGTAATTTGAACAGAGACTACACCGTCACTAATCAAAGTGAAAGAGAGTGACAATCCTTCATCTGTATAGCCTATTCCGGTGCCAGTTTCTCCGCTACCGGCGTTTAGTTTATATTCTGATTGTCCACCCACAAAATAAAACTCAAGCAGGTTTTCTCCGGAAGTATTTTGAAGTCCGATTCCAACCGTACTGCCATTGTCAATATACCCATTGTCATAATCAACCGAAAATTGCTCTCCGGCGATGAGTGGGTTGGTGAATGGCCGGGACATATTTGCCACGCCCCCGCTATTGGCGTAGAGTCCAAAAGCATTGGTGGTATTAATATCTCCGTCATTGTTGTTGTCTCCATCACCATTGGCGGCAGCCGACCCGATAAAATTGCCGGCACTTCCTGAATGGTTGAATACCCATGGTCCAAATCCGGGCACATCGTCATAACCTTGAGAGGCATCGTTGTCATTGCAAGAAAGGACGGTTATAGTAAGGCAATCACTTAAAGCGGCACCACAATCGTTGGTAGCGGTAGCGATGATGTGGTGCACTCCTGTTGGAAAAGTAGCGGGCGAAGTAATGGGTTGCCCTAAATATTGGTAAGCGATTTCGACGTTTGTACCTTCAGCCATCGCTGCAAAACTCACAGATGCCTCACCGTTGCCATCCGCATGTACCGTAATTGGAGCGGCACAGGTGAAGGAAGGGGGAATACAATCGGGAAAGCATGTACCGTCTTCATATATTTTTACACTTCTGAAAAAACTGTTTGCATCGACCGGGGCGTCATCATCATCTCCCACAAAGAAAAGTCTGTTTCGTCCGCCTGTGTTATTGGTAAAGGTTCCCAAGGGGATGCTGTATGATTTCCAATTATCGGCAATTGCATAATCGTTGTACGTTTGCACCCCTAAAGGTTGGGTGCCGAAAAGCTGAAAAATACGGTTATCACTGTCCGTACGACTGTCGTTGTCATCAAGTCCGATTCCGTGAATTTCACCTTCAGCAGTGCTCTTGAAGTCAAAGTCAAGAATGGTATTACTCGTGACGTTATAACCGAACATAATAGATTTCCACGCATTTTCAACGATCATCAAAGTTTGACCTGCATCTTGAATATAAGCTTCACCTTGATCCTGACTTTCGTTCACACCATATGGAAGAATGGCATAATCGTCGAAATGAATAGCCGGACAGACCGTTAATGGCTCGCATTGACAGTCCTGATATATTCCCGGAGCTCCATTAAGCAATGTACAGGTTCCGGAGGCCTCTTCGACAATACGAATATTGCGGAAGTAACTGTTTCCATTGTTACCCGCCTGATAGTTTGAGTTCATAAAGGCCAGGCGATCGAAACTGCCTGTATAGAACTGACCAACGGGTATTCGGTAAGTAACCCATGCATTACCGGAGTAATTATCATAGTTTGAAATGGTCGAACCGGGGCTGAAGCCGTATAGTTGGAAAAATTTATTCAGATTGGTGGTAAAACTATCACTGGTTTTGGTAAATCCCAGCCCGTGGCGGTTTCCTTGTTGATCCGATCTGAATTCAAACTCCAAAACGGTGTTTGCGGTTACTTCATACGTCAGATTTATCTGCCGCCAGGAGTCACCGGTTACTTTAAAGGTGGTTCCACCATCCTGGATTTCAAAACCACCATTCGGTCTTGTGGGAACGATCTCGACCGTATAGTCATTGAAGTTTACTTCCGTGAATGGACAGGTTTCTTCGGGAGCTTGAGCCCACACCGACGAAATAGAAAAACTCAAAATTACGAGAAATGCCGCACGGATACAGCGGCAGCTATAGAACTTCTTCATATTGGTTTAATTGGTTAAAATTGCGTTACAGCAAGTTGATAAAAGTATATTGAATTTTCGACAATGTCAAGGATTCATTTTAGAAGTATCGAGATAATTTCGATTTCGGTCTGAATATATTCTCGGTTAGTCGAATGTTTTTTTTTTGAAACGTAAGGAGCTTGAGGAGACCAGTATTATCAACCATGATTAGAAAGGGTATATTTATTAGCTTTTGCTGGGAAAACAAAGGCTTGACCGAGCGAATTTATAATGCAGTTAAAAAGACTCAATATTTGTATCCTATTGTAATTACCAATCCTGACAGGGCGGATGCACAATTATGAAGTCCTGAGAAAGTCGCTTTAGGCATAACGGAGTGTACATTCTTCGTTCCAATTATTTCCGAACAATCATTAAAAAATCAGTGGGTTAATCAGGAAATTGGTTTTGCCGCTGCGCATGAGCGTCCGATATATCCTATTGTTCAGCAAACTTTGGTGGATAACAGGCTCCTAAAAGGATGGGTAAATCCTGAACGCGATCAACCCTACCGCTATCAATTGCATGAAGATAAGAAGAAAGCGAGGGATTTTTTTTCCAAGGCCTATAAACCGTTATTGCAAAAACTGAATTAACTATCAAGTGTTTTATTGCTTGCCAAAATGACTGAGATCGAACGTTCAAAACTTAAAAATGGAAAACTGGGTTTTATTCGATAAAGGAAATTCAAGGGAAGCCTTTCTTCAACTCGACGACTTTATTTATCCTATTGAAAATATGGAAGCATTTAAAGCCGTAAAAACCATTGTCGGAAACAAAAGAGAAATGCCAATTGACAATAGCGAAATTAATGAATACAAAAAGGGACAACATATTAGATAATGGAGATGGTTGACGCATTCTTTTAATCCAATCCTTTTTGGTCGAAAAGAGGATTCCCTTTTACCTAATATGACCAACAACATTCCGCGACAATGACACCCAAACAACAAGAGCGAATAAAAAATAAAATCAAAAAAGTAAAAGCTGCACTTGCGGCTGACAAAAAGCACTGGGGCGGAGAATATCACGATGGACAAGGCCTTCGTTACTATCCACCCCAACTATACATAGAACTTAACGACTTCACCGGCGGACTGCGTTACTTCAATTGGTTTAACAAAAACTTCTCAGACGATAGCGGTTATCCTGACTTTTTATTCGAGTGGGCAATTATACTTTTCAAAAGCGGCAGGCTTAAAGAAGCAGAAAGAAAAGCGTTTGAAACATTTCGGAGCAACATCTATTTATTCGACATTTTCTTCGGCAGGCAAGTGACGAGAATTAAAGAATGGGAAAGCTCAAATCTTCAATCCAGAAATTTTGCAGACACTCAATTTTATTACAACAGCCAACAGGATAATTTAACGGACTTTTCAGCGTGGTTAGAAAACTTTATCGCAACAGAAAAATTTATTCTTTTAAGCAATAAATATCTTGACATACAAAAACGACTTGAAAATGAGCATGACACCGAAACAAGAGAATATCTCATTCAATATGCATATCAATTAGAGAATGAACTTTAGACAATAAACAGAAAGAAACACAAGCAACAATGACAAATTACAGAAACAGTTTTGGGACAATTCTAATTTTGATTTTACTCTTTTCATGTGGTGGAAAAATAGAAAATAATAGTCCTACCATCAAGGAAACACCTGAAGCACTTCAAGACAACAAACTTGACATTAAAAGGTACAGCCGTTCTGGAGACCTGACCGAAGAACTCTATCAAGAACTAGTTGAGAAAACGCCTGCTCTTGAAAAACTGGAAGATGAAATCGACGCATATAAACCTATGCCGAACGATCTTAAAGAAAAGTTTAATCAATATGACCGCAAATCAAATGAGTATTACCATTCTTCAAATTATAATGCAGAAGCAATTTCGGACAGTTTGCTTAAATCTAAAATCATGTCGCTGATCAATGCGAGCAATAGAAAATATACGAACAAAACAGCGGAGCTTAATTCATTGATAAATCAAATTTCAAAAAATGGTGGGACACTTACTGACCACCACTCCGTTTTAAAAATTCTGTTGACACTTCCTATAATTGAAAAATATCAAGACGACAACAAGCCAGACAAAAAGGAATTTAAAGACGTGATTAACGAGCAAGAAAAATTGATTTTACGAACGGACAGCTTAACACCAAAATACTAAATGACATAATTGCATAGTCGAGATGGAGTATTCAATTTGCATTTACATGATTTTTGCGCTAATGGACTATCAAGGCGGTATTGACGGTTTCATTGGTATGGCGATATTCCAACCTATTATGGGTGCCATTTTATCCGTTTTGACGATTTTGGTTTGTTTTCTTCTTGGGCTTCCTATCCGGTTGATCCGTAAAGTAAGAGTTTGGTGGTCGCGACGCTTTTACATTGCGATAGGTTTGACTTTCGTTGGGCTGATTTTGCTTGGATTATCGTTCATGCATCACTTTATGCAAGTGGCGACCATATTAAGAGATGGTATTGAAATAACAAAATCAATTCCAAACGGCGGTCTTGTCATTTCAGGCTGGTTTTTAACTGCCTTTTGTATACTTCACACTTTTCCACCGGAAGGGATGAAAATAAAAGTACAACAACTTTTGACGAAAGTAACGGGAATAAAATAAAACGAGGGTGCCCTACTCCTTAATCAACTTAACAGTCCTTGAAGCCTTATCCGTTCTCACCTCTAATAAATAAATTCCGGCAGGAACTTCATTCAGGCTTAAAGTTGGTTTCCGCGTATTCACTTGGGTATTCATCACCGTTTTTCCCGTTATATCCAAAATACGGATCGTTCTATCCTGTGCATTTTGAAATTCAATGGTGAATTCACTAATCGCGGGATTTGGATAAATTGAAAAGACATCTCCACTACCCGCTTCATCTATTCCAACCGCTGACGAATATTCAACATCCTGACAGTAGTTACTGACGCAATCATTCGAATTTGTAGTTGTCAAACAAACGGAATAGGTTCCGGTAGAATCGTATTGATGCGTTGGATTTTGATCTGAAGAACTTGCACCATCTCCGAAATCCCATAGCCAGCTCTCAATGGCGGCTCCTGAAGTGCTATCCGCAAATGAATAATTTCCGCTGCCATTGCCCGTTACAGAGAAGTTAGTCTCAGGCAGCGGGTGAATAGTAACGTTATAGGCATCCCCATAAGCACAGCCGTCTGCAGTTTCAACAAAATAAGAAATCCAGTAATTACCCGGCTGAGAATATGAGTAGAATTCTATGCTGACACCCCCTTCTCCATCCTGATTGCCAAAATCAAAAAACTCTGAAACAATAAAATCATCCATTGAGCTTCCGAGAAAGGCATAACCACCAATTTCAATTTCCTCCCCAACACAAGCGTCTGAAACGGTGCCGACAGCAGCAAATCCACTTTCACAACCCAGCGGAACATAAATAGAATAAGCAGTAACTGAAGAATCCCATTGAACCTCCCCACTCCCACAGGTCAACACTTTAGGGTAAATATCTACATATACATTGTAGCTGTAGCCTCCCGGCAAAGAATCAAAAAGCGGTGTACTTTGCCATCCTCCGAGTGTTCCCAAAGAAATGGAATTAGATTCTTCCTTTATTTTGTATAAAACCGAGTCGGCATTGGTCGTTACATAAAAATGAATAACTCCTGAGTCTGGGTTGTTGGTTGAATCCGGAAGAACCGTCACCGAGTTAAAAGTAAGCGTAGGTTGTGCCGGCGGGATGGTTGTGAAATCGTATAAAACGAAATCAGAATTGCTATCTATAATTTTCAATTGATACGTATCCTGGCAAAGATCCTCGAAGGTCATAATTCCATTCGAAACGGTAAGGAGAGGTGTGGCATTGGCGGCATGTTGGCCCGTTAAACTAAAGCCGTAGGGGCCGGTATCTCCGGATACTTCGATGTATATGCTGCCGTACGAATCGGTAGATACTCCGATACTATCGCAATTCATGCAAGTGGGTATCACGAGGGTAGAATCTATGGTTATCTGTGCCTTTGCGGCAAAGCTAATGGCTAATACCAATGCGGAAAAAAGGATTTTCTTGAGCATAAGGGTCAATGTTGGTTACGTTAGTTATAGACCCCTTTTTTTTCAATAAGTTGTATAGATCGGTTTTGCTTTCGCAAAAAAACTTTCGCTAAGCAGGTTCCATCTCACCCAAAATCCAACTTCTCCGAATCGATCATATCCACCCATCGTTTCATTTTCTTTTGGATTACTTTAAAGTGATGTTTATCCTCTTCGGAAACAAACGTAATGGCCTCGCCTGGGTTTTCGGCGCGGCCGGTGCGGCCTACGCGGTGTATGAAATCTTTCGGCGACCGGGGCAGTTCGTAATTAATGACATGCGGCAAAAAAGCGATGTCTATTCCGCGTGAAAGCAGATCGGTTGCCACCAATACGCGCAACTTTCCGTTTGAAAATTTGGTAAGCGAATCCGTCCTACTCCCCTGACTTCGCTTGCTGTGTATAGCTGCGGCATCGATACCGTTGGTGCGCAATTTTTTGGCGACAGCATCTGCCTGAAATACCGACGATGTAAATACCAAAACCTGCTTCCAGTCATTGCTCGTGATAAGATGGCGCAGCAGTGGCCCCTTCTTTTCGGCAGAAACAAAATAGCCGGTTTGGTTAATCAATTCTACTATCACCTTTTCGGCTTCGACCTTTACCACTTCGGGATTTTGCAGCAGCATGGCTTTTATCGCATCTACTTCCGGGCTGAGCGTTGCCGAAAACAAAAGATTCTGTCGCCGCGAAGGCAGCAGCGCAAAAATCTGATCCATCTCCTTTTTGAATCCCAAGTTGAGCATCTTGTCTGCTTCATCCAATACCAGTGTGGTGAGATCTTCAAAATGAACCGCATTCGATTCATGGAGCTCAAGCAAACGCCCGGGAGTTGCCACCAAAACATTCAAATGCTGCATACCCATCATCTGCGGATTTATGGACACACCGCCGTGTACCGCCATCGATTTAAATCGAAAGGGTACCTCTTGAGAAAATGAACGAAATACTTCTTCAACCTGTTTGGCCAACTCACGCGTGGGAACCAATACCAAAACATTGATATGCCTGTTTCTGGTGTTGGTATTGCCTTTTAGATTTTGAATAATCGGCAAGGCATATGCGGCAGTTTTTCCCGAACCTGTTGGCGCCAAACCCAAGAGATCTTTACCCTGCAAAATGGCGGGTACGGCCTTCTGTTGGATTTGGGTCGGGACTTTATAGGCCTGCCCCGCAATGGATCTTAATAGGTATGGAGCTAAGCCCAAGGATTGAAACGACATAGATATTTAATTTGGAGTGTAAAGGTAGGTTTTTGGAAGAGGATTGGTAATTCCACCGTTGAGAAGTACGTTGGGAAATTTGGTGGAATAGGCTATATTTGATAACCGGCCCGCAACTTGATAGTTAGCTATAATCCATTTTGAAGGGCTAGTAATGCCGTTTATACGGATGTGAGACGCAAGAATCCAACACTGCGCAGACCAATAAACGGCTATGAAATTGGAAAATTTACCTGATAGACTAATTTCAATAGAAAAGAAAAACCGATAGATTTAGAAGCGCTTAATCAACATTTGCTAAATAGAATGCACGACATAAAGAAGTATAATTTCTTCCAAAATGAACTTTTAGCACCTGAAAACGATTAGATGGATACGTTTCTCAATGAGACTTTTAAACCAAAAGAATTCCGAACATCAACCAGATTATGAAACAGGAAGATAAAGCGCACGATGAGCACCAAAAGGATCAGGAGGAGCACCAGAAGGATTTAGAAAAGAAATCGAATGAGGTTGAAGAATCCAAAGGATATTCAGAAATCCTTAGCAGCGTAGTTAACGAAGGAGAGCAGATATTTAAAATTAAGAAGCGAGCGATGTTTTTAAGTTCTTGCATTGCAGGTCTTGAAATCGGCTTTAGCTATGTGCTAATTTGTACGCTCTACTCTTTACTCGATGGGAAATTTTCTGAGGTTGTTATATATAAAATGTTTGGAATCGTCTATCCATTGGGATTTATCCTCGTTATTTTAGGAAAATCTGCACTTTTTACGGAACAGACTTCCGTATTAGCATTGCCTGTACTCAATCGTCAAAGAACCGTTCTTGCGCTCCTAAAAGTTTGGGGAGTAGTTATTCTAGGGAATATTATTGGGGGTATCGTTTTCGTGTTTTCTATCGGGTCATTAGCCTCGCACCTCGGTGTTTTCGATCACCAGACGATGGTAAAGCTCGGAGTCCACGTTTTCGATTACGGTTATTGGATACTTTTAGGAAGCAGTATTTTTGCCGGTTGGCTAATGGGTCTGCTTACTTGGCTTCTCAATAGCACCATGGATGTCCTTACCCGAATTTTGATTATAACGCTTATTACCGGAACCATCGGTTTTGTTGGCTTTCATCACAGTATAGTCGGAAATATTGAAGTTTTTGGAGCTTATTTGTATTCAGATGCCCTATCTATTACCGACTACATTTCATTCTTGTTGCTCACCCTTCTGGGAAATGGAATTGGCGGAGCTATCGTTGTGGGTCTTTTCAGATACAGGATTTTTGCATCGAATTATGCATCCAACAAATAGAGTAACGTCAAAATTTATCGTTGGAAGTCTATTTTGCCGGAGAGCACCTGTGTACTGAAGATATAAGATGTAATCGCAACTTAGATTTCAAGAAATTGCACATCCGGAATACGGACCGCGGCGATGCAAATCAAATAAAATAGCTTTAATTGATTTCGACAAATGCTAAATTAATTCTACTCTTACTGAAACTATAATAACTGCTTAAAAAGTTAACCTAACATTCACAGACATAAGAATCGAAAGGTTAGCCTGCGAAAGATTAAGCATTACATTTAGCGAATCGAAATGTTTGGAAAGCGAATCGGGATGACTCTCGAAACCTAACCAGCTCGGCAAAAAATACAAAGCATGAAAAATCGGGAAAACCCAATAGAAATTGGCAAAACAGAATTCAAAAAAATAGGATATCAATTAGTGGACAGCATTGCTGAATTCTTCGACACCATAGATCAAAGGCCGGTTACCACTACCAAGAAAGCCAGCGAATTGCAAAAAGAATTGGGAGATCGATCCCTTCCCGAAAATGGCACAGATTCAGCCAAACTATTGGCAAAAACAACCGATCTCTTATTCACAAATTCATTATTCAACGGTCATCCCAAATTCTTCGGCTATATCACTTCTTCGCCGGCTCCAATGGGAATCTTGTCCGATTTATTAGCATCGGCAGTAAACCCAAATGTGGGAGCAAATATCTTGAGCCCGATGGCCACCGAAATCGAAAAACAAACGATTAAGTGGTTGGCCCAATTTATCGGTGTATCGGCCGATTGCGGAGGTATTTTGGTAAGCGGAGGCAATATGGCAAACTTCACGGCATTTCTCGCTGCGCGAACGGCCAGAGCACCAAAAAGTATTAAAGAATTTGGTATTTCCGGAAGTTCCGAAAAGATGACCGTCTACTGCGCAAAATCAACCCATACTTGGATTGACAAAGCTGCTGTCCTATTTGGTCTTGGAAGCAACTCCATACGCTGGATTGCCACCACTGCTTCCAATCAAATTGATGAAAAGATACTGGAACAAGCCATAGTGCAGGACCACCGAAATGGGTTTAAACCTTTCCTGGTCATCGGTACTGCAGGCGATGTGAGCACAGGGGCAGTCGATAATCTGAAAAACCTTTCGATGATATCCAGGAAATACAATTTGTGGTTTCATATCGATGGTGCTTACGGTATTCCGGCAGCAGTAATTCCTTCGCTAAAAAGCATGTTCGATGGAATTTCAGAAGCAGATTCTATTGCCATTGATCCCCATAAGTGGCTGTATAGTCCGCTTGAAGCAGGATGTACCCTTGTGAAAAATCCACAACACCTAATCGACACGTTCAGCTCACATCCCGAATATTACAACTTTACCACCAACAGGGGTGAAACAACTCAAAATTATTATGAATTCGGGATGCAAAACTCCCGCGGATTCCGGGCTTTAAAAGTATGGATGACCTTGCAACAAGTGGGAAGAAAGGGATATGAAAAATTAATAAATGAAGATATTGAATTGTCCAAAATACTGTTTCAATTAGCGGAAAAGCACGAAGAATTAGAAGCTGTAACCCACAATTTGAGCATCACCACATTTAGATATATTCCGAGAGATATTAAAAGTAGTGGGGAAGAAAAATACAACTATATGAACTCCCTGAATGAAGCTCTGCTCAATGATCTGCAAACTGGAGGTGAAGTCTTTTTGTCCAATGCCGTGGTAAATGGTAAATATTGCCTGAGAGTATGTATTGTGAATTTCAGGACTTCAAAAAAGGATATTGAAGAAATGGTGGAAATAATTGTCAAAAAAGGAAGAGAGATGCATTCAAAATTATCGGAGACAGAATTGAAAGCGTAATTTTACAAAAGATCAAGTATTAAATGAACCCTCATAGTCCGGAAGATAATTTTTATAATTTGCAAAATTCTTGCGACTAAGTCAGCTTATGAAAAAAATCTTAATCGATTTATATAAAATCAAAGATGTATACTCCGGTTTGGGTCAATTCTCCATGAATTTTGCCAAAGAACTTATGGCAAAACTCCCTGATGAACTTTCCATCGATTTCTTAGTTCCAAAGAATAGGAATGTCCCCTTTTCAGGAAAAAATATTGAAACCATAAAATCATCCCTTCTCAAGAGGTATATGCCCCGGATGAATAAAGATTATTCCATTTGGCATAGCTTACACCAGTTTCCATCGTTCTTTCCAAACAAAAACACAGTCTGGATACTCACCATCCACGATCTTAATTTCCTCATTGAAAAAAATGGAATCAAGAGAAATAGATATCGACGGCAGCTGCAGAAAAACATCGATCGTGCCGATTACATAACTACGATTTCTAATTTTACGAAAAGTGAAATAGAAAAAAACCTCAATACAAGGCAAAAAGAAATTCAGGTAATTTACAACGGCGTTCCATCGGGGAGCGATATTGAAAAAATTAAACCATCATTTGCAGATGAAAAAAAATTCTTTTTCTCCATTGGCATTTTCAGCAAAAAGAAAAATTTTGAGGTTCTGCTCCCTTTGATGAAACATTTTGAAACCCATCAACTGATTATTGCTGGAAACAATGAAACCGCCTATGGTAAAGAAATTGAAAACGAAATCAAGCGGTTGAGTTTAGAAGATCGAATTATCCTGCCGGGAAAAATAAGCGATTCCAATAAACAGTGGCTGTATGCGAATTGCGAAGCACTGTTGTTCCCGTCTTTAGCCGAAGGATTCGGTTTGCCGGCAATTGAAGCCATGTACGAAGGCAAGCCAATCTTCTTGAGCCAAGCGACCTCCCTTCCTGAAATTGGGGGCACAATGGCTTTCTACTTCGAAAATTTTGATCCGCAATCCATGGCCGATTCTATTCGTTCAAAAATGGAAAAGGTGTATCAGAACCAAGAGAAATTTGCGGGCGAATCCAAGGCATTCGCGCGCCAATACAATTGGGAAAATTGTATAGATGAATATCTGAAATTATATAAAAAAGCGAAATTGGACAGCCGAAATATATAGTGGATCATGAGCAATTTAAAGAAGTCAATCTTCGCGATTTATACTTTAGTACCCCTGCTACTTCTTCCGGGGTTTGGCCTGGCACAGCCCGTTGAAAAAGGAGATTTTAAACCGTCCGACCTTGTGGAATTAGTTCATCTGGACTCGACCATACATTTGGACATCAAATATGCCACAACGAATAATTTTTCCGGCCAGGTGGTTTACACACAGGCAAGAGCGTTTTTGCAAAGACCTGCCGCCGAGGATTTGGTAAAAGTAAATGCAGAACTGAAACCGCTGGGATATGGACTACTTGTTTTTGACGGCTACCGTCCATGGAGCGTCACCAAATTATTCTGGGATATTACTCCGGATGATAAAAAGCAATTTGTCGCCGATCCAAACGAAGGCTCACGTCACAACAGAGGGTGCGCCGTAGACGTAACCCTTTACAATCTCGATACAGGGGAAGAAATAGCGATGACCAGCGATTACGATGAAATGACAGTACGCTCCAATCCTTCCTATACCGGCGGCACGGAAGAACAACGCGAAATGAGAGATCTGCTGCGAAGTACAATGGAGGCACATGGTTTCACCGTGTATGAATACGAGTGGTGGCATTTCGACTACAATGGTTGGGAGAATTACCGCATTGGGAATATTCCGTTTTTAGAAATTCGATAACCTCCGGTTCCTGCCTTTCGAATATTCTATCTACAGCCCGTAATTACTCAGCAATTGAAAAGCACAAGTGAAACACCATCGAGTTGAATCTGCCCATCTCAGAACGTCTATTGTTATCGGAACCCTCACAACACTAAAAATCTCCATAAATGCTCCCCTTTGGATTTTTTTAATACATTTATCCCGTAATCCCCGGACATGTTCGCACTTTTATAATTAATCTTAACAAAGGGATGAAACACCTTTTTCTTGGCTTAAGCCTATTATTGGCAAGCAACTGGGCGATGGCTCAGAACATTAAAATTGACACCACCAAGGCCACCGTCGGAATAAATTCGGAGTATTCATACAAAATGCTCGAGCCGAATCAGGACTTGCGAAAAATTCAAATCCTCCTGGAAGAGCGAAAAAAAGGAAATCTCCAAAACCGGAGTTTAACAATCGGAGCCTCTGTAATAGCCATTGCCGATTATCAATACACCAACAAAGATTCGAAATTTGCCTACCTCATGCGCCACCCCACGGCTGCAAATGAAATTGGAAACATCTTAACTGAGGTGGCGCTTCATTCTTTCCAGTTAGGGCTTACCGGCGCCATTAATAATTGGCTAACTGCTTACGCAGAAATACTTTATGATCCCGAGCAAAGTTTTGGTGCCGGTACCATAACCGCCCTCACCCGAAATCAGCTCCAGTTGAGAAAAGGATATGTACTTGTTGGCGATCTGAACAAATGTCCTGTTTATGGAGCTTTGGGCAAGATGGATGCGCCTTTTGGCGAAATGGGAAGCGTCAATCCTTTTTCAAACTCCACCATGTGGCATGGCTTTGCGGGGTTGGGATACGGTGCCGAAGTGGGATTTAAAAAATGGGGACTGAATGCCCGGTTTATGGCAATACAAGGGGGGGCGCAGTTTCGTGGACTGAACACTTCCGTTGGCGACTCCACAGCCGTTCCGTCATTGACCAATAATTTTGCCGCCGATCTCAATTACACCATCGGAAAGCAAGATCTAAAACTTATGGTAGGCGCATCTTATGTGCATGGTACCTCCTACTGCCAGGACTTTCCAGTCAATCATTTCGGTGTTTGCGGAAGCAGAAATCCGGCTTATACGTATTACGCACACTGGAATTACAAAAACCGCATTACGTTCATTGGAGCTTTCGCAAAAACGCTTCAAGCATGGCCGGGAACACATAACCCGCAGCCACCTCTCGATATTTATGCCGCCTCCAAAGTTTCGTCGCTGGAGCTTGGCGCCAAGTACAACTTTCATATGGACGGCCAAATACAATACGCTATTTCCGGCGAGTTTTCTAATTTCGACTGTGGTCCCGATGGATCACCTTGGGATCGCCAAAACCAGATCGTGCTCGGATTTTGTGGCATGATCCACCATTCTTCAAAGCTTTTCTTTGAAGCTTTTCGCACCGATGGTTATGTGCCACTCAATTTTATTTCAGGTAGCGAACCCAATAATCCATTTCCTGAGGGGCAAACCCACAGCGTCCGTGATGCCTTCAGCTACGGAATCCTTATAGGCGCGCAGCTTACGATATAACGAAAGAATAATTCAGAAGAGGCTCAGCGCCAATTTGTGCTTCGGCATGCAGATTCGGGTTTATTCTCTTATTTTTGTTTTCCTTTTCAAGAAGGAAATAATTCAGACCCGTTGAACCGAAAATTTGCAGGCATACTATTAATTCTTTGCTTCCTGGTCCCGGCTGCCACCACATTCATCTATTTGGAATACCAAAAAGAAATGGTGAAGGAAGAAGTAATCGCCCGAATGCTGATGGGAATGGATAAGGATTTGCTTGTCCTGCTTAAATTCACCAAAAAAGAAGCAGAAAGCAAACTGGACTGGGAGCATTCTAAAGAATTCGAATACCGCGGCCAGATGTACGATGTAGTAGAATTTGAAACGAAAGGAGATACAACATTCTACTGGTGTTGGGAAGATAAAAAAGAAACCCATCTCGAAGCTACACTCGAAAACCTAATAGCGCAGACCTTGGGAAATAATCCCCAAAATCAGGAAAATGGCAAAAAGGTTTACAGCTTTTTTAAATCACTCTATTTTGCTGGTACAAATGAAATAGCCGTGACCCCTTTTCGGGAAATGAAAACGAACAACCATTTCGCACCAGATGCTTTCCAAGCGCAAAAGCAATCTCCTCCGGCTCCCCCACCGAAAATGGCGTAAAACTATTTTCTGTAATCTTTTCCAACCTTTCTGTACCTCCCTTCCGGGAAAAAAGCCGGATAGGTTCTTTCTACAAACAAGACATTTTATAAAATGAAAAATATATTATTAATCTTTTGGTTATTAGTAGGATGGGTGCACTCTGCCCATTCTCAGATTGTAACCATAAGTGATAATGAAACAGGCAAAATGCTCGATCTCGTGAGTCTGATAAGCGAAGCACCCAGAGCATTTTCTACCACCAATGGCGAAGGCCAGGCGGATATTTCGGCTTTTGAAGGGTCGAAGAAAATTGAAATACGACTGCTCGGCTATAAAACAGCCGATCGAAGCTACAGCGAAATCGAAGCTGCAAATTTTAAGATCCAACTTACACGTACCAATATCAATCTGGATCAGGTGGTGATCTCAGCAACGCGCTGGCAACAGTCAACCGGAAATATTCCGTCAAAAATCACGGTAATATCCGCCAAGGAAGTAGCCTTCCAAAATCCACAAACTGCTGCGGATCTTTTGGGAACTTCCGGCGAAGTGTATATCCAAAAAAGCCAGCAAGGTGGTGGGAGTCCCATGATTCGGGGTTTTTCTACCAACCGGCTTTTATACACTGTGGATGGTGTGCGTATGAATACCGCAATCTTCAGAAGCGGTAATCTTCAGAACGTTATCAATATCGACCCGTTTGCGATCGAAGAAACGGAAGTGCTCTTCGGCCCGGGAACGGTTATTTACGGAAGTGATGCCATAGGAGGTGTAATGAGTTTTCATACCCTTTCTGCTCAGCTATCACTTTCTGACAAACCGTTAATCACCGGCAATGCGGTAACCCGTTACTCAAGTGCTAATAATGAAAAGACGGGGCACATGCATGTAAACGTCGGTTGGAAAAAATGGGCACTGATAACCAGCATCAGTACATGGGATTTTGATGATCTGATGCAGGGACGATATGGTCCTGACGATTACCTGAAAGATATCCATGTACAACGCCAGGATAGCACTGATGTGATTATCAAACAGGATGACCCGCTGATCCAAAGCCCATCAGGATATAGCCAGATGAATATGATGCAAAAAGTACGTTTTCAACCCAATAAAAAATGGAATTTTGAATACGGCTTTCACTATTCGCAAACATCGCCGTATGGTAGGTACGACCGAAATAATCGGTATCGAGGTGGCACTCTACGCTATGCCGAATGGAACTATGGGCCTCAAAAATGGATAATGAATAATCTGTCGGTTAACCATATTGGCAACTACAAAATGTACGATGAATTTACATTGCGCCTTGCACTTCAAAATTTCGAAGAGAGTCGCATGAACCGCAGTCTGAACAAATCTGAACGCACCCTAAATATGGAATATGTAGATGCGTACTCAGCAAATCTGGACTTCGTGAAGTCGATCGGATTAAGACATATACTCTATTATGGTGCCGAATACGTTTTTGACGATACAAAATCGGATGGATCTATCACCGATATTACTACTGGTGAATCCATTTCAGGTCCGGCACGCTATCCCAATTCTACGTGGAGTTCTACAGCGGTATATGTAAGCGATGAATTCAACGTTTCCAAAAAATTCACTGCTTCGGCAGGTTTGCGCTACAATGCATATGCAATTGATGCTGATTTTTCTAACAATGTAAACTTCTACCCGCTGCCGTTCTCGGAGGCCGAGGCGAATAATGGTTCTTTGACCGGAAGTATTGGTGGAGTCTTAAAACCCAGCAACAGTTGGGCGGTTAAAGCCAATTTTGGAACTGCGTTTCGTTCGCCGAATGTAGATGATATAGGCAAAGTTTTCGATTCCGGCGACGGAGCGGTGGTGGTTCCAAATCCGGATCTCGAAGCAGAATATGCGTACAATTTTGATCTGGGTATAGCCAAAGTATTTAGCGGTGTGGTCAAAGTGGATGTCACTGCATATTATAGCATTCTTGAAAACGCATTGGTAAGGAGAGATTATCAACTCAATGGTCTCGACAGCATTGTCTATAATGGAGATATGAGTAAGGTGCAGGCCATCCAAAATGCAGCTGTAGCCAATGTTTACGGACTTCAGGCACGTGTGGAGATAAAACTTCCTGCAGGCTTCAGCGTTTCCTCACAGCTCAACTATCAGGTGGGCGAAGAAGAATTGGAAGATAAAACGAAGAGCCCTTCACGCCACGCCCCACCTATATATGGAATTACCCGATTGAACTATCAGATGAACAAATTGCATCTCCAGTTCTACTCGACGTATATGGCCGAACGTACATTTGAGAATTTGCCATTCGAAGAAAAAGCAAAGACAGAGTTGTACGCTAAAGACGCCAATGGAAATAGCTATGCTCCTTCGTGGTATACCTTAAATGTAAAGGCGGCATATAACCTTAGCGATAATTTTACTATAAGTGCAGGTATTGAAAACCTCGCAGACAAGAGATATCGACCTTATAGTTCAGGAATCTCAGCTCCCGGCAGAAATTTTATAATGTCGCTCCGGGCGAATTTTTAGATAACATCCGATTGTTGCCCCAAGTCAGTCGTTTCCCAACGGAGGCGATTGACTTCTTTTATCAATCTCCGACATAGGCTTTCGCGAATAAATGTGTAAAAATTTAGATGCAATTCAGGTACCAAGAGAGCCAAACAAAAACCCAATTCCTTCAATAATTCTTAACTATAAAGGATATATTTGGACACTTAATTGGTTTACCATGGACTTGACGAAAGAAGAATTTTTTGCTTATATGCTTCTCTATGCGGCTTATGCGGATCTCATCGAGGCTCCGGAACAACGGGCTTATATCCTTAGCAAGGTTGATAAAACCACCTACCATGAAGTACATAAGATATTTGAGAGAGATAATGATAATGAACGTATTGAGACCATTTTGAGACACGTCAAAGCACACAATTACAATCAGGCAAATCCCGAAGAATTGCTTCGTGAAGTGCAGACAACAATGAAAAGTGACGGTGTATTTGACGCGGCAGAGCAATCCTGTTATATCGGTCTGAAACGCCTTATTCAAAATGCCTGATCTGAACCTACTTCAGACGCTTCACTTTAAAATCATTTCTCTTGAATCTTAAGGCGAGTCATCTTATAGGAATTGCCCTATTTCTGCTTGTTATTGGGTACTTCGCTGATCTGAATGGGCTTTCGCTCCGGGCAGAAGAGCCACGTCGTGCAGTTGTCGCTATGGAGACTTTGATTGGAGATTCTTACATCGTTCCCACCATCCACGATGAACCGTATTACAATAAACCACCGGTTTTCAATTGGGTACTTTCAAGTTTTTATCTCCTCTTCGGCTCGATGAGTGAATGGGTGGTCCGATTGCCCGGGGTTATATCGGTTTGGCTCACAGCTTTGCTCGTTTTCTTTGCTGCACGAAAAAATTTAGGTGAAGAAAAAGCCGGACTCGGGGCACTCATCTACCTCACGAGTGCCGATCTCCTGTATTACGGGGCGGTAAATGCCGGTGAAATCGATCTCTTCTATTCGATGATCATTGTCGCTCAGGCACTTTCCATCTATTACTTTTTTCAGCGTAAGAAGTGGCTTCTTCTTTTTCTGGTTTCTTACGTTCTCACAGCTGTAGGATTTCTTACCAAAGGTCTCCCCTCACTGGCTTTTCAGGCACTAACTTTGCTCGGACTATTTTTGTATTACCGAAAATTCTGGAAACTCTTTTCATGGCAACACATTTTCGGCATCGGACTGTTTGCAAGTCTTGTGGGTGGATATTTCTATCTGTACAATCAGGAAAATGACGCCCTCGCTTTCGCGGTAAATCTCTACAAAGAATCATCGCAACGCTCAGCAAATGAAGCTTCGCCCTGGCCCGTATTGCTGAATATTCCGAAATTTCCCTTGCTCCTCGCCCAGCTAATTCTTCCCTGGAGCCTTTTTGTGTTCCTTATTTTCGGACGCGGCACCGGAATAAAAGGGAATCCCTTTCTGCGTTTTTCGGTTATTTTTATTCTTGCTAATATCTGGCTATATTGGCTTTCGCCGGATATTCGCAACCGGTATTTATATATGTTTTTCCCATTTATAGCAGTTATTTTGGCGCATTTCTATGTTCGATGTCTCGATCCGGAAAGAAATCCACCGCGATGGGTGCTCTGGCTTTTTAGGGGGGCCACGCTTATTGCTGCGGCTTTTTTTGTAGCAGTTCCCCTTATCGGGAAATTTAGTGCACATCTTACATACCCCTGGCTCATATGCCTTCCTTTTGTTATAGGAATAGTCGCATCCGTTTGGATTCAATTCAAAAGGCCTTCGCTGGCCATTTATGCTTTTGTAGCCTGTATGGCAATGGTTAGAATTGGCTACAACAAAGCTATCATGCCACAAGTTCATGCTGGTTCAAAAGGTGTGTATTACGCTAAAAATATGGATAAAATGATTGAGATAACTGGTGGAGAACAAATCAGATATGCCGGGGACCCTTTTATTTTCCAACCTGAAATAAAACTTTTGGGAAATGATTTGTACACCGAAAAATTGAAAACTCCCCCCCTGTTGGCTTATGAGATTCCGTATTATTATACCTTAAAGTCCAACCACCTGCTTCTCTACGATTCCGTTTTAAAGCCGGATACGTATTACTTGTCAGCGCGTTCTTTCGCAGAAGCCCACAATGCCAATATCAAAACCGGCTTCAGAGACAAATGGATAGATCAGGATCTTGTACTGTTTCGCACAGCACCCTAACTATCAAATTCGTCATTCAGTCCAATCCATTATTTTTGCCGGCATAAGATGTATGCATAACACCTTAAAAATTTGATACTATATTTCACCTTCCTCTCACCTAATATATATTGGGTTATCGCGTTAAACCCTGACAGTGAGACTTCTGCTGGTACTTTTCAAACCGGCTATGTTTTCCAGTCCGTGTTCGGCTGGGAGCTATAAGTTGCGTATCTTTGCAGCCAATTTTCACATGAAATGAAACGCGTTGTTGTCGGTCTTTCGGGCGGTGTAGATTCCAGTGTTGCGGCTTATCTTTTAAAAGAGCAGGGCTACGATGTGGTCGGTCTTTTTATGAAAAACTGGCACGATGAGTCGGTGATTCTCGCCAATGAATGTCCGTGGATAGAAGACAGCAACGATGCCATGCTGGTGGCGCAGTCGCTGGGTATTCCTTTTCAGGTAATAGATATGAGCGCCGATTACAAGGAGCGGATTGTCGATTATATGTTTGCCGAATACGCCGCCGGCCGCACGCCAAATCCGGATGTGCTTTGCAACAGAGAAATTAAGTTTGATAGCTTTTTAAAGACGGCCATGAGCCTTGGCGCCGATTATGTGGCTACCGGGCATTACTGCCAAAAGGACGAAATACAGGTGGATGGAAAAACCGTGTATCGTCTCCTAGCGGGAAAAGACCGCAACAAAGATCAAAGCTATTTCTTATGTCAGGTATCGCAGGAGCAGTTGAGCAAAGCCCTCTTCCCAATCGGGAATCTGGAGAAATCGGAAGTCCGCCGAATTGCCGCCGAACAAGGATTGGTAACCGCCGAAAAGAAAGATTCCCAAGGACTCTGTTTTGTGGGAAAGATCAGCCTTCCAGACTTTTTGCAGCAGCAACTCAAACCTGTGGAAGGAGCGATACTTGAAATTCCCGCTGAAAAAGTAAACGTAACGGATCCCAATTCCGGAGATTTGCAAATGCTCACAGAACCGCATCATTTTGACACCTCTGTGGGCAAAGAAGTTGGTCGCCATCAGGGCGCGCATTACTTCACCATCGGTCAGCGCCGTGGATTGCATGTGGGCGGAAAAGAAAAGCCACTCTTCGTAATTGGCACTGATATTCCTGACAATTTGATATTTGTCGGGCAAGGCGACGACCATCCCGGACTTTACAGAAAGGGCTTGCGCGTCGCAGATTCAGAAGTGCATTGGATTCGTCCTGATCTGAAAATGAAAGCCGGAGAAACGCGGAAATACAAAGCGCGGATTCGATATCGTCAGGCCTTGACAGAAGCCACTTTGACGTATGATGGCGAGACGCTGTTTGTGCTTTTTGACGAAGCCCAGCGCGGTGTGGCTCCGGGACAATTTGTCGCTTGGTATGAGGGCGATGAGTTGATTGGGTCTGGGGTTATTAATTAATAGATAGGATATTCTTTAAAAGGATATTTGCTTAGAGTATCTGATCCAAAGATTTCATCAAGGTCTCATCGATTTTAATTCGGAAAGAACCGTTTTAGCATATTCCTTTTCTTAATATTGAAGGAAACATGATGATGCTGAACCAAAAGGTGATCGATCGTTTTTAGCCTATAATAGAAATTAGATGTCATTTTAAATTGTTAGGTTTCCATGACTATAAAATCCAATATCATGGCTATCGATATCAACTCACCAACTCTAAGAGTAAGAAAGAATTCAGCAGGAAAAATTCGAAAACTCGCTCATCAGAAGCCTTACCAATTACCGATTTCGTATAGCAATGCTACCGATGCAGCCATAGGTTATATAACAGAATTGAGTTCTGAATTCGATGTAGCCCAACAACTACAGAATATTTCAGCATCCCCTCAAGTCGATTTGAACGAAACAGCTTTAGAACTGCCCATTTCAGATGAAAATGAAATACAAAACATTTCAATTCGAACATTTTCGCAGACGTATTTAAGGATTCCTATTTGGAAGGCCTTTGTAGGAGTCAGGTTAAATAAGGAAGACTTGAACGTTTTTGGTGCAACATCATACGTTGTCTATCAAACTCCAATTCTCAATACACATACCCAAATGATATTGAAAAGTATAGCAGAATTAACACAAACGAACTGAAAGATCTTTTGAATTTCGGATCCGATCAAGAGCTTGTTATCCATAGCTCTGAGAAGCCTTTCGTTTATAAATATACTGATGAATCAAGATTTGGTTCGTCCCTAACTCAGATCAATCTTCCCATCCTGATAAGGATAAAAATTCTATTAAGCCGACTTCTGCGAAGACGGGTTCCGACCACATCGTGAGAGAAGTACTCTTTTCTTACAACACCTCCGATATCCACCTAAATTGGCGATGCTTCATTTCTGTACTAACCGGGGATATACTTCACCTGTCTGCTTTCATAGCCGCAGCAAATGGTCTGGCTTTTGAAAAAGATCCGCAAACACAAGGTGGTAATCCAAATTCATCAGAAGGTGATGCTGTCTTGAATACTTATGCCACCCCTGTGAATCTTCTTCGACTCGAAAGCCCAAGTGGTGGAATTCAGGAGGTAAGAGGTGATTCATCTTCTGGATATGCACATATTGTTGATCCAGTTGATGATGCTTCCCACCCTATATATGGGTCATTATTCTTGGGAAGCACCACAACCGATCCACCCTTTAAACCTATCAGCGAGGACTTTGATTACAATGTCCGGTCTTTTGATTTTGCAGCGGTTTGCCAGTATTACAATATAGATCGCTTCCTGGTGGCCTATATATTCTGAGTGCCACGACAAATGAGGGGGGCGTTTTCAATACTAAGATAGTCATTCAATGAAGAATGTTCCAATTTCTGAAAGTTTAGGTATTTAACTGAAAGATGCCTATTTGCAGACTTGAAAGTTTAATTTGGAGTAGCTTTGCGGTAAATCTTCTATATGGTGCTATTATAGGTGTCAAAAACGAAACTGACCTCAAATATTCAGTAATCGAAAATGGAAATTAAAGGAAAATGGCTACGTGAGGAGGTCTTGAGAAGTAATGAAAGACCATTTCCGGGATATATTTTTAGCGGATATCTTAGTAAAGAAAATCCCAATGAAAAATAAGATTCCAGATTAAAATTTACCGTATCCGATCCAAAGACTTCACCAAAGCTTCATCGCTCTTAATGCCACGAACGGCCAGAAAGCAAAAGACAATTCCCGCAACAGGCATATAAAAACCGGCGTGATACAATACGGATAAGTTTCCCTTAAAAAGCTCCGCGTTGATAGCATCGATGGCGAAGAAAAGATAAACGACATATCCCAGATTCAATAAAAAAGAGAGCCTCACTATCCGAAGCTGTGCGATACGATTGCGAAACATAAAGATGGCCAGCAACGGAACCAAAACAGCCTGCGCTCCGAAAACCCAAGCCGGAAAAGCAAAAGGCCCGGTCATTTCCACGACCTGACTCTGCACATTAAAAACACCAAACATGGCGTATTCCACCACTTCAGATTCATTTGCATAAAAATGCGCAAAAGGTAAAAAGAAAGTCAAAGCTCCTGCAATAGAAGCCAATGCCAAATAAATAGACTGTACACGTTGGATCATAAAATGGGATTTTCTGCGACTTCAAATATAGACTTAAATCCAAAAAGTGAAAATGAAATGTTTTTGAGATTGTATTCGGTTGAATAAATTTTTAATGGTTGGATATCTGTCAGTTTTACCCGTTTTGCTGCGTGCCAAAGTTGCGCTTGGTATGAAAACCTCGCCGGCCTGTGCCATCACCGTGGACTCGATAAAATTCGCTATAAATTTGATTCCACGAAACTTAATCTCCACCTGCAACGTAATTTCCACGACTTTTACAAGATATTAACCTCCGTTTGTTATTTTTTTTCAACGGAATAAATGTCAAATCATCATTTTGTTGTATCATTGCAGCATCGGACACGGCCATAATTTATTCACTCTGGTCTTGATTTTCCAAAAAGTCCTCATATAAAGTAAAATTACACAACTTAACATTTCATTCGTAGATGTACGATATAATTGAATTAAACGGTAAAAAAGTAGCCGATCTGCGCACTATTGCCAAAGACCTTAACATTAAGAAGACCGAGTCGCTCAAAAAGCAAGACCTCGTGTACCGAATCCTCGACGAGCAAGCGGTGAATCCACCTGCAAAAAGCAGTTCAAAACCAGCTTCTGACGCTCCCTCTGAGGATAAGAAACCTGAAGAGAGACGCCCCCGTCCAGCAAGACCGGCGGCCAGAAGAAGCGACGACAAGGTTGCCTCCGATGATTCGAAAAAGAAGGAAACTGACTCTTCTGAATCGAAACAAAGAGCAGAAACTTCGGATACCAGCCGCAAACCACGACCTCGTCCGAATCCGAGGGATAAAAAATCAGACAATGCGAAAAGCACTTCTGAAAAACCTGCCGATAAGCCGAAAAGCGATGATAATTCTCGAAAAGATCAGGAGCAGAATCGTCAAAATAATTCGCAGCAAAATAACCCTCCGCGAACTAACGAGAAAACGCCAAGACCGCGCAACGATAATCGCGATGATAGCCGACGCAGTTCTGTAAACCGTCCAAAATCGGATTCAAGAAATGACAACCGCAGCGATAGCGGTAACGACAATCGGAGCGACAACCGTGAAAATCGAAATGACAACCGTGAAAATCGAAACGATAACCGCAATGATAACCGTCACAATCAGAAAAATGACAATCGCAATGATCAAAAGCAAAAACGCGATGACTTCTACAATTTTGACGGTCATGTAGCCACTGAAGGTGTGTTGGAAATCATGCCTGACGGGTATGGTTTTATGCGCTCATCAGATTATAATTACCTCAACTCACCTGACGATGTATATGTATCACAGTCGCAGGTAAAACTTTTCGGACTCAAAACCGGTGATACTGTGGTAGGATATGTACGTCCTCCAAAAGAGGGCGAAAAATATTTCCCACTTATTAAAGTAGAAGAAATCAACGGACGCGACCCCGATTTTGTCCGCGATCGTGTACCTTTTAAATACTTAACCCCACTTTTCCCACAAGAAAAATTCAATCTTGCTGGCGACAATCGCAATATCAGCACCCGCATTATCGACCTCTTCGCCCCTATCGGTAAAGGTCAGCGTGGATTGATCGTATCGCAGCCAAAAACCGGTAAAACCACATTGCTCAAGGATGTGGCCAATGCCATTGCTGCAAATCATCCGGAAGTATATTTGATCATACTCCTTATCGACGAACGACCTGAAGAGGTAACCGATATGAAACGATCGGTACGTGCAGAAGTAGTTGCGTCTACATTTGACGAACCAGCTGATCGCCATGTAAAAATCGCCAACATCGTATTGGAAAAAGCCAAGCGAATGGTAGAATGTGGACACGATGTGTGTATCCTCCTCGACTCGATCACACGATTGGCAAGAGCTTACAACACCGTATCTCCTGCCTCCGGTAAAGTACTTTCAGGGGGTGTGGATGCCAATGCTCTTCATAAACCGAAACGCTTTTTTGGGGCAGCCCGAAAAATTGAAAACGGTGGCTCACTCTCTATTTTGGCCACAGCCCTTACCGATACCGGATCGAAAATGGATGAGGTCATCTTCGAAGAATTTAAAGGAACTGGGAACATGGAACTTCAGCTCGACCGAAAAATTTCGAACCGAAGAATCTTCCCGGCTATCGATATTACTGCTTCGGGTACGCGTCGTGAGGATTTGCTTTTGTCGAAAGACGCACTGCAGCGAATCTGGATTTTGCGTAAGCATATCGCCGATATGAATCCTATCGAAGCGATGGAATTTGTGAAAGGACGTATCGAACAGACCACTTCAAACGAAGAGTTTTTGATTTCGATGAACGGATAAGCTTTCGCCAAAAATGGCAAAACATCCCAATATAAATATTCCCATTCGAGTCGCATTGGTATTGATTACCGTGCGACTCGCATTTTTTTTCGCCGATTATAATTGGCCACCTTTCGAAATGGTTTATGCCTTTTTCACTTTTGGGGGGTTGATTCCGCTTTGTCTGTATGGCATTTGGCCGCGTAGTGAGCTTAATTCATTCTTCAAGGATCTGAAAGATTCTTTGCGAATGATGTTGGTTTACGGGATTATCATGTTCATTTTTACGATTATTTTTTATGCATTTGTTGACACGTCATTCTTTCCGGAAAAGCAAACGGAGATTGTAAAAAGAGCGATTGAAGGCTCTCCGGATGCCGATGTTTCAAAGCTACAGGCAAATGCTGAAAACTTCTTTTCGCTCCAAAATTTTTCGGGTCTTCTGCTGCTTGTTCTAATGGCGGCCTCATTATTTTACGCAGTGTTTTTTACAGCAATTAAGCGGGTTTTGTTCGGGTATTTAGCGAAAAAGCAAAATTCAGGCATACAGTAAAATTTTAAATTTAATTCGGCGTCATTTCTTTAGCCGAATGTAAAGATTTTACTTTCCGTGGGGCATAAGCAATGCATGATGTTTTCTGTTTTGAAATACATAGACACTTTTGAAACACATAGCCACATTGAAAACATAGGGTATCCACATAGAAATGAAAATTTAGTGTATAATGACTGGCAATCACGAATGTGAATAAACTCACCTTTTTTTCATTAAAATGAATGTTGCCATGGAAACAACTCAGAAGCTAATCGAAGCATTGAAAGCAATGGAAGGCATCTTACCAATACACGAAGCAGTTATTTTAACCTATATGAAGCAGCTTGAAAAACCCAAAGGAGTAATCATCAATTTCAATTGAACGAATATTTTTAAATTTGGGCAACAAACTTTTGTTAACGAAATATATGCGCATTTGCCAAAGGAGAAAGATATGTTTGTAACATACCAATAAATTAGTTGCTTGAGGTAAATTGTTTTGAAACACAGAGACACATAGAAATCATAGGGTATTCCCATAGAAAAAAAATTCTTCGCGGTGTGAGAGAAAATAGGTTTCAAAAAGATTTTAAATGCGTTTTCGGCATAACTTATCGCACCCGCTGATTATCCAAAACCCTTTCCTATGTGAAACCCTCTGTGGCCTATTTGGTTCCAACCTTAGCACAACCCTACGAAATACCAGCAATTATCTCCTCCCCAAGTTTTTCAAAATCAATCCCGTCAAAATTCCCGCTACTCATCATCAGCAGCGTTTTGCCGTGCCAATCAATTTGCCGCAAGGCTTCAATCAACCGATCTGAATCGGTAAAAACCTCAATATTTGAGGTTCCAAAAGCAGCAACGACTTCCTTTTTCGAAAGAGCCTCCAGCTTTTTGTGCTGCACCACTTCCGGACTGAAATAAACGAAAGCACGATCTGCTTTTTCCATCGCTCCACCGTAAAGCGGGAGAAATTTCTTATTCAAACTGCTGAATGTATGAAGCTCCATGCACGCTATTAGTTCCCTTTCGGGAAATTGCTGCTTCAATGCACTGGTAGTAGCTTTGAGCTTGCTCGGTGCGTGCGCAAAATCTTTGTAAAAAACGAAATCAGAAGCTTCAGCAACTTTTTCAAGCCTTTTTGAAGCTCCTCTGAAATCGGAAAGTGCGCTGTAAATTTCCTTTTCGGAGAGGTCCAGAAGTTTCAGCACTTCCACTGCACCGCTGATATTTTGAAGATTGTGCTCACCAAATACTTCGATGGGAAAATCTCCTACGCCGGTGTTCAACGTTGTTTTTCCATTCGCAATTTCGTGTGGATGTGTATCGTAACCAATTGTTTGAATATTGGAAGTTGCATTTTCTGCCAAACCGGCCAAAACTTTGTCGCCCTTGTAATAAACCAACGTGCCGCCCGGCTCGATCAATTCAATAAATCGCTCAAACTGGCTCACATAATTATCCCAAGTCGGAAAAACATTTATATGATCCCACGCGATTCCGGTTATCAAGGCGATATTTGGTTTGTACAAATGAAATTTTGGCCTTCGATCGATTGGCGAGGATAGATATTCATCGCCTTCAATGATTGCGATATCCGCATCTTCCGATAGTTTCACCATACAATCATAACCTTCGAGTTGGGCGCCTACGAGATAATCTGTATTCAGATTTTGCTTTTGAGCAACATGAAGCAGAATGCTTGTAATCGTGGTTTTACCATGGCTTCCACCAATAACAACGCGCTTCTTATCTTTGGTCTGCTCATAGATATATTCGGGATATGAATAGATCGGAATACCAAGTTCATTTGCTTTTGCCAATTCCGGATTATCGGCACGCGCGTGCATTCCCAGCACCACTGCATCGAGATCGGGATAAATATTTTCGACATTCCAACCGAGATTTTCTGGCAATATTCCCTGCTTACTCAATCTGGATTTGGACGGTTCGAATATCTCGTCGTCACTGCCCGTAATGGCAAACCCCTTGCGGCTTAGCGCGATGGCAAGATTGTGCATGGCGCTTCCGCCCATGGCAATAAAATGAATTTTCATGGCATGAACTTACAACGGGAAATCCTGTTATATCTTCGACCTCAAATCCCTTTTTACACAGGGTATTGTTACTTTAGCGAAAATGAATTCGCATTATTTATTAAAGCTGATATTTCATAAGCTTTTCATGAAAATGACAAAAAAACAATCCTCCTATGAAAATATACCCCATAGAAACCGGAAATTTTAAACTCGATGGCGGCGCCATGTTTGGCGTAGTTCCAAAGTCGCTTTGGTCGCGCACAAAAACCGCCGACGAAAACAATATGGTCAGTTGGGCTATGCGCTGTATGCTTGTTGAATACAGCGACCGACTCGTCCTCATCGATACCGGCATTGGCGATAAGCAAAGCGAAAAATTCTTCAGCCATTTCTATCTTTTTGGCGACGACAGCCTCAAAAAATCTATCGAAGCACTCGGATTTGGAATGGATGAAATAACGGATGTTTTTCTCACACATCTTCACTTCGATCATTGCGGCGGCGCAATAAAATACAACGCCTCAAAGGAACGGTATGAGCCGGCATTTCCAAACGCAACCTATTGGAGCAATGAGAAGCACTGGGACTGGGCGACAAACCCCAACGACCGCGAAAAAGCTTCCTTCCTGAAAGAGAATATTTTGCCCATCCAAGAATCTGGTCAACTGAAATTCATAAACCGCGATGGAAGATGGAACAAAGGTGAGTTTCTTCCCGGATTTAAGGTCTTTTTTGTAGATGGACATACGGAGAGTCAGATGATTCCTTACATTTCTTACCAAAACAAAATAGTGGTCTATGCTGCTGACCTACTGCCTTCTGCGAGTCATGTACCCATGCCTTATATTATGGGATATGACGTGCGACCTCTGGAAACATTGAAAGAAAAAGCCATATTTCTGGATAGCGCAGCCAAGGAAGAACACGTTATCTTTTTAGAACATGATTACGAGAATGTTTGCGCAAGGGTGGAAATGACTGAGAGAGGGGTTCGTCTGAAAAACACCCATTCTTTTGCGGAAATTTTTGGATAAAAACAATCCCGTGCCACCAAACACGGGATTGCAACATTGCTGACTGAAAAATTCTAGCCTATGAAAATACAGCTCAACAAAAGAAGAAAGTTTGCATTTCGACTAAAATCTCATTTCTCAAGAATCAGACCGAAATATGTATTGCTTTTACTGTTCGACGATATCAACGTTTAATTTGTTACTTTCCGTATAGAAAAATAATGATGATTAACTTTGCTTAACGTTGGTTTAGATATTTTACATTCCTGAATACCAGCGGATAACTTTCAACTTGGGATAACACAATTAAATAATGCTTAGACCATTCCAACTATGGGTATTCCAATCTCGAATCGCCTACAAATTATAAGTTTTGGGGTGTGTCGTGGACACAATGGTTTGTGTATTTTTGCCACATGATTCCTTCCAAGTATATTGAAGATGCCGTGAATGAGATGGCATCGCTGCCGGGAGTTGGCAAAAAAACTGCATTGCGCTATGTGCTCGACATGCTTCGCCGCAGCGAGCCTGAAGTTGAGCGTTTTGCGAAAGCGTTTCTCGACCTGCGACAGAATATTAAGCTCTGCTCTGTGTGCTACAATATTTCGGATACCGAAATTTGCCCCATTTGCAGCAGCACACACCGCGACAGATCAATCATCTGTGTGGTGGAAGACCTCCGCGACGTAATGGCACTCGAAGCCACGCATCAATACAAAGGATTGTATCACGTCCTCGGCGGAAAAATATCGCCCATGGATGGAATCGGCCCAACAGATTTGAATATCGGCGGCCTTATCGAGCGGGCTGCCCTTCCGGAAACAGCCGAATTAATTCTCGCGCTTTCGCCAACCATGGAAGGAGATACAACAGCATATTTTCTCTACAAAAAATTTGAGAAGCGCGCCGAAATCGAAATTTCAACGCTCTCGCGCGGAGTGGCTGTCGGCGACGAATTGCAATACGCCGACGAAGTGACTTTGGGACGATCTATTTTGCAGCGAACGCCTTACGATAAATCATTGAGTTGAGGATGGATTTATCCGTAATCATTGTCAATTACAACGTTTCCTACTTTCTGGAGCAATGCCTGCACAGCGTGTTGCGCGCTGCGGAGGGGATAAGCTGCGAGGTGTATGTGGTGGACAATAATTCGGTGGATGGGTCGGTGGAAATGGTTCGGGAGAAATTTCCTGAGCTCAAGCTGATCGCAAACAAAGAGAATCTGGGTTTCAGCAGTGCCAATAATCAGGCAATCCGGCTTTCATCTGGTCGATATGTGCTTCTGCTCAATCCCGATACACTGGTCGAAGAAGATACTTTTTCTAAATCCCTAGCTTTTATGGATGCACATCCCGATGCCGGCGGGCTTGGTGTGAAAATGATCGATGGCAAAGGACGCTTTTTGCCGGAGAGCAAACGCGGACTGCCCACGCCTGCTGTGGCTTTTTACAAAATATTCGGCCTCTCGGCACTCTTTCCCAAGTCTAAGATTTTCGGAAGGTACCATCTCGGATATTTATCGAAAGATGAAACCCATGAAATTCCGATTCTCTCGGGAGCATTTATGCTGATGCGAAAATCGGTGCTCGATGAAATCGGGCTGCTCGATGAAACGTTTTTCATGTATGGCGAGGACATCGACCTCTCCTACCGGATCGTGCTCGGCGGCTACAAAAATTACTATTTTCCAAAAACACGGATCATCCATTACAAAGGCGAAAGCACCAAGAAAAGCAGCGTGAATTACGTTTTTGTATTTTACCGCGCCATGCTGATTTTCGCCAAGAAACACTTCTCTGCAAGGCTCGCTCAGTCATTTTCTTTCCTGATCAATCTGGCGATTTATCTCCGTGCTTCCATCGCGATTGCAAGCCGGTTTATCAAGAAGGCAATCGTGCCTGTGCTCGATGCGGTGTTTATTTTCGGGATTCTGCTTTTCGCAAAAAGTCAGTATCAAGAATTTTCGCATATTGATTATCAGAACGGAATGGTTTATATGGGATTTGCAGCTTACACCCTTATTTGGATGGCTTCGGTATTTCTCAATGGTGGATATGATAAACCTGTGAACCTGCTGAAAATCCTGCGTGGAGTTTTGATCGGTTCCATTTTGATTCTTGCTTCTTACAGCCTTTTGCCGGAGGATTTGCGCTTTTCACGAGCTTTGATACTGCTTGGTTCTCTTGGCGCTGCTTCAGCTTATGTGATTTTCCGTTTGATGCTCCATTTTCTGAAAATAAGAGGCTATCGCTTGGGAAGACCTGCCGATCAGCGTGTTGGGATCGTTGGTAGCGATGCCGAATTTCAACGGATACGTACATTGCTTGAGGAAACCGGAAACCCCACAAAGTCCATTTTTCAAATTTCCATTCAAAACGTCGAAAATCACGTTGTATCTCAAGCCGATCGCTTAGAGGAAGTAGCAGAAGTGTATAAGCTCGACACAATCGTTTTCAGTGGCGAAGACGTTGCTTCGCATCGAATAATCAGCCTCATGGCATCGGTTGAGCGAAAGAATCTTTCATTCAAAATCGCACCTCCCGAAAGTCTGTACATCATTGGCAGCAATTCCATAGAAAAAGGTGGAGACCTATTTATTATGGATATCAACGCGGTAAGCAAACCCGGAAATTTGAGAAAAAAACGGACGTTGGATATTGCTTTATCCATCCTATTCCTTGTATCGCTTCCACTAAACGTTTGGTTTGTAAATAATAAGAGTGGTTTTGTGACCAATATTTTCGCGGTACTTTTTGGACGAAAGTCTTGGGTGGGTTATTCCATGTTGGATATACAAACCGGCGAGCTTCCCAAAATCCGATTAGGAATCGTCAGTCCAATTGATCGGTTGCGTCATATCAAAGCTCCAGTAGATACCGCGCGCAAGCTTAATATCGTTTATGCAAGGGCTTATAGTATTCGGAATGATTTATCGATTATTGGATCGGCATATTCGCAATTAGGGCGCGGGGTTTAGACTCTTTTACCGTGTCTGAATGGTTGTAGCATCTTCTCGTATTTCTATTCTATTCAGCAATTAATTGTGATTTCAAATTTCGATTTGCTTATTGCTAATTACGATTAATTTCTTTCGATCGTGAGGAGATCAGTAAAGGAAAGTGCCTATTGAAATTCCCGCGTTCTCAGCGAATTACAATTTTCCCGTTTCCAATTTGCTTATTATCTGCAAGGCTCTCGATTGTGTAAATATATAAACCACTCGCAAATTCATGCGTATCAAGGGTTGTCCTTTCGCGGAAGCGCATCGATCTGAGAATACTCTTGCCAGTGATGTCATGAATTGCAAGCGCACATTCTCCTAAATATTGATCGGCAATATCAAACGAAATGCTTTCTGAAGCCGGATTGGGATAGATTTTTACATCAACCGGATTAATGTTTCTGACAGAAGTGAGCGACTCCAAAACGGAAAGCTCGATAAAATCAAATTTAACGCTACTAAAACACAGATCGCACATATCGGAAGATAAGCGTACCGTAAGCGTGTCAGATGCCTGAAGTGAAAGGGTGTCGGTAAATGAAAATTGGATCCAGTCCAATGTTGAGGCTTCCAATGATTTGCTTTCTACAAACTGAGATTGCGCACCGGAACCAATCGAAGCATAGCCGATAGATGGTGATCCTCCGAAAGCAGAATCAGAACGCATCCAATATTTGAGTTCATAGACATTCGTTCCCGTTTGACCGGTAATATAGGTTTCTGCAAATCCAGCTTGTGGGAAATCCCCATTCAATTTCAAACACCATAATTCTTCAGGTATCAATGAAGGTGAGTCCATATAAAACTGTACTTGACAATGCGTTAAAGCATCACAATTAACTGACAATTCTTCACCACATTCATTGAACCAATCGGTGCATTTCAGTTCCATATTGTTTTCCTGAAATTTCCAGTTATCAATTAAATTCTGGCTAAAACCAAAAGGAGAATTCGCAAAAATAATAAGGGTAAGGGCAAGGTATTTCATAGAGCTGGATATTCGTTTGAGTTTATTCATTTAAGTGTAAGATGCATTCGAAGAGAAAATAGTTGCATGAAGCCGTTCAGAAAGTCCCCTTCATTTTTTGAAAGAGTGTGTTCTTCTCACTATACTACTTTACGCTTTCCACCAAACTTTGATTGTCATTCAGGAATATTCAACTAATTTTGCACTGCCATTAATGAAAATAAATTATGCCAGAAGTAGAAGTTTTACTCCCCAAGATGGGCGAAAGTGTCGCGGAAGCTACGATTGTAGGTTGGGTTAAAAATGAAGGTGACACGGTCCAAGCCGATGAGCCCATTATTGAAATAGCCACTGACAAAGTAGATAGCGAAGTGCCAGCTCCCGAAGACGGGGTATTGGTGAAACAGCTTTGCAAAGAAGGCGATGTCATAGCAGTAGGTCAGCCGATTGCCATTATTCGTATTGGCGGCGACAGCGACGACTCAAAACCTTCGGAAAGCTCAGAATCAGCATCTCAGCCGAAAAAAGAAGAAGTAAAAACAGTGGCTTCACCACAAAACGGGGCTCAAAAAATGCCCGAACCGGCTTTATCGGAAGCAGATTCTCCCGTTTCAAAATCTGGTCCTTCAGGAAGATTTTATTCACCGCTCGTGCGAAATATTGCCAAAGAAGAAGGAATCGGAATGCAGGAACTCGAATCGATTGCAGGCAGCGGTCTCGAAGGCAGAGTGACCAAAAAAGATATGTTGGATTATATTCCAAATAGAAATGGAGCAGCTCCACAACCTGCTGCGCGTCCAAAGGAAGATGCGCATCAGCCTGTATCCGTAAAACAAATACCCAAAGCCACAGTGCTGGCTGGTCCCGACGATGAAATCGTTGAAATGGATCGTATGCGGAAACTTATTTCCGAACATATGGTGACCTCCAAGCACACCTCGCCCCATGTTACTTCTTACGTAGAAGCCGATATGACCAATATCGTAAAATGGCGCGATAAATGGAAAAAGAAATTTGAAGACCGCGAAGGCGAAAAGCTCACCTTCACCCCTATTTTTATCGAAGCAATTGTCCGTGCTATTAAGGAAATGCCCCTGGTGAATGTTTCTACCGACGGAACGAATATCATCAAACGAAAACATATCAATATCGGTATGGCTACAGCTTTGCCTTCCGGCAATCTGATCGTACCCGTAATTCACGATGCCGACCAGTTAAACCTCGTAGGCCTCGCCAAAAAAGTAAATGATCTGGCGAGACGCGCACGCGAAAACAAACTAAAACCCGAAGATATTCAAGGAGGTACCTATACCATGACCAATGTCGGAACCTTTGGAAATGTGATGGGTACTCCGATCATCAACCAACCTCAAGCCGCGATCATGGCAGTTGGTGCTATTCGCAAAAAGCCCGCCGTTATTGAGACTCCGCAGGGAGATTTCATCGGAATTCGAAGTATGATGTTCCTTTCTCATGCCTACGATCACCGCATCATAGATGGTGCTTTGGGAGGTAGTTTTGTGCGAAAAGTAGCCGACTTTCTTGAACAATTTGATGTGAATAGGGAAATTTGATACCTATTTCATAAGTTAAGCCACAGGTTTATATTAGCTTTGGAAATTCCAATTATCGCCTTAAATGATTTCGAAGCTAATTAAAAGACCAATCGGATTGGCAATTTTTCTCAGTATAATGAGTCTCGGCGCATTCGCCCAGAACATGGATTTTGCTCAAAAATTCCAAGAGGCCGTAAGGCTTGACGAAGAGAATGAGCTCAACCAGAGTTTTGTAATATGGACGCAGCTGGCCTCTGATAATCCTGATAATTTTAATGTAAATTACAAGGCTGGACGTGCCTATCTCCAGTCTTTTAACCGAAAAAGTGCAGCTTTGCCTTTCTTTGAAAAAGCCGTAAAGGGAAAAATCGATAAGAATTACGATCCATTTAGTCCCGCAGAAAAAGGCGTGCCCGTGGAAGTATATTATTACTACGCTAAGGCGCTGCACTTAAATTACAAATTACAGCAGGCGGCCGATTACTACGAGAAATTTCTGGTGAATGCTCCCGAGAAACATTTCCTCTACCCCGAAGCAAAACTGGGATTAGAGCAACTCAATCACGCGAAAATACTGATGAAAGTGCCGGTAGAATTCAAAATCAAAAATCTCGGACCTATAGTGAATTCCGAGTACCCTGATTTTTCGCCGGTAATATCCGTGGATGAAAATGCCTTGTTCTTCACCTCCGCGCGCCTTCGCGCAGATAGTTCGAATCTGGGGTTAAAAGATCGCCAAACAGGACTTTATTTCGAGGATATTTATGCGTCGTACAAAGATCGGGATGGCAACTGGCAAGCTCCGGAACTTCTAAATATTAATACCCGTGATCATACCGCAACAATGAATGTTTCAGTTGACGGACAAACGCTTTATCTCTACAAAGATGATAATGGGGACGGAAACATATATTTCAGCAAACTGGTTGGTGAAACATGGAGCGACCCGCAGCCTATGCCTGCTGTGATCAATTCCACTGCCTGGGAAACTCACCTCGCCATTACACCCGATGAGCAAACCATCTATTTTGTGAGCAACAGAAAAGGCGGACTCGGAGGCCGGGACATCTATCGTGTAAAACTTTTACCGAATGGAAAATGGAGTGATGCCCAAAATCTAGGACCGAATATCAATACCCCTTACGATGAAGATGCGGTGTTTATTTCGCCTGATAGTGAGACGCTTTACTTCAGTTCAAAAGGCCACGAAAGCATGGGTGGATTTGACATTATGTACAGCAAGCGCGATGAGAGCGGCGAATGGAAAGAACCTACAAATATTGGTTATCCCATCAATACGGTCGATGATGACGTATTCTTTGTGACCAGCGCCGATGGGCAACGAGCATATTATTCTTCGGTGCGTGATTCCGGATATGGCGAGAAAGACATTTACATGATCAACCTGCCTAATCCTCAGGCTGTGAGTCTTGCAGTTTTAAAAGGAACGATTATTCCTGCTGAAGGAGACAAGCTTCCCGACGATATCGTAATCTATGTGACCAACCGCAAGACCGGAAACGAGCAAGCCTTTACTCCACGTGCTCGTGACGGTGTTTTTGTTGCCATATTGCCTCCTTGTAGCACCTATGACATTGCGTATCAGATAAACGGAAAAGTTGCAGCTCGCGACACATTCCAAATCGATTGCGATATTGATTATGAAGAGATAAACAAACAGCTTTTGCTGAGCCCCTTAATGGTCAGTGCCGACGGATCAGCTTTTGTAATGAATTCTACTTCAGGAAAAATTGTTCCGGCTAGTTTTAAGAAATACTTTGGTTACAACCAAGATCTTGTGAGTACAGAGGAGAAGATGTACGAGGATTTTATGACTTCGCTCAAAGGAATTATTTTCCGAAAAGGATCTGCTGATATTACCATTTTCGGAAGTGCATCAAAAGTGCCAACCAAAACGTATAAGGACAATACTGTGTTGGCTGAGATACGCGCAAATAAAGCGAAAGAAAAAATATTAGACAATGCTAAAAAATACAATATCGACCCCTCAAAAATCCATTTTATATCCGTAACCGGAAAAGTTCAGGGACCGGAGTATAAGGGTGATTTTAAAGCAGGTGAAGATAAATATAAAGAATATCAATATATCGAAGTAAAAGCCCAATAAGCTAAAAATAAAAATTAATTAGCGCTAATTGTGATGAACAACTTATTACATTCGCAAAAAACCAAAATGTAACCTTTGAAAATCCCCTTTTTTATACGCGTTACCTTTGCCGTTCTGATTTTCGGTATCCTTGGCGAAGCCGTTTTTGGACAGGATCCTAAGGAGGCGGCCTCAGAATTTGGATACGGCAATTATTTTGGTGCCATCGATATGTATTCCAAATTAATCAAGAAGGAGCCTGACAATAGTGCGTATAACGAAAACTTAGGACTCAGCTATCTGCGAACGAATATCGACCCGAAAGTGGCACTTGATTATTTACTCAAAGTGGAATCGCTCGGCAAATTTAAATCCGATCTATATCTCGAAATCGCACGAGCTTATATGTTTCATCTTCAATACGAAGAGGCTCTAAATTATGTTGAAAAATTTGAGAAAAACGGTGGTGTAAATAAAAAGAATACAGATGATTATACCCGGTTGAAAACCAACTGTATTGCCGCAATGGATCTTTTGAAATACCCGGTAAGCGTTCATTTTAAAAATCTGGGTAGCAGCATTAATACTGAATATCCGGATTATTACCCCTTCATTACCAAAGACGGTCAGACACTCATTTTCACTTCTCGCCGCAAAGTGAGACCCGGATCCAGTCCTGAATTTGATGGGTACTATCCATCAGATATTTTCGAAACCCATTTTAAGAATGCTGAATGGGAAACAGCCCAAAGGCTTGGTGATCGTATCAATACTGTATACGACGAACAATCGGTAGGCCTTACCGATACCGGAGATACGCTCTTCTTCTATATCGATCATGTCGATGATTTTGGAGATCTTTTTACCAGCGTGAGCCGCAATGGCATTTTTGCCGATCCGCAACGAATGGATAATCAGATCAACTCGGCTTCTGTTGAGTCAGCGTGTACTATTTCCAAAAATGGACAAACAATGCTTTTCAGTTCTAATCGCGAAGGTGGTGCGGGTGGACTTGACTTGTGGACCGTTCGTAAACGGCCAAATGGCAAATGGGACAAACCCGTAAATTTGGGCGAAGAGATTAACACCTCTTTCAATGAGGATTTTCCTACCTTGAGTGCCGATGGTCAAACCCTCTATTTCTGCTCTGACGGACATCCGGGTATGGGCGGGTACGATCTATTCTTTTCTTGCTGGGATGAGCAAAGTCACATATGGTCCAAACCACAAAATCTCGGCTATCCCATTAATACACCGAATGATGAAAAAACAATCTCTTATCTCGCTGATGGTAAATCGGCTGTGATGAGTGCTTTTCGTGCGGATGGTTTTGGAGACCTTGATATCTACACAGTTACCTATCAAAAAAAGGAGGATGACAATCCAGCGATCTTTGTATTCAGCATCCCACTGAATGATGGCGAAATATCCCCGGAAATAGAAATTCGGAATGAATTTGATGAGCCCGTAGGAAATTATTATGCCAATCGCGTTACTGGAAGGTATATAATCGGACTCTATCCTGGAAAATACTTTATTTACATTGATGCCAAAGGATACAAACCCTATAATGAAGCTTTAGTCGTAAACAGATTTCACACACGTCAGGACAACAATGTGAAAGTAATAAAATTAGAAAAGTAAAATGCAATTAAAACTCAAAAAGCCACTAGCCTTTTTCGATTTGGAAACTACCGGAGTGAATGTAGCTTCCGATCGGATCGTAGAAATCGCTATTTTAAAGGTTTTTCCGGACGGTCATCAGGAAAGGCGACCCGATCCTGCTACCGGTTTAACCCGGCTTCTCATTAATCCGGGCATTCCCATTCCGTTGGAAACTTCGCTAATACATGGCATCTATGATGAAGATGTGAAAGATGCACCAACTTTTAAAGATATAGCTGACAAGCTTTTCAAATTTCTATTTGATAGTGACTTAGCTGGGTTCAATTCCAATAAATTCGATGTACCCATACTTGCGGAAGAGTTTTTAAGATGTGGAATTGATTTCAGCATCGAAGACCGAAACCTGATTGATGTGCAAAATATTTTTCACTTGATGGAGCAGCGTACACTCAAGGCAGGCTATAAATTCTATTGCCACAAAGAGATGGAAAATGCACACGAAGCTATGGCCGATGTGCAGGCAACGTATGACGTATTCTTAGCTCAACTCGAAAAATATAAGGGTACCCAAATCGAAGACAAAACCGGCAACCTCTATGAACCTGTGGTAAACGATATGGAAAAACTGCATCTTGTTTCCCAACGTCACCGGAATGTTGATATGCTTGGCAGAATCGTATATAACGAAAAGGACGAAGAGATTTTCAATTTTGGAAAACACAAGGGTGTAACGGTGCGGGAAGTCCTTAAACGTGAACCGGGATATTACGGTTGGATGCTCAATGGCGATTTTCCGCTTTATACCAAGAAAGTATTGAAGGACATTAAAGAACGTGCGAGTCAAGAGTTATGAAAATAATATGCGTAGGAAGAAATTATGCTTCGCACGCACGCGAATTGAACAATGAAATCCCAACAGAGCCGGTACTTTTTCTAAAACCGGAGACGGCGCTTTTACCAAAAAACCATCCCTTTCATTATCCGGATCACACTGCTGATTTACACTTTGAAGTCGAGCTCGTTTTGCGCATCAGCAAACTGGGCAAGCATATCCATCAGAAATTCGGACATAAGTATTACCAGGAAGTAGGTATCGGAATAGATTTTACCGCAAGGGATACCCAACAAAAGTGCAAGGAGAAAGGGCTTCCGTGGGAAAAAGCCAAAGCCTTTGATTACTCGGCTCCAATGGGTAAAAAATTCCTCCGCCTCTCCGGCCTTCCCGACCCGAAAAGTATAAAATTTGAATTGCACAAGAATGGAGAAGTCGTTCAATCAGGCGACTCTGCGCTAATGCTTTTTAATTTTAATCAAATAATTGAGCAGGTGTCCAAATATTTCACCCTTAAAATCGGAGATCTGATTATGACAGGAACCCCAGCAGGAGTTGGTCCAGTTATCATTGGTGACGTACTCGAAGCATTTATAGAAGGTGAAAAATTATTGCATCTGGAGATTAAATAAGTTTCCGCCTTTAAGCAAATTAGCCTTCTCTATTTGCTGATTATCAAAACACTCAAAAGCCTATTCTGTAATTCTATTTGCCAAGTTGAAAGAGAAAAACGATTCCCATTCTTCTTTTCTCGGAATAAAAACAATCAGCGATATATCAATTATTTCTGTAAATTGGTGCATTCGAAGGATCTGTATAAATCGGTTCGTTCGGCCATTCATTCAACCTTTCGGGAATTGTAATCAAACCTTTTTATGGGAGAATTAGATGTTTATATAGTAGAAAACAAGGAGCAGCGCAAACAATTTGTTACCGCCATTCTCAAGGATATGAAGGCACTTGAGGCAATGTTTGAACGCAATATGTTTGAACGCGACACTATGCGTATCGGTGCCGAACAGGAGTTTTGTCTGGTGGACAAACACATGCGTCCTTCCATGACGGCCATAGAGATGTTGGAGAAAATAGACGATCCGCATTTCACCACCGAGCTTGCAAAATTCAATCTGGAAGTCAATCTCGATCCGATAAAATTTACTGGCGATGCGCTAAGCAAGATGCAGACCCAGTTATACGGTCTTCTCCAAAAAGCAGATCAAATTGCACAGGAACAAGGAATCCGTATTTTGCTGACCGGCATCTTGCCCACAATCCGTAAAACCGATCTCGAATTTGCAAACATTTCCCCCTTTCGTCGCTACCGTGCTCTGAACGATGCAATGGTAAAACAACGTGGAGGCGATTTCGAATTTTATATAAAAGGTACTGACGAACTCATTACCAAGCACAATACCATGCTTTTTGAGGCGTGCAACACCAGCTTTCAGGTGCATTTGCAGGTCAATCCTGATGAATCGGTTGACAAATACAACTGGGCTCAGGCCATTGCCGGCCCCGTTCTGGCTGCTTGTACCAATTCTCCCCTCCTTTTCGGAAAACGACTTTGGGAAGAGACACGAATTGCCGTTTTCGAGCAAACCGTCGATTTAAAGAACCAAAAAAACCCTGAGCGCGAAATAAAAAGCCGGGTAGATTTCGGGAACGGTTGGCTCGAATCGAGTATCACGGAAATTTTTAAGCACGATATATCCTATTACAAATTATTGCTTGCCAGCGAAATAACTGAAGATGCGATGCAGGTATTAAAAGATGGAAAAGTGCCTAATTTGCGTGCTTTGTCTCTATTCAATGGAACAATTTATAAATGGAATCGAGCATGTTATGGGATTACAGACGGTCTTCCGCATCTTCGAATCGAAAACCGATATATTCCCGCAGGCCCCACTGTAATTGATGAAATTGCTAATTCCGCATTTTGGCTCGGTTTAATGGAAGGAATTCCGGACGATATAGGCAATATCGTAAACCTAATGGACTTCGACCATGCGAAACTCAACTTTATAAAAGCAGCGCAAATGGGTCTGGGTGCTCAATTTCTTTGGAAAGACGGTGTGCGGTACACAGCCCAGGATCTCATCGTAAACCAACTCATTCCACGGGCGCGCCAAGGATTGGAAAAAATGAAAATCGATGCCCACGATATTGACAAATACCTTGGTATCATTGAAGCGCGCGTGGTAAATCACCAAACAGGTTCCATTTGGATCAATCAGTCCTTTACTCAGCTCAAGAAAACATCTTCGGCAGAAGAAGCAGTGTTTGCCGTGACTTTCGGAATGCTGAAACGCCAGCAACTCGGGCAGCCGGTGCACACGTGGTCTTACCCGACGATGAGCGAAAGCGGATCCTGGGAAGGAAAGTACAAATATGTAAGTCAGGTAATGTCCAAAGAACTCTATACCGTGCAAGAAGAAGATCAGGTGGAGCTCGTTACGAATGTTATGAACTGGCGAAAAATTCACCATGTACCCGTCGAAAACGAAGAAGGAGAAATCGTAGGATTGATTTCCTCAGGAGATATAATCAAATATCACTGCAAAAAAGATGATTACAACGAACACTTTACGGTGAACGATATTATGACACTCAACCCAAAGACCGTTACTTCCGATACCTTAACGGTCGATGCGTTAAAATTAATGCGAAAGTATAATTTGGGATGTCTACCGGTTGTAAATGATAACAAGCTTATCGGAATTCTGACCGAGTATGACTTTGTATACATGGCAGTACATTTATTTGAAGAATTACAAAATATTGAAGCCAAAGAAAATAACATTATTTGATTTTATTGAAGGAAAATCAGTAAAAATCTCCCGCGAGATAGCTCGTATTCAGGGCAGTAAGGACGGAGTCAATCTGGTTTTTATCGGTGGTATTCATGGCAATGAACCCTCGGGAGTACTCGCGCTCAATCGGGTAATGCAGCGGCTTAGGCCACTCAAGCCATTGCTTCGGGGAAATGTGTATGCCCTTGCAGGAAACCTTACCGCATTGGCGCGTGGCGAAAGATATATCATCAGCGACCTGAACCGAATTTGGCAAGCAGATAATGTGGAACGCGCGCGCAGAATGGATTACGAACCTGCCGAAATTATCAATGAAGTAGAAGAGCAAATCGAGATATGGAGTTATATCGATAACTTGATGACCCAAAGTTCAGGACGCTTTATTTTTGTGGATTTGCATACCACTTCCGGAAAATCTGTCCCTTTTATCACAATGAGCGATACGATCATGAACCGTAGATTCACACGAAAACTACCCGTACCGGTAGTAATCGGAATTGAGGAGCATCTTCATGAACCCCTTCTAAGCTATGTCAATGATTTGGGATGTGTTTCCATGGCCTTTGAAGCAGGGCAACACACCGATCCCGAAGCGGTTCACAATCACGAATCGATGATCTGGCTTTCGCTGGTGCAAGCCGGAATCATTCATAAAGTGGAAGTACCGGCATACCAAGATGTCTACAAAAACCTCTCGCTTAATGCGAATGGCAACCATGCCGTTTATGCCATTAATTTCCGGCAAAATATTAATTCTGGAGAGAAATTTACTATGCTGGGAGGATTTGAAAACTTTGAGCCAATTAAACAGGGGCAAAAGCTCGCAGTTCTCGATGGTCAAGATATAACAGCGCAAGAAAGCGGACTGATACTTATGCCTTTATATCAGGACAAAGGCAATGACGGCTATTTCATCATTAGGAAGATAGCCCGCTTTTGGCTCGTAGTATCTTATGTATTTCGCAAGTTAAGCCTCTACCGGATCCTGCGGTTCCTGCCAGGTGTAAAACCCTTTATGGATACCGACCATATTATGGTAGTAGACACCCACGTCGCCAAATGGTACAGCAAACAAATATTGAACCTCATGGGCTACCGACGCAAGAAAAAACGCGGTAATCTTACGCTGTATATTCGCAGGAAGTACGACTTCAAAGGTCCAAATTGATGCCATAGCGCAACATCCCATTCCATTTTCCGTAAGGTAAAAACAATAAAGTCTGTTAATAGAAGTTTTGAATGGGTAGTTTTTTCAAGGCGTATATGTTAGAATTTTTACATTAGCCGCTTTAAATTTCCAGTCCTGCAAGACTATTTTTGATAAATACCTTATATGAAGCCATTCCGTTTTAGTTTACTCCTGCTATTGCTTGCCCTTTCAGCAAATACCTACGCTCAGGAATTCATTTCAGAATCGAACACATCGCGCAACATTTACGAATTTGGTAAAACCCTGGTGGCTGCCAAAGCAAAAGCCAAGGTGTGGGATGTGAATGACTCATTGAAGTACATCCCTTGCTATGACACGTATTGCTCATGGAATGCGGGGCGCGTGCACCCATACAACTACGACCTCACCGCTATGAAAGATACCATCGCCATTCCACTGGCCATGGATTCCTGCGATTATGCCGTACCTTTTCTGAGTCATAAAACATCCGATTTTGGAAATCGCCGTTACCACTATCACTACGGTGTGGATATAAAAGTATATGTGGGCGACCCGATCAAAACAGCTTTTGCCGGTGTAGTGCGCGTGTCGCATTACGACGGTGACTACGGAAATGTGGTGGTGGTAAGACATACAAACGGACTTGAAACACTCTATGGTCACTTGTCAAAACTGAAAGTGCACGAAGGCGACTGGGTTGAAGCTGGCGAAATAGTAGGTCTCGGCGGAAGCACTGGTCATAGCACCGGAAGTCACCTCCACTTTGAAGCGCGCTACCTTGGCGAACCGATCGACCCAAACACCATTATTAACTGGGATACGGGAGAATTGAAAATGGACACCTTGTACCTGAACAGATCGAATTTCAGCTATTTACGTGAAATCCGGAAACAAAAATTTTGCTCTATTCGTCGGGGCGACACCCTTTCGGGACTAGCACGCCGGTATGGAACTTCCGTAAGCCAGTTGTGCCGACTTAATGGCATAAAATCTTCTACAACTCTGAGGGTGGGCAGAAGACTTCGGTACAATTAATCCGCGAATCATACGGGTTGAATTCCCGTCGGCAATCCGATTGAACGTTTATCTTTGTACTTTTTTCTCAGAAATTCACCTTTTGAGATAGAACCTAAAGTGCATCATACCTGATAAATGGGCAAAAAGACAGCAAAGAAATCGACCCCAAAAAAGAAAAAAAAGAAGGCTAAAAAGTCGATCGGCAAGCGGATATTGCGCCTTAGTATTTACGCTATTCTTCTTCTTATCTTGAGTCTTTTTGTGCTCTTCGGCAGCGTGTATATTGGTCTTTTCGGGCCGTTGCCAAGTGCCGATGATCTCAAATCTATAAAAAACAACAATGCCAGCGAGGTGGTGGGCAGCGATGGCGGCCTTCTCGGAAAATATTTCATACAGAACCGATCGAGTGTAGCCTACGACCAGATACCTCCGGTAATAATAAACGCACTTGTAGCCACCGAAGACAGCCGGTTTTTTGAACACAATGGCATCGACTTTTACAGTATTCCGAGGGTAGTGATTAAAACCATCGTGCTTGGCGACCATTCCGGTGGTGGTGGAAGTACCATTTCGCAGCAGCTCATCAAGAACCTTTTTGGCAGGAAAGATTATGGTGCCCTTTCGATGCCGGTAAATAAGCTTAAAGAGAATATTACCGCGATGAAGCTGGAAGAGGTATATTCAAAAGAAGATATTATAACACTCTATCTCAATACTGTAAGTTTTGGAGAGAATGTATACGGAATAAAAGCTGCCAGCCGACGATTCTTTAATAAGCTTCCCAAGGAACTCAAACCCGAAGAAGCCGCAACGCTTATAGGAATGCTCAAGGCAAATACGGGTTATAATCCGCGTCTGCATCCCGAAGCGTCAAAAAGGCGGCGAAATACAGTCTTGGCTTTGATGGCAGAAAACGGAGCTATAGACAAGAAAAAGCTTACTGCTCTACTGGTCACTCCCCTCACCCTCGACTACCAAAAACACATTGGCCAGTTTGGCGCGGCTCCCTATCTCCAGGCCATGCTCGAGCCTGAGATTAATAGAATTCTCAAAGACACCCGCCAGGCTGATGGGGAATCCTATAATTTATATTCCGATGGATTGAGCATCGAACTCACCATTAATTCGAAATTACAGGCCAAGGCCGTCGAAGCAGTAAAGGAGAATATGCAGCGTTTGCAGAAAGTCTTTGACGCACATTGGAAAACGAGCAAACCATGGGGCAAAGATGCTTCCTTTTTATGGAAAGAAGCGCAAAAGTCAAACCGCTACAAACAGCTTAAGGCAGCCGGAAAATCCGAAAATGAAATCCGAAAAATATTCACCACAAAGACCAAGTTACACCGTTTCACTTACGAAGGACTCGAAGTAGCCGATATGACTCCTCTCGACTCTGTGGCCTATCACCAAATGATTTTGCAGGCAGGTTTTCTCGCAATGAATTCGCATACCGGTGATGTGCTGGCTTATGTGGGCGGAGTAGATTTCGGTTTTTTTCCTTACGATCATATTTATGCCCGGAGGCAGGTGGGATCAACGTTTAAACCATTCGTTTATGCTGCAGCACTTCAGTCCGGAATCGAACCCTGTGATTATATCGAAAACGAACCGATTATTTTCGCAAATTACGATGACTGGTCACCCGAGAATGCTGAGGGCAAATACGGCGGGTATTATTCAGTGAAAGGCGGATTGGCCTTTTCGGTAAATGTTATTGCCGCCCGCCTTATCGCCGAAACAGGCCCCGATGCCGTGCGCAGCATTGCCAAACACGCCGGTATAGAAAGCGAAATTCCAAAGGGCCCTTCGATAGCACTCGGAGTGGCGGATCTTTCGCTTTACGAAATGGTAAAAGCATATTCCGTTTTTGGAAATCAAGGAATGCGTGTGGAGCCGAGATTTATAAAGAAAATTACCACTTCTGCTGGCAAGGTGCTCTATGAGTCCAAACCCATAAAACCCATCGAAGCGCTGGACAAAGAAACCTCAAACACCGTTCGCGCCATGATGGAGCTGGTTGTAGATAGCGGTACAGCACGTCGCACCCGTTCTACTTATGATCTGAAAATTCCCCTTGCGGGAAAAACCGGAACGACTCAAAACAATGCCGATGGATGGTTCATGGCGATAAGTCCCGATGTGATATGCGGTGCCTGGGTTGGAGGGCAATCACCGGTAGTGCGATTTCGATCCACGGCTCTCGGTCAGGGAGCTGCTACGGCACTGCCCATTGTGGCAAGTTGGCTCAAAGATGTATCGACAGATCGCAAAGTTCGGAAAGTTCTTGGCTCAAAATTTCCTTTGTTAACAGGCGAGACTTTGATCGATATGGATTGTCCGCTGTTTATAGAAAGTAAAACCGAAAACTTACTCGATAATCTATTCGATAAAGACCGGCGGGAGCAGCGGCGTGAAGTACGTGAAGAAGCGCGGAAAAGAGAGCAGGAAAATACCGATGATGAAGATGCTGGATGGTTTAAGAATTTGATTGATAAGTTGAAGAAGAAGTGATATAAAATAGCCTTTTCGGATGTTTCCCTATCACTAAATGGAATTTGGAAAACCCCTTTTGCAATTAGCTGACTTAGCCGAACTGAGAAAAGTTCAATTTACCTTTTTTCAATTCAATTCGTTCTTAATTAATTTGAGTGTCTCATTTATTCTATGCTGAATATCTGCGTAAAATTAAAATATAAATTGTCTGTTGCTCTGAATTTTCCAAAGGTCAGTCTGAAGAATCTTTTTATCCTCAGCTGTGCAGATTAACGGCATTTCCATTTCGGTTTTATATGTAATGCTATCGATTCTTAAATCTGGTGCTAGAATATGATTGAATTCGTAAAAATAGTTTGCATGAAACTGCATCTCATAATATTCCTCTTCAAATTTCCGCACGATACTATAATCATATTCGTAAAGTGAGATAATTTTCAACCGAAGTAAATCAGTTGTTATCAGCTCCATTTCTCTTAGTGTTGGATGCCCAGCCATATTTTGAACTGAAATAAAATCGCGAGTGAGGCTCTGATAATAGATGAATAGAGAATCCTGATTAAATTTTTGATTCGTAAGAATAGCGCTGAAATAATTGCAGACACTGATTCCATAATGATGGCCTTTTTTATTGGCTCTAATATCGACGAGATCCTTTTCTAGTCCGTTGGCTATTTCTGTCAGAATTTTTTTTTCGGATAGTGCATTTCTCCTGTTTTCATTCCAATTATTGAGCGTAAAAGCTGAAATTACCGCTAAAAATATCGACAAAATTCAAACCCGCGTCTCTTCCATTATTCTCTTAAATTTCTCACAACTTAACTAATTGAATAAGCTTTCAAGTATAGAAATTTTTCAGCTTTCTTAAAAAACCTTTTTATTAAGAAAAAAATTTTTCAACAAAAACAAGAAGTCATATTCACTGCTCACTTGTTTAAGTTTAGGGAAAATAGCGTGTTCGTCCAACGCAATTTTGAAAGAATTAGAGGGCTAATATTTGAGTCACCCCTTCACCCTCTGCTGCTCCGCTCCCGAGCCATTTGAATTAAACTTTTGCCGACTAAGGCTCGATTTGCCAAAGCGCCACGCGAAGGTAAGTTGCACTCGACGTGAATCGTACTTACTGTTCCAATCAGCATTCGTAAGACGAAGACTATTGATTAAACCATCGTTGCGACGCGTATAAAAAATGTCGCTAACAGACAGCTTGATCGTGCCTGACTTGTCCAGAATTTGCTTTTGAAAACCGATGTCGACCTGTCCGGAATTTTTGATCTCCAGTTGTGCGTAGACCGCGTCGCTTTGAAAGTTTCCCGTCAGGTCGATGCCCCAGCCCTTTCCAAATTTAAAGCTATTAGTGGCTGAAAGGTAGATATAGGTTCCGTTGTTGTTGAGCTCTTCGGAGTATAGCGGGCTTACAAATTGCAGATTGGTTAATTCCACGTAGCTATTCAAAGTGTACCATTCATTAATGGGTAAACTTCCTTCGAAAGAGATTCCGAGCGACTGACTGTTAGCAATATTTCCCGGACGGCTGTAATATATGCCGTCTCTAATTTCAAGGGTTTCGGTGATGGCATCAATTGTTTTCGAATAATTCAGTGAAATGGTAAAATGCGATTTATAGGAATATGCCAAGGATAAATTGTGCGAATACGTAGGTAGCAAATCCGGATTTCCCGAATAAAAAGTGTACTTATCCACCGGATTTATAAATGGATTTAAATCCTGAAAGTACGGGCGGTTTATTCTTCGGCCGTATGAGAAGTTCAGTACATTGTTGCCTATAGAGTCCGTTTTCCACGAAGTATAGAAGGTTGGAAAAAGGTCGGTATAATCTCGCGTAAACGCATAAGGTGGGTTTTCGCTATTACCCAATTGATTGCCTGAAAGATGCGTCGATTCCACGCGAAGACCTGCTTGCACATCTACACGACCGAAAGACTGGCTGAAGTTAAGATAACCGGCATTTATCCACTCATCATAAAGAAATCGGTTGCTTAGGCCAAGGTCGGGAGTGGTCTCGCCTTCAAAGGTCGTAGAATAGTCGGCCTCATTGTCGGTTTTGGTAAAGGCAGATTTGAGTCCAGCTTCGAACCTGGTACGGTCGCTGAACTGCCGTGTATAGTCCGTCTTTGCAGCGTAGATATCAATAGTGGAAGGAAGATTCCCGTGTATCTGATCGGCGTATGTGAGATTTCCGGATGCATCGTATAGATAGTTGTTGAACAATTGATCTACACCCGATTTATAGGTTACGTAGTCTGCTTCAACTGAGAAGGAATTTCCGGTTGAGTCGTTCTTATTCCGGAAAAACACGTTGTACATCGTGTTTTTAAAAGTCGCTTCAGTGCTATTAACCGCCACGACCTGCTTTGTGGGAGTTAGTTCAGGATTATAGAAGTAGGCATTGCTGCGTTGATTGTCACCGGATGGATTATTACTTATTTTATAAGATACACCCATGCTGGCATTCTCCGTAAGGTAATAATCCGTGCCGAAGGTGGCTCCCAGATAATCGCCATCATTCAGCCCATTGGAGGCTTGAGCAAAAGAACCGGTTGGCTCACCCAACTCATTTATGTAATATCGGTTGATGTTCAAATCCTGAAAAGAATTCCAAAAACCTCCATAGGCATTGGTGTAGAGATTGAGTTTCTTACGCGTATAGTTTAAATTGAGACTGTTATTGCTCGATGCATACATGCCTTGCCTATAGCTCAGCGACACATTTCCATTGAACCCTTGAAGCCTGTCTTTCTTTAAAATAATGTTGATAACGCCTGCGCTTCCTGCAGAATCGTATTTGGCGGGTGGATTCGTCATTATTTCGATCTGCTGTACCGAACCTGCCGGCAATGAGCGGAGATAGCTCTCCAACTCAGCTCCTGACAGATATGATGGTTTGTCATTTATGAAAATTGCAACCCCCGCCCTACCTTTTAAAAGTATCGTTCCATTATTGTCTGTCGTGATGCCCGGCGCGCGCTCCATTACTTCCAAAATGTCGCTGCCGGCATTGGAAATGAGGGCATCCACATTTATTACTGTGCGGTCAATCTTCCGTTCAATATATGGAGTGGTGGCGACAATATTTACGGCATCGAGTTCTTTCACTGAAACGGCAAGTTCAATGGTGGGAAGTGAGATTTCGTTAGAGCTTTCATCTATTCGGATCGAATCGCGGTATTGGGTATAGCCCAAAAGATTTATCTGTATGTAATAACGTCCTGGTTCGACTTTGGTTATATGAAAAGAACCATCGCGGTCGGTATAAGCCGATTTTACGAAAGTAGAATCTGCAAAGCGCTGAAGAGAAACCATGGCGAGATCGATTCCCTTTTTATCGGCATCGACCACCTCGCCGTCAAGCTCATAAACCGTTTGTGCCTTTACGTTTGTTGAATGGAACATTCCAAAGCAAATTAGGACCAGCAGTAGTTGAAATTTCGCCATACATTATATTTGGGATAAAAGTAGACGACGGCTGCAATGCTACGTGCAGAGCGAAGGTAAATTAGTGTAAAATTCGTGAAAATGATTGTAAGCGGAGGTTTGAGAAAGGCTATGAGGTTTTTATAACCGCCGGTTTCGCAGAGATTTACTTTTTTACCAACTTTTATTTTTAAAGGAGTTCAAGAAATCGCTTTGCTAAGTTTTCGCACTGTCCATAGAGAAATCCTGCAAACTTGAAATAACAAGATCGTTAATAGATTCCTCAGGCCAAAATCCCTCCCGGAAATCACTTTTACCGTAAGGCGAAAGAGATAACTCAGGAAGGAATAGTAGAAAGATGGAATAAACCCGGCGCGATGATTACCGGGCTTGGGGTTTTTATTTCAAATCAAATCGATCCGCATTCATCACTTTTACCCAGGCTGCCACAAAATCCTTTACAAATTTATCTTTGTTGTCGTCTTGCGCATACACTTCGGAATAAGCGCGAAGAATAGAATTCGACCCGAAGACTAAATCTACTCGAGTAGCTGTCCATTTCAGTTCATCTGTCTTGCGATTGCGAATTTCGTATACGTTCTTTCCGGTCGGCTTCCAAGCATTGTTCATGTCTGTGAGATTCACGAAAAAGTCGTTGGTCAATGCGCCTACCTTATCGGTAAATACACCGTGTTTGGTATTCCCGTAATTGGTTCCCAGCACGCGCATACCTCCGACAAGCACGGTCATTTCGGGAGCGGTAAGCCCCATAAGCTGGGTACGGTCGAGAAGAAGTTCTTCCGAGCTTACCACATAATCCTTTTTGGAAAAATTGCGGTATCCATCGGCAAGTGGCTCCAGATAATCGAACGAATCGGTGTCAGTCATCTCATCGGTGGCGTCGCCGCGACCGGGAGCGAAAGGTACTTTTAAAGAATGTCCGGCTGCTTTGGCAGCTTGTTCTACTCCCAGATTGCCCGCTAATACGATTGTATCCGCTATGCTGATATTACACTCTCTTGCGATCGGTTCCAATGCAGAAAGCACTTTAGATAACCTCTCAGGCTCATTGCCCTGCCAGTCTTTTTGCGGAGCCAAGCGAATACGTGCACCATTGGCACCGCCACGCATATCCGAACCGCGATACGTGCGGGCACTGTCCCAAGCGGTAGATACCATTTCAGAAATGGAAAGACCTGCCGCTGCGATTTTAGCTTTCACCTCATCCACATTGTAATCAGAAGAACCGCTGGGAACCGGATCTTGCCAGATCAAGTCCTCCTGTGGCACATCCGGTCCAAAGTAACGCACTTTAGGTCCCATATCCCGGTGGGTCAATTTGAACCAAGCACGGGCGAATGTTCTTGAAAAGTACTCTTGATCGTTCATAAATTTCAATGAAATCTCCCGATAGATGGGATCAACTTTCATTGCCATATCCGCATCAGTCATCATAGGATTTTGGTGAATTGTCGGATCTTCAACATCTACAGGCATTTCTGATTCATCGATATTTACCGGTTCCCATTGCCATGCACCTGCGGGACTCTTGCGCGATTCCCACTGGTGGTTAAAAAGCATTTGAAAATATCCATTGTCCCATTTGGTGGGATTCGTAGTCCAAGCGCCTTCAAGCCCGCTCGTAATAGCATAGCGGCCGTGGCCGGAATTCTGGTTATTGGCCCATCCGAAGCCTTGTTCTTCCACGCCAGCCATTTCCGGATCGGGTCCGAGTTGTTCAGCATCGCCATTTCCGTGGGCTTTTCCTACGGTATGACCTCCAGCAGTAAGTGCCACGGTTTCCTCGTCATCCATTGCCATACGGGCAAATGTCTCTCTTACCTGCGCAGCTGATTTCATTGGATCGGGGTTTCCATTTACACCCTGAGGATTTACATAGATCAAGCCCATTTGTACCGCCGCGAGTGGATTTTCCATCGTGTCGGGTTTGCCTACGTCTTCGTATCGCTCATCACTGGGGGCAAGCCATTCTTTTTCGGCACCCCAGTAGGTATCTATTTCAGGACTCCAAATATCTTCTCTACCAAAAGCGAAACCGTATGTTTTGAGTCCCATACTTTCGTAAGCGATCGTACCAGCCAAAACGATGAGATCCGCCCAACTCACTCTATTACCATATTTCTTTTTGATCGGCCATAGCAGGCGTCTTGCTTTATCGAGACTTGCATTATCGGGCCAGGAATTGAGCGGTGCGAAACGTTGATTTCCGGTGCCTGCACCCCCGCGACCATCCGCGAGGCGATACGAACCGGCAGCGTGCCACGAAAGGCGAATCAACAAGCCTCCATAATGGCCCCAATCGGCCGGCCACCAGTCCTGACTGTCGGTCATCAGAGCGTGCATATCTTTTTTAAGAGCTTCCACATCCAGCTTCTTCAATTCCTCCCGGTAGTTGAAATCTTTGCCAAAGGGTGTGGTTTTGGCATCGTGCTGATGTAAAATATCCAAGTTGAGCGCATTGGGCCACCAGCGCATTACCGAGGCTTTTGCAGCTGTATTGGCACCGTGCATTACCGGGCATTTTCCTTGAGTTGGGTTAAAATCCTGATCCATGTCTATTTGACCGTGATCTACCGGATTTCCATCTTTGTCTGTATCGCTATTCATGTTATGTATATTTTGAAGTGGAAATTGCAATTTCTCAAAGTTATCAGGAATTTTCGATTGATTGGAATGACAGTTTCGATATCCATATTGATAAATCCAATGTTCAACGTTGAATGACGAATGTTCAAAGTTTAATTAAAACTTCATAGAACATTGAAAATTGAAAATTAACTGTTTTTCCCACTACGCTGTATGCAAGGAAAAGCAGACTTGTCTGATTTTTGTCAAACATGTATTTTTTCGTAATTAATATCAGTTATCATAATTCTGTTATTCGTTTGCGTATATAATCCCCTTCTTTGGTTAAACTACAGTTTTTGATTTCAAAGAAAATCCCACCAGACAGGTATTCTGAAATGACTTCCAATGAATTGAATAAAATCCATTTCCATGGGCTTTATTTTTTTCTTGGCTGAAAATGTCTACACTTTTTCAAATACCAATCTATAATGCTCCATTATTTCTTTTTCGAAACATACCCTATTAGGACTTATTCTAAAAATAGCTATTTGATGCCTGAACTCTTTATCAGTAAAGTATTTTGGGAGCAATGAAGCGTACAACCAATACTTTTTTAAACCAAACTTTCTGAACTTCTTTCTCCATTGTCCGATTGTTTCGATATAGTCTAATCTGCCACTGCTTATAGATATAAGTTTGAAATGCGGTTGGGCATTGCGTATTACCATTTCAGGTCCGTATGGAAGCCAGGAACCAGGAAATTCTTTAATCATTAAAGCCATAACCTGAGCTGCAGATCCCTTCACGGCATTTACATCTATATCCTCAAAGGCTATCATATTCTTGCCAAAGGTCATGGTTTGCATGTAAAATCTTCCTCCTTTTGGCAAAAGCTGAACAAGGGTTTGAAAAAAATCGCTATACACCCGCTCTTGTTTTCCGGCTTTCCATTCTTCAACAGAGCAGAAATGCTCCAATCCGCCAATGCAAGTTATGGCATCAAAAACTCCAAAATCTTCGGGTTTTACGGTACGGCAATCCTTTACTCTAACGTCCATCCCATTTTTTTGGCAAGCTTGTGCTTGACCTTCAGAGAGGGTCAACCCGATGGCAGAAGCACCTCTTTCCTTTGTGATATAATGGATGAATGGTCCCCAACCACATGCCATATCCAGCACTTTACTTCCCTCAGAAATGTTTAGGCTATCGGCTATAAATTTATGTTTGGCCTTTTGCGCTTCTTCAAGTCGCATGGAGAAATCACCATCATATTTGGCACCACTAAAATCTCCCGTTTCACCTATGCTTAAGCGAAATATATTATCGATCGTGGTGTACGTAAAATCTAAATCCTTTTGGTCTGCCATTTTTCCATTTGTTGATTGTGATTAACCATAGGCTAAAAAGCGTGGCTGTCCATTAAGGCTGCTATGATTTTTAGAGGTAAATAGGTGCTTTTCTTTCTAATTGATTCCATTTGCGTCACTTTTTTTCATCAATAAAGCATTTTCGAATTTTACACGGCCCTTTGGAAAAATCCCTTCCTTGTCAAAAAAATTCTCAGATTAATCTCTAATTGCATCTAACATTTTTATAAAACTAAACTTCCGCCACCCTAATATGGTCTGTACTTATCATAAAAGATACCACGCATGTTTTCGCGGATGCATTGCGATAATATCATTGTTCTGTTTCTGTTTCGTGTGATTCAACTTGCCAATGTACTCATTTCCATGAAATATCGTACCGATCAGAGAATATACACATCTCTGTCGAAAATAACTAATTCGCGCAAGACTTCGATTTCTCAACTCAAGAATGCTTAAATTCTTAAAATTGGGATTTCTATTTAATAGTAGTTTGGGGCAGCTCGAAAGGAGTGGTACATTTTTAGAAAAAAGAGTGCAGAAAGAGAGAAATCACCTGATTGGCTTGGATCCATTTCGTCGGGTTTCTCCCAACCTGTCGTCCCTCCTTTGATCACAAGCTCATGTAAGTTAAGGTAGGCAAGAGCCCCAAAAACTGCATCCGGCTAAATAAATACCGAGATGTAAATAAAAAGTCATTGGTAGAAGACTTACGGATCGTGAAACAAGTTCAGGGCGACTGATTCGCTATGAATTAAATTCAGGGCGAGTTGCCCGGAGAAGAAAAAAGGGGTTCACGCATGCTAGTTAAAAAGGGCTACCACGCTGAAAATATTTACAGCTCATGGGTAGCTCGACGTCAAAATGAAAAAAAAACCTCACGAAACTTGATTTTTAGGACATGAATGTATTAAATTAGCCGTTTAATCAATCTTTTCTAAACCAAATTAAATTAAGATGAAACGTTTCCTTCCAGTTCTTTTAGCCGCGGCTCTCTTTGCCGGCTGTGCTAAAGACGACGAACCAACTCCCACAAACAATCCTACTGAAAGTGCACCTGCCAAATCTTACAGTGCTGACTTTATGCAGGATTATTTTTCATTGCAATGCGATATTGTGCGCAATACTGCCGGATTCTTACCTACCCAAGCGGCTCGTGCCTATGGCTATCTCGGCGTTACGGCTTACGAATCGGTAGTACATGGTATAAGTGGTGCTCAATCGATGGCCGGGCAGATACAAGGCTGGAATGCGGGTAGTTTGCCGGTGCCCGAATCACAGAAAAAATACAACTGGGCAGTGGTTTCAAATAAGGCTATGGCCGATATGATGCGCGATATGTTTGGGTCAAATTTAAAACCCGATGATGCTCTGCTGATCGATCAGATGGAGGCAAATACGAAGGCAAACCTCTCAGTAGGGCAGGTTGCAGATGTGCTGGCTCGTTCTGAAGCTTATGGCACTGCACTCGCCGATGCCATTTACCAATTAAGCAAGACCGATGGTGGAGACGAGTCTTATCTCGACCCATGGGAATTGCCATACGACCTCCCGATAGCCGATTCTTGCTGGGTTCCAACCGGGCCAAACCTGCAACCTTTAAGTCCGCATTGGAAAGATCATCGCAGTTTCATTACCAATATAGCCGAAGATACCAAAGTACCGAATCACATGCCTTTCTCTACTGACCCAAATTCTGAATTTTACGCGGCAGCAATGGTGGTAAACAATCAAGTGGTAAACCTCAATGGGGCTGAAGAAATCACCATAGCCGAGTATTGGGCCGACGACCCGTTTAATACCTGTACTCCCACCGGACATACGTTTAATATTATCAAACAACTCCTTTCCGAATCAGGAGCCACACTCGAAAAAACGGCTGTGGCCTTGGGAATGATGGGCGTTGCTGAAAACGATGCCTTCATTTCCTGCTGGAAATCCAAGTATGACGATATGCTTATCCGTCCTGTGAGTTACATTCAACAATATATCAATCCGGATTTCACTACTGTAATCGGGACACCTCCCTTCCCTGCATATATATCCGGGCATTCTGCCGAAATAGGTGCAGGAATTAAAGTGATGATCGACCTTTTTGCGGATGCCGACGGCAATTACACATTTACCGATCTAAGCCAACAGCAATACGGATTTACGCCGCGCGGCTTCGACAATTTTTACACCATGGCCGAAGAGTGTGCTTCTTCACGTTTTTACGGAGGTATTCATTATATAATGGATAATGAGGTTGGGCTCGATCTCGGAATGGCAGTGGGAGACGAAGTGGTAAATAATCTAAATTGGCCACAAAATATCGAATAAGTGAGAAGTTCAAAGAATCTATTGCTCATCGGGTTCATGGCCGTTGTCGCTTCGTGTAGCAATCCCGCTATTGAGAAAAATCAGAAATGGCCAATCGATTTCGACGCCATTATTAACCTAAACTGCCGGGCCATACAATTGCGCAAAGCACGGTTTGCTGTGGCCGATTCCATCCGTCTGAAGATGGACTCGGTGCAGGCAACCATGGATAGCTCTGCATTTGTAGATTATCAGATGCGATTTGAAAGCCGCAAAGAAGCACTCTTAAATGAAAGCAATATTCTCGCGGATACTATCCGGCTGCGAATGAAACGTGTAATGACCGAATTGACTCCTGATCAAAAGCGTGCATTCAATGATAGCATTCAGGCCGTACTCCACCGCAAAGGCTGTGAATAAATGATGATTTTTGGTTCTTGGTTTTTCGTTTTTTGCAATTTGATTTCAGACTGCCCATCGTCATGATCCTAGTGAAAACGCTGCGTTTAACCCGTCTAAAAAAAAGAAAACAAATAGCCTAATAGAAGAAAAGGAAACACAGATTACATAGAAGTAGCGCCGAGGCTACCTTGCTCAATCCACTCTATCAATACTGAAAATATTGAAATTTCTCATCTTCTTTTCAAAGGCCATTCCATTTCGGATTGCCACTTTTTCGGAACTTATATTATCTACATGTATCACTGAGATAAGCGTTTCCGCAAAATTGTTTTCAAACGCGTAGCTTTTGCATTTGGCGGCAGCCTCACTAGCGTATCCGTTTTTCCAAAACTCCGGAAGGATGGAATATCCGATCTCAAGTCTCTGCGTATCGTCGATGGTTTGCACCAAAATACCGCATTGGCCAACGAGCCCTTTCGACTCTTTTTCGATCAGCACATTCATCCCACCTAAGTCATTTTGATATCGGTGGAATTGTTTGTCAAACCATGCTTGGCACAATTCCGTTTCCGACAAAGAAGGATCTAATTCGAGGAATCGGGCACTATTTTCCGCTCTGAATAAAGGAATCCATGCGTCGAAGTCGTTTGGTGTCAATAGTCGGAATGTAAGTCTTTCGGTTTCTTGGTTGGCGAGGAGGTATTTCAGGGGGTCTAGTACTTTAGATTTCACGCAAAAAAGTTTTTAGCAAAGTCGAGAAGATACGTAAAGGACGGAAAGAAAAATAAAAGGTAAGAAGTTTAATTTTTCCCTAATTGAACTCCTTTCCGACCTTTGCGTAATCCCCTTAACCAGCGAAGCAAGTTAAGCCTCCACCTGCTCTCGCATAGCTTTCAAAGCGCCCGTCCAAAGCCGTAGCTTCTTAAGCATACCTTCTGCCGATTTCTCCAATTTTTCATTCCCTTCAAAAACGCCTTCAGCATTCATCATCTGCGTAAAGAATGGAATATTGACCGCTTGTGGCAAAGGCATCATTCCAAGCGTAGTCACCGGCCCTTTGATATCTTGTACCGATCGTATACCACCCGATAATCCACCATAACTCACAAATGCCATGGGTTTTCCTTCCCATTCGGAAAAGAGATAGTCCAAGGCATTCTTAATCGAAGCCGGAAAACTAAAATTGTATTCCGGAAGGACAACCACGAAGGCATCTGCACCATCAATAGTTTTGCTCCATTTCTTTGTGTGTTCGTGGCTGTAATTTTTAAGCCTTGGATGATCTATCTCGTCCATCATCGGAAGATTGATCTCCATTAGGTCGAGTACTTCAACTTCAAAATCAGGATGTTGTTCTGCGATATTCCGAAACCATTTGGCTACAGCCGGTCCTTTGCGTCCCGGACGGGTACTGGCAACGATGAGTTTTAGTTGGTATTTCATAGAGAGTACTTTTTTAGTTCAATATTTCCCGTAAAGGTACGATGAATGCGGAGAGCTGAAATTGATGTATGGTAAGAAAGGCGGGATATAGAGGACGGGGATCAGGACATTGGCACGCCGGAGACATCAAAGGTTTTGCAAATTTTCGGGGTCTTATTGTTTGGGGATTGTATTGGCTTAGGATATAGTTTTGGGAATGTGATATCCCATTATGAAGATGAGAGTTCCCTTGAATGTGAGGAATTAATATCATTTAAAATGCAATCTCCACAATTACCCCCACCGAGATGAGATTCTTCAATCGTTGCGTTTCTATATAGCTGCTGTACATATCTTGACTTTTGGAGGCTTCGATATCAAACAAGTCAGACTGTCCACTAAAATTCATACCGGCACTTAGCGCTTCTGAGATTTTAAATAAGAATCCCACTTCTATTTGAGCTCCATAATTCCAACCTTCAAAAACATCTTCCTCAGATTTAAGCATAAACTGAAATTCATCTTTAGAAATATTTTGAATATAAAATCCCAAATTTGCTAGTATCTTCAATTTTTCTGCCACTGGCAAATTGATAGTTAGCAACAACGGAACTTTGTGCAAGGATCTTTCCTCGTAGAAAACCCCACTGGGGGGGTTAAATCCATTCCCGCTTAATTTGTAATAACCAAAACCCGTAGCCAAACCGAAAATATCAGCTATCCGAATATTTAAGAGAAACTCAGCACCATTGCTATTTAAATTGTAGTTTGGATGAGATTTATTAAGAAATGTAACATAACCAATCCCTCCTGAAGCAATTATCCCCATTTTAGATTCACTTGTCTCTTGAACCATAGTCGGCGGAACCTGAATCTCCTGACCCTTAATTGTCTTAAAAGCCATGCAAAACAGAAAAAGAACAAAGGTTATGATTGATTTCATCTCACTTGATTTTACTCCAATATATATAAAATGGTAATAATTCTTTGAACCGGCCGAGACCTTAAAGGTTTACTCGCTACGCTGCGTGAGATCCTTTCGCTAGGATTGGAAACCTTTGCGGTCTTCTCGTTTGGAAGGTTTAACAGGTTGCGCAGAAGGTTGTAGGAAACAAAACATCCCTTGTGTCTTCGACATACATCATTCCTACGGCATATCCGGATACCAATTCAATTGCACCACTTCAATATCCGGATCTCCCTGATTGACCAATTCCTTAAATTTGGCTACATCGCTCAATCCATCCTTCCCGCGATAGTGATAAGGATAAACTTTCTTTGGCTTGAAAGCCAACACCGCATCGGCAGCATCTTCTACAGGCATCGTGTAAGGCAGATTCATACACACAAAGGCGATGTCGATATCTTTCAAATTGCGCATTTCGGGTATGCCTTCGGTGTCACCAGAAATATAAACCCGCTCGCCGGCTTTCTCAAGCACGTAACCATTGCCACGTCCCTTGGTATGAAACTCTTTGGCCTCTTCACGAAGATTGTACATCGGAATGGCGTTGATGTACAAACCATTCATATCAAAGTGGTCACCATTGTTGAGAATTTTTGCAGTTTCCTGCAAATCTTTGGGCAGCTTTTCGGCTACAGCCTGTGGTACAATAAGCAACGGATTATCTCCTCTTACCGCTTCAAGAGTTTCAGAATTTAAATGGTCTTCGTGGATATCTGTCACAAGAATAATATCCGGTTGAGCTTGCCCCTCAAAGGCTTCTGCCCCTCCTATTGGATCCACATAGATCACCGTATTATCCCATTGAAGCACCATCGTGGCGTGAGAAATGGGAGTGATTTTCACATCTTCAGCGGTGTTTTCCTGTCGTTGGTCTACGACGGCTTCGATAATAGAATCATTGCCGGTGTCAGCATCGGCAGTCTCTGGAGCATTGTTGCAAGCTGCGCATAATATAAGAGATAAGGAGAGTAAGGATAGGTTTTTCATAGGGATTTCTATTTTTCTAAAGGTATCTAGTATTAAAACATACAACCAATTCAGTTTGGATTTTGTTTGAAATATTCAGTTTGGATTTGGATTTTCGTTTAACCTCAAGTTTCACAGAGACTTGACGCGGATAACACTGAGAGATGTGCTTATGAGGGTAAACATATTCTATTCATAAAGAAGTCGTGAGCTCCGAAAAACCGGAATCCCTCTCATACTATAGAAATTCATTAAAACCACGAATCAACTCTGCGTTAAAATCTTTGCAGACGTGGTGTGCAAACCTTGGCAGGCGAAGCGAGTCACCAAAATTTCACAAAGACACACCACCTGTCTTCTCCCTCCCGTTATCTATTCAAGCTTCGCTCTTAGCGACCTTTGCTAAAAACTTCTCAGCCTTAATTTTCTTCATCTTTGCCGACTTTGCGTGAACCCCTCGACGAGCGAAGCGTATCCCGAGCCCGCGGCTTTCTGCTCAATACCACCCTTAAAAAAAATATAATTCGCAGAATACCTGCATATTGTTTGGATGCTTGTATTTTCGTGAATTCCAAGATTAGTGAACTACTAAAAGCTAAATGAACATGCCTAAGCTCTTCAGACTTCGATTCCCAGCTCTGCTCCTTCTTATTCCACTATTCTTTGCATGCAGTAATCCTGATCAGAAAATCGAAACCAACCCTGCTTTTGGCGAATACATTTTTGCATATACCTCCGGCATCATTTCTGTAAATGACCCCATACGCATAAAGCTGGCGCAACCCTATTCGGGAAAATTCAGCACCGACGAATCCCTCCCCACCAACCTTCTCACTTTCGAACCTGAAATAGACGGCGATATGATGTGGCAGAATAACTCGACCCTCAAATTCATCCCCAAGAAACCACTCAAGGGCGGGCAGAATTATCTAGCGAAGTTGCGGGTAAAGACGCTCATACCCAAAGTAAAAGACGGTATGGAGAATTTCAATTTTCAGTTTCAAACCATCGAGCAGGATATGAGCGTGTACGTAGATGGCCTTGAAACACCTAATACCGAAGATTTCTCACGCATGGTGCTCAGAGGCAAGATTCACACTGCCGATGATGGTGATCTTGAAACCATAAAAAAAGCAATTCAGGCCAGCCAAAATGAGAAAGAACTCCCGATGGAGATTGTTGGTGAGAATGAACACACCTTTGCATTTACCATACAAGATATTGTGCGTGGCGAAACGCGCAGCAAAGTGAAAATCTCTTGGGAACTGCCTACTTCCCAAGGAAAAGTTATGGGAGATAAGGAAACCGAAATTCCCTCGCTCAGCGATTTTGAAGTGACCAATGTGCAGGTTATACGCAGTCCCGAGCAGGTGGTAAAAGTTCACTTTTCCGATCCCATTTCCGATACAAATATCGAAGGAATCGCAACGGTGGAAGGTGTGAATGATCTCAAATTTCACGTAAGTGGAAATACACTGAGCATATATCCAGAAAAGAAGATTAATGGCCAGAAACTTCTTCGTATCGATGGTACTATTACCAATATATCAGGACGCCAAATGAAAGAAGCCTACACCGAAACCATCTTATTTGAGGTAGCTAAACCCGAGGTGAAAATCCTCGGTAACAAGGCCGTTCTTCCCTCCCAAATCGATGGAGTTCTTTTCCCTTTTGAAGCTATTTCCCTCCACAGTGTAGATGTGTATATCACCAAGATATTCACCGACAATATCCTTCAATACTTACAGACCTCTAATTTTGGCGAAAGCTACGACATGGATCGTGTGGGGCGCAACATCTACCGCAAGCACCTCAACCTGCGCGAATCGAGCGGTGCCGATCTAAACAAGTGGAACCGTTATTACGTCGATCTTTCGGATGTGATAAAAGCCGATCCTGGTGCACTTTACGAGGTTGAAATCCGGTTCAAACAAAAAGATGCCCTCTACGATTGCGATGATAAGGCGGGCATTAATGACGACAATCTCACCCATAATTCGGGAGGTTGGACGAGCGATGGCACCTACTTTGTGGATGACTACTGGGACGATTACCAATACGATTGGGATGAACAGGAAAACCCCTGCAATGCCGCCTATTACTACCGGAGCCGAACGAGCGCATCAAAAGTAGTGATGGCTACCAATCTTGGCCTTACGGCAAAAATGGGTAGCGACAAGCAGCTCCTCATTGCGGTCAATAACCTCAAAACCACTCAGCCCGTATCGGCAGCTAATGTAAAAGTTTATGACTTTCAGCAGCAGCTTATCGCAGAATCGCATACTGACAACGATGGATTTGCCATAATCGAATGTATCCGTGAACCCTTTGCTGTGATGGCTTCTACCACTGACGGACGTACCTACCTCAAAGTAGGTCAGGGCAATGAACTCTCGCTGTCCAAATTCGACGTGGCCGGTTCTTATGTGCAGGAAGGTGTGAAAGGATATATCTACGGCGAGCGGGGCGTGTGGCGTCCGGGCGATTCACTCTACCTCAACTTTGTGCTCGAAGACCTCAATAAATCCCTTCCGGAAAACCACCCCGTAGAAATGGAATTGTACAATCCGCTCGGACAAATAGTGAAACGGATTGTCAAAACGATGAGTGTAAACGGCTTCTACGATTTACGCACGGCAACCGATGTCGATGCACCGACGGGCGATTACCGGATGACGGTCTCCGTTGGAAATCGCCAGTTTTCTAAAAACCTGAAGATCGAAACCGTAAAACCCAACCGCCTCAAGATCGGATTTGAATTTGACAAGCCCGAACCGGGTGCTGCAAAACTCAGTGGAAAACTCACCGCCGCATGGCTCACGGGCGCCACAGCTTCCGGTCTCAAAGCATCTGTAGACATGACGCTTCAGCCCACTAATACCACCTTCAAAGGGTACGAGTCCTATCATTTCGACAACAATATCCGTGAAGGATTCCAGTCGGAAGAAACACGTGTCTTTGAAAACAAGCTCAACGCAGATGGTTTTGCCAACCTCAATATAGACATGTCTGACAAAACCAAGGATGCGCCGGGTATACTCAAGGCTTCGTTTAGCACAAAAGTGTATGAGCCGGGCGGCAACTTTAGCGTAGACTACAACAGCGTGGACTTCGCGCCTTACAAGAGTTTTGTAGGAATCCGACTGCCCGAAAGCAAGATGTGGGGCAATGCTCTCGAAGTGGATAAAACCCAGCACATCGATCTTGTAGCACTCGATAGCGACGGGAATCTCACCAATGAAAAGGAACTCAAGATAAAAGTCTACCGCATCGATAATTATTGGTGGTACGACCGTTACAACGGCACGAAGTACAATTATCTGAACAGTACCCATTACCAGGAGGAGAAGAATGAAACCGTACCCTTGAAAAATGGAAAAGGGATCTACGACATCACCATTCCCAAAGGGCAATGGGGTCGATACCTCATCCATGTGGAAGACCCGGTGAGCGGGCATTCATCAGCGCTGTTTGTCTATTTCGATTGGCCGTATTGGATGCGTGCCAACAAATCGGACAGCGAAGCATCAACCATTTTGGGCTTTAGCAGCGATAAGAAAACCTACAATGTGGGCGATAGCGTGAAACTCACTTTCCCTAGTCCCGAAAACGGACGCGCACTGGTGAGCATTGAAAATGGAAGCAAGATACTTGACAAGTTTTGGGTGCAAACCAAAAAAGGAGAAACGAAAGTCGCGTTCATGACCACAGCCGAAATGGCGCCAAATGTTTATGCACACATCAGTTTACTACAACCCTTTACGCAGACCATCAACGACCGCCCGATGCGGATGTACGGTGTAATTCCAATCCCTGTAGAAAATCCCGAATCACGATTGGCGCCCATCATCACCGCCCCCGAAGTGTTTCGTCCTGAGAGCAAAGCAAAGATTACCGTAAAGGAGAAAAACGGCAAGAAGATGACCTATACGCTTGCAGTGGTCGATGAAGGTCTGTTGAGTCTCACCCGTTTCCATACGCCCAATCCCTGGGATAATTTCTTTGCCCGCGAGGCACTTGGCGTAAATACCTGGGATATGTACGATATGATTGTCGGCGCATTTACCGATGGCATGGGAAGTATTCTGAGCATCGGAGGCGACCAGGAAGCCGTGAATCCAGCCAAGCAAAAGGCGATGCGCTTCAAACCGATGGTGCGCTATATCGGGCCATTCACACTCGAAGCCAGCAAAACCGATACCCATACCATCTCCATCCCTAACTATATCGGCGCGGTGCGCGTGATGGTGGTTGCTGGCTATGAACATGCGTATGGCAGTGCCGAGAAAGAGATTCCTGTGCGCAGTCCGCTGATGGTGCTTGGCACGATGCCGCGCGTTGTGGGGCCCGGCGAGGAGCTTAGCCTTCCGGTAAATGTTTTTGCGATGGAAGAGCATGTGAAGGATGTTTCTATTGCCGTTTCCACAAATGAACTTTTCAAACTGAAAGGCGATATCACCCAAAACATGCGCTTCGATAAAACCGGCGACAAGGTGGCATATTTTGATCTTGAAACAACAAAAGAAACCGGAGTTGGCAGGGTGACGATCGTGGCGAGGAGCGGCAACGAACTATCGAAATACAAAATAGAGATCGATGTGCGCACGCCAAATCCGATGTATACCGAGGTGCGCGATACAGTGATTCTGGCCGGCGAAACCTGGAATCCGAAATTCAAATACTTCGGCATCGACGGAACGAACAAGGGCGTGGTGGAACTTTCGAAAATGCCGGCGCTCAATTTGCAGAAGCGACTCGACTACCTCATCCAGTATCCGCATGGCTGTCTGGAGCAAATTACATCAGGTGGTTTTCCACAACTGTACCTCAATCAGATGATTGATTTGAGCAGCGATCAGTCCATTCTGATAGAAGAAAATGTGAAATCGGTGCTGCGCAACTATCGCAACTTCCAGCTTCCAAGTGGAGGATTCAGTTATTGGCCTGGCTCTTCTGCTGAGAGCGATTGGGGCACTTCATACGGCGGTGAGTTTATGCTCGAAGCAGAGAAGCTCGGATATGCATTGCCGGCAGGCCTGAAAGCGGAATGGATACGCTACCAGAAAGCGGCAGCCCGAAGATGGAACAGCAATACCAACCGCACGAAAGATTACGAAGAGCGGATGCAGGCCTACCGTCTTTACACACTGGCACGCGCCGGTCAAGCCGATTTCGGATCGATGAATGTGCTCAAATCCCGAAAGCAGATGAGCCTTTCCGCCCGCTGGATTCTCGCATTGGCATATGCCGAAGCCGGTCAGCCGGAAGTGGCTTCAAACCTTGTAGAAAGCCGGGTGCGCGATATTCCAGCTTATACCGAATTATCGTATACCTACGGCAGCGGCCTCCGCGACGAAGCGTTTGTTCTCCGCACTTTACTGGCTCTGAACAAGCAAACAGATGCGGCACAATTGGCTAAAAAGATCGCTACCAAAATGGGCAGCAACGCGTGGTATAGCACCCAAACAGTGGCGTACAGTCTTGGCGCTTTGGCGAAATACATGGGGCAAGATCACGACGACGGACTAAAAGCTTCGATCACTTCGGATGGTGACAACCAGAAAATTGAAACAGCTAAGGATTTGATTCAACAAGACCTTTTGCCGAAAGGCGAAAAAGGAAACGTACAAATAACTAACAACTCCGAGCAGCCTCTTTATGCGCGGCTTCTGCTTTCCGGAAAACCGCTGCAGGGAATGGAAAACCGCGTAGCCAGCAATCTACGCATGAAAGTGAAATTTATGGACAACAATCTCGAACCCATTTCGGTTGATAAACTGAAGATGGGCACCGATTTCATAGCCGAAGTAGAGATTATTAACCCGGGAACGCGGGGCTACCTCAGAAATATGGCGCTTACGCAAATATTCCCATCGGGCTGGGAGATTCTCAACCCGCGAATGGAGGCCGGAAACCAGACGAACAAGTTTCAACCCGACTATCAGGATATCCGTGACGATAGGGTCTTATCGTATTTCAATATGGCTTCCGGTGCGAACATTATGTTTAGAATTCGGTTAAATGCGTCGTACAAGGGAAGGTTTTATATGCCTGCCATCACCTGTAGCGCGATGTATGATGAAACAATCACCGCGGTAGAACCCGGTAAATGGGTGGAGGTGGTGCCGTAAGTTGCGTGGCATGCAACGCCCCCCACGGGGCGTGCAAAACCTCTACAAGGCATGAAAATACAAAACAAAGCGATCCTGAAACAGGTTCAGGATGACAAACTAAAAACCAAAAACAGTTATGAGCAAAGGAGTAGTAATCACAATTTTAGTAATCGTAGGAATCGTAATCGCAGTAGGTCTGGTAATGAGTGCCGTATTGCAATTGGCGCAAGCCGCAATTGGCGTAGCAGTTTGGCTGGTAATTTTAGGAGCAGCGTATTTTTTCATCAAATCGAAGGTTGATTAATAGGTCGTAGATGCGTTGCATGCAATGCTTCTTCGAACCCGGCGCAACGACCTGCCAGGTATACGCCCTTCGGTTGTGAGACCGCTGTCGCTATGTTTCAGAACCTGGCAGGTCTGGCACACGCAACGTTTCGATCAAAAATCGTATTATAAAAAATTGATGAACCGCCGCAAAAAAACATTCCTCTTCCTCGGCGGCATCATTCTCCTCCTCTTCTTCTGGTGGCTTTTTTGCCTTCCGGCAAAACTCTTCGAAAAGCCCAGAAGCACCGTCCTTCTGGACACCAAGGGCCAACTCCTCGCCGCCAAAATAGCCGACGACGGGCAATGGCGATATCCCGAAACGGATAGCGTACCGCATAAATTTGCGATGTGCATCCTCACATACGAAGACCGCGACTTCTATACCCACCGCGGAATAAGCTTTAGTGCTGTAGCACGCGCCACCTGGCAAAATATCCACTCCGGAGGAATCGTGAGTGGCGCGAGCACCATCACCATGCAGGTAATGCGCATGGCACGATCGCCACAGCCGCGTTCCTTTTTTCAGAAAATGGTAGAGATATGCTGGGCTTTGCGCGCCGAGTGGAGGTATTCAAAACAGGAGATTTTGCGAATCTATGCATCCAACGCCCCATTTGGCGGAAATGTTGTGGGACTCGACGCTGCCTCATGGCGGTATTACAAAAAGCCCGCTTACGGATTGTCATGGGCGGAAAGTGCCGTTCTCGCGATTCTTCCAAATGCACCCGGACTGATTTTTCCCGGAAGGAATCCTGAAACACTCCATCAAAATAGAGATGCACTTTTGCTCGAACTGCACCACCGAGGCGTGATAGACAAAGAAACCTATCAACTATCGCTACTGGAAGAATTGCCTTCCTCTCCCGTGCCCTTGCCCGACAATTCGGGCCATCTGCTGAACCGAAGTTTGAAAACCAGTAAAGGCGAATTGGTGAAAACGACCCTCCGCAGCGATTTGCAAAATCAGGCGGCTGCAATTCTCGAAAACCGTCTTAAAGAATTGCGCAAAAACAAAGTAGAAAACGGCGCCATCATCATTGTCGATACCGAAACGGGCAAAGTGCTCGCTTATGTGGGTAACGGAAAACGCGAAGATGGAACGGTGGCCTGGGCCAACGATATGATCAACACTCCGCGGAGCAGCGGTTCCATTCTCAAGCCGTTTCTGTTTGGTGCTTTGATCCAATCGGGTGAAATAACACCACGCCGTTTGATAGCTGATATTCCCACGCAGTATTCCGGATTTTCGCCAACCAATTACGACAACTCGTATAGTGGTGCCGTGCCTGCCGAAGAAGCACTGGCACGCTCGTTGAATATTCCGGCGGTGCGTATGCTAAAGCTTTTTGGGGTGCCCAATTTTCAGCATACCTTACTAGAAAACGGATTGACCACGGTTACCCAATCTCCTTCACATTATGGTCTCAGCCTTATTTTGGGTGGTGCGGAAGTCACCCTTTGGGATCTCGTAAATGGGTACCGGATGATCGGCAACACGCTGAACCGCTATCCTTCACGACCGGATTTTGTGCCCATTCATTTTACGGAAGTGTACGACACTCTGCCCCATTTCTCAATCGACGCAGCGGCCTGCTGGGCTACAGCCGAGGCCATGGCAACGGTAACTCGACCCGAAGAAGAAGCGAGCTGGGAAGTATTTGGTGGCAAGCAAAAAATAGCCTGGAAGACCGGTACAAGCTATGGATTTCGGGATGCGTGGGCTGTAGGAATTACGGCGAGATACACGGTAGGCATCTGGATTGGGAATGCAAGTGGCGAAGGACGACCTGGAATAAACGGGTTAGGTGCTGCCGCTCCCGTTCTATTTGATGTTTTCAATCTCTTGCCGACATCTGCTTGGTTTACTCCGCCGAGTCAGGAGCTATCGCTGGTGGAGACCTGCGCAACCAGTGGCATGCGCGCTTCTGATCGCTGTGAGAAGACGGTGTTGAGTCGTTTACCGAAAACGTGCTTGAAAACCGGAGCCTGCACTTATTGCCAATGGGTAAATCTGGATGCCGGCGCACAATTCCGCGTTTCATCCGACTGTTATCCAGTGGAGCGCATGCATCGCAAATCTTTTTTTGAATTGCCTCCCCTACAAGCGTATTATTATGGCAAGCGACATCCCGAATACGCGGCGGCACCTGACTGGATGGCCGGTTGTACGGATGAAAATCCGGGAAATTCGATGCGAATGATCTATCCCAGAAGCTCCTCTACAGTGTTCATTCCGCGGGAGCTGGACGGAAAAAAAGAAAAAATTGTGTTAAAGGCCGCACATACCCGAGCAAATGCGTTAATTTACTGGCATCTTAACAACGCATATTTAGGCATGACCAAAAGCTTTCATCAGATGGAAATAGAAGTTCCCGCAGGAGACTACCACCTCACCCTTGTAGATGAAAAGGGCGACAGTTATGAAACCAAAATTCGTGTAGAAAACAGATAGGGAGACGTGATAAGACGGATTTGGAAAATAGTAAAAGTGGCTCTGCTCCTGTTTGTAGTGGTTAGCTGCGGGTTATTACTCATTTCGAATAAATTGATAAGCGATGAGCAAACGCGTTGTTACTCGTCAGTAAGGCAAGTGCCCAAAACGGATGTGGCCCTCCTGCTCGGCACCGCTAAATACCGCCGTACCGGTGGCAACAACCTTTATTACCAATACCGTATCGACGCCGTGGTGCAGCTTTTTCGTGCCGGAAAGGTACGCGCCATAATTTGCTCGGGCGACAATAGCAGTGTGTATTACGACGAGCCAAATACCATGAAAGCCGATCTGATAAAAGCAGGAATTCCGGCAGATCGCATCTATCTGGACTATGCCGGTTTTCGGACGCTTGACTCTGTGGTGCGCGCCAAGGCGATATTCTCACAGAAGAATATTACGGTGGTTTCGCAGCCGTTTCACAATGAGCGCGCCATCTATATTGCCCAGCACAAAGGTATAAACGCCGTGGGATTCAATGCGCGGGAAGTGAGTAATTCGTATGGTTTTAAAACCAACTTACGTGAAAAACTAGCGCGGGTGAAGACTATTCTGGATATCCATCTTTTGGGTACGGAGCCGCATTTTTATGGGGAGAAGGTGGAGGTGGATTTGGAGTAGGTTTAAGGCTTAGCGTAGGTTTTTTGTTTGGCCCTTGGCTTTCTTGACAGACTCTTATTACTATTTCGTGAAAATAAAAATATCGCCCCTGCTGTGCTCAATCGGTTTGTAGTTTTGCACTTTCTCCTTTCAAGTATTCTTTAATTTCATCAAAACTCATATCCTTTATGTCTTTTGAAATTTGGTCTTTGATCTTTCGAAACGTTTTTACCGTCTCAAAATCCTTTTTTGTATTTTCTCCTTTAGTTTTCATATTCAACAATTTCTTTAAGTGAACGTATTTCCATTGTTTGAAAAGGTTTATAGTCTTTTTTAGTGAATTCACAGTGTGGGTTATAACAAAAGCCGGTTTGTTCTTCTATAAGAAACAGCCCTTCTTCGTTAGAAGTTGATTCTATATTTTAGTCAAGCATCTTAATGGTTACGCCACGCATAGGCTCTGCTGTAAAAGATGAGAGAATTTTCCCTTAAACTGACACGTCAGAATCGCAAGAAGATGCACCAATGGACACAGCGATTCTTATTAAAACTGGGTGAATCTTCATTTTTTAATTGTGGTTAACATACCCATAAATCGCACTCTGAATCCGAGTGTGATATATAGCTGCTATAAGCGGTATTTACAAAGGTATTCTTGCAAGAATTACGTTTATATTCCATCTCTCCCAAGCGCTTATCCCTGCCAAAGTACGCTTTCTCACAAATTACCAAACACCCCCACCCCGCCAAAATCTTCAAAAGCCATGTACTTAGCTATTAGGTCTACTGCTGTCTGATACGGTGTGGACAAATCCCGATGTTAAAGGTCTGTATCACAAGAACCCATAATTCACTTTTCTTTGCAACAGTAGACCCTTCGCAGTCAAACGAATTTATTTTTATTGACAATAGTGGTTCCTCCCCCATATCCAAAATTCATTTTCCACGACATTAGTAACCCGTTGATTGTGTACATTATTTGGTTGCATGGACATAAGGAACCTCCCTCACTTACCCATATTTTGGTTTTATAGACATAAGTAGACCTTTCCCTATGTCCATACTTTCCTTTTCACGACATAAAGAACCCCTTAATTATACTGTAAGGCACAGGCACTATTTTCTCAGAATAATATACGCCAATTTAATTATTCATTAATTTTCATACATTTATAAAACAAAAATGTACTCTATGGAAATCAAACAGCCTGAAGTAAAGAACTTCATAAACGGTAAATACGAAAGGAATGGGCAAAAATCGATGGACGTGGTAAGCCCTTTAGATGGAAAAATTATTTCAACATTGCCTATGTCCGGATATGCTGAATTGGATTTGGCTGTCAAGGCAGCACAAGAGGCATTTGTAACATGGTCGGCAATGACTATTAAGGAACGCGCCCAGATTTTTTTCAGGTATAGAAATCTACTTGAAAAAAACATGGACGAGCTGTCTAAGCTTTGCCAATTGGAGAATGGAAAGACCTATGGAGAGTCGAAAGCGGAGGTTGAAAAGAGTATGGAGCTTTGTGAATTTGCAACTTCTTTACCACAAATTGTAGCCAATGAAGTGCAGGAAGTAAGCGCAGGTGTGGAATGCAGGATTGAAAAAAAACCCATTGGAGTTGTGGCCTCGATCACGCCATTTAATTTTCCGAATATGGTTCCGCATTGGACGGTGCCTAATGCGCTTATGTTGGGAAATACCATAATCGTAAAGCCATCCGAGCTTGTGCCTTTGAGCGTGATGCGCATGGCTGATTTGCTGAAGGAAGCCGGTCTGCCCAATGGTGTATTCAACGTCGTAAACGGAGGGAAAGAAATTGTAGAAGCTATTTGTGATCATCCGGGAATTGCGGCTGTATCCTTTGTTGGTTCAACGAAAGTTGCGAAAATCGTTTACAAGAGAGCCACTTCAAATCTGAAAAGATGTGTCGCTCTCGGTGGTGCCAAAAATCATTTGATTGTCTTGCCGGACGCACACTTGGAGATGACTGCCTCGAATGTCGTGGCTTCTCTATCCGGCTGTGCCGGCCAAAGATGCATGGCTGCTTCGGTGATGGTTGCCGTTGATAAAACGCAGCACATTATCGATAAAATGTGTGAAGAAGCGAAGAAAATAGTACCCGGTGAAAATCTCGGATCTGTTATTTCGGCTGCAGCCAAAAAAAGAATTGAAGGCTATATTGATGAAGCGGAAAAAGCTGGAGCCAAAATATTAGTGGATGGTAGAGCTGCTACCGTTGCCGGAAAAGAAGGTGGCTATTATGTAGGACCCACCATTATTGATTATGTAACACCGGATATGAGTGTGGCGACCGAAGAAATATTCGGTCCTGTAATTTCCATTATTAGAGCCAAAGATATCGACGAAGCTTTGGGCATTGAGAATAAATCGAATTACGGAAATGCCGCTGCGGTATTTACGCAAAGTGGCGGAATGGCTAAGAAAGTAATGGAAAAAGCCAGTGCAGGAATGATCGGTGTGAATATCGGTGTTCCCGTTCCGCGAGAGCCCTTCTCTTTTGGTGGTTGGAACGAATCTAAATTTGGAGTTTGTGATATCACCGGCAGAAGCTCAATCGAATTCTGGACACAGAATAAGAAGACGACTATTAAGTGGAATCCTGAGGGAAAGACCAATTGGATGTCATAAGTGGCTGTTCTGAATGTCCGCTATCTGCGTTGCACTTGTTCAAAAAACAGTCATCCCGCCCCATCGGGACTCCTTAATTTTTAGAACTGCCTGCGCCTTGCTATCGAACATCCTTATCCAGCCACTTTAATGTTTTGAAAGCATCGAATTAGAAAATACTAAAACAATAAATAAAAAAATGTGCCAAAAATGAGTCAAACCGAAATGACCAAGAGTGACTTGGTTCAAGCAAATCTCGACTATACTTTATTTTCATGGGCCAAGCAATCCGGCTTGAATCCCATCCATATTGATAGGGCAAAAGGAGTGTACGTGTACGACAGTGATGGGAATAAAATAATCGATTTCTCGTCGCAATTGATGAACGTTAACATCGGCCACGGCAACCAAAGAATTACAGATGCCGTTGCGAAACAAATGAAAAAGGTGTCCTACGTTTATCCCGGGATGGCAACGGATGTAAGAGGAGAATTGGGAAAAAAACTGGCGGAGATAACGCCGGCAGGAATGTCTAAAGTGTTTTTTACGCTAGGTGGTGCAGAAGCTATTGAGAATGCGATAAAGCTCGCCAGAATGTACACCGGAAGGCCTAAAATAATAGCCCATTATCGTTCCTATCACGGAGCAACTTATGGTGCGATGTCGGCAGGTGGAGATCCAAGAAAATTTGCAATGGACGCACAAGCAGCACCCAATTTTATTCACGTGGAAAATCCGTATGCTTACCGGTGTCCATGGGGAACTAATTCTATAGAAGAATGTGGGGAAATGGCCTTGGCACATCTTGAAAGGGTCATACAATTTGAAAATCCTGGAAGTATTGCCGCCATACTTTTTGAAGGTGAATCCGGCTCATCAGGTTGTATAAAATATCCACCATTTTATTGGAAGAAACTGCGGGAAATGGCCGACAAGTATGGCATCCTTCTCATAGACGATGAAGTGATGTCCGGATTTGGTCGCACCGGAAAAATGTTTGCTATAGATCATCACGGTGTCTCGCCCGATCTCATGGCAATGGCAAAAGGATTGACATCAGGATACTTGCCGCTTGGGGGTGTAATGGTATCTGATAAGATTGCCGAACATTTTAAGGATAATCCAATGGTCATAGGTCTCACCTACTCATCTCATGCGGTGGCTTGTGCTGCAGCTTTGGAGAATATCAAAGTTCTTGAAGAAGAGAATCTCGTGCAAAACGCTGAAAAAATGGGAAGATACGTGGAGAAAAAAGTGGCTGAACTTGCAGCGAAACATCCTTCCATAGGTGATTTTAGAAATACGGGATTATTGGGTTGTATCGAGCTGGTGAAAAATAGGAAAACCAAAGAACCCATTACTCCGTGGAATGCGAAACCATCTGAGATGGAAGTAACGTTAAAAATGGCCGCAAAAATGAAAGAATTGGGAATGTTTACTTTCGTAAGATGGAATTGGATTTTTATTGCTCCGCCATTGTGCATTACCGAAGCAGAAATAGATGAAGGAATGGAAATCATTTCACAGGTTATTTCCATAGCCGATCAATATTGCAATTAATTTGGAAGACGAGATCGTAGAATTAAAAGGGGATATTTCAAACCTCCCATTGTTTAGTGAAGATTTAGCACCTGTTCCAAAAAGCAAAAGAACCTGGAACATGTGGAGTCTTGCTGCTCTATGGGTTGGAATGGCGGTTTGCATTCCCACATATTTACTGGCTTCCTATATGATAAAATCCGGGCAGAGCTGGTTGGAGGCTTTGATCATTATTGGGTTGGCAAATCTAATTATCACCGTTCCCATGGTGCTCAACGGTCATGCCGGAGTCAAATATGGGATCCCCTTTCCGGTAATCGGCAGGGCTGCATTTGGTCATAATGGTACCCACATTCCATCCGTTGTGAGAGGATTGGTAGCTTGCGGTTGGTTCGGCATTCAGACGTGGATTGGTGGATTGGCAATCTATGCTATTTTCAATGCCATAACAGGAAGCGAGCCTTCCTTTGATTTAACGGCAGCGAAATTTATTTGCTTTATAATTTTCTGGTTCATAAACATGTTTTTCATCTGGAAAGGAACGGAAAGTATAAAATGGCTGGAAATTTTCTCCGCGCCTATTTTAATTTTAATAGGTCTTCTTCTTATCGGTTGGGGTGCTTATAGAGCCGATGGTTTTGGAGTCGTTTTACAACAAAGTAAGCAGCTTGAAATACCAGCGTATGTTTTGCAAGCGGATAATGGAGAAGTACTTCTATCAATAAATCCATTGAAAACCAAGGAGGGAATAGTCAAAGCGAATGAGTACAGAGTGACATCTAATTCTAAATCGCCTGAAAAGGCTGAATCTACTTGGCACGAATTAGTTCCCAATCAAAAAATAAATCTAACAAATCACGCTTCGGTACCTGATGTGAAATCGGGTGAAACGCAGTTGTCGCTGCAATTAAGATCCATCGAGAACAGCACACCAATTGTTTCCAGCGTCGTAAATTTGGAATTCTCAAATCAGGTGGAGCAAACCTTTGGAGATAGAATCTGGGGGTATATTTTGTGGTTAACCGCCATGGTGGGATTTTGGGCGACCATGGCCATCAGCATTTCCGATATCACAAGATTTGCACCAACTCAGAGAGCGCAAGTGGGTGGTCAGTTTATTGGATTGCCCGCAACGATGATGCTCTTTTCATTCGTAGGAATCTTTGTCACGTGTGCTGCCGTTATCAACTTCAATGATATATTAATCGGTACGGATGCGCCTTGGGATCCAGTGTCGTTACTCGCAAAGTTTTCCAATCCATTTGTGGTAGTCGCATCCCAAGTTTTCATGATCATAGCCACATTGAGCACCAATATTGCGGCCAATGTGATCGCACCATCCAATGCGTTTTCAAATCTATGGCCAAGTAAACTTAGCTTTAAGGCTGGTGGAACAATCACCGGAATTATTGGAATTATCGTTTGCCCCTGGTGGCTGCTCGATGAGGTAAGTGGTGTTTTAGTATTTGTGAGTGGGCTCCTTGGACCTGTATTGGGAATTTTACTGGCAGACTATTTTGTCGTAAGAAAAAAACAATTGCAACTGGCAGAACTTTTCAAAACGGACGGAGTGTATAGCTATGGTGGCAATGGATTAAATAGCAAAGCAATTATTGCATTGTTTGTTGGCGTTGTATTCGCTATTATTGGGTTCTGGGTTAAAGAACTGGCATTTCTTTATTCCCTATCTTGGTTTACCGGATTTGCCGTTTCGTTTTTCTTGTATATCATTTTGATGAAAAACGAAACACATTTGAAAGAACAAGCATTTTAAAAAATACAGTTATGTCAATTTTAATTAAAAATGGAAGAGTAGTAACCGCAGAATCGGATTATATCGCTGATATATATTGCGAAGGCGAAAAGATTGTCGCCATTGGTAAGGATTTGAAATACGATGCTGATCGAGTAATTGATGCGACAGGCAAGTTGGTTTTGCCGGGAGGCATCGATCCGCATGTTCATCTCGAAATGCCGTTTATGGGCACCTATTCCAGCGATGATTATGAAACGGGAACGCGGGCAGCTTTACATGGCGGCACTACTTCAGTCATTGAATTTATTTTACAAACCCAGGGGGATACGCTTCACAATGCTTTAAAAGAATGGCAAGCCAAATCGCAACACAAGGCCGTAGGTGATTATTCCTACCACATGGCCGTAACAGATTTTAATGACGATGTGGCTAAAGAAGTAGTGGAAATGATTGAAGAAGAAGGAATAACTTCCTTCAAAACTTTCATGGCTTACAAAGGCGCTTTGATGATTGATGATGGTCAGATGGTGCAACTCATGAAAGTCGTGAAAAAACATGGCGGTTTGGTAACGGTTCATGCCACCAACGGAGACATGATCGACTCGCTTGTTTCCAAAAATATAGCCGAGGGAAACATCAAGCCACTTTATCACTACCTGTCGCAGCCCGAAGTTACTGAGGCTGAAGCCTCGGGGCGGTTTTCCGATATGTTGCATTACACCGGCTGCCCGGGATATATCGTCCATATGACCTGCGAAGGAGCGCTGAATGCGATACGGAAAGTTGCGCAACGAAACCAAAAAGTATTCATCGAAACATGTATTCAATATTTAATAATCGACGCCTCACTTTATGAAAGAGAAGATGGTGCCAAATGGGTGATGAGCCCGCCCTTAAGGGAAAAGAAAGATCAAGAAGCTTTGTGGTCGGGGATAAATCAAGGTTTGGTGCAAGTCTTGGGTACAGATCATTGTCCGTTTACGCTGGAGCAAAAAGCCATGGGCAAAGACAATTTCGCTAAAATACCCAACGGACATCCTGCGATCGAACACAGAATGGAGTTTATGTATTCCGAAGGCGTGAGAAAAGGAAAAATATCATTGAACAAATACGTCGAACTCTGCTCCACCAATGCCGCCAAGATTTTTGGAATGTATCCACGTAAAGGCACATTAGCCATAGGCTCTGATGCCGACATCGTGATTTTTGACCCAAATAAAGAACATACTATTTCATCCAAGACGCATCACATGAATTGTGATTACTCTGCTTATGAAGGTTTGAAAGTAACCGGCAAAACGGAGACTGTTTTGTTGCGTGGCAAGGTGGCTATTGAAAATGAAAAATGTTATTTCAAACCGGGAGACGGACAGTTTATAAAGCGCGGTAAAACATCAATGGTTATTTAATTGATGGGTTTTTGGCCTTATGTTTCCCTTTGCGAATATGGATAACAGCCCGGGAGTAGATTAATTGGATGATTCTACATATCTTGCCAAGAAGAATTTGATTTATAGACTGGTTGAATAGAAAGAAATGGCAAAACCAAAGGTAAAATCATTACAACAAAAGTTAGGGTTCTTCGATGAAGACCTGAAAAGTCCTGACCATGATTCCATTTTAAAATGGTTGGACAAAAACATAGACATTGTTTTAAATGATATTTACAATTTTAAAGAATGGAATATAAACCATATTAAAGAACTTAAGGAAAGAGCTATTTCACTAAGAGACTTAGAAATTGAATCCTTGACACAAGAGTTAGGAGTAAAAGAGTCCACTATATTAGTCTCAAAAGAATCTCTCACTAATAATCGAGAGAAACTTAAAAAGCAGATGGAAGAAGAAGACGAAGAAACTTTATATAAGGCAAGTGAAGGAACTTTAGAAAGGATTGGATCTAATGAAATACAAATAATTGAATTAGAAAATGAAATTCCAGAAATCCAAGAAAGAATTGAATGGCTGAAAGGTTTTAAAGGACTTGATGAAAATGATTTACCCGAAAGAAGAAAGCCTCGTGTGTATAAAAAGAAATGGGAATATACCGTTACAAGTCAAACCTTTAATCCAAGAACAGGTTATCTATCGGCTAAATCAGTTATAGGCTTCATAGACATGAGAGTAGATTATGTCTATACTAAACTTTGCATAAAAGGGCTTGATAAAAAAGGGAAATTTCAAGATTATTTGACGTGGGGTCAAACAGAAAGAAAATACGAAAATTCACATAATGAAGCATTGACCCGTTCTTTAATGATTGAAGTTAAGACAAAAATACCTTCTCTCGGCGAACTTTTCAGACAGCTAAACACCTACAGAGAATATGAGAAATCAGATTTTTTAGTTGTTTGTCCAGACGATTCGGAAGAAGAAATTATATTTAATCAGGGTTTTCGGTTTTACAAATTTGACCCTAAGCAATATATTTGAATCTAAGCCCAACATTCGATATAGCGCATACACTATGTATTACCCACCTTATAGCAGCCGATGTTATTAAGGAAATTCATAGACCAATTTTGGGCATTGAGCTTTCGACAAAAAAATAATTACATAGGATACGGAGCAATTTGCCCTTTCCAAAAACATAATAATTAAACGAAATGAGTAGAAAAATAAAATCAGGTTTAATACAGATGAGCCTCCCAATGACCGAAGGCGAAGGCACCATCCAGGAAATATGTGATGCGATGATCGATAAGCATATTCCGTATATTGAAGAAGCCGGAAAAAAAGGAGTACAAATACTTTGTCTGCAAGAGATATTCAATACCCCATATTTTTGTCCTGGGCAGGATAAGAAATGGTACGCTTCCGCTGAATCTGTACCCGGACCAATAACGGAAAAAATGCAGGTATTGGCGAAGAAATACAACATGGTTATTATTGTTCCCATTTATGAAAAGGAACAACCGGGCGTACTGTACAATACCGCTGCGGTCATAGATGCCGACGGTGAATATTTAGGGAAGTACAGGAAGAATCACATTCCGCATACCACAGGGTTTTGGGAGAAATTCTTCTTCAAACCGGGGAATCTGGGCTATCCGGTTTTCCAAACAAAATATGCGAAAATCGGATTGTACATCTGTTATGATAGACATTTTCCAGAAGGAGCAAGAGCCTTAGGCTTAAATGGTGCTGAAATCGTTTATAATCCATCCGCAACGGTGGCAGGTTTGAGTGAATATTTATGGAAACTGGAGCAACCCGCACACGCAGCAGCCAATGGTTATTTTATGGGATGTATAAATAGAGTAGGTGAGGAAAAACCCTGGAACTTGGGTAAGTTTTATGGTCAATCGTACTTTGTGGATCCAAGAGGTCAAATTTTTGCGGAAGCATCGAGAGATAATGACGAATTACTGATCGCAGAATTCGATTTGGACTTGATTGACGAAGTAAGAAATACCTGGCAATTTTTCAGAGACAGAAGGCCGGAAACGTATGGCGATTTGACCAAACTTTAATCACCTGATAATTCCAATAAAATGGCAGAATATCAACGACCATCCAGCGAAGAAGAGTTCCATGAAAACTTCAAGCAAAAAAAGCCTTTGATGAATGAAACGGAGGCGTATTATGAAAGTTCAAGATGCCTATTTTGTTATGACGCGCCTTGTATGGAAGCTTGTCCGACGGGGATTGATATTCCACTTTTTATAAAACAGATTCACACCAAAAATCCCGAGGGTGCGGCCAAGACGATTTACGATTCCAATTGGCTGGGAAATGCCTGTGGAACGGTTTGTCCAGTAGGGGTTTTGTGTGAAGGTGCTTGCGTTTACAACCACCAGGATGTTCCTCCACTTCAGATTGGTCGATTGCAAAATTATGCTACTAAAAAGGTGTTGAATGCAGGCATTCGCATGTACGCACCTGGAAAAGTGAATGGAAAAAAAGTTGCGGTAATAGGTGCCGGCCCTGCCGGAATTTCTTGTGCTTGCGAGCTGAGAGTTTTAGGATATGAAGTGGATGTTTTCGAGGCAAAAGACAAACCTTCCGGATTGTTGTTGCACGGCACAGCACCCTACAAAATAACCAATGAGGATGTCATGCAAGAGATGAATTATTTGCAAGAGCAACTTGGCTATACCATTCAATACAATTCATCCATAACTACTAAGGAGCAAATAACAAAACTCGAAGAAAAGTATGACGCAATTTTTCTGGGTGTGGGTATTGGGCCAACGCGAACTTTAAACCTCAAAGGTGAAGACAAAGAAGGGGTCCATGGAGCTGTTGAAATAATTGAGGAATTGAAGATGAAAAAATCCGATTTCACGATTCCGAAAAGTGTGGTGGTCTTAGGTGGAGGAAATACCGCCATGGATGCAGCCTCAGAATCCGCTCGAATGGGCGCTGAAAATGTGGTGCTCGCATACCGTGGGAGCAAAGAAAATATGGGTGCCTATTCTTTTGAATACGCTCTCGCTGTGGGAGCCGGAGTAAATGGTATGTTCAATGTTTCTCCTGTTGAGATTTTGGGAAATGATACCGTTACCGGAATAAAACTCATACGAACCGAACTGCGTGATGGCAAATTGCAAAACATCGACGGAAGTGAATTTGATATACCTTGTGATATGGTCATAAAAGCAACCGGTCAGTCCAAACAAAAAGCACTTACGGAACTCATTGACAATCTCGAAATGGATTCCAAAATAAGGGTTGCGGTTAACTGTGAAAACAATCAAACAACAAATCCGAAATACTTCGCCGGTGGAGACCTAATCAACGGAGGTGCTGAAGTGGTTAATGGCGCTTATGACGGTAAGCTTGCCGCAAAAGGAATTCATGAATGGTTGAATAAATAGTCAACCACAATCAAAACAAAATATGGCAGATCTATCAATAAATTTTGCAGGAATAAAAGCACCCAATCCGTTTTGGTTGGCATCTGCGCCACCTACAAATTCTGGTTACCAAGTGATGAAAGCATTTGACGCCGGTTGGGGGGGTGCAGTTTGGAAAACCTTAGGTTTTCCTACCATCAATGTGTCCAGTCGGTATGGTTCAATGAACTATCGCGATACGCGGATGGCCGGATTCAGTAATATTGAATTGATCACCGATCGGCCTTTGGCAGATAACCTTCGGGAAATTGAAGAGGTCAAAAAACACTTTCCAAATCATGCGGTTATCGCCTCATTGATGGTGGAAACCAGAGAACAATGGGAATCGATTATTAGGGATGTTCAGAACGCAGGTGCTGACGGTATCGAATTAAATTTTGGCTGTCCGCATGGCATGTGCGAGCGGGGAATGGGTTCGGCAGTTGGCCAAGAACCGGAAGTCTTAAAAACCATTGTAGAATGGGTAATGGCAGCGGCCACGATTCCGGTTATTACGAAGCTTTCACCAAATATTTCGCATATTACGGATCCGGGTTTGGCTGCCGCTCAAGGCGGCACAGATGCGATTTCATTGATCAATACAGTGAAGAGTATCGTAGGAATTGATTTGGATACCTATGCGCCCTACCCGATAGTTGATGGAAAAGGAACCAATGGGGGCTACTGCGGACCGGCAGTGAAACCCATAGCACTTCACATGCTTAAGGATCTTGCGCAACATCCGGAAATTGGTCATGTTCCTTTGTCCGGAATTGGTGGAATAGAAACATGGAGAGATGTCGTGGAGTTTATTCTGCTCGGAGCCACATCTGTTCAGGTATGTACTGCCGCCATGCATTATGGCTTCGGCATTGTGCGGGAAATGGAAGCCGGCCTTCGGAAATTTATGGACGACAAAGGCTACAATACTATTTATGATTTTGCCGGAAAGGCCCTGCCAAATGTCGTGGAGTGGAAACATCTAAATTTGAAACACGAAGTAAAAGCTAGTATTAATAGCGATAAATGTATCGGATGTGATCTATGCTATATTGCCTGCGACGACGGAGCGCATCAGGCCATTAGTTTGAATAAACTAAATGGCAACAGAATTCCGGAAATCATCGAAGAGAATTGTGTCGGCTGCAATCTTTGTGCATTGGTTTGCCCGGTGGAAGGATGTATCACAATGGTGAAGACAGATGATGGAAAAGAAAATGTAACGTGGGATCAGCTGACCAATGCTGATAAAATCCCCGACGGTTTCAATGATGATCGAGCAGGAGGAAAAGGTCATTTTGTTCCTGAACCTATTGAGGCGTTGTCCAACAAAAGAAAAGTCAATAAGTTGAAATAGAATTTCTTAACATTGGATCGTTTTTTAAACTAAAAAAGAGAAAAACTACCCCAAAAAACGACCCCTCTTGCAGCTTGAAGCTTATGGCTAAAACCTAATTCTTAAAAACCACCCCCGCACTCATCCCCGGCCCTTGCCCTACATTCCTTCCAGTGATCGCATAAGAAGTCCCGACAAAAGCACCCAACCACGGAAGTAGCGGGCGGTAATACGTCGCACCGACGCGTTGATAGCTCACTCCCAGTTCGCGGAAAGTGCTTGGTGCGGGCGTGCCACGGTAATCCAGTCCGCCGAAGGCGTTTTGAAAATCGTACCAGATATCGAAATAGTTCTTCTCGCCTGCTTTTCCAACTTTCGCACCGATGGCCATGGAGTTGGGCACGGGAGCACCTTTGGATTGATACCCGCCCTGCAAAGTGTAAAACCATCCCGAATTACGTGCATAATGAAGCACGGGGCGAATATCGAGAACCTGCGCCTGCTGGCCGATAGCGTCGCCTCCTTCGGTTTGGTAATCGGTAAGATTGGTAGAATATCCGGCGGCGAGGCTTATTGAGAAAGATCCGGAGCTCAATGGTTTTTCAAGGATTTTGTATTTTATGTAAATGCTGCCATCTTGCAAGTCGCCTTCACCATTTACGGCAACGTAAGGAATATTGGCGTACACATCCAATCGGCCGGTGACTCCGGCGGCGAGAAAGAGGTTGGTATAAATCCCTTTTCGCGTAAGTGCCACCTTATCGGTACCGGCGTAAAAATTGCCATTTAATGAAAATCCGCCGCCCACGACCGCTTCATAATGTCCTTTGCCCTTGAAAAAGCCATCGACCGGCGACTGACCAAAACAGCCGAGGCTGAGGAAGGTGAAGATGGCTGAGTGAAAATGTTTGCGCATAAGCAAAATTTGAGGTTTGACTTTATTTTTCGGAAGGTACTGATTGATAGTTCAAATCCGAACGATTAACCGGTAAAAACCTCTTGTTGTATTTCTAAAAATGGGATTCCTATCTATCAGGAGATTTCCAAATCGCGGATATACACAGTGAAAAAGAACATTTGAACAGGCAAACTGTTTTATGTTTCTAAATGAATATTCCGTCGGTACCTTATTTCCTTCACCGTATAAAAGCGGTTGGTATGCGGCGATTTTCAAATTCGGAACCAACGATATATGAATACAAAAAACAATGAAGCACCCGGCGCTCCGGGCATGGAACCCAAGTGGACGTCGAGTTCGAAATCGGGAATTGGGAAATCGCTCAACCCTGCATCGCAAGTGGCTTTCACATTGAGCCACGGAATTCTCAATGAGGTGTATTATCCGAGAGAAGATATTGCCTGTATACGCGATATGGAGTTGTTGGTCACGGATGGCGACGGTTTGTTTTACGAAGAAAAGCGAGATACGCAGCACGTTACGAAAATGGTGGAGACCGGCATTCCGGCGTACCAGATCAAAAACACAAGTTTGAAGGGTGGCTTCGAAATCGAAAAAGAAATCCTTACCGACCCTTACCGCGATACGATACTTCAGCACATTCGCTTTAAGCAAAAGAAGAAAAACAAAACCTACAAACTCTACGCGCTCCTCGCTCCACATATCAATAACCAGGGGCGCAATAATACCGGCTGGATCGGCGAGTATAAAGGTGTGCCGATGCTCTTTGCACAAAATGGCGACATAACATTGGCCCTGGCTTGCTCCTCCGACTTATTGAAACGCTCGGTGGGATATGTGGGTACATCTGATGGGTGGACGGACATACATCGCCACAAGGAAATGAAGTGGGATTACCCCCAAGCCCATAACGGAAATATAGCGCTTACAGCCGAAATAGACATTTCCGAATCCCACGATTTCGTATTGGCTCTGAGCTTCGGACGTAATGTTGCAGAAGCAGCCAACCATGCCAGATCAAGCCTTCTCGATGGTTTTGAAAGTGCGAAAGCGGAATATGTAACAGAATGGTCGGATTGGCAAAAAACGTTGAAAACCGTACCTGCTAAAAATGCTAAAATTAGTGCGGCAGTGTTAAGGATACACGAAGCAAATAGCTTTCCCGGAGGTATTATTGCCAGCCTTTCCATTCCGTGGGGAGAATCGAAAAACGATCGCGACGAAAGCGGATATCACCTCGTTTGGCCCCGCGATTTGGCGGAAAGTTCAGGTGGTTTTCTCGCCTTGGAGGCCGATGACGATGTATCACGAATCCTAAACTTCCTGATGTCGACCCAAAATGCCGATGGTAGCTGGCCGCAAAATATGTGGTTGGAAGGCGAGCCCAATTGGAAAGGCATACAGATGGATCAGGTAGCCCTGCCGATCATTGAAGTGCATAAGGCTTACGAGCGAAAAGCCATCGATGTCGCGCGAATGTCGCGGTATTGGCCTCTGACAAAAAAAGCGTTGAGCTTTATATTAAAAAACGGTGCATATACCCGGCAGGATCGCTGGGAAGAGGAAGAAGGCTATACGCCCTATACCCTAGCCACCGAGATCGCCGCATTGCTCGCCGGTGCTGCTCTTGCGGAAATAAATGGGGAAGAAGGTTTGGCTCAATTTTGCAGGGAAACTGCCGACAATTGGAATGAAGCCATCGAAAAGCAACTCTATGTGGAAGGCACACAACTCGCAAAAAACCACAATATTGAAGGATACTACATCCGCATAAATCCATTTAAAGATATTGCTGCACAAGATTTGGGCGAGAGAACTATTAATCTGAAAAACCACAAAAATGGCGAAGGGATCGTCAAGTTGACAGATCTCATAAGCGTAGATGCTTTGGCATTGGTGCGATTTGGATTGCGCGCGGCCGATGATCCCAAAATATTGAATACCCTGAAAGTGATCGACGCTTTGCTAAAAGTCGACACACCAAACGGCCCGTGCTGGCATCGCTACAACAACGATGGATACGGCGAGCATGCTAACGGCGATCCTTATGATGGAACCGGAATCGGCAGAGCTTGGCCCCTACTCACCGGCGAGCGCGCGCATTACGAGATAGCCGCAGGAAATATCAAAAAGGCCAAAAACTTATTGAAAGCCATGGATAATTTCTCAAATCACGGACTCATCCCCGAGCAGATTTGGGACAGCGAAGATATTCCCGAAAAGCGATTATTTCTGGGCAAGCATACCGGAGCTGCCATGCCGCTCACGTGGGCCAATGCCGAATATTTGAAACTCTGCGCTTCGATCGGAGAAAAGAAAATATTTGAAATGCCCAGCTTTACAGAAGATCGATACATTAAAAACAAGACTCGTTGTGATTTTAAGATATGGCGTTTTGATAATCCGTTGGCGCGTTTTTCCGACAAAAAGTATTTGCGTATTGAGATGCAGGCTATGGCTGATGTGGTGTGGAGCGACGATGGTTGGAAATCGGAACATACCGTGAGTGCTATTGACACGGGAATTGGTATTTTCGTCGCAGATATAAATGAAATGAACGCGAAAACCGACAAAATTGAATTCACCTTCTATTGGGAGAAGGCGAATAAATGGGAGGATAAGCGGTATGCTGTTGATGTCGTTCACTCCAGATTTACCGAAAGGTAATAAAAACGTAAAAGCTCTATAAATGGAAAAATCCGATCACATTTCGCTGCCTGATATTTCGAAAACAAAACTTCCGATGGCTTACCCTTCCGGGAAAAAACAGCTACCCAAATCGGCGGTAGTACTGGCAGCAGATGTGGGAGGAACCAAAACCAATCTCGCCTTATTTGAAGTAAAAAACGCACGGCTCATTGCGTTAAAACGCGATCAATATCCTACGAAAGATCATGCCTCCTTTTTGACCGCGGTGCGCTCTTTTCACGACCTAGATGACGAGCCGATTCACGGTGCCTGCCTTGGTGTGGCGGGAGCCGTTACCGACAATAAAGCGCTGGGAACCAATTTCGCTTGGGAGATTGATGGCGAGCGATTGGAAAAAGAATTGAACATCAAAAGCGTAAAGCTCATCAACGATCTTGAAGCCAATGCCTATGGGCTTTCCGGATTGGATGATTCGGATATCGAGACGATTATTCATGGCGAAAAAGGCAATGGCAATGCTGCGATTATTTCGCCAGGCACAGGACTCGGCGAGGCGGGATTGTACTGGGATGGCGAAGCATTTCATCCGTATGCGACCGAAGGCGGGCATTGCAATTACAGTCCGCGAAACGAGATGGATGTTGAATTGTGGAAATTCTTGATGGCCAAATTTGGTCGTGTAAGCTGGGAAAGATTGCTTTCTGGTCGGGGTATCCATAATATCTATCAGTTTTTACGGCAGTACAGAGATGAAAATGAACCGGAATGGCTTACCAGCCAGTTTCGTGAAGAAGATCCGCCCATAGCAATTTCCAGAGCGGCTAAAGAAAAGAGAGATCCGGTATGTGTGGAGACGCTCCAACTTTTCGTGAAATATCTGAGTGAAGAATCCGCTCAGCTTGCGCTCAAAACCAAAGCGATGAGCGGAATTTACATCGGTGGCGGCATTGCTCCAAAAATCCTTAGTTTAATCGATAAAAAGGAATTTTATAAGAGTTTTGTAAACGTCGGACGTATGGGGAATCTGCTCAAAACCATTCCTGTGAAAGTGGTGCTGAACGATAAGACTGCGCTTATGGGAGCTGCTTATTACGCAGCTATGGGGATTTGAAAAGGGTTTAACCGCCCATATGGATTCCCTTCGGTCTCAAGTTTCGAAAAGTTTTTTTTCGGGGAGATCGCAGAGAGTTTTCTCTGAGATCGTAAAGATATTCATTGAAAAAGGGCAGACACGCTGCGCAGCATTTGCAATGCTGCGCGACCTTCCCAAAAAATTCGGAACTACCGTATTTCAGCACCACACTCCTCATCGGAATGCCGATTGGTTTATTTTGTAGGATAATTCCGAAGCATTGCGAACGCCGTGGAACTCGTTATTCAAGTCAATTGAGAATCTCTTTGAATACCCTATTACCCCCTCCACTTTTTATACGCATTAATCAATCCATTCGTAGATCCATCATGCGATTCGACTTTGTCATCGCCATCTAGCTGTGGCAGCACTTTTTTAGCGAGTTGTTTTCCAAGCTCCACACCCCATTGGTCAAAACTGAAAATATTCCAGATTACTCCCTGCACAAATATTTTATGTTCGTAAAGAGCGATTAAGGCACCGAGTGAATGCGGTGTAATTTCTTTCAGCAAGAATGAATTTGTGGGTTTATTTCCAGTGAAAACTTTAAATGGAATTAACTTCTCTCTTTCGGATTTATCCATTCCCTGATCATTCAGTTCTTCGGCTACTTGATCTTTTGTTTTTCCATTCATCAATGCTTCCGTCTGCGCGAAAAAATTAGAAACCAATATCGGATGGTGCTTTCCCACGGGATTATGGCTGATAGCCGGAGCGATAAAATCACAAGGAATCAGATGTGTTCCCTGATGGATAAGCTGATAGAAAGCGTGCTGGCCGTTGGTGCCGGGTTCGCCCCAAACCACAGGTCCGGTGCTGTACGTTACATCGTTTCCATTTCGGTCGGTGCGTTTGCCATTGCTCTCCATATTTCCCTGTTGGAAATAAGCGGGGAAGCGATGCATATATTGATCGTAGGGCAAGATAGCTTCCGTTTCGGCACCGAAAAAATTGGTGTACCACAAACCGACGAGTGCCATAATAACCGGAACGTTTTGCTTAAAATCCGTTTTTGCGAAATGATCATCCGCTGACTCCGCTCCTTTCAATAATTGCTCAAAATTGTCATAGCCGATGGTCAGCGCAATCGACAGTCCGATACTGCTCCAAAGGCTGTACCGCCCTCCTACCCAATCCCAAAAAACGAACATGTTTTCAAGAGCGATTCCAAATTCTTTCACCCCTTTTTCGTTTGTAGAAAGTGCTACGAAATGTTTTTCAACGAACTTTTCATCCTTTGCAGATTTCAAAAACCAATCGCGTGCAGTGTGTGCGTTGGTCATCGTTTCCTGCGTAGTGAATGTTTTTGAAGCAATGGTAAAGAGCGTTTCTTCGGGATTCAGGTTTTTCAATGTTTCGACGATTTGGGTTCCATCGACATTTGAAACAAAATGGGCATGAATTCCATCGATCCAATATGGTTTCAACGCTTCCGTGACCATCACCGGTCCGAGGTCGCTCCCACCGATTCCGATGTTCACGATGTTCTTAATTTTCTTTCCGCTATAACCTTTCCATTCGCCGCTGTGGATTTTTTGGCAAAAAACTTTCATCTTTTGGCGCGTCTCTCGAATCTCGGGCATCACGTCTTCACCATCAATTGTGATCGCTTCTTTCGAAAAACTGCGAAGGGCCGTGTGCATCACGGCCCGATCTTCTGTTCGGTTGATTTTTTCACCGTCGAACATTGCTTTTCGAGCTTCTTCGAGCTTGCAATCATTGGCAAGGTCTAAGAGTTTTTGCAGCGTTTCTTCGGTGATAATGTTTTTGGAATAATCGAAAAGGATATCGTTAAAAGTAATCGACATTTTTTCATACCTTTTTGAATCTTGTGCAAAGAGATTTTTCATTTGCACTTTTTTCATTTCGTTCTGGTGAGCCGTTAACGCTTTCCAAGCGGCAGTTTCTGTAGGGTTTATTTTAGGGAACATAATCCTTTTTTTTAAATGCGTAAAAGTATTTTATGAATGGCACTTTTTCAAATTCAGGTTTTTTTCTACAACCGCGATGCCGCCGCTGTATCCAAAAACCATTGCACTTTGCCCCTATCGGAGTGGATTAAGCGCGCCGGAAATTGATTCGCGGACCCCGTCGTGTCTTCTAATACATTGTAAACTGCTTCCGCTTTATCTTTTCCAAAAACCAGAAAAGCGATATGCCGGGCCTGGTTAATTAGTGGCGCTGTCATCGTAATCCGGTACATATCCACTTCTTCAACAAATACCGATTCCACCGTTGCATCGGTGGCTTCGAGCACATCTGTAAAAGGAAATAACGAGGCAGTATGCGCATTGTCGCCAAGTCCTAATAAAATAAAATCAAACTTAACGGGTTCATTTTTAAAATGTCTTCCAATGGCGTCTGTATAATTCCAAGCGGCCTCTTCCGGGGTGCCGGATGTATCGATTTTAAAAATATGGGGGGGCGAAGTTTTTAAAAGATCGAACAATGACTCTTTGGCCATCACAGAATTTCTTCGTGCGTCACCTTCCGGTACAAAACGTTCATCGCCGAAAAAGAAAAAAGTTTTGCTCCAGTCAAGCTTGCTTTTAAAGCCTTCCGAAGCCAACAATTCGTATAATTTTCTTGGCGAACTTCCACCCGAAAGCACAAAATTAAACTGGCCACGCTCGGCAATCGCTTCTTTAGCTGCAGCCACAATCTTTTCCGCTAAAGCGGTAATCAAATCGTTAACGTGTTCGTAAATCTGGAGATCCATCGTCAGTCTTTTTTGTTTTTTTCCGGAAGGTTAAACCAATGATACCCGTCTTTTGCGATAAGCGCTTCGGCATTTTCAGGCCCCCACGAATCGGCGGCATAATTCGGGAAATTATTCGTAGTATGCTTTTCCCAATTATTGAGAATCGGCATAATAAGCTCCCACGCGGCTTCCACCTGATCGGCCCGCATAAAGAGGGTTTGATCTCCCGTTATCGCATCGAGAAGAAGGGTTTCATATGCTTCCGGCGAATCGGATTTCTTGTTTCCAAAATAATCAAAAACGATATCGACCGTATTCAAAGCCATCTCAAGACCAGGTATCTTGCTTTGCAATTGAAATCGAATAGCCATATCGGGTTGAATGCTTATTACCAACCGGTTTTGCTTGGGCGTACCCGACTCTTCCGACAAAAAAATATTGTGTGGCACTTCCTTAAACTGGATCGTAATGATCGAAGCTGTTTTGAATAGACGCTTGCCGGTGCGCAAATAGAATGGAACGCCCTGCCAGCGCCAGTTATCGACGTGAAGTTTGAGTGCGGCGTAGGTTTCGGTATTCGATTTAGGATCGACATCTTTTTCTTCGCGGTATCCCGGCACTTCTTTACCCTCAATCCATCCTGAGCTGTATTGACCACGTGCCGACATTGATTCAATTTTTCCGGGCTCCACTTTTCGCATCGCCTTAAGAACATCGACTTTCCGATCGCGCACCTCATCCGCATCAAAGTTGATAGGCGGCTCCATGGCAATGATGCACAGCAGCTGCAGCAAATGATTTTGGATCATATCGCGCAGCACGCCGGCTTTGTCGAAATAGTCGCCTCTGGTGCCCACTCCAAGTTGTTCGGTAACTGAAATCTGAATATGTTCAATGTGGTTTCGGTTCCAGAGTGGTTCCATAATTGCATTTGCAAATCTGAAAGCCATAACGTTTTGCACCACTTCTTTACCGAGGTAATGATCGATTCGGTAAATCTGTTTTTCCTGAAAAATCGTGAGCAATTTATTATTCAAATCTTTCGCTGAATCGAGATCGTGCCCAAAAGGTTTTTCGACAATAATTCGGGTGGTTTCGCAATCATTTTCGAGCTTAGCCTTGGAAATATTCTCGGCAATATCGCAAAAAAAATGAGGTGCCACAGCGCAATAATAAATAAGGGAAGGAGATTCATCCCATTGCTGCTTGTATTTTTCAATCTTTGTCCCAAAGGGCTTAAAGGTTGCCGCATCTTTGATATCAGCGGTCTGATACGTAATATGATCAGCGAATTTCGACCATTCTTCTTTTTTGGTTTTGCCCTTTCGGGAAAATTCATTTACTGCCGACAATATTTCTTTTTTGTATTCCTCGTCGCTCATTTTCGTCCAAGAAGTACCAATAATGGCGAAATTATCAGGCAACCAGTTTTCGAGGAAGAGGTTGTAAATGGCGGGCATAATTTTTCGCTTGGTGAGATCGCCGGTGCCACCGAAAATAAGGAAAATGGTGGGGCTTGCTTTTTTATTTGATGGTTTTGACATGGGTTTTAGTTTTTAGAGGGGTTGGTTTTTATGAACCGCCCATACGGGCTTCCTACGGTCGCAAGTTTCGCAGAGAGATTACGCAGAGGGTTTTCGTTTAAATTGTAAGTAATAGTAGAAAAGATTAATTAGTGTTCTCCTCCCATTCTGTATGGAAAACGCCTTCCTTTGCTTTGAGTTCATAGGTATGTGATCCAAAGAAGTCACGCTGCGCCTGAATAAGGTTTGCGGGCATAAATTCACATCTGAAATTATCGAAATAGCTTAGCGCAGCTGAATAAGCAGGCACTGCAATACCATGTCGGGTAGCGTCAGAAACGACCGTGCGAATGCCCGGTATGCTATCGATCACGTTTTTTTGTATCGACTGGTCCATCATAATATGTTTCAAATTTGATTTTTTCGAAAAGGCAGCATAGATATCTTCCAAAAATTGGGATCTTATAATACAGCCACCACGCCATATTTTCGCTATAGAATCGAGGTTTAGCTTGTACTCGTATTGCTCATTAGCGCGGTAGAGCAAGTGCATACCTTGTGCATACGCAGAAACCATGGCGAAATAAAATGCCTGCTCGAGATGATCTATATAGTTATTGCTCGTGTCGCGGTAATCCATTTTGCGCGCATCAGGATACAGCAGAGCTGCCGCAACCCGCAAATCTTTATACTTCGAAAGATCACGCATGGCCACGGAAATGTCAATAATCGGTATCGGAAGACTAAGATCCATAGCGGCCTGCGAAGTCCACTTACCGGTTCCTTTGGCCTTAGCCTCATCTCTTATATCATTGAGCAAAAGATAATCCTTTCCTTTTTCCTGATAGGCAAAAATATCGCGTGTGATTTCAATTAGATACGATTGCAAGCGACCCTCGTTCCACCGGGCGAACACCTTGTGAATGTCATTATCACTTAGTTTCAATCCTTTTTTCATTATTTCATAGGTCTCGGATATGAGTTGCATCAGGGCGTACTCAATACCATTGTGAACCATCTTCACAAAATGTCCTGCTGAGCGCACGCCCATAAACGCCACGGTGGGCTCTCCTTTGACGTGTGCAGCAATTTTCTCAAGTATGGGCTCAATCTGCTTGTAAGCTTTCTCGTTTCCGCCGGGCATCATACTCGGTCCGCGACGGGCACCTATCTCTCCGCCAGAAACTCCCATACCTATAAAATTATACCCTTTTTCTTCAAGGCTTTTGTAACGCCGCTCGGTATCGGTAAAATGCGAATTTCCACCGTCGATAATTATATCTTCTTTCTCCAGCACTTTCAGCAAATCGCCGATTACATTATCTACAATAATTCCGGCAGGAACCAACATCATGACGATACGCGGTTTCTGCAAACTATTTACAAAATCAGTCAGGTCGGCAAATCCGTGAATATTTTCGCGATTTAATTGATTGACAGCGTCCACCTTATTAAAATCGACATCGTATCCGGCACATTTATACCCGTGATCAGCTACATTTTGCAGAAGGTTTGATCCCATCGTACCGAGGCCGATCATTCCAAATGCGTTTTGATTTTTATTTTCCATGGTGTTCTTTTCGTATTAATTTTTCGAGAATGGCTTTGGTGTCTTTAAATTCCTGATGATGAATGGCGTTCATCCCCAATTTTTTTGCGGTATTTACAAGCATTTCGCGGTCGTCAAAGTAAATACATTCGTGGGGAGAAACCTGCACAATTTCCATTGCCCGGCGAAAGATCCGCGGATCGGGTTTGCGATAACCTACATAACACGATGAGAAAAATCCATCAAATACTTCGTGCAAACAGAATTTTTGGATCCGATAAGTATTTAGTTCGCGGCTTTCGTTGCTCAGCGCAAAAACAGGAAGTTGTGTGCGGGTTTTCCAGGATTTCACCCACGAGAGAAAATGAGGTAATTCAACCGATTGGGCGAACATAAACTCTTTGAAATCTTCTTTCGCAAAATCGCGTGGAACGTGAAACACCACCGTATCGAGGTATTCGTCGAGCGAAATGCTGCCAATCTCAAAAACGTTGTAAATAAAATTGTGGAGCACATTCATTTCGTCGTAGTTAATATCAAATTTTGCAGCAGCTTTCTCACGCGATTCATGACCCCAGCCGTTGGTGAGCAATACCCCGCCGATGTCCATGTAGACGACTTTGATTTTCGAACTATCGAAATCTATCATTGTTTCACTTCGTTCTTATGTTTCTGCTCGTCAATACTCTCGAGAAGCTTATCATAAGCATTGTTGAACTTTTCGATTCCTTCATCCTCTAATTTTTGAGTGATGTCATCGATATCAATCCCGATTTTCTTCAAGCCTTCCATCATCTCATTCGCATAATCGATTCTTTTGGTCAGCGTATTCTCCGCTTTTCCATGATCGCGAAAATCATCGATGGTTTCCATCGGTAATGTGTTGATGGTTTCTTTTCCGATCAGGCTTTCCACGTATTTCACATCACTGAATGAAGGATCTTTTGTGCTCGTGCTCGCCCACAACACCCGCTGACGATGGGCTCCCTGAGCTTGGAGCTTTTTCCAGCGGTCGCTTTCAACCATTTCCAGATAAATCTGATAGGCCTTTTTCGCAGAAGCAATGGCTATCTCTCCTCTCAGCTCCTTCGCGCCTTTTTTATCGATCATCGGATCGACCATCACATCGATGCGGCTCAGAAAAAAGCTGGCAACCGAAGCTACATTTTCAATATCATTTCCTGCTTTCACGCGATCTTCGAGTCCCGACATAAATGCTTCCGTAATTTCGCGGTAACGCGGTAAACCGAACAGCAGCGTGACATTTACATTGATTCCTTCGCTCAGACATTTTCGGATAGCCGGCAAACCTTCCTTAGTTCCTGGAATTTTTATCATCACATTTTTGCGATCTACTCGTTTCCACAAATCACGAGCCTGCGCTATTGTTTTCTCCGTTTCGCGCGCCAAGTGCGGTGAAACCTCAAGGCTCACAAAACCGTCTTTGCCATCCGTTTTGTCATAAACCGGTTTGAAAATATCAGCTGCCCGCTGAATATCTTCGATGGCGAGATCGAAGAATATATCTGCATTGTCATCTTCCTTTTTAGCGAATTTGGCAATATCGGTGTCGTAATCATCGCTTCCGCTGATGGCTTTTTCAAAAATAGAAGGATTTGACGTGAGACCGCGCAAATCATCATCATCGATCAAACTTTGCAATTTACCTGAGTCCATAATTTCGCGGTCAAGAAGGTCAAGCCAGATGCTCTGGCCGTGGTTTCGTACTTTATTTAGTGGGTTCATGTTTTTTGGTTTTTGAGTGAGACAGAATTACTGAAAGATTTTTCGGCTTCAAACTCATCCGGAAGCGCGTAAGCGATATCGGGATAGTTTATAGTTTTTGCTTTTAGTCATTAAAGCGTTCAAGAAAACTACACTCCATCTCGTGAATTGTTTTCCAATTTTTGAATTTTTCGCAATCGGCGAATGTGCCTTTCGGCACCGATAAATTTTGCGTCTAGGAATGCCAGAACCAGTTCTTCGGCGCTTGCGAAGCCAGTTATCCTTCCTCCGAGGCAGATCATATTCATGTCGTCATCTTCGACTCCTTGGTGGGCTGAGAAATATCCTTCCACCAAGGCGGCACGCACTCCGGCCACTTTGTTGGCAGCGATACAGGCTCCCACTCCGCTTCCGCAAATGGCGATGCCACGGAAAATGTGACCGCCTGTTACGGCTTTCGCCAAAGGAATTACGTAGTCGGGATAATCGTCTTTGTCGTCGAGGACTTTTGCTCCAAAATCTTCGACTTCGAAGTTGTTATTCTTGAGGATTTCTATGATTTTTTCCTTCAGTTCGAAGCCGCCGTGATCGGCGCAGATTCCGATTTTCTTTATTTCTTTTGGCATGGTAATATTTTTTTTAAGCGCAAAGGCGCAAAGAAGACCTTACCCATTTTTAGAAACCAAAGCTTTCGCTCGTTTCACCACATTTTCAACTGAAAATCCGTATTCCTTCATCACTTGATCGCCAGGAGCGGATTCGCCGAATTTGTCGATGCCGATTACATCGCCTTCGTCGGTTACATATTTGTGCCAACCGATCGGCGATCCGGCCTCAACTGCAAGTCGTTTTCGTACGCCTTTCGGCAAAACTTTTTCGCGGTAAGCCGCACTCTGATGGTCAAACAAATTCCAGGAAGGCATACTGACAACGCGCGCATCAATCTTGCTTTTCTTCAATTTTTCTTGTGCTTCGAGAATCAAATGAACTTCTGATCCTGTGGCGATTAAAATAATATCCGGATCTCCATCCGATTCGGAAAGGATGTAGGCTCCTTTTTCAAGATTTTTTGCCTTAGCATATTTTTTCTGATCGATGGTAGGAACTCCCTGGCGGGTCAAAACAATGCACACCGGACCTTCTGTGTGATGGATTGCTGCGCTCCATGCCTGAGCGGTTTCGTTGGCATCAGCCGGACGTATAACCGTCATATTTGGCACCGACCTTAAACTGATCAATTGCTCCACAGGTTGGTGCGTTGTGCCGTCTTCGCCGAGGCCGATACTATCATGGGTGAATACCAGAATCGGACGGATTTTCATAATGGCGGCCAGTCGCAAAGGTGGTCGCATATAATCTGAGAAGATTAGGAACGTAGCACCGTAAGGAATCAGATAATTACTTAGTGCCATTCCATTGAGTACCGCTCCCATCGCATGTTCGCGAATCCCAAAATGGAAGTTTCGACCTTCGTGATGTTTTGGTGAAAAGGATTCATAAGCGTTGAGATGGGTATCGGTAGATGGTGCAAGATCGGCCGAACCACCAATTAATTGGGGTAAATATTCAGCGATCGCATTTAGCGTTTTCCCCGAAGCTTTTCGGGTGGCCATTTTATCTCCTGCTTCGAATACCGGAAGTTTTTTCTCCCAGCCTTCAAGCAGTTTTCCGGAGCTTATTGTCTCGTATTCCTTCGCAAGATCGGGATGTCGCTTCTTGTACTTTTTGTACAATTCATTCCAGTCCTTCTCATTTTTCGCAGCTTTTTCTCCGGCCTTTCGGTAAAAATCCAACACCTCGTCAGGAACGTTAAAACTCTTATTCGGATCGAAGCCGAAGTTTTCTTTGACCAATTTTACTTCATCTTTGCCCAACGGTGAACCGTGCGCGGCGGCAGAATTGTGTTTATTTGGACTTCCGTAACCAATAATGCTTTGGACTTTTATCAGCGAAGGACGATCGGTTTCTTTTTGCGCATTTTTAATCGCTATGGAAACCGCATCCAAATCATTGGCATCAGATACATTTTGAACGTGCCAACCGTAAGCTTCAAATCGCTTGCCTACATCTTCATTAAATGTCAGGTCGGTATCGCCTTCGATGGTAATGTGATTGTCGTCATAGAGATAAATCAGATTTCCCAGCTTGAGGTGGCCTGCTAAGGACGCGGCCTCCGCTGACACGCCCTCCATCAAATCACCGTCGCTGCAAATTGCGTAAATGTTATAATCGAAAAGTTTGAAATCAGGCTGATTGAAGCGGGCAGCCATATATTTCTGTGCGATTCCCATTCCAACGCCGTTTGCAAATCCCTGACCAAGCGGGCCGGTCGTAACTTCGATTCCAGGAGCGAGACCGTATTCAGGATGGCCGGCAGTAATGCTGTGCAGTTGCCTGAAATTTTTAATGTCTTTGAGTGAAATCTTGTATCCCGTAAGATACAAATAGCTGTATTGTAACATGCATGCGTGCCCAGCAGAAAGTATAAATCGATCGCGATTCGCCCATTCGGGATTTTTCGGATTGTACTTCATCACTTCCGACCAAAGTATGTGACCGACTGGCGCAAGTGCCATAGGCGTTCCGGGATGTCCCGAGTCTGCTTTTTGGACGGCATCAGCCGACAGAATTCGCACGGTATTAATTGCTTCGGTAGTTATGCTTTTGGATTTCATAATTTTATGCTTCTGCTTTAATTTGTTCTTTTTTATGGGTTTTTTCCTTGATTTCTGCGGGGTTTAAAATCAATCCCAGCGGGCGGTCGTAACTGAAATAATTGAAGACCCAATCAATAAAGGTCACTATCTTACTTCGAAATCCGGCGAGTGAAAGTATGTGGACAAACATCCATACAAACCAGGCAAACCAGCCTTGAAATTTATAGTTTGGCAAATCGGCTACGGCTTTTTTTCTTCCAATAGTCGCCATGACTCCTTTGTTGTGATAGTCAAATGGCTTCATTGGCTTATGATCGATCAACTTCAAAATATTTTTTGCCAAAAGCTCTCCTTGTTGCTGAGCCACAGGTGCGAGCATTGGCAATCCTTTTGGATTTTCTTCGGTAGTGTGTGAAGCTACATCGCCAATTGCGAATATATTATCTACCTCATTTACCTGATTGAATTCATTTACTGAAATGCGGTTTCCCTTATTGATCACTTCCTTAGGCAAACCTTTGATTGGCGAGCCCTTTACTCCGGCCGACCAAATTACGGTATTGGTATTGAAAGTACTGCCATCCTTGAGCTCGATGGTACTACCGTTATAATTTTTGACGGGTGTGTTTAGAAAAACATTTACGCCCATTTCTTTGAGGTATTCCAGACTTTTTGCTGAAGCTTCATTCGACATTGCACCAAGCAATTGTGGACCGGCTTCATAAAGATTAATACTCATCTTCGAAAGTGTCAGATCGGGAAATTCTTTGGGGATAATGTATCTTTTCATTTCAGCTAAAGCACCCGCCAATTCAAGTCCCGCAGGCCCTCCACCGACAATCGCGATATTCATAATCTCTTCGAGCGATTTTTTTCGATCATGGACCAACGCTCTTTCCAAATTTTGAAAAATACGGTTGCGCATCGTCAATGCATCGGGGACTGATTTTAGCGTAAGCAACTTGTCCTTAACTGGCTCAAAATTATAAAAATTGTTTTCGCTGCCCGACGCTATAACGAGGTAATCGAAGTCAAATTCCCCGATAGTGGTCGATAGTTGATTTTTGGCGACATCAACCTCTTGCACTTCGGCCATTCGGAAAGTTACATTCTTTTCGTTTGAGAAAATACGGCGCACGGGATAAGCGATGCTTCCGGGTTCGAGTCCGCCGGTTGCAACTTGGTACATGAGTGGCTGAAAATTATGATAGTTGTTGCGATCGATCAGAAGTATTTCGACGGGTTTATTGTGGAGCGCTTTTACCAATTTGAGCCCCCCAAAGCCTGCGCCGATGATCACTATTTTGGGATTTTTGGACATTTTATGTTTATGAGCGGTTTTATTCTGGGTATGTGAATTTCTCTCTGAGTTTTTACTGAAGTCTAATTTGATCGACCATCAATAGTTGAAACAAACTCAAAACCTATTAGTTCTAAAAGTAGTCGGACTTTTCCATTTCATCTGAATAGTTGCCAGCACATGCTGCCTGATTGCATTTTGCGCGGTGGTACAAAGCTTTTTGCGCTTGTTCAACGTTTTCATCCTTTCCGTTCCAGATTTCCATTGACGGGTATTGCAATGCCCGACTAAAAGAAAAAGTAAGTGCCCATGGCACTTCGAATTTGTATCGGGCATTCATTGTGCTCAATCGGGCGGAAGCTTGCTGTGAAGATTGCCCACCCGACAGAAAAGCAACGCCGGGAATCGAAGCCGGAACGGTGCGCATCAAACATTTCACGGTAGCTTCTGCAAAGGTTTCTGTATTAGATTGATCCGAAGAATCTTTGCCGGGCAAAACCATATTGGGTTTTAAAATCATGCCTTCAGTAAGTACGCGCTGTTTGTGCAATTGACCGAAAGTAAGGAGCAACACATTTTGGGTAACCGCCGCACATTTCGCCAAGCTGTGATTGCCCTCCATCAGTACCTCTGGTTCTACCATAGGAACCAATCCAGCCTCTTGGCAAAGAGCGGCATAACGAGCCAAAGCATTGGCATTATTTTCGATACATCGACGCGTTGGAATTCCTTCGTCGATCTTGATAACCCCCCTCCATTTTGCAAAGCGCAGTCCCATTTCGCTGTACTCTGTCAATCTTTCGCGCAAGCCATCCAAGCCGGAAGTTACTTTTTCGTGCGGAAAACCAGGCATTTCTTTTGCGCCCAAATCGACTTTAATTCCGGGAATAATTCCAGCTTTTTTCACGGCTTCCACAAAGGGCGTTCCATCGGATAATTTTTGCCTGACGGTTTCATCGTATAAAATAGTGGCATTAATTGCTTCGTTGAGTCCCGGAGTTGTGACAATCATTTCGCGGTAACGCCGACGCATCTCGGGAGTTTCATGAATTCCCAAAGCAGCAAAGCGTTTGTTGCATGTGGGGTTGCTTTCGTCCATTGCCAGCAGGCCTTTATCATCGGCGACCATGGCACAGGCGGTGGTGATGAGTTCGTCTTTGTTCATATGGTATTGGTGTGTTTTGGATGTAGGAAACCTTTTCGGTAAAAACAGAAAAACAAAATATAAGTTCGTGTGATCTGGCCTTTTTCACATAGTTTAATGGTCCATTTTCGATCTATTTATTTTGCGAGATCGTGGCTCAATTAAGATTTTTGTTGAGATAAATCCGTCCTGTTGATGAGACTTAGTTCAACCTGATTTGAGTCGGATAAAATGGATATTGAAACGGGTTGCCCCATTAAATTCTGATCGCCAATCGAAGAAATTTGTTCTTCGGAAAGATGTGTAATGTAATGTCGAAATCCGCTTTAAAAAGTAAAAATTAATTTAGAGGTATTGAGTTATCAAAATTCTGTCCTACAGAAATTTAAATGCCTAAATGTACCTGAATTAGAAGTGTGATATTGTATTAACAAGACTTGCAATTTCCTTTAAGACCCAGCAGTATAAAAATGTTCCGTCAGAACAAATTAATCTTTTAAGACGTTTCCTATTAAACCACTTAAAATTATTTATTAAAACTTTAAAAACCAAATTATGAAGTTGAACAGAATTATTGCCGCTCTTTTATTTGCATTGTGTATTTCACTAGGTACCCCTGTGGTCGCATCCAGTGCTACTCCGGCACCTACAGAAACATCCAAAGAAGCCCTGAAAAATAGGATTGAAACACGTCTTACAGAAATTGACAATCTCGACAAGTCTAATTTAAGTTCTTCAGAAAAGAAAGAATTAAGAAAAGAGGTGAAAAGTCTGAAAAAAGAGGCGAGAAACGGAGGTGTTTATATTTCTGTCGGTGGTGCTATCATTATTATATTATTATTGGTTCTTCTTTTATAATTTGAACCTTTATTTCCCAAATTTAAAGCCCGTATTATAGCGGGCTTTTTAATTTTCGTTAAACTATAAATCATGAAACCTTCCGAATGAATCACCTCATACTGTTTGTTTTTTTTATTTTTGGTTAACTATTTTACGTGTAAGCAATAGATCCATTTCAAAGGATCAAATTGAAAGGCGGATAAAAATAGAAACGGTATAGAGATAACTGCATACATAAAATCCGAGCCATTACTGATTGCCATTCTTGTCGGTTTCTTATTCCTTTTAATTGGGTGTATATTATACTATTTTCCTCCCAAAAAGATAAACGCTTTTTATGGATATCGCACACCCAGAGCGATGAAAAGTCAGGAGAGATGGGCCTTCGCTCAAAAATTTTCAGCGCGGAAAATGATTCGGTGGGGAGCAGTACTTGTAGCGGTCGCAATGGCAGGAGTTTGGTTCAACCCTGATGGAAACACTAATAATATCATTACACTTGCCATTGTCTCCATCGCCGCAGGAGGCTTAATTGTACGAACAGAAATTGCAATTTTCCAAAAGTTTGGGAAGTCATAATAATCAGAGAGCATTTTTAATCAAAATCAACATGAACTGTTTTCGCATTTTGTTTATCACCATTTTAGTAATTCTCTGCTTTACGCAATGTGAAAAAGATGCTTTCGACTATAGAAATCCGTATATCGGAGATTGGAAATTTGATGTTATTCGAACTGAATTCAACATGGCCGGTGCGGGCTCTTATTCATCGGACACAACCAAATACAACGGTGAAATAAAATACGCCGAAGAGCGGAACAAACTTCTCTTAAAATACGGTATCGACGCAGAGATGGAAGAGGGTATTGACGAAGAGGGTACCCTGGTTTCTTTTTCTTATGGACGCACATCAGGGAGTTTTGAAGGTGATGAAAAACTGAATATTTATACTCAAAGTGGAGGTTTGGGTGCAGGAGTTAGGTTGAGTATTCAAGGGGAGAGAAGATAAATATTTCCTTTAAAACTTCACGGATTTCGACCGTTTCGTTTTCGAAAAATAGAGTAATTCTGACAATAAAATTTTATTGTTTTCTAAGACCGGATGGCATCTCAATGAATAGAGATTCCTTACGAGGATAATATTTGCTCAACGTAAATAGGCTACGTTGCCAATCCCTTTATTTACATCAAAATCATAAAGCAATGAAGAAAATAGTGTACATAGACATGGACAATGTTCTGGTAGATTTTAAGTCAGCAATATCAAAAATAGACCCCGAAATGGAAAAGAAATATCGAAATGATCTTGACGAAGTTCCGGATATTTTTTCCAAAATGGATCCGTATCCCGGAGCGATTGAAGCCGTTCAAAAGCTATCCGAAAAATTTGAACTTTATATCCTTTCTACTGCTTCCTGGCTCAATCCGAGTGCGTGGATACACAAGTTGGAATGGGTGCAAAAGCATTTTGGAAAAGATGCGGATAGCCTATTTTATAAAAGACTGATTCTTTCGCATCATAAAAATTTGAATCGTGGTGATTATCTGATTGACGATAGACCGAATAATGGAGCGAAAGATTTCGATGGTGAATGGATTCAGTTTGGAAGTACGGAATATCCGGATTGGGAAGTGGTTAAGGAGTATTTGTTGCGTATTGAGTAGTTGGTGGTTCTTTTTTTGCCACTAATGCACGAATGATTCTCGTCTTGCAAGAAACTTTACTAAATGGGAGTATACTTCAACTTCCAAACTCACATAAAAAGGATAATGAATTGGTTGCCAAGAAGCTTTCATTATTCGTGCATTAGTGGCCATTGTTCTTTTTTTTAGCCACTAATGCACGAATGATTTCCGAATATAAATCACATCCTAAATCTTATTTAAAACCCTTTTTTTATTCGTGCATTAGTGCCCATTTTCTTTCCTTTTTTTTTATTCGAGGCATCCCTTTTTACTTCGTGGCATCCCAATGAAAAAGCTCCGGATTGATTGTCACCATAACCCACGCCCAATTATTGGTACTACCTGCATTCCCGCCTTTAAGTTCTTGCATGGTTTCTGTTGCGAAAATCTGCGAATATCCACCTTGAATATTCACGTATTTCGCGACAGCGTATGTACCTTTAAAATCCAACTCTGTACCGAGATAGCTCGCCATAGCATGTCCCCCATCTCCCGCTCCGAGTACAGTAGCCGCAGCATTAAAGAAATGTGGATTGAGATTGAAAGTCCATTTGTCTACTGGCTTGTATTGAAGCTGCGCATAAACATCGATCAATCCGACCGAATTTATAAAATTACCGACATAGAAATAATCCATCCAACCGTTGAATTTGTGGTTCGTTCCAAACCACGGATTGAAGGAATGTAGTTCTTTATCGGTGTAGCCTTGATCGGTTCCTGAAAGATATTCGGTTCCAACACCAAGCGAAAATTTATCGGTCAAATCTCTCCGAACAGACCCGGCAGCATAGAACGCAGAGAGGGAAGTTGTGGCCAATTTTCCGGTTTGCACATAAACCGAAGCATCCGTTTTCCAGCGATTTTTCACATAAGTGAGACGCGTACCGAACGTTTGTGAATAGGCAACCTTCTGCACCGAATCAGCGGTGTATGGATTCCCAAGATTGAGTGCAAGAAGGCTCAATTCAAAATCTTTGAACCCGCCGTGATACCATACATACTGCATATTTTTGTACTGATTTATAGGATAAGGTTCTTGAAATTTTGATTCACCATTTGCATTAAGCGCAAGCCCTAAATCTACTTGCTGAGTGGCTGAAGGTTTGAAAGAAGTGAGCAATGCATCATGACTTCGCTCAGCTTGAGCCCAACCTACCTTTCCGAAAATCCGTTCATCGTCGTACTTGAGAACTTGACGACCAAAACGGAAACTCAGCTTTGGTGTAACTTGATAGTGCACCCAGGCTTCATGGATTCCAAGGCCATTTTTTGAGGAATTAGATGTGGTGCTCACATCTCCCCAAGTATTTATGTTTTGGATGGAGGTGTATAGGCTGAGTTTATCATTGGTGAAGCCAAAACTGAGACGAGTACGCTGAGAAACAAATGTTGCAGGATTCTGATTGTCGCCGATGAGTGTGCCGTATCCGTGGCGGTATTCAAATCGGGGGCGTATCTCGGCAGAGAGGTTGAAGGTCTGAGCAGATAATGATCCTGAGATTAGGATGAAAAGCAGGACGAGATAATTTTGAGTTTCATGTAGAATGGAGCGTTCGCTTTTTTTTAACCCCAGAGGCCGCAGAGCTTTAACGCAGAGATCGAGAAGTAGAGTAGTCATTGAGCTAAAATGTTCATATTAACAGTATTGACTTAGGCATTTAATATTTTCAGTTAAAGCTTTAACCGGCGTATTGTTCAATAGCCTTAATCGTTTCGCTGTCATCGGTTCCAAGGCCTTCTTTTTGGTCCACCAGAACGCCATTTTTATCAAAAACGCTGATGATATTAGAATGGCTGAAAGTGATAGGAGCGATTTCCTTGTAATTTACTGCCAAAACAGCAGCAAACTCACGGGTGTCATCTTCCGAGCCACGCAGAAAAAGCCATTGATCATTGTCCATTTCATTTTCTTTTGCAAATTGCTTTAGCCGCTGAGGTGTATCGGTTTCCGGATCGATACTCACAAAAACGTATTTTACATCTTTATTTTTTTCGTCGGGAACGGCCTTCTCGATATTCCGGACGTCAGCCACCAGCCGCGGGCAGGCAGCTTTGCAACTGGTGTATATCATGACCACTACGAGTACATTTCCCTGCAAATCTTTCAATTCGATATCGTTTCCATCTTGGGTAGTCCATTTGGAGGGCAGGTTGAAAATGGATAAATCCGGGACAACTTTTTTCTGGGGTGACGCCGAGCCATCGGATTCTGATTTTTCGGTTTGATTTGTGTTGGTCGAACTGCACCCAAATCCGATTAAAATCAGGATAAGGAAAATGGTTCTTCTTGTTTTCATTGCATTGATTTTTATTTTACGGGAATATCCTTTGCGCATCTGAAACCCAGATTTTGCACCGAATAATTTCCTTTTAAAGCTCCGCGAAAAGCATACCTCATAAAGGCTGCATAGTCGCGCAAATCGGAAGCACCAAGTGAGGCGCCGCCACAAAAACGGGCATTGCTGTTTTTCACATCTCCACGCGATTCTCCAGTGAGCAGTATGGAGTTAAAATCCTGTGTCCATTCCCATATCAACCCATGCATATCGTAAACCCCATAATAGTTTTTAAAGGTGCTCCCAATTGAGTTTCGATGTGTGTGCGGCGTTTCGTACCACCGTAGAATATACTGATTGTATCCTTCCTTCTTTCTGGCATCCGGTGAAGCAGTATCTGATTCTGCCACAAACTCCCATTCATCCATTGTCGGAAGGCGCTGCCGCTGACATTTACAGTAGGCTTTTGCAGCAAACCATGAAACATTGGTTACTGGCCCATTGGGGTTTTCACCTGGCTTTAGATTGCCATCGGCGTCAAACTGATTGAGATAATTAGCGTCAACAAAAAGCGCAACGGCACTGTCTTTGTGCCATTTCGGATTGGTTTTCAGAAATATCTGATATTCCGCATTTGTTACTGGATATACATCTAGTTCGAAGGGATCGACTTTTACTTTTGCAGAATCATTTCCATAAAGCGGTGTGTACTCACCACCGGGGATTGTGACCATGTTTTCACTTTGCGACCAGCCGCACACTCCCATTAAGAGTGCGATTGAAATCAGAAAAAATTTTGGACACATAAAAACCTTTTGGGAAAAATAATCGTTATTTCCGTTGCTTTTTAACCATCTCTTCGGTGACATTCGTTCCATTATTGCCCCAATTACTATAAACATAGGTCAATACATTGGCAACTTCGCGATCCGAGAGGGTTTGCGCTGGCATTACACTATTAAAGGTAGTACCATTTACCGTCACTTCTCCACTTTTACCGTGCAGCACCACATTGATAGCCCGACTTACATCTGCGTTGAGGTAATCGGATTTAGCTAATGGTGGAAATGCATTTGGAATTCCCTTTCCATCTGCCTGGTGGCAGGCAAAACAAGTGTGTTGGAATATATTTTTACCTATTTCAATTTTTTCTGCAAGGGTAAGGTTTGAAGGTGCCTTAGCTTCCTTAGCTTCTTGCTTATCCTCAGGCATAGTCTGGATCGTTCCACCTTCCGGCAAATAAATTCCTTCTTTAATTTTACCGGCATACACGTTTTTATTTTCCTCACCGCTCACATTTATTTGGCCTAAAGCTCCTTTGTTGAAGGCTCTGAAAATAGCGTGATCGACCAAAATTATTTCACCGGGAACAGTTGCAGCAAATTCAACAATCGTAGCTCCACCAGGAGGTATTAAGGTAGTTTGAATATTTTTATTTACCAACGATCCACCTTCGACTCGCACGCGATCAAAAATCTCACCAATGGCGTGAAATGATGACGTAAGGTTTGGCCCGCCATTTCCAACGTAAAGTCTTACGGTATCACCAACATTCACTTGAAGTTCATTGTCGCCGGTAAGGGCACCAACATGTCCGTTGAAAACTACATAATCCGGATTTTCAGCAATGGCCTTGTTCATATCAAAAGGTTGAAGCCCGGGTTCGCCATAAGCTCCTTTGGTGTAAAAGTCACCCTGCATTACGTAAAATTCCTTATCAACTTTTGGCAATCCACCTGCAGGTTCAACGAGGATAAGACCATACATACCATTACCGATATGCATTCCGACCGGAGCTGTTGCGCAGTGGTATACAAAGATACCAGGATTGAGGGTTTTGAAAGAAAAAACGGTCTCATGACCGGGCGCTACAAATGAAGAAACCGCTCCCCCACCGGGACCATTTACTGCGTGTAGGTCAATATTGTGCGGGAGTTTATTGTCGGGGTGATTTCGCAAGTGAAATTCAACCTCATCTCCAACGCGTACACGGATGAAACTTCCCGGTACTGTACCGCCGAAAGTCCAGTAATTGTATTTAACACCGTTGGTCATTACTCCTTCTTGTTCGAGAATTTCCAATTCTACTACCACGTGTTTTGCCGGACGATCGCCTACTGAAGCTGGCACGTAAGGAGGAGAAGTGAGATCTGCCATGATTTTTCCATCTATCTCAATTTTCTCAGGATTTTCAGTCTTTTCACTTTTAGATTGATTAGAGTTACAAGATACAGCGATAAGAGCTATAAACATGAGGACTAGACCCCGGCGGTCAATTCTTGAATAGTGCTTTTTGATGTTGGTGAAATTCATTTTTCTGTTTTAGAATGAAACATGAGCTTTAGAAATGCATTGAATGCGAAACATGAAACATACATGATTTCTTAATTTTCGCCAAAAGTAAGGATATTGTCCAAAAAAAATAATCTCTTTCGGATATTTTAATCCTTTATTTAAGTTTCTTCAAAGTCTCCACGTACACACAATTATATATACATTTATGCAGCAGAACGTTTGGCTGGTCTGAAACTAACGAGGAAGACACCGGCAAAAATAAAAATCGCAGCAATAACTTTCCTCCAGTCGAGATGATCCTGTTGAAAAATCAAGGCCACTATGGTAGCTACTAACGGCTGCGAATAAATATATATACTCACAACACTCGGATTCAACTCTGTTAAAGCGAACACATTAAAAAGGTAGGCTATAAATGTCGTACAGATTATTACAAAGGCAAAAGCGGCCCAAATTTTGGGTGTAAATTGCATCCAATCGACCGTTCCAATTTCGCTCAGGCCAAAAGGCAATACAAAGACAAATCCAAAGAGAAAAACCCATTTTATAACGGTTAAAGGCCGGTATTTTTTCATCAAAGGCTTAACCAATACCAGATACACGGCATACGATGAGGCATTTAGAAAAATAAAGAGGTCACCAAGAAAGTTAGATGAATCAAGGCTTAGATGATTTTTAGAAAGAATTAATCCCAAAGCACCCGAGAGGCCCAGTATAATTCCAAATATTTTCAAACTTGTAACCCGCTCACGAATGAGCCATGCTGACATTATTAGAACCAGAATGGGGTTACAAGTCATTATAATCGCTGCATTTATAGGAGTTGTGAGATTGAGGCCATAGAAAAACATTAATTGATTGGCCGCTATTCCAAAAAATCCACAAATGATGAGCAAGCCGAAATCTTTGCGTGCTATTTTCTCGCGTGGAAAAAAAACATGAAATAACCAGAACAAAAGTAGCGCTCCGAGCACGCGACAAAAAATAAAGGCAAAAGGTCCCAAAAAATCCGGCATAAGCCCTTTGGCCACTGAGTAGTTGACTCCGTATATTATATTGGTTGCAAGCAGCGCAGCATGTGCAATAAATCTTTTATTCAATTGGTTTACTTTTAAACGATTTAAAAGGAACACATCCTTTGTTTTTTTCTTTGTTGAAAAACGTCGGCAAAGGTAGAATTAATGGGCATCTTCAATCAAAAAAATAAATACCACACTATTCTGAACTTCGCCTTCAGCTGATTGTTGAATTCCCGTAATGCAAGATGAAACGAAATTAAAATGAATTCAGAACCTATTCTCTACTCCATATTAGAGCTGGCCACTATTTCCGCTGGTTCGACAGCAAGTGATTCTTTTAAAAACGCGTTAGATCTTGCCCAAAAGGCGGAACAAGTAGGTTACCACCGCATGTGGCTTGCCGAACATCACAACATGATAAGTATTGCAAGTTCAGCGACGTCCGTACTGATCGGTTATGTTGCGGCTGGCACCGAAACACTTCGAGTGGGTTCGGGAGGCATTATGCTCCCGAATCATTCGCCCCTTATTGTCGCTGAGCAATTTGCAACGTTGGCTACCCTATACCCAGGTCGGATTGATCTTGGCCTTGGACGTGCGCCAGGCACAGATCAAACCACAGCTCAGGCAATTCGCTCTGACAGGATGCAGGCTGTATATCAGTTTCCCGAAGAAATTGAAAAAATCCACACTTACTTTTCTCGCGCAAATGCAGGTGCAAAAGTTCGCGTGCCCTTTGCCGAAGGACTAAATCTCCCAATGTACGTGTTGGGATCGAGCACAGACAGTGCCCATGTGGCAGCAGCCAAAGGTCTCCCCTACGCTTTTGCCAGCCATTTCGCACCAGCGCAACTCTACGATGCATTTTCGATTTATCACAACTCATTTACCCCTTCCGATCAATTAGAAAAACCATACACCATCGCTTGCATAAATGTGATAGCTGCAGACAGCGATGAGGAAGCCGAAAAACTGGCTACCTCACTCCTTCAGGTTATGATAAGTGTAATGTCCGGAAAGCCTGAATATATGCAACCACCAGTTGAACCAAATGCCGAAACCCGTGCTCTTTTTCAACATCCGGGATTGCAACGCATGTTGAAATATGCATTTATTGGAAGCAAAGAAACCCTCAAAGCGAAGACCAAAGAATTTATCGAATCTACTGGTGTCGATGAAGTTATGGCTGTTTCGCATATTTATGATTCAAATTATAGAATCAATTCATTCCGTATTTTTGCGGAAGTGATGAAGGAAATAAATATGGAAAAGATAAATGAAACCGTTAAATCAGTTTAAGATATTCCGTTCAATTTTAAAACGAAACAGGTCTGTACCTTTTTTAATATTCCGAAGCTTTCGTAAGTAGGCTCACCTCACCATCTGTAAGTTCGGTTTGCATCGCTTCCGTGAAAGCTTTCAACTGCGACTTTGACGTGGCACTCGCGATTGGAGCAGTTACTTTTGGGTTTTGAATCAGCCATGCCAAAGCAACGCCTGCCTGGGATATAGCCCGAGTTAGCGAAATTTGATCCAATGCTTTGAGTATTTTCTTGCCGCGCTCATCGAGGTATTTTTTTACTCCGCTCCCTCTCTCGCTTTTGGAAAAATCCTCCTCCGAACGGTATTTTCCCGTAAGGAAACCGCTTGCAAGCGCGTAATAGGAAATCACTCCAAGCCCGTTTTTTTCACAGATCGGTTGCACACCCTTTTCAAATTTCTCCCGATCATAAAGATTGTAGCCCGGTTGAAACACCTCGTAGCGCGGCAGACCGTTTTTTGCACTGGCTTCGAGCGATTCTTTTAATCTCACCGCTGACATATTGGACGCCCCAATGTTCCGAACTTTTCCGGCTTTCATCAATTTTTGATATGCGCCAAGGGTCTCTTCCACCGGGGTCTTTTCATCGTCCCAATGTGTAAAATACAGATCTATTTCATCGACTTGAAGACGGCGAAGAGATTCTTCGACTTCTCGTAAAATATACGATTTGGAAATATCACGTTGACCTTGCCCCAGATTTCCTCCTACTTTGGTAATAATGTTGACCCGATCGCGATTTCCACGCGCTTTCATCCATTTTCCAATAATGGTTTCCGATTCGCCACCTGAATTACCCTCAGCCCAGCGGGAGTATACATCAGCGGTATCGATGGTATTGATTCCCAAATCGACGACGGCATCAAGGATCTCGAAGGATTCTTTCTCATTTAATGTCCAACCGAAAACGTTTCCCCCAAAGACAATCGCAGCTGTTTCTATATCTGTATTTCCAAGTTTGTATTTTGTCATAACGATGTTTTGATTTTAACGATGCACCCAGTGGTATTGTTCAATAAAAAAGCCATTCCCGTGAGGAGAATGGCTTCTAAATCGGAAATCATAAAAATCCTACCACACAGTAGTTCGAACCGAATCGGATCGATACAAATTGTTTTCAGGAGTAACATTAAAGGTTTTGTAAAACACTTCCATATTCGACACAGTCCCGTTTACACGGGCAACTACCGGTGAATGTGGGTCATTGTTTATGAGCATACGCGTTCGTTCATCCGTATTCTTCATACGCCATACTTGCGCAAAGGCAAGGAAAAAACGTTCATTGGGAGTAAGACCATTTATTTTCTTGTCACTTTTGGCTTCATCTGTTTTCTGAAAGGCAGCATAAGCTATTGCCAAACCACCATTGTCTGCTATATTTTCACCCTGAGTAAGTTCGCCATTAATCGGCAAAGTATCAAGGACATTATACCCACTGTACTGATCAACAATACGTGAAGTAAGACTTGTAAAATTGGTACGATCCGAATCTGTCCACCAGTTTTCCAGATTCCCATTCAAGTCGTACTGGCTTCCCTGATCGTCAAACCCATGGGTCATCTCATGTCCGATTGCGGCACCGATTGCTCCGTAATTTACAGCATCGTCACCATCTTGATAATAGAAAGGTGGTTGTAAAATTCCAGCGGGGAAAACCACTTCGTTAAAAGAAGGATTGTAATAAGCATTTACAGTTGCAGGTGTCATTCCCCATTGGGTTTTATCAACCGGTTTGCCAAGTTTTTCAAGGTTGTAGTTAAACTGCCAAGCGCCGATATTATGCAGATTGTTGACCAACGAATCTGGTTCAATATCGATGCTTGAGTAATCTTTCCATGAATCGGGGTATCCGATTTTTTTGGTAAAAGCATTCAATTTTTCGAGTGCTTTAGTCTTGGTTGAATCGCTCATCCAATCGATGCTTTTGATACGTTCTGCATAAGCTTCCTGAAGATTATCGACCAAACCAATCATGTATTCCTTGGCCGATGGCGGAAAGTATTTTTCTACATAAATCTGACCCAACGCATCACCAAGCGTACCGTCTACGAGGCTCGAACCCTTCTTCCATCTCACTTCTTGTTCTTTTTGACCACTGAGTTCTTTTCCATAGAAGTCAAATTTTGCATCAGCGAAAGGAGAGCTCAAGTAAGAACAATAGCCGCTTATGTAATGAAAAGTCAGGTAATCTTTCCATACTTTCACTGGTTGAGTTTCCACTAAATCGCTTAGTTTTTTATAAAATTCAGGTTGACCCACAATGACCGTATCAACATCGTATCCCAATTCCTTTAGGTTGGATGTCAACTCCAGTGTAGGAGCCATTTTACTGAATTCAGCGGTAGAAATAAGGTGGTAATTAGCCTGCGGATTACGCAAGTCCACGCGGCTTTTTGAAGCTTTGGCCATTTTGGTTTCGAGTGCCATTATTGCTTTGGCTTTTGCTTTAGCATCGCCTTCAGATACACCACTCAGAGTAAAAAGCTTAGTGATAAATGCTTCATATTGCGCGAGTATTTCTTCGCTTTTGGAATCCGTATTCAAATAGTAGTCCCGATTTGGAAGTCCAAGGCCACCCTGACTAAATTGGAGGCGCTGAAGATTGCTGTTTTTATCATCCGGAGAAACGTACATGCCAAACATCGCCCCATCACCTTCTTTGTATTCTGCCATCACCTCATCTACCACACCTTCTGAAGTGGTAATAGATGCTATACGGTCAAGTACTGGCTTAATGGGGTTGATTCCCGCCGCTTCGATCGCAACGGTATCCATGTAGCTTTGGTAAAGATCACCGATTTGTTGAACGGGAGTTCCTTTTTTGGTATCCTTCAACATAGCGCAAGAATCAAGAATCGTACGCATGTTTGACACAGCCTGATCGTGAACGATGTAGAAGGAGCCCCAGCCCGTTTTCGAAGCTGGGATTTCGGTATTCTTCATCCAGGTTCCATTGGCGTATTCGAAAAAATTATCAGCCGGATTGACCGTCGTATCCATGGCCGAAAGGTCTAAGACTTCTTTGGGTTGTGACTCCACATGCTTATTGTCCGAAGGATTGCAGGCCGATAGAAAACCGACGGTAATGCCTAAAAAGGCGAATTTTAAAAAGAGGTTTCTCATTGCAGAAATTTTAAATTGAGTGCAAAAGTACTATTTTATTGGATACGAATTTTGTAGCAACACATAATCGACTCAGGAAGCAAACAATTGGCTTAGCCTGAACATGCTTTCTGCTATGTAACTTACGGTTCACGAATAAAAAAAGCCATCCCCGAGGTGAGAATGGCCTTTGAAAAATGAATAAAAAATCCTACCAAACCGTGGTTCGAACTGAATCGGAACGGTATAATTTATTATCAGGAGTAACGTTGAAGGTTTTGTAAAAGACTTCCATATTCGAAACGGTTCCATTCACACGTGCGATTTCGGGCGAGTGTGGATCCACACTTATACGCATCAACATACGTTCATCTGTGTTCTTCATACGCCACACCTGAGCGAAGGCAAGAAAGAAACGTTGATCGGGAGTAAATCCGTTAATTTTCTTTCCACTTTTTGCTTGATCTGTTTTCTGAAAAGCGGCATAAGCTATTGCCAATCCGCCATTGTCTGCAATATTTTCACCTTGCGTCAATTCACCATTTATTGCCACCGTATCGAGCACATTGTATGCATTGTACTGATCGACTACACGTGTGGTAAGACTTGTGAAATTGGTACGATCTGCTTCACTCCACCAGTTTTGGAGATTTCCATTTAAGTCGAATTGACTGCCCTGATCGTCAAAACCGTGCGTCATCTCGTGTCCAATTACCGCCCCGATTGCTCCATAATTTACAGCATCGTCGCCATTTTGGTAATAAAATGGTGGCTGCAAAATTCCGGCAGGAAAAACGATTTCATTGAATGAGGGATTGTAGTAAGCGTTAACGGTGGCAGGTGTCATTCCCCATTCGGTTTTATCAACGGGTTTGCCAAGCTTCTCCACTTCATCGTTGTATTTCCAAACACTTATATTTTGTAGATTTTCAACCAAAGAATTCGGTGTGATCGTTATGCTTGAATAGTCTTCCCATGTATCCGGATATCCAATTTTCTTAGTAATCGAATTGAGCTTGTCGAGTGCTTTGGTTTTTGTAGAATCGCCCATCCAATCAATACTTTGAACGCGCTCGGCGTAAGCTTTTTGGAGGTTGTCAACCAAGCCTTCCATATATTTTTTTGCCGAAGGCGGGAAGTACTTTTCGACATAAATTTGTCCCAATGCATCGCCCAGCGAACCATCTACCAGGCCAGAACCTTTTTTCCATCGAGCTTCAGGCTCTTTTTGACCACTGAGCGTACTTCCGTAAAAATCAAATTTAGCATCAACAAACGGGGAACTCAGATATGAGCTGTAGCCATTTATATTGTGAAATGTAAGGTAATCCTTCCATGCCCCCACGGGCTCAGTTTTAATAAGACCGGAAAGTGTTTTGTAAAACTCCGGCTGTCCAACAATTAAAGTATCCACATCGAATTTCATCTTTCCGAAGTTGGAAGTCATATCCAACGCAGGTGCCATCGCGTCAAATTCCGTGATAGAAAGAAGATGATAGTTCCCTTCCGGATCGCGCAAATCAACAGGGCTTTTTGAAGCATTCGCCATTTTCGTTTCAAGGCCTATTACATTTTTGGCTTTTTTACGAGCGGCCAATGAGTCTACCCCACTTAACGTAAATAATTGGGTGATATAATTTTCATAGGCCACGCGAATTTGCTCACTTTTCGCATCTTTCTTGAAATAATAATCTCGGTTAGGCAAACCTAATCCTCCCTGATCAAAATGGACGCGCTCAACATTGCTATTTTTATCGTCCGGAGAAATATACGCCGAAAACATAGTTCCATCGCCCTTTGTAAATTCAGTAATCACCTCATCTACCACACCCTTAGAAGTAGTTACAGCATTTATTCGAGCTAAGATCGGTTGAAGTGGAGTTATGCCCGCTTTTTCGATGGCAACGGTGTCCATATAGCTTTTGTAGAGGTCAGCGATCTGTTGAACTGGAGTACCTTTTTTAGTGTCGTTCAATGTTAAACACGAATCAAGAATGGCGTGCATATTTGATCTAGCCAGATCGTCCACGACGTAAAATGAACCCCAGCCGGTTTTTGATGCCGGAATTTCGGTATTCTGCATCCAAGTGCCATTTGCATATTCAAAGAAATTATCGGCAGGATTTACAGTAGTATCCATTGCCGAAAGGTCGAGGACTTCTTTGGGTTCTGAATCCATATTTTTCACATCAGTAGTATTACAGGAGGACATGAAGCCGGCAGTAAAGCTTATAACAGCGAATTTTAAAAAAACGTTTCTCATATGAAGATTTTAAATTTGGAAGGCAAAAGTACTACTTTAATTGCTAAAATATCTGTCTACTGCGGCACCTATCTGCCATAGGTTGATGCAAAAAAGCGCAAAAAAAGTGCACCCCTGGGGAGATGCACATTTTAAAAATTTCGGTAAATCAAAAATTAATCAACCATCAATTTTCGGACAGGCGGAGTATTTCCAATTCTTACCTGAATAAAATAAGGACCTTTGGCGTATCGGCTCGTATTGATCGGCAAGCGCGTTGCTCCGCTCAACACTTCATAGTCACGGCTCGAAACAATTTTACCATCCGTGGTAAGCACTGTGATTGAAACAGCATCGGTCGTTTTCAACCCAAGGTCGAGGTACGATACATTTGTTGAAGGGTTCGGGTAGAGTTTGATAGTGGCATTGGGCTCAGGAAAACTATTGACACCTCTCAACAAATTACCTGAATGGTACCATCCACTATCGATGATAGAAACTATGAATAATACCGCGCGAAGGGCAATATAAAATCGGTCGTGCAAGAAGTAATTTACCCTTTGGCTTTACTCCACCGTTTTCAGCGAGTCTTCAAGGTAGGCTTTTAGGGTCTCCAATTCATCAGCGGTCAAGTCGCGCCATTGTCCCACAGGCAGATCGAGCCGAATATTCATAATTCGTATGCGCTTCAATTTTACCACTTCATATCCGAGATATTCGCACATGCGTCTTATCTGGCGATTCAATCCCTGGGTAAGCACGAGGTTAAAAATGTTTTCGCCTTCTTGCTTTATTTCACACTTCCGTGTAATCGTATCGAGGATGGGCACTCCGTTTGCCATTTTTTTCAAAAATTCTGCATCGATGGGCTTATCTACCTGTACACGGTATTCCTTTTCGTGATTGTTGCGTGCCCGCAAAATCTTGTTTACAATATCGCCATCATTGGTTAGGAGTATCAATCCTTCACTCGGCTTATCGAGGCGACCGATGGGAAAGATGCGTTCTGGGTAATTAAGGTATTCAATAATGTTGTCGGGTTCGCGACGGGTATCGGTGGTACACACGATGCCAACCGGCTTGTTAAAAGCAAGGTATACGGGTTTTTCCTTTGGTCTTTCAATAATCTTTCCATCCACGCGAACCACATCCTCGGGACTTATTTTGGTGCCCAATTCAGGAACTTTCCCATTGATGGTTACTCTGCCCCGATCGATTAATTTATCGGCTGCCCGGCGAGAGCAATATCCGGCTTCTGTCAGATATTTATTTATACGCACCAATTTTTTGCTATCCTCTCCCATGTTATTTCCTTTTCAAAATTTCGTAATTGCGGTAGCTCATATCCACTCCGAGGTATTTTTTGAGAGCACCCTTTAACTGATCTTTTGTACTCTTCCCTTTTCGGGAAATATCGTGATCGAATTGCCAGTTTATAGCATCAATCCTTTTCTTCATCACTTCTGGATGGGTTCCATCAAAACGTCTCAATTCGCGCACATGACTTTCGTAATCGAAATTGTCGACTTTTTCAATATTCTGATCAATCCACTGATCATCGTGCCATAGCTTATTGAAATTCTCACGTTTCTTTTGCATCGCCCATGGATTTTTAACCCAACCGTAATGATATACATATGCATCAATCGGAATGACCTTTAACTTCTGATTATCTCCTTTTCGAAATCCCTGGGCGTCGCGGTAGGAATAGATAGCAGGGTTATTCTTTATCACACGGATTTCGTGTGCATACCAATTGGCGCTTGCGCCCACATAATCGTATGATCCATAGAAATGAAGGTAGTGAAAGAGCAGACCGTCCACTTCTTCGTCCTCTTTATATTTCTCCATAGCCGCCTTTATAACAGGCAGATACTTTTCGTGAACCACTTCATCGCCCTGAATATAAAATGCCCAATCGGTATCCGCACTTATTTCAGCGAAAGCTTTATCGGTTTCTATGGCGAGCACTTTCCCGCCTTCACGGAGGGATTCATCCCATACGGTTTCTACTATTCGGATTTTCTCGCGATGGACGGATTGAATCAATTCCAACGTTGCATCTTCGCTTTTGCCGACAGCTACTATTACCTCATCACAAATTGGAAGAATGGATTGAATAGCCTCCACGACCGGATAGTCGTAGATGAGCGCGTTTTTCACGAAAGTGAATCCTGATATTTTCATAATTCGTGGGCAAAGATAAGAATTCGTGAGTTTGCCTCCCTTAGGCATGTCAACAAGATTCTACGAGGTTGAAAACTATTGAATACTCAATTCTGCAAGCCTGTTATAATGCTCCTGGCATTCCTCAAGCAGCGGTTTCAACCTTTCGGGAAATGGAGCCAGCTTTGGCGCGTAGTTTTGAAAACCTGTTGATTTATGCACGTTTCCATACCAATGATCGGCCCATACTCCATCTTCGGGAATAGGGCCGGCAGGCCAGTTTAGCATGGATTTATCGAAAGGAATGCACAACGCATCACAGAGTTTTCTCAAAACGGTCTCCGGATTTTCAAGCAATTTGCGACTATCGAGAACTATCGGCGGTTGTCCGAGATCATCCAGATATTCGAAGAGTTGAGAATGCATGGCGTATCCCACATCCATCATAGTTGGATTTTCAATTTCTTTGGCGTAGGATGGCAACATATCCAACGGATCGCGGGTAAGGATAATGCTCCGCATGTCTTTTAAAAACGACCAATCCAAGTGTACCAAATGATGGGTCATTTGCTTGAAAAACAGGACCGGCTTTTCATCGCATTCCCTCATAAATCTCACCACTTTATCGCCATCATTTTCCATGGTGGTGAGAATTCTTGACGACATTGGATGGTAGTTTTTGGCATCCGTATTTTTCAGATAATGCCCATAAAGCGGCTCATCAAAAACCTTGGCGTCGCTTCTTTGCGCAAACGAATACATCAAAGCCGTAGAAATATTTCGTGGTCCCGACCAAAGGCAAATTCGTGTAATGGAATCTTTCATTATTTAGTTGCTTAATCTTTCCACTTCACGATCCATCAATTCGTAATAGTGCTGACGCAATTTTCGGGTCATAGTTCCGAAGCTTCCTTTTCCAATCGTTCGACCATCTATATTTATAACCGGAGTAACACCCCCGAAAGTCCCTGTTACGAAAGCTTCATCTGCACTGTAGACATCAAAAAGTGAAAATTCTTTCTCGTGAGATTTTATCTGATTTTCGTTGCAAACACGGATAATATTCTGCCTCGTAATTCCATTCATGCAATAGGCACCTGTAGACGTGAGCACTTCGCCGTTTTTCACGATAAAAAAGTTCGTAGCATTGCAGGTCGCGACCATTCCATGTGGATCGAGCATCAGTGCTTCATCGGCTCCTGCCTCAATAGCTTGAATGAGCGCCTGCACTTCGTGGATCTTGCTATGGCAATTAAGCCTGGGGTCAAGATAGTCGGGATATCCTCTGCGGATGGTGCTTGTAAAAAGCCTAATTCCTTTTTCAATAGAAGTGTCATCTGCCTGCTTATGTTCGGCGATAATGACCAGATTAGGCCCTGAAATAGTGAGGCGTGGATCTTGAGAAGGTGTTTTCTTCATTCCGCGGGTTACCATAAAGCGGATATGAACATTATCCGTCATTTTATTGACCTCAATGGTATCAATAATTTTATCGACCAATTCTGCTTTCGACATTTTCAAATCCATTCCAACGGATGCCGCCGCTGCCCATAGTCGATTGAGATGCTGATCCAGAAATACCAGTTGCCCTTTGTGCAGTCGTACAGCTTCCCAAATACCATCGCCCACCAGATAACCGCTATCAAAAACTGAGATTTTTGCATCTTTTCGCGGAAGCATTTCTCCATTTACATAAATGAGGATTTCGTCATTTCTGGGATCATCTATCGCATTGTGTGTACCGTGAATCATACTATTTGATTTTTGAAAGTGGGAATATCCGCAAAGTTTCTTGGGGAAATAAATAATTCGAAAAAAATCTTGGGGAACACTTGTTTGTGAATCGAATTAAAAAACAGATGTAATCACTTCATTAACAAATAACTGATTCGGCTATAAGCTTAAACAAATATAAAATATCCGGGTTAATTATACAATGAATCGCAATGCAGCGATTACAAGAAAAACAGTACAACGTGCTAAAATACGGATTATTGGTGCGGCTGAAAGCGAAACCCGGAAAAGAGTCAGAAGTTCAAAAATTCATTAAAGGTGTCCTTCCTTTAGCGGAAGCCGAAAAGAAAACAATCACTTGGTACTCCATAAAAATCAGTGATTCAGAATTTGGAATTTTCGATAGCTTCGAATCCGAGGAAGGTAGAAATGCACATCTTAATGGCGAAATTGCTAAAGCTTTGATGCAAAATGCTTCGAACCTTTTGGCGGAAGATCCGAAAATTGAAAAAGTGGATATTTTGTCTACAAAGCGATCTTAAAGCTTACGAGGCACCGTTTATTATTAAAGATTTCAAATAGCGTGCGATTACGCTCTAACTTGGTTGTGCAAACAAGTTGTGCAGATTTTCCACGGTCAGTGGTTTATTCAAATATCCGAGAATATTATATCCCTGAATTCGTGCAATATCAGTGGGATTTGAAGAAGAGGTGAGAATTACAATTTTTATTTTCTGTTTGGAAGTGAAGTCAAGTTTGCCGAATTCATCCAAAAATTCGAAACCATTCATCACCGGCATATTCAAATCCAGAAATATCAGGTCGGGACAACTTGGAGCAATATATACTACTTTGCAATTGCCTTCGATAAAATCGAGTGCTTCCTTGCCGTTGTGTACGAGATGTGCATGTTCTGTGAGGCTTGCCGCTTCGATTATTTTTTCGTTGATAAAACAACTAATCGGATCATCGTCCACTAACAAAATGCAATTAAATTTTCTCATATGCTTTTGATAGGTACGCTTTTGAAAGGCTGTCTTCAAGTGAGCCCTACGAAATTACCAAAATATCTGCATCGAAATTGTATTTTATATTATTTTGTAAAAAACAGCGTAAAAATAGTTCCCTTCCCAATTTCACTGTCTACTGAAATGTCCCCACCGTTTCGTTCAAGAATACGACGTACAATATATAGCCCCAATCCGGAACCGTCAACATTATCATTGAACCGCCAAAACATATCATATATCACGTCCCCATATTTATCTAGGTCTATTCCGAGACCGTTGTCTTCAATTGTTAAAATGGACCCATTATCGAGGTGCTTAGATTCGATAATAATTACTAACTTTCGATCAAAAGAGCGGTATTTAACGGCATTGTAAATAAGATTTTGGAGAATACTCGTCAGCCCCTGTCTGGAAAAAAAGATCGTTTTGACCTGAAGTTTTCTGATAAGTTCGAACTCTTCTGATTCTTTCATAATCTGGTTATCCAAGAGTATAATATTCAGGAGTTCATTAATATTTAATTCTTCAAAATCGTTATAAGGATCCCTATCAATGCGGATCATGTTTTCGATATCCTGCATCGTTCGCGCAAGAGATTGAAGAGAAGATTCCATTTTATCCAGTACGCTTTCGTGAAATGAATTCAAATCAGCTGAATGCATTCTGGCAACATTTACCAAACCTTGCATATTATTCACAGGTGCTTTCAAATCATGAGAGGTGGCATAGATGAATTGATCAAGCTGTTGATTGGTTTCTGTAAGACTCATGTTTTTTATCTGCAAAGCATTATTCAGGCCTTTCATATCGCGGATCACTCTTCGGAAAAACCAAGTAAGTATAACGAAGATAAAGGTGATCATTAAAATATTAACCCAAAATAAAACGTTATTCATTTTACGTGACGTCTGGCCAAGAACATTTGAAAAGTTTACTTCCTTTATGTTAACCCTTTCAGAAATCGCTTTTATTTCTGAGATATATTCTTTCTGATTTGCCCGATTGGACAGGATCAACTCCATGACCCTTGGCTCACTTATTTCTTCGCTAACCTTGAGTAACAAATCAATCTCGCTATTGGCCTCACTCCAGATTTCAATCGCATTCTCCATGAAGCTGAAATGCCGGAAATTTCGAAAAAGCCAAATCATATTCTGAATGTCCTCAGGGTGATTATTTCCTTTAAGAAAATAGCCCTGTATCTCATCGTTATTCGATTTGTCACTTTTACTCATGAGCACCTTTAACGCTAAACCATCGTTGTGAGGAATTTCGATTTCTTTTTCAAATAGTTCAAAATACATCAATTCTCCAGTCTCGGCATACAGGATCAGATTGATACAAGCATTCTTTTGCCCTTTGGAATATTTCGATTCTCCCTGAACGTAGGCGCGAATAGAATTTGAAACTTTGAGTGTATAATAATTGGCTAAAATGAGAAAAGCAATGGAGATTAAAGCGGTTAAAAACAGCAAGATCCCTTCCTTTTTTCGATGTAAGATTTTGTCGGAAGGTGCTGTGACCATATTGGGATTGGATTATTTAAATCGCGATTCTCTTCAAAAAACTTGGGCTAATTTTATAAAAGCGGGTGAACATATAACGTGACTTCCGAATTTTCACCATCAAATAAATTGTAAAAAAAAATCATTTCAATTTAGGCTGAACCAAAACTATAAAAAAATCTGTTCATCGGGTAATAATTTATAAACCTATGAAATAATGAATCATACGTACCCAAGAAATTCTATGGCCGGAGCCGCTGTTTAAAAAAGGATTTTTTTCTCCGAAAATGCTCATGGAAGTTTTTAAGTAAGTACCTTTGTGGCCTCAAAAATGAAATTTTTAAAAATTTAAAACTCGGCATTACTGATTATCAAACAGATATAGCATTAAATAATTAAATTAGAAGGCCTTAAAAAGAGAAAAATAAACCTTAGGGTCAGAAAATTGTTCAAATTCACACAAAATCAATAATTAAATAAGTAAACCTTAAAACTTAAATATCATGAAATACACAGTAATTTTTGCCGCTATTGCCTTTACTTTAGCGAGTTGCGGAGGCGGAGCTGACAAATCAGACTCTGGAATGGATAATGCCACTCAACAAGAAACACCAAATGCGGATACCGAAACTGCAAAACCGGAGCCTGTAACTTTGAATATTGAAGGCAACGATCAAATGCAGTACAACAAAAACGAGCTTCACGCCAAAGCAGGTCAAGAAGTAACGCTGGTTTTGAAACATACAGGAACTATGGATAAGCAAGCCATGGGTCACAACTGGGTTTTGTTGAAACAAGGTGTTGATATGGACGAATTTGGTATGGAAGCCATGAAAGCCAATGACAATAATTATATTCCTAACGGAACTAATAAAGTAATTGCTCATACCGACCTTATTGGTGGTGGTGAGGAAACTTCCATTACATTCACAGCTCCCAAGAAAGGTGAATACAATTTCTTGTGTTCTTTCCCCGGACACCACGCTACCATGAACGGAAAGTTCATCGTGGACTAAAGGAAATTTTCCTTCGTACAATAAAGAAGCCCGTCATGCTTAGCAGGACGGGCTTCTTTTATAAGTGCTGAAGAATCTCTGTGCGGTTGAGGGAATCTACGCTGCAATATCATTTTTTTTTATGGCCTGTTGAATTCATTTACTACGGCACTAATCGTTAGTCAGCAGGTTTTGGATTGTGGTTTTTCCCTTTGCTGCGAAGCGTCCATACCATCTAAAAAACGTTTCTCAAGCCTCGTAGCTCGCTTGCAATCTACCCCGATATTCCGTCCGGGCCAATGGTTACTACACGGTTTGCAGTAGTTTCCCGAAAAGTCTGGTCATGAGTGGTAAATATCAAAGTCCCGGGAAAATCAATCAGCGCATTGTTGAAAGCAGTTATCGATTCGAGATCAAGGTGGTTGGTGGGTTCGTTGAGCATCAATAAATTCGGACCGCCCAGCATGGCTCTTGAAATCATACATCGTACTTTTTCACCTCCTGAAAGAACACTACACTTTTTCAAAGTCTCTTGTCCGCTAAAAAGCATTTTGCCCAGAAATCCGCGAATATAAACTTCATCTTTATCTTCAGAATATTCACGTAGCCAGTCAATTAGATTGTCATTACTCGAAAAATAGGTATCATTTTCCGAAGGCAAATAACCGGTTGTAATGGTCTTACCAAATTCAAATGTCCCCGAATCGGCATCCATTTCTCCGTTCAGGATTCGGTAAAATGCGGTGGTAATTGTACTGCTTGTGCTTTCGAGTGAAATTTTATCACCGCGACGTACATTCAAATCGATGTTCTGAAAAAGCACATGCCCATCCATAGATTTTTTTAATCCGTGTACATGCAAAATCTGATCGCCCGCTTCCCGGTTTGGCTGAAAAATAATGGCTGGGTACTTTCGTGTGGAAGGTTGGATTTCATCCAGATTGATTTTATCCAGCAACTTCTTTCGGCTCGTAGCCTGCTTCGATTTGGAGGCATTTGCACTAAAGCGGGAAATAAATTCCTGCAATTCTTTCTTCTTCTCTTCGGCTTTCTTGTTTGCATTCGATCTTTGCCGCAGCGCCAGTTGACTGCTTTCGTACCAGAACGTGTAGTTTCCGGTATAGAGCTTTATCTTCCCAAAGTCGATATCAACAATATGGGTACAAACCGTATCCAGAAAGTGACGATCGTGAGAAACGACGATTACCGTATTTTTGAAGTTGAGGAGAAAATCTTCGAGCCACACAATCGTTTGTGCATCCAAATCATTGGTAGGCTCATCAAGAATCAGTACATCGGGATTGCCAAACAGCGCCTGGGCAAGGAGCACCCGCACTTTTTGTGGACCGCTAAGATTTTCGACTTTCGTTTGGTGCAGCATTTCTACGATTCCCAATCCGGAGAGAAGACTTGCGGCATCGCTTTCGGCATTCCACCCATTCATATCTGCAAATTCAGTTTCAAGTTCTGACGCACGGATTCCATCGGCATCCGAAAAATCTGGTTTGGCATATATGGCATCTTTTTCCTGCATGATTGTCCACAACCTTTTGTGGCCCATCAAAACGGTATCCATTACTGTCACCTCATTAAACTCGCTGTGGCTCTGATTTAATACAGCCATTCGCTTTCCGGGCTCAAGATAAATATGACCTGCATTTGGATCAATCTCACCGGAGATGATCTTAAGAAAAGTAGATTTTCCTGCTCCATTTGCGCCAATTACTCCGTAGCAATTGTCGCCCATGAATTTCAGGTTTACTTCATCAAAAAGTATACGTTTACCGTACTGAAGGGATATATTCTGAGTTTCTAACACGCGCTGGATCTTTTAATTTTCGGGCTGCAAAGGTCGCATTTATTTTGCGACTAAAAAACAGATTTTAACGACCCTTTCAGGAAGTCAGAAAGAATGCCTAAAAAAGGATTCGCTAGTGTTCCGTCCGAGGGGCATTGAAGCCGGTTTTGGGCTTCAATGTTTTCATAAGTCCGAAACACATCGTTTCGATATTATCCTTATAATCATTTGACGCAGAGACATTTGATAATACTATGACGGCAGTATGACTCAAAGTATCTACCACCACAGAAGCACTATATCCTCCAGTACCACCACTCTGGGTTAACCAGGCCGATCCGTCATCATTTTGTAAAATCTTCCAACCAAGACCGATAGATTTCTTCTGATCGATTGTAAATGTAACTTTTCGCGTAAGCGCCAACACTTTATCGTTTGGATTAAATTGGGCCTTTGCAAATTTCGAAAGATCGCTGGCTGTAGAAATCACTCCTCCGGCACCAGCCATAGCGGCCATGTCCCAATTGGTTGCCTTCTTTCCATTTTTATTTAAGCCGGCAACTAAACTATCTTGCACGTCTGCACGAATTATTGTGGTGTTGTTTAAATTGTAATGCTTGAAAATCCGACTCTGGAGCAATTTACCGAAAGGCTCCTGCCCCACCATGCTTAATGAATAACCCAACACCCCCATTCCGAGATTGGAATAGGCGAATGAGGTGCCGGGAGTGGCATCCAGCTCTATACCGCTTTGAAGGTAAGCCGACATTTTCGCATCGTCAAAATCCTGGTAAGGGTTGTCCATCTTAAATAAAGATTTAATCAACATTTTGGTGGGTACGAGAGGCAACCCCGAAGTGTGGTTTGCCAATTCACCGAAAGTAATTTCCAGACTATCTTTTAACGAAACGGGCAGGTAATCGCTGAGACTATCCGTTAGAGCGAGCTTTCCATTTATTACAAAATCAGCAAGAAGTGTGGAAGTAAAAAGCATGGTCACGGAACCAATTTCATAATCAGCGTTCCTGTTTTCAACACTTATCAATGTATCATTTCGCTTTTCCAAACCGACAAAAATTGTGGCCGAATCTGAAATCAGGGCTATGGAAAATTGCGTCTTGTTTGGAAAAACCTTAGCGTTTTCGAGAATCAGATTTGCCTGAACAGAATCGATGCCTTTTTCCAATAAATGTTGGTGGACATCCTTCGAAGGTTGACTGTCGCTACAGGAAAGCATAAATAATCCAACCAGTGTGAAGAAGGAGCCGATCGAAATAAATTTCTTCGATACAATATTGGAATGCTTGAGAGTTTTATTCATTGTAGGTTTCGACAATCCAACAAAAGGATTTAGGTGCTAAATTAAGAATTCCACCGGCAATAGAAACGTGAAAAAAATTAATTTTATTGGAATATCTATTTTCTGGCAAAGAGCGGAATGTCACAAAAATTAGTCATCAATAGGTTTCTTTTCCACTTTCAGCATCATTCCAAAACCAATTATGATCACTGCAAAGAAAATAGGATATAAAATCTGAATAGATTCGCCAAAAGCTATATCTATATCAATATCAGGCCAAAAAAACTGAATGATTGCAGTACTAACTAACCCAAACAATCCAATGAGGATAAATGCATTTATTTTTTTCATGAGTGTCCGGTTACAAAGATGTTCACAAAGTAAGTGTTTCAATCAGCTTTTGCAAGAAATCAATAAACCGGCCGGATTTTCACGTCTTTTTGTCGCACGTAGTGCGACCTACCTTCAACTTCAAATTTGCAAACCACATCCACGATCGAATCGTCAGGCCATTCAGGACCTTTGGTGAAATTGGCAATACGCGTATCCGGCCTTTCATTTGGCTTAAGTGCGGGAGCGGCCACCCAAATGGTGTTGTCCATTATCACAAATATCTGACTAATAGTGGTACTTTCTAACATTTCAAGTCCATCCTTCGTCCTTAGCGTTATCACACCGCTTAATGCAGGGGGTTCATTTCCGGTTTTCGGCATTCGATTTATCCATATATCACAGGAAATGCTCAGATCCATTCCGGCAGCACCGACAGATTCGGATACTTTTCTCAACTCTTTTGCATGTTTAACATCCTGATAAACACCTTCCACCGGTGACCAATGCGTGCATGAGCCACTAAAAAGAAGGGTGAAAAGTAAAAATGAAAAAAGAGTGCGTGATAATTTCATTTCAATTGGTATTCGTTAGTGGCCTGTGAAAATACAACTTTATTCCCGTAGTATGGCCTCCATAATGGTACTAAAATTTCCCGTCACTTACTCTTTCTCTCTCAGATAAAATGAAGACCCTCTTCAACGTTCTTTCGTTTTGGTACACACTAAACCAAAAAGAAGTTTAGATCCGAATTTCACCTTCCTAAATGGCGCCTAAAGCCTGCGATATATCGTAGATCAAATCATCAGGATCTTCCACACCCACAGAAAGCCTTACTAAGCTATCCATAATCCCGATTTTATGCCTGTGTGATGGATCTACAGAACAATGAGTCATAGATGCAGGATGCTCAGCCAGGCTCTCGGTGCTACCAAGACTTACCGCCAATTTTATCAATTGTAGTGTATTCAAAAACCGAAAAGCTTCAGGCTCTCCCCCTTTCACCTCAAACGAAATCATAGCACCCGTCCCGGTGTATTGTTTTTGAAAGAGTTTGTTTTCGCGGGTCCCGTTTTCTATCAATCCCAGATAATGAACGAGCTGAATTTTGGGATGTTTGGTGAGAAAATGCGCTACTTTTTGTGCATTACTTTGTTGCCTCTCCATTCGGATTTTAAGCGTTTCGAGACTTCGCATCAAGAGCCAGGCGGTATTTGGGCTGGCCATATTTCCCAGCGCACTGCGCAAGAATTTTATACGGTGCATATTGGCACTATTTCCCAATACCGCTCCGGCAATTACATCACTGTGCCCCCCAATATATTTCGTTGCAGAATACACCACTATATCGGCTCCGTGTGCCATTGGATGCTGCCAAAGCGGACCCATATAGGTATTGTCTACTGCAAGAGGAATTTGCTTTTCGGAGGTTTCAAATTTTTTGGCCACTGCTTTGCACCCTTCAATATCAATCAATGCATTTGTCGGATTGGCTGGAGTTTCAATGAAAATCATTGCCAGTTTGTCCGACTTTCCGCTTTCGCGAATCAACTTTTCTAAATCCGCAATTTCAAGATCGGGGTCAAAACCAAGCGTTTCAATACCGAATTTCGGGAGTATCGAATGGATAAAATTATCGGTTCCACCGTAAAGCACGGAACTATAAACCAGCAAATCTCCCGGTTTGAGCATTTCCAGAAAAACAGTAGAAATAGCTGCCATTCCACTTTCAAAAGCAGCACAATCTTCGGCTTTATCCCAGAGGCACAGCCTCTTCTCAAGGATTTCCAAATTCGGATTGTTTATACGGCTGTAAATGAGGCCCACCTCCTCATCCTGATTCGGTTCACGCTTTCCATAGGCCACTTCAAAAAAGGCCTTTCCGTCCTCGGCAGTATGAAAAGAAAATGTGGAGGTCTGAAAAATAGGACATTTTATGGCTCCTTCAGATAACTTTGGTTTATACCCATAGGTCATCATCAGACTCTCCGGCTTAAACTCGTGCTTCATGTCAATTATTTTTATGGTTTACCAGTGGCTCCTGAAAATATCAGACCCTACTAAACCGGATGAAATTATGCGTAAATTCTTTACAGCAAAGGTAGGATCATAATTTGATTGCTATAGGAAATCAGGGGATTTTAGAAGGCCGAACAGAAATGGAAATATGAACGTATTTGTATTCGCTGCACCCTTAGGATCCTACCCATAGGCACTTGTTTTGAAAAATACAGCAAAGGATCGGGTGTAACGAGATATGGATCGCGGAAGCAAACCTTCAGATTTTCATAAAAAGTTTACATTCGCAGCTTCTTTAATCTTCAGTATTCGATGCATTTAAATCATCTCTCAAAAACTTTTCTCCTTCCTTTAATTCTTGGTACGTCGATTTCTTGTAGTCCGGATGCAAAGAGTGATAACGAAAATACCCAACCAGAAAAAGGTGAGCGCATTGTATGCGTTTCTAAACAGATAAACGAAATACTTTATGCGCTTGATGCGCAGGAGACACTCGTAGGAGTGGACATTTCGAGCACCTATCCCCCCGAAATTAAACAACTTACTACCGTTGGATATCATAGGGCCTTAGGTTCTGAAGGCATTATTTCGCTTCGTCCTTCCGCGGTGTGGTATAGCACACACGGTATTGCACCGGAGGCTGTAATTGACCAACTCAAAAAAGTGGGGATTCCATTAAAAGAATATCCATCCACCTCTACCATTGACGAAACGGAAGATTTAATTCGCGATTTGGGTAAACAATTGAACCGAAATAAACAAGCTGATTCACTGTGCAAAAAGCTCGATACCGATATGGCCGACGCCAAAAAAATGGTGACTCAATACACAGATACGCCTCGTGTAGCTATCATCCACTACGGACAGCAGATGAATATCTATTTATTGGTAAGCGATAATAGCGTGGCCGGAAAAATTATGCATTGGGCAGGTGGTAAAAACTGTATCGGGAATACCCGTAAAATGACGCCGCTGAGTGCTGAAATGCTCGCTAAGGCCAATCCCGATGTGATATTACTCACCGATTTTGGCTATGATCAATTGGGATCGATGGAAGAAATCAGCAAGCTACCCGGTGTGAGCACGACCAAAGCTGCACGCGATCATCGAATCTATCGCATTGAAGAGCATGATATCATTTACCTCGGTCCACGAACCGGCGAAAATGTGAAAAAATTTGCTAAGCTGATCCATAAAAAGTGAAACGATACGCCAAACAATATAGCAACACCTTTCCGCTTTTAATTATTCTATTGGTGGTAAGTGCGATCTTGTCAGCGCGATTGGGTGCCTTACCAATTGATTTCACTACGCTGAAAAATTCGTTTCTGCATATTTCTATGCCAGCCGATTCTCGCCCCCTTGCCGAAAATGTATTTCTTTCCATCCGTTTTCCGCGCGTTCTCCTCTGCCTCGTGGTGGGCGCTTTACTCTCTGTTTCCGGCGTTTTGCTTCAGGCACTTTTTAGAAATCCCATTGTGGAACCCGGATTAATAGGAACCAGCAGTGGTGCGGCTTTCGGTGCAGCATCGGTTTTTGTGTTAGGCGCAGCATTGGGCATCAATCCCGGTTCTTGGGTGCTTCCATTTGCCGCCTTTTTTGGGGGGGCCGTGGCTACGGTGTTGGTTTATTTATTGGCATACCGCCGAGGTAAACAATCTGTTACCACCCTGCTCCTTGCCGGCATCGCAGTAAATGCGGTTTTCCTGAGTGGTGTAGGTTTTCTGGCGTACATTGCGCGCGACCCGCAAGCCAGGTCGATCGTTTTCTGGAACCTCGGCACTTTCGCCATGGCCGACTGGAAAGGGGTTCTGTTTACAAGTATTACATTGGTTCTCTGTTTTGGTTTTTGCCTGCGTGAGTCCCGAATGCTCAACGCGCTCATGCTGGGCGATGAGGAGGTAGCATATCTTGGAGTAAATATTTCGCGCATGAAATTTCGGGTGCTTACGCTTAATGTGATCATGGTCGCAATGGCAACGGCTTTTGTCGGTGTGATAAGTTTTGTAGGACTCGTGGTACCCCATTTATTGCGCATCTGGAAAGGAGCCGACAATCGATTTTTATTGTGGGGCTCGGCTCTCCTTGGCGGTGTGGTAGTCGTGCTCGCCGATTTACTTTCAAGATTGCTTTTGGCGCCTGCCGAATTGCCTGTTGGCATCGTAACTTCACTCGTCGGGGCTCCTGTCTTTTTATATTTACTGCGCCGCGAACGACATTATTTTCTCTAATGATAAAAGTTGAAAATATCGATTACAGTGTTGGCAAAAAGGAAATTCTGACGGATGTAAACATTTCTTTTGAAGCGGGAAAAATTCACGCTATTGCCGGACCAAATGGCGCGGGAAAATCGACACTCTTCAAACTCCTCGGTCAGGAGATAAAACCCAATTCGGGTTCTGTTTGGTTTGACCAAATTGAAGCCATTTCCGAAAATCGCAAAAAACTCTCTAAGTGGCGTGCACTGCTTTCACAACAGGCTTCTCTGTCTTTTCCGCTTCGTGTTTGGGAAGTGGTTCTGATGGGAAGATATCCGCATTACAACACCAAGCCGACGGCTGCCGATGAGAGAATTGTAGAAGAAGCTCTTGAAGCTTTCTCGCTGGGGGATTTTGCGGATCGGAATTTTCTGACACTCAGTGGTGGTGAGCGACAACGGGTGCACTTTGCCCGTTCGTTTGCTCAGGTATGGCGAGAAGGAGACCTTCCGAGATATTTATTACTTGATGAGCCACTAACTTTTCTGGATATTCGGTATCAGCTCAGTTTTTTCGAATATTTACGGAAGTTTATCACGCCTACCACAACAGTAGTAGCTATTATTCACGATTTAAATCAGGTGGTGCAATATTGCGATATTGTACACATCCTGAGTGAGGGAAAGCGCGTAGCTTCAGGAGAACCGGAGAAGATTTTCCAACCTGAACTTATCCAAAATGTTTTCGGTTTTCCGGGAAAAATCGCACAGCTCGAAGGGCGAAATGTGCTTCTCACAAATTAACTCACTGCCAAATCTTCGCCCAGTGTTTCCTGCTCTTTGAATTTCATTACCAAATCGAGGGCATCGGGAATTACATCGCTGCTCAATACGATGAGAGAACCTTTCACGGCATTCTGAATGGCAAAAGTAACCGCTTCTTTTTCTGACGGAATGATGGTTGTTTTCATATTCGGATTCTGCATTTTTATGCCATCGTGAAGCATTTTGATCAACTCTTCTTCCGTTTTTCCGCGCAAGCGCTTATCCTGACGAATAATGATTTCATCAAACATCTCGGCAGCAATTCGCCCGATATCGTTATTGTCTTCTACTCGGCGATCTCCGATTCCGGCGATGATCCCAACTTTTACAGTTGCTTCAAATGAATCAACGAACTTTTTCAAAGCTCGCATTCCTGCCGGATTGTGTGCATAATCGAGTAGAACGGTAAATTCCTTGAATTCAAAAATATTCAGTCTACCCGGCGTTTGGGTGGGCGAAGGAATAAATGTTTCGAGAGCCACTTTGGTATCTTCAATACTGATTCCTTGGACATGAGCCGCAAGAACAGCCGGAAGCACATTCTGAATCATAAATTCGGCCCGGCCTCCATATGTGAGCGGAATGGCATCGGCGCGCATCACGCGCATTTTCCACTGGCCGCGGCAGATAGTTACATATCCATTTTCATAAACCGCTGTAATCCCACCTTTGCGTTGAAGCGCCTGAATACGTGGATTATTTTCATCCATTGAAAAAAGGGCAAGCTTGCACTCAATAGATCGTCGCATTTCGTAAACCAAATCATCGTCAGCATTTAAAATAGCGTAGCCGTCGGGAAGAACTGTTTCCGGAATTACCCCTTTCACTTTTGCGAGTTGTTCAATCGTGTGTATTCCTTTCAGGCCTAAATGATCGGCGGTGACATTTGTGACAATCCCGATATTGCATTTTTTAAACCCGAGACCGGCACGTAAAAGCCCTCCACGTGCGCACTCGAGTACTGCAAAATTTACAGTTGGGTCTTTTAGTACAAATTCAGCACTGGAGGGACCGGTACAATCGCCGGTAACGAGAAGTCTGTTTTGGATATAAACTCCATCGCTGGTGGTATAGCCAACGCGCTTTCCATTCAGTTTTGCAATATGAGCGATGAGCCGGGTGGTTGTGGTTTTCCCATTGGTTCCGGTGATGGCGATAATTGGAATTCTGCCTGTATCGCCGTGTGGGAAAAGTTTATCAATCACATGGCCAGCCACATTTCGCGCAAGGCCCTTGGTCGGTGCAAGGTGCATCCGGAATCCAGGCCCGGCATTTACTTCCAGCACGGCTCCACCTGTTTCCCGCAAGGGCTGAGAAATATCGGTGGTCATAATATCTACGCCACAAATATCGAGATCGATGATTTTTGAAATACGCTCCGCCATGGAGACATTGGCGGGGTGCACAATATCGGTTACGTCTTCGGATGTACCGCCTGTACTAAGATTGGCCGTATCTTTTAGTATAAGCATTTCCTTATCAGCAATAACCGATTCAAGGGTATATCCTTTTGCTTTTATAATGGTTTTGGTGAGATCGTTTACCGTAATTTGAGTGAGCACATTTTCATGTCCGTATCCCCGTCTCGGGTCGCTATTCACTTTATCAATAAGTTCCTGAACAGTTGAGACTCCATCACCAATTACGTGAGCCGGAGTCCTTTTGGCGGCAGCCACCAGCTTATTATTTATAACGAGCAAGCGGTAATCTTCACCCTGTATGTATTTCTCGACAATAACAGCGCGTGAAACTTCGCGCGCGGCTGTATATGCTACCAGCGCATCGTCATAATTCCGAATATTTACGGTTATTCCCCGTCCGTGATTTCCATCCACAGGCTTTATTACAAGAGGGAATCCGACATATTTACATGCGTCTTCCAAGCTGCTTTCGCGACGGATAATCTCACCACGAGGCACATCAACTTCGGCTTGCTCCAGCAAAAACTTTGTATCCTCTTTATCGCATGCGATCTCCACTCCTATGCTGCTTGTTTCGCTGGTCACGGTAGCCTGAATACGTTTTTGATTGGCGCCATAACCCAGCTGACAAAGCGAATATTTATTGAGACGGATCCACGGAATACCTCGTGCCTCGGCCTCTTCGATAATAGACCCGGTACTTGGCCCGAGGCGCTCTGACTCACGCAATTCACGCATATGTTGGATGTCTTTTTCCATATCAAATTCTTCGGAATTTATAAGGGATTCGCAAATCGCCACGGCACATTCTGCGGCATATCGACCTACTGATTCTTCCATATAGGCAAAAACGACATTGTACACCCCGTGCTCGCCATACCCGCGGGTGCGACCAAAACCAACATCCATTCCGGCAAGGGTTTGAATTTCCAAAGCGATGTGTTCTATAATATGTCCCATCCATGTTCCCTCTTCCACGCGTTGGAAAAAACCTCCGGGTGTGCCCACTGAGCAGCGGTGCTCATACATTCCGGGAAACATTTTCTGAAGACGATCCAAGAAACCCGGAATTTTATCCGAAGGTCTTTCTTCCATATCTTCAAGGTCGAGCACCATATCTATTAATTTATGACGTCGAACCGACCAATAATTTGGGCCTCGCATTGCATTGATAGAAAGAATCTTCATAGTAGGAATTAAGTTATTAAACGAATCATGTATAGAAATTCATCGAAATATATGATTTTGGATCAAGAAATACAGCTATTTTCGCGAAAGCTGAGAAAATAAATTTTTGAACTGGATGAGTAGAACTACCGCAAAAGGCGTTTTGATACCAATTGGAGGCAACGAGGATAAGGGAATTGAGGCGGATGAAATCTATACCCTTGAATTTATCGAAGAGGGAATTCTGCACCATGTGGTTCAGGAAGCCGGTGGCACAGATGCCCGCATTGTAGTTATTCCCGCGGCATCAAGTATCCCCAAAGAGGTCGCGGACAACTATATTGAAGCTTTCGGAAAACTGGGATGTGGGAATATTGACATTCTTAATTTTAAAACTCCGAGGGATGCCTCGAAAGCGAGTTCAATCGACTTGATCAAATCGGCAGATTGCGTAATGTTTTCAGGCGGTGATCAGTCAAAAATTTTAAAAAAGATCGGTGGTTCGACTCTTCACAAGACCTTAGTGGAACGTTACCACAACGAGCGCTTCGTGATAGCCGGCACAAGTGCAGGAGCCATGTGCATGTCTCATGAGATGATTACCGGTGGAAACGGTACGGATTCTTTTCGAAAAGGAACGGTAAAAATGGCAAAGGGCCTGGGTCTAATCCCGGAACTGATAATCGATTCGCATTTTATCCGTCGCGGACGATTTGGCCGCTTAACTGAGGCTGTCGCCAAATACCCAAAACTCGTTGGCGTTGGCCTTGGCGAAGATACAGGGCTGATTATTAGAAATGAAAATGAATTTGAAGTGATTGGATCCGGCATGGCTATTGTTTTCGATGCGCGGAATTCAACACATAATAATCAGGCGATATTAGAAGATGGTACTCCTATGACTATCACGGATCTTACGACTCATATTTTATCGAATGGTGATCGGTTTGAAATCCAAACGCGCAAAATTAAAGTGCTTCCGATGGACGCCGAGTTTGTATAAGCCTTATTGGTAAATCTTAATTTCCTTTAGTCCGTCTGAATTCCGGCAAGCACGATACATTCCTTCGGTGTTAAAAGGCATGGCGATATCTCCTTTTGCATTCACTGCGATCAGACCACCATCACCACCGATGCGAAGAATACGTTTCTGAATAACTTCATCGGCGGCTTGTTGCAGCGAGTACCCTTTGTATTCGATCAGGCAGGACACATCGTAAGCAACTACGCCGCGAATAAAAAACTCGCCGCTACCCGTACACGAAACGGCACACGTAGCATTATTGGCATAAGTTCCGGCGCCGATCATGGGGCTGTCTCCTACCCGGCCAAATCGCTTATTGGTCATACCGCCCGTGCTTGTCGCCGCAGCTATATTTCCTTTCACATCGCAGGCTACAGCTCCTACCGTTCCAAATTTTGAATCTTTCGATTTGGCATGATCGAGCTGAAAACTGTCGGTATCTTTTATTTCAAGCCATTGCTCATGGCGAAATTCATCGTAGAAATATTCAGGATTTTCGAGATTAAATCCTTGGCTTTTCGCAAATCGCAACGCCCCCTCACCTGCGAGAAAAACGTGTTCGCTGTTTTCCATAACGCTTCTTGCGAGGCTTATCGGATTCCGTATTCCGGTAATGAGTGAAACCGCTCCGGCACTTGTGGAATTTCCATCCATTATGGACGCATCCATTTCGTGGGTTTCGTCAGCGGTAAAAACGCTTCCCTTTCCGGCATTGAACAGTGGAGAATCCTCGAGTGCCTTTACGGCAATTTCCACCGCGTCTACTGCGGTTTTGCCTTCTTCGAGTGCGGCATAACCGAGATTCAAGGCATTCTCCAAAGCAGCATTATACCTTTTTTCCTTTTCAGGAGTCATCATTCCTTTTACCAGCGTGCCTGCACCACCGTGAATAGCCAACGAAATCTTCATTTTTCTTTTTTTAGATTTTCAAAGGTAAGTTGATTAGGGAATGACAAGTCTTTTAGTCGTGATAATTTCATTTTTGGCATTGAGATATTTCACAATATATACACCTGCGCGGAATTGTGAAATATCGATTTTGCCGGGAGCGATTTTCACTATTTCTTTACCGGAGGCATCATAAATAAGGAGACTGTCTGCGCCCTGAGCATTCATAGTTACCATTCCGGTTGCAGGATTCGGGAATAAATTAGAGCTTGAGTCGGGATGATTTTCGGGTATGTAGTTTGGATAAAGTTCCATTTTAAAAAGTCCCGACGAACCCAAAAATCCACCCTCTGAAGTGAAGCAATACAATTCAGGATTGATAGCTGCAACTCCTTCTATTTGATACGAATACCCTGACGGAGCTTGCAAATCAATAGTTTGAAGTGTGCCTTCTGAGAAAGTACTATCTGGGAAATCAGAAATATAAAAAGCAAAAGGACTCACAAGCGTATAACACGAAAGCATGATTGTACCGTTTTGAGGATCGAAGGAGGCTCCGGTTACGAGTCCCTGAACGTCGATACTATCCGTTTTGGTGAGTTCATAGTCTCCCGGAATTTTTGGAATCGGGTAAATATTCGTGCGATGATCGCCCCAGTTTTTGGTGAAAATATAGAGGCTGTCGCCAAAAGCAATGAAAGCTTCGGCGTCGAAATTGGTTTGGAAAGGGATCGATGTAAAACTTGTCTGGTCGGCATAGTGAAAAGAGATGGTTTCTGCGTAAGCCTCGTCGGCGGGTGAATTGAAATACGCGTTTTGTGAAATCCTGTATATTTTCAAATCGGTACGGCTGCCATTATTATTTCCAAAATCGCCAATATAAATGTAAAGTGAATCGGAACAAAGAGCCTCCCAGTCCACATTGGCAGAGTTCACAATGGTCACCGTACGGGTCACATTTCCGGAAACGGAATCAATCTCATAAAGCTCAGGCAAACCGCCCGAATCGTTGTTTGTAATCAACTTTTGATTGAGAAATAGGAGACTGGAACTCTCTGCAACGGTTTCGCTTAGCGGTGTAAGGAGCTCTAAAGATTGGGCAAAAGCCCAACCAGGAATGAGAAAAATAAAGTAAACGAAAAAACTCCGACGCATGCTTTTCTATTTATTTCAAATGTATGGATTATGGCTCCGCTTCCGCAAAAAAAAATGCGGCTACAGCGTATATTTTCCAAACTCTTGATCGACAGCAATTTCGCGATAAGCAAATATTTCTTTGATTTTATTGCGAATGAGAAGACTATTTGCAATACTTCCTAAAAAACCGAATGGCGGTTTGTAGCTTACCGTATCTTCCATCAGAACTCCATTCTCTATAGGAACAATCCGATGTTCGTGATGCCAAATGGAATAAGGCCCGACGCGTTGCTCATCTACGAAGTATTCCTTTTCACGAATATGTGTTATCTCAGTGACCCATTGAGTTTTAATTCCGAAAACGGGCCGGACATTGTAGCTGATCATCATTCCTTGGTACATTTTTTCAGGAAGATTCTTTGACAGAATTTCAAAGCTCATATAGTCGGGCGTGATTTTTTGAAGATTTCGTGGCGTGGCGATAAAATCCCAAATTTCATCGCGGGAGGCGTTTACTTTTTGTGTGAAATGAAATTGATAGAATCCCATTGAAATAGTTTTAAACCTTGAAAATATATTGAGTATTGAGAAAAGTGTTAATGAAGAACACCCGCTTCGAAAGATTGTTGACCGCAGACTTTACAGAAATTTTATGGTATTACATATCAATTACTTAAGTCTTTTAACTACTGATGTTTTAACAATGCTTTGCAAATTCGATAATTTCTAGTAGTTTTAAATATTCTGTTTCATAGTAGGAGATCCCCGTGGCCGGCTTCCCTGGTTGTGGGGATTTCTTATGGAATTCTGTTGCTTTTTCCTTATTTTTCTCCGCATTCTCGCTCTCGTTTTCATCTGGAAAATAATGAAAATTGGAATCAGAAACAGCACGAAAGCACAGTTTCCATTCTGTTTTCATTAAGCTCGCTCACACTACCGCTCAACAGATATCCATTCCACACATTGTCGCCGGCTTCAGCCGGAATGCGTGAATAATTTGATAGTGTAAGTACACTCAAGCGTCTGAACTATATAGTTTGATAGCAAGGCGCACATACTTTTGTAAATTAAGGAATTGACATGAGTCAATGACTGTTTAAAAAGTACGTGCAACGCAGATAGCGGACTATAGAGACAGACACTAATTGGAGGGATTGCCGCGCCGAAAAGGCGCGGCAATCCGGGGGGCATATCGACCTAAAACCCTTTTATGCCGAAAAGGCGTGGAAAGGTTTTTTTATGCCAAAAATTTCCTGAATGCAAGCATTCGGAAATTTTTGGGGATTGCTGCGCCGAAAAGGCGCAGCATCGAAGGGTATCCATATCGACCGAAAACCTTTCCACGCCGAAAAGGCGTGGAGGTTTTTTTATGCTAAAAATTTCCTGAATGCAAGCATTCGGAAATTTTTGGGGATTGCTGCGCCGAAAAGGCGCAGCATCGAAGGGTATCCATATCGACCGAAAACCTTTCCACGCCGAAAAGGCGTGGAGGTTTTTTTATGCTAAAAATTTCCTGAATGCAAGCATTCGGAAATTTTTGGGGATTGCTGCGCCGAAAAGGCGCAGCATCGAAGGGTATCCATATCGACCGAAAACCTTTCCACGCCGAAAAGGCGTGGAGGTTTTTTTATGCTAAAAATTTCCTGAATGCAAGCATTCGGAAATTTTTAGCATAAAAAAACCCCTCAAGCGCTCCGCGCTTGAGGGGTTTTCGGTCGATGCGGAGAAGGAGGGATTCGAACCCCCGGTACCTTGCGGTACGCTGGTTTTCAAGACCAGTGCAATCGACCACTCTGCCACTTCTCCGGCGCAAAAGTACACCTTTTGATGAATTGGCAAAAATCAGCTTAACAATTTTCTTAGAAATTTGAATAGTTCACTCCGTTGTCTTTTCGTAACTTCACGGCTGACAATACATTTAACTCATGAAAGAAATCTTAAAAACATTCCTGATTTCTCTGCTCTTTACCATCTTTTTGCCCTTAATCGGTCATTGTTCACCCCTTGCGACCTTCAATCAGAAGGTTTTTTATGTCCCAAATCGCGGACCTGTGATCGAAACATACTTCGAAATTGAAGCGAATTCGATCGTGCTTAAAGACGATGGAAATGGTCTTCTAAAAGGACAAGTTCAATTGACGTTAATTTTTCGGCAGGATAGTACCATTATTACATTCGATAAGAAAACAATAGACAGCCCTGAAATGACCCAGGGAAATCTGCTCAATTTTCTGGATGTTCAAAGGTTTGCGCTTCCTCCTGGCGAGTACATTCTTGAAATAGAGCTTAAAGACATGCTCGACCCATCAGGACAGGTGCAACACAAAGAGCTGGATATCAAAATCCCTAGCCCACCAGAGGGCATATTTATGTCGGATATTGAGTTGGTGTCGGCTTTCAAAAAGACGGAGACCCCCGGTATCTATTCTAAATCGGGCTACGATTTACTTCCTATGGTCAATGATGATGTACTAAATGCGGAAATGAAAGAGGTAGTGCTCTACACAGAAATATATGGTACTGAAGCGAATACTGAAGGAAAATATTTGGTGCGTGCATATTTAGAAAATGCAACAAACCCTTCTCCTATAGAATCGACGTTTAAATTGTCACGAATGGAAGCCAAGCCAGTGAATCCTTTGCTCTTACGCCTTCCTATTGAAAAGGTGGAAAGTGGGAATTACAATATCGTTTTAGAAGTACGCTCAACTGCGAACGAACTGCTCGCAGTAAAACGGCTCCCCGTAACACGCCGTGCTATTGAGACCCCAAAATCACTGACGAACTTTACAGATGCTGAGTTAGCTAATACCTGGGTGGCAAAATATAATAACAAACCGGTACTCTTTGAACACATAAAATCGCTGAGACCCATTGCCGGTCAGGCTGAAAGAAATGTAATTGACAACACGTTTAGTGATGAACAACGTTCTGATTTACAATATCTCCAACGTTATTTCTATTCTTTTTGGGTAGCGCGAAATGATACGAATTCTGAGCAGGCCTGGCTGGATTATTATGTAAAAGTGCAACAGGCTCAAAAAGAATATGGAACAGCCAATAAGCGCGGTTACGAGACAGATCAGGGCAGGGTATATTTGCAGTACGGTTCGCCCGACGATATGACAACCCGCGCGAACGAACCCTCCTCCTACCCCTATATTATTTGGAGATATTACAACGTTGCGAATCGGAACAATGTGAAATTTGTATTCTACGACCCGATGTTGACGGGCAACGATTACCAACTTTTGCACACGGAAAATATACCTGGAGAAATCACGAATTACCGCTGGAAAATTATGCTTCAACAACGTGATACACCTATGAATAATGTCGATAAAATCAATACTACTGATCAATTTGGACGTCAGGTTGATGATTTATTTGACAATCCGCGTTAAATTCGTACCGAAATAGAATTTTCCCTTCTTTGAAAGCAGCCATCGTCATTTTAAATTTCAATGGTGAGAAACATCTCCAAACGTATCTCCCCTCTGTGATCCAATATTGCCCTGATTGGGCGGATGTTATCATTGCCGACAATGGATCTTCAGATGGTTCCAAAGAACTTATATCCAACAGCTTTCCACAAGCGGCTTGGCTTGCTCTGGATAAAAATTATGGCTTTGCCGGAGGGTATAATCACGCTTTGGCTAAAATTAAGGCGCAATATTATGTCATTCTCAACAACGATGTGGAAGTTACGGCAGGCTGGCTGGAGGTGATAATAAATGAACTTGATTTGAACGAAAACATCGTGGCGGCTCAGCCAAAAATCCGGTCCTATCTCGATCGTAGCAAATTCGAGCACGCTGGCGCTTGTGGTGGTTTTATAGATAAATACGGATATCCGTTCTGTCGAGGAAGAATATTTGGTAATTGCGAAACAGATATCGGTCAGCACGAAGATCCCCGGGAGGTATTCTGGGCAACTGGTGCTTGTATGGTCATTAAATCGGATGCATATTGGAAAGTAGGCGGATTTGATGAAGATCTATTCGCACATATGGAAGAGATTGATCTATGTTGGCGGTTGAAGAATCAAAATTTTCAAATTTACTGTTATCCTGCAGCTCGTGTATTTCATCTCGGAGGAGGAACGCTCAACAGTCAAAAACCGCATAAAACGTATTTGAATTTTCGAAATAACCTGTCCATCCTTGTGAAGAACGAAACCCGGCACCCTCTTTTTAGCTTAATCTTCAAACGAATGCTGCTGGATGGATTAGCCGCCGGCAGCCTGCTCTTTTCCAGTGGATTATCTCACTTTATTGCAGTGCTTCGTGCACATTTCTATTTTTATACGCATCTCCCTTTTCTTCTGCGAAAGCGAAAAGAGCTAAAAAAGCAAAATACAACAATCAATCGAACTGGCTTTTATAGGCAAAGTATTGTGAAGGATTTTTTTATCAAAAAAAGAAAAGTTTTTGGGGCACTACCAAGTCGCTTTTTTATTCGTCAGGATCGCACTAAGTAATCAACGGCGAGAAAATACCCTTCAATACCAAAGCCCGATATAACTCCTTTGGCAAATTTGCTGATGTAAGAGTGGTGTCTGAAAGCTTCGCGACCATAAATATTTGATATATGCACCTCTGCAACAGGAATATCAATAGCCGCTACGGCATCGGCAATGGCTATAGAGCTATGCGAAAAAGCAGCAGGATTGAGCACAATGCCTGTCACACCCTCCACGGTGGATTCTTGCAAAGCGATAATAATTTCCTCTTCAGAATTCGATTGAAAATAGATGAGTTCCGTTTCCGGAAAAGCAGATTTTAACCGTGCAAATACTTTTGAAAAATCTTCACTACCGTATAGAACCGGTTCGCGCTTGCCCAATAAATTCAAATTCGGACCGTTGATAATTTTAATTTTCTTCAATGAATAGTGTTTAAATACTTCCCAAATTTACACAAGAACAAAGACAATACGATAAATGGATTGGTATTCGCTGCAAAAAGGATTTGAATCGTACCTGAAACTCGAACGTTCGCTGAGCAAAAACAGTGTAGCAGCCTACAAAAACGATATTCATAAATTGGTTCAATTTCTGGAGGAGAACGATCCGAACATCTCACCAAGAGATATCAACCGCGACCATTTGTCGGCATTTCTTCAGCAAGTAGCCGAATCGGGTCAGGAGACGGTAACTCAGGCGCGATTGATATCCGGCATCAAGGCATTTTTCAAATATCTCAATCTTGAAAAGATACGCGAAGATAATCCATCGGAATTGCTGGAAACTCCTAAAATAATGCGCAAATTACCCGACACGCTCAGCGAAGAAGATATTCGAAAAATTTTGGACGGAATCGATTTGAGTAGTCCCGAAGGTACGCGTAATCGTGCGATGCTCGAAACCCTTTATAGCTGTGGGCTGAGGGTGAGCGAATTGGTTGGTTTGCAAATTTCAAATGTCCGTGATCAAATGGGATTTATTCGAGTAGTGGGAAAGGGCAATAAAGAACGACTGGTTCCGATCGGAAGTCAGGCCTTGAAATATATTGCTCAATACCGTGATGAAGTTCGAGTTCATTTAAAAATCTCAAATGCCGATTCGGATTCACTTTTTTTGAACAAAAACGGCAAATCTCTGAGCCGAATATCTGTATTTAAAATAGTGAAAAAAACGGCTTTAACTGCCGGGATTGACAAAGTAGTAAGCCCGCATACTTATCGGCATTCCTTTGCCACTCACCTTGTTGAAAACGGTGCCGATCTGCGCGCCGTACAGGAAATGCTTGGGCATGAAAGCATCACTACAACAGAGATATACACCCATCTCGATCGTAATTATCTCCGTGAAAATATTTTGAAATATCATCCACGAAATGCAGGCTGAAGCCATTTTCGACGGCGACCTTCCATGAAAATGGCTCCAAAAAGCACTGTATATTCTATTGCAAGAAAAATCCATTTAGGCTCACCATCTCCGAGATAGCGAGTATAACTGAGAAAAGCCACAAAAGACCAAATCAGGATATACTGCCTTCCGGTCCTGATTGCGAGATAAACTACGGGAATAATATACCACGGATGCACCGTTGTAGCCAACAGGAGGAAGATGAGATATACAACCAGTCCCAATTCAAAGATATCAGAATTGCGACGCTTGTACGAAATAAAAACAATACTTACGAAAGCAATTATCGCCAATACAGGTGATAATATAGCGATAGGATTGTACCCTACGATAGGCTCTAATGCATTACGAATCAAATAATAGAGAGAGGCATTAAATTCAAAATTTGTAAAATATAAACCAATGCCTTTATCGGCATTCGAAAAAATACGCCACTCTTCAAACATACCGAAGAACACGCACAGAGTAATGGAAGTGGCAATTACAAAAGGTAGTCTTTTTCTTTTCGGAAAACGAAAGAAAAACACGGGTGCAAGTATAGCAGCCCTTAACTTAACAAGGATTGATCCGGCCCAAGGAATAGCCGAACGTAAATACCATTTTTTTGAGTAATCGATCAGCGCTATTGCCATAAATGGAAGTGCAACGGCTTCGAAATGGATATTGCCCACACCCTCAACAATTACAAGAGGATTGAGCAAATAAGCAAAAAAATAGTTCTGCTCTTTAGTGGGACGCCTTACGAGCAAAATCACGAATGTAAGGAGTTCAAGGGTCGAGATGATGGCACGCATTGTATTGACGCCCTGTAGAAGATTAGACCCGGCAAGAACATAGGACAAGCCAAATATCATTTGATGAAATGGCGGATAGACGCTTGCGTAGTTAGCCGAATTCATATTGGCGATGAGCAAATTGGCAAAACCGGGGTCATTAAAATTATTCACCACTTGATCAACTGGAATTCGTCCAATCGGATTTAATCCATTAAATAAAAGCATTCCATCCCAAATAAATCGGTAAAAATCATCACTGAGCTGAGGCAAATTGAAGAAGAATGGAATTCGGGTTCCAATAATTAGTAGGAGCGCAAGGGGTAACACATATTTTATCTTGTATTTAATAGCAAGGAAATAGGTTATAAAAGCGGCCGCAATAAGGCTTAAGAATACGGGGAAGTTTGAGTACGAATAAGTGGAAATACCAGCGAATAATGCGATATAAATGGGAATAAGGATTAACCCAAATCTATTTCTATCCATCCGATTTTATAATGATGTGCTTCACAGACAAATAAAACACGAAGGTGAACCCAAACAAGAGCATAAAATGAAGGAATACAAAACCCCATTCTCCGAGGGTAATTTCATAAATCAAGGCTACAAGAAAATACACGGCCAGTAATCCTTCTAAAACACTATAAATTGAAATTCTGTGATCGAGGTACCGTTTAGTTCCCCAAGACCCGTTACGGCCTATAAGATTCCATTTTGGAGTTCGTATAAAGGGTGTCTTTTTACCACTATATCCTTGAAACACCGCTCTGGAATTATGAAGACTCATCCCCATGGATATGCTTAAAAAAGCCGGGTAGAGCCATAAGAATTCAATAGGATTCCTACTTTTTTCAATACGTCGGAAAGAAGTAAAGTAAAATGCAGCAAGAATTCCGAAGCTTATCATAAGAATCGCTCCAATATAGAATAAAGATTTGAGTTCGGGATGCTCCAATTTAATCAGAACCAGTGGAAAAGAAAGAATTGCGCAAATAAGAATCCAGATAAAAACGGAAGAATTGAGCAAATGAAAGAAGGCATGTGTTCGTGTGGAAAGAGTCAATTTCTTATCCTTCACCACGTTTTTCAAATGCTTTACTGCACATTCGGCGGCTCCTTTGTTCCATCGGTATTGCTGGTTTTTTAGAGCATTCATTTCCGCAGGAAGCTCGGCAGGCGAACAAACGTCTTCGAGAAATTTGAATTTCCATCCTGAGAGTTGCGCGCGATAGCTAAGGTCAAGATCTTCGGTAAGTGTATCGGCACTCCAGCCTCCGGCATCCAGAATACATTTACGTTTCCATAAACCGGCAGTTCCGTTAAAATTGATAAAGTGGTGTGCGGCATTTCTCCCTGTTTGCTCGATTGTAAAATGGGCGTCCAGCGCAAATGCCTGGACACGTGTTAGTAAGGAATAGTTTCTGTTGAGATGCCCCCACCTAGTCTGAACCATTCCAATTTCCGGGTTTTGGAAGTGCGGTATCGTTTTCACTAAAAAATTGGAAGCTGGAATAAAATCGGCGTCAAAAACTGCTACCAGATCAGAATCCGAATTCTCCAATCCATATTCCAAAGCACCGGCTTTAAAACCAGTACGTTTGGGTCTTTTGATCTGAGTGATATTCAGTCCTTTATTTTGCCAGTAGGCCACCCTTTTTCGGGCAACTTCGAAACTTTCGTCCGAGCTATCGTCCAAAAGCTGAATTTCGAGTTTTTCATGTGGATAATCCAGTTGAGCAGCAGCATCAATCAACCTTTCAACGACATACAGCTCATTGTATACTGGAAGCTGAACCAGTACTTTCGGCAATTCTTTCGGAAAAGGTGGAACATTCTTAGCAGTCCTCGAACTGGTCCGATAGTTAATCAGTAAGGCTAGTTGAATAATGCTGTACGCAAAAATAAAGATCATAGCGAAGCCATACACCCCCATAGTCAACCAATCCATCCAATCAGGCATAGCGCAAAATTGTAAATATTATTTTATACCCAGCCATCACAGTACCTTTAATTGTTCCGGTAATTTTAGACACTCCTTTTCGCTTGCGATACTTTACCGGTATTTCGGTATAAGGAATTTTATTTTTTAACGCTTTAACTTGCATTTCGACCGTCCATCCATAATCGCGATCTTTCATATCTATTTTTACCAAAGCTTCACGTGAAATAGCACGAAATGGCCCTAAATCTGAAAAATGTGCTCCATATATAGCTTTCATCATCTTCGTTGCCAGCCAATTTCCAAAAATTTGTTGAGGCATCATGGCTCCTCTTTCGCGATTTCCCATACTGCGACTTCCAATCACAAGTTCGGCATCACCTTTAAGAATTGGATCTACAAGTGGATACATTTCCATCGGATAATCGGAATAATCGGCATCCAAAAATACAATAATATCGGCTAAAATTTCTTGCTCAAAAAGGAATTCCATCCCTCTGAGGCAGGCAGCACCATAGCCCTGTTCGGGCTGCGCCACGACAATGGCTCCCGCTTTTTCGGCCACTTCGCGTGTCTTATCGTTCGAATTATTATCAACGACCACAATATATCTCACCAATTCTTTAGGAATATCTCTAACCACAAGCCCTACAGCTTCCGCTTCGTTGAAAGCCGGAATTATCACATCAATAATTTGATTCATCTACACTTATCCCTCAAATATTTAATGTAGCTCCTTCATTTCCAATGAGAATCGGATTATCATTGATGCGTCCAGATTCTGATTTATTCTCCAGTTTCAACACTCCTCGCGGACAAACCGCTGAACAAACTCCGCAACCCACACAACTGGCACGCACAATATTCTGTCCTCTTTGAGCATACCAGCGCACGTCAATACCCATTTCACAATACGTGGAGCAATTTCCGCAAGAAATACATTGGCCACCATTGGTTGTAATTCTGAATCGACTTTTAAAACGCTGAACAATGCCAAGATATGCCGCGAGAGGACAACCAAACCGACACCAGACTCGATTTCCCATTACAGGATAAAAACCCGTCCCTACTGCCCCTGCGAATATAAACCCGATGAAAAATCCATAAGTCGATCGTACACTGTAAGAATTAACTCCAAGCAGCTCTGGCTCTCCGGTAATAGTGGTGTAAAGCACCCAAACCGTCATTAATACGGCAAATCCCAACACGCTATGTACGATCCAACGCTCAAATTTCCACGCACCGAGTTTTTTATCACTCAAATGACGATATGGATCGCCAACCGTTTCAGCAAGTCCGCCACAACCACAAACCCAGGAACAATACCACCGTTTGCCATAAAAATACGTCAAAACAGGCACACCCACTGCAAAAAGAATAATTCCCCAAAACATTAGAAACCAACCGAATGTACCATTCTGCAAGTATTCATCAATACGATAATCGAAGAAAAAGCTGTATTCCAATGGCCACGCACTCTTCAGATCATAGGCCGGCAATTGTAAACGCGTTAATATTTGAGGAAGTGTGAACGCAAAAGCCACTTGAAAGAAGAAAACCGAACACGTCCGTACTTGCTCGTATTTGTTTCCACGATATTTTACAAACATCCTGACACCCATCACGAACATGAACAATGTGTAAAGAAACCCGTAGAGAAACCACTGATTCGCTGCACCTCCAGACATTCGCTCAGAAAGTGGCTTTAGGAGTGAAATCTGGTTAGCAAAATAATAGGGGAAGTGATAGATAACAATATAAAATCCGATAAGACATGCAAATACAATAATTGCAGGCCATTGTCGCGTTTGGCTTTTATTGTGGTAAATATGATCGTTGTGAATACCGGGTTGTTTTCGCCAAAGCGGAATAAAATAGATAAAGCCGCCCATCATTCCCATTCCAAAAAGGATAAAAGCCCACCAACCAGTTTTTAACCAATTTGGAGATCCAAGAAGCATAATGTTGAGCAGGGTTCCAGATCGGTTGTCTGAAGAGATCCCATATTTTTCGACAGCGGCTTGATTCACGACTTCCATTTTCGATTCGAGATTGGAAGAAAAATCACCGAAGCTGCTCCATTCTCGCCCGATCATCCAGCCGGTATATTCCTTCATTTTCTTGGAAAGGAAAGTATCTTTTATAAAAAAAGACTCAATGTACACGCTATCTAATTTTGACGAGTCCCCGTTGAAAGATTTGAGGAATTTTTTGCGCTTCTCCTCAGATATACCCTTCTCATCTATAACTATTTGATTATACTCATCGAAAGTATCATTTAAAGCATCAACCATGAGCACAGGGGGCTGCTGGGGAAGTTGGCTAACCAAATTAGCAAAGTATTCATTTTTTGGTTTAAGTAATCTTTTTATATCCTTGTTATAAAACTCATTATTAACAAAAAATGTAAGAGAAAAGAAGGCCGAAACAGCTGTGATAAATAGTGACATGCCCAGCGTCTTAAAAAAGGAATCACTCATGATCGTAACAACATTTTTTTAATGAATGAAGGCTTCGTAGGTTCGATACCTGTTTTGGATTTGAAATCTGAAATAAGCGATCTCGACCAATTGCGGTAAAGCTCCGGATCGAAGTTGGCAGACTTTATTCCACCTATCACCTCTCCCACTTTCTTTTTCCGCAGGAGCGCATTGTGAAAATATTCATGCCGCAGCCGTATCCCAAAAGTGTTTATCCCTTGAAATAAGTTTGTTTCAGGATGGTAAGCAATGGTCATAAATTGATTTCCCTTTTCGGCTTTCCAGAAATAATGCGCTTGGTGTTCAGATACTTTCGGGTTAACATTGCCATACGTTTGATATTCGATATCAAAGAATTTGGCCGAATTGAACCAGGGCCCCGGTAGATATGGAGTTTTTTTACCGGCCAAAGATTTGCCAAGCGCCTCGCCCATCATTCGCCCCACATACCATACAGCCTCTATCGGCTTTCGACCGGGATACGGATCTCTTACTTGCGCACAATCACCTATAGCATAGATATTTGGAATATTCGTTTGGAGGTTTTCGTTAATACAGATTCCTTTATCCATTTCGAGACCTGAGTCTTTCAGGAATTCAATATTTGGGGTCACCCCGGTGGCTATACCGAGTAGCTGACAATCCAGCGTTTCACCAGATTTGGTGCGAACTGCTTTTACGCGATTCTGTGCATCGGCAATTACTTCCGCCATTTCGGTTTCAAAAAGGAGTTTGATTCCATGGCCTTCGATATGTTTACCGATAAGGTCGGCTTCATTTTTCGTAAGAACGCCACCCCAGAAAGAGTCCTCGCGTACAAGCATGGCCACTTCAATAGCGCGGGTATGGAGCATCTCGGCCATTTCGACACCAATTAATCCAGCTCCGATAATGATGGCTTGCTTTGTTGAATGATCCTTTTGAAACGGTTTAGGAGTATTGGCTTCGAGCTCCTGCAAATCCTGAAAGGTAACAAGCCCCTGCACGCCTTTAGCCTCCTGTCCTTTCCACTCGAAATATTTGGTTCGGGAGCCGGTTGCAAGAACCAGATTGTCATAGCCGATGACTTCTCCTGTAGAAAGCGAAACCGTTTGATTTTTAGCGCTTACATTTTCAACTCTGGCATGAATGAGCTCAATTTCATTCTTAGCCCAAAACCAATCCTCATAAGGCTTTATATGCTCGAACTTCATGTGGCCCATATAGACATACATCAAAGCAGTTCTGGAAAAAAAATAAGGAGACTCAGCCGAAATAACCTGAATTCGTTGGTCTGAGCCCATGCGGAGATGGCGTGCGGCTGTAATACCGGCAATTCCATTTCCAATTATTACGGTACCTTTATTCATGAAATATTGGGAATCACTATTTCTACGAGTCAACCAAAGTAATAGATTTATTCAACGCACGTTTGATTTTTCTGCCTCATTTCTTGTTTTCCTTCCAAGAGTATGAATAATTTACCTTCGATATTTTCCTGTTTTTTTTACTTTAGAGCATTCAAATTCCAATAAACATGAAAAAACACTACTTCTCATCGCTTATCCTTTCATTGGCCATTGTCTCCACTTGTTATTCGCAACATGCTTTCTTAGAACAAGATGTGATCGATGCATTCATCACTTCCGATGCAAATGACCTTCTCCCCATTATGGTAGAAATGGATGATATGGTGAACATTAAGAGTTTAAATGAAAGTTTTAAGACCGATAAAGTCCCGGTTAACGAGCGTGCGCAGATTGTGATGGAGAAACTTAAAGCCAAAGCGAATGCCACCCAACCTGAGGTCATTTCATTCATCGAGTCGAGTGGAATGCAGTATGAAAATATTCAGCAACTTTGGATTTCTAATATCATTTCGCTCAAAGCGAGTCCTGAGTTAATCACCAATCTGGCCAATTTGGAATCGGTAGGTCGCATCGCTCTCGATATGCCTCAGTTTGGTTTGGACAAACCCAAAAAAGGAAAAGCTTCCGGTGAAAAAAGTGTGGGAGGAGTTGAACCGGGAATTGTCGCTATCGGTTCGCCAGAGATGTGGGCCATGGGATATACAGGTCAAAGCAGACTGGCATTGACTTTCGATACCGGATGCTGGCCTGATCATCCCGCATTTAAAAATCGATATTTGGTGAACAGGATGCCTTTGGAAAGCACTTGGTTCGGCTATGACAGTCCCGTTCCGATTGACAAATCGGATGGACATGGTACGCACGTAAGTGGAACTATTCTCGGACTCGATACCGCCACTGCCGATACCATTGGAAGTGCTTGGAATGCCTATCTCATCGTTACCGACCCCATTGTTCAAAACCTTGCGGATGTAAAATCACTGAGCGAAATACTCCTTGGCTACGAATGGGCGATGAATCCGGATGGTGATGAAACGACAAGTTCAGATATTCCCGATGTAATCAATAATTCCTGGGGACGCGACAATTCAGTTATAGACCAAGATTGGACGACTTGCCCGGAGCTTTTTGCACCGACTATGGAAGCGGTGGAAGCAGCTGGAATTGCAAATGTTTTTAGTGCCGGAAATGAAGGGCCTAATCCCGAAACGATTGGGGTACCTCACAACCTGAATGCCGGGTTAGTCAATTCATTTACTGTAGCAGCCGTAAATGGAAATTCGGCAACTTTTCCCATTGCCAGTTTCTCAAGCCGCGGACCGAGTCTTTGTGGAGGCGAAGGCAGCCTGCTAATCAAGCCCGAAGTTTCTGCTCCCGGAGTGAATGTTCGTTCGAGTGTGGGCGGTGGCCAATACGATGTTTACAGCGGTACTTCGATGGCTTCACCGCATGTTTGTGGAGCGGTATTACTTCTAAAGGAAGCCTTTCCCTATTTAAGTGGCGAGGATATCCTGCTTGCTCTCTACTATTCAGCAACTGATTTGGGCGCACCAGGTGAAGACAATACCTACGGAATGGGAATGATCAATGTAAAGGCGGCGTACGATTACCTTTCGGAAAATAATGAGCCTGTGCCCCCCGCAGTGCATAATACGGATCTTGAGCTGGTGTCAATTCTATCACCTTCAGAACCTCTGGCTTGCGTGAATCCTATTGAAGCAACCGATATTAACCCGGTGGTAGTCGTTCAAAATAATGGCCAAAACGAAATAACCGGCATCGAGATTCATTATACCATTAATGGTGTCAACGAAACAACATACACAGATCCCGATTTGGTAATGGCTTCTGGAAGTCACACTGAGATTGCGCTTCCGCAAATCGCTCCGGACGATCAATCAAGTAATCAGGAGCTTCATGTTTGGATTACACCTTTGGATGATGAATACGATAAATTTAATAACCACAATGTTTTCAGATTTAAAATATTGCCCGTTGTCGATTTACTACCCAACTTTACAGAGGATTTTGAAAATGGCATAAATCAGGATATCTGGACTCTTCAAAATACAGATGGATATATAACCTGGGATACACTCTCTACGCTTCAGCCAGATGAAAGTGAGGGAATTTCTGCCTGGATGGATTTCCACACCTACAATCCGATAGGAAGTCAGCACGATGATCTCATAACTCCTTTCCTTTATTGGGAACCGACCGACGGTTCCTTTACTTCAATCAATTTGAGTTTCGATCTATTTTACCGAAAGCGTGGGAACAACGACTATACAAAAGATACGCTTGCTATATTTGTAAAGCAGGATTGTGGAAATTTTGAAGGAAGTTATTTTGAAGTATTTCGTCAGGGTGGCGATTCATTATATACCGTGCTTGATGGGAATTCCAATTCACTTGCACAAAACAGTGCTGAATGGCGAAACGTTAATCTGACTGTTCCGATAGTGGGAGATAATTCGAATCCGTATTTCTACTTCAAATTTCAGGCTATCAACCGGCGCGGAAATAATCTCCTGTTAGATAACATAAACATTTCCCTTGATACCGACGTGGGTATCGCTGAGCGAAAAACCCCTGAAGTAAAACTCTATCCGAATCCAACGAGCAATTCATTCACATTGTTTTCCAAAGGAATAGAAAATGCAAAGTCAATGGATATTTTCGATGTTTTCGGAAGAAAAATCTCTGAAATCAAGATTCATTCAACCAGTAAGTTTGATGTTTCCTCTCTGGCTCAAGGAATTTATCTGGTACGCGTGAATTGGAATGACGGGATGACTTCGGCGGTGCCACTGGTTATTCAGTAACGATTAATTTGCGGATGTCCGTTGTTTGATTGGAAAATTGAAGCTTAAGAAAGTAGATTCCGGGGTTTAGTTCATGGATATCCACGAAATTACCTGGCATTTTATGCAAAAGAATAACCTTACCTAAAGAATCGAATATCGTTAATGATAAAGCGGGTATATCTGTCTTTATGGAAATATTCGAAGTCGCAGGATTCGGATAAACCTTAAACTCCCCTACCCGAATCTCAGTAATTCCAGAAATTACACTGTCACCCAGAAGCTGTGCAGAAATTACCGCTCCATTTACTACAGACATTTTGAGAACCGGACCAGCGACCTCGGGCGAAAGCCATGCATAATCGATCTGCTCGGGACGCACAATCGTTTGACCGAAGCCAAGTTGATCCACATAAAGCGTATCGGTAGTATTAATCACGGCCCGAACCCTTAGCACATCATAGGTGCCATAAGGCGTGGTCAAAACACCCGATCCGTCGATTACGCTAGTGCGAGTACCATGCTGACCGTATGCTCCAAGCGTGGGAAGACTTATAAAATAAGCAAGCGAAGTGGCAACGGTATCCCCGTAATACATCGGGAACTTATAAATCCGCTCCACCGAGTCATTTGGAGTAGCCAGCGGAAATCCGGAGATTATAAAAGAAGTGCCTGTATTATAATATCCGGTTTCATCCTTTCGGAAATACGAATATCCATCTGAGATCTCGACCGGAAGCGGCAAATCTATAATCCCCTGACCAACCGGTAGCACAACAGTGGAGAAGGATGCGGGATAAAGCAGCTGATTATTGAAAAACAATTGATTTATAATGGGCAGGGTATCGAGTGATCCGTAAGTTTCGACGGTATTGTCGAGCATTTGCCAATCGCCGATATCCCACTCAGCGTTTTCACCACCTTGGCCGAGCAAATCCTGGTTGAGGAGCCACATGGGGCTCGCATTTTCATAATTTAGCGATGAGCCGGGAGATATAAAACCTGATCCGTCGATCACAATTTGGGTAGAACCCGTTTGCCATAAGGCCATTCCGAGAATAAAACAAAATGCTTGCTTCATGATTGAGGGACTTGATTTTCCTAAAATTAACGAATTTACTTCAAAAGGTTCAACTTTTAATCCTATAAATCTGTTACTTTTGGCACAGGAGTATATATATGAAGCACTTTCTTTTCTTTTCTGTTTTTTTTCTTGGCTTAGGTATGCATTCGGCCTTTGCCCAATCTGGCGACGATGATCTTATCCAGTTTTCGGGTGTTGTAATTACCGGCGACAGCCTCAGCCCGGTGCCTTTCACCAACGTATTGGTTGAGCAAACTGGTAGAGGTACAATGACCGATTACTACGGATATTTTTCTTTTGTAGCTCAAAAAGGAGATTCCATTTTATTTTCCGCCGTTGGATTTAAACGAAATCGTTTTATTATTCCTGATTCGCTTTCGCAAAATAAATATTCCCTGATCCAGATTATGAATACGGACACGGTTCAACTGCAGGAAACGATCGTTTACCCTTGGCCGACACGTGAGCAATTCAAAGAAGCTTTTCTCGCAATGGAGTTGCCAGTAACGGATTATGATCGGGCACAAAAGAATCTCTATCAAGCGGATATGATAGCCCGTATGGAAGCTTCGATGCCGAGTGGTGGCGAAACATTTAAATACTCGATGCAGGAATACCAGCAGCAAATCTATTATGCAGGTCAGGCACCTCCAATGAATATTTTCAATCCAATAGCGTGGAGTGAATTTATCCAGGCCTGGAAGCGCGGGGATTTTAAATCTGGCCGAGAACGGGGAAAAGGGCAATAATTTATCCGACTTTTCAGTTATGTTTGCGAATCGAATAAAACTAATGCTTACGGATTGAATTACCGGATTGTAATTTTTGCTTTATCTCTACTTGCACCCACTTGTATTTTTGCCCAGAATACGGGCATCGTCATGGGTTCCGTCAAAGATTCGAAAGGAATTGCCGTTCCTTATGCCAATGTATATGTGCGCAGCCAAAATAAAGGAGTCGTTACCGACGAAAATGGTCGCTATTCTATCGAATTAGAGCCAAACGACACTTTGCGAATTGAAGTAAGTCACACTTCTTTCGAAAAACAATCAAAAATAATAACCCTAAAAAAAGGTTCGATCGTAAATCTGAGCTTTAAGATGTTGGATCGAGCGATAAAAACGGTTGAAATAAAAGCCGATCGTGAACGAAACGGCAATATGGAGCGTGTTTCGATAAAAGACATCAAAATAAATCCATCCGTTCAGCAAGGAATTGAAAGTGTACTAACCTCACAATCCGGAGTGCGCTCCAATAATGAGCTGAGTTCCAATTACAGCGTGCGGGGAGGAAGCTACGCCGAAAATCTTGTTTACGTGAATGATATCGAGGTATATCGCCCATTTCTGGCACGTTCGGGCGAGCAAGAAGGATTGAGTTTTCCAAATCCCGATATGGTGGGAAGCATATCCTTTAGTGCCGGGGGGTTTGATGCGCGCTATGGCGACAAAATGAGTTCGGTACTCGACATTCAGTATAAAAAGCCAGTAAGCTTTGGCGGAAGCGTGAATGCCAGCTTATTGGGAGGAGCGGTATCGATTCAATCGCTTTCAAAAAATGAAAGAATCAGCCAAATAACCGGATTTCGTTATCAGACAAACCAATATATTTTGGGTAGTCTGGATACGAAAGGCGATTATCAACCTAATTTTGCGGACATCCAATCTTACTGGACGTTTCGATTGAGTAAAAAATGGGAATTGAATTTCCTGGGTAATTATTCCAGCAACAACTATAAATTTGTACCTGGCACGCGCCAGACCCAATTTGGAAGCATCAATGAAGCGCTGCGCTTTACCGTATTTTTCGAAGGGCAGGAAGTCACTTCTTTTGAAACCCTTTTTGGAGCATTGTCCACTGAATACAAGCCAAATAGCAATACGAGACTAAAATTTACCGCTTCAGGATTTCGTACTTACGAGAATGAGACTTTTGACGTTTTAGGTCAATACTTTCTCGATGAATTGGAGCGCGATCTTGGCGACAGTGATTTTGGAAATGTAGTTCGCAACAGAGGTGTCGGCTCTTTTCTCGATCATGCCCGCAATCGTCTGGACGCGACAGTATATAATTTTCAGCACCGCGGATTCAAAACCATCGAGAATAAATACTTGCAATGGGGTGTGACCTGGCAGGTTGAAAATGTTTCCGACCATTTGAGTGAATGGAATTATATTGACTCTGCGGGTTACTCCGTTCCAATTCATCCCCAAAACGAAATTCTTCTCCAAGATGTAATAAAAGGCAGTAATACCCTCCCTTCGAATCGCGTAATGGGATACGTACAGAATAAATGGAACTGGCGGCTCGACAATGAAGATGAAATAACTTCTACGCTGGGAATTCGAGCGAACTATTGGGATTTTAATGGCGAAACAGTGATTAGTCCTCGTGGATCAATCTCGTGGAAACCGAAATGGATCAAACAAATAAACGACAGCACGACCTTACTTCGCGATGTGGTTTTTCGTTTCAGTACTGGCTATTATTATCAGCCTCCGTTTTATAGGGAACTCCGGAGAATAGATGGAACACTCAATCCGGAACTACGCGCCCAACGCGCGATTCACTTTGTACTGGGGGCAGATATCAATTTTCGGATGTGGAATCGGCCATTCATCTTTATCACCGAAGCGTATTACAAAGCACTCAGCAATTTGGTACCTTACGAAATTGACAATGTGCGCTTAAGATATTACGGCGAAAATAACAGTAAAGGATTCGCAACCGGACTGGATTTGAACCTGCACGGTGATTTCATTCCTGGTATTGAGTCCTGGGCAGGTCTGAGTTTCCTCAAAACAAAAGAAGACATTCTCGACGATTATTACTACGATTATTACAACAGCGATGGGAAATTGATTCAACCGGGATTTACTTCCAATAGTACGGCTGTGGATTCGACATTGATTACTCCCGGATATATCCCACGACCTACCGACCAATTGGTTTATTTCAGCTTATTCTTTCAAGATGAAATGCCAAATTTCGAGAAGTTTAAAGTGCATCTGAGCGTCCTTTTTGGTACCGGCCTTCCCTTCGGACCACCAGATTATAACCGGTATAAAGACATCGAACGGTACCCTGCGTATCGCCGCGTGGATATAGGATTCTCCTATGATTTATTGCCTGATAACCCAGAAAAAGGTCTTTTCAAAAAGTTCAAATCTGCAGTTATAAGCCTCGAAGTATGGAACCTCTTCGATATCAACAATACCATCAGCTATACCTGGATAAAGGAAAGCAGCGGACGCCAATACGGAATTCCAAATTACTTGACCTCAAGAAGGTTAAACCTAAAGCTCGCGGTCACTTTTTAAATTCCCGAATCGTTTTATTGATAATGGAGACACAATCGCGAAGTTGTTCTTCAGTCATAACAAGCGGCGGAGCAAAACGGATAATATTCCCATGGGTAGGTTTTGCCAAAAGACCATTATCCCGTAAGCCGAGACAAATTCTCCATGCGGTATCACTCTCCTCGGTATCATTGATCAAAATCGCATTGAGCAAGCCCCTTCCGCGTACTTTAATTACGAGATCAGACGAATCCGCTAGTTTCGTCATCTCCTCACGGAATATTTTTCCCAACCGGCGCGCATTCTGGGTGAGATGTTCATCCTGAATTACTTCGAGCGCCGCAGTGGCAACGCGGCAAGCCAGAGGGTTTCCACCAAAAGTTGAACCGTGTGTTCCGGGTGTGATTACATGCATCACTTCATCGTTAGCCAGTATCGCTGACACGGGATAAACACCTCCTGAAAGTGCTTTACCAAGGATAAGAATATCAGGTCGAACGAATGTTTCTTGTCTCTCGCAGTGATTTTCGCAAGTACATTTTCCACAAACAGCGAGGAGACTTCCGGTTCTTCCGATACCTGTCTGCACTTCATCCGCAATAAAAAGCACGTTTTCCTCGCGGCACATTTCCGCTGCTTTACGCAAAAAGTCCGCATCGGGAGTCACCACACCTGCCTCACCCTGAATGGGTTCAGCCATAAACCCAGCAACAGTTTCATCTTTTAATGCTTCCTGCAATGCATCCAGATCGTTGAAAGGTATTTTTATAAAAGCAGTGTCATTATAAGGACCAAAATTATCACGGGCTATCGGATCGCTGCTAAAAGATATAATCGTAGTGGTTCGTCCGTGAAAATTATTCTCACAAACAATAATCTTGGCGGTTTTCTCATCTACACCTTTTTTCTCATAGCTCCATTTGCGACAAACTTTCAACGCAGTTTCCACAGCTTCGGCTCCCGAGTTCATCGGCAACACTTTATCAAAACCGAAATAGTTAGTCACATATTTCGCATATTCGCCAAAAGCATCGCTATGGAAAGCCCGCGAAGTAAGCGTAAGCTTTCGGGCCTGATCCGTAAGTGCTCCGATAATTTTTGGGTGACAGTGCCCTTGATTCACAGCAGAATAAGCCGAAAGAAAATCATAATACCTCTTTCCATCCACATCCCATAGATAAACTCCTTCACCACGTGACAGTACCACCGGAAGTGGATGGTAATTGTGGGCACTATATCGCTCTTCCAGTTCAATAAATTCGGATGCTTTTGAGACTTTAGCTGCTGTTTCCATATGAATATTGATTTTAACACTAATTTAAATGCTTCCTGCAAAGGTCACTCAAATCTTCATATTCGCCAAATTTCATTTCCTTTGACGCCTAAAATAAAAGATGAAATCAAGAAGAAAACAACAAATTCTTAAGCGTGGCGAAGAAATCGAGGTTGTCATTTCAAAAATGGCTTTTGGAGGTCGCGGCATTGCCCGACTCCATACTGAAGATGGAGATCTGGTAGTTTTTGTTCCCAACACAATTCCGGGACAAAAAGTAAGATGCCGCGTAGCAAAGTCGCGAAAAAATCATGTGGAAACGAAACTTCTCGAAGTGATTGAAAAATCTCCAGAAGAGGTTGAAACTCCTTTTCAATCTATTGCCGGTGCACCATACGCCACTTTGCCGATTGAAATGCAAGAAACTTTCAAAAAAGAGACGAGCATCGATCTTTTTAAACGCATAGGTGATGTGAAAGATGCAGATGAAAAATTTGACGAATTCATCTCATCTCCAAGTCATTGGCACTACCGCAACAAAATGGAATATTCCTTTGCCGCTATTCGTTACGATATAGAGACCCGGGAAGAGAGCGATACTTTCGCTCTGGGATTCAAACATCGCGGTACCTGGTGGATGGTCGAAAATCTGGATGCCGATAGCGGACTATTTGACGCTGAAGTCGAAAATAATTTGCATAAAATCAGGGAATACTGCGAGAAAACCGGCCTTCCTCCCTGGCACGCTCCTAAAAGAGAAGGATTCTTTCGGTTCCTAACTGTCCGTAAAAGTCAGTATGAAGATCAGATTCTATTCAACTTGGTTACCACCGGAAATGGATTGAAAAGTTTTGATTTGGAAAAATTTGCTAATTTTCTTAAAAGCCTTTTCGGAAAAAGACTCGCCGGGTTTATTCATACTGAAAACAATGATACCGGCGATCGGGTGCAGCCGCTTGAAGGTTCCGGAAATCTGATTTATGGTCGAGATCACATAACCGAGAATCTAAGCGGATTAAACTTCGATATTCGTATGCAGAGTTTTTTTCAGACAAATCCGTTGAGTGCTGAAAGGCTTTACACGAAAGCGATCGATTATCTCAAAGAAAAGATAAAAGTTCAAGGGACGATTTTCGATCTCTACTGCGGTACAGGGACGATTTCGCAATTGGTGGCTCGGGAAATGCCAGATTCAAATATCGTTGGCGTGGAACTGGAAGAAACGGCTGTAAAAGATGCACAAAACGCAGCGCAGATCAACCATATATCGAATTGTAAATTTTTCGCTGCAGACGTGAATAAATTTCTCTATGAGCACCCTGAATATGAGGAGACAATTGATGCTATCGTTCTAGACCCTCCCCGAGCAGGAATTGCGCCAAAAGCATTGAACCGGATCATCAATCTCGATGCATCGGTAATCGTATATATATCCTGCAATCCCGCTACACTTGCGCGAGATACGGACATATTACGCAAATCAGGATATGAATTGATTAAATTTTCACTCGTGGACCAATTTCCGCATACTTCACATGTGGAGGCTGTGAGTCTTTTTGAAAAGAAATGATTTTGAAGGCGTGTAATTTCCCACAAACTAGGTGAGGTTTTTGTGGATTCGAGAAGCTAAAGCCCCCAAAAGGTTTTCGAAACCTGTGGGGCCCCGACAATAGCACGTTAAAAATGCCATAAAAAAAACAAATGGAAGCAATCGACAAAAACTATTGGAAAAACCGTTGGCAAAATGCTGAAACTGGTTGGGATATCGGGGCTCCTTCCACTCCTATTCGTGAATACATTGATCAGTTGAAAAATAAGAATTTGCGCATTCTTATTCCCGGATGCGGAAATGCGTATGAAGCGGAATATTTGATAACAAAAGGATTCAAAAACACTTTTGTAATAGATATTGCCGAAGGTGCGATCGCTAATTTGAAGAAGCGTTTTCCTGATTTTCCGGAAAAAAATATTTTCATTGGTGACTTTTTTAATCTTGAAAATAAGTTCGATTTGATTTTCGAACAGACTTTTTTCTGCGCGCTCAATCCATCGTTGCGTTCCGCTTACGCGAAAAAAATGCACCAACTGCTCCTTACAAGTGGAAAGCTTGTGGGTTTGCTTTTCGATGATCCGCTTTATACCGATCATCCTCCCTTTGGCGGAAGCCGAAAAGAATACATTTCGTATTTTGAAAATTTATTTGAATTTGAGCATTTTGAAGCGGCTACCAATTCTATTAAACAACGTACCGGCCGCGAACTCTTTATTGAGCTTCGAAAAAAATAGCAGAGAACCGATTGAATCCCTATTTTTGGCTCAAATAAATCCAAGTCATGCCCAAAACGTTAGTCTTAGATCATGAAAGTATTCTTCAAAAAATCAGAAGGATAGCTTATCAGATTTACGAATTCAATTACAATGAAAAGGAATTGATTTTTGTGGCAATTGAAAAACAAGGCTCCATTCTTGCCGAACGTTTAAAACCCATAGTGGAAGAAATCTCGGGAATTGAAGTGAAGTTGATGTCGCTTAAAATCAATAAGAAATCTCCATTAGACAATCCTGTTTTGAGTGGAAATGGAGATGAATTGGCAAATAAATCGGTGATTTTGATTGACGATGTACTCAATTCTGGTCGGACATTAATTTATGGTGCACGTCACATTCTATCCTATCCCGTTCGAAACTTAACCACCGTGGTGCTCGTGGATCGCCGGCATCGAAAATTTCCAATAAAAGCTGATTTTGTGGGTCTCACAATCAGCACCACCATTCAGGATCATATTTCTGTGGAATTCAAAAAAGGAAAGGACGCTGTTTATTTAGAATAATTTTTTACGGTTTTCACTAATTCCTGAAGTCGGGGACTGCTGAAATTCGTTGCATCGAAATGGATGTGTGCCTTCTCGTAAAAACTTTCACGTAGCTTCAATTTTTCATTCACAAAATCGAGAATTTGATCGTCATTTAATTTCGCAATAAGCGGGCGCTTTTGCCGCGCAGATTTCAGCCTGCTGGCAATAATTTCAGGATCTATTTTAAGCCATATCACAATTCCGTTATCGCGCATAAAGTCCATATTTTCATGAAAACAGGGTGTGCCCCCGCCAGTTGCAACGACCTTTTCTTTTGCCGTCCAATACGGACTCACCATGGTCGAAAGGGAGCGCAAAGCCTTCGCTTCAATATCTCTGAAACCAACCTCACCTACTGAGTCGAAAATTTGAGAAATCTCCAACGATTCATTTGCAGTAATGCGGGTGTCTAAATCGCAAAAAGTCAGAGTTAAAGCGTTCGCCAAGCGCTTTCCTATAGCCGTTTTGCCCACTCCCATAAAACCAATTAAATAGACTGTCATTCTCAGATTGCCCCGAATAAAACTAATTTTGCAGAAAATTTTTCTTCATGCACGCCTTACCTGTAATCGACAAAGCTACAAACAATGCCTTTCATAAGGTAGCAGATCTGATTTATGCCAATGATTCGAATTACATTCCGCATGTTAGGCAGGATATTGACAAAATATTCGATCCGAAAAAGAACAAACTTTTAAAAGAAGGTGCTGCCCGTCAATGGATTTTCTATGATGATAAGGATCAACTTGTGGGACGGGTTGCGGCTTTTGTGAATCCGAAAACCGCTTTTACTGAAAATCAACCGACAGGAGGTATGGGTTTCTTTGAATCTGTGAATGATCCGGAAACTGCTTATTTTATTCTGGATACTGCAAAAGAATGGTTGAAAACGCATGGCATGGAAGCGATGGACGGTCCGATAAATCTTGGCGAGCGCAATCAATTTTGGGGCTGCCTTACCAAAAATTTTACCGATCCGAATAGTTATGCTATGAATTACAACCCACCTTATTATCCCGCTCTGCTCGAATCGTATGGATTTCAACCCTATTTCAACCAATATTTATACAAACGGCCGGTATATATGCCTGTGCAAGAAATTTTTATACGAAAAATAGAACGACTTAAAGATGTTTCAGACATTACCGTAAATAATGTGGTGGGCAAGTCATTGGAGAAAGTTGCCGAAGATTTCCGAACAGTTTATAACGCGGCCTGGGGAGGTCATGATCATTTCAAACCAATGAAAAAGGCCTCTGCACAAAAGATTATGCAATCGCTGAAACCGATCATCGATAAGCGCATTGTGATTTTTGCGTATCAGGGTTCCAAGCCGATTGCCTTTTTTGTAAATATTCCGGAATTGAATGAGATTTTTAAATATGTGAATGGAAATTTAAATCTTATTGGAAAGCTCAAATTCCTGTTTCACAAATGGAAAGGAACACCCCGGACGATGGTCGGGATTGTATTTGGCGTATCGCGCGAGTGGCATGGAAAAGGTGTAGAGGGCGCGATGATATATTGGGCGGGTAAATATTTAATAGAAAATACGCGGTACGATGAAATTGTGATGACCTGGGTTGGTGACTTCAATCCGAAAATGATAAAAGTTTGCGAAAACTTAGGTGCCACAAGGTATAGAGAAATGATAACCTATCGCTATTTATTCGACAGAACTCAGCCTTTTGAGCGTTGTCCCATAGTAGAATAGAAATTATTTTTAGCAACTGCAAAAAAAGCCCTTGTCAGATTAATAGAAGCCCTTATATTTGCACCCGCATTAGCGAAAAGATTCCGTAGCTCAGCTGGTAGAGCACAACACTTTTAATGTTGGGGTCCTGGGTTCGAACCCCAGCGGGATCACAAAAAAGACCGTCTTTCGACGGTCTTTTTTTGTTGGCTCATGCTCTCTGCTTCTTCCTTGAAGGGTTCTTGACGATACAACACGCGATTAGGTCTGCTTTATATAGACCCATGTATCTATAATGCACACTTATAGCTATATGGGACTATAATTAAGCATATAAAGTTAAAAGCCTATAATGCAGATTATAGAGAAAATTATCTATATTTGCAAACTATAGGGTTAAAAGCCTATATAGTTTAATTTTTCAACTCTTATAATAGATAATTCAGCAGGGAATGCGCGCAGTACTGACAGGTGATATTATTGACTCTCGCAAAGCAGAAAATCCGCAAAAATGGATTGAAAACTTGCAAAGAGTCTTACATATCTACGGAAATTCCCCAAGAGATTGGGAACTCTTTCGGGGCGACAGCTTTCAGCTGGAAACAGAAGCGAAAAATGCTTTTGAAGCAGTATTTCGTATAAAAGCAGCGATAAAGAGACTGAAATCGCTTGATGTGCGTATGTCAATTGGGCTGGGAGAAACCGAATTCAAAACAGAATCCATAACCCTAAATAATGGCACATCCTTTATTTATAGCGGTGAGGCGTTTGATCAGCTAAAAACCCGGAAGCGAAATTTAATTTTGAACTGTGAAAATCAACCTCTCCAGGATGAGTTGAATATGATGCTTCAACTCAGTGAGGCCGTGCTCGAAAACTGGTCAGAATCATCGGCTATAGCCGTAGATATGCTGTTCGAACACCCGGGAATATCTCAAACCGATATGGCTAAAAAACTCGGAATTACGCAACCCTCTGTGAGCGCAAGGCTGCGAGTAGCCCACGCCGATGAAATATTTGCACTGATTGCTTATTATTCCCGAAGAATAAAAAGTTTACCGCAATGATTTTATTCTTTAAATTATTATTGGCGCATTTGATTGGTGACTTTTTTCTCCAGTCGAAGGCTTCCATTCGCCAGAAAAACACACTGAAATGGCGCGCGCCACATCTCTATTTTCATGTGGTCATACATTTTGTTTTGGTACTGCTATTGGCGGGCATCGAAATGTGGAGACAGGCAGCAATTATAGCGGGAATGCACTATATTATAGATGGATGTAAATTGCAATTTCAAAATAAGAAAAATAAACAAGTCTTGTTTTTTGTAGATCAACTGCTCCATCTTCTTGTGCTTATAAGCGTTGTATATTTTACTTTGAAAACTCCAATGCCTGAATTTTCAGAGCAGACATTAATTCTGCTCACCTTTATTATTTTTCTTACCCGACCGGCATCTTTCATCGTAGCGCAGGCTATGAGTCATTGGAATGAAAAAATTACCTTAGATGAAGAGACGAATCAATCGCTACCAAATGCCGGTCAATACATCGGAATAATTGAACGATTACTGATCTTTATTTTTATACTAATCGGTCAATGGGGAGCTATAGGCTTCCTGATGGCGGCAAAATCTATTTTCCGTTTTGGCGATCTCACACGCACCAAAGACCGGCGGCTCACCGAATATATTCTGATCGGAACCTTTCTCAGTTTTGGTACAGCCATCCTCACCGGAATTCTCTATCAGCACTTTTTTTAATCACTGTTACGGCGACGAATTACAGGCCGTTACGGATCCCAATTGTTCAAAATCTCACTTTCGTAAAAAAAAATGTTCACCTTTTGGAACTCCGTTCGATAAGTGGGAAAAGGAAACACATTTTTAAATCAAAAACCGTATGAATAATTGCATCAATCGAAATAAATATCTAACATTGGGAAACCACCCATTGAGATTAATTCGTGAAACGTATAAATGTCATTTATTCAATAGAAGAGAAAGAGCTAATTGAAGGCTTTATTAGGAATGATAACCGTTGTATGGAGCAGATTTATGCTCAGAATTATACAAGCGTAGAAAGGTACATTCTTACCAATAGCGGAAAAGAAGCTGATGCCAAAGATATTTATCAGGAAGCGATCGTTGCAGCCTGGCTCAACGCAAAAGAAGGAAAATTTGAAGCTCAAGGCGGAAAAACCATTGGTGGATATATTTTTCAGATTGCAAAATTTAAATGGCTGGATAAGCTAAAATCAAAATCGCATCGGAGTACAATCCGACTCGTACACGAAAACCAACCCGATGAAATAGATGACGCTGATTACCGTGAAGAACAGGAACAGAGAGTACAATATTTGCAAACACTCTATAAACAATTAGACGAAAAGTGTAAAGCCATATTGAATCGGTTTTATTTTGAGAAAAAGAGTTTGGAAGAAATAGGAACTGAATTAAACTATGATTCCGGTACTGTTAAGACATTAAAATACAGGTGCATGAATAAATTAAAGAGTGTGCACCATAAGCATTCAAATACCCCTGACGAATGAATTCTGCAAAAGACATATCACCCGAAAAATTTGAAAGAATTGAGCGGTTTTTATTAGGAAAAATGGAAACGAACGAACGAAATATTTTTGAAAAAGAATTGGAAACGAACCCTGAGCTCCGCAAGGAAAAGGAAGCGCATCAAGAACTGATCCGAGCTATCGAGGTAGGTGGACTGAAAGAAAGTCTTGACGAAATCCATAATAAAACGATCTCAAAAAACGAAAGCCGTCCATCGCGGAATAATTGGTTCGCGATAGCTGCCGGACTGGCGGCAATCATTTCTGTAGCGATTTGGGCAGTAAATCACCAATCCACGAACGAGGCACTTTTTGCCGAATATTCAACCATTGACCCGGGACTTCCCGTGCCGATGAGTGCATCAGCAAATTATACATTTCACGATGCCATGGTAGATTACAAAGCCGAGAAATACGACAAGGCAATCGAAAAATGGACTGCCCTGCTGGAAGATAATGAAAAGAACAATCCATTAAATTACTACATCGGAGCTGCATACTATAATCAGGAAAAATACAATGAAGCGCTCCTCTGGTTTGAAAAAACGCTTGCCGACTCATCCAGTAGTTTTCACGCCAAAGCACAATGGTATGAGGTACTTTCCCAGCTTAAATTGAATGAGACTCAAAAAGTACTTGCAACCGTTTCCTTACCGAATTCTCCTTACAAAGATCGAATTGAATCGATTCAACAAGAACTGAAGAAATGAAGCGGTTCATGCGGATAAGCGTTACGGCAGTAGCAATTTGCCTCTGCTCGACTCTTGCGTCTGCACAAGATTTTAATGAGGATGTATTTTGGAATCGAGAGGGTTTAATCGATTCCCTTTTGGCAAAAGAGGCATTTGCCGGAAGTATTCCCCTGATTGAGAACCAGATAAAATATGTAAAAGAAACTGGCCGTAAGGATTCACTTTATCGTTATACATACAATCTCGGTCATGCTTACCTTGTAGCGCATGGTAAAAACGCTGCAATACTTGAAACTGAAAAATTTGTGACCTGGGTGGAGCACAATGTGTCCAATCAGCATCATGTTCTTGAATGCATTTCAGATCTTTCATGGGTGTATTACGAGGCTGGCAAAGATAGTCTATGTTATGAAGCCGATCTGCGGTATTTGAATATCTGCGATAATTTTGCCGAAGCAAATCCAAAAGAAAGATCCATTGCACATTATGCACTCGGATATGATTTTCTCACCCTTTTCGGGAATGTCAAAAAAGGGCTTTATCATTTTGAGAAATCTCTGTTGCCGGTGCTCGAAGACAGTATGAAATACAAATCCCGTGTTCTCGACTGTATGAATGCTATCGGTGCTACCCATTATCAAAATGGCACTTTATTAAAATCGCAGGCTATACTCCAGCGAGCCCTGAATTTTTCGAAGGTACTCCCCGATAGTGTATCCAAATGGCTTCAGCAGGCTAATATACTCGGTAATCTTGCGCTGGGTTTCGAGCAAGAAGGCAATTTGGTAAAAGAGAAGGATTATCTCTACCAGGCTATGCGAATGCGAAAGCAGGCAATCGACAGTATTAAAACCGGATATCAACGTGACCAGCAGCGACATTTATTAATCTCCAATTATAGCAATCTCGCCGCGCTGAATTTGAAAATTGGAGATATTTCAAAAGCCGATAAGCTCACCCGATACGTGGACTTGCTCCGGCGCGAATGGCTTGTGCCCGATCATCCTGATAATTCGAAAACCTTTGAAGCCTTTGGCAGCATCGATTATGCCTTGGGAGAATACGACAGTGCACTTTCCAATTTTGAAAAATATCTTCACGATAATATTGCCAAAAATGGCAGAAATAGCTTTAGGACAGCTACTGGTTACCAACGTATTGGAAAAGTGCTCTACGAGAAAAAAGAGTACGCCGGTGCCATAAAAAATTACAGCCAAACTATTCAGATCGGAAAGGATATAATAACGGATGAATATACCGGACCTGATCTGGCTCAGGCTTATCTACTTCGTTCTAAACCTTATACAGCTTTGAAACAATATGACCTTGCGGAAAAAGATATTTATTCGGCGCGGCGGATTTATTCGAATTCACTTCCCGCAAATAGTCCCGTATTCGGCCAATTAAATGTTTTTCTGGCTGATTTAAAAATCGAGCGCAATCAACTCGATAGCGCCCAATATTATATCGATCTCGCTTTAAAAAATCTATTGGGCAAACAACAAGAGCAGGAGGAGCATTACAAATCAGAATTGAGCAGTTACAGCGCATTTTTACCAAGAGCTTATCAAACTCAGGCAGCAATAATCTTAGCCTCAGGGCAGGATACCGTTAGCGAAAGACAGGCATTAAATAGTCTTAAAAAAGCAATCACTTATCTCCGAAAAACCCGAAACATATATGCCGGAGAAACCTCACTCCTCACACTTTATGATGAAAACAATGCCATTTTCAATAAAATTGAAGATTTAGCCTATAATTTACATGAAGAAACGGGTGATCCAAAATATTTGAATTTGCTATTTGAGCTCGATGAAGAGAATAAATCTGTGCTTATCAGGCGGCACCTTAATTCCTTTACTTCTCTCCGGGTTTCGAATGTGCCCGATTCAATCATTACTCGGGAGCGAATGCTACTCACAAAATTATCAGATGAATCAGGTAAAGGAAATGAAGCCGGAAACATTGAACAGCTCGAAGAGGATTATCAAAAACTGATTCAAAATATTAAAGAAAACTATCCGGATTATTACGCACTGCGCTATAACGAGAAAGTTGCAAATCTGGCACAGATAAGAGATCACCTGATTAAGCCAGGAAAAAATATCGTTCAATACATTCTCACAGATACAAATGTATATGCTATAGTGCTGAATAGCCGACATACGGATGTCGTAAAACTCGATGGAATGCGGCTTACCAAAAATCTGAACCAACTCAATAAGACCATCCTCGCAATGGATCAGGAGAAGTTCGAAAAGTACTCATCGCGGTTGTATAACACTATTTTTGAACCAATTGAAACTTTCATCGAGGGAAACGAAGTATTGATTATTCCCGATGGAAACCTGTTTAATATAAATTTTGAGACCCTCATCCGGCCGTCACAATCTAAGCAACCCGATTTTCTGATCAACCACTACATATTTTCATATTTGCTCTCGAGTACCACGTCACTTCAGTATCAAAAATTGAAATCGAAAAAAACCAGAGGACTACTGGCTTTCGCGCCCGGATTTTTTGACGAATTGAAAGCGCAGTATATAGCCAAAGTCAAAGATGAAAATCTAATTGATGAACAATATATTCATAATATTCAGCAACCTTTTGCAGTAGCATCGGCACATGGAGCAGCAGGAATATTTAATGGACGTGCGTATGTCTCTGGCGAGGCTACAGAGCGCAATTTTAAAGTTGAAGCTGACAAATACAAGATTATTCATCTCGGGACACATACCGAAATTAACAACCTCTCCCCTCTACTTTCCCGGCTTGTATTATCGAAAGACAGCGATAATGAATCGGCCGACGACGATGGATATTTACACGCATATGAGATTTACAATCTATCACTGCGTGCGGAGCTTGCTGTATTGACGGCTTGTGAAACAGGCGTCGGTAAGACCAGCTCGAGCGAAGGTGTTCTCTCACTTGCGCATAGTTTTGCATACGCAGGCTGCCCGAGTATCGTCATGTCACTTTGGCAAATAGATGAAAAAACATCTTCGGGAATTATTGAAGATTTCTATAAAAATCTAGCCAAAGGAATGCCCAAAAACACTGCTCTCCGCGATGCTAAGCTTGTCTATTTAAAAGATCATCCAGGTGAATTATCCAACCCGTATTACTGGTCCGGATTGGTTTTGCTCGGAGATACGAGTCCGATATCGGCTTCATCCAATAATGCGCTCTGGCTCTTCGTAATCCTGGGGATTGTGGCTCTCATTATCGCAGGTCTTTTCATTCCTCTTCGGCCGAAAGCCAATTAAGTTTCTTTTATTCTTTTTTTATTTATAGCCTGATACACTTTAGGTTACAGTATTTTAAGGAAAATATTGATTGGGAATTGTTCACTTTTTTAAGTCAGTTCGATAGTAAAGCAAATCAAACTAACTTAAAATTCAAAATTATGAAAACGCTTTCCTATCTTAAAATGCTCTGCTTACTTTTTGTAATGTCGCTTGCTGCCCAAAATGCTTTTTCGCAGGTGGAAGTAATGATCGGTGGTAGAACCGGAATTGATGTTGGATCCTTTCGTTGGGACACAGCTACCCGGAATAATAAGAACATTACGACCAAAGGAGTCATTGGGCCGCATGTCAGTTTCACTGCAGTGATTAAGGTCGCTCCTTGGTTTGGAGTTCAGGCTGAAGCCGGATACGCTCAACGCGGAGCCAAAGAAATTTTTTATGCAGAAAATATTCAATTGCAAAACGCACAAGGTCAGGCAGTGACCTATAAAGAGGCCCGGCAACAATTCGTCTATAAAACCAATTATATTGATGTTCCAATTCTGGCTCGATTCCAACTCGGAAGTGATAATTTTGCATTTATCGGTAAACTAGGCCCAACGTTTTCAATTGCATTAAATGGAACTTCCCAGAACACCATTGACTTAACGGATGCTCAGGGTGTTGTACAACCGACTACTACAGAAACCAAAAAATTAAATTTTGATAAAGACTTTAATCGTTTCGATATCGGAGCCACTGTTGCAATAGGAACAGAAATTAAAGCTGGGCCGGGAGCAATCATTTTTGACCTGCGATACATCCTAGGCATCACCGATGCCAGCAAAGCAAAGAAAATAGACGACCGTGTGAAAAACCGTACTTTTCAAATTGGTGTTGGATATATTGTGAGACTCTAATTCTCTGCATAGAAGCCAAACGCTCAAAGACCACCTTTAATCAGGGTGGTTTTTTTTTAAAAAAAATCTGAATTGCTGTTCACAAAATATGAATCCTTTCGATAAAATGAAAACAGGCTTTTTAATTGGCGGTTTTTAAGTGAACATACATATTTCGGTTGTCAGAGCAACCGAGGTAGGAAAGGGGCAGCCTGGCAACGGGCTGCTCTTTCTATTTTCCATTCTTGTAAAAAATCTATCGAATCGCATATTTTTTTCTTGGCAGCGCATAAATTCTTCCGTCCGACATTTGTAAGGTGAGAGTATCCATCAACTGTTTGTTCGCCTCCAAAATTAAATCGCAATAGTCTTGCTGATTTCCTTCTGCAAAGGATTTACCATTTACGGCTAACACCGTATCACCTACTTGCAAGCCATCTAATTGGCTGGTGCTATCCACACGCATGGTGCCAATAATAAGCTGACCGTGCTTCCATCTTGGAACGGCGTCAAACTTGCTGAAATACTGCTCTTCTAAAGCCTGCGGATATAAATCAATTCGCCGATCTTTCCAATTTAGAATGAACAAAAATTGCTTCATAAAATCCATCCCTAAGATTCTTTTCGCATTTCCGGATTTATAGGAGGCCTCACACTTTTGCGAAAAAGAACCTATCGAAAGATCCGTTATACATACCCAAAAGGTATCCATTTTCGAACCAAATAATCCTGTACTTCCAAGTCCGTGATATTTTGCCACAATATCTTCATTTTTCATCAAGTCCGTTCCCATCGAGATATAATCACCGGCCCCGGTATCCCAAAGAAAACTTTTGAATTCCTGGCCATCGAGCGAAATAGAAATGTAAGGTTTAAAGGAATAGCTTGACCGGAAGCCGAGTGAGATCGAATCGCTTAAACCGGAAGTAAGGTCTGAGATATCCGACGCACAGGAAATGGCATTTTCCTGCGGGTCAATTTTCCAGTAGGCAAGCTTCATCAGATTAGCTCCGATTATTCCATCAATTTTTAAGCAATTGATTTCTACTGCTGCTTTTAAATCGGCGATAAGTGCCGCCGTATTTGTAAAATTTACCCCGCCGATTCTGAGACTGTCAATAACTACAAATTCCAGTTTTTGACTACTTCCTTGCGAATCTCCCGCTTTGCGCTTGCCCAGCGACGCCTTCGCGAGATTTTGAAATACCTCATTAGAAATTACCGTAGGAGCTCCAGTGTCGAATAAGAATTGATAAGATTGGCCATTGATTTCAACAGGAATAATCATCAGATCGAGCTTGCTGTTGAAAGGGATCTTGGCAAAAAAATGCTTCTGAGTTACTTCACCTTCACGGTAAAGTTTTTTAATGTTCGAACATGCTCCCAGCATGCCCGCAATAAAAAATGCAGCTACCAGGATTGACTTTATCTGTGATCTTTTCAAAAAAATGGTCTAAAAAATTTCTGAAAGATAATTGAATTTGAAAAGAATGCAGCAGATCTCAGTACAGGATGATCAATCCAGATCCACGTCGCTATGTGAAGCCTGGATTGTAATTTTCTTCGCTGCCCGTGCTGTATTAGGCGTTTCCAGTGTGAAAGCGGCTGAATTCATTCCCGAATTTGTAGAACGTACCAACCACGAGCTATCCCAAGAAGAATCCATAAAATCGCCTTTCAGATCTACAAGATAATGTCCATCTCCAAAATCGTCGATTGACAAATCCGAAAATTGCACGCCGATATCCAGACTTTGGAGTTTTGACGAAAGTTCATCGATAGAAACATCACCGTGCTTGGATTCGATTGCACATACGCCACTCAATAAATCAATTTTTGTGTCGCCAAATTGTGCGTTTATCTTCAGATTATTGCCTTTGCCAATTGTAATATCTCCGTGTTGCATTTTGAGATCTAAATTATTTATAGCCTCAATACGCAGATCGCCAAATTGGATATTCCATTCATTTTGATCCGAATCGGCATGGCCAACAAAAACATCACCATGTTGAATCGTAAGGTTCAGTGTTCCGCTTATTCCATCAATCTTCACATCACCGAAGCTGTTATTAATACTCAGATTCGTTTTTTCTGGCATTTTTACCGTGTAGTCGATCCTAAAACTGTCAATACCCTTAAAACTGAAATTCTTGTTTGATTTATTTGTTGTTAGTTCGATGGTCGCATCGTATTCATTCACATCGATTTTGATATTATCCATAAACTCCTGCATATTTTTATTTCTCGAGTCTTTAGCAGAGATTACAACCAGAATATCAATTGTTTTTCCGTCGTATGGCGTTACTTTAACGTCGCCAAAACTGTTGTTAATCTTTACGGTATTGATAATTGTGGCATCGTATTGTTTCTCGATCCGATTTTCGGTTTGGCTATAGGCAGTTGCAGTCACGAATAAAAATAAAAGGAGTGAGAGGGTTATATTTTTCATAATGAGTCATCTTTAGAGTTTAAATTCTTTTGTTTTTCCAGCTTTTCCATCAGGTCAAGCCGCATCCTGAAATTTTCTATCATTGCGAGTACAACTTTCTCATGAGATCCGCTATCGTAGAGCGTAACTTCGAGTTTTTTATAATCTTGATTGAGCGTATCGAGTTCATCGAGATAGGATTTCACGACAGGATCAGCGGCCGAGAGCTCGTCTATTTTATTATATTCCTCCGAAAGGCGTGATTGGTAATAGCGTTCCACATCTGCCATCTCATCTGACACGTCGCCTAAGGCCATAGCGCCATAATGTACATCGTTGGGACTATTGAAACGTGGAATCAATGACGAAACAGCAAGCACCACCAAAAGTATAATTGCTGCGGCTACTCGCCAAAAAAGAATGCCGGTATTCTTCTTCTTTTCAGTATCCCTGGCTTCTAGTCTCTCCAAAAAGCGTGATTCGTGACCTGCTATGGGCTCAGCAGGTTCAAATTCTTCGCGGTGATTTAAGATATATTCTTCGAGCTTATCCATTGTTATGTATCCATTCTTTAATTTTTGTTTTGGCTCTTGCGTATTGTGCGCGTGACGACCCTTCTTGAATTCCAAGTTTTTCAGCAATCACTTTGTGTTCCATTTCTTCAAAAACATGCAATTGAAAAATTATGCGGCAACCTTCAGGGATTTCTTCCATTGCTTTTTTGATCTGATCTACCTGATAATTCTCAATATTCGATTCCATTTCATATGAACCCGACGCATGATTTTCCCAATGTTCATCAAATTGCAAATCCACTTTTCGTTTTTTGACAAAATCAAGGCAACGATTAATCGCAATACGGCATATCCATGAACACAAATTGGCTTCCCCCCGAAAACTGTCAATTGACTGAAAAGCATGGATAAAAGCCTCCTGCATAAAATCTTCTGCCCGATGCGAATCACCAATTATCCGCAGACAGGATGCATATACCCTTCGGTAATATTGAGTATAAACTTCGGTTTGTACCCGTCGGTCGTGTTTTAGTCTATCTTTTAAAAAGGCCGTTTCCAAATCGTGGTGTAAGCAGTAAATCGGTTTACTAGTAATATGACGAATTTAGAAAAGGTTTCGTGACACTGTGGCAAAAAAAAATGCCACTCATGCACGAATAAAAGTGTTTTGGAAGTAATCCGAATCTTTCTACTGACTGATTATTTATCGAAACTGGAATCTGAATACGGGCAAATTAATTGAAATCCGAAAATCATTCGTGCATTAGTGGCAAAAAAAGGATCGAAAGACTAACTCACCTCTTTGTGTACTGCGTGAAATAATAAATAATTGCCGTCAAAATACTAAAGGCAACAGCTGCGATTGTCCAAACGAGTTTTTCGGTATCGGTGAGGCGTTGATTTTTGGCCCAGAGATCGTAGATCACCCAAACTGTTGCGATTATTCCGAGTAATATGAGTATGCTTCCCATGAATTATAGGTTTTAGAGTCCGAGTTGATGATTTACTACATCGTAAATTATTATCTGTTTTTTAATAATATCCATATAGCGCTGAGTTTGCTTTCGGTCTTTGATAGCAATGGCTTTTTCGAGCCAATCTTTGGCGACACGCGGATGACCTAACATTTCACTTGCCACAGCCATATTGTAATTTGCGTAATACGCCTCATTCACATCTTCCGAGTTAACCAATTTAGTCCATGCAGAGGCTGCTGCTTTCCAGTCGCCCCGCGCTTCAAGCTCACGAGATATATTTCCCATGGCTACTGTATTGCCGCGGTAATATAGCCTGTATCCAGTTTCAAAATGGGGTGAGATGCGGTTTTGGTAATCAAAGGCTGCTTGTTTGGCAATATCCATTATTTGCATATCCTCAGGAATAACTTTTGAAGCTTCTGCAGGATCATACGCCACCCGTTTAAATTGCATTTGGTATGTTTCCTGATACAAATCAATCGGTTTGAGCTGAAGACCGTCGTAGAAGCGCCATCCTACAGTGTAAGAAACCTGTTGATTACTTGAAAATTCCGGCACACGAACGTTCATTCCATATTGATCTACAGCAGAAACGACATTTACATCCCCATCGGTACGAATCGATAAGTCCACTCCTTCGAGCGCTATAATACCATCAACTTTATAAGCATTACAAATGCTATCAATTTCTGCATTCGTGAATGGATCGCTCATGAACTTAGATCCATTGTGTGGTTTCACTATCCAGGGGATTGTCACAATTTTAAATCGATCGAGTTTGGAAATGTTCCCCATCAATTCCGTCATTGTTTTATCAGCCACCCTTTTAGGAAGGCCGCCGATGTAGTCAAAGGCGATTGCATCCGTATAAATTGGAGCCGCAAAGGTAGCATCTGCTCCCCGATTCATAATTCCGACAGCATATATTTTCGAAGGGATATACACTTCCGAAGGATATATAAAATCAGCATAATAATAAGTACTGCTGCAACCGGCGAATAAGAAAACGCCGATTACAGCGTTAAAAAAAGTAGAAATGCGCATATTCCTGCAAATTTAAAAAATGTAGGCATTTAAATTTCATTAATTTTGGCAGCAGATTTTATGAATAGACGAATATTATTTCTTTTTCTAATTGCGACTTTGGGTTTCAACGCCTGCAGTGAAAAATGTGCCGAACCGGATATACAGGCTATTAATGGCTTGTATTTTGAATTGCAGCAAGATGGCGAAAACGGCTTCACAACCGAAGAATTAAACCAAATTTATTTTGTGCGATTTATCCCGTCTAGCGAGCCACTAATTGCCGACACCTTTTACACGCAGGGCAATTACCCCCTCGGTCTAGGTAAATTTGTTATCAACGACACTTATCCTTTTCGCAATGACCAGTCCCCTTATTACACTATTTATGGGTATCAGGTTGTAGATCCGGTAACCAGTTTCGCCGCGAATATTGAAAACATTGACCTCGGCGGACAATACGATGGTGACTGCGGATATGACAATACTTTGAAAACCTACACGCTAAATGGTGACTCTGTGGATATGAGCGGTTCCATGGCGTATTATCCAATTACCCAATAAGAATAGCGTTCCTTAAGAATTCTACTTTCTGTACCTTTGTGCCCGAATTGAAACCCTGAAAATACATTAAAAATGAAAGAAGTATATATCGTATCTGCGGTTCGAACCCCTATTGGAAGTTTTAACGGCAGTCTGGCATCTGTGCCTGCCACACGTCTTGGTGCAGCAGCTATAAAAGGTGCTTTGAGCAAAATTAATCTCGACCCGGCTGAAGTAAATGAAGTACTAATGGGTTGTGTATTGCAAGCCGGACTTGGTCAGGCACCCGCCCGTCAGGCCGCAATTTACGCCGGTATTGGCGAAAATGTGCCTTGCACTACTGTGAATAAAGTTTGTGCATCGGGAATGAAAGCCCTCTCAATGGCCGCTCAATCTATTGCCCTCGGAGATGCCGACGTAATTGTGGCCGGTGGAATGGAAAACATGAGCAGCGCACCTCATTATCTACCCAATTCGCGTATTGGAACCAAACTCGGAAATATAACGATGATCGATGGTTTGGTGCACGATGGCCTTACAGATTCGTACAAAAAAGAACACATGGGAACCTGTGCTGATCTTTGTGCGACAGAACATAAAATAAGCCGCGAAGAACAGGATGAGTTCGCAATGAATTCGTACAAAAAATCAGCGAAAGCTTGGGAATCAGGAGCCTTCAAAAATGAAGTGGTTCCTGTAGAAGTACCACAGCGACGTGGCGAACCTGTTGTAGTTTCAGAAGATGAAGAGTACCAGAATGTGAAAATGGATAAAATTCCCGGATTGCGCCCTGTTTTCACAAAAGATGGGACGGTAACAGCTGCCAATGCTTCTACATTGAATGATGGCGCTGCGGCACTCGTTTTGATGAGCAAAGAGAAAGCTGAGGCAATGGGACTTAAGCCACTTGCAAAAATCGTGAGCTATGCAGATGCTGCTCAGGCTCCGGAATGGTTTACCACAGCTCCCTCCAAAGCTATTCCTTTAGCGCTTAGCAAAGCAAACCTTGATAAATCAGACATCGATTATTGGGAGCTCAACGAAGCATTTTCAGTAGTCGGACTTGCAAATATTAAAATATTGGGTCTCGATGCATCTAAAGTAGATGTAAACGGTGGTGCGGTATCGCTTGGTCATCCACTTGGATGCAGCGGTGCGCGGATTATCGTTACTTTAATTAATGTTCTCAAACAAAATAACGCAAATAAAGGCTGTGCCGCAATTTGCAATGGCGGTGGCGGTGCTTCGGCTATGGTTATTGAGAATGTGAATTGATACTTGCTTAATATTTATTTATGAAAACCTTGCGATCCGTTGATTGCAAGGTTTTTTCTTACCAGAAAGCCTTTGCCCTCAAACTTAGACGAACTCATAGTACAAATGAGACTAATCTAAAATTACTTTCTTCAAAAAACAATACAATTCTTCTATCTTCGTTTTTTCAAAGGATGAATTTACGGTTTACACTTTTTGCTGTAGGTTTGCTATGCGCAACCGGATTATTTGCTCAAGGCAATGGCCAAAACAATTTTCAGGTCTTGCAAACAATTTCTGCCGCAAGGATAGCCGCTCTTGGTGGAAACTCCATTGCTGTAAAAGATGGGGACATCAATCTGGGATTGGTCGCTCCTTCCCTACTTGATTCAACTTCTGCGGAGCAAATCGCTTTTTCTTACACCCGTTTTTTTGGCGAAGCCAATATCACTCATGCCGCCTACGCTCATTATTTTCGAGAAATCGGTACCGTTTCATTTATGATAAAAAATCTCGGGTATGGTAGTTTCGACATGACCGATGAAACCGGAACTACGTTGGGTAATTTCAGCGCCGGTGAATACATTTTCCAAGCCGGTATCGGTAGGCAGCTTGATGAACATTTTTCGCTCGGTGCCAATATAAAATATATACTTAGCGAAATGGCCGAGTATAAGTCATCGGCTCTCGCAGCAGACATTAGTACAACCTATTTTCAACTTGAAAAACAATTTACGGCCACTTTGTTGATGAAAAATATTGGCCAGGCTATTTCCACGTATCGCGATGGAGTTGATGAAAGCTTACCTTTTGAAATCCAACTAGCACTTTCGAAAAAATTGAGCAAAGCTCCGTTGCGTTTTCAATTAGTAGGAGAAAATTTACAAACTTGGGATCTCACTCCTACCACGAATCAGACAACCGAAATTGATCCACTTACGGGTGAAGTAATCGCGCTAAAATCGGGTGGTTTCGGAGAAAATCTGGCGCGCCATCTTGTATTTAATGCTGAAATACTACTTACCAAAAATTTTAATATCCGGTTTGGCTATAATTACAATCGCAGGAAGCAGCTTCTGATTGAGGAGAAACCCGGGGGAGCAGGAATTACATATGGATTGGGAATTCGTATTGCAAAAATTCACCTAAGTTATGCACGTGCAGCATATAGCTTGGCCGGGGTAAGCAATCATTTTTCGTTAGCTGTAAAATTCTCAGATTTCAAAAAATCCTAATTCAGCCTTTCTAAAACTTTTTTTGAATGTATATTCGTTGATCGTGGATAGAAAAATAAATATTGCAATAGACGGCTACTCCTCTTGCGGGAAAAGTACACTTGCCAAAGGGTTGGCGCGTGCTTTGGGATATACGTATATAGATTCCGGAGCAATGTACCGGGCCGTTACGCTCTATGCGATGCAACATGGATTTGTCGAAAATGGCGAGCTCGATGAGGGAGGGCTTCTCAAAAATCTGAATCAAATAACAGTCGATTTCGAAAATGTAAACGGTCTCAATTCGACCCGACTTAACGGAAAAATAGTCGAAAATGAAATCCGGAATATGAAAGTTTCTTCAATGGTCAGTCCGGTAAGTCGATTGAAAAGCGTGCGTAAAAAATTGCGTTTGATGCAGCAGGATGTGGCCCGATTTGGCGGAGTAGTAATGGATGGAAGGGATATCGGGAGTGCAGTTTTACCGCTGGCCGAGCTTAAAATTTTCATGACCGCCGATAAGGATATTCGTGCAATGCGTCGGTATGAAGAACTTACCGAAAAAGGTGAAACTCTCACTCTCGAAGAAGTTCGCGAAAATCTTGACAAAAGAGATTTTTTAGATACTACCCGCAAAGAAAATCCCCTTATTCAAGTTCCGGATGCGCTTTTGCTCGACAATACAAAACTCACTGAAAAAGAGCAACTCAATATAGCTTTAAATTGGGCTAAGGATTTGATTTACGCTACAAGCTGATTCGTTCGTGTCGGTCTTTAAAGTCCGCTATCTGCGTTGCAAGCAATTTTGTATAGAGTCATGCGGACCTACGGGCACTCCCTGGTCTATAAAAGCACTTACGCCTTGCCATAGAACGCTATATAAAGATAGCTGAATGCGGAGGTTGACTTTAATTGATTTTCTTAATAGCTGCATCTACAGCAGATTCCGTCGAAATAGTCCCTTCAAAAAACGATAGAATTTTCTGCATCACCCTATCCACAACCGAATCCGGACATGATGCGCCACTGGTAAGAATTATGCGGAGATGTTGTTTATTCGGAAGCCAGTTTTCAGTATACTCCAACTTTTGCATCGAATAATTGAAATGATGGATAACATCTTTCGATTGAATCTCGCCATCTCCTTTAATAAAATAAGTCGGTATTTTTTCTTCGCAAAGCTCAGCAATATGTGAAGTATTGGAACTGTTGTAGCCGCCCACTACAATTGCAAGATCGGCATCTTCATTCAGAACCGCATAAGTAGACTGCTGATTATCGTTGGTGGCATAGCAAAGTGTATCGCGCGTATCGGCAAAATGTTGCTTTAGATTTTCTACCCCATAGTTCTCCCTCATTCGATTTTTAAAGAATTCGGTTATCTCCTGAGTTTCTGTCGCAAGCATTGTAGTTTGATTGACTACTCCCACTTTGGAAAGATGGGTTTTGGGATCAAACCCTACGCTGTATTTTCCTTTAAATAAGGTATAAAATTCTTCCGACAGCCGAGCGCCACTAATAAAATCGCCGAGAAGTTGGGCTTCGGCCATATCCCTAATCACTACAGAAGGAGCTCCCTGATAGCTATGTGAAAAAGTAGCTCGCGTCTCTTCATGATTTGCCTTTCCGTGTATGATCACGGTAAAATCATCCTTTCCCAATTGTTCGGATCGCTTCCACACTTTTTCCACAAAAGGGCAAGTTGTATTATACTTTTGAAGTTCAATTCCTTTTCTTTCCAGCATTTCCTGTATTTCCACAGTCGTTCCAAATGCTGGAATCACGACGATATCTTCGGGTTGCAGTTCATCCCAATCAACCAATTGATTTCCTTCGGTATCCATGATAAACTGAATTCCGCGTTCAGTCAAATCCCGATTTACTTCCGGATTATGAATCATATGGCTGAGGAGAAAAATACGTTTTCCCGGATTTTCTTCGAGTGCTTTATAGGAGCGTTCAATCGCATTTTCCACACCATAACAAAAACCAAAATGACGTGGGATTAAAAAAGAAACCGGACCAAAATCAATGTAAGAAGCTGAAAAATCCTTCTTGCGGGGATCTCCTTCTTTTCGGGCATTTTTCAACTTGCCGATAATCGGTGAGCGATAATATTCCGGTATCTCAAACTGCTTCATTCTTTCCTTAATTTCCGTTTGAATGAAGGACAAATTTAGGTATTAAAAATGAAGTGTTAGCACCATTTTAGCTATAAGCGAGAAGACTGCCAGGTTTTGAAAAGCTGGCAGGTCTATGCTTGGGACTCTTTATTTTTTTTTGAAAGTAGATAGAAAGTTTTTGAACAAAAATTTATCGTTAAATCCCATTGATTTTTCGAGAAAATCCCTCCTCACAAAAATCCCTTTTTGAATTCATTAACATCCTGAATCCCGCGTCATTAACATGTTTTAACTGCGAACTCACTCCATTACGTACCCTTTATTGAGAATTTTGCGTTGTTGATTTTAACAATTGGATCAGCCTCAATTTTAAGGCTATTTTTACCATTAGGAAGAAATAAATTCAAAGCATGAATTCAGAAACAAACCCTACAGAAGAAACCCGTCATGAGAGTTATGGTCAAACCACTGTCGCACCGGCTCCCGCCCACGCTTCAGGAATGGCCGATATCAGCGCTCTTAATGAGAAAATTAAAAAGGAAAGTGCCTTTTTAGATTTGCTCAAGCTGGAAATGGAGAAAGTGATTATTGGTCAGACCGATATGGTTGAGAAAATGATTATTGCGCTCCTCGCGAATGGCCATATACTATTGGAAGGAGTTCCCGGATTGGCAAAAACACTCGCCATCAAAGCGCTCGCAGGGGCCATCGATGTCGATTTCAGCCGTATCCAGTTTACGCCCGATCTGCTTCCTGCCGATGTGATCGGTACAATGATATACAACCCCAAGAATCAGGATTTTGCTGTAAAGAAAGGGCCGATTTTCGCAAACTTCGTCCTCGCAGATGAGATAAACCGTGCACCTGCCAAAGTACAGAGTGCGCTACTCGAGGCCATGCAGGAACGTCAGGTTACTATTGGTGGTTCCACTTTCTTACTTCCTGAGCCTTTTATGGTATTGGCCACTCAAAACCCAATTGAACAAGAAGGAACGTATCCATTGCCGGAAGCACAAGTTGATCGGTTCATGCTAAAAGTGGTTCTCGATTATCCAAAACACGCAGAAGAATCAGTAATCATTCGCAATAGTGTAGGAACTACACCCTTCCCGACTTCCAAAAAAGTAGTGGATCCAAAAGACATTCTGCAGGCGCGCAAAACGGTGCGAGAAGTATATATGGATGAAAAAATTGAGCGCTATATTGTTGATTTGGTTTATGCCACACGAAATCCGGCAGATTATAAACTCGAATCTTTGAAAGATTTAATCAGTTTTGGAGCCTCACCCCGAGCCAGTGTTAGCATGGCTCTAACTGCCAAGACATATGCATTTATCAATCATCGCGGCTATGTAATACCCGAGGATGTGCGCGCCGTAGCCATGGATGTCATGCGCCATCGCATCGGATTGAGTTATGAAGCAGAAGCTGAAAACGTTTCAGTTGAAGAAATTATAAATCAGGTTTTGAACACCGTTGAAGTTCCATAATCTAACGTCATGACTACCAATACCGCAGAACTACTCAAGAAAGTTAGGCGCGTTGAGTTGAAGACGAAAGGCCTATCCAATCAAATTTTTTCAGGAGAGTATCATTCGGCTTTTAAAGGACGCGGAATGGCTTTCAGCGAGGTACGAGAATATAGCGTCGGCGACGAAGTTCGCACGATCGACTGGAATGTAACGGCCAGACTTGGAACCCCTTACGTGAAAATATTTGAAGAGGAACGTGAGCTGACGGTTATCCTGGTCGTGGATGTATCTGCAAGCGATAATTTTGGATCGGTAAGCCAGCTAAAACAATCAGTTATTACCGAGATTTGTGCAGTTCTGGCTTTTTCGGCTATTACAAATAATGACAAGATCGGAGTAATTTTCTTCAGCGACCAGATTGAAAAGTTTATTCCTCCGAAAAAAGGAAAATCACATATCCTTCGTATTATCAGAGAGCTAATTGAACTTAAACCGGAACGAAAAGGAACAAATATTTCCGAAGCACTGCGCTATCTGAACAATGTCGTCAAAAAACGTAGTATCGCTTTTCTCCTCACAGATTTTATGGATCAGGACTATGAAAACAGTCTAAAGCTGGCGAATAAAAAGCATGATCTGGTGGCCCTTCACATTTATGACCAACGGGAGATGGAAATGCCTGCCGTCGGCAGAGCCCTTTTTACCGATCCCGAAACCGGCGAAACCATGTGGATAAACACCAACTCTAAAGAAGTGCGAAGCACGTATGCCGAAAAGGCGGTAGAACATCGGGTTCGACTTAAGGAAGCATGTCGCAAAGCCGGTGTCGATACCGTTTCAGTGGCGACCAACGAATCGTACATTACTCCCTTACGAAATTTATTCAGCAGAAGATCGTGAAAAACTTAAAAGCTATATATTTTTTGTTGACAGCGCTTTTTCTGAGCAATACCTGCTGGAGTCAAAGCACAGCCGATGCGGTAATCAACCGGAATGAAATCATGATCGGGGAGCAGGCCGTGATTAGTCTGTCTTGTAAAATTGATAAAAATAATCCCGCAAAAATTACCTTTCCGATAATTCTCGATACGCTCGTAAAAAATATTGAAGTAGTTCGGAAATCGACTATAGACACCTTGCAAACAGGTGAGAATGTGAGCGAAACGCGACTTGAGCAAAAACTTTACGTCACCAGTTTCGACAGCGGTTATTATGCAATCCCCCCTTTCAAATTCAAAATTGACGGTGAGATAGCAGAGACACCTGCATTTTTACTTACCGTAAAAACAGTTGAAATAGACACTACTGCTTTTATCAAAGGCGATCGAGGAGCCTATCAAGTGGACGTATCCTTTCTAGACTATCTGAAAGCGTACTGGAAATATCCGGCAGCCGGAGCAGCAGTTCTTGCCATCGTTGCTTTGATCCTGTTCTTGGTTAGGCGTTACCGCAAAAAAGAACCCGAGGCACCCGAACCGGTTGAAGAAAGAGATCTACGGCCGGCACATGTTATCGCTACTGAGGCTTTGCTCAAAATCGACGAAGAGAAAATATACAAGCGCGGAAAAGTCAAGGACTACCATACAGCCATCTCCGATGTATTGCGTGATTACCTGGAAGGTGCCTACGGAATTCCGGCCAGCGAACTTACCTCCAGACAGATTATGAATAACCTTAAATACAGCGGAATAGAAGAAAGAGAAATTCAAAAACTTCGAACCATCTTGTTTAGGGCTGACATGGTAAAATTCGCAAAACTAAGTCCGGACGAACAGGAAAACCTACAGGCTGTTGCGGATGCACAAAAATTTGTAGCGGCTACAATACCACCTGAAAAAACGGAAGAACCGAATGGAGAAATCACTGAAAAATGAGTAAGCAGAGAAAAATAGCGATTCTTTTTGCCGTTGCAGGAACCCTAATTGCAGGTGCACTCTGGTTTTGGTCAAAAGGACGATTCAAATTTCAGGATGCTTGGGTTTTCTGGTTTTTGCTTGCCATTCCATTGCTCGGTTTATTTGAAATATGGACTGCTGGCAATCGGCATCCTAAAATTGAATTGTCTTCTTACCACCAATTGAAAACCGATTCGGTTTCGAATTATATGGTACGCATTCCATTTCTGCTTCGGGCAGGAGGCTTAAGCCTTTTAATTATTGCTTTAGCACGACCTCAATCGGAATTGAGTTGGAAGAATGTCTCTACGGAAGGAATTGATATAGTGATCGCTATGGATATATCGGCTTCCATGCTCGCTAAGGATTTTGATCCCAACCGCTTGGAAAGTGCCAAGAAAGTGGCAATAAAATTTATTGATGAGCGTCCCAATGACCGTATAGGATTGGTAGTGTATGAAGGTGAGAGCTTTACGCAATGTCCACTAACTACCGACCACCGAGTTTTAATCAATCTCTTTAAAGATGTAAAAACAGGAATGGTAGAAGGCGGAACCGCCATCGGAATGGGCTTGGCCAATGCTGTAAATCGATTGAAGGACAGCGAGGCAAAAAGTAAAGTGGTAATTCTGCTTACCGATGGAGAAAACAATGCCGGTTCGATAGCACCGGTTACTGCAGCCGAGATTGCCAAAAAATTTGGTATCAGGGTCTATACCGTAGGAGTTGGAACGCGCGGGCAAGCACTCACGCCTGTAGGCATTTATCCTGATGGTCGCTACAAGTACGAATATGCCGATGTAAAAATTAATGAAGAAAGTCTGGAGCAGATTGCGGAAACCACAGGTGGAAAATATTTCCGTGCTACAAATGGAGAAGCATTAACAGAGATCTATCAGCAAATTGACAAACTCGAGAAAACAAAAATTAAAGTAACCGAACACAGTCGCCATGCTGAAGAATTTTTCTGGTTTGCTGTGGTCGGTGCGTCCCTCCTATTCTTAGAATTTCTTTTCCGTAACACAGCACTACAAACGCTGCCTTAATGAAGAACGAAGCAAAATACAACCTCACAGGAATGCTGATTTCAGCGGCCATTCTGGAATTGCTATTCTGGGCGGCTTTCGGCATTATATACTTTGTGATATCCAAAGCATTGCCCGGTTTGCGCTGGCAGCATCCGGTCTTGATCTGGCTTTTCCTCACCGGTCCGCTCATGTTTGTTATTTTTGCCATATCCGCTATCCGTAAAAATCAAAAGCTGTCTATATTTTCAGATCGCAAACTCCTGTTTGCCCATTTGCCTGATATTTCAAGTGTAAACACTACGATCAAATATTTGCTTTGGCGTTTGGCAATAGCCTGCATGATCATGGCAATTGTGAATCCGCAGCTCGGTTCCAAAATGGCGGAGGCCAAGGTAAAAGGTATTGATATCGTAATAGCAATGGACGTATCCAACAGCATGATGGCCGAAGATTTGAAGCCAAATCGGTTGAAAGCTGCAACACGCGCCATCGAAAAACTTCTTGATAATCTTCACGGCGATCGGGTGGGAATAATCGTATTTGCCGGACAGGCATATGTGCAATTACCTATTACGAACGATTATTCAGCCGGAAAACTTTTTCTCTCCTCCATTGGGACCGACATCGTACCCGTGCAAGGAACCGCTATTGGAGCCGCAATTGACCTTTCGCTTCAAAGTTTTGATTTCGAATCGGCTGTGCAAAAGGCGATTATCATAATAAGTGACGGAGAAAATCATGAAGATGATGCCGTCGCTTCCGCAAGAAAAGCCCTTGAGAAAGGCGTGAAAGTATTCACAATAGGAATGGGAAGTCCTGATGGAGTCCCAATTCCGGATTACAAAAACGGAAGGAAAGTCGGCTATAAACAAGATCAGGATGGCAAAACTGTGGTTTCGAAGCTCAATGAATCTATGATGGAAGAGATTGCCGATGCGGGTGACGGAAGCTACATTCGCGCGTCGAATGCAGAGGTAGGATTGCAGCCTCTTCTGGAAAAACTCAATAAAATTCAAAAAACAGAGATGGGCTCTGTTACCTATGCGGAGTACGAAGATCGTTTTCAAGTTTTTTTAGCACTGGCGTTGGCATTTCTATTCCTCGAATTTTTCATAAGGGAACGCGAAGGTAAATTGGCAAAACGTATAAATCTATTTGATTGACATGAAAAAATTTGCATTCATATTATTCATTTTCACCTCTCTCGGGTCGCAGAGTTTCGCTCAAAAGGAGAAAATATTTACCGAAAAGGGAAATACCGCCTTAAAAAACGGTGATTTTGCCACAGCGAAAGCACAATATAAAAAAGCTTTGGAAATCAATCCGAATTACAAGGAAGCGATTTTCAATTTGGGAAATGCCTTTCAGCAAGAAGCCCGCAACATCGCGGGAACCGCTGCTACTGCAGCTGATGACAAAGCCAAAAAAGAAATCTATCAAAAAGCACAAAAGGCCTCAAAGGATGCTGCAACTCAATACAAAAAGGCTTCAGAAGATTTGAAAGATCCGGATAAAATCAATAAAGCCCAATACAATTTGGGCAATGCCGAACTTATGAGTGGCGATGTGGACAAAAGTATTGAGGCATACAAAGAAGCTTTGCGCAAAGTCCCCACAGACGACGATGCTCGCTACAATTTGGCGTATGCCCAACACATGAAAAAGAAACAGCAGCAGCAACAACAGAAACAGAATAAGGATCAAAAAGATCAGGATCAAAAGGATAAGAAAAATCAGGATCAAAAGAATCAGGATCAAAAGAATCAGGATCAGAAAAAAGATCAGAATCAAAAAAAGGATGATCAGCAAAATGCAGATCAACAACAGAAAAAGAATGAGCTTTCGAAAGACGAAGCGGATAAAATGCTCGAAGCATTAAATAAGCAGGAAAAAGACATTCAGGATAAACTCAAAAAGAAAAAAGTCAAAGTACAACCGATCAAAATTGAAAAAGACTGGTAAACATATTGTCTCCTTTGTAATTGCACTTTTCGCTGTAATTTTCGTGAAAGCGCAAGATCCTAGTTTCTCTGCTTCGGTTGACAAAAACCCGGTGGCTACGGGTGATGTGTTCACCTATAAAGTGACGCTGGATAACGCTCGTGGCGATATCAATGCCCCCGATTTGAGTGACTTTAATGTGGTATTCGGACCATCGACTTCTTCCAGCTTTCGGATTGTTAACAACAGTCAGACGAGTTCGGTGACGCTCTCGTATTCTATGCGACCGATAAAAACAGGAACTTTCACCATTGGCGCGGCTTCGGTAGTGGTAAATGGCAAACGACTACGAACAAAACCAATTGAAATAAAAGTAGTAAAAGGAAATTCTACCAATGCCACTCAGCCTGCGAGCAATTCAAGGCAATCAACTCAGACGCAGTCGGCAAGCTCTAACAATAATTTACTGGTACAGGTTCAATTGAGCAAAAGAACGGCATTTCTCGGTGAGCAAATCGTGGCTACATATGTGATTCTCACTCGTTACCGCAGTATCGAGGTACAAGAAACAAATTTTCCCGCCCTTGCAGGATTTTGGTCTGAAGATGTGAAGCAAGATCAAGCCACTTGGGAACAGAACTACACGATGATTAATGGTATCGCTTACCGCAAGGCAATCATAAAACAACAAATTCTCTTTCCGCAGCGCACAGGCGAATTAAAAATTCCATCTCTTTCGATTTCGGCCCGCGTAAACCGATCTTTTTTTAACCCCGGAACCGAGGTAAAAGTAACCAGTAACTCACCAACCATAACGGTAAACGCATTGCCCAGTAAAGCTCCTGATTCGTATCTCGGAGCTGTTGGGAATTTTACTTTTTCGGTAGATCTCGACCGGAAAGAAGTAAATGCAAACGATGCGATAAATCTTACTGCTACTGTATCTGGAAGAGGAAACCTAACACTTGTAAAAGAACCCGAAATAAAATTTCCCGCCGACTTTGAAACGTATGATCCTGAAACAAAAGATCGGATAAGTGTAAATGGTGCCGGAGTAAGCGGAAACCGGAGTTTTCAATATCTGATCATTCCACGCTATCCAGGCGATTATGAAATTCCGGAGATTGAATTCACCTATTTTGATCCAACTTCAGGTACGTTCATAACCAAGAATGCGGGTCCTTTCGAAATTCATGTTACCGGCAGTGCGAGCATGAAGAATGGACAAAGCGGCGTTATCTCACAAAACGCTGTAAAACAATCAAATGAAGATATCCTCTATATAAATACAGATGTATCGAAGTTGAAATCCCTTGATCAACGTTTTTTCAAAACCAAGCTCTACTTTGCATTAATGGCGGTGCCGGTTCTTTTCTTTATAGGGTTTATCTTTTTCAGAAAAAAACGGGAAGCCGAAGCATACGATGTTGCCGGCACGAAGCGGCGTAAAGCCAATAAAATGGCACGCAAGAGATTGAAAAGTGCTTCAGTTGCCTTAAAAAATCTGGACAGTAAACTATTCTACGCTGAAATTTTCAAAGCTATTTATGGATATATGACAGATAAACTCGGAATTCCGGGTAGTTTGCTCTCCAAACAAGTTATAATGGAGAATCTACGAAATAAAAACGTGGATGAAGAAACACTACTCGAGCTCTCTCAAACGCTGGAAGCTTGTGAAATGGCCCGATTTGCTTCGACTCAAAAAGAGGGTGATAAGCAATTTTATGATGAAACTGTAAAACTTATAGCAAAACTTGATAGCAAGATCAGATGAAAATTGTGATATACATATTGGCTGTTGCATTTTCGGCAACATTGAATTGCGCAATCGGGCAGGATATTACAACCGCAAGGAAAGCCTTCGATCAGGGAAATGGTGCCTATAAAAACGGGGACTACGCGCAAGCGTTAAACTTTTACCTGACAGCAGATTCTAATGCGACCGGCGATGTACTAAACTACAATATAGGAAATGCTTATTTCAAACTTAACAAGCTACCAAATAGCATATTGCATTATGAAAGAGCACTGAAATTTGACCCGTCAAACCCAGATGCTCTACACAATTTACAACTGGCAAATTCTAAAATCGCAGATCGGATTAAAACACTACCAAACAGCAAGATAGATATATGGTGGAAGGAGTTTAAGTATGGTATCGGACCTGATGGCTGGGCCGTGATATCTATTCTTTTAGCTTGCATTAGTGTTGTCGCGCTGATCAGTTATTTCTTACCAATCAGCAGAAACCTCAGGCGTTTTGGTTTTTTCGCCGGAATTATTTTGATTGTATTTACCGTTATTTCCATTACCCTCGCCCAATCTTCGGAAGATTACCGAGAAGTATCAAATACCGCAATCGTTTTTACCGATAAGGTAGATGTAAAAAGCGAACCCCGCGATCAGGCGACCAATGTATTTGCGCTCCATGCCGGTACCAAAGTGAGGCTTATTGACTCGGATGAAGAATGGTACGAGGTGAAAATCGCGAGTGGCAACCAAGGTTGGATTAAGAAAACAGAGCTGAAAAAAATCTGATTTTTCGCCGTTTACAACACTTTCAGACTAAAACTCCCGAGAATCGGTTTCAGTTTCATATCTTTCCCCTGTGAAAGAAATAAAACGAAAAATACAAACGTCGCTGGCTCCATCTGAGCTAGTGCTAAATGCCGACGGCGGTGTATATCATCTTGCTTTGCATCCTCACCAATTGGCCGATCGCGTGATTGTGGTTGGTGATCCGGGACGAGTGGAATTGATCTCATCTCGATTTGACAGCATAGAACATCGCGTGTCAAGCAGAGAATTCGTGACACACACGGGTCGCGTTGGAAACCAAACAATTACTGTACTTAGCACCGGGATTGGAGTTGATAATATTGATATTGTATTGAACGAACTAGATGCACTTCGCAATATAGATTTACAAAAGCGAACAGTGCATGAAACCCTCAATCCACTGAAGATTGTAAGACTCGGCACGTGTGGTGCGCTGAATAAGAATATTGAAGTAGGTAGTTTTGTGCATTCCAAATATGCCCTCGGCCTTGATGGTGTAATGCATTATTACAATTGTCAATACGAGGAGGACGAACTTCAACTCGCACTTGATTTCCAAAAACATACGGGCTGGAATTCCGATGGGATAAAACCTTATGCAGTGCGCAGCAGTGAAAGCCTGGGAAAACGCTTTCAGGACGGCTTTTTTCAGGGCATTACTGCAACCGCCTGTGGATTTTATGGTCCTCAGGGACGCCAATTACGGCTCCCACTTGCGCTACATGGTCTGAATGACTCAATGTCAACTTTCGAATTTAATGGAATTCATATGGCAAATTACGAGATGGAAAGCTCGGCCTTATTTGGTCTGGGAGCCTCTCTCGGCCATGAATGCACTACGGTTTGTGCGGTGATAGCGAACCGGTTGCGGAATGAATTCTTGAAGGATTACCATCCAGCAATCAGCAAATTGATAGATCTCGTTCTTAACGGTCTCGTCTCCGATTAACAGGGTAGTGCTCATAAATTAAAAGGTATTTATTCAATCTACCGTTTGGCTCGGGTATTTTTAACGAAGTCCTCCGACGAGGATCACTGAGATGCAAAATGGTATGAATTTTAAAGAAATCGATGCTTTAATAAATTTAATTGACGACCCAGATGAAGTTGTTTACACCCATGTGCGTGAGCGCATTGTGTCGTATGGAGAAACTGTAATTCCACAGCTTGAGAATATTTGGGAATTGAATTCTTTCGGTCTCGAATTTCAACAAAGAATTGAAGACATTATCCATATTATCCAATTCGATGCCGTATATAAATCACTTGAGAGTTGGTCACGCGATGGTGGTAATAATCTTTTTGAAGGAGCCATTTTAGTAGCGCGATACCAATATCCAGATATGGACGAATTGGAAGTGAAGTCCATGTTGACTAAAATCAGACAGGACGTGTGGTTGGAGCTCAACGATGAACTTACTGCATTTGAAAAGGTAAAAGTGATTAACCATATCTTATTTGATGTCCACGGTTTTGGGGGTAACAAGAAAAATTTTCATGCCGCCCAGAATTCATATATCAATACCGTTCTTGAATCTAAGAAAGGAAATCCGTTGACATTAAGCCTCTTGTACATCGTAATAGCGGAAAGTCTGGGAGTGCCGATTTTTGGAGTAAACCTCCCGAATCATTTTTTACTTGCCTTTGTGGATGCGCACAATATCATTCAGTTTATCCAAAATCAATTCGAAGAGGACGATGACAAAACCGATGTGCTCTTTTACATGAATGCCTTCAATAAAGGCACTGTCGTTCATAAATCTGAAATTTCGACCTACCTCAGTCAGCTAAAATTAGAACCAAAGAAAGAATATTTTGAGCCTTGTTCGAACCGCACTATTATTTTAAGGTTGATCAATAACCTTATTTTTTCATACGATCGGCTCGGGTATCCAGAAAAGGTGGACGAGCTGAAGAAATTGCAAGAGGCGGTTGGGAAGTTTGACTGATTTGCGATTATATAAAGCAGTTTTTTGTCAACTGAGAATTTTCTGAATGGTCTTCATCATAATCTTCAAATCCATTGGAAAACTGCGCTTATCAACATATTCCAAATTCATTTTGAGTTTGGCCGGCATTACTACATTGATGTAAGTATTTTCGGGATCGCTGCTCTGAGCGAGGAGTTCATTTTCATTAAAATATTCCAAAGAAGCATAATCCGTAATTCCGGGTTTCACGGTCAACACCCTCAATTGTTCTTCTGTATATTTTGCGACATATTCAGGCACTTCGGGACGGGGCCCCACGAGGTGCATATCCCCTAAAAGCACATTGAAGAGTTGAGGCAATTCATCTATTTTATACTTCCGTAAAAAAGCACCTACCCGAGTGATTCGTGGATCATTATTGCCCACCGTAATTTTGCCTTCCTTTTCTGAAAAAGGACGCATCGTCCTAAATTTCAATAAATTAAAATAATTTTGATTTTTTCCTACCCGAACTTGCTTAAAGAAAACGCCTCCGCGGGAATCGATGGCAATAGCGACCGTTATTACTACCAAAAACGGGCTGAGCACGAGTATTGCCAAAGTTGAAAGAAGCATATCGAAAATGGCCCGCAGCATACATTAAAGATTCATGACTGCCGACACAGCTTCTGAAACAGCATTTACGACTTCATCGACCTGAGCATCCGTAAGATTGTAAAACAGAGGAAGTGAAATCTCGTTTTCATATTGAGCGAAAGCATTGGGATAATCCTCCATTTTGTATCCCCTTTCGCGGTAAGCGGTGAGCATTGGAAGCGGTAGAAAATGCACATTTACAGCTATATCTTCCTCGGCAATATGCTGTATAATCGCGTCGCGCTGTTTCTCGGCTGCACCTTTAATACGCAGCTGGTAAAGATGATAGGAACTTTCAGAATTTTCACTTACCTCAAAATCAGGCAAAACAGCCCAATCATATTGGCGCAGCTTCTGCGTGTATCGTGCACAGATTTCCCTTCGGCGCGGGATAGTCTCAGAAGCATACCGTTCCAATTCAACCAATCCTATCGCCGCCTGAATATCAGTCATATTGCACTTGAATCCCGGAAATAAAACGTCGTAACGCCAGGCGCCTCTTTGCGTTTTTGCCAGGGCATCTTTTGACTGGCCGTGGAGGCTCATTGTATTAAGCGATTGATAGACCTCAGCGACATCAAAATCTTTAGGAAGATTCAGGCAAACCGCTCCGCCTTCAGCGGTTGTCAGATTTTTGACTGCGTGAAATGAAAAGGCTGTCGCATCAGCCACAGCACCAAGCATCTTACCTTTGTAGCGAGCTCCAAAGGCATGAGCAGAATCTGCGAGTAAGAGAATTCGTCCAAATTTTTGCTGAACAATCGTTTTGGGATGAAAAAGTATTTTGACTTTTTCGTCATTGAGAATCCGTCTGAGCGCATCATAATCGCACGGAATTCCAGCAATATCTACGGGTAATATTGCCTTGGTTCGTTCCGAAATTGCGCGGCGGACTTTATCCGGATCAAGGTTAAAACTCCCGGGTAAACAGTCGACCATGATGGGTTTCGCACCACAATGTACCACAACATTTGCAGTAGCGCAATACGTATAAGCTGGTACGATCACTTCATCGCCCTCTCCCACTCCAAACCACCTCAACATCAATTCCATCCCGGCCGTAGCAGAATTAAAACAAACCGTGGAATCCGATCCGGTATATTTGGAAATTTCCTTTTCAAAAAGTTTCGTTCGCGGACCAGTGGTAATCCATCCGGATAGCAAGGCTTTGGTAACTTCGTCGACTACTTTTTGGTCAATTCGCGGTGGTGAAAATGGAATCATTGTCTAAGAATAGCTTTTGAGCAAATGTAAGAAATCGCTGCACGCCCGGGATAGGGATTTTGACACTTTCAAATCAGCTTTTAAGAAAAGCTTTAATTGTCTGGTGTATAGTCTCGCCAGCTTTGCCACCACCGTACAAATCAGGATCAAACTGATTGGTCCGATTACGCATGATTTCAAATTTATCAAGGATGTCGTCAGCTTCGGCTTTTGCCAAAATATTGTAACCACCCTCAATCAGCTCAACCCACTCCGTTTGATCGCGCAGGGTAATACAATTTTTATCGAAAAAATACGCCTCTTTTTGGAGTCCGCCGCTATCGGTCATAACCAATTTGCAATTTTTCAGGCATTCAAGCATTTCAAAGTACCCGATAGGATCCACTACTTTTACCTTAAGCTCCACACCCGTCTCCGAAATAATTTTTCGTGTGCGCGGATGCAACGGAAGTACCACTTGCATTGTTTCGTGAATGACATTGAGTGCCTTCACAATTTCCTTCAACCGATTGGGATGATCCGTATTTTCTGCGCGGTGGAGGGTTGCAAGGACGAAATTTTCTTTTGGTAGATCGAATTCGAAATTGGCTTTTTCTGCTGAGTTTTTTGCGTAGTACAGGGCAGCGTCCTGCATTACATCTCCGGATTTAACGACCTCCGAATCAAAATTAGTAAAGCCTTCTTTCTGCAGATTTTCGACAGCTGAATCTGTCGGACAAAAAAGGATATCAGATATCCGATCAGTCAAAATCCGGTTTATCTCCTCAGGCATTTCCATATTAAAGCTGCGCAGTCCAGCTTCGATATGACAAACTTTGACGTGGAGCTTTTTTGCCGCAAGCGCACCGGCCAAAGTAGAATTGGTGTCGCCATATACCAGAAGCAAATCCGGTTTTTCCGATAGGATGAGTTCCTCAATTCCCGCCAGCATTTTACCCGTCATCGCTCCGTGATTCAAACTATTGATATCCAGATTGTACTTCGGATGTGGAATCTCCATTTCTTGAAAGAAAATCTCGCTCATATTCGCATCAAAATGCTGTCCGGTATGCACGATTATTTCCTGAATATCAGGATCATTCTTCCAGGTACGACTCATCACAGCAGCTTTTACAAATTGAGGACGGGCGCCAATGACAGTTAATATTTTCATTTTGATGGTTTTGATTCGATAATTCGTCTATCCTGATCATTTTCAATCGCCTCTTCCTTCCTTATGGTATTAAAGAAGAAGAAACTATTGAAGAAAGCGAAGAAAATAACGCCGCTTTGTTTTTCGAGCATTGACTCAACAGAAATATTCAGGGCAAAGAGGCAAATGAAAAAGGCGTAGAGCCAGTCTTTTGTACGAATAATTTTCCTGAAAGGGAAGACAAGCGAAAACAGAAACCAGAGCAATGCCGGGATACCAAGCGCCATGGCCGATTGCAGGTATTGATTATGCGGATTAAGACCTTTATCGGCGAGTTCGTCGAGTCCTTCTTTTCGAAAGTGGTTTTCCAACACCACATTAATATCCCCCGTACCAACCCCGAAAGGGTGTTGCTTTATTTCGCTCAGCGCTGCTTTCCAGGCATAGATTCGAGCAGCATTGCTCTCAACCTGAGCAGTTTTTGTGGGCTTTTGTTCACCATCTGCATATTGAACAGCACTGTTTATTCTGCTTTGTGAAATGGGATCGAACTTTATAAAAACAAAGAGACAGAGACTAACGAGAAGCAGAAGAGCTGAATTCATTTTGAAAATCTCTCCCATTGTTGCCCATTTAATCAGGAAAAAAACGACCATCAAAATGAATGCAATAAATCCCATTTTGCTCGTTGGAAATACCAGTGTTAGCGACAGAAACAATATTACCAGCCAAATTGAAATGTGCTGTTTCTTACTAAATTTAAAAGCCGTAAGAAGGGTGAGCAAAATAGCTATCGCAAAGTTGATATACATAGCAATATAGGAAGGGTGAAAAAGATGCGAAAAATTCGACATATAAAATTCTCTCATATTACCCGAATCAGTGTAATAAATGGTGGCCATCGAAAACGATAGAATCACTGAAACCATTGTTCCTAATCCAAAAGCTAACAGTATTATTCGCCTAAAAATTCTACTTAAAGGTTTTGCCAAAGCAAAGAAAACGGGAAAAAGCAGCAGACTTAATTTCTCGACTAAATCTATGATTCCATACTCAAGATGAGTGGTATAGAGCATCCCGACGAGGTGAAAAATATAAAATCCGCTCAGGACGAGTAGCGGCCACCTAATGGATTTGAAAGTAACTTTTGGATAAAAAAACCAAGACACGATGAAAAGTAGAATCGGTATTTGAATCCCATATTTAATGATTGGCAGAAAAAATGAGAGAAGCACGATCGTCCAAGGAAAAAGAATATTCTTCCAATTTGAAAAATCGAATATTTCATTTTTGATCAATGGGACGAAAATTTTTCTTTGGTAGATTTTAAAATATCGAAAAGTTTGTAGTTGTTTTTTACCCGAAAGTACGGTGTTAATTCTCCACCAAATCCGCGGAAAAACTTCTCGATTTGAGGTTGAGAGGAACCGCAAAAATCAAACATTCGAAGATTTAATTCTTTAGCTTTTTTCACAGCTTCCCAAAGGACGAGTGCCCCGGCCCCTCCTAATTTCGTATTTTTCAAGGTTCCGCCAGCTAAATAATAGGCACAGTTATGATCCACACCAACCACTGCAGCAGCTAATAACCGGGCTTCATTGCTAACAGAAACCGTAAATGTCCACTCCTGATTAATCATTCGCGCCAGAGTTTCTCTATCGTAATGTAAGCCAGATTGTATCAGTGTGCTCATAATCAACTCAATTAATGCCTCGGGATCTTTGTTAAACTCAACTGCTAAGCCAGCTTTATTTCCATCACGAACATTTTTTCTACGCTCAGAGGAAAAGTCGTTCAGTATTGCTTTTTCAGAAAAATTAAGATCTATACGGTAAGTATATGCGATATCTGAACTAAAACCTGCCCGCAAAAAAGGTTGAATATCTTTTATTTCCGGCGGGAAAGCAATGTCGATATAAGCATTTGAATACTTTTCTGTCAGATATTCAGCTAGACTTCTCATGACCCGCTTTACCTCAGTGTTGATGCTGAATCTTTTATCTGTATCAAATTGAAAGCTCAATCCGCAATTTGGTGCGAATGGAGGATTGATAAGAAGGGTTTTCCCAAATTTTTTGTAAGAAAAAAGATTTAGGACAGCCCTGGTAACCGTCTCACTTCCAACAGAAATAGGCATTACCCCTCTGGTATAAGTCTCCGCCCATTCAGGAGTAGCAAAAAGATTTGGATTAGGTCCGGTAAACTTTGAAACGTCGCTTGATACGTTCAATTTAGGTGTGTTTTATTTAAAGCAACAAATATGACAATATTCTATATATAAATAGGCTTTTCGCGTTATTGGAGCCCCGGTTCAGATTACGAACCACAATCGCTTCTTGATAACAGAAAAAAGACCTTTTTATTTTTCATTGATTCGGAACTATATTTGCAATAAATTTTTTCAGCGAGCAAAGTAAGTTTCTTGCTCTGATAAAAGTAGTTTTCAACCGGATTAGTCAACTCTTTTTAAGACGAATCCATAAAAGTAAATGCCAATTTGAAAAAACTTTACTTTACGATCCCTCTAATTTTTCTGAAAGGAAAAGCCTTACAATAACCTCATACCAATGACTGTAAAAGTTAGCGTGGTAATTCCTTGTTTTAACGAAGAAAAATACATCGATCAGTGTATTAACTCTTTCCTTCGTGACCCGGGAGAAATCAATCTTGAAATACTTATTGTTGACGGGATGAGCACGGACCAGACACGAAACAAAATCGCCCAAAAACAAAGAGCTCACCCTGGTCTTATTCAATTAATTGACAATCCCAAAAGAAAAACGCCCTACGCGTTAAATCTTGGAATTGAAAATGCAAAAGGCGATTATACGTTAATAGCAAGTGCCCATTCAAGTTTTGATCCAGATTATATTTCGGCTATAACTGGTATTTTTAGTCGAAGTAAATACGAGGCAGATGTTATTGGTGGTTCAATGGAAACTAAAGTATTGAACGAAACATCGAAATCACTTTCCATTATGAAAGTCCTCTCCAATAAATTTGGGGTTGGCAATTCGATGTTCAGAATTGGCGTTGAAATGCCGACGTATGTTGATACTGTACCTTTCGGAATCTATAGGACCAATTTATTAAAAAGTATCCGAGGTTATAATACCAGCCTCACACGAAATCACGACATTGAAATGTCCAAGCGTATCTTGAAGAGCGGTCATAAAATTTTGCTGCTACCGGTACCGAAATGCTACTATTATGCGCGCGAATCTTATATAGGGTTATTTCAAAATAATTTCAAAAATGGCAATTGGAATATTAAAACGGTTTATATCACGAAGAAGCTCAATTCACTGAGTTTTCGTCATTTTATTCCATTAATATTTCTTCTTAGCTTGGTACTTCCTTTGATGTGTGCATTTTTTCTTTCTTGGATCTCAATTATTGCCTTGATATCACTTGGTATGTATCTGATGGTAATATGGAGTCAATCAATAAAAATTAAAAATGAGTATCCCCGCACTGCGATCGGTTATAGCCTTTTAGCTTTTGTGGTTTTGCACATTTCATACGGTCTTGGCTCATTCGTTGGCTTATTTTCATTTAAACACTTAAGCTCTTAATAATTGAACTTAGAAGATATTTACAAAAAGGGGTTAAGCCGCTATCTGGAATGCGACGAAAACCAACTCTATTTGTTTTGGAAAGGAAGAGTGGGGCTTTACGCCGCGCTTAAAGCGTGTGAGGTGGGTATTGGCGATGAGGTAATTCTTCAGGCATTTACCTGCGTAGTGGTTCCGAATGCGATTATTTACACGGGTGCAACTCCGGTTTACGTGGATATTCAAGTCGATAGTTTCAATGCTTCCTTTGAAGAAATAAAGAAAAAGGTAAGCGCGAACACAAAGGTTATTATTACGCAAAATACATTTGGACTTAGCAATGACGTCGCACGCATTTCGGCATATTGTGCGGAAAACGGGATCGTTTGTATTGAGGATTGTACCCACGGATTCGGTGGAAAACACGATGGGAAGTCCAATGGATCTTTCGCTGACTTTGCTTTTTATTCCACCCAATGGAACAAACCCTTCTCTACAGGTATTGGAGGCATCTTGCGTGTAAATAATTTAGATTATCTTTCTACTATTCAAGAACTTGAGGATTCTGCTTATGCCCCCACCTCCAAAGAAATTGCGGTATTGAATGCCTTGATCAAGGCCCGAAAATACTTTCTAACCGATGTTTCCTATTGGGCATTAAAAAAAATGTACCGACAGCTAAGTGCCTGGAACATCGTGGTTGGTTCTTCAGCACCCGAGGAAATAGCGGCACCCGAGCTTCCCGATCGATTTTTGAGAAAAGGCTGCAACATCCAATATCAGAAAGGGGTCGAAGCGCTGAAAGGTCTTGAAATGGTTCTTAAAAGGAGAAAAGCAAATGCCTCAAGAATTTCTGAATTGCTCAAAAGCCACGGCAAAACGTATGTCTCCCAAGATTTTGAATTCAACCACTCCTTTTTGATTTATCCCATTTTGGTCAAGGACAGAACGGCGTTCTTAAAACTTTCGGAAAATGCCGGCTTGCCGATGGGCGATTGGTTTGTATCACCCATACATCCGGTTACTGAGAATTTTGATCAGTGGGCGTTAGATTGCGATGACTTTCCGATGGCAAATCAGCTTTCCAAGCAAATTGTGAATATCCCTTTGGATAAGGAGAATATGGAGAAATATATTCATTTTTTGCATCGAAATATAGATTCAATAGTTTGAGCCTAAATGGTTAATTCTCACCTAACAAATTCACATAGAGACGAATAAGCTTCTTTGCTTCGGGTTCCCAATTATATTCATTTTCAACCATTTGCAATCCAAGCGCCCCCATCTTCTCACGGCGTTCCGGATTTTCGATTAAGTTAATAATTGCCTGATATATTTCGTCCGAATCTATAGGGTTCACGAAGATAGCACATCCATTGAACAACTTTTTCCAGTACGGAAAATCGGACATAATTATTGGTAAACCAGCCGACATATATTCAAAAGCTTTCACAGGATAACTCATCAAATAATTTTTTACGGGATAGAGCAGCGCAAGACCAATATCAGCTTTTAAGATTTCCGGTGCAATTTCTTCATTTGGTTTGACTCCCATGTAAAATACGTTCGGAGAGGAAGGTTTCATACACAAATCTCCAAATTCTTCTGATTCCCATGGGCCGAATAAGCGTAATTCACATCTATCTACCAATCGGGCAAAGACTTCAACAAGTTCTTTTATTCCGCGAATACGTGTAAGACCACCAACATAAATTGCAATAGGCAGCTCATCAGAATTCGCAGAAGGTAGGTTTTCAATTTCGTGCTTCGGTGAAGTTAAGATTGGAAAATTTCGAACCAAACACCGCTTTTTGGGCGGAAAGCGATTCACTATTTCGGGTGTTACAGAGATTACCCGGTTTACAAAAAGAATAAAGAAGAATTCGTAAAGTGCTACTATTCGCGATAGCAAATACCGAACGAATGCCGGCTTCACCCAGGGTTTACTGGTGACTTGTTTTGGAAAGTGTTCGTGAGAATCATAAATCAATTTGACACCAAATAGTCTAAAAAACGGACTAATCCACAAAATTTCAGGGTCGTGAAAATGAACGACATCCGGACGCAATTTATTGGCCCGAAATCCGATATTTAGTACCCCGAATGTAGCCCTAACGATACGACTTCCATAATCAGGAAATGCATGAATATGTACTCCTTTATCAAAACTATCGCTCTGAGCCCGAGCTATTAAATGCACTTCATAACCGGCCTCAACTAAGGAGACACATTCTTTACTAAATAGTCTATGATCGATGGCTGAGTGAACAGTTGAAATATGGCAAACACGCGTCATTTCTCAATAAGTAAATTACAATGCAACTCACGAAATTTTTCTTCGGCTATCGAATAAGTACCTTCCTTTTCAATTTTTAGCCGATTGACCGCACCAATGAATTCAAAATTAACCTGGTTTATCCCATTAAGAAATGTTGCCTCAACATCATCAACAATACGCCCATTTATACTATCTTTTATCCATTCGTGAGAAGCCGGCAGATCTGCCACAACCGGATAGCACCCATAATACATAGCTTCAAGCAGCGAAATAGCGGTGGCATCTGTCTCAGGAATTGAGACCCAAACTTTAGATCGGGCATACCATTCCATGTTAGCTTCACGTTCGAGCCAGCCGGCAAAAATTACAGCATCATCTACACCCAGGTCGCGCGCAAGTAACTTGAGCTTTTCAGTTTCTGTGCCTGTGGCGGCAATAACAAGCTTCCAGGTTCTACCCTCCGAGGTTGCGCGAAAATGACGGAAGGCCTCAATAATTTTATCCACACGGTAAAGCGGTTTATGCAACCGATTGCTGTATATCACATTTTCTTTTGGCAAGGAATAAATTGGCTCAGCAACTCCAAAATTGCAAACGGTTATATCCAGTTTTTTAGTTGGTACCAAGTCGCGCATTCGCTGTGCCATAAATGCAGAATCAGAGGTAAAGGCAGTCGCATGAGTAAGAATGAATTTTACCATTTTACGTAAGACCCAACTTTTAGATGGCGAAACCAAAACATCTGTTCCCCAAGCAGTTGCTACAATAGGGGAATCAAAACGCTTTAAAGCTTTAACTGTGTAATAAGCGAACGAATTGAGCTGATGCACGTGGACAATATCAGGTTTAAAAGAACCGTAAATATCGCGTATCTTCAGAGGTGTGCGAATATAGTTCTTCGGATTTTTGAGCGAAAAATCAACGAATGTGACCGGATGACGGGTTTTAAAAATCAGCGGTTTGGTGGTAATAATATGAATTTGCGAGGCAGAATTTTCAACTCGTTCGAGAAAATTGCGCAAGTGGATTCCCGAAGGAGCTACAATCAAGAGTTTGTACTGACAGGTATTATCCACGCTATAAATTTCGCATTGTTTATGTAAAAGGCAAAAACTTTATTTTGGACTTCAAAGATAGGTTGATTTTAATATTGGGTGTGCTTCTTGCCAAAAAGTAAGAAAACATCCCTAATTTCATTTTGCGAGAGTTCGAACGGCGGTATCCTCGTTTTTTTTTTGATAGGTTGCGGAACGCCCTATCCGAAAAACGAGATAAAGGCGGTAGAACGACCCATGGATATTAAAGATCAAAGCTGAATTTAGGAGAAAAAAAAATTGAAAATCCGAATACATCCTTTTTTCGAAAGACCGTGGGTCTCGCCAAAAAAGGAAACCAAAAGTTTAACCGGTTCTCAGCCCCTACTCCATTCGTCGTAATAGGTCTGTAATTCGGGATGCTTTTCGAGAAAAGGTTGATCCATTTTTCGGGTATCACCGACTACTTTTGCCGGATTTCCTGCGATGACCGCATAATCCGGAAAATAGCCTTTAACATACGAATAGGCCGAAACAATGGAGCCTTTTCCGATTTTCGATCCGGGCATTAGTGTGGCATACGGTCCGATGAATGTATAGTCGCCAATCGTTGTTGAACCACGTTCATAGCCTTTCATTTCAGTACCTCCGTAGTTTTTTCCATAAAGGCGAATGGAAATATGGCTGCTATGGGTGAGAATGGAAACGAAAGAACAAATTTGGCAGCCTTCACCGATTGTCAATCCATTGGAACCGTCGATAAAGCAGTGTTGAGCAATGTACACGTTGTCGGCGATATCGATTTTGTCAACGCCTTGAAAATAGGTGGTAGAACCATACCGCGTCTTCTTCATTTTGCGTCCATCGCTATTGCGAAAACCGTCGATCATTACGGGGCCCACCTTTCGGGAAAGTTCAATTTTGAGCCGTCTTATAATTTTCTTAATCATATATTTTAAACGGTGAAAGGTACTATTTTTAAGTCTTTGTATGATCTTGAATCGCCGAACCAAGCTGTGGACGAGGCTTAGTGGTAAGCCAGTAAAACCAAATCAAAATAATGACCATCAAAAGTACATTCAAAGCCACAATTGCGATCAAAACATCTCTGAATTCAAATTTCAGATAGCTCATTACTGCCACCGTAGTGAGTATGACCACATTGGCCACAACGGCCAATGTGAAATTGGTTTTTTGCTTTTCATAGAGCACCGGTATAAAGGAAATAGGGCTAACAACAAAATGTACAAGCAACCAGGGAGCCATTAGGGCCGCATAGGTACCGGCGGTAGTCCATTCTTTTCCAAAAATAAACCCGAAAATAGGTTCACCGAAAAAGAAAAGAACCGAAAATGGAATAATCGCCATTGCCAAAAGCCCAACGATTGTGCGCCTCAGAGCTGCCTTAATAAGGATTCCTCTCTCCAGATCGCGCGCCCATTTTTCATTTAGTACCTGTGACAAGGAAACTCCAAAAACCTGCAGCGGCACTTTTAAATACCGCCAAGAAAAGGCAAAAAATCCGAGTACAAATTCACCGTAATAAGCTGAGATCATAAAAAGCAAGAGCGCTTTTTGACCTTCATCAAAGAACGCATGGGCTGAATTAACAATGGGAAAATCGCGGTATTTTCGAAAAAGGTAACGCGTGTCAATTTTCGAACGGAACGTTTGACCAATGACTTCGCGAACTTTTTTGATTCTCAGAAAAATGAGATTTGTAGCGCCGTGTCCTAAGATCTGACCCCATGTCAAGCTGAGTGCAGTTGCCGAAAATAAACCAAGCATATATTTTCCGCCATTATTGGAAATAGCGCCCAACACTTTACTCGATGCAATGCGCTTAAACCTTTGCATGCGGATAGCATATTGAGTCAGAATGTGTTGCCCACCGATAAAAAATACGATAAGCGGCAAGAGCCAGAGCAAATTCGCAAGATCACTATTATTCAGAAGACGGCCTATTGCACTGCGAACAGGCCAGGAAATTGCTGCTGAAACAACCGTAGCGATGAGCAAGATTTTAATACATAGTTTAAAAAGGTCATCAGCTTCCGATTGTTTTTTTGGAAGAAGGATCGCAATTTCAAATCGCAAAGAAGCCACAGATGAAACCAACATTGCAATTTTCACAAAGAGTTCAAATCCTGCAAAATCATCGGGACTGTATATCCGTGAAATAAGCGGCGCAACGAGAAAAGGAAAAATCAGTGCCAACCCATTTCCTGACATCATGACCGCCACATTGCGGGTGAAATCTGATTTGAAAATTAGCTTGCGCAACCGATTCATAAAGAAAATTTGGTGAAGATACGTATTGAATCTAAGTGATGGATAAATCGTTTTCTGCTTCTTTTGGCGGCAAGCCCGACACATAAATAAACCAAACAATAAGCGCCGTCAAAAAGAAAGATTGCAATCCGGAAAACCAAATAAGTACTTCCTCAAACGGTGCATGTTGAATGCCGAGGTACGCCACAGCGCCAAGTGTAATGAGGTGGCCGACAAAATTTATCACAAAGAAAGTACGCTGCCTTTCCACAATGAGCGGCAGCATCGACACAGGACTTTCCACAAAATAAAGAAAAAGCCAGGGAGCGAGATATTGAGCATATCTTCCCGCTTCAGACCATTCGGCGCTGAAAACGACTGAGAAAATCGGTTCCCCGAAAAAGAAAAGTACGGTAAAAGGCAAAATACAAACCCCGGCCAGACCGAGAATAATACGTGTCACATTGGGACGGATGTTGACACCTTCGTTTCGGTCGCGCGCTAATTTTTCGTTGAGTACCTGTGCCAGCGATGAGCCAAAAACACTCAGAGGAATACGCAAATATCGCATTGCAAAGGCAAAGACCCCAATAATAATCTCCCCGTAATAGGCGGAAATTAAAAAAAGTAAAAGCGCCTCCTGCCCTTCTTCGACAAGCACATGAAAGGTGTTCACCAAAGGGAAATCGCGGTATTTGGAAAAAAGGGCTTTTCGCGAATAGTGTATTCTGCTGAGCGAAGGAATTAATTCACGCACTGATTTTTTGCGAAACAGCGCCAGTATGGGAAGTATTAAACCGAGAATATGTCCCCAGGCTAATCCAACTGCCGTTGGCAGGCGCAAACCAATCAAAAACTTAGAAAGATTATTTCCTCCGGAAGCGATTACCTTATTGGTTGCAAGTACCTTAAACTCTTTCTTTCGGATAAGATATTGCGTTAGGATTTTTATCCCGCCCGTAACGAAAATAGCGAGTGGTAGCAACCAAAGCAATTGCGGCAGATCCTCGTTGTGCAGCACTTCCCCAATTTTTTCCCGAAAGGGAAGCACTAAAATCCCGGAGAGCACCGTAAAAAACAGCAGGAGCTCAACTGAAAGTTTTACAATGCTGTTGGATTCTTTCTCGGAGGCCGGGAGCAGAATCGCCATCTCAAATCGCAGCGAAGAAATGACAGCAATAATCGTCAGGATCTTGACGAATAGCTCATATCCGGCAAAATCTTCAGGGGTATAAATTCGCGCAATAAAAGGAGCGAGAATAAATGGAAGCACCATGGCTATGCCATTTCCCGAAAACATGACAGCCACATTTTTGCTGAAATCAGATTTTAAAAAACGGGTCCTGAGCTTATTCATTTTCAAAAAGAGTCGAAGATACGTATTGATGATAGAATGCCGTAATCCAACTTATCGAAACGTTATTACGAATTTGATTATTATCCCTCAAAGGTTTTGAAAACCTTTGAGGATATCAATCTTAGCTCGGCGGTATTTATAAATTTTGTAGCAAACCAATTCTATTTCAGCGATTTCCAATACCACTCAATGGCCTCTTGAATTCCATCTTTTAGCAAATGGCTTGGCTCGTAACCAAGGAGCTTTTTTGCTTTGCTTATATCGGCCAAAGAATCGCGCACATCACCTTTTCTTGCCGGCCCAAAGTCGAGAGGAACAGATGCAATCTCCGGATCGAATTGTACGAGCGATCCACGAATGATCTCGATTAAGTCGATAAGTTTAGTTCGTTCACCGCAGGCCACATTATACACCTGATTTATTGCTTTGGGATCGGTAGTTGTCGCCGCCAGATGATTCATCTGAAGCACATTGTCAATAAACGTAAAATCGCGGGTCTGACCTCCGTCGCCATGTACAATGGGCGCTTGATGGTTGATAAATGCGCCGACGAATTTCGGAATTGCCGCTGCATACGCTCCATCCGGAGTTTGGCGCCGACCAAAAACATTGAAATAACGCAAACCGATCAATTCCAATCCGAAGAGATTGCCATAAACATGGGCGTACAACTCATTCACATATTTCGTTACAGCATATGGCGAGAGGGGCATCCCGATATTTTCTTCGACCTTTGGGAGGGCTTTGCTATCGCCGTAAGTGCTCGAACTTGCGGCATAAACCACGCGTTTGATTCCTTTTGTTTTGGCGGCCTGAAGCATATTTAGAAACCCGAGATATTCACCGCATTGGTCGTAAGCGGATCGTTTATACTGCGCGGCACACTACCGAGCGCAGCCTGATGTAATACGATATCTACTCCGTCCATTGCATTTTCACAGATTGAATAATCCCGAATATCGCCTTCCATGAGAGTAAAGCGAGAATTATCTGCGTAGATGGGCAATATTTGCCCGAAATCCTGTCGCGAAATTATCGAGGCAAACCACATTATTTCCGGCTTGCAGAAACGAATCACAAAGATTAGAACCAATAAATCCGGCACCACCTGTAATAAGTACTTTACTGTTTTCTAATTGCTGCGACATTCGCTTTATTTGGCGTAGTTTATAGCTCGCTTCTCGCGGATTACAGTAATTTTCACCTGACCCGGATAGGTCATTTCCGTTTGTATGCGTTGCGAGAGATCAAAACTCAAGGTATCGGCCTGATCGTCGCTTACCTTATCGCTTTCAACCATAACGCGCAATTCACGACCTGCCTGAATAGCATACGACTTGGTAACTCCTTCATAACTCAATGCCATATTTTCGAGATCGCGGAGGCGTTTGATATACGATTCCACAATTTCGCGTCGGGCACCTGGTCTTGCACCAGAAATAGCATCACAAACCTGGATGATGGGCGAAAGGAGGTTGGTCATCTCAATCTCGTCGTGGTGAGCACCTATGGCATTACAAACTTCCGGTTTTTCACCATATTTTTCAGCCAACTTCATACCGAGCAATGCGTGTGGCAATTCCGGCTCGTCATCAGGTACTTTTCCAATATCGTGAAGCAGTCCGGCGCGTTTGGCAAGCTTGGTATTTAATCCCAACTCAGAAGCCATGGTCGCTGCAAGGTTTGCTACTTCGCGGCTGTGTTGAAGCAAATTCTGTCCGTAAGAAGAGCGGTATTTCATGCGCCCTACCATTCGAATAAGGTTAGAATTCAGTCCGTGAATTCCGATATCGATACAGGTGCGTTTTCCAGTTTCGATAATTTCATCTTCCAACTGTTTCGATACTTTTTTAACGACTTCTTCGATACGCGCAGGATGAATTCGTCCATCGGTAACCAATTGATGCAAGGCTAATCGGGCGATTTCGCGGCGTATAGGATCGAAGCAGGAAAGAATGATCGCTTCAGGCGTATCATCTACAATAATCTCGACACCCGTAGCTGCTTCGAGTGCGCGAATATTGCGCCCTTCCCGACCGATAATGCGGCCTTTAAGCTCATCGCTTTCGATATTGAATACCGAAACCGAATTTTCGACAGCGTGCTCTGTTGCGACGCGCTGAATACTTTGAATAACTACTTTTTTAGCCTCCGATGCTGCCGTAAGTTTGGCCTCATCCATGATGGTTTTGATATGCGTCATGGCTTCCGTGCGCGCCTCATCTTTCAGAGCTTTTGTAAGCTCCATTTTGGCATCCTCGGCGCTAAGATTCGAAACTTTTTCGAGTTGCTCTACCACACTTGCGTGCGATTTTTCCAACTCTTGTTTCCGGTTTTCAACAACTTCAAGTTGTCGGGACTAAGGCTTTCGCGGAGTGATTCAATCTTACGGTTTTCCTTCTTATTTTCCTCTATTGCTTGCTCAGATCGGCTTCTCGCTGCTTCATCTTATCCTCTGTGCTTTGAATTTTCCGGTTACGATCTTTTATTACCTTCTCATGCTCTTCTTTGAGCTGATAAAATTTCTCTTTTGCCTGAAGCATTTTTTCTTTCTTGATGGCTTCGCCTTCTTTCTCAGCTTCATTGAGAATCGAATTTTTCTTCTTCGTAAAAATGGCGTTGAGAACCACCCATGCTATTGCTCCACCAATGATTACTCCTGCGAATAATCCCAGTAATGCGTCTGTTATTTCCATAATCCAATCAATACATTAGTGCACCGAGATGCAGTTAATTGATTTGGAAGAAGATAAGCACTATAACATTGCGTCGATCAGTTTTTCAATTGCATCCAGCTGATCTGAATCAACCGCTCCTTTGGATGGTTTCGTATCGATATCTTGCACCTTTATAGCCATCTGCAAAGCCGTCATAGCCAGCAAGTCCTGCTTATCTTTGACTGCAAAATTATCCTGCAAATGTTTTAAATTAGAATCAACGTTTTTCGCGGCTTCCCGCACGTTTTCTTCTTCTTCGGCATTTACCGTTATCGGGTAAATCCGTCCTGCAATTGTTACTTTTATCGATAGCTCGCTCATCGAGATTTTCTCTATCTATTCAATAATGCTATACACTTGTCTATCTCCCGCACCAGTTCGTTCACTCTGAACTTCATTTCAGCCTTATCACCGGAATTACTTACCAGTGTTTTGGCCAATTTATCCTATCGTAATCAGCTTGCATTGCTTCAGTTTTACGATTTTCAAGATCCAGTTTTCGCTCCAAATCCGAAATGGCTGCGCTGCAACCTTTCATTTTCGGCTTTAAGATTTTCCAACCGGCGGCTCAACTTTCCAAGCTTTGCCTGTATCGAATCTACTTTTTTAGAAACTTCGCTCATAAGCAATCAATACCATAAATCACAATAGTTCTGACAAATGTAGGTTTGTAAACAGGATTTACAAAATAGAATTTTAAGGAATGTGATAATAATGTACACGGAAATATGTTCAAATCTTAGCCAGTCTTTAAATCTCACCTTCCTTTACCTTCGTAATTTTACCAATTAAACTTATCGATTTGCGCATTGTATCTTTTTCCCTTCTGTTTATTTTAGTTTTTGGCCTTTCGGCAAAAGCACAGGACAGTCTGCCTCATTTTGCAGCTCCGCTTGATATTCCGCTTTTCCTTGCGGGTAATTTTGCAGAAATGCGGCACAATCACTTCCACACCGGAATTGATATCAAGACCCAAGGAGTGGAAGGTCAAACGGTTCGAGCAGCCGAAGATGGCATAATAAGCCGGATCAATATATCGCCGTGGGGATATGGCCAAGCGCTTTATATCGATCATCCAAATGGATACACCACTGTTTACGGTCATTTGAGTTCTTATGCACCAAAAATCAAAAATGCCGCCCGAGCGGAACAGTACGCGAAAGAATCCTTTTCGGTAGATTTCACTCCCGACCCTCCCATTCATGTAAAAAGAGGAGAAATGATCGCCCTTAGCGGAAATACTGGTGGCAGTGGCGGCCCACATCTGCATTTCGAAATCCGGCGAACGATAACTGAACATCCGGTGAACCCCTTGCTTTTTGGTTTTGATATCAAAGATAATATATCACCAACCATACGCGGCGTCCGATTTCATCCATTGAGTGACACAACTTTGGTAAATAAAAAACACGAAGCGCAGAGTTATGTCGTTACCGGTTCCGCAGGAGCGTATCATTTGAAAGCCGGGCAATCGATTGAAGTTTATGGTGCTTTTGGTGTGTCACTGCACACGCTCGATTTTTTGAATGGGTACCCCAATAAATGTGGTGTGTATCGAATTGAGCTAAATGTTGACGGTCAACAAATTTGCGCACAGGAGTTTGATTCACTGAATTTTGCAACAGTGAGAAATATTAATTCATACAATGATTATATCGTTTTCAAAGACAACAACTGGCATTATCACAAATCCTATGTAGAACCGGGAAACCAGCTGGACATTTACCGTCCTTTTCCGAAAAATCGGGGAATAATGGATTTTAAAAACAATGCCACCCATCATGCAATCTACAAAGCTACCGATGCGTATGGCAATGTCTCCACGTTCGAATTTGAATTTCGCTCTTTGGCAAAGCCGGATGCCGCACTCCCTACTCCGGAACCTTACGACGCATATTTCTCTTACGATCAAATGAATCATTTCTCGTACAAGGACGAATTAGACCTCACCATCCCTAAAGGGGCGCTATACAAAGACTTACGTTTTCATTTTGGTTGGGAAATGAAAGATAAGGACAGTTATTCACCTTATTATTCAATTCAGAATGATGATGTTCCTTTGCAGGATCCCATCAAATTAAAATTTTCATGGGGCTCTATTCCGAAATCAATCCGCTCAAAAATTGTGGCTCAGAGCAGCGATATGCGAGGCCGGAAAAGCTACCTCACAGGCACGGCTTCTGAAAGTAGTTTTGATGTGACCTCAAAAGAATTCGGGAAATTCACACTGGTAATAGATACTGTTGCTCCGGTACTTTACGCATATAAAAGATCAGATGGAGGATTTGTATCAGATCGTTCCGAGCTTCAGTTTAAAATGACCGACAGCATGACAGGTATCTCAAAATTCGATGCCTACCTGAACGGAAAATGGGTTTATATGACCTATGAACCCAAGCAGTCAAAACTCTCTCTTATCGTAGGCGAAAGCAATTTTCAAAAAGGTGATAATACTTTAAAGATTGTTGCTGAAGATGGGGTTGGAAATAAAGCGGAGGTGAGTTACAACTATACGTATTAATCCACTTTTACTTCATATGATTATATACCAATCCCAACCCATCAGAAAAGGGTTGTTATAATGGAATCGTGCTTTATTACATGTCCATCGGCCTTTTTTTGAATTTGAATTTAATGCACTCTCAAAAAGGCAACCCGACTTCTACAGACGACCTGTTGACGACAGGAGCGCAAAGATTTTACCCAAAGCTCAAAAGATTTTTTCTAAAAGAGTGTAAGAAACTGAATATGTGAATCAAGTAAAAAATACGCCGTTTCTTATTCTTCGACAACCTTTGGCTTATTCCACACCTTAATCTGATCGTCTTTGGAAACTCCAGAAAGCACTTGAACTTTCAATCCGTCGGAGAGGCCGAGATTTACGTCGTGGCGCTCGTACTGCTGATCTCCGGTTTTTACTTCCACGTAAGTGTCGGTTTCATTCTCATATTGCACGAGTCCTTCATCGATGGTCAAAACACTATCGACGCGGGCGAGTACAATATTTGCATTGGCAGAATATCCCGCCCGTATAAATTGTTTGTCCTTGAGTGTGACGGCTGCTTTTATTTCAAACTGAATAGCCCCATTTTCCTCCACTCCTTTTGGAGAAATGTATTCAAGTTTGGCTTCGAAAGTCTCATTTTGAATTGCTCCAATGGTAAGTATCAAATCCATACCTTCCTTGATTTTTCCCACTTCAGATTCATCCACATTGCCTTCAAAAATCAAATCTTTCATATCAGCCACTGTAGCGATCGTTGTTCCCTCATTGAAATTATTGACCTCGATAACTGAATTTCCAATCTCTACTGGTACAGCGAGTACCATACCACTAATGGTGCTACGCACGAGGGTGTTCGACGAAGAACTGCTTTTGGTGGAAGCACCTTCACGAATTATTCTCAAATTATCCTGCGCACCCTCCAGCTCGGCCTGAGCATTCTTTTTTGCCGTTTGAAAGGGTTGAAAATCAGCATAAGAAATCACACCCTGATCGTAAAGACTTTTATTCCGATCGTAATCTAATTTGGAGTTGTCAATATCGATCTTTGCGCGTTCCAGGCGGTTTTCAGCATTGCTGAGCGAAACCATATTTGGAATAATTTGAATTTTGGCGAGCACATCGCCAGCTTTTACGATCATTCCCGGCTCCACATTCAATTCTTTAATAATCCCCGAAACAACGGGTTTAATATCAATTTGCTTTCGAGGCTCGACGGATCCAGTAGCTACTGTTTTTTGAATAATATCCGTCACAACGGGAGTTTCCGTTTCAAAACTCACTGGTTTTTGCTGCGATTTGCGATACACATAAAATAGTGTCCATGCCAGGATACCGACGATGAGTATGGAAACGATTATAAAAATAACTTTCTTCATGAGTAGGTTTTATTTTCTATTTATTCAGTTCTGAGTGCTTCAATTGGTTTTATGCGTACCGCGCGAATGGCGGGAAGCAGGCCTGCCAACATACCGCCGAAAACGAGTACAATCAATGCCGAGAATAAGACTTTGAAACTCACTCCCGGATTCACGAAAGAGGTGGAGCCTTTTCCTATCGCCATATTCACTCCTTCGAGGAGCCATACGCCGCATATAATTCCTAAAAATCCCGCTATGGCGGAAAGAAAAAGTGCTTCGAGTAAGATTTGAGAAACGATATTCCACGGCGTGGCTCCGAGCGCTTTCCGAACGCCCAGTTCATTGGTGCGCTCCTTGATGATTACCAGCATGATATTGCTTACGCCAATAATTCCGGCAAAAAGTGTGAGAATTCCGACAATCCAGGACAGAGCCCGGATTCCGCCGAAAATCCCGGTCATTCGCCGATACATTTTTTGCATGTTCCAATGTCCGAATGCGCGATCATCCTTCGGGTTCACTGTATGGCGTTCCTTCAGGGCATTTATTACTTCATCGGCCATCACCGCCACATCAACATCCGCTTTTGCCGTAAGGGTCATCCACCCAATTTGATCACCCCAATTGAATGCTTTTTGGAAAGTTGTTAATGGCATAAAAATAGTCTTGGTATCTTCTTCGGCCTGCTCTCCAGATTGTCGGGATTGAAAAGTTCCCACAACCATAAAATTCACTCCATTGATCTGAATATATGAACCCAGAGGTTCCTCGGTTTTATTAAACAATTCGGCATAAACCCTTTCGCCAATCACGCAAACCTTGCGGCTTTCATCCAGATCGTCCCAATTGATAAACCTTCCACGATTAAAGTCTCTGGGTTCAATCTTTATGTAATCCGGAGTATCGCCGATCACAGTAAAGGCTCCTGTTCTGATGCCGTGGGTAACGTTATTCCCCCCGCGATATCCACCGAGTTGTGCTCTTGGAGAAATGAGATCAATATCGGGAACCGTACTTTTCAAATACGCCACATCGGCACTGTTCAGCTCGATACTTCGGCCGCGTTTAAAGCCTTTGTACGCCATGGTTGTGGACTGCGACCACACCGACATGCTATTTGTAACCCGATTAAAATTCGAATTAACTCCATTTTCCAGACCTTTACCCGAGCCCATCATAATGATGAGCATCATAATGCCCCACATCACCCCAAAAGCAGTTGCTGCAGTTCGAAACGGATTCTTACCCAGCACTTGAAAAACCTCTATCCATTTATCTCTGTCAAACATGGCTATTCATCTCTAAGTGCAACAACGGGTTTGATTCGGGCGGCGCGCAAGGCAGGAAAGAACCCGGCGATCGCTCCTGCTATCACCATTATAACAAGCGTAATGATGGCAACCGGAAAATTGACAGTCGGATTCTCAAACATAGTTTGCTTGCCGAGACTGCGTGAAATACCTTCAATAGTAAAAACGGCAAGCACGAGCCCTATATAACCTGCCAAAGAGGTTATAAAAACAGATTCATGCAATACCAAACCTATCACCGATCCGGGAGTTGCGCCCAAGGCCTTTCGTATTCCGATTTCCTTGGTTCTTTCTTTTACGACTACGCTCATAATATTGCTCACTCCCACTACCCCCGCTATGATTGTAAATGCGCCAATTATCCAAACGAAGATTTGGATTCCGACCATGATATCCGTGATTTTTTTAAAACTCATATTGTTATTCCGCACATTAATTGCTGCGTCATCGGCGGGAGCGATTGTATATTTCTGCTTGAGGTAATCCTCAATTTGCTGCGCCATCATTTCGGTTTGCGCCAAAGAAAGATTACCTGTGGTAATGGCAAACATATCAATATCATCACCGTGACCAAAAATTTGTTGCCCGATGGTGAGAGGTACATAAATAATGCGCTGCTCACGTTCATTTCCGGTATCCTCAAAAACGCCAATTACTTTAAACGGAATTCCAAATATCTCAAAGTATTTCCCAATTGGATCTGCGGTTTTGAAAAGATCATTTGCCACCTCTACTCCAATTACTGCGAGTTTTCTTTTAGCAAGAATATCATCATCGTTCAGAAATCGTCCGTTTTGAATGATGGTATTTTCAATATATTGATGTCCAGGATTTACCGCTCGTATTGGATAGGTATTGTATTCGGTTTTATAAGTGACGCTGGCTCCCCAGACCATCTCACGGGCTGAAGAATACTCTACTCCAGCTACATTATTCTTCACATAATTGAAGTCTTCGATGGTGAACTGGATTTTGCGATTCGAGCGAAGTCCTTTGTAGGGTATTGCCGTCTTTCCGGAACGAATCCAAATGCTGTTTATCGCATCATCATTAAAGCTGGTTGTAATTCCATTTTGCAATCCCTGACTAACACCCAGCAAGACTACCAACATGAAAATTCCCCAAAGAACCGAGAATGCAGTAAGAAACGTCCGAAGTTTATTTTTTCGGATAGTCGAGAATATTTCTTGCCATTTGTCAATATCAAACATCGGCTTTTAGTGCGTTGTGGCTTTCAATTACGCCGTCCTTTAAGCGGATTAGGCGATTGGTCATTTGGGCAATATCACTTTCGTGTGTTACGATCACCACGGTCATTCCTTCCGCGTTTACCTCCTTTAGCAAATCCATTACCGAATAAGAAGTAGTGGTATCCAGTGCACCGGTTGGCTCATCAGCAAGGATTATCCGTGGATTGGAAATGAGAGATCGAGCAATTGCGACCCGTTGTTTTTGCCCACCGCTCAGTTCATTCGGATCGTGATCCGCCCAGTCCAAAAGACCTACTTTATCCAGGTATTTTTTTGCAATCTCATTTCTCTTATTTCTCCCTACACCCTGATAATAAAGCGGAAGTGCGACATTTTCCATCGCATTTTTGAATGAAATCAAATTGAAAGACTGAAATATAAATCCAATCAATTCGCTGCGATATTGTGCCGCTTTTGTTTCATTCAAATCTTTTATTAATCGCCCGTCAAGATGATACGTACCTGAATCATAATTATCGAGAATACCAAGAATATTGAGCAATGTCGACTTCCCCGATCCGGAAGAGCCCATAATGGAAACAAGCTCTCCCTTACGAATTTCCAGATCGATCCCTTTGAGCACCGGCAAAGGCCGGTTTCCCACCATATAGCTCTTATTGATATTTTGGAGTTTGATCATATGTTGATAAGAATGAACAAAGCTAAGATTAGATTATTCAAGTATATCGTATAATCCGTAAACGGCTATATATTTATGTGTACGGGAATATTCCTTTAAATTGAGTCGGTATAAAACGGATATTAGCTAATCGAAAAATATGGTCTTTCCAAAAATTTGAAAATGAAAAGCCCCAAAAGCTGACTACATCTTTGGGGCATTCAATAAAAATTTCAAGAATTTAATTACATCCTGGAAACAGTGATATAGGCACTGTAAATGGAGGCGCCTGAATCGGAGCTTTCGTGATATAAACATCGATTCGGGTGAGTTCATCACCAGGGTTCAGACCAAAGTAGGTTTGTGGAATCATAGTTTTAGAGAAGACCCCATCCCCGTCATAGTCCATTTTAAATTTGTCCGTTGCTTGTTGAAACACTTGCAAAGAACCGCCATTTACACTGTAGCGATACCAGATGAGGCATTCATCCGGACCCAAATTTTGGAGCGAAGAAACGGTCTCTTTGTTGTTGTCATAGGTAATGATGAAATAGTCATCCTGAAAGAAGGTGGTCGGAAAGGGACAAATTTTTTCAAAACAACCAATCGGCTCGAAATCATAATGCAGATCGGGAGACTTCTGTTCAGGTAAACCAGAAGGCGCACCATTTTTCTCTTTGACGAGAAAATCCATACCGCTTGCGTAAAAAACTGCTGCCGGCTGCTCATAAAAGGTAGCCAGCGGAGAACCAAAAAAATCGAAATACCAGACATTTGGATTCGTGGCATCCTGCTCCATTTTCATTTGGTCGTTTGAATTATCCCACGCTCCATTCAGAGTCCCCATGAGGGTTGCATTTGGATTCCACAACCAGATATACAGTGGGTTGGTATCCGGATCTACATCTTGCAATTCAGGACAGTTGCAATCAGACGATGAAACATCAATGTATAATCTCCCCGGCACGGTCACATCCGTGGGGGATGGCTCGAAATATATTCCCTGTCCATAGCTACAAAAAGCAATGGTTAAGAACAATAACAGAAATTGCGAATGATTTGAAAAAAGTATGGTTCATTTCTTTGATTATTTTCTATTAAACACCAATCGATAGCCGAGTGCTGCTTTTTCATCAGCTCCATCGGGACAAGAACGTTTTACAAAATTTATTTTCAATTGGGTGTCACTTTTACGCGTTGGTCCACCAAGGGGAGCATCAGTCATTGCTCCGTCAGGCGAGACCAAAATAATTTTTGTAGGCGTATTTTGATCGTCAAACGACCAGGTTCCGGTTAACGGAAAAAAACTGTTTGCCGCACCAGAGGTAAAGCTTCCATCGGTTTTGAATGACAATACAAGCGGATCGGCGGTAATAACCTGATCTGTAATATTCCGTTCCGGTTTTGCAGGATTCCCTTCATCCACCAAAAACACTTCATTCATTATCCAATCCGTAGCAGTAAGACCTTCTACTTTGCTAAATGGCTCGCCTATTTCAGATTCATCTTCTTTACATCCGCTTAGCGCAAAAAGGCAGAGCGAAAGGAGAAATATTCTATTCAATATATTGATTTTCATAAATTTATATTTATTCTAATTAACAACCGCCTGTAGGGTTAAGCGGAAAAAAGTCGGTTTGTTCAACTGCTGGAAACTGAAGGATCATTCCATTGCAATCCCAGGGTGCACCTCTTACGATAATGTTTTCTCCTTGAGAACCCATGCGTTTTAAATCGTGAAAACGCTCACCATTGAATGGAAATTCGAGACGGCGTTCCAGTCGGGCGGCTTGAATGACTTCAGCAGCATTAGCATTGGCCAAAAGATTCGCGACATTTGAATCGTAGGCTCTTTCGCGGATCGCATTGATATCTTCAATTCCCTGGCTTAAATCTCCCGCGATTTTAGCGGCCGACTCTGCGCGCATCAGCATCATTTGGGTGACCGTGAACAAAGGAATATGGTAATACTCCGCATCGAACATGTGGGTGATATAGGTAATATTTCCATCCTGATCATTTTTTGCATAAAGGATTCCGCGCGATGTGGAGTCTCCGTGTGCTATCATTAAATTATATAGTTCAGGCTGGATACGCAATTTAGGCGTACCATTCGCGAAATAATTATCTCTGAAAAATCCGTTGCGGCTATCTACCGTTCCATCTTCACGTGGATATGAATATACATAAAAATAGGCTTCAGGGCTGACCAGTGGAAACTGATATTTATTTACCTCTGAATCGAAAGTCTGGGGAGCTTCTGTCAATAATTGATTGGAGAGTTCATACGCTTTTTGATAATTGTGTTGTTGAAAACGAACTTCCGCCTCGAGGGCAATAGCCGACCATTTGGTGGCATACACCTCATTAAATTCCGGGAGCCCTGCTTCGGCTTGAGCTATTTCAGAGAGCACGAAATCATACACCTGAGCCACAGTGGCGCGCGGAGCATTCACGATGTCCGAAGACTGACGAATCGCAATTCCAAGTTGTGAATTATCAGGTGTATAACCATATGGCTGTGCCCAGGCACGCACCGCGTCGAAATGACATAATCCGCGAATAAAATGTGCTTCGGCCATGAACTTTGTGCGATCTGCATCGGAAAGATCAGGGACATTATCCACATTTTCCAACACCGTATTTGCTCGCAAAATTGCGATAGATAGTTGTTTGAGTGTTTCGCCCACAGCACCGTTAAAAATATTGCTACCTCTTAACCAAACAGATGTATAATCGTCTTGATTGATCGGGCGCACCAGGTTATCACTCATCAATGTGGGCATATTCTGATAATCTCCATTATACGTATTTGCGAGTACGTCGTAAGCACTTATCAATACTTCCTGCAAATCTGAAGCAGACTGTACCGCTTCAGAAGGCAATATGGTCGCTGAGTTCGTAGGAGGTTTTTGTTCCAGCAATTTCTTACATGATACGCCGCCACAAATAAGAATACCAAGTGCAAACGCTATGCTAATTTTTCTGAATGTTAGATTTTTCATAATCTTAGAATCTTAGGTTAAGGGCAAGGTTAAAAGACATTTCCTGTGGGGGAGTCAAATAGGTAATGTTCGCGCTCAAATTTCTGTCTGTCGCATTTTCAAAGTCCCTTGCTATTTCAGGATCAAGTCCATCAAAATTTGTAATGGTAAAGAAATTAACTGCCGAAAGGGTTATACTCGCACTTTGAAAAGTCGCCGATCCAATAGCGAATTTAGGAAAGCTGTATCCCACACTCAATCTTCGGAATCTTAAATAATCTCCTTTTTTCAAGAACTGGGTTGAATTATTGTCATAGGCATTGGTCAATCCATAATTCTCATTTAACTGAGAGACTTGAGCGTATTCAGCCTCATCCCCAGGAGCGCGCCAACGGTCAAAAATATCCGTACGCATATTCCAGTCCGTCACTACACCGAGTTGACGTTTTGAAGAGGAATCGTAGATATTGCTACCGAGGCTAAACACACAAACCAGTCCGACGTTCCAACGCCCAATTTCAAAGGTATTTGTAATCCCTCCTACCGCTTTCGGCAAAACACGTCCTACCGCCACTCGATTCGCCGGATCCCAATCCATGGTTTCATTCCCATTTATATCCAGATAAACGTTTCGACCGGTTTCAGGATCGATATGGGAGAACCGAACAAGAAAATTAGTTCCTACGGGCTTACCCACGACCACTCGGGTATCATTGGTACCTCCACTAATCGCATCGGGTGAATAATCTCCGATATTCACGATTTCATTGTAATTATAAGCCACATTGAAATTGGTCTTCCAAGTAAATTTCTTTTTACTGATGTTCGTAGAGTTGATTCCTAATTCCACTCCACGGTTAAGTATTTCCCCCACATTGTCCCAGAAAGATAGAAATCCCGTACTTACCTGGGGTGTAATACTGAGCAAAACATCGGTAGTCTTTTTATTGTAGAAAGACAAAGTCGCCGTAATTCGGTCATCAAAGAATCCACTTTCTATACCGACATCAAATGTGTTGGCGGTTTCCCATTGAATATTTGGATTGGGAGGACTGGCGAGATATCGGAAATCTTGACCATTGTATCCGTTGAATGCAACGTTATACTTTCCGTATTGTTGGTAATTTGGAATGGCTGCATTACCCGTTATCCCCCAGCCCGCGCGAAGTTTCAGGAATGAGATGAACTTACTGTCTTTTAAGAAATTCTCCTCGCTGAGTACCCATCCGGCGGAGGCCGATGGAAAATAGCCAAATCGGTTGTTCTCGCCAAAACGAGAGGATCCGTCGGCCCGGAAACTGGCCTGCGCATAGTATTTATTCTTGAAAGAATAGTTCACACGGGCAAAAGCTGAAATAAAATTAAAAATCTCTTTGGTATTTGTGCCATCAAATCGGTACCCTGGGGTAGAGATGGAATCCTTATCCGCAAACTCTTGATTTAAAAGCCCCGGATTTTCATAGAAATTTCCATCTACCGAAGAATCCTGACGGTATTGACGGGGTTTCGCAATAGATGTAGATTGCTGATACTCTGTACCAATGAGGTAGGTTAACTTGTTGTCTTCATCAATATCATGAAAATAGGTTACTGTTCCATTAACGTTGAAGTTATTGGTATAGGTGGCCCATCTCTCGGCGAGACTTTGCTGCGTTCCCAACCGGTCAGAGTTCAACAATCGTGCATCTGAAAACTTATCATCTTTGAGGTCCAGATAGTCATACCCTGCATAGACTTTCACAAAAAGTTTTTTCGTAGGCTTGTATTCCAAAGAGATGTTATTTATTGAGCGCCACTCAGTAGTGCGCCAATCCTGTAATTCACGCTTTCGCACAGGATTAGATCCTTGGTCCCAATAATCGCCAGGAAGGTGGGTTATTTCTCCTGAATCTTTGAAAACCGTATCCTTATAGAAAATAGGATAATATGGCAAGGCCGTAGACATAGCATCACCCAGACCTCCACTCCAAGCGGCATCGATACGGTTGTTAACTCCCTGACTTGCGGATAAATTTGCCGAAAGAGTTAATTGGTCAGTAATTTTATACGACCCATTCAAGCGAAATGAGGTTCGCACATACGAGTTACCGATCAAATAACTTGCATTGTCGTCATAACCAATAGACGAGAAAATATTGTATTTGTCCGATCCATAATTAGCTGAAAAGTTATAAGCCTGTTTAAATCCGGTATGGATGGTTTCGTCTACCCAGTCGGTTTTGGTCTGGCGAGCTTGTTCCCAGGTTCTTCCTCCTTTTAGCGGAGCGAGTCCGACATTTCCATCATTCTCCCAGGATTCCTGATACAATTGGAGCAATTCATCGCTATTGAGCATATTTGGGCGAGCAGTTGGTTGGGCAACGCCGAAATTCGTACCCAAATTAAAAGACCACCCTCTGCCCGATCCCGATTTTGTGGTAATTAAAATAACGCCGTTTGCACCGCGCGAACCGTAAATACCAGTGGCGGCAGCATCTTTCAATATTTCTATACTTTCAATATCGTTTGGGTTAATCGTCGCCAGCGGATTGTTATTCATGGCACCCCGATTTCCATTCAGGAAATAATCCTGTGTAATAGGAATTCCATCTACCACATACAGAGGATCGCCTGCAGCTGATATAGAAGCGATTCCGCGAATACGCACCACCGAAGCACTTCCGGCAAGACCGCTCCCCTGCGTAACTTGCACACCTGCAGCTTTTCCCTGAAGGGCTGCCTCAAAACTCGGAGCCGGAATGTCCGTTATTTCTTTACTCGTAACTTTGGATATTGCGCCGGTTACTTCCCTTTGGCGCTGAACACCGTAGCCTACGACAACATATTCGTTTAGGTTTTCGGAGCTCACTTCCATAGTTTTGTCAATCGTAATGCTCCCTGCAGCCGGGATATTAATCACTTCGCTTATCTTCTTGTAGCCGATAAATGAGAAATTTAAAGTGTGTTCTCCCACCGGTGCATTTTCAATGGTATATTTTCCATTGAGATCGGTTGCGTCCCCTTTTGTGGTAGCATCAATTTGAACAGTAACGCCCGGCATAGTTATGCCGTTTTCATCTGTAACAGTTCCTGTCACAGTCTGGGCATAACCTTGAAATGAGACCAAGATTAAAAACCCTGAAATAAGACTGTACTTGGTGTAAAATCGCATCATAAAATCAAATTAAGATTGGCTTAAAAATATAAAACTATCATTCCTGTAATACACTTGTAAATATTTATTTCGGCAGAAAAACCACTTTTTCATTCGCGGTTCCCTCCACTGAGAGAAGTTGAATCAGATACACTCCGGATGCACAAATCTCACCTGAATTATTCTTCCCATTCCAATCGATATTGTAATTGCCGGGAGCTTGATTGCCATCTACCAAAGTACGAATTAATCTGCCTTTTAAATCATACACACCCAATTTAACCTGCTGGGAAATAGATAACTGATAAGAAACGCTGGTATTTACATCAAAAGGATTTGGATAAACACTGGAAAAACTAATTTTATTTTCTTCCGGCTCATCGATACCAACCGATAAATCCGGTGTTTGTAACTCCACATCGGTATACACCCGATATTCTCCGGGCTGAAGCAAAAATGGATTGCTGAGATTATCTTCTACAATTGATTCGCCTGATAAATAATTATACCAGGTGCCGGTATGCGGAAATCCGGGAACTATTGAAATGGAAGTGACATTAAAATTCGCCAATACCACCACATTCATGGATGGATCCTGAATAATCAATCTTTTGCCATAGCCACTCACATCCCAATTGTAATTATTGGAACGCATGGCTTCATTTTCCGTTTTAAGTTTGTCGAGCGCGGAATATACTTTAAATAAATGCTGACGTTCGGGCACATCGAAATAATCCCATCGAATTGGTTTACTGTAGGTGCGGCATGCATCACTGATGGTTCCGTCGGGACAATAATTGATTGAGTAGTCGTAGCCCAATTCGCCAAACTGCCATATCATTTTCGGTCCGCGCAGTGGAATCAGGAAAGCGGCTATAGCTTCCTGGCGTTCGAGGGCTGTCGCCAAATCGGTTACATGGTAATCGCCGCTGCTATTTCCATATTCCAAATTCTTATACATCAATCGCTCCTCGTCGTGGCTCTCGGCGTAGGTCACCAGGTTGGCATAATTCCATCCCCGATTTTGATAATCGGCCCAGTTCAGATTGCTGTTGTATCCCATCGAGGCCTCATTATAGTCGTAATTCATATTTCCCCAGGGCATGAGTCCGGCATTCGCCAAAACAGTTTCTTCAGAATTATCCCCGAGATGTTCCAGAATCATATATACATTGGGATCATATTCGTGAATCTCATCCCGAATGCGCAGCCAGTTGTCCACACGCGATTGATCATATTGCCCCCAAGCACCGGCATCGGTGGTAACATGTTGCGTAAAACCTTTGCTAAGATCAAACCGAAACCCGTCAATTTTGTATTCCTGCACCCAGTATTTCAAACAGCGCTTCATAAAAGCCTGAGTGGCCGGAGCACTGTGATTATAGTCATAGCCTACATTAAACGGGTGTGTGGCCGTCACATTAAAATACGGACTGTTAGCAGCCGGGGGTCCTGAAGGTCCTCCCGATTGTGAATACATCCGTAATTGCGGATTTTGGCCGAATGAATGGTTAAATACCACATCCTGAATTACCGCTATTCCACGCAAGTGACACTGATCAATCAGATTTTTTAGGGCATTTTTAGTACCATAATTTTTATCGGGTGCGAAATAAAAATCCGGATTATATCCCCAACTTTCGTTCCCTTCAAATTCATTAAAAGGCATAAGTTCGATGGCGTTCACACCAAGGCTGTCGAGGTAGTCAAGCCGATCGGTTACTGCCTGAAAAGAGTGATTTTCATCAAAATCGCGGATTAACAATTCGTATATGACAAGATTATCTGATGGAGGTCGGTTAAAATTTTGAACTTGCCAATTAAAAGGTGTTTGAGCAGTTTGAAGCACAGATACAATCTCAGTAGTCTTCCCCTGCGGATAGTTTATTAAATTGGGATAAACCGCATCAGAAATGTACGGATCGTTCTGGGGATCGAGAATCTTATCTGCGTAAATATCGGCTACGCGCATATCTCCTTGGTCTATGGAATACTGAAAACGGTATTCTTGTCCCGGAGTCAAATTGGGAACTTCGACCCAGAAACGATCTCCGGCAGGTGTCTTGTGCATATAATAATCGGGGTGAAACTCCCAATTATTGAAATCGCCGAGTACATAAATGAAATCTTTGTAAGGAGCAAAAATCTGGAGAATTACCGTCGAGTCGTCCATATAGTTGATTCCATCGACCACGCCGGCGGGTGATTCCTGAATATCGGGTTCGCCTTGAAGAATGACATAAGTAGAGTCTGTAATCGTGGTTGTTCCATCGGTGGCTTCCATCCAAAGCCAATATTGGCCTGATGGCATTCCGGTAAAATCGACATTTGCTGCAAGCTCGGTCACATTATCCGCCGTTGAGAGTTCGGTATCATTGAGGTGCAATGTGATCGTTGCATCGGTATTTGTACCGGCCGTGAATTCATAATTGGCCGGGTTGTCATATAGTATTTCAGGCTGATAAGGAGTTAGAATTCCACCGCTCAAAGTTTCAGGATACACATCGACATAGATATCATCTCCATAAGTCGCTCTACCAACAATACTTCCATCTGTATTTCGAAAAACAAAGGCCAATTTCTGAACCACATCTCCAGGTTGGAGATTGTAAAAATCGGAAATATTATAACTGATTTGATATAGGTCATTTCCCAAAGCAGTCATTAATACCTGACTGTCGGAAGTACCCCAATTTCCCTGAACATTTTGCCATCCATCACTACCTTCGAGAATTACTCCGGTATGCGCATAAACAGGCACTATTCCTTGCAGATCACCGTTGCCAAGAGACGAATTGAAAGTAATCGTAACATCGTCATTTTGAGAAGGAAAAGGAGGACTGATAGAGACTACCTGAGCGGAAATAACAGTAGAAAAGAACACTGCCAAAAACAGCGTACAAAAACGTGTAAACATTCGAATCTCTGATTTAATTAGTGTTAAAAGTACACTTTCTATTTAATTTCTTCCAAATCGGACAAAAAAACTTTTACAATTCTACGATTCTCAAAATGCGAAAAGAGGGACTATTCGAGGAGGTTTGACTATTTAATACCGCTGAATCTTAAACACTTTTCCATCGATTTTCAAAAGGTAAATGCCTGTGGAAAAATTTTGCAATTCCAATTGCGAATCGGTTCCGGATTGAAGCCGTTTTCCTGCAATATCGGTCAAAATAAAATCCGCTTTTTTTGTGAAAAACACTTTCCCTCGACTTGGATTGGGGTAAATCGAAAAGTCATCCGGTGATATATCCGCAGTCAAGCCAGTGGTTGTTCCATTTGAAGCATCGGGAGTTGGCACAGCGAAATAGATCCATGGTTCGTTGCCATCCGTTTCGCGCCCATAGGAATAATCCGAAATTACCGCAGGCATTTCGACCTTGTCGGCCAAGGTAAGAGTGGTATTATCTTTTTTGAAAAGGTAGATATTGTCGCCAGAAGCCTTCATGCTGAAATTGGTATGTAATGGTCCCTGCTCTATTGAGCCATCGGCCCAGAGGAGCAGAAAATCGCCGGCATCCATGGTAAGATCAGGCAAATTCCATTTCAAAGGAGCTTCATCAGCATCGCTCAGGTAATACGTATGAAGATTTACCGCCGAGGTGCCGGCATTGTATAGCTCTATCCAATCCGGATGACCTCCACTTTCATCGGTAATTCCCGATTGGTTGGAGGGCAACACTTCATTTATAACAATGGAAGCATTCGGCTGATTGAAATCGATCGTCCGTGATGTACAATAGGCATTTCGGGTAAGACCATTTGTGCCGGTCAAACTCACATTGTACGTAAATGAAGTTTCATTTTCCGATAGGGGAATATCAAAAGCATACGCTCCGTCGACCCATTGCCCTTCTATTGGCTGCTGTCCAATCCCATTCAAATCATAGGCCAATTGCGCATTTAAAACCAGAGGTCCATCCACAAAAGCCAGAAGATGGAGCATTTGTGGAGCTTCCGCAAAATCAATTTGTACTGAAGTGACTATTGGAGCAATCGGAATTATTTCCAGCTGATTATTTGCTGCATTTTCCCGTAAATCGGCATAGGAGAAAATACCGTAAGGCACATGGCCAGCCGAACTTTCGGTGAGTGCATTCAAGAAATCATTTTCAGAAAACCCAAAGTCGAGCGGGCGGTATGGATCTGCCAAAGCCGAGGCCGTTATGAAAGACTGCAGGTTTTCCACAGCCTGCCGATGGGCTGTTGTATTAAATTCGGTATCGAGCAGATGTTTGATATGCCAGGAGAAAATATTTCGAAATTCCGGTTCATCCATCAAACGGTCGTAAAGTGGCCTGCTATCCTGATTCCAATTGTAAATATTTCGGGCGGTCCAATCCTGACCTACCCAATCGATGCCCCAAGTATTGTCGGTATCGTAAGGAATATATTCCATTTTTCCCGTAAGGGGATTATCATAGAGGTAAAAGTTATTTTGATTGTAAATGTAACCGTCCCAGTTTCCTATCAGAACATCTACGGCTGCGACTTTCAGATAATTATATACATCAAAATAATCCGGAAATTCGCAGCGAAAATCCTGACCATTGGATTGGTTCAGGAATCCGATAAATTTAGCCAATCCGCTGTAATTATCAAGCTCCTCATTGGTTTTCAGATCATACGTCCTTTCTCCAAACGGAGCGAGCTTATAGTCGTCAGGATTGCTTGAAATATAATGAAGATCAGCCGGGTAGCTGCATTTATAGAGATTGCCTTTCTTGGATCCAAACCATGTTTTGGCAAATTCTTCGTCGATGTGCTCAATATTTTGGTAAAGGCCATAATAATCGCCATTTACATAAAGCTCCACATGATTGGTACGCGATACTACCACTCCCTCACTGCGAAACAAATCCCAGCAGAGGCGGGAGCGCATCAGGGAAGGATCGTTTGCCTCGGCATTGAGATTGAGTTTCTCGACTCCGTGATATTGCCGCCCTGAAACGAATGTATTGAACGAAACTTTGAAAGATTTTTTGATTTTGTCACGAGAGGATTTTCCGCGAAAGCGGAGACCTATGTCGGGTAGCGTGTCGGTTCCGGCTTGATTTTGAAAAACAAATATTGCCGGATATTCGTGATTGGAATACCAATTATCTGGTTCGTACAGCTGACTGAGGCTGTCCGGATTGATGGTAATATAGATCTTTGGAATCTCGTCGTGCGAATATAAAACGCCATAATCAGGCGGCGTTATTTGGGCTATAAGTGTGGTGGGTATCCCAATGATCAATCCCCATAAAAATGCTCGAAAATACATTTGACGAAAGTAAGGAAATACTCATTCGTCTGTATGCGATATTCAAGTTGGGTATAATGAAACATACGTATCAATCTCTCTTGCAACTCCAAATAGCTTGTAATCTCTTTACTCGATATTTTTTGCTATAATTGACCAAACTAACTTGCTATTTTATGGAACAATATGACGTACTGGACGAATCTACTCAGGATTCAGAAAATTTAGGATTAACATCAAAGACCATCAGTTTCCTGACCGAAATTCGGAAATGGGTAAACTTCCTCGCCATTTTAGGATTTGTTATGGTCGGAATTATGGTTGTTTTCGGACTTTTTGCAGGCACTATTTTTAGCGCTATGTCTTCACAAATGGGTGGTGCTATGCCATTTTCGTCCTTCTTTGGAATCTTTTATATCCTAATTGCCTTGATTTATTTTTTCCCGGTTTTATACTTGTATAAATTCGGGGCCAATCTCAAGGCTGCTCTTGCCCGTCGGGATAGTAAATCACTTGAAGCGGCATTTGAAAATCTGAAATCGCACTATAAGTTTGTTGGAATAATGGCGATTATCGGTTTATCGTTCTATGCCTTGGGACTTCTTTTTGGGTTGATGGCCGGCTTCTCGTCATTTATGTAATTATCTTCTTCTATTGGGAAGTAAGGGTGGCGGCTCACCGTCGAACGGGTTGTGGCGTCCTATTGAGCGGGCTTCCATTCCGGCGGCACGCATTACCGCTCTGTCGCCATAGCGCAGCCGCATTTTGTCCATCGCCTGGTAGAGGTTTATCATCTCTTCCGACTCGTCAAATAGATTTATTTGATGGCCTCCGCTTACGAGATGGCTAAATCGTACGCCTACCATGCGCACCAACACACGACGGTTGTATAATTTATCGAACATTTCCTTTACTCTTGGAATAATAATGTGATCGGCGGCGGTATACGATACGCGCGCCTGCATGGTACGCGTATCAAAATCGCTGTAGCGCACTTTTACCGTGATGCAAGCCGTAAGCTTCTCGCCACGGCGCAATTGAAAAGCGAGATTTTCGGCCATGGCCACGAGTATACCACGAAGTTTTTCTACATCGGTGGTATCGCGGTCGAAGGAGCGTTCGGTGCTGATGCTCTTGCGCTCGTTGTAGGCCACCACCGGCGAATTGTCTATTCCATTGGCTTTTTTCCAGATCACCTCGCCATTTTTGCCCAGTACTTTGCCCATCATTTCCACGGGCATTTCCTGCACGGTATGAATTTTTTTCATGCCAAGGTTGCAAAGGGTCTGATAGGTTTTTTCGCCTACCATCGGGATTTTGCGCACGGAGAGTGGTGCGAGGAAAGGCTTTTCGGTGCCGTGTTCTACAAAAAGTTGGTTGTTGGGCTTAGCGATTCCCGTCGCTATTTTCGAGACCGTTTTATTTGCCGAAAGGCCAAAAGAAATAGGCAGTCCCGACTCTTTCATAATCGTTTGGCGCAGCTCTGACGCCAGTTTCAGACACCCAAAAAACTTGTCCATTCCCGTAAGATCGACATAAAACTCATCGATCGAGGCTTTTTCAAAGAGCGGTACGCGGTCGCGGATAATGTCGGTAACGATTTGTGAATGCTTGGTGTAATTAGATGAATTTCCGCGTATTACAACCGCTTCGGGACAGAGCTGCTGCGCCATACGCATGGGCATGGCCGAGTGCACACCAAACTTGCGCGCCTCGTAGCTGCACGATGCCACCACTCCCCTGTCGGTAACTCCGCCAATAAGCACAGGCCGCCCGTTGAGCCGGCTATCGAGTAGGCGCTCTACGGATACGAAGAAGGTGTCGAGGTCGAGATGGGAGATGGTCGGAAAAGAGTCTCGAGTTTCGAGTCGCGAGAGGATCACGTGTTGCATATCGCGAGTTGTGAACTCAGACATAATATTTTTGGACTTACTCATTCTATTAATTCCTCTCTAATTCACCTTAAAATACACACAATGTAATTTCGCCATTACCCCCACTCGTGACTATTTAAGACTCACTTAAAATCACCTTGCACAAATTAAACTCCAACACCGTCAGCCCTCTAGCGACTCGCGACTCCAAAAGACTCGAGACTACTCTCCCCCGTCCCTGTCTGGACTTGCAACAAAAAAATGGACAAATAAGTTAAGCGACATTTTTCAATTGTATTAGATTTTCAAATTCTGTAATTGTTAGGTTTCCCAAGGCCGAATGTCTTCTGTGTTTATTATACCACGTTTCGATCCATTCAAACACCGATAATGCGGCCTCTTCTTTGGTGTTATACCGGGTTCTATAAACGAGCTCCACCTTCAAGGTTTTAAAGAAGCTTTCAGCTACGGCATTGTCCCAACAGTTTCCTTTTCTACTCATGCTTCTATCCACATGATTATAACTCTCCAGTAGTTTGGCAAATTCGTGACATGCATATTGTATCCCTCGATCGGAATGAAATATCAGACCATGAATAATCGGTCTGTTTTTCACCGCCATTTTCCATGCAGCAATAGCTGTATTTCTTGCAGTCAAATCGCTGCTTAGAGACCAGCCTATCACTTTGCGGTCGAAAAGATCCATGATAATAGTCAAGTAAAGCCAGCCTTTGAGCGTTCGTATATATGTAATGTCTGAAACCCACGATTGGCCTTTATCTTCAGGAGTAAAGTTTCTGTCCAATTTATTTTCTACCACCGGATATTTATGCGTAGAATCGGTGGTTACCACAAACTTCTTTGCATGTACAGCTCGTATTCGACTCTGCTTCATCAATCGCGCCACACGTGGTCTGGACACTTTAAATCCCCGGGCATTCAGTTCATCCGTAATCCGTGGACTTCCGTAACTGGCTCTGCTTTCAGCATGTATTCTTCTGATTTCAGAAAGGAGCATGCGGTTTTCATTATGATGATTGGAGGGAAGCCATCTTTGCCTGGCATAAAATCCACTTCTGCTTATTTTAAATACTTTACACATCATCCCAACAGGAAATTCTCTTTGATGATCTTTTATGAATTGGTAGATTTCCTGTCGCTCACGGAGAAGATGCTCACGGCCTTTTTTAAAATATCCCGTTCCATTTTCACATCTCTCAACTCCTTTTTTAAATCTGCCAGCTCTTTCTGATCCGGCGTGAGTTGCCTGTTTCCGTTACCACTGAATGCCAGCGAGGGATTTTGGTTTAACTCACTACGCCAACGGTACAGAAGCTCTGCTCTGATTCCCAATTCACGTGCAACCTCTTGGGCGTTACCACGAACGTTGCTTAATTCAACAGCTTTTTGCTTGAATTCTTTGCTGTAATGCTTTCTTGTTTCTTTCATTTCGTTAGGGTTTATTTAGTTGTTCAATTTACCCTTAACTTCGTGTCCATACAAATGTAGCAGTTCCAGTCAAGGCTTTTCATAAGTCCAATAATCATTTTTTGCTCAGTTTGAATCAGCTTCAAAAGTTCCGGCTCGGGCTTTGGAATGTCGGGGTAAAGTCTTTGAATAAGTACAAAAAGATTTTCCATCTCAAAGCAACTACCGAGCGAAATACGCAAGTAATTCTTAAACGCTTTTGGCGTTTCATAAGCCGAACCTTCAGAAATATTATTTGAAATAGAAGTGCACGCCCTTCTCATCTGACTAGCCAATTCAAACTTTTTTTCCAGCGGTAATAATCGGGCATAGGAATAGGTCATCACTGCAATTTCTATGGCATTTTGCCAGATTTTCAACTTCTTAAAGTCTTTCATAATACATAGGTTCAAATAAATTAAAAACACAAACCCAAAACTCTGTGGTCGGCCAATGTAAACTCCAACACCGCCAACCCTCTCGCGACTCGCGACGCGTGACGCGTGACTCTTTTCACCCCTCTCGCGACTCGAGGCTCGTGACTCGTGACTCTATTCTCCCAATAGCCTCAAGCACCTCGCGTATCCCGCCGCTGCCGAGCGAACTGAAAGCTTCGAGGTTGAAGCTCGTCACACCGCGCACTTTCCACACTTCGAGCACCTGCGATTGCTTAATGGTGTAGGGTTTGAAATCCGGATTGTCTGAAATCAATTCGTACTGCCGCTTTTCAGGAATGGGCCGTACGCGCTTGAATACAATGCCGTCGTCTTTGGTGAGAAAAACATAGCGCTCGTCGCTCTTAAGATTTGTCCAGTCCTGCATATATTCACTTATCACGTAAGATTTGGATGGGATGGGTAGCATACTATCTCCTTCGATTTGAAAAACGCGGTAGGTACGATCTGCGGGCAACTCGGGAAAAGGCATGGAGAAATTGGGCAGCGATGAAACATAATCCAAATCGCCAAAACCGTTGAGATAACCCGCTGCTGCTTTCACCGGCACCAATGTTACGCGTTCTTCCTGCGTATTGGCGTCAATGGCGATAGGCAATATTCGCAAGGCTTTCCCCGAAGCGTCAGCACTGCTTACTCCCGTGCTCAGATCGGTATTGAGCAATTGGTCGATGCTGTACGCAAAAAATTCGGCCATCATTTGCAAGGTTTGAAGCCGCGGCTCGGCCCTGCCCTCTTCGTACGCGCCTACTATTGGACGTTTTAACCCCAGTCGCTGAGCGAGATCGGATTGCGTAAAACCCAGTTGTTTACGCAGATACCGAATGTTTTGACTTAAATACATACTTTATATTTTAAGGTGCTAATTTACGAATCATTCTAATATTATTAGCATTAGAAGAAATAATTTAGTAGCAAACCCTTCACATGGGAAATAGCTCCATCAGAAAATGATGAAGCCCGCATAAAAGACCCTAAAAACAGAACAAATTATTCAGCATCGAGAATAGGAATATTGACTTATAGTCCTTTCTCAATTTCTTCCTCGATTTCGCCAAGCGATTCAAAAAGCTGCTCAAAACTGTCAATCACGAAGTAGGTGTCCTGAATGCGCATATTGTCGTATGTGGTATTGAGAATTGTGCTCACATCAAAAGGCAGATGAGTAGGCTCACTGCTCACGCTATACTTGGTCTCGCCGTGAGATGACATAATGCCGGCGCCATAGATTTTCAGATTTCCGTTTTCGCGAATAAGGCCAAATTCAATGGTAAACCAATACATGCGCCCAAGTTTTTCGATCGCTTCGTGATTGTCCAAATGTTTCATGGCGATGGTTGACAGTCCGTGAAAAAAGGCACAAAAAGTGGGATGGCTTAGCAGTGGAACATGCCCAAAAACATCGTGAAACATATCCGGTTCTTCGAGGTAATCGAGTTGGCTCATTTTACGCAGCCAGGTGGTGGCACCAAATGTTTTGCGCGCCAATTTTGGAAAAAACTCCTCATTGGGAATGATATGGGGAACCACGTCAATTTGCCAGCCGGTATGTCCACTCAACAATTCGTTTACCTCTTCAAAATGCGGAATACGATCTGCTGTAAAGTTTACTTTTTCGATAGCTTCGAGATACTCACGCGCGGCAAGATTGGGCAAAATTTTCATTTGCCTCTCATAAAGTGTTTTCCATACGGCAAAATCTTCACTGGTGTAATCGGCGTATTTTTGAGTCATCATAGTCTTCGTATTTAGCATAAAAAAACCCGGGTCAAACGAACCGGGCAGCAGATTGTATAAATTGTACATACCTATCCCCGACCGAAATAATCAGAATAATAATAGGTATATGTTTTATTGATTATCATTTGAATAACAAACATAAAGAAGTTCAGTGACAAAAACAAAATCCAAATACAAATTTCCAAAAAACAAGAAAGGGAGCGATGCCCCCTTTCTTGATACTACTTCACTATTTAACTAACCTATCAACCAAGAATCGATTGATACAATGATAACACGTCAAAAGCCAAAAGGTTTGGTAAGAAGATTTGAAAATCCCGTAAATTGTATAATTTTAAGGAATCTAAATAAAACCCATCCATTTTGAAATCTCTGAAGTATTCCATGCCATTCATCCTGCCGGTACTGTTTGTAGTTGGAATCGCAATAGGGGGATGGTTCAATTTTGGGCCGGTACTCTTTGCTTTTGCTTTGATTCCCGTGCTTGAGGTTTTTATACAACCAAACCCTGCAAATTTGGAAGCCGCCGAGATGGAAATTCGCCGCAAGGACAGATGGTACGACATTATCCTTTATACGGTCGTTCCACTGGTTTATGGAAGCATAGCCTTATATTTCTACGATCTGATTTTTCTCAGTCCCTCGATATATGAAATAATAGGTATTACTTCCTCTTTGGGGGTTATTATGGGTGGAATAGGTATAAATGTAGCGCACGAACTCGGCCATCGGAATACCAAATTTGAGCAAACACTTGCAAAACTTCTCCTCCTTCCATGCGGATACATGCATTTCTTTATTGAACACAATCGAGGGCATCACAAAAATGTGAGCACGCATGAAGATCCTGCCTCCGCCCGATTTGGCGAAAGTCTCTACCACTTCTGGCTTCGCTCCATTTTTTACAGCTATATCTCAGCCTGGAAAATAGAGCGGAAACGTCTGGAAAGACAAAACAAAAGCTCCTGGAGTTTGCGCAATGAGATGCTTCGCTTTCAGCTGTATCAATTGGCTTTCTGGGTACTACTGGTAGTTTTTGCCGGTTGGAAAAACACGGCCCTTTTCACCGTTGCATCTATCATTGGCTTCCTACTTTTGGAAACTGTAAATTATATTGAACACTATGGATTACACCGCAAAAAACTAACTGAATTCCGATACGAGAAAGTGCAACCCATTCACTCATGGAATAGCGATCACACCATAGGGCGCATGATGCTTTTCGAATTATCGAGGCATAGCGATCATCATTTCCAACCCCAGAAAAAATATCAAACTCTGGAACATCACGACGATTCCAACCAAATGCCCACAGGCTATCCCGGGATGATGCTTCTTAGTCTTGTGCCTCCGTTGTGGTTTGCAATCATGAATCCCAAAATTGAACAGAAACCACCTATTGTTTCAGCGAGCACCATTTAAACTCTGAACTTCCCTAATGCTAAATTAAAGGTATTCCGAGATAAAAGAATTAGATTAGTCACCCGTTCAAAAACTGATACGTTTTACCAAAACGACCCTGAGAATTATTCATGTCATTCGAGGAAAAGAAATACGCCGGCGATGAAAGCCGATTAGAGGACAGCCCCCTAAAAAGGAAACTTTTTGTCATCATTTTTGGCACCCATACTCCTGCAGGGAAGCTTTTTGATGTGATCTTGCTAATCCTTATTCTCGTGAGCGTCTTTGCAGTAATGCTTGAAAGCGTCACATCGATTCACACAAATTACGGTGATTTGCTTCGCATAATTGAATGGGTGGTCACCATCTTTTTTACACTCGAATACATTGCGCGTGTGATGATCGTGAGGAAGCCATCTCAATACATTTTTAGCGTCTTAGGAATTATAGACTTACTTTCAATCCTTCCTACCTATCTTAGTTTTTTTATAGTCGGATCTCAGGGCCTGGCAATTATTCGTGCGCTTCGCTTACTTCGAGTATTCAGGGTATTAAAGCTTATGCGATTCGTATCTGAATCGCAGGTATTGGGCAAAGCCCTGATCGCAAGCCGACATAAAATCACCGTTTTCTTCCTGTTTCTTTTGATCCTCGTCTTCATCCTTGGAAGCATTATGTACCTCGTAGAAGGTCCTGAAAGTGGTTTTACAAGTATACCCACCAGTATTTATTGGGCCATAGTTACCTTAACCACTGTTGGATTTGGAGATATTACACCAGTATCTGTCACAGGCCAGGCTATCGCCTCATTCATTATGCTACTGGGATATTCCATCATTGCGATACCCACAGGAATTGTAGGTGCAGAGATATACAAAAGTGTCGACCTGAAAAAAGATTCTGATACCAGCAAACTATGCGCAGAGTGCGGTGTGGAAGGTCACCAATTCGATGCGAAGTTTTGTAGAAACTGTGGTAAAAAACTCATTTCTTAGGTTATAAAAACCTTTGTTTTAGCCATAAGCAAACCCATCAACGATCTTAAGAACCGTATCTTAATAAGTTTGTGGCCACTCCTTGCATTTGCGACGTCTACATACTATATCTTTGAATGACAGGGAAGTTTTAAATGTATTGCAAATGAATAAACAACTACGCGCCTTTTTTTCTCGAGGATATCTATTGTGCACATTATTGATTTTAATGGCATTTTCTTCAGCCTACTCGCAGGTTTCAATAACTTGTCCCGGCGATATTGAAGTTGAAAATGATCCGGGAGTATGCGCTGCAATAGTGAATTATGTCACCCCCGTAGGCACAGGATCCGGCACAGGCATAACAACCACATTAACAGATGGTTTGCCGAGCGGCGCCAGTTTTGATGTGGGAACAACAGCTGTTACCTATACCGTTACCAATAACGAAGGTGACACCGATGCGTGTACTTTTTTCGTTACTGTAAATGATACCGAAGTTCCAACAATTACCTGTCCTCCCGATATTGCTGTAGACGCCGACCCCGGCACTTGCACAGCTGTAGTCAACTTTGATTTACCAACCGCGGACGATAATTGTGGCATCTTCTCTGTTTTCCAATTTGGCGGACTCCCGAGCGGATCAAATTTCCTGTTGGTGAAAACCTTTTGGATTTTCAGGCGGTTGATATTAACGGGAACATTGCTTTTTGTCGCTTGAAAATTACGCGTAAATGATATTACTGATCCGACAATTAGCTGTCCGGGACCAATGACCTTCTACGTCTATAATTCCTGCGATACAGTCATCAATTATGTTGCTCCGGTGGGTGTTGATGCATGTACCATTTCAAATACGTCGCTCACTTCCGGAATTGGATCCGGCGGTACTTTTAGTGTAGGTGGTTCTTTCGAAAATTATACCGTAGTAGATTTGGCTGGAAACACGGCATCATGTGGTTTCCTCGTGAAAATAATAGATGGTTCCCCTCCCGAAATTACTTGTCCTCCGGATATTACTGTGAATGCAAATCCCGGTACATGCAGCAAGGTCGTAACGTATTCTCTTCCGGCGGTATCAGACAATTGCCCGTCTGTTTCGCTCGTAAGAACAGCCGGTTTAGGAAGCGGATCTTCATTTCCAGTGGGTACAACGACGATAGAATACACGGCTACAGATATATCAAATAACGAATCCGTTTGCAGTTTCAATATTACTGTTCTCGAAAGTGAACCTCCTCAAATTACATGCATTCCTGATATTTCTACAAATAACGACCCAGGGGTTTGCGGGGCTGTAGTAAATTATGTGGCTCCTGTGGGTACTGATAATTGTTCGGGTGCCACAACCACCCTGACGTCTGGAATAGGAAGTGGAAATCTTTTTCCGGTCGGCACTTCGACCGAAACGTATACCGTAACCGATGCCTCCGGCAATACAACATCTTGTAGTTTCGATGTAGAAGTTATCGATTCAGAAGACCCTGTTATTGACTGTCCATCAGACATCACTGTTTCTAATGATGCTGGTGAATGTACGGCCATTGTCAATTTTGCAGCTCCTTCGGCTACCGACAATTGCGCAGTGGCATCCGTCCTTCAAACCAGTGGTCCGGTTAGTGGCAGCGTTTTCCCGTCGGGGATTACCCCCGTGGAATTTACGGCAACCGATGATGCCGGAAATACATCGACATGCACTTTCAATATCATTGTTGAAGATACTGAACCTCCGGTAATTACTTGTCCTGGAGATTTAACTTTCGCCATTCCTGGTGGAGCATGCAGCGGAACATTGACTTACCCAGATCCAACTCTTAGCGACAATTGTCCGGTACCTACTTTTAGCGTTATCAGCGGACCAGCAAGCGGGGATATTGTAAGCACCGGCGTATATTCCATCGAACTTCAAGCCGAGGATGCGGCCGGAAATACAGCAGACTGTTCGTTTACGTACAGTCACAGAAACTCCGACTCCCGAAATAGATTGCCCCTCAGATATTTCTGTAGCTTCAGATCCGGGAGTATGCACGGCTGTGGTCACATTTACTCTTCCTCTGGCCAGCGATTCATGTTCGAATGTTACCGTCACTCAAACCGGTGGTCCGGTGAGTGGATCCGTATTTCCAGAAGGAAGCACTGTCTGTTGAATTCACCGCTACCGACGATTTTGGCAATACGGTACCTGTTCTTATACCATTACTGTAAATGACGAAGAAGCTCCCGTAATAACCTGCCCCGGAGATATTACCGTTTCAAACGATCCGGGTGTATGTGATGCCGTGGTTACTTTTGCAGACGCTACAGCTACCGACAATTGCTCTGTAGCTTCAATTGTGCAAACTGATGGTCCGGCAAGTGGAAGTACTTTTCCTCCTGGCATCACGTCCGTGGAGTACACAGCTACCGATGCAAGCGGAAACACGGCCGTTTGTTCTTTTAATGTAATTGTAAACGACACCGAAGACCCCGTAATCACTTGTCCTGCTGATGTTGATTTCACTATTCCCGGAGGAGCTTGTAGCGGAATTTTGAATTATCCGGCCCCTGTCATTTCTGACAATTGCCCCGGTGCCAGCTTCACGGTATTGAGCGGTCCGGCAGACGGCGATGTGGTAAGTACTGGTGTCTACACGATCGAACTTCAAGCCGAAGATGCTGCCGGAAATACGGCGAATTGCTCATTTACCGCAACGGTTTCAGAAACATCGGCACCTGTAATTGATTGCCCGGCAGATACCACAGTTTCTGCAGATCCGGGAGTATGTACAGCTGTGGTTACGTTTATGCTTCCCCTGGCCAGTGATTCGTGTTCGAATGTGACAGTGACTCAGACCGGTGGTCCTGCGAGCGGATCCGCATTTCCGGAAGGAAGCACTTCTGTTGAATTCACCGCTACCGATGATTTTGGCAATACAGCTACCTGTTCTTATACCATTACAGTAAATGACGAAGAAGCTCCCGTAATAACCTGCCCCGGAGATATTACGGTTTCAAACGACCCGGGTATATGTGGTGCTGTCGTTACATTTGCAGATGCCACTGCCACTGATAATTGCGCCTTAGCTTCAATCGTACAAACCGAGGGTCCTGCGAGTGGAAGCACTTTCCCTGTTGGCACCACTTCCGTGGAATATACTGCTACGGATGCGAGTGGAAACACGGCCATATGTTCTTTTAATGTAATTGTAAACGACACCGAAGATCCAATCATCACCTGCCCTGCAGATGTCGATTTCACCATTCCTGGAGGAGCTTGTAGCGGAATTTTGAATTATCCGGCGCCTGTAATTAGTGACAACTGTCCCGGTGCCGACTTCACAGTATTAAGCGGTCCGGCCGATGGAGATCTCGTTCCTGCAGGCGTTTATACCATCGAACTTCAAGCCGAAGATGCCGCGGGAAATACGGCTATTTGCTCTTTTATTGCTACAGTTTCAGAAACATCTGCACCTGTAATTGATTGTCCGGCCGACCAAACCGTACCGGCTGATCCGGGAACATGCTCGGCTGTAGTTAACTTCCCTTTGCCGGCGGCTACCGATTCCTGTTCTTCGGTAACTGTCACCCAAACCGGCGGTCCTTCCAGCGGATCGACGTTTCCGGCAGGACCTACAACGGTAGAATTCACCGCCACAGATGCATTTGGAAACAGCTCAACATGCAGCTACGTGATAACCGTTGTAGATGCATTGGATCCTGAAATTACTTGCCCGGGAGACATTGCGGCAACTACCGACCCTGGTGTCTGTGAAGCGATCGTGACCTACGACGCTCCAACAGCGACAGATAATTGTTCGCTAGCTTCGGTAATTATGACCGAAGGGCTGGCGAGTGGTAGTGCGTTCCCTTCAGGTGAAACAACGGTAACGTATGAGGCCACTGACATTTCAGGGAATACGGCTTCTTGCAGTTTTACCGTAACAGTCACAGACAATGAGGCTCCGGTAATAACCTGTCCTGCAGATATTACGGTAAACATTCCCGATGGCGATTGCAGCGCGGTGGTAAATTATTCAATGCCCACGGCTACTGACAATTGTGGTATTGATTCGTTGAATCTTATCGAAGGATTGGCTTCAGGCGAGACATTCCCAACAGGAACGACCACTGTGACCTATGAAGCAATAGATCCTTCCGGAAATACGGCTTCCTGCTCATTTACGGTAAGTGTACTCGAAACAGTTCCTCCTGAAATCACCTGTCCTGCCGATATTTCTCTTCCTGCTGACGATGGCATTTGTGGTGCGGTTGTAAATTACACCCCGCCCGTGGGAACGGATGCATGTCCTGGAGCCACGACCGTTCTTACCAGTGGGTTGGGCAGTGGAGCTACTTTTCCTGTAGGAGTTTCTACTGAAACATACACGGTGACCGACGCCAGCGGAAATAGCGTTAGCTGCTCATTTACTATTACAATTTCAGATCAACAAGCGCCAATAATTACATGTCCTGCGGATATTAATGTTGACGCTGATCCGGGAATTTGCAGCACTGTGGTGAATTTTAATCCGCCCACAGTATCCGACAATTGCGATGCCTCTGTGATTCCCGTTCAAACAGCAGGGCCGACTTCAGGCTCTCCATTTCCTGTAGGAACGACCACCATCACTTTTACCGCCACAGATATTACAGGAAACGAATCAAACTGTTCATTTGACGTGGTTGTTTCCGACACAGAAGCTCCAACAATTACATGCCCCGGAGATATTGTCGTTGACGCTCCATCGGGCGATTGTCAGACGGTTGTAACATTCGCAGATCCGGTGGCAAACGATAATTGCAGTGGTGTTACGGTTTCCTTCATAGAAGGATTAGTGTCGGGAAGTGATTTCCCTGTAGGAATTACAACGGTAACTTATGAAGCTGCCGATGCCTCTGGTAATACTGCCCAGTGTAGCTTTACCGTTACCGTAAATGAAGATGTGCCACCCACTATTGATTGTCCCGCGAATATTTCAGTGGGAAGTGATATCGGAGAATGTGGTGCCATCGTGAATTATACCGCCCCTGTCGGCGTTGATAATTGTGGAGATGCAACCACCGAACTTATTGGCGGTCTTGCTCCCGGAAGTTTATTTCCGGTGGGTACCACGACTGTGACTTATCAAGTAACGGATTTTTCAGGAAACCAGACCTCATGCTCCTTTGATGTGACAGTTTCGGATACCGAGATGCCAACTTTCGACTGCCCCGGTGATCAGACACTTGAAGCCGCCGATGGGCTTTGTGGAATTGTTTATGATTTCACTCTCCCCACAGCTACTGATAATTGTACTGCCGATCTGGTCGTAAATCAATCGGTTGGGCCAGCTACCGGCAGTATCCTTCCTTTAGGCGATACCGATTTTGAATTTACCACGACTGACGATGCCGGAAACATGTCAACATGTGGGTATACCGTCACTGTTCAAGATACCCAAAGCCCCGTTTTTGAGATCTGCCCCGGTGATACAACCATTGCTGTTGGAGCGGACGCATGTGACGCCCTGATTTCGTTTACCGAGCCTCAGGCGATTGACAATTGTAATTTCACTTTGGAACAAACCGGCGGACCAGCGAATAACAGTTCTCAGGGACCCGGCACGTATTCGTTTGAATATACAGCCACAGATGATTCGAATAATAGTTCGACCTGTAGCTTTACTTTTACAGTAGTCGATACCATTGCTCCTACCATTACTTGTCCGGATGATTTTGAAACATGCTCGAATATGCCTGAATTTGAACTTCCAATAGCAAGCGATAATTGTACCGTGGCAGAAGTTGTCCAAACCAGCGGACCTGCGAGCGGATCCGTTTTTCCCATAGGAGTTACTACCATTGAATTTCAAGCTACCGATGTAAATGGAAACAGCACAGTTTGCGAGTTGAATATTACCGTTTTGGAAAATGCACCAAGAGTAGATCTTGGGTCAGATCAAAATATTTGCGGTGAGACGTCAACCACCCTATATGGGACGGATCCTGGTGGAGCAACACCTACCTGGTCGCAAATATCCGGAACCGGAACCATCGCGAATCCTAATAATGCGCAAACGGGGGTAAGCAATTTGGCAACAGGTGACAATACATTCGTATATAGTCTTGACCCTCAAAATGGATGTGAAATAAAATCAGATACCATTATGATCACCGTTGAGCCCGGCGTATCTGTCGATGCCGGAGATGACCAATTGATTTTCAATGGCGGCAATGTTAGTCTAAACGCACAAGTTGAGCCACCCGGCGGAGATATATTGTGGTCACCGGAGACCGGATTAAGCTGCATCACTTGTCCCAATCCTGTGGCCAGTCCCGGGATTACTACAATGTATTTCGTGACCTACACGAGTGAATTAGGATGTGAAGTAACTGATTCTCTTACTGTAAGGGTATTCGACCAATTACCAAATACCATCACTCCTGATGGTGATGGAACCAATGATGTATGGCACATTCCGGGAATCGAGAAATACCCGAATGTGGTGGTAATAATTTACAACCGATGGGGAAATGAAGTGTATCAATCTACAGGATACCACGATCCATGGGATGGAACCAACAATGGCAAAGAATTGCCGACAGGCTCCTATTTCTACCTGATAGATTACAAAACTACAGGAAAAGAGAATTTGAATGGAACCGTAAACATTATACGCTAAGGTATGAGACTTAAAAAATACATAATAGCAGGTATTTTGCTCCTTTCCGGACAATGGGTTTTCGGGCAGCAATTGCCGCAATTTAGTCAGTACATGCAAAATATGTATGTACTTAATCCTGCTGCATCGAGCCTCGATAAAGATATCGACATCAACCTCGGCTTCAGGCAACAATGGGCGGGCTTTGATGGCGCTCCGCAGACCTACTACGTTAGCGGAAGCGTTAATCTTGGTAAGAAACCGCAGGCATCGGGGTATTTGTATTCCATTCCAATAAGCCACCGTGAAATGTTAAACCATCAAATCACTGAACGCAAAGCGAAACATGTGGTCGGTGGAATGGCGGCAATCGATGAATACGGCGTTTTCAAACGATCTTCGATAATGGCGAGCTATTCTTACCATATGCCTCTGGGTGACAAATACTGGCTGGCAGTCGGGACAAGTCTTGGGTGGTATGGACTGAACTTTGCTCAAAAAGATGTTATCCTCGAGAACCCAACGGACAATACCTACAATGATTTTATCGCCAACTGGCAGTCAGTCGAATCTATTTGATATAAATGGTGGAATTTATGTTTATAGCGACCGAGCTTTCGTAGGATATTCGGTTTATCAAATTGGTCAAAATGAAATAGATCTTGGCAATAAAACAACACCGGTAAACCTGAGTCATGCAAAATTGAAAATACATCAATTTGCCACAGTGGGTTATCGCATTCCGATATCCGAAATCTCGACCTCACCCCAAGCATGATGTTTAAAATAGTTGGCGCTGCTCCCCTATCCTTTGATGTAAATTTAAAGGCAGATATCTACCAGAAATTTTGGCTGGGATTCTCCTATCGAAAGGAAGACGCTGTTTCCCTTTTGGTGGGCTTGCATATCAATGATTGGATGAAATTTGGTTATGCCTACGATTACGTCACATCAAACATCAACAATATTAGCAGCGGCAGTCATGAATTGGTGTTGGGCTTTCAGTTCAACCGTAAACAGCGTTCGAAATGAGATATTTAAAAACACTTCTGACTTTCTCCTCCCTGCTGGTGTTCATTTACACAAGTGCACAGGTCGATACTATTTCCTTTTCGAAACCTCAAAAATTAGGAGATGCGGTAAACAGCACTGCCGAAGAAAGTTTTCCAATAATCAGTCCTGACGGAAAGGCGCTCTATTTCGCCCGAACCTTTCACAAGCAAAATATCGGAGGGATGTATGCGGGGCAGGATATCTGGAAAAGTTTAAAGTCAGATGACACTTTCCAAACCGCAGCAAACGTTGCCAAACTGAATAATAAAGGTAGCAATGTCGTGATCGGAGTATCTCATAAAGGAAACCGCGTGTATTTGCTCAATCAATTTTCTGATAAAGGAAAACCCACTGCCGGCGTTTCGGTGAGTGATTATAATCAAACATTGAATGCATGGAGTGACCCACGCCCTGTTACGGTGCCTGATTTGAATATACAAGGAGATTTTTACAGCGCCCTGGTAAGTCCGGATGAAGACTATATTCTATGGTCTATTCCAATACCCGATGATACTTTGGGAAATGATTTATATGTGAGTCTCTCACCGGATAAAGGAACATCCTGGACGGCTCCAATGTCGCTGGGAAATACTATTAACAGCATGAACGATGAAATCAGTCCTTTCTTCGATACTAAAAATGGGCTCCTCTTTTTTTCAAAAAATAAAACTGGAAATACGGACGATTACGACATTTATTATGCAAAACGTCTCGACGATTCCTGGACAAATTGGAGTGCTCCGGTAAAAGCCGGGGACGGAATCAACTCTGACAAATTTGACGCATACTACTATTCCGACAAAGACGGAACAGCTTATTTTAGCAGTAACCGAAATGATTCTCTCTCGAATATTTACCTGAGTGAGTTGAAGATAGCCCATACGAATATAGATAGTATAGCACCCATTGACAGTACGGCAATTGTAGAGGTGCCACACGAGAAACCCGAGATGCCCGACCCTGTATTGATAATCGAAACTAAAAAGGATGGAGAATCGCGCGAACGGTTATTGAGTAGTCTTTCGAAGGACGAACTACTAGACAAAGACACAAGGATTCGGTTTGTGTATTTCGATTACGACAAGTACAATATTACGGCGAAATATATCGAAGTACTTGATGATGCGGCGCGGATTTTGGATGAATATCCGAATATGACCCTCCTAATTGAAGGACATACCGATGCCATCGGAAGTGATGCCTACAATCAGGTTTTGAGTGATAACCGTGCGGCAGCGGCAAAAGAATTTTTGGTAATCAACGGAGTAGTTCCGGATAGGATTACCACCAAGGGAATGGGCAAGAAGGAGCCTTATGCTACCAATCTTACAGAAGAAGGTCGATCATTGAATCGGCGGGTGGAGATGTACTTCAAAGAGAAATAAACTTCATAATCACGGTATATACACATTCCTACAGTTCGAACATTGCGACCTAATTTACGTGGATTTTTCTTTATTCTGAAAAACAACGGATTGAAAGGATAGAATTCTTTTTAGATTTGTAATCTACATTTGAATCCCTCATTCTACAACACCCTTTTTATGAAATATTTTTTCACGGCGATATCTATTTTTATGGTGTCGCTCTATGCTGTGGCCGCCACGCCAGACCTGCCCTCCAATTTTTACTTCACCACCCTCGACAATGGTTTGCAAGTTCTTACGATCGAAGACCCCAGTGTACCTTTGGTTACGGTTGAAATTGCAGTACACAATGGCGCTTTCACTGAATCTCCCGAATACGATGGATTATCGCATTTGTATGAGCACATGTTTTTTAAAGCCAATAAAGACTTACCAAATCAGGAAGCATTTTTAAAACGTGTTCAAGAATTGGGAATCGTTTTCAATGGAACTACAGGCACAGAGCGTGTAAATTATTTTTTCACCATGGGAAGTGCCAATCTCGATCAAGGACTCGACTTTATGCACTCAGCAATTACCGGCCCGTTGTTTCTCGAAAGTGAAATTAAAAAGGAAGATCCGGTGGTAGATGGTGAATTTCAACGGAATGAAAGCAATCCGGTGTTTTGGCTTCTCCAGGATATGGCTAAGCACATGTGGGGTGATTTGTCAAGCAGAAAAAACTCTATTGGTGAGCACGATATTATCCTATCTGCTACTTCCGAAAAAATGAAGACCATTCAGAATCGGTATTACTATCCGAATAATTCCATACTCGTAATTGCAGGAGATGTAGATCACGCCGTAGTAGAAAAGCTTGTTAAAGAAAAATATAAGGATTGGAAGCCCAGTCCTTTTGATATCTTCAAGAAATATCCAATACCGGAATTCAAACCGCTCGCAAAAAGCGAGAGTTTTGTAACGACGAATGATCACGCGCGCGTTCCGATTATGGCCATTGGTTTCCATGGACCCGACACGCGCGGCGATATTAAAGCGACCTATGCTGCAGATGTTTTTTCATATATTTTAAGCCAAAAAGGCAGTAAATTCCAAAAAGACCTGGTTGATTCCGGAATGGCCTTACAGGCAAATCTGAGCTATCAAACCCAAAAATATGTAGGACCTATTCAAATTTTCATGGTTCCTAATCCACAAAAGGTGAAAGAGGCTAGTCAACAACTGGCAAAAGAAATTTCTCTATTTGATACGGACGATTATTACACTGATGAACAATTGGAAACTGCCAAGCGCATGCTCGCCATTCAAGAAAAATACTCACGTGAAAAAACAAGTTCGTATGCACACACCGTGACCTTCTGGTGGGCCAGTGCATCCCTCGATTACTTCACAAATTATATCGACAATATTCAAAAAGTCACACGTCAGGATATCAACGAATATATTCACAAATACATTCAAAATCAGCCTAATGTAACCGGAATTTTGGTTTCTCCCCAAATGAAAACCATGGTTGATATAGATTTAGATAATTTTCAACCCATTAATACCAGCTCAAAATGAAATTGTTCACTTACCACAAAATAATATTTGCTTTTATATTTCTGGGATTTAGCATTGGTTCACAAGCTGCACCTCCCGAGACAACGACATTTGATGTAGATGGATTGAAAGTTATTCACCGGAGTTCTGTGAAAGATGTAATTAGCGTACGCTTGTTTGTAAAGGGCGGCGTAAACAACTATCCCGCAGACGAAGCCGGAATTGAAAGTCTTGCTTTCAGCTTGGCAACATCAGGAGGCACCACCTCGCTTGACAAAGATGCTTTTGCAGCGGCTCTGGATCGGATCGGTACTTCAGTTTCCGGGTCTTCCGACCGTGATTATGGAACACTCAATTTGACGTGTCTGGCAGAATATTGGGATAAAAGCTGGGATCTTTTTGCCGATGCAGTGATGAATCCGGCCATGCCTGACGATCAGTTCTCACTTTTGCAGCAGCAGATGTTAGCAAACTTTCAACAATCAGAAGCCGATGCGGATTCGCATATCAGGGAAATGGCTTACGAGAATGCCTTCAAGAACACTTCGTATAGCACCGACCCTTCGGGAAATGACTCTTCTCTTGCTTCACTTTCAGTGGCTCAAGTAAAAAAATATTACACGAATCTTCTTGGCAAAAAACGCTGTTTCTTAGTAGTTGTCGGGAAAATTTCGGATAGTGATTTGAAGACAAAAATTGCCTCCACCTTAGCGAAATTGCCGGATGGTGATGCCTTTGAGACCAAAGAAACTCTGTTTGAACCAAAGCCGGAAATCGTAAAGGAGCAACGTAAATTAACTACAAATTACATTTTAGGATTAATGAGTGCACCGTTGGTAAATTCGGACGAGACCGTCCCAAACCAATTGGCAATGAGCATACTTTACGACCGATTTTTTTCAGAATTACGCACCAAACGCAGCTTGAGTTATGCTCCTGCAGCAGGGTACATGAACAATATTCAACATCCGTTCAACGTGGTATACATTTCTACCACCGACCCCAAACAGAGTATAGAAGTGATGACCGCAATCATTGATAGTGTGAAGTCATTCGGATTTAGCAAAGACGAGCTAACGTTCAAAAAACGCACTTTCATGACCAGACATTATATGGGCATGGAGACCAATGAAGCAATTTCGGGTTCATTAGGTAGGTATGAAATTATCGGAAACTGGAAAATGGCAGATGAATGGCCGAAAAAAGTGGATACTACGAATCTTGACGATATTAATTCCGTTGTGGATCAATACTGTAAATCTATTTACTGGCTTTACCTTGGAAACGAGGATCAAGTGAAAGACGGGGATTTTAAACAGCTTTAAAGTTGCCGGCAAGCTGCAATTAAAGCTGTAAGCTTCAGGCTCCAAGAGGGAGTCCGTATAAATGCTGCGAGCAAGAAGCTACTGGTGCAAGAAGGCTCGGGAATTTGATTGGATTTAACCACTTGTCACCTGAATAAGGTATTAACAGCTTAATAACTATTGAACTGAGAAGTCCTCTCTTTACAGGTTAAAAGCTTGTATCTTGAGGCTTGCAGCTTAAGGATCAATTTTAACTCGGCTAAGATCCAATACATTCATCGGATTGTGGTCAAGGCCGCTTACGCGATTGGATACAAAGCGCATGACAACATCGTAATAAAGGGGCACAATGGGAGCCTGAGCCATCACGAGGCTATCCATTTCCAGATAATAGGACTTCCTTTCACTTTCATCCGTAGTAGTGAGTGCCTTACGGTAAAGGTTATCAAATTGGGCATTGCTAAAATGCGTGTAATTGGGTCCTTTTGGTGCCTCATAGGGCGAATAGAACAAAGCCATAAAATTCTCATCATCCGGATAATCGGCCAGCCAGGACTTTCGAAAAAAGGTTAGCTCCCCGCGAGCCGCCAGTTCGCGGTGAACCGATGCAGGAAGAACATCTACTTTGACCTGAATGCCGAATTCGCCAAGCTCGTGCTGGACAAATTCACAGAGGTCGACATAATCGCTGGTAGTACTGAGTCGCAGCACCGGAAGTCCTTTTCCGGCAGGATACCCCGCACGCTGAAGGAGGGCGCGCACGGAGTCAGGCTGGTAGCTATACCCCGCTTTTTCAGAGTAGCCCGGCATGCCTTTGGGAATAAAACCACCATTGCCGGGCGTATACACATTATTGCGCAGATACCGCACCATGTTTTCCCGGTTTACGGCGTAATTGACTGCTTTGCGCACAAGTACATTTTTCCATGGATCGGTATCAGGCAAGCTGTCATCGACCATAAAACCGAGGTAATCCGTTTTCAGAAAAGGATGTCGCTGGAGGTACAATTTGTCTTTGTAAATGGGATTTAGCTTACCGTCCGGAGTGAGCAGTTCATCGCTGTAGCTCGAGTGAAGTCCCGACATAAAGTCAAAATTTCCTTTGAGCAAATCGAGATATGCGGCGCCCTTGTCGGGAATAAACGAAACCGATACAGCGTCCAGATAAGGCAAAGATTCGCCAATCGAATCCCGTTCAAAATAATGCGGGTTTTTTAATAGAACAAGCCGCGTATTTTCAATCCAAAAGTGAAAAGCGAAGGGGCCGGTTCCAACGGGATGTTTTCGAAAGTCGTCACCGTATTTTTCAATAGCCTCTTCGGGAAGTATCGAGCAATACTTCATTCCAAGCAGTCCGAGAAATGGTGGAAACGGTTTTTTCAAGTGAATTTCAACTACGGAATCGTTGAGGGCCACGAAAGGCGAATCTTCAGCTACTGCGCTAAATACCCAGGTCCCCGGACTGGATACTTTGGGACTCAGAATGCGGTTGAAACTATACTCCACATCGGAGGCTACTACCCTCCTGCCCTTCCCTTCCGGGAAAACCTCACTGTCGTGAAAAAAGACATCATCTCGAAGATAGAAGCGATAAGTGGTTCCCGCAGAATCTATTTCCCACCGACTTGCGATGGCGGGTTTTATACTCAGATCGTCATCGATTTTTACCAGCCCGTTAAAGAGCATATTGCAGGCCCAGATATTTTCAAGGTTTCGGCTATAGGCCGGATCGAGCGATGATATTCCCGACGATTCATTGTACCGAAAAATCATTTTATCGGGATGTCGGCTCGGATTGCCACAAGAAGTCGCAATTAGGGCAATAAAGAAAAACCAACTATACTTTTGCACGGAGCGAATTTAGGAAGGTTCTTTGGAAGAAAATGAGCCTCTATCGTGCGATTTTCAACAAGTTCGTTTTGGTGTACGATTGCATTTCATTTATCCATTCTCTGTCTTAGTACGAATTACTCCGGATTTACAATGGTAATCGTATTTTAGTAAACTGAAAACGAGTGCAAAATGAACGCGACACGATACGGTGAAAATGGAAGAAGATCTCGAAACCGAATTTGCTGAATATGGCATTCCGATTGAAAAAACGGAAAAAAACGCCAAACTCCTTAACCTAATTAAGCAGCCGTGGAGATTGATTCGTGAAGGAGGAAAACTCGGTGTAAAAGGCGTTAAACGTTTTATTACAAATGTGTTTTTATTCTCAATAGCTAACCTCTTCCTTTTCTTCTATGCGATTTACCGGCTGGTATCCACGGAATTTTTCGCCAGCAAGATTCTGATTGTAATAGTCGTGCTTATTCTTGGGATTATATTCACCTTTTATGCGGCGAGCCGCACCTACCGATATGTGATGATCGACACTGTGCGGGTTATATACAATGGGCTTGGTTCCTTTTTTCAAAAAATAAGTGAACGAATAATCGACAAAGTAGAACCCATTTTTCGGAATAAAGAGTCAGTTCCGAATGAGCAATTGAAGAAGGCATTGGATTTTGGGAAAATGGTAAACTCTAAATTTCGAAAGACTCCGAAATTTTTACGAAAAGCTATTATCTTAATTCTGAATCGCATTCCTTTCGTGGGAATGTTGACAGATTTACAAAGCGAAATAACCTCCGGCAAGAAAACCGAAGCCGGGCGAAATCTCTACCTGAAGATGGATGGGTTTATTACGGAATCCATTTTCGGAAATAACCATACGCGCTGGGTCTGGTGGCTGCTTCCGTTGAATATTTTGGTGCAGATTGTGATAATTAGGTGGAAGATTGGGTGATGTCTTTATGCTCTCCACTCTCTTCAAAGAATAAAAGGCATGTAACTCTTTGAAAATTTATTTAAAAAAAGAGAGGGACTAAGATTCTTTAGCTACTCCTTTATTTTGCAATTTTATTATCCGCTTCAAAATGGCAGATAATATCAATCCGAAGATTACAAAAGTAATAAAGAGAATATACCCGGGCTGAAGGGAAGTATAATTGGTGGCGATGCTTGTCAGCGAATCAGATTTTACATTCAGTATTTCCATCTGGTCATCGAGAATACCGTTGAAACCAACGTAGGCCATAAAAATAGCAACAACCATAACATCGGCCATCGACCATTTTCCCGATTTGAAAGCAAGCCAGTGAAGTACCTGGTTCGAACGCCATTTTTCTTTTCCGAAGAGATAAATCTCAGTCGATATCAATTTGGTGATTGGCAGTAATATACTGAAGGCAAGAACAAGAACGCCCACAAAAATGGAATCCACCTTTCCCGTTGCCAGGAGGATATGCACCAATTGAATTATGCTCTTACTCCGATAAAAAATAACCTGATTGGAAAATTTGATATGCTCGCCAAGCAGAACAAAATCTACCTGACTAATCCGGGCATCGATCTCGATCATAGCACTCGTCAACCCCACCAACAATACGGTTATCGCAAGTGCAACTGACATAAAAAACATGGGCTTGCGCAGCTCGTTGAACCGGAATACAAAAAACCAAAGGAGCAAGTAAATACCGACGATTCCAAGGATGTAAAATGCCTCCAGGTAGTTCTTATTTTCTAAGGTATCGGCCTTGGTAAGCAAAACGTTATTAATATCATCGCCGAGGTTTACATCGTATTTTGAGTAAATCTGCCTGATCTTTAAAGAATCGTTAGGATCGTAGGTTTGTTCAGCGAACTGATCCAGTTTACTCACGGCTATTTGCTTGAGCTTTTCCTTATTTTTTTCCTTTAAGACCTCGTCGATAATTGCCCGGCTAAACTTCGGTGCCTCAGCTTTTAGTTTATCCGTATTTACAAAAGTGTTTACAGCCCATTTTCTCAAGGTTCCTTTTACACCCTCATCATTGGCTCTTATCGCACTATCTGCTTTCGTAACCAGGTTCTGGATGACATTTGTCAATCGCAGTTGCAATATACTGTCCTGATCATCGGTCAGCTCAAATTCCTCAATTTGATTTTTGACAATACTAGTCACTGCGTTTTTCCAGACGTTTACAGAAAGAATGCCGTAATTAATGCTGTTAAGTGAGCTGTAATCATCTTTGATATGCGATCGTTTAACCGAATCCTGATATACACTCCAGGCAAAAAGCATTGCAGCAGCGAGTAAGGGAGTTGTGAAACAAACGAGGATTATTTGACGAATTCTGCTTTTCGACATAAGCAATTAGCGACGATTAAAGTGAATATGAGTAAAGCTAAAGTCAATAACACAGATGGGAAGCTTTTGGTTTACAAAAATGTATTAGATTCCTCAATGGCAGAATATTTCCTCGGGTTTATAGCCCTGTCAGTTTAGGTATATACTCTGCTACTTTAGTCGCCTGCAAAATATGCCGCTCATTGTGATAAATCACAACCCGGAAAGTATCCCCAAGGCGCAGTTTAATCCATTTGGAAATAGAAATGGCCGTTTTAGTTTTGGTCAGATTTACTTCCTTAGCGGCTTTTAGCAATTCCAGAATTTGCTCTTGCTGGGCTAAAAAACGCTTTATAACATCTGCATTCAGTCTGCTTCCCGCCGGATTCATCGACTTGAAGGTCTTCATTTTGTTCAGTTTCTCTTTGGGCAGCATGCTTTTCGCAAAATAATTCCCAAGACGCCCGCTCCGAAAGTTCGCAGCGGGGAGATGCCTCGAAGTATTTATTTGCTTCCGAATTTCGGGAATGTAGAAATCTCCATACCTATTCAGGTGCTCGACACATTCCAGAGCGCTCCAGCTTTCGGCATCAGATTTGCGATTCAGCGTTTCAAGCGGCAAATGGGTAAAAGCCTCCGCCTGACGAATATGTTCACTTGTTTGGCGGGTTAAATCGTCAATCAACTCTTCAGATGAAACTTCCATTCTTTTTATTTGCAAAAATCGGTGGTTTTACTTTTTAAAACGTTGATTGAAATCAAGATTTCCTGATCCGAGAAAGCGTTTCAGGCGTCATACGCAAATAAGATGCAATGTATTTGTGCGGAATTTCCTGAAAAAGTTGCGGACTCCGTTTCAATACGCGCAGGTATCTTTCGGAGGGCGAAGCGGTCAATATATCCCGCTCCCGCTCCATTTGCTGCAAGGCAATACTCTCAAGAAGCGACACCCACAATTTGCTCGTTTCAAGGTCCGATTCCACCAGAGTCTTGAGGTCGGACTCGGAAACAGCACGAATAGTAGTTTTCTTCAAAGCCTGTATATAAAATTCGGTCGGCTTCCCGCTAAAAACGGAATCCAGGGCGGCAATAAGGCTTCCCTGATACCCGAATCGAATGGTTTGTTCTTCTCCGCCATCAACAACGAATACACGCATGCTTCCCGACATCACAAAGTACGAATTGGTATCCCGCTTCCCGGGTTCAACGAGATATTCATTTCGCTTTAAAATCCGCGGTTCAGTCCAGATATTCGCGGCGGTAAGCTTATCGATTAGAGAGTGAATGGAATTCAAAACATGAGAGATTCAATGAATAATAACAAGAAATAGAATTTCAGAATACTTGAACAAAGGAGTCAATATCCTGAGGAATCCAACTTCAATCACTTTCTTTAAATATTGTCCTCTTTTTACGAAAGTGAATAATGAAAGCGATTGCAGACATTGCAGCTGTCGCCAGCCACATATATTGAATGTACTGCTTTCCCATTTCAAAATAATCATTGGCTACAGCCAATGCAACGATGATATTCATCAATAATATGGCGTATTCGAGGAATTCTTTGGCCCTTGCATTCTTTATTTTGCGAAGCATTAATAAGTTGAAAACGCCGGCCACCACTTCAAGCATTCCTAAAATAAGTTTGCTGTCTCCGAATAAGTCTAATCCTTCTAAGATAAACAAAAGGCCATTTAATAAAAATGCCATTTTGATAAATCGCTGCTTTCTCGTTGCGTTCATTTTGTGGGATTCTCGAAGTTAGGAAATATACAAAGTGTGATTATTCTTCTTAGGTTGCACTTTCTTAAAACGGCCAGTCCGAATTTAGGTGCAATTTATTCTTATTTTCCATAAAAATAATCGGTCCTGCTCAGCTCCCATCGACACACTTCCTGCTCAAAATTGAGTGATCCCGGAACGGTGGTATATCGCTTCAAGAAAGTAAAACCAACTTTTTCCAACGTTTTATTCGGAGCCGGGTTGAGGGCGTAAGGTTCGCAAATCAATTTTTTGAGCTGTAAATTATCAAAGTAAAACGGCAGTGATTTTTTAACCAATTCCGTTCCGAATCCTTTCCTTCGCGAGGCCGATTGCCAGATGTGGAGATGCATTTTAGCTTCTTCGCCAAAAGTGATTTCGTTTACATTCGAATGTCCGATAGGTTTGGTATCCAATTCCCAAATCAGGGCGTAGGATTGTTTGGAGCGAAATGCTGTGCCGATCTGTTTGGAAAGCATTTTGACTAAATCTTCCCTTGCAGGTAGTTTATCCAGATCAACGCCGAGACTCACCAAAAAATCAGGATCGGAATCGAGCCAGTAGTCGGCGATTAAGTCGATATCCGCAGATTTCATCTCTCGGACTGATATGGTTGGGTTCACAGACATTGGCTGATATTAAAGTATTTAAGTCTGATAAAAATACAGATTTCAACCTCAAAACGCTGCATCAACCGTGAACTTCATACGTTTTTTGGAAACCGGATGCTCAAATTCCAGCATCTCTGCATGGAGGTACATCCGGTCGCTGTCTTCTCCATAGAGAATATCGCCAACAATCGGGCTATTCAGCCCAAGTGGATGCGCTGCGTGAACCCGCAATTGATGGGTACGACCCGTATGGGGAAAGAAGTGAACACGCGACTTTCCGTTTTTCACTTCAAGGATTTCAAAACGCGTAATGGCGCGCTTGCCGTGCTCAAAGCAAACCATCTGATTGGGCCGATCGTCAATATCTGGACGCAGCGGCAGATGTATCGTTCCATTCTTTTTTTCACATTCACCATCCAGCAAAGCCAGGTAGCGCTTTTTTACAGTCCGTTTCAGGAACTGCGCCTGCAATTTCTTATGTATTTCCGAAGATTTAGCGACGAGAATTAATCCCGAAGTGTCCATATCGAGTCGATGCACGAGAAGCGGCCCGGAAACATCGGGGTATTTTTCGCGGAGACGCGTAAGCACTGAATCTTCAATTTCTTTTCCCGGCACGGAAAGCAAACCATAGGGTTTGTTGATCACGAGGAGATAGTCATCTTCAAAAACCGTTTCAAGCAACTTGTTCTGACCGTGCTGGAGAATCATAGGGTGGGTATCCAATTCCATTCCCGCGAGCATATGGCCCAAAATGGGTTTGCATTTGCCGGAACAAGCGGGATAATATTTTTTGTGGTGGCGAATATTGGAATTGGGAGACGCTCCCCACCAAAACTCTGCCATAGCAACTGGTTTCAACGCATTTGCGAAAGCGTAATGCAAAAGCTTAGGTGCTGCACAATCGCCTGCTCCCGAAGGCGGTACAGTTTCTTGAAAAATCTCCGATAAGGTCTTCTCCTCCCCTTTCTTATTCAGGAAGCTGTAGTTATCGAAGAGGCGCTGCTGCAAATTTGCAGAGTAATTCGCTCGTTCTTCGATCAGGTCAGTGATACGTTTTTCAAAGCCATCCACCTTTTCACCAGCGGCCGCAATCCGCGCATTCCATTCCACCGTTTCATTTCGGAGGATATACCTCTGATGGCGGCTTTCGTTGGAAAGTTGAGCTTTTAAGTTCTTCGAATTCGGCGGAAGAGAGGGTTTTCTCCCCGTTGGTACGCTGCGCTTTTCGATCGGCTTTTGCTCTCCGCATTTTTTCCCGTAAGGAAGTCATAAAACGTTCTGCTTCCATACGCGTTTCTTCCAGTTCCTTTTTGGCGGCAGCCCTTTCGGGCAAATGCTTTGCAACCCTTATTTTTTCCGTTAATCCTTCGATATGGCGCACACCCCGGGTATAATAATTTTCATCGCCGGGTAGCTGATAAACATAGGGAACAAAACAATCCGGAGCATTGTCCAGTTGGCCTGAAAAAGCACTGAGATAGCCCAATTCACCTTCTTTATTTTTCACGACAAGCACACCAAACATCTTTCCGTTGCCGGGTTTGGTGGCATCCAGCCCAAAATTTCTTTTCCAATCTGTAGCTCCTATTAATTCATGAAGCTCCTCCGCAGCAATAATGCAAAGCGGATGTGGGTCGTAATAAAACGGATATGTGAACTTTTCAGGCAGGGGAATTCCGGCAATCGATTGGCTGAAACGATTGAATAAAACGGAGGAAGATGTGGTCATTTCCGGCATAAGGGTGCAAAAGTAATGTTTTTATACGCGCAGGTTGGTCGAGGGCGATTTGGCAAATAGGTCAGTTATAAATTCACATTCGGAATTGTTTACTTTCCGCAGAGAAGAAGCGTAAGAATTGAAGCCTGATTTGAGATTCGACCGGCCTAAAACATCAAAGAGAAATTAAGTGTGATAGACTGAACAGTTTGCCTCCTCCGAGAAGGACTAATATACAATCCGCCATTGGAGCTAAAGGAAGATACAGAAGTGAGTTTCTGGAAAATTTCATACGTCTCATATCCAACGGTAATCATTACACCCGTATGTTTTACGCCATTAACATGAATACCTGCTTCGATGAAAAAAATCTGCCCGCTATTTTCCCAATCCTGATCGGGTTGGAAGCAACCTCCTATTCCGAAACCAACTGCCGGGGATACCTTTGTATTTAAAATACGCGCACGCATATCCAAAAACACAGGCACAATAACGGATTCATCGTTGGGAAATCGCGCACCAATCCCCAGCCCAATCGAGGCGTGATTCTCAATACCGATTCCATTTATAAAGTTGACCTTAATTCCACTGGGACCTTCCGTTGCACGACCAAAGCCTCCGGATAAAATACCCTGATAATAAATACCATGAACGGACTGAGTATTCTCTTTGCTCAATTCTGATTTTTTAGTGTAAAAAGATCTTCGAATTTCCTTTTTGATCAGCACAATTTCCTGACTTGGAATAACACGGCTCAATGAATCGCCGGCCAGAATCGTAACGCTTTCGCCGGGAATGCTATCGGTTATGTTTCCACGGACCACTTCGGCACTCTTAAGCAAAATCACATCCCAATACTTGCTCTGTGCCTTCGCATGTCCAAAGGCAATAATTGAGCCGAGCAGCACTAAAACTTTGATTGTCTTTTTCTGTTGAATAATTCGCATCGCCCTCAAATGTTTCGCGAGACTAAGCTACTATTTTTTATCAAAATCTGTCAAACCCGGCGAATTAGAAGGTTAGAAACTTATTATCATCGTATTGGTTCGACTGGAACTTTCACTAAAAAAGAAAAGCTTAATCCTATAATATTTATCGAAAAGTATGAACGTGCTTCCCAACTATCTGCAGATTCGAAGTGGCCGATTGAACATTTATGTAAATTAGGATTCAGTATTTCAAATCCCAAAATTAAAATCCCATATTTCCCGCTGTAACCGTATCTTTCCCGCCTGAAAAGAACTGAAAATGGAAGAATACAAAATCCAGATTATTGAAACGATTGCGCTGCTTATTATTGCAATTGTCCTCTTAAAAATCATCCAGCGCCTGATTGAGTCGGCGGGTAAAAGGCTATCCTATGCCAAATCGCGCATCAAGGTGTTGAATAAAATGGTATCGACTGTATTTTACCTAATCAGTATTATTATTCTTGCCCTGGTTTGGGGTATTCCACCGAGCCGACTGGCCACATATGTGGCATCTTTGCTTACCGTACTGGGCATAGCCTTTCTTGCGCAATGGTCTATTCTATCGAATATTACAGCTGCGCTGATTCTCTTTTTTAACCATCAGGTGAAAATTGGCGATACGATCGAGATTCTTGACAAAGAATTTCACATAGTCGGAAAAGTGAGCAATATCGGGATCTTCTTCGTGATTATTAAAGTGAACAACGGAGAGTATGTATCAATGCCCAGCAATGTTTTCATGCAGAAAATGATTAAGAAGATTAATAAGCCGAGGTGAGATTTTCTTTTTAAATTAGTAAAGAAATAAAGTTCGTATTCCATTTTTCCATGAATGGTGGAAAGTCAACTTAAAACAGGACGATTTTGAAACGTATTTTTCCAATTTTCGCAGTACTCATCTTATTCTTTTTTTCATGTCAAAAATCTGATAATGAAAATCCACCGCCTGAAGATCCTCCCGGAAATACAGATGACATCGTTTATTCGGATTTAGATCCCAATTTAATCTTGCATCCGGTTGATAGTTTTGGATTACATCCTTCCGGCCTGTGCCAAGAAATTATTCCTTACCCATCCGATTCATTAGAAAGCGTTGAACTCGATATGGATGGAGATGGAGTTAACGATTTCAGGTTTACTTATCAAACATATTTTCATTTTGTAAGTGCAGGTCTCCCCCCATGCGAATATTATAATTCCAGTGTGACCGTTTATGCACTAAATACAGGATATGCTATTGCAACGCACGAGCCATACAACCAAGCGGAATTTTTCGTTCAAGACGATACAATCGATTCAAGTCTCACTTATACATCTAACGGTTACATTTTCTACGTTGCCTACGGAGGCTGGTTTTCCTTAGATAGCCTTACAGGAGAGGGTTTTATAGGCGTCATATTGGCGGACAATAAATTGGGTTGGATAAAACTCAGTTTTGACAAAAATACATTTACCTTTATAATAATGGCATATGGTTTTAATAACACCGCAGGATTAGAAATTAAAGCCGGTCAAACCGAATAAAGGTATTTCTTCAACTCAGTTTTTCTTCTGAATATTTTTCCAATCATTTATTTTCTAACTGATCTTCTTCAGGTAAAGGTATATCCCAGCAGATGTGCACCTTTTTCACACCAAACTTCCGCGCCTTTTTCACGTTTCGTCCCATATGGATGTCGATCCGATTTCGATACCGACGATTCATCTTATCGTTTACTACAAATTGCTCATCATAGCCCTGGATATTTACGAGTGTACCATATGTCAGTCCGCTGTCAAGTAAGTCGCGGGATATGGCAATGGAAGGGATAGAATCCACAAGTGTATCGCCCCAGGCTGTGATGAGTCCCGAAGATCCGGGACGCGTTTGATACGGTAAACTGTTGTATGCGCTCGCTTTAACCAAAAGACATTTTTGCGGGCGTTTATCCGGTGAGCAGGCGTAAATGAGGAGGATAGAAAGTAGAAGAAAATAATATATTCGCATAAAAAGTCAGAGCAATATAAGGACTTTATACGAAAGTAAAATACGCAAACAAATCGCGGATCGAGCAGGAGACAAGAGGTGCAAACCACAATTCAGCCGATAGCACTTTCACAAGACAACATCCCGTCGTACCTTTGCGCCATGCTCCAGTTTAAGAAAGTAGCGTTTTACACGCTGGGATGTAAATTGAATTTTTCGGAAACTTCCACCATAGCGCGCCAATTGGTAGATGCCGGATATGCGCGCGTTCCTTTCGAAGATGATCCGGATGTATTCGTGATCAATACCTGTTCGGTAACGAATAATGCCGACAAGACCTGCCGCGGAATAGTTCGGAAAGCATTGCGCATCAATCCCGATGCCGTAGTAATTGTAATAGGTTGTTACGCCCAACTCAAACCGGACGAAATAGCAAATATTCCCGGTGTGAATCTGGTGCTCGGAGCAGAAGAAAAATTTAATGTAGCCGCATATCTCGAAGATTCGGGCATCACAGCCAAACATCAAACTGCAGCGCGCGCAATCAAGCATACACGTGATTTTGTTCCCGGTTTTTCCTCCGGCGATCGCACGCGCACCTTCTTAAAAGTGCAGGACGGCTGCAATTACTTTTGCGCTTTTTGTACAATACCTCTCGCCCGCGGCCGCTCGCGCAGTGCCACTGTGGCCGAAACAGTTAAAATAGCCCGTGAAGCAGCAAAAGCCGGAGCTAAAGAAGTTGTTTTGACGGGAGTTAATATTGGAGATTTTGGTCATGGTACAGACGAGAACCTGATCGATCTACTTCGCGAACTGGAATCTGTAGAAGGTATAGATCGTTACCGAATTTCGAGTATCGAGCCCAACCTGCTGAGTGAGGAAATTATTGAATTTGTAGCGGGCAGCCCCAAGTTTGTGCCCCACTTCCATATACCGCTCCAATCCGGATCGGATGAAATACTCACCGCCATGCGCCGCAGATACCGCACGAAATTATATCGGGAACGTATCGAAGCTATCAAAAAACGCATGCCGAATGCCTGCATTGGTGTAGATGTCATCGTAGGTTTTCCAGGAGAAACGGAAGCCCATTTTATGGAAACATACACCTTCCTCCGCGACCTGCCCATATCGTATCTCCACGTATTTACATATTCCGAAAGGCCTAATACTACTGCCCTGCGTATCGGTGATGTAATCCCCGTTGAAATACGACAGGAGCGAAATAAACAATTGCGTATCCTTTCTCAGAAAAAGAAAAAAGCCTTTTATCAAAGTCAGCTTGGCATGGAGAAAAGGGTGCTTTTTGAAGCCGAAGAAAACGGCGGTGTAATGCATGGTTTTACAGAAAATTACATCAAGGTGAAGACGCCATTTGACGAAAGTCTGATTAATACCATAAGCGAAGTAAAACTCGAAACGCTGGACCGTGACGGTGTCGCTAAAGTATCGCTACTAAAAGAAGCTCAATATGTCTAATTCCGAAGTAATCAACGAAGTAGAAAAGATAAGTCGAAAAGTTGGCGCCTTCCTTCTGGAAGAACAAACCAAAATCCAAACTTCGGAAATAGCATTTAAAGGGCGATCGAACGATATGGTCTCGAGGGCCGACAAAGAAGCGGAACAGCGCTTTGTTACATTTCTGGAAAAAGTGCTTCCGGAAGCGGGTTTCACGGCCGAAGAGGGAACCAGCACCCGAACAGGAGAAGTGTTCAACTGGATTATCGACCCACTCGACGGGACGACCAATTATTTATACGGCCTTCCATGTTTTTGCACGAGTGTCGCTCTTCAAATGCACGACGAATTGGTGCTCGGTGTAATCTACGATCCGACACGCGATGAATGCTTCACCGCCGAAAAAGGAAAAGGAGCATTTTTGAATGGCCAACCAATAAAGGCATCGAAACATGAACGCCTCAACGAGGCGCTTGTAGCCATGGGATTTCCCTACGACGATCGCGGTCGACAGGCAGAATATCTGGAAATCTTATCAGCTGTGATCTCAGGAAGCCGCGGCATGCGCCGACTCGGTTCAGCAGCGCTGGATATGGCGTATGTGGCCTGCGGACGCTTTGATGTGTTTTACGAATATGGACTCAATCCATGGGATTGTGCCGCCGGAGCGGTGCTCATTCGTGAAGCCGGAGGAAAAGTGAGCGACTTTAAAAATGGACCCGGATTTTTGAAAAACCAGACCATCCTCTCTGACAATGGTTTGCTGCACGAAGAAATGCTGGGGATATTTGAAAGATTGGTAGAGGTTACCATCTCGGTCATAATTTTACCCTTTCCATTCTTTGCGTAATCCCTTTGCGTCTTTCCGACCGAAGGAAGCCCGTATGACGCCGTTAAAACAGCGCAACAACTTCAAGAAAAAGCCGGGAATGACTTTTCACCCCGGCTCTTGTAATCACTATAACCAAAATTACCAATATAGAAATTGGTAATAAACCTTAACCATTCTATTTACGCAGGTGGAAGGGTTTTGGATTTTTGGGAGGTGATTGGAATTCAAATATCTCACCCGTTTCTTTTATGAAATTTATCCCTTTTCCAATTTTTGGGATTGTTTTCGATATAATTAGTGATGCGATCGAATTCTTCCTGTCCGCGGATAATATGTTCGTGAAAACGGGCTTGCCAACCTGATTCGAATCCCAGTCGGTTGCAATATTTTGATACCGACGATTTGTATCCACCACAGATGGATGAAATGGTATTTTTGCCTTGATTTTGAAAACGGTGCTGACCGATGGTTAGAGGATTCTTTTTTGATTGTTTTGAAGGTGGCAATTCCGATGATGATGCCGGCGTGTTAGGAATGGGTTTTATAGCATCGGATCGAATTGATCGTATGCGCGACGATCGTAGAGACAAGGAATGGACGGAGACAGGGTGCCTTGTCTCTACAATGGTATTGGATAGATTATCGTCCCCAAATTGCGCTGCTTCCGATTTCCCGTCCGTTTCCCACGGTTTACGATTACCATCCAAAATCAAAATTCCGTGCATATGATTGGGCATAATTTTGTAGGCACCCATTTTAATATTTTTCGCGTGGTTTTTTATTTCGCACCAAATTATATCAGCAATTATACCCGCGTGGGACAGTTGCATTTTTTCATCCACGATATCCCCAAAATAGCATTTGCGATGTTCGGTACAGATGGTAATAAAATAGGCACCATCCCATCCGTAATCCCAATTTTGAAGACGTGCGGACGGAATGCGATATTTGTTTTTGAATTTTTCCGTCATGGTTGTTTTATTTTGATGGGTTTAGAAACCACAAAATACCGATTCTTGATTTAAATCAAAAAATGAGATAGGGTCTATTTTGGCATTTATGGAATTGAGGGTGTTGGCCATGTAGGTTTTGCGGGTTCGGTGCGCGAAACGATTTCAATCCGTTCTCACCCCACATTTCCAAAAAAAACCAACCCATCCCCCATTTCTATAATTTACCTTTGTTCACCAGAAAATGATTTACCCGCTTTTGAAATGACGAAAAACGACCCGTACGCAGCGCTCCGTTTAAGGAATTCAACATATTCCTGATTATGCGATTTGCGCTGGTATTCGCCTGGACTATGCAGTTCGTGGTGATTGAATGGGAGGTATACAGCATCACCAAAATCCTTTATCGCTCGGGTTTGATCGGCCTGATGGAAGTTATTCCCGCGGTTTCCATGGCGCTTTTTGCAGGGCATATCGTTGATCAAAAAGAGAAGAAAAGTCTTTTGATCAAATGTATTCTCGGCTTTTCAGTGATTAGCTTCGGCTATCTTCTTCTCACCTGGCCACGGGTAATATCGGGGTATTCAACATCGGTCGTACTATATGGAATCTATACTTTGGTATTTTTCGGAGGCTTTGTGCGAAGCTTTTTAAGTCCAACGATATTCTCACTTTTCTCTTTGATCATTCCCAAACATGTGTATCCCAATGCGGCCACCTGGAGCAGCTCGGTATGGCAAATGGGCGCAGTGATCGGTCCGGCAGTTGGCGGTTTCAGTATACATCTGATGGGCGTTCACTGGTCAATGTGCCTTATTTTTGGGTTTTCTTTGATTGCGCTGATTGCGCTTTTGCAAATTTCGAAGAAGCCCATTCTCAATCCGAAAATCGGGGAACCGGTATTCAAAAGCCTCCGCGAGGGAATCAAATTTGTGTTTAATACAAAAGTTATTCTAGGAGCGCTCACCCTCGATATGATAGCAGTGCTGTTTGGAGGAGCGGTCGCATTGTTGCCTATTTTTGCGCAAGACATTCTGAAAGTCGGTTCTGAGGGCTTTGGTTTACTCCGCGCGGCACCGGCAGTGGGTTCACTGATGATCATGTTTACCTCGGCTTATTTTCCGCTGAAAAAAAACGCCGGGAAAAAATTGCTCGCAGCGGTATTCGGGTTTGGGCTGTGTATCATTGTTTTTGGTGTTTCGTCCTGGTTTTGGCTATCGGTTGCAGCGCTTTTTATGAGCGGAGCGATGGATGGAATTTCGGTGATTATCCGGCAAACCATTCTCCAACTTCGCACTCCTGATTCGATGCGGGGTCGCGTTGCCTCTGTAAACTCCATGTTTATCGGTTCATCCAATGAGCTCGGTGCTTTTGAGAGCGGCCTTACGGCAAAATTGATGGGAACGGTCACTGCAGTAGTTTTTGGCGGGGTAATGACCTTACTTACGGTTGTGGGGACGGGGTTTGCGCTGCCAAAACTGCGAAATCTGGATTTAACGGAAGACTTGGAGGAATAGTGGATTGTCGCTTCAGAGATGACGAATTCATAGTCTCTATTCACCCCTTTTATTTGGATTCATTCCGTATCAAAAAACTGCAGTACAACTACTTCCTTTTCGGAGAATATGAAAAAATAGTTACGGTTTTTTCAAGCACAAATCCATAAATACCTTTCTGCCTATCCTCAATTCGCCCTATCTGTGGAAATTGTGCGATAACATCAAAGAAGGAATACGTTCTTTCAAGAAACCGAATGGCCGTAAATCTTCCGAATTCAGCATCGAGATACTTAAAAATATCATCAAACCTTTTGTCTGCTCTTTTGGTTAGCCTTATTTTCCGAACCATTTTAAATGTTTCGCTTTAAGATTATCCAGGTCAATTAAATTCGAATCATCCAGACTTTCACCATACGCCAAATAGAGCTCCTTCTTCTGTTCCGGGGATAAATTCGAAACCAGTTCTCCTTCTTTTTGGTGGTTCTTCGAATTCAGAAGTTGATATACAATTTCTAAAAGGTCATTATTTTCCAATTTATCAATCAATGAGTGGATATCGGCTTTGATTTTTATGGAATTTCTCATATTTCAAATTTACTCATTTATTTCAACAGACACATTCCGTCGAACTGGAGGAATACTGGCTCTATGCTTTCCCTGCAATAAACCCAGTCGTCCAGGCTGCCTGAAAATTATACCCACCGGTAATTGCATCGATATCCATGATCTCACCCGCAAAATAGAGGTTTTTGCATTCCCTGCTTTCCATGGTATTGAGATCGATACTTTCGAGACTCACGCCGCCGCAGGTCACGAATTCCTCTTTGAAGGTGGTTTTTCCTCTCACGGAGTAAATATCGTTGGTAAGGAAGTTCACGAGCTTATTGAGTGTTTTGTTTCCAAGTTCGCCCCAGGGTTTGTCCGGTGCGATATCGCTTTTGGTGAGAAAATACAACCACAGACGTTCGGGCAAGGCAAAAGGCTTGATGTTTGCCGCCTTCTTTTTGGGATGATCGCGAGAGATTGATTCCAATTCTCGTTTAACAATATCGTGATTGGTTTCATTCACCCAATTGATCTGCACCTTAAAATCGTATCCCATTTCGCTCAGGCTGCGGGCGCCAAAAGCCGATAATTTCAATATCGCCGGTCCGCTCATACCCCAGTGGGTTAGAAGCAGGGGGCCTTCCGATTTTAGTTTTGTTCCCTGAATGTTTACGCTGACATTTTCTACGGCCACACCCATGAGTTCGGTAATGGATTCATCGGGCATATTAAAGGTGAAGAGCGAAGGAACCGGATCTTTGATATTATGCCCCAATGCTTCCAGCCATTCGAGCCCACTCCTTTTTGGTGATCCTCCCGCGGCGACAATAACCTTATCAAAGGTAGCAGGTGGATGAAGGTCTGCTATGAAGGCCAATTCCAATTGATCATTTATAGGGGTAATGCTTTTCACTCCTACTCCGATCTCGATTTTGATACCGAGCCTTTCCGTTTCACTAAGCAAGCAATCGATTATGGTTTGTGAATTGTCTGAACTTGGAAATACACGGCCGTCTTCCTGGGTGTAAAGTGGCACCCCCCTGACTCAAACCACTCCATAGTATCCGTGGTGTTGAAAATATGGAATGCTTTTTTCAACTTTTTCCCTCCGCGCGGATAGGCTTTGCATAGCTCGCTGATCGAAGTGCAGCCGTTGGTAACATTGCATCGGCCGCCACCGGATACTTTTACCTTGGCGAGGAGTTTTTGTGATTTCTCAAAAAGAATAACGCGTGCCTGTGGATGATTTTCTGCGGCAGCTATTGCCGCAAAAAAACCCGCAGCTCCGCCACCTATAATTGCTATGGTCATTTTTACGAATTATTGCCATTTTTTACAATAAACTATCGAAGTTTAGATTAAAACCCATCGGTATCTATATGAAATTTAGTATCGAATTCTTTTAGTTTTAACTTTTATTAGATAAGATCTTTAACCTTCATTGAATTTTAGCATTAACTATTGTCAGACATTTTGCAAAATAGAATATCCCGGACTGAATGTAATTCTCAGAAGAAGTGTACTCCGGATCAATAGGTTTGAAGTCATATCCTGAAATAAATCACTCCGTGTTTGGGCTTATATCCGTACTTAAAAATGAATTCACCATAATCACTATATGTGTTATTATAGTTGATCCTGTTCAATAGATATTCCCATTACTGCCTTGTCAGAAATTCCATGATTATGTTCTGCAATAGCAACAATATCAATTTCATTAGACCTCAAGGAAGAAATACTCGCAGCCGGAAAATTTTCATTCGCAAGAAATTTCATCAAGCAGATTTATTTCTCAGTTCTACTATTAAACCATCTTTTGCACAAGCATTTAAATAAGAAAAGACGGCTTGAATATCTTCTTTTGAAATGCGGGTAGGATTCTAAAATTTTATCTTCCTTCCATCCGTTCGCAAGACGTTGGAGTATAAACTCTACAGATATTCGGGTTCCCTTTATGATTGGTTTTCCTAACAGTACATCCTTATCCGATACTATTCTGTCATTCCAGTTCATATCTAAAACTTAGCGTCATATTTCTCAAAGATATGGATTTCCATTAAGAATATTCGGACTGCTCTTAACCTCCAATTCCTCTCGGAATATACCCTGATTAAAACTAAAAAAAAACCTATTAAGACGAATCTCGACTGTAGCATTTCAAGAAATCTTCATCAAAGATATTTCCGAATATATCAGTTTCTCTTTACGCAGCAAAGTTGATTGAATTTTCAAAAAATTAAAACAAAGAGATTAGCCAATTGGATTAAAAAAAAACTGCACAACCTTCGCTGTGCAGTTCCAATACTATATGTGATTTTAATTAAGACACGGGAATAAGCTCCTTGTCAATAATTTCTTCAAGGGCTTGTTTGGGCAATGCACCCGCCTGCATCATCGGTTGTTTATCCATCGGGATGAATAACATACTCGGAATGCTTCGTATGCGAAATACCGATGAAAGCTCTTGCTCTACTTCCGTGTCCACTTTGTAAATGACCACATCCTCGCGTTCATCAGACAATTGTTCGAGTATTGGCGCCACCATCTTACAAGGGCCACACCAATCGGCGTAAAAGTCAATGATCGCAGGTTTATCACCTTTGTATTTCCATTCTGTTCCGTTTGTATAGTCGAAGATCTCGTTTTTGAATTTTTCTGCTGTTAATTTTACTGTTGCCATGCTGCTTTGATTTTGTAGTGCAAAGATACGCAGACATACTCGGAAATACTGTAACAATAGTCACACTAGAGCGAAGGATCAATACTGCCGAAAGCGAAAGAATTTGAGTTCTCAGGATAAACCGTTCACTTCGGAATAAGGTAGTTCTGGCGCAACAAATCTGCAACCATTTGGCATCAAACCGCAACATTTTTACAAAAATATCTACCCTAATATCCTGATTTTTACCTATTTTTATATAAACCTAATTGATCTTATGAAAAAGCTAATCAAAATTCTGGGCATCCTTGTGGGTGCAATTATTGTGATTGTTGCCATAGCGGCACTGTACATTAATTTTTCGTCTACACCGAAATACGCTTACAATCCACCCCAAGATTATCCTATCGATATGAGTCCTGAGCAAATAGCTGAAGGCACGCGTATCGCTCAAACAATGTGTGTTCAATGCCACAAATCGCCCGATGGAAAACTCGGCGGTGCCAAACTGGATGATGCTCCTGAGTTTGGAGATATCCATCGGCCAATATCACTCAGGATCCGGAATACGGAATTACAGAGTACACTCCCGCTCAGCTCGCATACCTACTCCGCACCGGAATGAAGCGAAACGGTGAATATGCGCCGCCCTACATGCCCAAATTTCCCAATCTCTCTGACAAAGATGTAAGCGCGATAATTGCCTTTTTGAAATCAGACGACCCGCTGGTGCAACCATCTCATCACCCAACTATTAAGCCTAAATTGTCTTTCTTATCTAAGTTTCTTTTAAAAGTAGCATTTAAGCCTCTGCCCTATCCCGAGCATGAAATTGCCCAGCCGGACACCAATAATCTGGTAGCATTTGGAAAATATTTGTGCACGGCAAAGTTTGACTGCTACAACTGCCACAGCGAAAGCTTTCAAACGAATAACCCGATAGTACCCGAGAGCTCACCGGGATTTATGGCCGGGGGAAACACGCTTCACCGCCGCAACGGTGATGTGGTATTGTCGCTCAATCTTACTATGGATCCCGAAACAGGGCTTGGCAAGTGGACGGAGCAGGACTTTATCACTGCTGTAAAAACCGGTAAACGCCCTTTCGGAATGAATGCTACAGCCTATCCCATGAGTCCTTATGTTCATCTAACCGATAAGGAGGTATCTGCCATTTGGGCTTATCTCAATACGCTCGAACCGGTAAAGAACACGAAGTTGATAGCCGAAAAATAAAATTCTTTTCCACCGATCAAGCCTTCCGGATTAATGAATTCGGGAAGGTTTGATTATTATTTGCGCTCATCGATCGGGGCTCTGCGCCAAAAAGGTATGGGCATTTCGATTACCTTCGCAATATTAATCGCTAAACTCGCAAGTCTCAGGACTGATAATATGCAAGGATATTTCGGCAGGTTTCTTCAACTAGTTTTACCTGGAATCTATGTCTCCTGCTTTTTTGCCGGAAGGCTCAGCGCGCAGTCGCCGTTGAATAATACCTGGGAGATATCGACTCAGACGCTGAGCGAGAAATGGGAGTTAGACAAGGAAGACCGCAAAGGTGCCTTCAAAATAAAATCGTATAAACCAATATATATCACTGCTGCCCGCTGGAGTAGTGATCCGAATACCGCTCCCTATAGCGGCAATCCCGCATATACGGTCAACGACACCGTGAGTTTAAACCGCGTCGAAGCAAATTTTCAGATTAGTATTAAAAGTAAGCTTTGGGAAGGTATTTTTCACAATTACGGCGATCTTTGGGCAGGATTTACCCAAACTGCCTATTGGCAGGTTTATAACAAAGATATATCCCGAGCATTTCGCGAACTGAACTACGAGCCCGAATTGATTCTGGTTTTTCCGATGAAGTTGAATATCCTCGGCTTTGATTTAAGAATGCTTAGTGGAGGGCTAAATCATCAATCCAATGGCCGCGACCTTCCGCTTTCAAGAAGCTGGAACAGAATCATTTTTAATGCTGCTTTTGAAAAGGATGGCTGGCAGATACTCCTGAAACCCTGGATTCGGATCCCTGATGGAGAAGATGAAAACCCGGAAATAACAAATTATATCGGCCGGGGTGAGATTGATTTGGCATATCAATTTAAAGATCAGGTACTCTATGTGATTATTACAGAACCGTTCAACAGCTTAAACCGCGGAAGTTTGCAACTCAACTATGTGTTCCCGGTACGAAATAGCCTGCGTATCCACGCACAGTTTTTTACAGGCTATGGTGAAACGCTTATTGATTACAACCATCGGCAGACTACATTCGGATTGGGAATTTCCTTTTTTGACTGGTAGCAAAGCCTCCAATGAATTCATTATATAACTGCCTTTGAATAATGTCAATTAATGAAGATATAATGTGTGTTGCGTATATTTTATTTCAGAGTAATAAAGCCCAATTCTCTCAACACTCCAAATAAACCTGTTATAAATATTACTCGACGTGTCGGGCTTGTTCCGATGTTTTTGCCGCCGATCCAAACAAACTGCTAATCCACAAACCTAAATAAGTGATCGGCTCCATTAATTATAAGGATTTCAAACCCAATCTCATATCCGCCAAAAAGATCGGCCGACCAATAATCGAGCATAAAACTGAGAATCGGCGAAGCAATGGCAATGTAGGGAATATGACCGTCTACAGGTTTCCCTTTGGAAAATAGTCCGAATGCATAAAGTCCCAAGCAATGGACCATAGGTATAACCCGCTGCCGTAAAAAGTTGAGAAATAACCGAGTCGTTGTTGATGAGTTTGAATAGCATAATCACAATGACCAGTACCACGGACATACCGATATGCACGCGTTGGCGAATGCGCCGTGCTGTAGCTTCATCTTTTTTATCCACTTCGAGGATGTCGATGGAATAGGAAGTGGTGAGAGCTGTAAGCGCTGAATCAGCACTGGAGTATGCCGCGGCGATAAGACCAAGAACGAAGAAAATCCCAACTGTGGCTCCGAGATACCCGTCAACAGCAAGCATAGGGTAGAGATTATCTGCTTTGGCAGGGATGTCGATGCCCTGCGCGTTGGAGAAAATATATAGCAATGCTCCCAGGGACATAAATACCAGATTGACAAAGACCAACACGATACTGAAAGAAATCATATTTTTCTGTGCATCGCCGAGATTCTTGCAGCTCAGGTTCTTCTGCATCATATCCTGATCGAGCCCTGTCATTGTAATGGTGATAAACATCCCGGCGATAAACTGCTTGAAGAAATACCGCTTGTCGTTCGGATCATCGAAGAAGAAAATCTGACTGTAACTCACTCGACTTCACCTTATTGTAAAGGCCGGAAGCATCGAGGCCGAGAATATGAGAAATGGAATAAACGCTGATGCCTACAGCTACGAGCATAAAAAGGGTTTGCAAGGTATCCGTCCAGATAATGGTTTTAATCCCCCCGCGAAACGTATAAAGCCAGATCAGCAAAATGGTTATAAGCACCGTTACCACAAAAGGAACGTGCATTCCCAGACGGTCAAAAACGGCAAATTGCAATACAATAGCTACGAGATATAAGCGAAATGAAGCTCCTACAATCCGCGAAAGCAGGAAAAAAGAAGCACCGGTTTTGTATGCCTTCCGGCCAAAACGTCCGTTGAGATATGTGTAGATGGAAGTGAGCTGGAGCTTGTAATACAGAGGGAGGAGCACAAAAGCGATGACAAGATATCCAGGTACATATCCCAATACCATTTGCATATAGGAAAATTGCGATAGCCAACCCAACCCGGTACCGAAATGAACGTAACTCCGCTCAGCGAGGCTCCGATCATCCCGAAAGCCACGATATACCAAGGCGATTTGCGGTTGCCGATAAAAAAGCTGTTGTTGTCCCCTTTTTTTGAAGTAATGCGAGATATAATAATCAGGGTAAGAAAATACAGGGCAATGAGGACAATGATTGCGGTAGGGCTCATGGTGTAAAAGAGAAGAAAAAAATGGTGCGGCGGTTTGAGATTGTGAGAAGATATTTACGCAGGGGTGTGGAGAAATGAAAAGGAGAATCGGATATTCTGAAAAGAATAACATAATCCAATAAACTTCAGTTGAAAGGTACCCTGGAAATCAATTTATCAAATTGATAGAAAAACTTTTATTTCTGATACTCAAGTATAAATTTAACGATGAATTATTTTGTTATAACCAATCTAATGGTTTCTATATTCGGAATAACAACTTGATATCCACCGGAAGCGAAATTACTCAAATCAAATTCAGTAAATTGAGTATCAATAATTATTTTCAAAATCAATTTACCCTGATTATCATAAATTCTTGCCGATGAACCCGTTAATTCTTTGGGAACAGCCAGAGTAAAATTACCATTATTTGGATTGGGATAGATTGACGCCTGTAAAACAGATACGTTTAAGTCAGCAATTTGTGAGGTATCAGTGCATGCAAGATGAGAAATTAGACACCGGAATTGTAAATTTGCTTGTGCGAGTGTCACCCCTTCAATTTTCAGCGTATTAGAATTTACTCCCATAAATGGAGCAACATTTTCTATATTTACAAAGCCTTCATTTCCTTTTATTTGCCACTGGAATTCATTTTCCTGAAATGTGGTTTGAATGTTAAATGTAGCCGTTTTCCCTATTTCAACATACGCATCTTCAGGCTGGGTAGTAATTTCAATTGGTTCGATTTCCAAATGTAAGGTAAGCGTGGAATCACAACCTGAAGAGGTACTATCACTAACCGAATAAAATCCGGACTCAGAATATAATTGGCCACTTTGCGGCCAATAATAAGGCGCACACGTTTTTTCTTCCACAACATTACTAAATGATTGATTTAGTGAGAGATTTAGAATCAAAGTGGAATCACAGCCATGAGAATTGGTGAAGATCTGAGTATAAACACCATTAGAAGTATAATTTTCTCCATTTGCAGACCAGTAGTACGAATCGCAAGCGGATACAATATTGTTAATAGTGCTACTATGATTCACAGTAAGGTTTAATAACAAGGTAGAGTCACATCCATAGATATTTGTCTCATTGAAACTTAGTTGATCTGAAGAAAAATAGGTTTCGCCATTAGCTGGCCAGAAGAGGCTGTCGCAAACGGTTGAATCAGATTCAAAAAAGTCAGGATTGTGTATAGACAGCTCCAGCGTAATAAGGGAATCACAGCCCACAGCATTTGATGTTGTGTAGATATAGTTTCCACTATTACTATATGTTTGCCCATTCAAAGGCCAGATATAACTTTCACATGCTGACACAACTTCTTCTGACTGAGTAGAAGAATTTATCGTAAGGTCAAGTATAACTTACGCAAATCACAGCCCTGCATAGATGCCAGCGTAGCAGAATAATCTCCCGAAACAGAATAAGTATCACCGTTAGCAGGCCAGGTATAAGAATCACAGGCAGATACATCACTGCTGCTATTGGAACTATGATTCACTGTAAGGTTTAAAACCAAAGTAGAATCACACCCATAGATATTTGTCGCATTGAAACTCAATTGTTCTGAAGAAAAATATGTTTCGCCCGTAGCCGGCCAGAAGAGACTGTCACAAACAGTTGAATCAGATTCAATAAGGTCTGGATTGTGTATGGACAGCTCCAGCGTAATGACAGAATCACAGCCCGCCGCATTCGATGTTGTATAGATATCGTTTCCACTAGAATTATAAGTTTGCCCATTTAAAGGCCAGATATAGCTTTCACAAGCTGACACAATTTCCTCTGATTGAGTAGCAGAATTTATCGTAAGATCAAGCATAACTAATGAGTCACAACCTTGAGTAGAAGCAAACGTAGTTGAGTAATCTCCGAAACAGTATAGGTATCTCCGTTAGCAGACCAAGTGTACGAATCCAGGCAGAAACTGAAATAGAACTTGAAACAGCACAGTCATTAAATTTTGCCAAAACAGCATCAGATCCTCCACTTATAGTATTCTGAAATCCATCTTGAGACAAATCAGGAGAATTTGTATTACCACATAGGTAAACGGTATTATTGAAACCCGAATGACATCTTCCACCAAAATCTACCAAAGCCCCTCCATAGTATGTGCCCCATTCTCGCTGACCAGAATCATTAAACTTCACAAGAAACATATCACGATTTGAGAGATCCGTTCCCGGATTTCCATGTGATTCAGAGAAAGCGTTAGGGGAACTTATTTGAGTAGCAGACTTAGTAACTCTTGATAGATAAACTCCCCCATTTTCAGCAACATCACAAGAATATCCAATATCATCATTCTCACCTCCGTAATAGGTGCCCCAAAGTCTATCTCCCCCATTATTGAATTTTACCAAAAAGGCATCTCCGTCAGAAGAATTTCCGCCTATCCCCCCCATTTCATTTTGGAATCCATTATATGCAATACCACTTGTGGAAGGTGAATTTCCACAGAGATAAACATTTCCTTGAAGTATTTGCGCTGCAATCATATCCTTCATCTTCGCCATCACCTCCATAGTAGGTTCCCCATTGTCGAACCCCATCGGAATTAAATTTCGCCAGGAAAGCATCTGCAGTCAGGTTTCCTGAAAGAGAATTTTGAAATCCATTAAAAGAAATACCCTCGGTATGTGTGGTAACACCTGACATATATGGATTCCCATCAATATCGACGGTACACCCAAAAGCAATTGTACCACCTCCGATATTGCCTAATCCGTAATAGGTTCCCCACAAGAGTTGACCTGCTGGCGAATATTTTTGCATAAAACCACAAATCCCCCATCAGCCAATTGCGCCTGATGACCATTTAAAGCTATCGCATTTGGCGAATCAGTACTCCCTGCAACATAGATATTATTATTATCATCAACAGCTAAAGAATATACGTCGTCTTCGTCGGTACCACCAATGTATGTGCCCCATTGCCTGATTCCATCTGAATTAAACTTCACTAGGAAAGCATCAATCCACCCGCCCTGATTCGTTTGATGTGCACCTGGCGTCGCGATATCACCAATCCATGATTCAACGATTCCGCCCATATATACATTCCCATCGCTATCGATATCAACATCCTGACCTTCATCGTGGTGATTTCCCCCATAATATGTTGACCACAACCGATCACCCGAACTGTTGTATTTTACCAAAAAAGCATCCCCATAATAGGTTTCGGTGTTTCCCATCGTATTCTGAAACCCGTCGAATGCGATATTGGAATGAGAATAAGTTTCCCCGGTCATATATACATTACCCATATTATCGGAACTCACTCCATGAGGATAATCGGAGTCTGCCCCCCCAAAATAGGTAGCCCATATAAGTTCGGGGTCAATTACCAAATCCTTCAAATTATTGTACTGTCCAATTTCAAATCCAACCGTATCCGCATTTAAAGTGAATTGGACTGGTATCCTTTCTTTATTTTGTGTAGCAGTTGGTCTTGTTTCCGAAATAGAGCCAAGGTTGCTTTCAACAGTATATCCCCCATCAGACTCAAGTTGTATTGATCCCGTCTGTGAATACACCATTTTTATCTGGCCAGGATTCGCGCCCGGGTGAACTATAAAATCATATTTAATTCTGTTCTCAAAAGTGTAAATTACCCAATCAATTCCGGGATAGTAATTTTCATAAGCCACTTTATCAAAGTGCTTAACCCCTAAAGTATTTTTATTGTAAAAGTTGATAATATCTTTCCGTGGCAATTCACCCTGGATTGTACAGGTAGAGCTACCATCAACCAATTCCATTCTAATCTTCTCCGTTTTTGCCCTTTGAAAATTCGACGACGTGGATTTACTAAAAAGATCCCTCCCATCTTCTTCATTTGATTTATCCGTATTTTCAAGTTTTATATACTTATATATCAACCCACTGTCAGTCAGATAAAGTACAAAATTATCACATTGATAATAAAACTTAACAAATGTGGCATCCTTGCCCAATTGACCTTTATTTTCAATAAAACCATAGGGAATAACTGATACAGTCTTTTCCTTCTTATCCGATTTATACATTGCTCCATAGACGCTTACTCCGCAATGCATGAAAAAGATAGCGATGGCTATTTGTAAAATACAACGTTTAAAATCTAAAATATAATTACCGTATTTGGACAAAATCAATTCTTAATTCGAGATCAAAGAAAACAAAATCAGTTAACATGAGTAAATCCTTCCTAATCCGGACCAGGCATCCGTAAAGAGGCATTTGGTTGAATGTAGAATCTAGCGTATGGGCTTTAGTTTGTGTTATCTGCAAAGTACCACAAAAGTTATAATATTTTCATTATCAATAACATTGTGCTCCATGTTTGATCTTCGATTTCTGAAAAAATGAAATTTTGAAATCCACTACCTCACCACCACCTTACCCACAAATAGCCGATTATCCGCTGATCGTAAATGGACCAGATAAACCCCGGAGCTTGATTTCTCCAGCACCGATGCCAACTGCTTTTCAAAAGAACTCAAATCTGCGAACTTATCTCGGACCAGAATCGTTTTTCCCGAAAGGGAATACACCGATGCCTCAAAAGGAACGCCGGCCGGTAAAGAAACCGAAACATGAATTACTCCCCCGGAATACGGATTTGGCGAAAGCCGCAACGCCTGCATTTTATCAAAACCCGTTGGATTATCTACATCTAAAACCTGTTGCAGAAGATCCCGCGCAATTTCAAAATCGGGAATCCCGTATCCCATCGAATCATTCGGCATTTCAAAAAGGCTGGCGCTTTTCTCTATGGCTTGAAAAACCTCCCATGCCGTAGCATCGGGGTAAGCCTGCCACAGACAGGCTGCCATCCCAGCGAGGATAGGTGCAGAAAAAGAGGTACCAGCTCCGGTTTGGATCCCAGTCGTGAGATCACTGATAACCGAAAAACCTCCCTGAGCCATCACATTTGGTTTTACCCGACCATCGGCCGAGGGACCACGTGAGCTGAATCCTGTAACTACCCCGTCCGGATTTACCGCTCCTATGGCGAGAACACTGTCGCCATCGGCAGGAAAACCGATGAGATGCCAGGGTTCGTTTCCGCTATTGCCTGCCGAAGTAATGGTCAGAATACCGCGCGAAGCCGCCATATCGGCTGCTTTGGTAATGAGTGCCGTATTGCCATCGAGGGCTGAAGGCGGATAATTATCGTCAATAACATCAAAAGTGGTGTAGCCCAGCGAAGAAGTGATAATATCGGCGCCAATGCTATCGGCATATTCCGCTCCGGCTTCCCAGAAAGCTTCTTCGATACGTCGCTCCTGCTGCACATCTTCCGTTATTTCGAGTATATAATTTGCTTCGGGGGCAGTACCTATGAGACTGTCTACCTGATATCCCGCCATCGTGGAGAGCACCTGCGTACCATGACCGCTTCGTTGATAAACATCTGTATTTCCGTCCACAAAATTATAGGTTTCAATTACGCGCTGATTGACATGGAGCGTGTCGAGTACCGCAGCAGTATTCCCATGACTGAAGCCTCCGTCAAGAACAGCAATCCATTTGCCGGCACCGCGAAAACCTTCGTTATGCAGGCCCAATCCATTCAGCATGTCGATCTGATTGAGCGAAGGGCCATAATCCGAATCCGACTTGGAGGGCGTCAACGTTTTGCCGGCAGGCTCCACCGCGGTGCGTAAAACCCTGCTCACTTCCAGCCGATCGAATCCATCGAGGCCAGAGAGGTTTTGCAATACATTGGGGTCTGTAGTTTCAATAAGAATAGCATTGCTCCATTTCAATCGGTAAAGGATCTCCACATCACCGAGATTTTGCAAGGCCTGCACATACGCAGGGTCCACGGGAAGGTCGTGGGCGTCAATGGCAATATTCTGCGCATTGCGGCGATCCAGGGCTCTTTGCGAAAGGTATTGGGATGGATCAGCAATTGAATAAGGCGTGTTTGCCTTATCGGCAAAAAAGACGAGATAGCGGTTTTGGGCTACCTGAGCATGCACTGATCCCACAATAGAAAAACAAAGGATAAATAGCAGTAATATTCTATTCTTCACCATAATCCATGACCTCCCAGGTGTATTCATTTCCCGAAATAATATTTTCAGCGGAGCGATTGTTGAGGTATGAAGGCCGGGTAAAAAGTTCTTTGAAATGGCGGAATATCAATCCAACATTTTCGGCATATACCTCATAGGCATATTCGTCGTTGACTTCCGTCAAAAAATCGCGGTCGAGCACGGTAACCGTTTTCGCGAAAGCGAGATCTCCGTATATTTTCTCCTGATAAAGACTGTCGTACTCGGTACGCCATTCGTTAAGATCGTTGAGCGCATTGCTATCCCATTCCGCAAAGGATGAAATGGGAAAAGCGAGTTTGACAAACCTTCGGTTCTCCTCTACCCTTTCAGCATTATTTGAATTGCGTTTTGCCGCCCGAGACATCCGTCAAAATCCAATCATCATTTTCGGCGGGGCGCTTGTAACGCACTATGCGATAACTGTTTTCATTCTGCGCATCGAGATATACCGAATCTATGACCTCCTTAACAAAGTAGTGGGTCGTATCGTGAATACCGGGAATACTGGCTTCGGGTTGATCGTGGTAAATAGAATCTACTTTATAGACAATGTATGCTCCGGTTTTGAGAGGAAAATAATTGTATCCCGGATCGGGCTGGGTATCATCCTGATTGGATGTACAGGCTGCCAAACCAACACAGAGAAACAGAAAGGTGTATAATTTCCTCATCGCATTAAGTACAATTTAATCAATACGTTCCCCATTGGCGTAATGTTCTTTTTTCTCCACTTTACCTTCCTCGGTATAGGTAATTATCTCCCCATCGAGCTGACCGTCCTTATATTGACCTTCGCGCTTCACTTGTGTATCGTGTAAACGCTGCACGGGATATTCATTGCCAAACTTATCCGTTTCGCTTTCGGTTACCCAATTTCCCTTTTCGTAAAATTCTTTAAAAGGACCGTTTTTCTTCCCGTCTTTGTAGGTGTATTCAGACCGCTCAATATCGTCGGGAAAGTAATCTTTAAAAACTCCGTTGTACCGATGCTCCTCCTCCACTTTTCCGCTTCGGTATACGTAAATCACTTCTATGGAGCCATCTTCATTGAAATGGTACCAGGAACTTTCTTTAAGCCCGTCCACATATTTGCCGGAAGTCATTTTGGTTCCATCGGGATAATAGGCGGTGTACTGACCATCGTAGGCGGCGCCATTTACCACAGTAGCGTCAAGTTTGGGATTTCCATCCTCAAAAAACTGCTGCCACTTTCCGTTTTTCACACCATTCAAAAAATTCATTTTTTCCGCCACACTGCCCGAAGCATAATATACCGTGCTTGAACCGTTCTTCTTGCCATTGCGGTAATTATTCTTTGAAAGCAGGGAACCGTCGGCCGCAAAAAACAACCAGGTGCTGTCGCGTTCCTGATTTATATATTTCCCTTCGGCAATGCGATTTCCGGTGTCTTCATCGTATATTTTCGCGAAAGCGGAATGATCCTTTCTATACGTCAATTCCGCCTGTAAAGTCCCGTTTTCATGGTAGCGTTCGAACGTACCCACCGGCTGTCCGTCTTTAAAATGTCCGCGGTACTTCAGGGTATCTGTATCGTAATATCCTTCCCATAGCCCTTGTTTCAGACCTTTCGCATCAGTTTTATTGGGAGCTTTTGTAGACTGCGCAAAAATGGGCGAGCCCAGGAAAGCGGCAAAAATGAAAGCGATAAAATAATATGTATTGTAAGTGTTAGGCTTCATGCAGTTGGTTTGCAAAGGCGATAAATTTACGGGTAAAATGTGACCAGGAAAAGCGTTCTTTCTCAATGGCGGCAGCTTGTGAAAAAGCTTCTTCCTTATTTTCACTAAAAAAACGCAGGAGAGCAGCGGCTATTGCATCGGGCTCGGGATTTACCACATAGCCCACCTTGCCATCCGGCACAATTTCGGCCAGACCTCCCACATCGGTCACGAGCATTGGGACGTTCAAAATGGTAGGCTATTTGGGTAACTCCGCTTTGAGTGGCTGTTCTGTATGTCTGAGCCACAAGATTGGCCGCACAAAAATAATCTCTCACCTCTTCCTGAGGAATATAATCTGATCGAATAACGACACGATCAGTCAAGTTGAGCTGCGCGATTAATTCATCATATTTCTCCCGACTTTCGTAAAATTCTCCGGCAACGATAAGATGAATGTTTTCCTCTTTGAGTGATTTGTGCGCCAATGCTTCTATCAAAAGATCAAGCCCCTTGTAAGCACGCACAAAGCCGAAAAACAGAATATAGCGTGATTCGGGATCGAGTTTAAGATGCTGTCGTGCTTCGCGCTTTGGAATTTTATCTCCGAATAGATCGTAGACGGGATGTGGACTTGTAGCCGTCGGTTTGCCCGGAGCAATTTTATTCAAATCTTTCGCCACGCTATCCGAAAGCGTGAAGAAAGCATCTGCATTTTTGAAAAAAAGATTTGAGAGGAGGCGGTCAAACTTTCTCGCCTCGTGTGGAATCGCATTGTCAACCAATCCGATAACCGGAATCCCTTTTTTACGCAAGTATTTGGCCAGAGCACCCAGCGCCGGCCCCATAAAGGGCAGCCAGAATCGAATGACCACCATTTTTGGTTTTCTTTGGAAATCTTCTTCGCAGCTCTTCGCCAGGAAAAAGGGTTGACACTCGAGAGCCAATTGTGGATTTTTATTCCGTCGGGTGCCCTTCCCGTTGCTTTTTGGCTCTTGCCGGGAAAAAGGATAGTCGGATACTGGAGATAAAAGCTTACAATTTCGGCAGAATACCCCATATCGATCAGCGACCGACAGAAGGATTCGTTGAAATGGGCAATTCCTCCCCGGAGGGGAAAAGCAGGTCCAACGAGAATTATACGTTTATCGGTATTCACGAAGCGAAACTACGGAATATCGGCGGGGATGCCACAAAGGAGAAAACGAATCTTTACAAGGATTTGGATCTCAGGACTGATAGCGCTTATGACAGCTTCTCAGGATTATTCACTCTGCTTTCCTGAAGTCATTTTCTGAATCAATACGATTGGCCCTAAATGATAATAGCTGTGCTCAATTACACCTTCAATATTCCGCAACCAGGTGTCGTATTTTTCATCACTGAAAGCCTCATCTAATTTTTCATCAGCCTGTTGTTCTACCCGATAGGCAAAATTTTCGGCATTTGTCAAAAAAGTGTTTACCAATTTCTCCCATTCCTCCTGCGATTTCAAGACCGGTGCGTCGAAGCTCTATTTGTCTTTGATCTCAAGTGCTCCACCATCGAAGGCAGGGAGGAGCCCAACCAAATAAGTTGATATGATAGGTCAGGTCAGCTATAGTATTTAAGTTGCCGATTTTTTGGGTTGCTTGCTTCCGGAGACACATTATGCAGTTGATCCCTATAATTTGTATTCGCAATCCAATGTCCTTGCAGCAAAGACTTCTCTCAGGCGATTTGCAATACGTTCAGTTCTTATCATGATTCACTACTATTCAGGTTTGTTTGCTGTTGCCGCTCTCCTTTTTTCGCTTTCGCAAAATGGCTTTTTCTTACCAGACTCATTCGCTTACTTTCAGCACTACATTACCGGTTTTTTGTCCGGTTTCTACATAATGGTACGCTTCTACGATTTGGTCCAAATTGTACTGCCGGTCTACCACCGGTTTGTATTCCCCGTTTTCAACCAGCTGTTTTAAAAAGAGCACATCCTCTTTGCTTATGGATGGAATGGGAAACAGAACTTTCTTACCCCCAGTAATAGCGGTGCTGAGTGCGAAATAAATATTCTCGGAACGCTTTCCCAATTCGGTCGAAATGTAAATTCCTTTTGCGGTAAGCAGCGGCTTGCATTGGCCAAAAGAACTCTTGCCTACCGCATCAAAAATGAAGTGGTATTTGGTTTCAGTATCTGTGAAATCCTCCGTTTGATAATCGACAACTTCATCCGCTCCGAGCGACCTTATCCGTTCCACATTTTTGGTATTGCACACAGCCGTAACGGTTGCTCCAAGGTGTTTTAGCAGTTGCACAGCCGCAGAACCTATGGCTCCGGAAGCACCATAAACCAACGTATTTTGCTCTGCTTCCACTTTTGCCGCTTTGATATTATTCCATGCATAATGCGCTCCTTCGGCAATGGGGGCCGCTTCGTAAAAGTTTAGGTTATTCGGTAAAAGGGCAATGGCATCTTTTTCGGAAATGGTTAGATATTCTGCATGCCCGCCAAAGGTTTTGTCATTGTAACCAAAGACTTTATCTCCTTTTTTAAAGGTGGTAACTCCCCGCCCGATTTTTTCGATGGTACCGGCAAATTCACAGCCTAATGTTTGGTATTTTGGCCGGAACAGGCCACTCCAAAAGCGGGACACGAAGTACTGGGCACTGCGAAAACCGGCGTCGGTGCGATTTACGGTCGATGCGTAAACCCGGATCAAGACCTCATTGTCCTTAGGCAGAGGCATCGGTACTTCCATAAGTTTAGCTACTTCCGGCGGCCCGTATTTGGTATGGACAATTGCTTTCATGCTCAAATTTAGAATATTGAAATAAAGTCGAAAGCAAAATTAGTACTAACGGTACTCCTTATATGCAAAGCGGTAGATATGCAGGATAACCATCAGGTAGATCAAAGTGAATGATTGGCAGCAGTTCTACTTATTCTGTACATACTTCTGAAAACATTCCAGAATATAGTTCCAGCCTTGTTTACTATCCATCATTTTTTGGTACTCCGCCGCTCCTTCTCCATGCTTTTCAAAATTCAGGTGTTCAAATTCCAACCTGGTGGACAACTCCCCGATCGCTTTAAATTCTATCCGGATATCGCTTGCTTTTTCCGGATCGGGAATGGGTTCGCGTTTCGGGCTTATCTGCCATTTCAGTTCTATTCGCACACCTTCAACAATCTCCTTTACGCGACCCCAGTCGCAGCGAAAACCATAAGGACCTGTTTCGGTGCAGAGTCCATTTACTCTTCCATCTATCTTTATTTCCTGCAATGCATCCTGCGACCATGTATACTCCCTTGGCCACCATGCATTCAGCTCATATACAAATCTTTTGAACGCGACATCCGATGCTATGTCAATTGGTATTTCCTTGTGGATGCTTTCCATTGTTTGCGGTTATTTTTCCATTTAAGTCCACATATCTAACACGTAAATGTCAATTTCGTTCATGGAAGAATTGATCTGTTTGTGTATGACTTTAATAATACAATGGCATCAATCATTGAGCGAAATTGACATATTGTAACGTGGGCCGCCACACGGATGGAGGGAATTACTATCGTCTGAAAATCAATTATGAAAAAAGCTTGCAAGATGCGAGGCAGAAGAATTACGTGCCAGAGTGAACCATTTGCTCAAGAAGAGTCCAAAAATCCCGCCCAAAGGATGAAAAGCTAACCGGAAAGAACAAACCCGCAAATCGGAAATCGATGTCCGACCCGCGAATGGGAATCTTCAATAAAAATAAAACAGATAAAGAACAGGTAAATGGATCGCTTTCCCCATAGAGAGCAACCGGATCCGTCAACAAGATATTTTGCGCGCGGCTAAGGCTCTTTAAGGTGCGCAAGAGAGAAGTTCATCCCTGGCCTATCGGCGGGACGAATACTTAGTTATTGGCAACTGTTTTTTATATATTCTTCAATTTGCTTTTCATCATTCAAGTCATAGTATTTGGATTTAAACCAATCAATGCCTATAAAATCGAATTGCTTTCCAAGTTCTTGAAGTCCTTGTTTTAGGTTTTGTCTTTCTTGATCAGTTTCTGTATGACCAGTAATCCAAATATTTTCCAACACGCCCGACTTATCTTCAATTATTACAGCGAATCTGTTGGAGCCATAACCTAATGGTGCTTTATCTCCTTCTAAAAGCCCAATCCCTTGCATAACTACCTTTTCAATTCTATACAGATCTGTTTTACTGAAAATTTGCTCAACTTGACTTATTGGAATCTGCCTATCCTTCGTCTTGATTGGTTTTTCTCCAATTACCGTAATATCTGCAAATCCTTTCCCGTCAAAATGTTCCTGTCCAAACTCGTCAATTCTTTTTGTCTCAATTTTAATGAACTCTAAATTCTCCTTTGGAAGCAATTCAATCATTAGATAATCGTCTTCCCACATATGAAGTACATCTGCATGTTCATATGGTTTTTTATCTTTTGGCTGAAGTCCGAATAATTTTCTCAGTTTCATTTTTAATAGTTGCCAACGGTTTGGCTATGCGTAGTGCGGGATTAAAAGCACTTCACTGTCCGCCTACCGATATGTTTGTTAATATTCATTCACTTTCAAATTAGCACTAAAACCCGCATTACGTATAGCTTTTGTTGTGCGGTCGGCTTTTTTTTATTTCGTTTCATAGTCAATCATTACATTCAAAGTTGAATCCGAGAAAGTTACTTTGTCAAGTTGTGTTATCGGTTCAAGTCTGTCCGAATAGATAATTTTTAATGTGTCAAACGATTTCCATTCTGTCTCCACAGTCGTTCCGCCTGTGTGTTCAGCGGAGAAAACTGTTTTCTTTTTTGAGTCGTCTGGATTGTCGGAGCAACCTAAGTCAATTGAAACTATTATAGCAGGTATGGTCACTGCATTTCCGCCATATTCGAAAATTGTCGCTTGTCTAAGTCCTTCATAGTCACAGTTTGTTTTCAAGATTTCTTTTTCAGGTTCTCCGAACAAATCAAAGTTGTTTATGAAAATTCCATAAGCGACAAACAATCCAATTATCAAAATTGAAATCGTTATCAGTCCATATTTTACTATTCGGTTCATTTTTTTTAGCTGCCGCACAACGTGTCGCAGCTAAAGAAAGTGCGGAATTAATAGCACTTCACTGTCTTACCGCACAAACTTAATTAATAATTACTGAACTGAATGGCAAGCGCCAACACTTTCTGCCGCTGAAAAAATGCGCTTGCAACTTGCAGGAACTCCGCATTTTTCTTTAGGTGCTGTTATAGGGCGTTTTTCTTCTGTCGCTTTAATTTGTTTCGATTGTAGGTTTCAATTTTTTCAATCTGTCCGTTCTCTTTATAGAAATACCAGTCACCAGCTTTTTTGTTCTTATAATAGTGCTCAATTGATTTTACTTGTCCGGTTGAATAATAACTCGTGATTACTTTAGTTTTGTCAATGATCTCCGCTTTGAACATTAATTTACCATTATTATAATAACCTTGCCTTTTAACGTAACTTTCAAAAAATAATGCTTCATAGTCTGATAGTCGCCCTCCTTGATTTGTCGGTAAAATAGTGTCGCTTTTGAATATTTGCGCAAGAGTCCCAATATCCCAAAACCAAAAGGTGTTTTTGTCTGTGGGCAAATGCGAAATAAAAAGGTATTTTTCTTGTTTACGTGCGGTGTCGTTAGATTTCAAAAATATGGTGTCGGCAATCACAGTGTAAATACCAGTGTCACGATATGCTGGAACAAGTCCACAAGGTCCTTGGCTATAATAATTATAAGCAAAATCAGGTTTTAGGTCTAATTGGCGGTAGGCACCGTCCTGACTAATATAAAGTCCCCAAATATTTGTCTGTGAGTAACAAATAGTTGATGTCAGTGAAATTGTCAATATGAATATTATTTTTCTCAAAGTCGTCTTTTAAAATGCCCTATAACGGCCCTGGCTATGGCAAGTGCGGGATTTTGAAACCGAATCTTTGTCCGCCAGACCGAATGTTATTTAGTTGTAATATCTTCATTTTTAAGCAGTCAGCCCGCATTTGCTATAGCCGATGTTGTGGTGTCGTGCTTTTTTTTCTGTTTAATTCTCCTACTAATTTCGGTAAATAATAAAGGTTCAGTCCATAGTGGAAAACCTGAAAATAAATTGCGATGATGAAAACCAATGGAAGTAACCATTCTTGTTTCAAAAGGTAAATTGGATAAAACAAAAGTGAAATTCCAAGTTCAATCAATATCTTTTCCTTAATGTTCTTTTTGATGTCCGTAATCTCTGGTAAGTCTTCAAATTCTTTTAAATAGCTTGAAACTCTATATTGATACCACCACGTCTCATAAAGCTCAAAGAGTATTATGAAAGCTGTCGTTGAGATTAGGAACTCTTCAGTTTGAATGGCAATCAGAATGTATGCGATCATAATCGCAAATCGTCCAATTGCTGGCAGTATATCTGTTTTTATCCAAATTCTGTCTCTTGTACTTGCAAAAGCTGTTTGATTCCACCATCCTTCAATCCTACTTGTGTCAAAGTCAGAAGATGCCAATTCATTAAATAGTCGTTTGGAGTGGTCATATTTTCGGTTGTGATGAAGTCCACGTCCAAGTTCATATTTGACTTCATTTAATTGGTCAGACCGAGTGAGTTTATTTTCTATGGGTTGATAACCTGATTTGTACAAGTAGTAAACAGCAGAATACTTTTCTCGGTCATTGAGCGCTTTTGCAAGTCGGTGAAGGATATTTGTTGCCGTCTCAAAGTTTGAGTCAGCAGTTTTCAGGGTTTCCAAAATTCTGGTTTGTCGATTGTCCCAATAGCTTAAAACTTGAGCGTCTGTCATCAAGTCTTTCAATTCTGTCCATATTTTGTCAACTCTGTTCATTGTCTGTTTTGCATGCACCACAACGGTTTTGCAATATGGCAAGTGGCGGTTTGCGGAGTGCGTCACTATCCACCGAGACAAAAACCCGATGCGGGCTACAATGCCCGAATTTACTACTTTTCCCGCCATTTGCTATATTGCATGTTACCAAAAGTTATTTCTTTATAAATTTATTTACATATATATAATCATTTGAGGATACTTTTATAAAGTAAATCCCTCTGGTCAAGCTGGCTATATTTATTTTTAATTCGCTATTTCCAAAATACGTGGGCATTGTATAATTATGTCCTTTAATGTCAAAAATTTCAATCTTTTTAATGTCAATATTAGTAGTTGGCTTTATAAATATATAATTACAAGCTGGATTTGGATAGATTTGAAAGACATCCGATTTATTTTTTTCAATAGATAACACACTACTCTGATTGTAATAATACGAATCAATTGATATTGAACTCATCCCTACCGAATGCACTCTTACCCACCCAAGTGTTTGAAAGTTATCGGTATAAACACTCAAACCAATATAAAGAAAGTCGGAATCAACCCATTCGTGAATTTCATAGGCATAACAAAAGTAAAGCCAAGAGTTTTTATTTAATGCAAGTGTATTATTCACAAAATTAGAATTGAAAAAAATAGTGTCAGAGGTGTAATATTTTTTTGCAACTCCAATGTATAATGTGTCACCGCTGCACTCAGTTGTATCCGTTGGTACTGCATGATAATGAGATAAGGAAACGGAGTTTTGATTGAGTGGTTCAATCAGAACTGCTTCTGTCCACCCACCTTGTCCTCCATTATTAGTTATTGTAAATTTAAAATCATTAATACTATCACTATTTAAGTCAAGGTAATAATATTTCGTTTCACCTTCCCCCATATTTACATAGGCAACAATCCATTCGTCAGGAATAATATCATGATAAACAAAATTGCTATCTACGTGTCCAGCAATAATATAATTTTCTTGCGCGCTTAAATTATTTGAAATAGCAAATAATAGAACTAAAAGATTTAGTGGTTTCATTTTTTTAATTTTTGGTAACGGTTTTAATAAACGCAGGGCGGCTTCGTCCGTGGTTTTGTAAAGAAACGGAATGTTTCTCTGTCAACCGTAAAGCCCCTACCGGAGCGGGATTAAAGCCGCCTTGCGTTTATTTTTTGTTGGTAGCCGTTTTTCTTTTTTATTTCCAACCTGAATACATTATGTCAATAAGCTCAGAAGTCCCAAAAACAGGAAGTAAAATTGCTAAAATGAGCAAACAGTAGGTCAAGATATTCTTTTTATAAATGTCAACTTTTTTGAGAGCTCTTACAATGTCGGTCACAGAGTTAGTAATTAAAAGTCCCAAACATATAACTGCAAAACCTCCACCAACGAAGAACAAGGGCATTGTAAAAAATTCCGCTTGTGCTCTTCCTCCTCCTGTTAATGTCTGATTGTCTATTGCTTCCGGTAATGCAGACAGGATTAAAACAACATCCGTCAAAATCGCGAATGATGCAGTAACAATACTTGCTATTTTAAATCCTTTGTACATCTGGTCGAAGTTGTCGTTTTCAAATGTTCGTTAAGATACATAGTTTACACAAGTTATATATACATAGTTTACACTAAGTTGGTTTCTAATCTTATTGCTTGTTCCTTATTTCTTAAATTGTTTTCATCAAAGAAACCTAAAAATACGTTTCTATAAAATACTCTCCAAATACCATTGCCTAGTTCTTCTATTCCTACATATTTTCCTTTTAAAGCAGCAGTAACATAAACCCAATAATAAGACTTCCACCTAATAGCGCCATTCTGAGTCATTTTAAGCACTTTGTAATCTGCGGGATAATCGTAATCGGGTATTTTTTCAGGGAATGGTCTGGTAGAAAAATTATGCATCATAGCAGGGGTTTTCATGTCTAAAGCTTCATGTGGTCGTATGTGATTGTACTCCTTCACAAAGGCGTTTAAACGCCTTTGTTGCGCTTTTAAATCATGAGCTGAGGGTTTGGCACAAGCAGCCTTTAAATCACGATGCATTCGTTCGTGTCTTCCATTTTGTTCGGGGTGAGCCGGGTCTGAAAATACAGGTAAAATTCCCAGGTCAATAAACCAATAAGATAGCTGAGTAAAACGTTGAATGGCACGCACAGATCCAAAGGGACTTCCGTTGTCTGTGTGCAATTGTTTTGGTATACCGTATTTCCTAAAAACTCTTGTAAACTCTTGCTTTGCAGCAGTAAGGGTTTCTTTGTAATGTCCTTTTGCTGTAAAAACAAATCTGCTTTTAGAGTCAGCAATTGTGAGTGGGTGACAATAGATTTTATTACCCATTAAGAACTTTCCTTTGTAGTCAGCACTCCACACTTCATTACACTCTTTTGGGTCGAAAATAGGGTGCATAGGTTTTACCCTTCTCAGGCGTTTTTGAGGATTTACTAAACCGTGTTTTTTGAGGATGTTGTGAACGGTTAAAACAGTTGGGATACTTTCATCTGAAAAATCGTTATACAACAGTTGGTGTATTTTTTTAGCACCCCAAAGTTTGTGTTTTTCTTTTAAAGAAAGAATGCTGTTTACTACATTTTCATCAGTAGCATTAGGGTGTAATCCAATCGGTTTTCGGGATAATTCTCTAAGCCCTTGAAATCCTTCATTTTCAAATCGAGTAATGATTTTATAGGCTGTTGGTCTCGAAATTTCAAAGCATTTACAAAGTTCTGTGATGGTATATTTTCCGGTACGCCATTCACAAATAAATTCAATTTTTTGTTCCATAATCGTTGTGTCTTTCCAAGGCATAGTATTCGATTTTTATCGAACTTCTACGCCTAAAAAGTGTAAACGATGTTTCTATAACTTTGTAAAGGATGTTTGTATATCGTACCCGATTGACTGCTAACGGTTAGTATATGGCAAGTAGGGCAGTAGAAAGCGATAAACTTTCGAGTTTGCACTGAGCCAAATATTTATATTTTGTTTTTATCTTATTCATTTTAAAAGCCAAATTAAAAATTTGGCGGTGTTTGTAAATAGCACTGAACTTTCGTAAACCACCGAACGCCCTATTTGCTATATACAGTGTTGTGCACATGCTTTTTTCTTTATTTGAGATAGAAGTATTCTTGAAAAACCCATTTGTCGCAGTTTTTAGGAATTAGGGTCTGTCTTATATTTTTGACCTGTTAACCACAATTACCACTTCTTTTTCCATTGTTTATCATCTCTTCTCTATTAACACTTGTTTCAAGCATAAATATTTCGCAATTGCCTTTTTTGTCGATAGTTCCATATACCATTATGTAATACTTACAGTCTGCATAATCGTCCACTTCTGATTTTTGAAGACTTGCAATTAAAGATTCTTTAAATGTTTTCCATTAGTTAAGTCAGGAAATTCGTATTGCTTAGGATATTTAATGTCTCGATAATATTTTGTTTTTGGCTCAGGAATATTGTCTGAATCTAAGCATAATTCACATTCAGTAATTTTTGTTTTTCAATAATTGCACCTGAAATGATATCAATTTTAACTGACTTTATTTTCAAGAGTTAAAACATAAAGTACCTCTATCTTCTTTTACAAACATTTCGTCATACCACAGTGTATGTGAAGAAGTGTTTTGCAATTTTGATTTATCAGAAACTAAGTCGTCAATTCGATATTCAACTGTATCCTTTTCGTTCAAGTAAATTTTAATCAATATTTGGTCTTCATAATCAGAATGTCCCCACATCCAAT
>CAVUKD010000004.1:0-877589 GCA_963741985.1 uncultured Cryomorphaceae bacterium
TCAGAATAAAATTAATCGCTTATATATTTCAAAGCGACCTCTAGTATTCCACTTTCTTGTTAGAATTTTTCGACACCCGCCAAACCTCTAAAATCCAGATAGAAATACTCTATCTGGGCGCTGCCAGCCCCTGCAACTGTCTTGTCCCGGTTTAGGAAGTATTGCCTAAAGCTTAAATACGGCCGGGAAGCAAATAAAAAAGCTCCGGACTGCTTTGCCCGGAGCTGAAATCTTGACAAGATTCTTATTTTATACTCTTACCTGACCGCTGCCTAAAACATGGTACTTATTGGTTACAAGCTGTTTTAATCCAAGCGGGCCTCTGTGGTGCAATTTATCGGTACTAATAGCGAGCTCTGCTCCAACTCCCATTTGGCCTCCATCTGTAAAGCGGGTAGAAGCGTTGTGATAAACCGCTGCACTGTCGATTTGCTCCATAAAAGTGGAGGCATCTTTGGTGCTTTCGGTTAGGATAATATTGGAGTGTCCACCGGAATATTCATTGATAAAGTCAATGGCATTTTCCAATCCGTCTACGGTTCCCATAGCCGCTTTTTTGGCTAAAAACTCTTCGCTCCAAACGCTTTCGTCTCTGATCTTCTCGTTTGTATCAAGAACTTCAAGCAAATCGTCAGAGGCAATGACCTGAATATCGTGTTTTGTCAATGCCGACTCGATTTTTCTTGCGATTTCACTAAAACGAGGATGGTTTTTATCAATGAGGATTTTATCCAGAGCATTGCAGCCCGATATCTTATCGGTCTTGGCATTTACAATAACCTTTATCGCCTGTTTCTGTGTCGGCATCGGGAGCTACATAAGCGAAATTGTTGCCGCGACCACTCACCAGTACAGCGCACATTGGCATGTTCTTTTACAAAATGGATCAGACGTTCGCCACCTCTGCGGCACAATAAGGTCAAGCTGCTGATCGGGATTTTTCAAAAACTCCTGAGTAGCTTCTCGATTCATGGTAAAGATATTGATCCATTCGTTGCTCAGGCCATTTGCTGCAGTGCCATTGTGCCAGCATTTCACCAACTCTTCATTGCTGTTATGAGCTTCCTTGCCGCCTTTCAGCAGTATTTTACTGTTGGCTTTAAAAGCCAAAACAGCAGCTTCAATGGTTACATCCGGGCGGGATTCATAAATGATCATGATGGTGCCGAAAGGGTGCGGTTTTATTGGTGATATTTAAGCCGTTGTCGAGGTATTTCGCTGAATGATTTTCCCCACGGGATCCTCCTGCGCTTTCACCTCTTCTACCGCCCGAATCATATCATCTACTTTGGCTTCATTCACCACCAGTCGGTCGTACAATGCCTGGTCGTTTCCGCTAAAAGCTTCAAATCCTTTTTGTTGGCTTCAATAATCGATGCCCTGTTTTTATTGAGATTCATCAATCATTGATTCTAATACTTTATTTTTTATTATCTGTGGTAATAATTTCATTTCCATCGTATTTATAATGCTTTATTAATTATCTGAATTATTGATTCTTCGTGATAAATCCGTGTTCCAACTTCTTTACCTTAACGATATCAATGATGTCTCATCTTTTTTACCATTGGCAATATAGGTTGGGATATTTTTGTCGGCTGTTTTCTTCGCCACATTCAATTTTGAACCCATTCCACCACGTCCTTCGGCTTCGCCTTTTTCCAGAACTTTGAATATACTGTTCTACCCTTTGATCGGTCGTAACTGATTTGATTAACTCGAATCGTCGTCATCCGGATGGCCGTCGTATAAAGGCCATCTGTATCCGTAAGCAAAATCAGCATATCAGCGTCGAATCAGTTCAGCTACCAGACTTGCCAACTCATCATTATCCGTAAACATGGACATGGAAAGTGAAACAGCATCATCTTCATTGGCAATGGGAACAATACCCTGGCTCAGAAGACCTTCGTAGCAGTTAATCATATTATCGCGGTGTTTTCCTGGGTCAAAATCGCGCTTGGTGGCCAATACTTGCGCACATCGCATTCCGTAATCGTGGAAAATACTGTAGTAATGGCGCATCATTCTCGGTTGGCCCACGGCGGAAAACACTTGTCTGCGAATGGTATTATCCTCAATATCAATCCTATTCTAAGACTTCTTTTCCCGCAATTACAGATCCCGAAGAAATCAAAACCGTACATAATATCCTCTTCATATAAGCTCGCAATTTGATCGACTAATCTTTTCAAGATGGGCCCCACAATGCGATTATCCCTATTCGTCATCACATTGGTTCCCACTTTAATTACAACTCTCTTTTTAGATCTCCATCACTATCTATTCTCTTCTTTCCCAGTTCAACTGCCCTGTTAAATGCGGCATAGGCAGCTTCTTCTATTAATTCTTTAATATTGTTGTCATCCATTGAATCAAGAGCAGCTCTTGTAGTACCGCCCTTTGAAGCAACTTTATTCATCCATTTCGAAGGGGTTAAATCCGACTGATTAAACAGCTCCACAGCGCCTTCAAAAGTCTGACTCACCAGCACTTTGGAATCGTGATCTGAAAAGCCCATCTTTTGAGCCGCTTCCATCATGGATTGCATAAAGTAAAACATGTATGCCGGGCCGCTTCCGGAAATTCCGGTAGAGGCATCTATATCGTTTTCAGTATCCAGATGGACCGATTTTCCCGTGGTGTTTAGTAATTGCTGCACGGTAGAAGTTTCTAAGCGGGAAACTTCTTTTGAGGTGGTGAAAGAAGTCAAGCCTTTTCCGACCTGTGCCGGCAAGTTTGGCATGGCTCTTACCACTTTTACAATTCCCAAACCCTTTTGAATGCTCTGTATTGTGACACCAGCCATTAAAGAAACCACAACTTGATCCTTTTTAGTCATCGGCTTCAATTCTTTAAAAAGCTCCTCCGTATGATAGGGCTTTACAGCGATAAAAATGATGTCTGCTTCAGGCAAACAATCTTTAAGATCCGTGTAAACATCAAATCGGCTGATTTTTTTTAACTCTTCCGTCTTTTTGGGATCAGTGTCGGAAATCATCAGGTTAGACTTACTTAAGAATTCGGATTTCAGCAGAGCCTTTGCGTAAGCCAACCCCATATTTCCCGCACCAATTACTAATACTTTCATGCTTTTGTTTTTGATTAAATCAAGTTGTTTGACCCTTAATGGTACAAACATGATGCAGGACCCGGCTTTTGGACTATTTTTTCTCTGAGAATAGATAAGGTCGAAACGATATGCTTTTAACTACTGACTAATAACCATTTATGAAATCTCCTCAAAATAAGCATGATTATGACAATTTGAAGGTTTTGCGACAATTCGGCAGGAGTGTAGAATAATTTCAACAGCCTAATTAGAGCGTAAATGTTGAGATCAATGGCACAAATGATACGCAGGAACACTTTTTTAGGTCTGATTTTTCCTCGAGATAGATTAAAATTTCTGCAGCCTTGCCTGACTATGAAAGCTGGATTGGGAGTTAATGATGGATTCATTAACTCTTAAAATATGGACAGTTCAGATTTTGTAGTAAACGCTTCAAGAAACCGCATTCCTCTGTACGAATTTCCTTTTTGATTTAATTTCGGACTCCACACTGCAATCGCATATTGATTTGGATGTACGGCTATAACTCCACCTCCGACACCGCTTTTTCCGGGAAGGCCAACCCTGAAGGCGAAGTCGCCGGATTCGTCATAAAACCCGCAGGTTTGCATAAGTGCATTGATCCTTTTCGACTGACTCTTGGTTAGTATCGAACTGTCGTCAAATATATTTTGACCATTGTTTGCTAAAAACAAGAATGTCTCTGAAAGCTCTTTGCAATTCATCTCGAGCGAGCACAGATCAAAGTAGAAATCAAGGACATCCGAAGGGTCATTTTCAATATTCCCAAAGGACTTTATAAAATTGCATAAAGCCACATTCCGAAAACCTACGGCACTTTCTGATTCAGCAATTCTTTTTGAATAATCCAATTCGGGATTGTTGGAAATACGTCGTACAAATGCTAAAAATTCCGCTTTTGGATTTTCTAAATCACTGAGAAGAATATCCGAGATTACTATGGCACCGGCATTTATAAATGGATTTCGTGGAATGCCATTATCGGTTTCGAGTTGCACTAGTGAATTAAATGCAGATCCGGAGGGCTCAACGCCCAGTCTTTCCCATATTTTCTCACCCCGAATCCGATAAGCCAAACTTAAGGACAAAACTTTTGCGATACTTTGAATGGAAAATTTATCATAGCAGTTTCCAATCCCGAAATCAGCGTGATCAATTGTAGATATGTATATGCCAAAATTTTCCGGATCAACATTTGCCAATTCAGGAATATACGTCGCTAACTCACCCTGATTCTCAATACTTAATACCTTCTCGTATAAATCTTGAATTATTTCCTTAAAATCCATTCTTCTCAATTATTAAAATTGTACTCAACGAATTGCAAAAATGATAATGCCGAAATTCCAAAGCTTGAGATAGTCAAGCTCTCCCATATTTCATCAAATGCTGCCCTTCAAACAAAGCGCTTCCCCGGCTCACTTATTTTTGTGGCCAAGGGTGGGTGTTTGATTTGTCAATTTTGATCACTCGATTCTTATATTTCCTGTACAGATATTCAATCAATATGGCCATCGGAAATAGTATTAAACTCGCATAAAAAGCACTCCTTTGAGAATCCCATTGATATTTCATCAGCGCCACAAAAACAGCCAGAAGGATAATCAAATTTATCGTAATAACGATGCCGTTTCCCCCATACTCTTTTCGAATTTTAAGATGAGAGATGAGCACAAATATGTATAGAACCGTAATGATCGTGCTGGTTATTGAAGCAACTGCACCCAGGTTAAAAAACAAGGCGAAGGACAGACCCAAACCTGCAGTTATGTACAAACCTTCAGTTGATTTAAACCAAATCTTTCTTTCAAAAAAATTAGGGAGTTCTCCGTCCTTTGCCAAGGAATAGGCAATATTCGCTCCGCCATAAATGGTTGCATTCAAAGCAGATGAAATGGAGAACAAAGCGCCTATTGTGATCAGAATAAATCCGAAATCACCCAAAAATGGTTTAGCAGCTATAGCCAGCGCATTTTCCTTTGCTTGAATAATTTCGGGTATTGATAGATTTCCAAGGGTGACAAGGGAGATAAGTATATAGAATATCATCACAAACAGGATGCTAATAAGTATTGCTAAAGGAATATTTCTACGGGGATTTTTTATGTTTTCGGAAGTGTTTGTGATAAGTCCAAAGCCCATATACGACAGGAAAATAATTATAGAACCATTTAACAATCCACTTGCGTGTGTGGCATCAAAAGCGGGCTTAGTGTCTACCCAATTGATGCTCATAAAGCCAGCCAAAATGAACACCAGCAAAATCGTTAATTTTATAGCCACAAAATAGAATTCTACTTTCCCGACCGCTTTACTGCCGAAAAAATTTAAAGCGGTAAAAAATAAAATCAGGATAACTTCAACCACTCCGATAGCGAAGGGTGTAGTTTCTATATGTATAAAGGGAAGCAGATAGCCTGCAAACCCTTTAATAAAAAGGGATATTGTTACGACATAAGACAACCACATAAGTATGCTTAAGGCTCCGGTAATTACGCTATCGCCAAGTCCTTTTATGATAAATGCAATGGGACCTGCGTTCGATATAATTTTTCCTCCCAGTAAAGCGTAAGAATAAGCCACTGCCAATGCAAAAATGCCTGAGAGCACGAAGGCCTCAGGCAAATCTTTTCCGGCAATTTTAGCGCCCAAACCAAAAATTGAAAAAATACTGGCACCTATCATTGTGCCTACTGCCATTGATATTACTTCAATTAAACTAAGTTTCTTATTTTTAATCAAACGTATCTCCTTGTAATTTTTAGGTTTTTAATTTGGAAATTTCCTCAATAGGCTTTCCTCTTAAACACACAGAAGTGAATCGGGTTCATATTTCATTTACGCGATCTGAAACTAAATCAATTCCTATTTTTGGAATTCCGACACACGGTATTTTCACTTCTTTTTCTTCTTCATATTTTGAATTTTATCCCCGCGCCGGATGGGTTTTTTAAACTTCTCTTTTATCTTCTTTTCGTAACTCTTCCTTTCTACTTTTGTTTTGCTGTTCTTGGCAGATTTTTCGTGAAAAGAAGCCCCGACTGCTCCAATTGATTTTTTCTCAGGCAGTTCGACCGGTTCTACAGGTTTGTTTTTTTCTTCCGGCGTGAGCTGCGAAGCCACTTTCACTCCTTCTGGAAATGCATTAAATGGAATGCTGTAGTTCATCAAATTTTCTATGGCATCTTTTTGATCTTTTTCTTTTTCAGTATAAAAAAGGATTGCCCTACCCTGCTGTTCGGCTCTGCCGGTTCTCCCTATTCGGTGAATGTAGTTTTCGGGATAGAAAGGCGTATCAAAACTAATTACCGTAGAAATCTTTTCAATGTCAATTCCGCGGGCTATTACATCGGTGGCGATTAGGATTCTGCTCGTTCCTTCGGCAAACCTTTCGATGGATTTGGTCCGGTAGTTTTGTTCTTTGCCAGAATGAATTAAAGACATTTCAGATTCGAAATTTAAAATCTCAAAGAGTCGGTCTGCACTAAGCCGGGTGGCAACAAAGATTAAGACTTTGTTGTACTCCCGCTTATTCTCCAATAAATGGTTTAATAGATTAACCTTGGTATAAAAATTTGGAACGGCATACGCTTCCTGGCTAATATTCTCCAGCGGCGTACCGCTCACCGCAATAGTTTTCTTTATTGGATTAACCAGAAAATCACCTATCAACTCATCTACGAAAGTGGTCATGGTAGCCGAAAAGAGGATGTTTTGCCGTTTCGCCGGAAGGTGGTCAAAGATATGTCGCAGCTGGGTTTTATACCCAAAATCGAGCATAATATCCACTTCGTCGATCACCATCTTTTTTACCGACTTAAGCCGCAATACATTCGAAAGTACCAGGTCGTATAATCTTCTCGGCGTGCCTACAATGATATCAAGTCCTTCAGCAATGTCCCTTTTTTGCCCTTTTATATTATTTGAGCCACCGTATACCCCCAGGACTCTCAGACTGAGGTAGGCCGCTAATTTTTCGATTTGTTCTACTATTTGGATTACCAATTCTCTGGTTGGGGCCAGAATCAGCACGCGCGGATGCGGTTGTTCAGAATACTTCAGGTCCTGCAAGATTGGAAGCAGGTATGCGATCGTTTTTCCCGTTCCGGTTTGTGCAATCCCCACAAAATCAAAGCCTCCGAGAATGGGAGCATAAGACTCTTCCTGAATAGGAGTTGGCTTTTCAAAACCTAAATCGGCAACAGCATTTTTAATTTGCTTTTTGAGCTTGAAATCTTCGAAAGTATTCATATTGCAAAGTAATGGAGAAAAATAGACTGAAGGGTGGATTTGTCATACTTTGCTCAGGATTGTTTTGTCGATGTAAAATGTTCCAAAAGGAATAAAGCTGGACAGGATTACCTTCGAGGTTATCCAGAATTTCCATTTTAGCTGCATTGCGACTATTAAAACAATTAGCACGAATAGTACAAAAATTCCACCATGCAGAGGGCCTAAAGATTCATCAAGACTTGGGCTTTCGAAGTAGTATTTCAAAGGCATTCCAATAAACACAAGCACCAAAAGTGAAGTGCCCTCTATATATCCAAGGATGCGAAGTCTGCCGATGTTTGTTTTAAGGAGATGTTTCATGGATATTTTATATCGGATCTGTTGCAATCTGCAAAAATAGTCAAGGAATAGCAATAAACCGGGTGAATAGTAGAAGAGAGGAGCGGCACCGGTAAAGAGAAATTAAGACTCAAAATTAATCATACCAGGTAACTATTTCGCTTTTAATTATGTAGCAATACCTACTAACTGAGTTCGATTCAAATATAGGTGTTTCCAATTTGAATTGCTTATTATTCCTGATGTTGAGCTAAATTTCAGGTTTTTTTAGTTCGAATTACTATCTTTTTTGCCTTAAGGCGCCCGCAACAAACTCAAGAATGCCCACCAAATAGGGCACCCTAAAATATCAATGCTTCGCCATTTTTGCAAAAACGGTAAATGGGATTGTTCGCTACAGCGGATAAAATGGACCCACTTCTCCGAAACAGTTGGCATAGTCAAAATACTCGTTACCCCCCTCAAACTGTAATCAACCCCGCATGGAGTCGTGTCGATCTAAGGTGTCGAAGTATTGTTTGAATAAAATGGTAAATTTGATAGCTATGAACCAAAAGCCAAACAGATGAAGATTATAATTACCGGTGCAACAGGTGCATTTGGTGCTGCGATGGTTCGGTATTTTTCCGCTAAGGGTCATCAAATTATTGCAATTGGCAGAACTTCAAATCCACCGAAAGCGCTTTTGAGATTAGCCACCTATCTTCAACATGATATTCGTAAATCTTTTGATATGCCCGAAGCTGATCTGTGCATACACGGTGCTGCTCTTTCAGATGACAAAGCGACTGACAAAGAGCTTTTTGAACCGAATGTTATTGGCACAAAAAATACAGTAGAAGCAGCTATCAAATGTAAAAAGTTCATTTTAATATCTTCTTCGTCGGTTTATTTACCTGATCCTTCACCAATTTCTGAAGATATGGCTGGGCACCAGAACAATAGCCAATTATCACCTTACGGCAAATCGAAACTCGCATCTGAAGAAATGTTTAAAAAAACGTTTTCAGGTGATATTGGTTTTATCCTCAGACCTCGCGCATTTTACGGGCCGGGAGATACCCAAATTATGCCGCGCATGATGAATTTGGTAAAGAAGGGCGTATTCAATAAACCGGGTTCTTTAGAAATAAGTCTGTCGATGACACATTATCATAATATTGCCAGAGCTATAGAATGTTGCGTTGAATCTAACTTAAAGGGAATACGAACATACAATGTTGCTGATCAGGAGGTATATACGATGATCGACACGTTAAGGTCTTTATTTAAAACAATTTACAAGAGAGAATTGCCCGAGAAGAATATCCACATTGGTTTATTGAAAGTGCTGTCATTTTTTAGAATTGCCGGTTTTACGCCGCTTCTTGTGCGTGCGCTTACGCAAAACATGGTGCTTGATATATCAAAAATTGAAAATGAGCTGGGATACAAGTCGGTCATTTCCTTTACCGACAGTTTAAATGATATTGGGAAATGGGTAGAGCAAATCGGTGGAGCAAATCAATTAAGCAAAGGTGATAAAATGGATATTTGGAAAACATAGCAATATCTGTTTTTAGTATGTATTTTGAAATACAAATGGGTTTAGGCTGCAATTCACAAAATTGAATCCGGCGGTTTTGCCATATTATTTGTTGGCTTCAGAAAAGCTCGTTAACATTGTTAAAACAAACTACGGATAGAACCGGAAACTTAAGGATGATGAATAGAGAAGAGATATTTATTAAAATTCGAGATAATACTGCGGAGGTGTTGGGAATAGAAAAAACAGAAATCGAAATGAATTCAGAATTTAAGAACGACCTCGGTTGTGATTCTTTAATGTTATTAGATCTGATTATGGAATTTGAAAATAGATTTGAGATGAGAATACCCGACAAGGAAGCAGAAGGTTTTTCAAATATTTCGTCGGTAGTTGATTATGTTTACAAGCGTTCGCATGATACTTAAACTACCTAAATGATTGATCATTTAAGCAATATAAGAATTCATCACGGCAGAGAGATTCATTCAATGCAAATCCATCAGGTAGGAGGCAAAGCAAAAGGGCTGGCTCTTCTACTTCAAAATGGGTTGAATACACCGGAATTTTATGTTATTGATTACAATGCTGTTAAACAATTAATGCATAATGTTGATTTATTGAGACGTGTATTATTTGATTGGGGAGAAGAGCATAAAATTTCAAATACTGATTTGTGGGCGGTGCGCTCAAGTTCTGCAAATGAAGATGGTAGTGAAAAATCATTCGCAGGTCAGTTTACTTCCGTTTTGAATCTGAGAAAAGATGAATTGGCAGAGGCGATTAGAAAAGTTGTTGACTCTTATAAGCGTGAGACAAATTATTCTGAGAAAGCGAAAAGTTTTGGTGTTATCATTCAAAAAATGTTGAATCCTGATTATTCCGGAATTTTCTTTTCGAGAGATCCGGTTTTGCACTATAGTGATCAGCCTGTAATTTCTATAATTCCGGGAATTGGAGATAATTTGGTTTCAGGTGAATTAGATGGCTATCCGATTCAATTCGAGAATAATATTCCGGTGTTTGGAGATGTCGATAAGGTGGAAGGTGAACATTTTCAGGAGGGTGAGCGATTTAAGTTGCAACGCACTGGCGATGAAGTAAAGCATGCAATAAACCCACATATTCAAAGCATGATTTCCATTGCAAATCAATTTGAAAAGATTCAAAAATGCGCTTTAGATTTTGAGTTTGCGATTCAAAACGGTGAACTTTTCTGGTTGCAAATTAGACCCATTACCACAAGGGTTCTCCATCCAAATCTGCAAGTATGGGATAATACCAGTGTAGAAGCTAATTATCCGGAAACGACGCTTCCACTTAGTATTTCTTTTCTCAAAAATACCATGTTATTGGCTTATGGCGAAGGAGCTAAGGCTCTGGGATTTAAAGAAAAAGTGCGCAGAGAAAATCAACATTTATTAGCGAATATGGCGGGAGGCATTCAGGGTGCATTGTATTACAATGTTACCGCCTGGCAGACTTTGATTTATCAGATGCCATTTGGAAGTCGACTAAGCAACAAACTTCCCGGTTTATGGGGAATGGGAAAAACTGTTTTCGAAAAGCCGGATGTGAGCCATACGCGTTTTGATAAATTGGTGATAGCATTTAAGATATTAGGGGAATTGTTGCATGGTAAACGAACCGAGAAAGAATATTTAAAATTGTTTCAAATTCACATTGAAGGTTTTGATTTAAAGGCGATTAAAAGTGACGATTTTGAGCAATTAAAAGAGAAATACCAGGAGATTGAGGATAAGTTTGGTAGTAAATGGTTAGCGCCGACTCTCAATGGTTTTAATAACATGGTCATTTTTACTTTGTTAAAAAGAAAATTACATCGATCGAAAATCGGAAGGGGTTACCCCAATTTCATCAATGATATCTTGTTTGCGGAAGGCGATGTAAAATCGGTTCAGTTGGTTAGAAAGTTTCAGGAAATTATCGAAATAATTTACAAATCCGACGAATTAAAACGATTCTTTCTTGAACAAGATAAGCAAGAAATATGGGCTCAAATCCCATTGGAATTTCCAACGTTTTATAACGAATTGTGCGCTTATATCAATGAATTTGGAAACAGAGCAGATCAGGGTGAATTGAAGTTGGAAACTATCAATTATAAACAAGATCCGAGTTTGTTTATAGCTTTTATAAAATCGAGTTTAAAAGGATACAGACCTATTGAAAAGACTGCTGAACATTTTAATTATAAAGCGATTTTACGTAAGTATTACCCAGTTAATATTTTCAATAGGTGGTGGTTTAAAAGGTTAATATCGGGTACCATTAATCGAATGAAGGCACGTGAAAATTATCGATTTATGCGCACCGATACATTTGCGGTAATCAGGACACTTTTTCTTCAAATGGGCAAAGTATTGCAGGACGAAGGATGGATTGACACCACACGAGACGTTTTGTATCTTAGGTTGGAAGAGTTGTTTGATTTGTCTTTAAGAGATAAATTTAAAACAATTATTGATGAGCGAAAGAAAGCATATTCTAACTATAAAAAAGTGGATCGTTGTAATCGCTACATAAAAGTTAAGGATACGTATTTTGGTATTCATCAAACTGATACCACCCTTGAAGGCAATGAATTAAAAGGTACACCTTGTTGTAGTGGCGTTGTAACGAATAAGGTCATTATCATTGATAAAAACACAGATTTCGACCAAGATTTTTCAGACTATATTTTGGTTGCAGAATATTTCGACCCGGGCTGGGTCAATCTTTTTTATCAAGCTAAGGGTATCATTTCCGAAAGGGGAAATCTATTAAGCCATACTTCAATTATTTGCAGAGAACTGAACTTAACGGCTATAGTGGGTGTAAAAGGTGTTTTGAAAAAAGTTAAAAATGGGGATACAATAACAATGGATGGGGAGCGGGGAATACTAAAAATACATGCAGATGGTTAATTTTGAACTGGCTTCTCTGCTCACTCGCGTAAATTTATCTCAAGACGAGAAGAATGCTATACTAAGTAGTTTAAAAGAAAGGAAACCAAATGCCGAGCGAATTCAATTTTTTCAATATTGCAAAGATTGGAAGTTAGCACCAATGGTTTACAGTCAAATTGTAAAATACAATTTGGAAAGTCATTTTGATATTGATGTTTTGAATTTATTCAAAGGTCAATATGATTTGGTAAAAACACAGAATACCAAAAGAAATGAACACGCCGTAGCGTTTCTGAAGGTATTCAAAGAAGAAGGGATAGATGTAATTATTCTAAAAGGAAATTACCTTGCACATACCGCCTACAACGAACTGGGCTATAAGCGAATGAATGATTTGGATATCCTCATTCGAAAAGAAGATTGGGATCGAATTCAAGATGTTTATCTCCGGTTGGGCTATATTCCTTTGGGCTTCGGTTGGAGTGGTGAAAAGGAAAAGCCGGCATCATTCAGTCATGTTGGCATCGCTTTTATAAGTCCGGATTTCTCGTGTATTATTGGTTCGCAATGGGGAATTAAATCACCCACCACTTCTTATCATGTAGATATTGAAAATCTCTGGCAAACGGCTCAGCCATTTAATTTCTGTGGCGTAGAGGTGAAATCGCTTTCGCCGGAATACAATCTCTTGCACCTGATATTGCATTTGGGCGTGTACAAATGTGGAATTCGTGATTTTATGGATATTTATAATTTGATGCGTACAGAGAAAATGGATGAAACTGAATTAAAGCGAATAATTCAGTATGCTAATGCAGAACAAAAAACGCGATTCAGTATGACTTTATGCAATTTTTGTTGTCCTGTATTTGGCGACAAATTAATAAACGAAATTGCAGAAAAGAATAAAGGTTTTCTCGGCAAAAGGCTGGATGGACGTCTGAAAACAATGAAAGCTACCCAAGATTTTCAAACGTCGTACAATGATTACTTTCAAGATATAGAGAAAAAAGTCATCTATTTCAATTTGTTTCCTCAGTTTCATCTGAAACTGCTTTTTTACTTATCTATTTTGAGAATGGTTTACTTTCCAAAAACTCATATTGCTTTAAAATTGAATGATCAAGCCCACATTCCTAATTTGTGGAATAAATTCACAAGTAGCCTGAAAGCTCCTTATATTGTGTTTTCATTAATAGCTCAGGAAATTGGATGGACATTTACGATTTTACTTTTTTCAAAATTACTCTTCGACCTGCTGTTTTCAATTAAAAACTATTTTATCAAATCGAAATCTTATTTTGACTATTTGAAAGAAAGAGGAGTTGATCCAATTGAGATAGAGAGAGTCGTAAAAAATATTCAATAATGAAACTGATAGCCATTACAGGAACAGACGGTACGGGAAAATCGACTTTATGCCAAAATTTGTGTGCGAAATACCCGAACTTTAGAGAGGTAAGCATTTGGGATACCATGGACGGATTTTTGTTTCACACAAAGAAGGATATCGACACGTATTTATGCGCATTATCAGCCAATGCGCGCTTGTTATTTTTGAGTCATGCTTTGATGCAAGCATTGGATAAGGCGCGAGGGTCAAAAGCTGAAACACTCCTGCTGAATGGGTATTATTATAAGTATTTTGCATCTGAATTGGTTTTAGGAGCTAATTCCATTTTGGTAACCAAGCTGATAGACGCTTTTCCGGTTCCTGATCTCATTGTCGAATTGGTGGGCAATCCAAAGGTGAGCTTTGCTCGAAAAGATACACTTTCCAGATATGAGTGTGGTTTGCAACCCCCATCATTTGAGACGTTTGAAGCATTTCAGAAAAAAGTTATCATTCAATTCCAGACTTTCGATAGAAAGGATTGGAAAACGATATCTTCAATATTATCTATTGATGAAGTATTCAACCAATGTTTAAAGTGCATTGAAAGGTGACTGAGATGATTGTAATAACCGGACTCGATGGGAGTGGTAAAAGCACTTTTCACAGTAAATTGGAAACTCAATTCGGCTCTCAATCCGCAATTCTTCGTTTGCCCAAAATGGATCCGGAAAAATTTCAAGATGACATCGTTCTTTTTAATTGCTGTAAGTTGATAAACGAACTTGGCGAACGGGGAGACAAAGAGTCAGAACCGGGAATGAAAATGATAGCCATGTTTTCTTCAGTAGTGTTGTTTAATGACCTGTTCAATTATTTAAAAAAGCCGAATGTTAAAGTCATTTTTTGCGAAAGACATCCATTGGTGGATACATATATCTATGCCAAGGCGTATCTGAACGTTATGCATCCTTCAAACTTATCATTCGGAAAAGCAAAAGAAATGGATGCGTCCTATGCTTTACTTTTTACGGAAGTAATGCGCAGGTTGAAAGTGAGTTTTACAGCGTCAAATTCATCCAAAAGCCGCGCACTTCTCTCATTTCTGTATGATTGGTTTTCTAAAATAGAGAATCTTAATCCCGAAAACTTGTTTCATCTATTCGATATGAGAAAGCCGGATGAGGTTTTCTTTTTAGACGCACCGACAGAAGTTTTATTCTCACGGATTGTTGGAAGAGTGCATATTGAATATCACGAAAATATAGCTGCTTTGAAAAAGATGAGATCAAATTACCTTGAGCTTTTACCAAAATTCGAATCGAGAGTTGAAATTATCGATGCGACCACTAAAACAGGCCCGGATTCTTTGTTTGAAAGTCTCAGGAGACGTTACTTCAATACCTAATCTAACAGATGAATAAATCGGAAACTGACTAAATTTTGAATTGACACAAATCTCAATTGAAGCAAAGGCGGTAAGTACATTTAAAAGCGATCGGCATCTTTTTTATGGCTCCAGCGTGCCACAAATAGCCCTCTATTTTTCTCTACTTCCATCCATTTTAGTCATTCTCAATATAGTTATACATTCTAACTGAATTTTGAAAAATCCGGTCAGTGAATTTTAATTTCATAACAACTTCAGCCGCACAATAGAATAAAATGCGACTCAGGATGTATTCCTTTAAAGTAACCACGTAGCCTTTTTTCCAAACTTCCCAATCGATAGCTTCATCAGCGTTCAACTGAAAGTGGTATTTTAAATAATACATTAATTCAGTACGAGAAAAGTTAGAAGGCAGTGTAAAACTCAAAAATTCCACAATGTCCCGGTGCGGATAATTGATTACTGCCAATTCCCAATCGTAGGCACAGACTTCTCCCTTATCTCTTACTGCAACGTTCCGCGGATTGTAGTCATTATGAATCAGGGTTTTGTATAGACCAATTAATTCTTTTTTTGGGGTATGAGATAAAATCAAACGTCTCAGGAAATGCTTTTTTTGGTCATCTTCTTCAATAGCAATCTCTACGAGCTTAGCGTACAAAGGTGTGATTCTTTCAAAATAAAATGGCTTTACAGATTGAGGATGTTTATTTAAAGCTGTTCTGCGAGAGCATTGATGAACCGTATTAATTGCTTTTATAGCCGATTCGATTATTGGCGATGTCCAATGGTCAGGCTTGTTCTCAGCATCCATCAACAGCATATCCGCGGGGTTTAATCGCTCTTGAGCCAAAATAAAAATTTCCCTTTTTTCATCTCTGATTTGTCCGTAATAACGTGGTGCCATTTTTAAATTATTTTGATGAATAAATGCAGCCACTGCAAGTTCTTTCAAATGAGAATTGGCGTATTCTAATTCATTTTTATGTGCTGTTATTAAATCAGATAATTCGGGATCGACAGAGGCAGCCATCAAATGCAAACCCTTGATAGTTTCGAGACCGGTTGCTTTAGATTTTAACAAAATAGGAACCGTTTGATTGCCAAATTCTAAATTGACAGGGATAAAACCAATCAATTTTCGGTTAACCCGCTTACTCAGATTCATCAATATTCCATTTTCTACTTCTCCTTTTAAAAAAAATACATTGGAAATCTCTTTACTGAAATAGGGTTTTACAATTTGTTGAATAAAGTTTTGATCAATTTCATTCCATTGCAGCCAATCAACTGGTTTATTTCTCCCGAGTTTTTCATGCGCTTTCGCAAATTCACCGCTTACCATTGCCGCATAGGTGGAAAGTTCTATACCCAAAACGAAACCGGCAATTAAAGATGCGAAACGTCCAACTTTTCCGGTTCCCCCACATTTCATCATTGCCAATGCCTCTTTTTGCTTGGGCAGGTGCGTACCTCCGCCAATAGTACCAATAACCAATGAGAATAATGTGAGGCTAACTTCAAGTCCCTCGGGGTGTTTTTTAAGTACAAGGTCAGCAACAGAAGATTCGTGAATCGACGCTAAATCCTGTCCTGTGGCAGCAAATATTGCCGCAATGGCATTGGCTGCATTAATGGTGTATCCTACCATACCATTTAACTCGGCGTATTTTCTGCTCGGTTCGTAAAACTTGAAGAGCTGTTCTGAACTTGTTCTTAATATTTTATGAATCACATCCTCTTTCAGAATAGCGTGGGCAATAACCTTAGTTCCTCGACCATGACGAATCAAGAATTTCGATACTTTTTTATCTGAAGAACCATTCCCTTCCAATACAAAATCGGTGATCTTTTCGAAACCTGCAGCTTCATATTCGGCAACAATCCACCGAATAGCATGCCATGTGCAAGTTGTCGTCATGTTCTGGCCGGCAGCATCTCCGGTAGTATATACAAAATTAGCATGTACATTTTCCGCATCACGATGTACAATGATTTCCAATAAAGTGGCGTGGTTGGAATAATTTTCTGCCACTTCCCGAATTTGGGTAAACCTTTCGGTAATCCATTTTTCGAAATGAATGGCATTTTCAATTGTGGACAAAATGAAGAGCGGAGAACGTACCATCTTTTGGTGCACTACCTCTGCTGAAAACCCGCCACTCATACTAAGGGCTTTAGCGCCTCGGTTCATGCTGGCAATAAGCGCACCCTCAAGCGTGGCACCCATACAAAACACTTCTTCTTTTGAGTCATTGCTCAGGTACATTAACGGGCCAACCAGACCAAGCGGAATTTCAACGGCTCCAACCAATGATTCAATATTGTTTTGAATCTCAGTGTGATTGATTGTTGTTTTTTCGACTTCCTCAAGATTAAAACCTAATTCTTCCATGTATTCCTTGCGGTATAAAATGGCTGATTTAGTTAAAAGTCCCCGACCTGGGACGGGTTTATATTTTTCTGTCTCTACATGAATTGATGCTGTTTTATCTTTTTCCATGACTTAATAATCTGTAAATAACAATACTGCCTACTACACCAATGGAGTTGAGTAAAATGATGATAGGAATGGATAAAGTAAAAATAAACTGTGCCACTATAATAGATACCCAAAATTGTGAAATAACAAACCATTTGGCTTTAGAAGATACATTCCCACTATTAAATTTATTCAAAACTTTTCCGAGAATGCGCTGCCTTAGCATCCAATTATATAATTTATCCGAACTTTTTAAAAAGAACCATCCCGAAAGTAAAATAAAAGGAATACCGGGAATGCCGGGCAGGATAATACCAATATAAGCTAATACCAGAAAACTCAGTCCTAAAATAAAAAACAGTGATTTCTTCCAGTTGGTCATATACACAAATATGATAATTTGATAAGATTGTGAGACGGTAGGATAATTAATTAGGCAAAAGCCTAATTATAATCAATTTAATCATTGGATTCGCTTCGATAAGTTAAATGTCCTGATTCATTTTCTAATAGCTTGATTTGCTCGATAAGCTCTTTTTCTGATATGCTAATCCGCGATGATACACCTACTGGATGCAACCGCGACGAGTAATCGCTCAAAAAGTACTTTTCCAAAGTACCGTCTATTTAGTTTGTAGCAAAATTCGTCCAAATAATCCTGAAGGTTTTCATCTTCTATCTTGTGGTATATACCGAGCAGCGTTCTTTTCGCATTGCTGATGCCGATATGCGCCCATTTCAGTACGCTGTTGGTAGTTTTGCGGTCTGAATCAAATTGAATGTGGTTTTCTACATATTTTGAAAAATCAACGTAGGTCTTTGATTTATCCGAAAGTATGGTAGCTTGACCTTCAATGTTTTGCTCTACACAGGAATTGATCGTTTCAGCTTTTGACTCAGGTAGTACCACCATCTTAAAATGCCTGCACTGGGAGCTTTTGACTCCTGTTTTAATATCTTCAAGCTGCGCGGATTCTGCCATTACGGCTACACTTAGCTTTCGTTGACTGCCTTTGCCTTGTTTTAATTTCACTTTACTGGGCGTGGGTTTGGTAAAATACCCTTCGTCAAACTCCACCATTCCGTTTAATTTGTAAAGAGCATCCCGCTGCCCCATGGCCTTACGAAGCTTCTTCATCATATACCACACGGGCTCATACCTTTTCATATCAAGTTGACGCTGCACTTCATGGGCCGAAAAACATTTTTTAGTCATTCCCATTAGGGCTATGCATTTATACCAGATCAACAATGGAAGATTACTGTGTTCCATTACTGCACCGCTCCTTATTCCCGCGCGGAATCCGCATTCAGTGCATTTCCATTGGTAACGTGTGGACAACCAATAATGGTGTCCTCCACCACAGTTTTTGCATACAATGCCTTGGGCTTCACGTTTTTGCTTCATGTCCATCCGACAGCTGTGCTCATCAGGAAAGACAGCATTAAAATCAAGTATATTCATATCTTTATCATTTGACTGTAAAGCAAATACTTGAGAACGTAACCTATTTACGTGATGCATAAAAAGGGATCAGCATATTAAAAAAAGAATAGTGTATAGGATCTTATCTCGACAAGAATTTGCGAATATCATTGGATAATTTTATAAAATCCGTTTCGTGTATCTCCAAATTGGAACGGGCTTTTTCATTTCTGATCAGGTATCTTTAGGATAAGAATGGGAAAGAAACGAAATAGCAGAAGCCTAATTCACACTACTCAGATTGCGAGCCTTTCCATTGGAAAAAAAGCCCAGGGCAAGCAAAGAAAATATAAAGACCCATACCCATAGAGAACTGTCGTGACCGGATATCGAGCTAAACTGCCCCATCGTACCAATAACGTCCACTATAGCCCAAAGCAAAAATAATGATGCATATCCGTAGGCGAGCGTGGTTCGTGTTTTTGACACCGGGTCCTTCCGAACCGACCAGGCAACAATACCAAATACCAGTTGAGCCACACCGATAATTAAGAAAGCGTAAACCGTTGAGATATCCGTAATACCGTAGGCCATCTTTATGGAAGGAACGGCAAAAGACAACAAAGCAGCGATACCTGAAAAGATCAACAATACCGCTGCAATGGCAAACATAAAATTAAGGTTTAGTTTTTTCATTTTCTTTGTTTTAATAGGGAAAAAAGAGATGTATTTGATTTCAATAAACCCTTTAAAATTGAGATCTTTATTAATCCGTATTACGAATATAATGATTATTCATAATGGACCTCGAAAAAAGTTTCCGTCTAAGAAATTCAAGAGCAGTCCGCGAATCAACCAGTAAGCAAGCCTTATTTGTTAGGTTTTGAGATTATCAAACCAGACACTTTTTTCAAGAAAAATTTATTCCTCAAGATTTTGGACTAAAGTAATAATGAGGCCCGGAGAAAAATTATGGCAGTACTCCAGAAGTTTTTCCGGCGCAAAACGATTATGCTTGCTGCGCAACCGATTCGGTAGCATCACAACATGTACATTTCTTGTGGCGGATTTAGGTATTTTCTTTTGGCCATTTAAAGGCATTCCAAACTATTGCGGCGGTCAAAACAGATTCAGTAAGTGCTAAAAACACATAAAAGCTATACCACGGACTTAGACTTCCAAAGGCGATTAACAACATCATTACCGTGAATAGTGACCCAAACACAATATTCAGCCACTTATTAAGCATCGGCTTAAGTGAAAGCGAAAGAATAATCATTAATGGAGGTATTGCCATTATCAAAGAAGCAACAAGCAAATTAGTTGGAGAATTCAAAATGTTCTCTCCGTTTAATAAACTATTCACTTTATCCGGAGCGTACAACTCAAAATAATCTCCGTATAAGTAGCAAAATGTCGCAGAAGTCCATAGTGCCGCAAGTTTAATCTTTACGTTTATCGTGAAGTCTTTCATTTCTTTATTTTTTCAACCTGCTTTTCGTGTGTGTTTCTCTGCAGGACGGTTAACCGTTCAAATCGTTACAATTCGCTAATTGAACCATTTTCAATTTGGCGGCAATATATGGCGCTATAATTAGTCAGGTGATTTGCGGACGTAATTTAGTAAATACAAGCGGAATAGAATGTCGAAAGCTATCGAAACGTACGTATTTTCAGAGGTAGGTTTACACCTTCAATTAATTTTATGCGGTATTGTGCTTCCGTTATTTTTCTATTTCAGGCACGAATAGTTTGATTCTTTTCTTCTCGAAGTCTCAGCTATTCTCTTATCCGTCGGGCAAAAAAGATTGGAAAATAATCATGTGCGGAACAAAGAAGTCCCCGGGGTGGATACATATTGATACAGGCTGATTACCGATTAGAACTTTCTTAAGGTTTTAAGAGACACGAATGGCATTAATTGTTTGAAGAAATACCAGGGCCATCGCGGCACGTAAGACTTATTTTTCTCTTTGTTGATTGCCTTGACCAACAATTTAGAGCCCCTATCAAGGCCAATCATGAAGGGTGGTTTTTTCTCCAGCGCCTTCGTCATTTCTGATTGAATATATCCCGGGAAAATCGTTGACACCTTGATTGGTTTGTTCAATAGGTCGACCCTTGCTCCCTCAGCCAAACTTGCCAGCCCTGCTTTGGTAGCCGCATAAACGGTTACGGCGCGTGCGTAACCTCTGAAGGCCGACATACTCGAAATAGCCACTAAATGTCCGTAATTTTGCGCTCTGAATATTTCTAATGCCGCCTCAAACTGGCTAAGAGCCCCACAAAAGTTCGTACGCGCGGTTTGCATATTCGCTTCGGAAAAACCTTTACCCAGCGAACCTCCTTTACCTATTCCAGCATTGACAATTACTCGATCAAGCTTTTCTCCAATTCTCTTAAAATCTTCATTGAACGCATTAAAAACGATAAAAACATCTTCTGACAGGGTCACATCCAAGGACCTTAGAAAAACCTGGCAATTTGGATTGATTTCTAAAATTTGTTTTTTGAGTTCTTCAAGATTTTCAACTCTTCTGGCGCAGAGGGCCAAGTTGCAATCTTGTTTTGCGAATTCCAAAGCCATTCCTTTACCTAATCCAGAACTCGCCCCTGTGATGAGTATATTTTTTCGTTTTATCATAACTTGTAAAGCACAACATCTACTAAAACCACCACGCTTTAGATTTCAATAAGGGTAATTTCACCAATCTCTTCCGGGTGTCTATTCCGCTAGTCAGCACGTCCAAAGTACAATTTCCCGTCAAACCATCAAACACATATCCCTATAGCTCAATAAGGGGCGAGGCTCTTTTCCCGAAAAGGGGCTGCAACTTTCAATCTCTATTCTGTACCTACTATGCCAGACCAATACAAGACCGGATGACCCATTCCAAAAAATAAATGTGTCAAGTTTTTATTTTTTATAGACGAATAGCTTAAATTAGCCGATTAATCAATCATATCATTAACCAATCCCGCGATTATGAAACGCCTTATTCCGGTTCTTTTGGCAGCCGCCTTATTTGCAGGCTGCGCCAAAGACGATGAACCAAGTCCCTCTAACAATCCTTCAGAAAGTGCTCCCGCAAAATCGTATAGCGCGGATTTTATGCACGATTATTTCTCGTTGCAATGCGATATTGTGCGCAATACCGCAGGCTTTCTACCCACGGTTGCAGCACGCGCGTATGGGTATCTCGGAGTTACTGCCTATGAGTCGGTAGTACACGGTATCAGCGGAGCGCAGTCGCTTGCCGGCCAGATACAAGGGATGGAAGCAGGCAGTTTGCCTTTACCCGATAGACAGAAAAAATACAACTGGGCCTTGGTCTCTAATAAGGCCATGGCCGATATGATGCGCGATATGTTTGGGGCAAATTTGCATACCGAAGACGCCGCACTTATTGACCAAATGGAAGCAAATAGTAAGACCTCCCTCGCAGCAGGTATGGATGCAGATGTGGTAGCGCGCTCTGAAGCCTACGGCGCCGCCCTTGCCGATGCCATTTATCAGATCAGTAAAACGGATGGAGGCGATGCTTCATATATCGATCCATGGCAATTGCCTTTTGAACTTCCTATAGCCGATTCCTGCTGGGTGCCAACCGGCCCACAGCCTCAACCATTGAGTCCGCGCTGGCAATATAACCGCAGCTTTATTGCCAATATTGCAGAAGATACCAAGGTGCCACCTCACATGGCATTTTCTACCGATCCTTCGTCTGAATTTTACGCGATAGCAATGGTGGTAAACAATCAGGTAGTAAACCTCAACGGACCCGAAGAAATAACAATAGCCAAGTATTGGGCCGACGATCCGTTTAATACCTGTACACCTACTGGACATACGTTCAATATAATCAAGCAACTACTGGCGGAATCGGGTGCTACGCTCGAAAAATCGGCGGTGGCATTGGGTATGATGGGCGTAGCCGAAAACGATGCCTTCATCTCCTGTTGGAAATCAAAGTACGACGATATGCTTATCCGTCCGGTGAGCTATATTCAGCAATATATCAATCCCGATTTTACTACGGTGATAGGCACACCTCCTTTCCCTTCGTATATCTCCGGCCATTCTGCCGAGATAGGCGCGGGCATTAAGGTGATGATAGATCTTTTTGCTGATGCAGATGGCAACTATACCTTTACTGATCTCAGCCAGCAGCAATACGGATTTACCCCGCGCAGCTTCGACAATTTTTACGATTTAGCAAATGAATGTGCCGCTTCCCGTTTTTATGGAGGAATCCATTATGAAATGGACAATTTCGTAGGTCTCGATCTGGGAATGGCTGTAGGAGACGAAGTGGTAAATGCTATCAACTGGCCCCAAAATATTCAATAAGTGAAAGTTGTAAAATCATTTTTGCTCATAGCAATACTGGCTCTTGCAGCATCCTGCGGAGAGCATTCGAAAGAAAATAAGGAAGGCTGGCCGATCGATTTTGAAGCCATGATCGACCTCAACTGCAGAGCTATTCAATTGCGTAAAGCGCGCTTTGCCATCGCCGATTCTATTCGCCTGAAAATGGACTCTGTGCAGGCTTCCATGGACAGCCTTGACTTTGAGAAGTACAAAACCGACTTTGAATCGCGTAAGGTGGAGCTCCTTAACGAAAGCAATATTTTGGCCGATACCATCCGCCTGCGGATGAAGCGCGTAATGACCGACCTGAACCCCGAACAAAAACGGGCGTTTAACGACAGTATTCAGGCAGAATTGCACCGGAAGGGATGTGAGTAAATAATACATCCCGGGCAGGTGCGCATGCACCAAATGATCACTCTGCAGGAGCTTTACTTCTTCACTACTTTCGGGCTCTCCGCCGTAGCCACTGGAATCAATATCTCCCTTTCAAGCTGGACTTGCCAGAGCACCAGGAGAATGTCAGCATAGCATTGCTCGAACCAAAAGTACTATTCAAATCAGCATCGGTAAGATGCAAGTTATGCATTATACCGTCCCCAATTGGGGTATAGAAAATATCATTTACTGATCGTTTAATCGTCCCGGCATTGTCGAAAATTTTCTTTTGAAAATCCGAATTCACCTGCCCGTATGCTTTCAGCTCCAGCTGAGAGTAGATCCATTTGTTCCGGTATAAACCTGATATATCTACCCTGCACCCCTCACCAAACTTGAAATTATTGGCGGCAGAGAGGTATGCGTGGATCCCTTTTGTGTTGAGTTGCTCTGTGCGGTGCGAGTTTCGAAGCATTCCACTATCAAGGTGGACAAAACTTAAGTTTTGGAACCTCTCTGAAAATTAGTATTGCAATCCCGATAAATTATATGTGATCATCACAAAAGTTAATTGTTGAATTTCATGGAATTTATTGATTTCATCAAATCCTGCTTTTGTTCATCATTTATAAATGAAGCAATTGCAATAAAACTAAAACCTTTTTGAATCGTTACAAAATATATTTGCTTGATGTTCAGACCCATGTATTTTATTTCGGCATTCATTTTATAAAACTCAGTGCCATTAATAACTTCCTTCTCAAATTCTTTATCAATGTAATTATATTTCAATTGTGATTGTTCCATTAGCCTTTTGGCTTGAAACAAATAATCACTTCCTGTTTTAATACCAGGTGAATTTTTAATATTTTCTGCCACAATAGAGAAACTTGGGTTGTAATCAACAGCAGCACCTCTCTCAAATTGAAACACAGATAAGAGACTGGCTGAATTTATTTCGGAAGCTTTTAGCACAGCTTTCATATTAGAATCATCTCCTGCAACTATTTCTTTTCCCTTTTTTGTCAAATCTTCCATTTGTTCTTTTGTCTGAACCACCCAATCCGTCGGTATGGTAAGTTCAAAATCAAAAAAAGAATTGACATATTTACTACTGTCGACTCTGCCGTAGTCAAAATTCTTTGGTTGATCCTGAGCATTGCAAGAACCCAAAAAAATTGTCAAGAAGAGGATGCCTATTAATTTAAATTTCAGATTCATTTGGTATTTTTTTTTTGCGATTTATTCCGGTGATTCACAACCCCATAATCCCTATTTCGTTTATATCATCTATGTCGGTCCGTCCCGGGTCTTCAAATTTACTTTTTTCGAACAATATCCAAAACGCTTTTAGGTTTTAGTGTTGGCAGAGAGCATTCCGGAGCCAATCCCTTGTCGCTCCTTTGTCGCTCCATCTCCATCACTTTTGTAGATCCCGATAAAAAATAAGTAAATTCTATTCAGCTATTGCATTTTCGGATTGGTCATAAATACCCGTATAAACCCAAAGGTAAACAGGGAATATAGAATAGTGACAGCTAGCATAATTCCGTAATGAGTGCTGAATTCTGCCATCATCTTTATCAGGGCAAGCGCACTTACCAAGAAGTGAATCAAATTGGCCATCGACAAGGGTTTGGCATAAATACCACCAATCGGGCTTTTTCGGTTCATCCAATTCAGCATGGCGAAGCCGAGATATGCGGCACCCAAAAGTTGGAAAGGCAGAACAAGGATGGTATGAATTCCGGAAAATAGATATCCGGCTATCTCTGCGGGTATAAAAGTTAAACCCAATCCGATAAGGCCGAAAAATACCGCACTTGCGGTCATTAAAATTTTTGTGTCCATGATTTTTTGATTCCCGGTTTTTTGATTCTTGGTTTTTGGACCGTTAAGATATCACTTTGGATGTGGTAAAGAAACGATCCGGTTGAAGGTTTTATGTAGATTTCGACAGTTGTTTATTGGATTTGGTCAGGAAGGATACGGGATATTACTGAATTGGTCATGACAAAACAAATAGCATTGTTGAACCACTTCGGTGCTAAAATATTTTGGAATTTCCAGCTTGTGAGTCGGCTCTTTCAGTCGTTGTTATTTTAATTCTTTTACCATCCGCTTATTATTTCTGGACCATTCGCTCCAGGAGCCCACATATAATTTGGGGATTTCCAATCCGGCATAATCCGCTGCCAAAAGAGTATGGCAAGCCGTAACTCCGGAACCGCAATGGACAATTATGTTTTCGGGTTTTAATTGCTTAAAAACCTTGTTATACTTCTTTTTTAACACATTCCGAGGCAAAAAGCGGCCTTTTTCGTCCAAATTCGTTGCAAAAGGTATATTAATCGCACCGGGGATGTGTCCTGCGATCAGGTCGATCGGTTCAAATTCTCCTTTGAATCGTCCCTCTTCCCGCACATCAATTACCAGATGATCTTCGTCTTCGGAAAACTGTTCTACTTCGTGTATATCCGCTACCGGTAATTGCCAAAACTTAGCTGTGTATTGGGTAGCACTTTTTGGTTTTACAGCAGTGTCATTGATAGGCACTCCTGCCCTTTCGGCTTCCTGAAGTCCTCCATTTAGTACCTGCACTTTAGTATGCCCGACAGCTTTGAGCATCCACCAAAATCGTGTTGCAGCAATGGCGCCGTACGTGTCATCATAGAGCACCACGTGGCTGTCTTCGCCGATGCCCAATTCTTGAAGCGTTCGCATGAATTCCTCGATCGATGGCAAAGGATGCCTGCCTCCGTCGGCTGCGTTTTCTTTGATATGCGATAGCGCCGTATTAAGATCTGTATGCAATGCCTGATCGATATGTGCCTTCGCATATTTCTCTTTGGCATCTTTTCCACTTCGAACGTCAATGAGCACCAAGTCTTCATTTTTCAACATGTTGAGCAGCTCTGTCGCCTCAATAAGGGGGCTTATTTTTTGATTTGGTTTATACATATTTATCAATCAATTTCTTCGCAATGTTCTTCTCTCTGTTTTTCATTTACCGGAAGGATATACCCCGATTTTTGCTTTTTCCATCCCGCTTTTTGGTAAAACATCTCCTTTTGGAGTGCCGCGGTCAAGGTACTAAAATTGTATCCTTTCAACTGATCCGTCAGATTATGGACAATCGCGCTGCCCATTCCTTTCCTTTGATGGTCGGGATGAATTACGATATCTACCAAAAGGGCATAATACCTTCCGTCATCAACGGTTCTCCCAAAACCAATAATTCCCTCCTCGTTCTTAACCATGCAAACCACGGTGCTTTTCCTGAAGGCCAGTTCTATTTCTTGTGGATTTCTCTTTCCCCAACCTACTAATTCAAAAAGTTCTGAAATCCTTTCCCAATTTACTAAATCCAGATCCGGATTGATTTCGATATCCATTATTTCAGCTGTTTTTCATCCGTTAATAGAAAACAAGCGTTGTGTTTATCCATTCCAATATGCGGATAATAATCAACCGCTTTGGGCGCAGCCAGCAGGATAAGCGTAGCTTTTGGGGTTTCCTTTTTTGTTAGCCGGATAAGTTCTTTGCCTATCCCCTGTATTTGGAAAGCATCATCAACAGCCAAATCCGAAAGATAGGTGCAGTATACAAAATCTGTGATCGACCGTGATACGCCTACCAACTGGTCCTTATGGCGTGCCGTGATAATTAAATTCGCATGGGTAACCATTCCAATTATTCTATCCATTTCATTCACAGGTCTTCGTTCTCCTAAAGTTGATTTTATGAGCAGGTCTCTAAATTCAATTGGAGAGAGGTTGTTTTCGATTTGGTAGGTTATCATTTTTTCAATTTGAGTCTATAAATCCGCTGAAAACGAATTTGCCACAAATTAGACAATTCGCCACAGCGTAATTCAAATCTACATTGTTCAATTTGATTTTGGATGCGGAAAATACAACGCATGGAGAAAATCCAACAACCAGCAAGACTTTGTATTGAGCTTCCCACCAATATTTTGCTTCTGCTTACGCCAGTTTATCAGCAACTTCGATATGAGATGGGAACACCGGATTTATTCCTTCCCGAAGGATATTCAGGGCATATTAGGGGATCAATGGAGCCCGCAAGCTTTTGCTTTGAAACAAGAGCAGTGCCAACGCCTTCAGCTTTTCAGAGGCATCCTATTTTCTTCTCTTTCCATTCGATAGCTTGTTTCATCCAATTTTACTTTTCCACTAAAGGTCTTGTACACAAAAATGGTATACCCCAATATCAAAGGAGTACCAATGGCTACAATCGTAAGCATAATTTGCATCGATTTAGTGGATGATTCTGCATTGTAAATATCGATATTGTACTTCGGATCTATGGATGAAAGAAGAAGATTGGGGTATAGGCGTTGTACGTGTCGCTTTGGCGCTTATTGAACCGACGAAGGAGCTCAGCGTAGCTAACAAAGCAAAGCGACCTCATGACCGAAGGGAGTAATTGTTAAGCTTCATTCCTATTTTCACCCACACTATTGTAATCGATATTCACGTATTAAAATGAATTAATAATCAATATTCATGAAAAGTAATTGATTTTCATGTTATATTTGTACTTATATTTCATAAACAACAAGAATGAGTAACTATTTTTCACAAAAAGTAACCGCATTTCATGGAAGATTTACTCCAGAATCTGGATTTCTTGCCGGCTATGCATTTTTAATAACTATTATTGAGGAAAACTTAGAACGAAATGTCCCATTACCAGATCGGCTTGCTATTGTAACTGAAAAACATCAACGGTATAATACTGACCAATGGCAAGTATTTACAATCAGACATCGAGCCTAACAATGACCTGACCAGCCATTTAGCATTTGCTTTAAAGTATGAAGGAATTGATTTATATATTTTAAAAAAGCTCTTTCAATATACAGGAAAAGAACCTGTTCTGAATATGATAAAGAAAGAACCAACAAGCCAATACACCAGAAGAGTTTGGTTCTTATATGAATGGTTAATGGGTGAAGCACTTGACATCCCAGATTTAAAGACAGGAACATATGTCGAAATAGTCAATCCCGAAACTACAATTCACAGGCTCTTCAATAAATTCTACCCGACACAGAATAAAAAATAACTTACCGGGAACTCCGGGGTTTCTGTCCGATGATTAGTAAAACTAATGAAAATCGAAAACTTCATAGAAAAAGATCTTATCAGGTTCAATCGAAAAAGGATTAGCTGGAAGAAACAAAGAACTCATCAGAAGAACCGCAGCATTTCTGCTATTGAAAGACTCAAAAGCCTCTTTTGCCATCGAAGGAGAATACCCTCCTAATCTCAGAGCAAGAAATTGGGGTAAAGCAATTGGACAAGCTGGAAAAAAGCACCTAACAATCGAAGAATTAGAAAGGCTTCAAGATATTGTTATCGGATCAAAAAAACTGAAAAATATGGGGTTAAGAACTCAGGAAGGATTTATCGGAGAGCATGATCGCGAAACACTTTTCTCCATTACCTGACCATATATCAGCAAAGTCCAAAGATTTACCCTCTTTGATGAAAGGACTATTAGATACAAATAACTTCCTACAAGAGTCTGGGTACGACCCTGTTTTAACAGCTGCGACGATAGCATTTGGATTCGTATTTATTCACCCTTTCTCTGATGGCAATGGCCGTATACACAGATACATGATTCATCATATATTGACTCGGATGGGATATACTAAAAGAGGGATGATTTTTCCAGTATCAGCTGCCATACTAAATCGAATTGACGAATACCAGTCAATTTTGGAGGCATACTCTTCTCAAAGAATAGATTTAATCGAATGGGAACCCACAGCAGATCATAATGTTAAAATTCTTAATGACACAATTGATCTATATCGTTATTATGACCTGACCAAACAGGTAGAATTTTTATACGAATGCGTCGAAGATACCATTGAGCAAATAATACCAGAAGAGCTAAATTATTTAGAAAAATATGATCGAATGACTAAATACATAAATACTTATTTTTCTTTGCCTGACACTAAGGTGGATTTATTGATCAAGTTGCTAAATCAGAATAATGGTAAGTTATCAAAGAATAAAAGACAGCAGGAATTTGACGAATATCACCGATGAAGAAGTTTCATCAATTGAAGAGAACTTTCAGTCAATTTTCGAAATAAATAATAAATAAAACAAAAGCCCAATCGAGTAGACGTCTCCACCCCAAAATAGGGACGGAATGCGCCTGCTGACGCATCGGTACAGCATCGTTCCGATATCACACCATCCCGATTTTCTGGGGACGATTCATTGCGTTGTGGAGCGATCTTTTGGTGAAGATCCGAAGCCGATAGGTATCCTCTTTTACACAGCCTTGCGAATGTAATTGCAGTTTTCAAGATCGGACTCTACTCATGTCATTCGTATAAAAGAAGGAATTCGTGAAATCGCTTGCGCTCAGTTGGGCTACTGCCCATCCACCTATTACTCATAAAACAATTTGATTTTTAAGGTTTTCGTGATATCGTGGATATTCCGGACTAAGCTGACCCCTTACATCCACCTTTCAAAGCGTCTGTCATTCTGGCTGATGCTGCCCCCCTTTTAAAAGTGAAGATAGCGTGTTAAAACAACTATTCCGGAGCATGCTGACCCCCTTGGGTTTTTGATTCCGGAGCATGTTGACCCCAGCTCTTCTTCCTATTGGTTTTGGTTTATTTGATGGAACCTCATCAAAAAGATACTTCATGGCCGGAATGGGGGGTCAGCATCACCGGAATATCCAATATCGCATGCGCTAAGTTTGCAGTCCTGCTTCCTTCACTCTATGTTTCACAACAAACGAGCTTGCAGCCATACCTTCGGCTTGATCTAAAGACTTGCTAATCCCACTAACCAACTGTGGGATAAGGGACTTTTCATTAAGTGTTCATTTTTAATTGTGTTCATGAGTACTCCGTAGTTCACCCTCTGGATAATTAAAGAACTTTTGTACTTTGCAGTACTGTTCTGCCCATGCAGGGCACACACAAAACCTATAAGCAATAGCGCCCTGCGGGACGCTACTGCTCATAGCCAAACCGTTGTGGCAAATACAAAATGACATTACAAGATTGAATCATGGGACTACGAGACCTAAAAAACGAACTCAAAAAACTGGACAAACAAGGTCTGATTAACCTGATCTCGGAATTATACAAGAAGGACAAGTCAATAAAGGAGTTTCTCGACTTTTATGTGAAGCCCAATGAAAGAGAATTATTCAATAAGTACCGAGACATTGTTTTCGAAGCATTTTATCCGACTCGTGGATACGAACTTAAACTTAAGAACGGAAAAAAGGCAATTTCGTATTTTAAGAAATTCAACCCTTCTCCTGAGTTGGTAGCCGAGTTAATGCTTTTTTACGTATCAACAGGTGTAGATTTTACTAATGACTTCGGAGACGTCGATGAAGGATTTTATTCAAGTTTAGGGTCGACCTTTGTTGCTGCCTTGAATCTAATGGAAAAAGAGAACCTACTTGAAAAGTTTGCCGAACAAGTATCCATTATTGTAAACGAAACGGACGGAATTGGCTGGAGCTTTCATGATTACATCTGTGAAGTTTATTGGGAATTTTATCCTGATTCCCACGAGTTGGAAAACGAGCCAATCGAACAAGAAAAAGGTAAAATCATTAACCTTGATAGAAAGAAATAAAAAAACACTTGCCACACCTTGGTGTTTAGTGCTTAGCTCGTAACCTCGCTACAACACCATACACAGAAGGTTAGTAACAATTATGAACCCCGACCGAAATTAGTATTGAGACCATTAAAATATCGAATAAAGGCGTGCAAAGCAAAAATTTAGATGGCGAGAAGAGAGCTTACCCCCCTATTTTCCGATCAGCCATATTCTTGTAATCTGTTTTGTTTAATCTATAATAAACAGCGTTTTCTATTCCTTGAAAAGTATCCTTTTTCCAAAAAACCATTCCTATTTTTTCAAGGACGCTTATTGACGCCTTATTATCAAAGGAAGCTCTTTCAATTATTTCTTCGATTTTCAAGGTAGTAAATCCTCTTTCCAAACAAGCTTTGGCAGACTCTGTGGCATATCCTTTCCCCCACTCATTTTGAAAGAACCGAAATCCCAAATCGATCCGGTTTTCTTCGTTCAATTTTAATCCACACCAGCCTATAAAATCACCGGATTCTCTGGAGATTACCGCCCAACGCCCGAAACCATTTTTTTCGTAATCGCTGTAATTTTCTAAGAAAGATCTGGCATCCGAAATGGATGAAAAAGGTGGGTCGCCTGTATATTTCAAAACTTCCGGATCGGCGTTGAGCTTAAAGAATTGTTCCGCATCGGAAATATCCAATTCCCGCAATATCAATCTTTTGGTCTCAACAATTTTGTTCATTTTTCCATGCGCTTAAATGGATTGGATAGGATGGATTTGGCCTTCCAATGTCCGGATCTTTCAATTCACAGAATGTCTCATTCGATCCTTATGACCTGGCGAACCAACCCGCCAATCTATCCTGAAATATAGCCTTGTCCTTCGTTTTACTCCTGTAACTTTTCTTTGATTTTATTTACAATCTCCTGGTTTGGGAGACCGGTCGTACCAAGTATTGCAAAAGCAAAATTATCGGCAAGAATCTCCTCCGGGTGAATAATATACTGCGTATTTTTTCCCACTTGCTCGAAAAACCCACTCACTTGCGACATCGTATAGATTACAGGTTTATCGTTCTTATACGCAATCGTTTTTAGGGTGTCTCCTTTCAAACATAAAAATCCCACATTTAAATATTTAAAAAAATCTCCGCCGCTATAGTCCTGATTTGCATATAAAATCATCATGCAGGATTTTGACGCTTCGTCAACATTCAAATCAATATAACTATCCGTTTGGGGTGCATCGGGATTCGTAATTCTATGCGATTTAAGATTCTCGGGATATGCAACGTCATTCATTAAATTAAACCCAATAATGGCGTACATCTCCTTCCGAAATTCAGGGTTATTTCTTGTCAGAACATGAAATAACTCATGCACAACCAACTTTTTCAAATCGCCGGTAGGCTGAGAAATTATATCATCTTTCAGGACTATATAATTTCCCCGGGTATACCCCTCTGCTCCACCTTCTTCCTTAGTCGTGGTTTTGACAAAATAAATCTCTTCCGGAAAATCAATTTTAAATCCTTGATTTTCAATTTGCTTATCGACCTCTTCAAAAATTGAAATAAGCTCGTTTTTCTCTTTTTCTGTCCATTCACGCGTCTGTTTCGCGATATATTCAAACAATTCTTCTCTCGTACTATTCGGTTTATGCATTCTGGAATCGATATCAAATGGGCTCCAGCTTTCTGTAAAGGCATCCTCTTGGGTCAAAAGCGCGTTCGCCTTGTCAATGGATGCAAATCTGACTCTATCTACCAAAGATTCAGCACCAAATCCATTTGCAATAAATCCTATAAGGGATAATCCAATCCATATAAATTTTTTCATATATCTCTCTTCTTTAAAATTAGGTGCAAAACTTTGTGGATTTGCTGCGGGCGCGATTATCAGCACAAATAATTAGATGGAGCAATAAGCATTTTTCAATCACAAAACTATCCGCGAGGCACGAAACCCTGTCGTTTGTATATAGGATTTTAATACCCGTGATTTTCCAAATGTACTTTTTTCGGATAAAATATCCATCATACCTTTAACCGTTTTGTTCTTGAAAACCAGTATATGGCCGTATATTTTGGTGATTTTGAAAATGCATTTTCGCAAGCTGCTTATTCGCTAAACGGCCGTTATACTGCCCCTCTTTCACCAAAAGAATTTCGTACTTTTGCAAAAATGACAAAGACCATATTTCGGAAATATGTACCTGATCGTGTTCGCTATATGGCGAACGTGATTATTGTGGCGTGGCTCCTTATCTCTCCTGCCCTCTTTGTCAATCTGGCGGTACTTCAGGATCAGAATACCAGTTGCTATGTAGTGGGTTCAGAAGAACAAAATGAACGGCAGCCCGGAAAAGAAATCCATGCCGGCAAAACAAAAGTTTTCTTAAGTGAACATTTCAATAATCGGTTCCTCAAAAAATTGATTAAAGCCGAAATATACGTTCAAAGCGAAGTGGTCTTGAACTCCCGCTTTATGGATGAGGTTCCTACCCAGCCTCCACGGTCGGCGCGCGCCTAATATTCGCTTTCTTTTTCCTGCCTTTCAGCGGGAAAGCTCAAATTTATTTATTCCAAACATGCAAAGAAGTCCCTGTTGAGGGGACGCTTAACACGTATATATATGTCATCAAAAATTTCAAATTTATTCAAGTATACCAAAGAAGACCTCTTATCGAGCGTCGTGGTTTTTCTCGTAGCTCTGCCGCTCTGTCTCGGTATTGCACTCGCATCAGGTGTGCCCCTGTTGTCGGGACTTATATCGGGAATAGTCGGCGGAATTGTAATCGGTATGGCGAGCAAATCACATCTCAGCGTCAGCGGTCCGGCTGCCGGCCTGGTGGTGATTGTGATCAATGCCATTACCGATCTCGGTAGTTTCCAAGCCTTTCTATTCGCCGTTATCATTGCGGGTGTAATCCAGCTCATCCTCGGTTTTGCGAAAGCAGGTGTAATAGGGATGTACTTTCCGTCTTCTGTCATCAAGGGAATGCTCGCGGCCATCGGTTTAATCCTTATCCTCAAGCAGATTCCGCATTTGCTCGGCTTTGATGCCGATGCTTTTGGAGAAATGAAATTCTTCGAGACATCGGGAGGCAATACGTTTTCCACCCTGATCGAACCGTTTAAAAATCCAGTGGCGGGAAGCTTCATTATTGGTATTTTCTCCCTGCTATTTCTGATTGCCTGGGGAAGCAAGCGCGTGCAAAGCGTGAAATGGCTTAAACAAATACCCGGAGGAATTCTGATTGTATTTATCGGAGTATTGATGAATTATTTATTCACAGCCTATTACCCGGCGTATAGCCTTGGAAATGCCCACCTGGTGCAAATACCGGTATTCTCAGATTTTAGTTCATTCACTTCTTCGATAATCTTTCCATCGTTTGATTCCATTGGCAATCCCCAAACGTATATTGTCGCTATCACTATCGCGATCGTAGCCAGCCTGGAAACCCTTCTGAGCACCGAGGCCATCGATCGGATGGATCCATTGAAAAGACATACCCCATCCAATGCCGAACTCAAAGCGCAGGGAATTGGTAATATTGTCTGCGGACTGGTTGGCGGACTACCCGTAACTGCTGTAATCGTAAGGAGTAGCACGAATCTCCAAGCCGGAGGGCGCACCAAAATGGCCACCATTTACCATGGACTGTTTTTGCTCATAGCGGTAGCATTTTTGCCCGCCATTATGAATAAAATTCCGTTAGCATCGCTCGCCGCAATACTCATCATGGTCGGTTTTAAACTCACGAAACCGGCCCTTTACAGAGAGCAGTTTAAGGTGGGGCTTCAACAATTTATTCCTTTCATCGTCACCATTGTTGCCATTCTGTTTACCGATTTGCTTATTGGTATTGTGGTGGGAATGGTAGTAGGTGTTTTTTATATTTTAAAAACCAATTACCAGGTACCGTATAAATATACAGAAGAACGCGACGATGCCAATTCACTCGAGAAGATTTACATACATCTGAGTGAGCACGTGTCTTTTCTGAACAAAGCCAACTTACTCAATACCCTGCAACATATTCCGGCTGAAGCCAAAGTGGTAATTGACGGATCAAATGCCAAGCGGATAGATCACGACGCTTTGGAGGTAATTCACAATTTCAAATTTGAAGGGAAAGAGAAAAATATTGATACAGAATTAGTGAATATTCCTGCCTTGTAATATAAACAACCATCATCCGCTCCCGTTTGAATTTCTGATCGGGAGCGTTTGTTTGGCACGGTATTCAAGATTTTCGGATCTTATTTTAGCGGGTATCGCGTCTTTGGAACCTAACCACGGCACAAGCAAAATAGCCAAAAGTGAATTAAACCGTAAAACCTGGACTTCTAAGTGTACGGGTGCTTATACCAGAAAAATGGCCTCCGGATTGATCCGAAAGCCATTTATTATACGGAGGTAAGCTTAGATATTAAGCTTTAGCTTTCCCGTTTCGAGCTTTAACTGATTTAGATTTTCGATCCGGCTCTTCTTTATTCGCATTCGTCATTTTTTGGGATTTATTCCGCTCGTCGTCAGCTGACCTTACATGGATCCTGTTTTCAATATTCCGAACCCCTGTAATGTAATCAACCGCACTTTCAGCATCGCGCCGGGCAACGCGCGAATCAACGGTACCGCTCAGAATCACGATTCCATCCTGAACCATAACCTCAATATCTGATGCGTCCACGGAGTGACTATCCGTAAGTGAGCGATTCACATCTTCTTTGATGTGTACATCCTGGCGTATGTAGTTTTTCGGACCTTTTCCACGATGGCTCGGGCCGGTATATACGTGATGTCGATCGCCGAGGCTTCTACCATCCACTCTGGCATCGTATGGGCCTCTTTCAAAAATCACCTCATTATAGGCTCGGCGTTGACCATCGGTCAATCCGGGAAGGTGATCCCTTTCATCGCCAAAGATTCCATCCTGCGCATGTTGGTAGTCGTTTTGGGAGCGGTAATCCGGATTGTTGTATTGCGAGTTTCTTCGCTCGCGATCGCCGTATTTCAGTCCCCGGTAAGCTTCATCGCGGTAGTGCGAATCATTGTATACTTCGCCGCTGTATTGCTCATTACCGTAATTTCTGGGAGCATTTTGACCAAATCGTTCGCTCCGTGCCGCTTCATTTCTCCAATCACCTCGGTCTTCCACCCATCGCTCTTGTGAGCCATAAACCGGCTGATTTCCGCGCATTCCTGTATGTGGTCTGTTTTGACTTCGGTCTTCTGGAAATCGTCCGTTGTTTCTTTCTTCGCGGTATTCATTCTCATGTTGACGATTGTATCGTCTATCTTCGTTCGGGTTCATAATCGTATTTTTTTAAGGTTTATACCCGTTATACGTCCTAAAACTATGCCAGCCCGGGTTGGTTTTAGGACTTCAACTGGCATATAGTTTGACTCCAAACTGGGAATCTAAAAATGAGCGTCTTAGCAGAATCGGCTTTCCTAAAACCCTTCTTATATTTTGTTAATACCAAAATACGCCGAAGCAAAGAATACGTCTGTTGTTGCCAATACTCCTCAATGTGTAGAATACAGTAGTAGATGCGTTTTCTGAAATTTACAAAAAACCTAGAGGGGTAAAAGCATCGCAGGGGTTAGCAAGTTGCGCTTTCCACTTGAAGAGCCGGTGAATCCGTCAAAATCCGATATATATCATTTTAATAATTAAGAGTATTACAATCATACCAAGGCAGATCATAATTGCGCTTTTATACTTTCCAAAATACGAGAGAACTACCATTACCAATAAGGAAACGGCACTTGTCATAGCCCCCAATAGAAAAGGTTTGACCTCTGCAAATCCCAGAGGATGTTCCGATAACCCTTCCAGTCGAAAGGGTTCGAAAAGACAACGGATTAAAGCCAAAAAAGCTATAATGGTTGCCCCCTTCGACAACTTGCGATAATCCCTTAGCCAATGACTTTTATGCATACGTTTTCAAATTTTATGGATGGATATAGACTATTGAGCTTTCACGAAAAGTAAAATCAACGATACCGAATATAGAAAAGGTTTGTTTTCGAAATCCAGAATCGACAGAATTTTTATCTCTCCAACTAAAGTCCGTGAAACCGCAGATATTTCTCATATTCGTTCATTTACACCGCTGAAATAGTGAGGTAAATTCTATCCTGAAAAGTGCTCAATTGTCTTTCTTAAGCGAAAACAGACTCAATTCAAATTCCTACCTTTGCGGATACCAAAAACAAAAAATCATTCCATGAAATTCTTTATCGATACAGCAAACCTTGACCAAATCCGTGAAGCGGGCGATTTTGGAGTCTTAGATGGCGTAACTACCAACCCATCTCTTATGGCCAAAGAAGGCATCAGCGGCGACGCCAATGTAATACAGCATTATCTCGACATCTGTGATATCGTCGATGGCCCGGTGAGTTCCGAGGTCATTTCCACCGATTTTGAAGGTATGATTGCCGAAGGCGAAAAACTCGCTGCCCTCCACAAAAACATTGTGGTAAAAGTGCCGATGATCAAAGACGGTATTAAAGCTCTTCGTTATTTCAGCGATAAAGGAATCAAAACAAATTGTACCCTCGTATTTTCTGCCGGCCAGGCATTGCTTGCCGCAAAAGCAGGAGCTACCTACGTGTCCCCTTTTATCGGTCGACTCGACGATATTTCTTCTGACGGGCTCGCGCTCATCGCACAAATTCGGTTGATATACGACAACTACGGATTCCAAACCGAAATCCTTGCCGCATCGGTGCGTCACACCATGCATATCGTGCAATGTGCCGAACTTGGTGCAGATGTAATGACGGGACCTTTGAGCGCGATTCTTGGTTTACTAAAACACCCACTTACCGACAATGGTCTTGCTCAGTTTTTGGCTGATCATAAAAAGGCCTCGATGGTGAATCAATAATTTGTTTTAGCTTAGCATATCATGGAAGTTGAGTGCACCGAAAGGGATTCTCAACTTCCAAAAATAGACGGAAAACCGATCACCGTTTACCCGCTTAGGAAAATTTCGAACTTCAAAAACCACAGCTACCATGATCCTAAATATACACCCTACCAACCCCGACCAGAAACGCATGCAGCAAGTAGTCGATGTGCTAAAAGGCGGCGGCGTTATCATTTATCCCACCGATTCGGTATATAGTATTGGTTGCGATCTCAATAACCCAAAAGCCGTTGCGAGAGTCGCTCAGATAAAAGGCGAGAAAGCCGATAAAGCCAACTTTTCAATCATCTGTTTTGACTTGAGCCATATCGCCGAATATGCGCGTGTTGACACTCCTGACTACAAGTTGATGAAGAAAAACCTTCCCGGGCCGTTTACCTTTATTCTCAATGGAAGTAGCGCTCTGCCGAAGATTTTTAAAACCAAAAAGAAAGAAGTTGGTATCCGGGTGCCTGACAATAATATCGCTCGCGGCCTGGTAGAGATGCTCGGTAACCCGCTGATATCCACATCGGTGCACGATGATGATGAAGTCATTGAATATACCACTGATCCCGAATTGATTCATGAAAAGTACAACCATCAGGTTGATCTCGTGATCAATGGCGGCTTTGGAAACAATGAAGCTTCCACCGTGGTAGATCTGACTTCCGGCACCCCTGAAATCGTACGTGAAGGCTTGAAAAGCTTGATCTTGTAAAACCTTGTACCCACACGGCGAATACCTTTCAGATATTCTGAACGATCCATTATACTTCAATTTTTTCGAGGGGTGAAACTTACCACCGAAATACCGTTTAGCCCATTTGAATCGCGTATTGATTATTCATCGCGTTGCGTTTTTTCAGGTAGCTGCTTTTCAGCAAATATCGGGGAATGGATGCAGGATCTGAAATTTGATGCCGCGACAAATCTCTGCGGTATCACTTACAATCCGATAAGCATGGGCAAGCATATTAGGCTTGCCCTTTCGGGAAAAGAAGTGTTCGAAAGCGAATTGGCAAAAAGCCGGGATCAGTTCGTTCATACGGATTATCACAGCGATTTTAATGCAGGCGTTGCCGAAAAAATACTCAATAAAATCAACCAGAGCCTTGAGGAATATGGCAGCGAGCTGCGCAATGCCGATTTTCTCTTTCTCACTTTCGGCACAGCCATAGGTTTTGAATCGGTTAAAACAGGCGAGGTGGTGAACAACTGCCACCATCTCCCGGCCGCCGATTTTAAGAAGCACATCTTGAGTGACAAGGCGCTTTTCGACACCATGGAGGAAGCACTTGCGCTTCTGATTTCTGAAAATCCAAAAGTTCGGATTGTTTTCACGGTATCGCCGATACGGCACATGCGTCAGGGAGGAATAGACAATATGCGCTCCAAAGCCCGGCTGATAAGACTTTGCGAGAAACTTGAAAGTCGATTTGAAGGGAGTATTTACCTTCCTGTGTATGAATTTGTGATGGACGAATTGCGCGACTATCGGTATTACCGTCAAGACGACCTTATCCACCTCAACGAACTGGGGATTGGCCTCATACGCGAAAAAGTAAAAGAAGCTGCAATAGCGCCGGATGTCTATGCGCTTATGTTGCGGATAGAAAAATGGAATGCCATGATGCAGCACAAAGTCCAGAATCCGGATAGCGCGGAATACCGAAAATTTAAAGAGAAACTGGAAATAGAAACCCGGGAACTAAAGGTGCTGATTCCCGGAAGATTTTAAGGATTTCATACCATTTCGAATGGACTTCGAAAATGGATATTACACGCCTTTTCCGTTTTAGTTCCTGAAATAATCTTTCCCGTCGAATTTTCTGTTTGATCGAATTCCGGCAAAGGAAGGCCTAACTTTTCCGCTGCATAGCGGTAATATTTTTCACGTGTGGGATGGTCGGATGACACTGCATGAAACATCCTCCGCTTAATTTCCGACTCAATCAATATTCGCGTAAGCTCCACCAAATCATCCAGATGAACCAAATTCACTCCCTCATTCCTTCCCGGAATATCGGTGCGACCAGCCAGATATTTCGCCGGATGGCGCTCCTTCCCTACCAGTCCGCCCGGTCGAATGATGTGCGTGCGATTTCCAAAATTGGAAATAAAAAACCACTCCCCTGCCACCAATATCTTCCCTGCTTCGCGGGAAGGATCGGGCGAGGTGTTTTCATCTGCTTTGGTCTGGCTTTCGCCAAAAACACCCGTGGAAGAAACAAAAATCAGTTTCTGAATCCTGTTATATTTTCGGATACCTTCTGCGATTTTCTGCATTTGATGGAGATACAATGCTTCTCCATCTTCAGCATTTCGCGGCGGCGGCACATTTACAACAAGCACATCCACATCAAATACGGGTTGCAATCGCGGATAGTCGGGTTCCTGATTCAAATCCAGAAAATAGGCTTTAAAAGGAAAGTGAGCATAAGCCTTCACTCCTTCTATGGTCGATTTCGTTCCGCTTACGTCGTGGTTTGCACAGAGGGCTTCTGCCAATGCAGTGCCGTACCAGCCGAGTCCAATAATTCCAATTTTCATTTCTCAGGTTTAAAGATCAGGTTTCCGTTTTCGAAAAAGATATCCGGAGTTTTCAAGAAGCCGCACATGAGTTCGGAATTGGCAATCTCTTCCGGCTTGCCGATGGCATACGCACCTTTTTCGCCAAGCAGGACAATGCGGTCGGCCATCTTGAAAACCAGTGATAAATTATGCGAGCTGAGGAGAATGGTCTTCTCTTCCTCTTTCGCCAATTTTCGAACCAGTTTCAAAAACTCAACGCTGCTGGGCAAATCCAGATGTGTAGTGGGTTCGTCGAGGATCATAATTGGTGCATTTTGCGCAAGCATCTTCGCGAGCATAGCTTTCCGAAACTCGCCATCACTGAGCGTGCCCAGTTGAGTCCCGGCAAAATTCTGCATACCTACCTTTTCGAGCGACGCTTTAATAGCGGTGTGATCATCAGATTTCAACTTTCCAAAAACCCCCAAATACGGCTGTCTGCCCAACGAAACCAGATCGTAAACTGTGAATCCATCGACGCGTGCATAATTGCTGAAAAGGTTGGAGAGGTGCGTGGGTCGAATTCTCAAGGGAATTTCCGACAGATTTGTTTTATTCCAATAAATATCGCCAGTTGAAGGTTCCTGCAATCCGGAAAGCACGCGCAACAAACTCGACTTCCCTGTGCCGTTGGAGCCGATAAAGGCTATAACTTCACCGCTTTCCGCCTCCAGATTAAAATCCGTTAAAATAACGCGTTCTTGCGAACGCGTAGTATACTTTATTGCGATATGTTGGGCTGCAATCCGGGTCATAAGAGAAACTTCTTTTTGCGACCGGAAATGATCAGATAAACGACGACGGGAGCGCCCATAAAAGCACAAACCGTATTGAGCGGAAGAGCGTGATCCGAGCCGGGAAGTCTGGAAATAATATCACATGCAAGGGCCAGCAAACCACCCACTGCTATGGAGGAAGGCAGCACGATACGATGATCGACTGAGCGAAAAATAAAACGCGCAATATGCGGCGAAGCCAGACCTATAAAAGCTACCGGACCGCAAAATGCAGTAATGACTCCGGTGAGAATACCTGTAGCAAGCATAATTTGTATTCGCAGCGATTTTACTTTTATCCCCATCGAAGCGGCGTGCATTTCTCCGAGCAAAAGGGCGTTCAATGGTTTGATGAAGAAGAATGATAGAATGAGGATTAAGAAGATCGGAATCAAAAAAAGGTATGCCTGGCCAAGGGTGAGGTTTGCAAAACTTCCAAAGCCCCAGAACACAAACGATTTTATAGAACTTGCTGAAGCAAAAGACTGTAGAAGGCTGACGATAGCCGAAGTAAAAAAACTCAGCATAAGTCCGACAATCAGGACGGCGGTAACATCGAAGAATTTTTTGGCTACAGCCAAAATAACCAACATGATAGCCAGCGAACCGAGAATTGCAGCTACAACAATTTGATATTGGGCCATTACCACACCCGAAATCCCAAGTGTTAGGATCGCCACCGCGAGAGAAGCTCCCGAAGTAATTCCCAAAACAGAGGGACCAGCCAGCGGATTCCGGAAGAGTGTCTGCATCAGCAATCCAGCCAGGGCGAGACCTGCTCCGCCACCCAAAGCGGCAAGACCTCTCGGGAGGCGCGACTTAAGGAGAATAGTTTTTTGGATATCCGAAAAGGAATCCGAAGTAAAAACAGCCGAAACCGGAATATGAACCGACCCGAGAAACAGACTCAATCCGAAGAGCAGAACCAAAACGATCGAAAGGACGATCCACAACCGAAACGGATTTTTTGACATGAGCACAAAGATAATCGGCTGAGTGAGATAATTCAGATCCGATCTTTGCAGGAGCTATCGCAAAGGATGAAAATACTTGAAATCCCGCTCCGGCAAGACTTCGGGATGGAGAATTGCCACCATATCTTTTAGAATTTCATCCGGCTCCATAACGGCGTCGCCAAAATAATCTGTTTTGGCAGCATTGCACACAAAAATATGATCCGCCTTAAACGAATTGAAGGACGCGTAGCGCGGATCCTCCTCCCGGACTGTTTCCAGTGTATACGGTTCGTCCTGAGAAACAACCATTCCCCAATAATCTGCATCGGAAATGGCTTTTAGAGCGACTTCAAAATCAATCTCTGTACTTCCCGCTCCTTCGAGATCACGAAATACATAATTGCCACCTGCATCGTGAATATAATTGGCAATATAACTGTCGCGACCCGGAGCAAACCAGGAATTTTGATAGCGACTGCCTGTAAATACCGATGGCACATGAGAGGACATAGCTACCTGAGAACGAATATTTTCGTAGGATTTTTTCACTTCCGTGAAAACACTGTCAGCACCTTCATATTTTCCGGTGAGAATCCCCACCAGCTTTATCCATTCTGCGCGACCCAAAGAGGTGGATTCCAGATATTCCATATTCAATACAACCGGAATTTTCTGGGCTTCGATGCGGCTAAAATCGCTTTCGCCATAGCTATACGCCATAAACAAATCCGGCTGGAGGTCGAGTACTTTTTCAAAATCCAGTTTGCCAGCAGAAATTAATTCCACAGTTTCATTCCTGGCTATTTGATCTTTAAGATGTGTGTTCATCACCCGATCAGTGAAGGTCACTCCTTTAACCAAATCTGCTAAGCCCAACTTGTCAAAAAAAGCAATGAAAGTGGTACTATTCAATGCGGCTTTGCCGATCGGAACAGCAATTGTATCGCCCGCCGATTTTGATCTTTCCGAGTCAAAAAAATACGTGGCCATCAGCTTAGCTGTATCGCGCGGATTGCGGATCTCAACTTTATAATTCGCCTTATTCTTCCATATTCTCAGTCCTTGTGCATAGTCGAGCTTGACCTTTACGAAATCATCGGATTCCGATTTCTTCGGATAGCTCATCGAACAACCGGTTATGAAAACGAAAAACAATATGTTGAAAATCCAATACTTCATATTTTAATTCTCTCCACCTACTATAGGCTTATTCCACACTTTAATTTTGTCATCTTTTGACACCCCTGAAAGCACCTGAACTTTCAATCCGTCAGAGAGGCCGAGCTTCACATCGTGGCGCTCGTATTGCTGATTGCCCGTCTGAACTTCCACGAAAGTGTCGGTATCACTATCATCTTCGTATTGCACCAGACCTTCATCGATCGCCAAAACACTGTCGGCGCGTGCAAGAACAATATTTGCATTGGCAGAATATCCCGCGCGAATAAATTGATTTTCTTTAAGGTCAACGGCTGCCTTTATTTCAAATTGAATAGCGCCATTTTCCTCTACGCCTTTCGGCGAAATGTACTCGAGCTTGGCATCAAACGTCTCATTCTGAATAGCTCCTATGGTGAGAATTAGATCCATTCCTTCTTTAATTTTCCCCACTTCCGACTCATCGACATTTCCTTTAAAAATCAGGTCCTTCATATCGGCAACTGTAGCGATGGTAGTCCCTTCGTTGAAATTATTCACTTCGATAACCGAATTTCCAATTTCTACCGGTACATCGAGCACCATACCACTAATCGTACTTCGGACGAGGGTATTGGAAGAAGAACTATTTTTGGCGGAAGCCCCTTCCTGAATAATCCGCAAATTGTCCTGAGCACCTTCCAGCTCTGCTTGTGCATTCTTTTTAGCAGTTTGATAAGGCTGAAAATCGGCATAGGAGATCACTCCCTGATCGTACAGCTTTTTATTCCGGTCGAAATCTACTTTGGCGTTATCGATTTCAATTTTCGCTCTTTCTAACCGGTTCTCGGCATTGTTGAGAGAAACCATATTGGGAATAATTTGAATTTTGGCAAGTACATCTCCGGCTTTCACCACATTTCCAGGCTCCACATAAAGCTCCTTAATAATTCCTGAAACAACCGGTTTGATATCAATTTGCTTACGTGGTTCTACTGATCCTGTGGCGACAGTTTTTTGGATAATGTCGGTATACGAGGGCGTTTCGGTATCGAAGCTGATCGGTTTTTCCTGTGATTTTTGATATACATAAAAGAGCGTCCAGGCCAGCAGGCCGACAATTAAAATGGAAGCAATGATAAAAATGACCTTCTTCATGAGTAGATAGTTGATTAGTATAGGTTTATTCAGTTCTGAGTGCTTCAATAGGTTTTATGCGAACGGCGCGAATAGCCGGAAGCAGGCCGGCCAAAACGCCTCCGATAATAAGAATAGCAAGGGCAGAAAATAATACTTTAAAATCGACACCGGGATTAATAAAAGATTGTGCGCTGTCGCCCAAAAAAGAATTGACCCCTTCGAGCAACCAAACGCCGAGAATAACCCCGAGAAATCCGGCTATGGAAGAGAGAAACAAGGATTCAAGGAGAATTTGTGAAACGATATTCCAGGGTGTCGCACCGAGTGCTTTCCGAACACCGATCTCATTGGTTCGTTCCTTGATAATTACCAGCATAATATTGCTTACGCCGATAATTCCTGCAAACAAGGTAAGAATTCCCACAAACCAGGATAATGCACGAATACCGGTAAAAATACCCGTCATCTGGTTATAGCTTTTTTGCAAATTATAATACCCAAAAGCACGATCGTCCTTCGGATTAATAGTATGTTGTTCCTTGAGTTTATCCACCACTTTTTCGCCCATTTCTTCCACATTCACACCCGGTTTGCTCGTTATACTTAGCCAGCCGACCATATCCCCCCAATTGAATGCTTTTTGAAAAGTAGTGATGGGCATAAAGATGGTTTTCGTATCCTCTTCGGCCCGTTCACCGGTGAAATTTGACTTGTACGTTCCAATCACCTGAAAATTCACTCCATTGATCTGAATATACTTTCCGAGAGGTTTTTCGCCTTTTTCGAATAATTCGGAATAAACACGTTCGCCAATGACGCAAACCTTTCTACTATTTTCGATATCATCCCAATTGATGAAACGTCCCCGGTTGAAAGGGCGGTTTTCGATTTTGATATAATCAGGAGTATCACCAATTACAGTAAACGCTCCTGTTCGAATTCCATGGGTAACATTATTTGCGCCGCGGTACCCGCCGAGCTGCGTTCGCGGAGAAATAATATCAATTTCAGGTACGTTCTGTTTTAAATAAGCCACATCTCCACTGCGCAACTCTATATTTCTTCCGCGTTTAAATCCTTTATAAGGCATTGTGGTACTTTGCGACCAAAGAAACATGCTATTGGTCACACGGTTAAAATTGGCAGTAACCCCATTTTCCAATCCTCTACCGGAACCCATCATTATTATAAGCATCATAATCCCCCACATCACACCAAAAGCTGTCGCAGCGGTGCGAAATGGGTTTTTGCCCAAGACCTGAAACACTTCTATCCACTTATCTCTGTCAAACATCGCTATTCATCTCTAAGTGCAACAACGGGTTTTATTCGGGCAGCGCGCAACGCGGGAAAAAATCCTGCAATTGCTCCGGCCATGACCATGATAATCAAAGTAGCAATGGCCACATTAAAATTCACTTCGGGGCGTTCAAACATGGATTGTTTACCAATAAGCTTCGACATAGCTTCGAGGGTGAATACAGCAAGCACCAGACCTAAATATCCCGCGAAAGAAGTAATGAAAACAGATTCCTGAAGAATCAATCCAATGACCGAGCCGGGAGTGGCTCCAAGTGCTTTTCGAACACCAATCTCCTTGGTGCGCTCTTTTACTACTACACTCATAATATTGCTTACACCCACAACCCCTGCAATAATGGTAAACACGCCTATAATCCAGACAAATATTTTGATTCCCACAAGGATATCTGATATTTTCCTGAATTCTTTGTTGTTGTTGCGCACGTGTATAGCGGCTTCGTCGTTTGGTGAAATGGTGTATTTATGTCTTAAATAGTCCTCTATTTGCTGAACCATTTGTTCGGTGGTCGCCAGAGGTAGATCCCCGGTAGTAACCATAAACATGTCAATATCATCTCCATGGCCAAAAATTTGCTGGCCAATGGTCAGGGGCACATAAATATAGCGCTGCTCGCGATCGTTTCCGGTATCTTCAAAAACGCCAATAACTTTAAAAGGAATCCCGAAAACCTGAATGTATTTCCCAATCGGATCTTCATTTGGAAAAAGGTCTGTAACTACATCTTTTCCGATTACCGCCAGCTTTCTTTTGCTTAGAATATCCTCATTACTAAGAAACCGACCTTTGACAATGAGGGAGTTTTCAATGTATTGATGATCCGGATTTACGGCGCGCACAGGATAAGTATTGTACTCTGTTTTGTAAGTTACCTCTGCACTCCAAACCATCTCACGAGCCGAGGAATATTCCACACCCGCCACATGATCTTTGACGTAATTGAAATCGGCTGTCGTAAATTGAATTTTTCGGTTTGAGCGCAATCCTTTATACGGCAATGAGGTTTTTCCGGAATGTACCCAGATGCTATTGATGGCATCATCGTTAAACTATTCGTAACTCCATTTTGCAATCCCTGGCTCACTCCGAGTAAAACAACGAGCATAAATATTCCCCACAAAACAGAAAATGCCGTCAGGAACGTCCGCAGTTTATTCTTTCGGATCGTTAAGAGAATTTCCTGCCATTTGTCGATATCAAACATTTGCTTTCAGCGCGTTGTGACTTTCAATTACACCATCTTTCAATTTAATCAACCGATTTGTCATTTCGGCAATATCGCTCTCGTGGGTTACGATAACTACTGTCATTCCTTCGGCATTTACTTGCTTTAGCAAATCCATAACGGCGTATGAAGTAGTACTATCGAGGGCTCCGGTAGGCTCATCGGCCAAAATAACACGGGGTTCAGAAATCAAAGACCGCGCTATAGCCACACGCTGTTTTTGCCCACCGCTCAATTCATTGGGAGAGTGGTCGGCCCATTCAAGCAATCCCACTTTGTCGAGGTATTTTCGAGCCAGATCATTGCGCTTACTGCGGTTTACACCTTGATAATAAAGCGGAAGGGCCACATTTTCCATGGCATTTTTAAATGGAATAAGATTGAAAGACTGAAAGATAAAACCAATCATTTCGCTGCGATAATGCGCAGCTTTTGTTTCATTCAGATCCTTTATAAGCCGTCCATCGAGGTGATATGTCCCCGAATCGTAATTGTCGAGGATTCCGAGGATATTTAGCAGGGTGGACTTTCCGGATCCCGAAGACCCCATAATTGAAACCAATTCCCCCTTTTTGATTTCCAGATCAATTCCTTTGAGAACCGGCAAGGGTCGGTCACCAACCAGATAGCTTTTATTGACGTTTTGCAGTTTAATCATACAGATATCCTAACGAACAAAGCTAAGCTTTGATTATGTAAATACATATTTTAATCCGCAAGCGGCAGCATTTGTAGATGTACGGAAACAATTTTTTGCGGGCAGTTTAATATTTGAGACGGAATTTCAACTTCCGACATCCGCATCAATAGACCGTTTAAAAAAATGGCCCCGAATATTTAAAAAATATTCAGGGCCATTTAAAAAAAGTTCAGGAATTGATTATTGGCAACCAGGGAACAGCGATATGGGCGCTGTAAAAGGCGGTGCCTGAATCGGTGCTTTCGTTATGTAAACATCGATTCGGGTTGAGTTCATCACCGGGATTCAGACCAAAGTACTCTTGCGGAATCATTGTTTTTGAAAAGACACCATCCCCATCATAATCCATTTTAAATTTATCCGTTGCCTGCTGAAAGACTTGTAATGAACCCCCATTGACACTGTATCGGTACCAAATCAGACATTCATCAGGTCCGAGATTCTGAAGCGAAGAAATGGTCTCTTTGTTGTTGTCATAGGTAATAATGAAATAGTCATCCTGGAAGAAAGTGGTCGGAAAAGGACATATTTTCTCAAAACAGCCTATAGGCTCGAAATCATAATGCAAGTCAGGTGATTTTTGCTCGGGCAAACCTGAGGGAGCTCCATTTTTCTCTTTAACAAGAAAATCCATACCATCGGCGTAAAATATCGCCGCCGGCTGCTCGTAAAAATTGGCAAGAGAGTTTCCAAAGAAATCGAAGTACCAGACATTCGGATTTGAAGGATCCTGCACCATTTTCATTTGATCATTCGAATTATCCCAAGTTCCGTTAAGGGTTCCCATAAGCGTAGCATTTGGATTCCATAACCAGATATAGAGTGGATTGGTATCCGGATCCACATCCTGCAATTCAGGACAGTTGCATTCGCTGGAAGTAATATCGATATATAGTCGACCAGGAGCCGTAACATCAGTGGGCGACGGATCAAAATATATTCCTTGGGCATAGCTGCCGAGAGCCATGCTTAAAAACAATGCGGAAAGGACAATTGATTTAAAAAAAGTTCGGTTCATTGCTTTGATTATTTTCTATTAAATACCAGTCGATAGCCGAGGACAGCCTTTTCGTTGGCACCGTCGGGACAAGATCGTTTTACAAAGTTTATTTTCAATTGGGTATCGCTAATGCGCGTAGGGCCACCAAGAGGAGCAGTGGTCGCTGTGCCATCAGGTGCTACAAGAACAATCTTAGTTGGGGCATTTTGATCATCAAAGGACCATGTACCGTTTAATGGGAAAAAGCTATTTTCGGTACTCGCCGTGAAGCTTCCATCTGCACTGAACGATAATTCGAGCGGCGTCGAAGCATCAATAACCTGATCAGAAATATTGCGCTCCGGTTTTGCAGGATTTCCTTCGTCTACCAGAAACACCTCCGAAATTGCCCAATCGGAAGCGGTTAGTCCTTGTACCTTGTCGAAAGGCTCACCTATTGGAGTTTCATCATCTTTGCAAGCGCTTAGTGCTAAGAGGCAGAAAATGAGATAAAATATTCGGTTTAATATATTGATTTTCATAAATGTAAATTTATTCTAATTAACAACCACCCGTGGGATTAAGAGGGAAAAAGTCAGACTGTTCAACCGCCGGAAATTGAAGAATCATTCCATTGCAATCCCATGGTGCGCCTCGTACAATAATATCTTCACCTTGCGACCCCATGCGTTTCAAGTCGTGAAAGCGCTCACCGTTGAAGGGAAACTCCAGCCTTCTTTCCAAACGGGCTGCCTGAATAACAGCGGTTGCATTAGCGGTTCCTAAGAGATTGTCGACATTCGAGTCATACGCCCTTTCACGAATCGCATTTATATCTTCAATTCCCTGACTTAAATCACCACCAATTTCTGCTGCCGATTCGGCGCGCATAAGCATCATTTGAGTAACCGTAAATAGGGGGATATTAAAATACTCAGCATCGAACATATGGGTGATATAGGTAATATTTCCATCCTGATCATTTTTTGCATACAGGATTCCACGGGAAGTTGAGTCTCCATAAGCGGTGAATAGATTATATAAATCTTCCTGTACCCGCAATTTCGGTGTACCTCCTGCGAAATAATTGTTCCTGAAAAACCCATTTCGGCTATCGACTGTTCCATCCGGTCTTGGATACGAATACACATAAAAATACGCCTCAGGACTCACCTGAGGAAACTGATATTTATTTACCTGCGCATCAAATATCTGCGGAGCTTCGGTCAACAATTGATTGGAAAGGTCGTACGCTTTTTGATAATTGTGCTGTTGAAAGCGAACTTCTGCCTCTAATGCGATAGCGGACCATTTGGTGGCATATACTTCATTAAATTCGGGCAGACCAGCTTCGGCTTCAGCTATTTCTGAAAGGATGAAATCATACACCTCAGCCACTGTGGCGCGCGGAGCATTAACAATATCAGAAGACTGTCGGATCGCAATGCCCGGCTGCGAATTGTCCGGTGTATAGCCATAAGGTTGCGCCCAGGCACGCACCGCATCGAAATGACATAAACCTCGAATGAAGTGTGCTTCGGCCATAAACCTTGTGCGATCTGCATCGGAAAGTCCGCTTACATTATCCACATTTTCCAATACCGTATTCGCACGCAAAATTGCTATTGAAAGTTGCTTGAACGTTTCACCCACGGCCCCATTGAAAATATTACTTCCTCTCAACCATACCGAAGTATAATCATCCTGATTTAACGGGCGCACCAGATTGTCGCTCATCAATGTAGGCATATTCTGGTAATCACCGTTATAGGTATTAGCGAGCACATCGTAGGCGCTATTAAGCAATTCCTGTAAATCTGCGGCTGATTGCACTGCTTCTGAGGGCAACAAAGATGATGAGCTTTTCGGGGGTTTTTGTTCCAGTAGGTTCTTACAGGAAACTGAGCCCACGACAAGTAAGCCGATAACAAACACTATTCTAATTTTTCTTAAAGTATGTTTTTTCATGTTCTTAGAATCTGAGGTTAAGGGCAAGGTTGAAAGACATTTCCTGTGGAGGAGTCAGATAAGTGATATTCGAGCTCAAATTTCGGTCTGTCGCATTTTCAAAATCCCTTGCTATTTCAGGATCAAGTCCGTCAAAATTTGTAATCGTGAAGAAGTTAACTGCCGAAAGTGTTATACTGGCACTTTGAAAGGTCGCTGATCCAATTGCGAACTTAGGGAAACTGTATCCCACACTTAATCGTCGGAATCTTAAATAATCTCCTTTTTTCAAGAACTGCGTTGAATTATTGTCATAGGCATTGGTCAATCCATAATTCTCATTTAATTGCGAGAGTTGGGCATATTCTGCCTGATCTCCCGGAGCGCGCCATCGATCAAAAATATCCGTTCGCATATTCCAGTCTGTAACTACACCAAGTTGCCTTTTTGAAGAAGAGTCATAGATATTACTTCCGAGGCTAAATACACAAACAAGTCCAATATTCCATCGCCCAATTTCAAACGTATTTGTAATCCCTCCGACAGCTTTCGGTAAAACACGTCCTACGGCCACACGATCGGCCGGATCCCAAACCATAGTTTCGTTTCCGTTTGCGTCGAGATAAACATTTCTTCCGGTTTCAGGATCGATATGGGAAAATCGAACAAGGAAGTTCGTTCCTACCGGTTTGCCCACGACCACTCTTGTATCATTGGTGCCACCACTTATTGCATCCGGGGTATAATCTCCGATACTTACGATTTCATTGTAATTATATGAAATGTTAAAATTGGTTTTCCAGGTAAACTTCTTTTTACTAATATTCGTGGAATTGAAAGCAAATTCCACACCGCGGTTCAAAATTTCCCCTACATTATCCCAAAAACCAGCAAATCCCGTACTCACCTGAGGGGTGATACTGAGTAAAACTTTGGTAGTCTTTTTATTGTAAAACGACAAAGTTGCCGTGATACGGTCATCAAAAAATCCGCTTTCTAAGCCGAAATCAAATGTATTAGATGTTTCCCATTGAATATCTGGATTGGGAGGAATAGCAAGGTATCGGTAATCTTGACTGTTGTATCCGTTGGGCACTTTCCTATACTCCCCATATTGCTGATAATTCGGAATAGCCGCGTTTCCAGTGATCCCCCATCCTGCCCGAAGTTTCAGGAAGGAAATCGACTTGACATCCTTCATAAAGTTCTCCTCGCTGATTACCCATCCGGCGGAGGCCGATGGAAAATAGCCAAATCGGTTGTTCTCGCCAAAACGTGAGGATCCGTCGGCCCGGAAACTGGCCTGCGCATAGTATTTATTCTTGAAAGAATAGTTCACACGGGCAAATGCCGAAATGAAGTTAAAAATCTGTTTATTATCGTCACCTTCAAACCGATATCCGGGAACGGATGTTGAATCTCCGTCCATGAAAGGCTGATCCAGGAGATTTGGATTCTCACGGAAATTTCCGTCTACAGAAGAATCCTGACGGTATTGACGGGGTTTCGCAATAGAAGTAGATTGCTGATATTCTGTCCCGATCAGGTAGGTTAATTTATTGTCCTCATCAATATCGTGGAAATAGGTCACCGTTCCATTAATATTAAAGTTATTGGTATAGGTAGCCCATCTCTCAGCGAGACTTTGCTGAGTTCCCAACCTATCGGAATTCAACAAACGTGCATCTGAAAATTTATCATCTTTCAAATCTAAATAGTCATATCCGGAATAGAGTTTAATAAATAGCTTCTTTGTTGGTCGGTATTCCAAAGAAATATTATTGATCGAACGCCATTCGGTTGTGCGCCAGTCTTGTAAATTTCGTTTTCGCACCGGATTGGAACCCTGATCCCAATAGTCGCCCGGAAGGTGGGTTATTTCACCTGAATCGTTGAAAACCGTATCCTTATAGAAAACAGGATAATATGGCAAGGCTGTTGACATAGCATCACCCAGACCTCCACTCCATGCAGCATCTATACGATTGTTGACACCTTGACTCGCGGATAAATTTGCCGAAAGGGTTAATTGATCTGTAATTTTATACGAGCCATTCAAGCGAAATGAAGTTCTCACATAGGAGTTACCGATTAAATAACTCGCATTATCGTCATAACCAATGGATGAGAAAAGTTTGAATTTATCCGATCCGTAATTCGCTGAAAAGTTATAAGCCTGTTTAAATCCGGTATGAATGGTTTCATCTACCCAATTGGTATTGGTCTGACGGGCTTGTTCCCAGGTTCTGCCTCCTTTGAGGGGAGCCAGTCCCACATTCCCGTCATTCTCCCAGGATTCCTGATACAATTGCAACAACTCATCACTGTTCAGCATATTGGGTCGGGCAGTTGGTTGGGCAACACCGAATTTTGTACCCAAATTAAAAGACCATCCTCTACCCGATCCCGATTTCGTAGTAATTAAAATGACGCCGTTTGCTCCGCGCGATCCATATATTCCCGTTGCAGCAGCATCTTTCAATATTTGTATACTTTCAATATCGTTGGGATTAATGGTAGCCAATGGGTTATTATTCATTGCTCCGCGGTTTCCATTAAGGAAATAATCCTGACTTATCGGAATTCCATCCACTACATAAAGAGGATCGCCTGCAGCCGAAATAGAAGCAATTCCGCGAATACGCACTACAGAAGCACTTCCGGCAAGACCACTCCCCTGAGTAACTTGCACACCTGCAGCTTTTCCCTGAAGAGCTGCCTCAAAACTCGGGGCAGGAATGTCTGTTATTTGCTTACTCGTGACTTTCGATATTGCACCGGTTACTTCTCTTTGTCGCTGAACACCGTAGCCTACAACGACATATTCATTTAAGTTTTCGGAGCTCACTTCCATGGTTTTATCAACCGTGATGGTCCCGGAGGCAGGGATATTAACCACCTCGCTTAGCTTCTTATAGCCGATAAAGGAAAAATTTAAAGTGTGTTCACCCACAGGTGCATTTTCAATAGTGTATTTTCCATTGAGATCCGTTGCGTCTCCTTTAGTAGAGGCATCAATTTGAACCGTAACGCCCGGCATAGTAATGCCGTTTTCGTCTTTAACCGTTCCCGTCACTGTTTGGGAAAAGCCTGGGAGGAAACCAAGAGAAAAAATCCTGAAATAAGACTGTAGCTTGGTGTAAAATCGCATCATAAAATCAAATTAAGATTGGCTTAAAAATATAAATTTATCATTCCTGTAATACATTCTTTCACAATAACTTATTTCGGTTGAAACACCACTTTTTCATTCGCAATTCCCTCGTCTGAAATGAGCTGGATCAAATAAACTCCGGATGCACAAATCTCACCCGAATTACTCATTCCGTTCCAATCGATATTGTAATTACCGGGCGCTTGATTTCCATTCACCAATGTACGTATTAATCTTCCGTTCAAATCATAAACGCCCAATTTAACTTGCTGGGATATGGATAATTGATAAGATACGCTGGTATTTACATCAAATGGGTTTGGATAAACACTTGAAAAACTGATTTTATTTTGCTCCGGCTCATCAATCCCAACCGATAAATCCGGTGTTTGTAACTCCACATCGGTATACACCCGATATTCTCCGGGCTGAAGCAAGAATGGATTGCTTAGGTTATCTTCCACAATTGATTCCCCTGATAAATAATTATACCAGGTACCGGTGTGCGGAAATCCGGGAACCATTGAAATGGAAGTAACATCAAAATTCGCCAATGATGACGACATCCATGGATGGATCTTGAATAATAAAACTTTTGCCATTTCCACTCACATCCCAATTGTAATTATTGGAACGCATGGCTTCATTTTCCGTTTTAAGTTTATCGAGCGCGGAATATACTTTAAATAAATGCTGACGTTCGGGCACATCGAAATAATCCCATCGAATTGGTTTACTGTAGGTGCGGCATTCATCACTGATGGTTCCGTCGGGACAATAATTGATTGAGTAGTCGTAGCCCAATTCGCCAAACTGCCATATCATTTTCGGTCCGCGCAGAGGAATCAGGAAAGCGGCTATAGCTTCCTGGCGTTCGAGGGCTGTCGCCAAATCGGTTACATGGTAATCGCCACTGCTATTTCCATATTCCAAATTCTTATACATCAATCGCTCCTCGTCGTGGCTCTCGGCGTAGGTCACCAGGTTGGCATAATTCCATCCCCGATTTTGATAATCGGCCCAGTTCAGATTGCTGTTGTATCCCATCGAGGCCTCATTATAGTCGTAATTCATATTTCCCCAGGGCATCAGTCCGGCATTCGCCAAAACAGTTTCTTCAGAATTATCCCCGAGATGTTCCAGAATCATATATACATTGGGATCATATTCGTGAATCTCATCCCGAATGCGCAGCCAGTTGTCCACACGCGATTGATCATATTGCCCCCAAGCACCGGCATCGGTGGTAACATGTTGCGTAAAACCTTTGCTAAGATCAAACCGAAACCCGTCAATTTTGTATTCCTGCACCCAGTATTTCAAACAGCGCTTCATAAAAGCCTGAGTGGCCGGAGCACTGTGATTATAGTCATAGCCTACATTAAACGGGTGTGTGGCCGTCACATTAAAATACGGACTGTTAGCAGCCGGGGGTCCTGAAGGTCCTCCCGATTGTGAATACATCCGTAATTGCGGATTTTGCCCGAATGAATGGTTAAATACCACATCCTGAATTACCGCTATTCCACGCAAGTGACACTGATCAATCAGATTTTTTAGGGCATTTTTAGTACCATAATTTTTATCGGGTGCGAAATAAAAATCCGGATTATATCCCCAACTTTCGTTCCCTTCAAATTCATTAAAAGGCATAAGTTCGATGGCGTTCACACCAAGGCTGTCGAGGTAGTCAAGCCGATCGGTTACTGCCTGAAAAGAGTGATTTTCATCAAAATCGCGGATTAACAATTCGTATATGACAAGATTATCTGATGGAGGTCGGTTAAAATTTTGAACTTGCCAATTAAAAGGTGTTTGAGCAGTTTGAAGCACAGATACAATCTCAGTAGTCTTCCCCTGCGGATAGTTTATTAAATTGGGATAAACCGCATCAGAAATGTACGGATCGTTCTGGGGATCGAGAATCTTATCTGCGTAAATATCGGCTACGCGCATATCTCCTTGGTCTATGGAATACTGAAAACGGTATTCTTGTCCCGGAGTCAAATTGGGAACTTCGACCCAGAAACGATCTCCGGCAGGTGTCTTGTGCATATAATAATCGGGGTGAAACTCCCAATTATTGAAATCGCCGAGTACATAAATGAAATCTTTGTAAGGAGCAAAAATCTGGAGAATTACCGTCGAGTCGTCCATATAGTTGATTCCATCGACCACGCCGGCGGGTGATTCCTGAATATCGGGTTCGCCTTGAAGAATGACATAAGTAGAGTCTGTAATCGTGGTTGTTCCATCGGTGGCTTCCATCCAAAGCCAATATTGGCCTGATGGCATTCCGGTAAAATCGACATTTGCTGCAAGCTCGGTCACATTATCCGCCGTTGAGAGTTCGGTATCATTGAGGTGCAATGTGATCGTTGCATCGGTATTTGTACCGGCCGTGAATTCATAATTGGCCGGGTTGTCATATAGTATTTCAGGCTGATAAGGAGTTAGAATTCCACCGCTTAAAGTTTCAGGATAAACATCGACATAGATGTCATCTCCATAAGTCGCTCTACCAACAATACTTCCATCTGTATTTCGAAAAACAAAGGCCAATTTCTGAACCACATCTCCAGGTTGGAGATTGTAAAAATCGGAAATATTATAACTGATTTGATATAGGTCATTTCCCAAAGCAGTCATTAATACCTGACTGTCGGAAGTACCCCAATTTCCCTGAACATTTTGCCATCCATCACTACCTTCGAGAATTACTCCGGTATGCGCATAAACAGGCACTATTCCTTGCAGATCACCGTTGCCAAGAGACGAATTGAAAGTAATCGTAACATCGTCATTTTGAGAAGGAAAAGGAGGACTGATAGAGACTACCTGAGCGGAAATAACAGTAGAAAAGAACACTGCCAAAAACAGCGTACAAAAACGTGTAAACATTCGAATCTCTGATTTAATTAGTGTTAAAAGTACACTTTCTATTTAATTTCTTCCAAATCGGACAAAAAAACTTTTACAATTCTACGATTCTCAAAATGCGAAAAGAGGGACTATTCGAGGAGGTTTGACTATTTAATACCGCTGAATCTTAAACACTTTTCCATCGATTTTCAAAAGGTAAATGCCTGTGGAAAAATTTTGCAATTCCAATTGCGAATCGGTTCCGGATTGAAGCCGTTTTCCTGCAATATCGGTCAAAATAAAATCCGCTTTTTTTGTGAAAAACACTTTCCCTCGAGTTGGATTGGGGTAAATGGAAAAGTCATCCGGTGATATATCCGCAGTCAAGCCAGTGGTTGTTCCATTTGAAGCATCGGGAGTTGGCACAGCGAAATAGATCCATGGTTCGTTGCCATCCGTTTCGCGCCCATAGGAATAATCCGAAATTACCGCAGGCATTTCGACCTTGTCGGCCAAGGTAAGAGTGGTATTATCTTTTTTGAAAAGGTAGATATTGTCGCCAGAAGCCTTCATGCTGAAATTGGTATGTAATGGTCCCTGCTCTATTGAGCCATCGGCCCAGAGGAACAGAAAATCGCCGGCATCCATGGTAAGATCAGGCAAATTCCATTTCAAAGGAGCTTCATCAGCATCGCTCAGGTAATACGTATGAAGATTTACCGCCGAGGTGCCGGCATTGTATAGCTCTATCCAATCCGGATGACCTCCACTTTCATCGGTAATTCCCGATTGATTGGAGGGCAACACTTCATTTATAACAATGGAAGCATTCGGCTGATTGAAATCGATCGTCCGTGATGTACAATAGGCATTTCGGGTAAGACCATTTGTGCCGGTCAAACTCACATTATACGTAAATGAAGTTTCATTTTCCGATAGGGGAATATCAAAAGCATACGTCCCGTCGACCAATTGACCATCTATAGGTTGCTGTTCCATCCCATTCAGATCATAGGCCAATTGCGCATTTAAAACCGGAGGTCCATCGACAAATGCCCGCAGATGGAGGTTTTGTGAAGCTTCCGCAAAATCAATTTGTACTGAAGTGACTATTGGAGCAATCGGAATTATTTCCAGCTGATTATTTGCTGCATTTTCCCGTAAATCGGCATAGGAGAAAATACCGTAAGGCACATGGCCAGCCGAACTTTCGGTGAGTGCATTCAAGAAATCATTTTCAGAAAACCCAAAGTCGAGCGGGCGGTATGGATCTGCCAAAGCCGAGGCCGTTATGAAAGACTGCAGGTTTTCCACAGCTTGCCGATGGGCTGTTGTATTAAATTCGGTATCGAGCAGATGTTTGATATGCCAGGAGAAAATTTTTCGAAATTCCGGTTCATCCATCAAGCGGTCGTAAAGTGGCCTGCTATCCTGATTCCAATTGTAAATATTTCGGGCGGTCCAATCCTGACCTACCCAATCGATGCCCCAAGTATTGTCGGTATCGTAAGGAATATATTCCATTTTTCCCGTAAGGGGATTATCATAGAGGTAAAAGTTATTTTGATTGTAAATGTACCCGTCCCAGTTTCCTATCAGAACATCTACGGCTGCGACTTTCAGATAATTATATACATCAAAATAATCCGGAAATTCGCAGCGAAAATCCTGACCATTGGATTGGTTCAGGAATCCGATAAATTTGGCCAATCCGCTGTAATTATCAAGCTCCTCATTGGTTTTCAGATCATACGTCCTTTCTCCAAACGGAGCGAGCTTATAGTCGTCAGGATTGCTTGAAATATAATGAAGATCAGCCGGGTAGCTGCATTTATAGAGATTGCCTTTCTTGGATCCAAACCATGTTTTGGCAAATTCTTCGTCGATGTGCTCAATATTTTGGTAAAGGCCATAATAATCGCCATTTACATAAAGCTCCACATGATTGGTACGCGATACTACCACTCCCTCACTGCGAAACAAATCCCAGCAGAGGCGGGAGCGCATCAGGGAAGGATCGTTTGCCTCGGCATTGAGATTGAGTTTCTCGACTCCGTGATATTGCCGCCCTGAAACGAATGTATTGAACGAAACTTTGAAAGATTTTTTGATTTTGTCACGAGAGGATTTTCCGCGAAAGCGGAGACCTATGTCGGGTAGCGTGTCGGTTCCGGCTTGATTTTGAAAAACAAATATTGCCGGATATTCGTGATTGGAATACCAATTATCTGGTTCGTACAGCTGACTGAGGCTGTCCGGATTGATGGTAATATAGATCTTTGGAATCTCGTCGTGCGAATATAAAACGCCATAATCAGGCGGCGTTATTTGGGCTATAAGTGTGGTGGGTATCCCAATGATCAATCCCCATAAAAATGCTCGAAAATACATTTGACGAAAGTAAGGAAATACTCATTCGTCTGTATGCGATATTAAAGTTGGGTATAATGAAACATACGTATCAATCTCTCTTGCAACTCCAAATAGCTTGTAATCTCTTTACTCGATATTTTTTGCTATAATTGACCAAACTAACTTGCTATTTTATGGAACAATATGACGTACTGGACGAATCTACTCAGGATTCAGAAAATTTAGGATTAACATCAAAGACCATCAGTTTCCTGACCGAAATTCGGAAATGGGTAAACTTCCTCGCCATTTTAGGATTTGTTATGGTCGGAATTATGGTTGTTTTCGGACTTTTTGCAGGCACTATTTTTAGCGCTATGTCTTCACAAATGGGTGGTGCTATGCCATTTTCGTCCTTCTTTGGAATCTTTTATATCCTAATTGCCTTGATTTATTTTTTCCCGGTTTTATACTTGTATAAATTCGGGGCCAATCTCAAGGCTGCTCTTGCCCGTCGGGATAGTAAATCACTTGAAGCGGCATTTGAAAATCTGAAATCGCACTATAAGTTTGTTGGAATAATGGCGATTATCGGTTTATCGTTCTATGCCTTGGGACTTCTTTTTGGGTTGATGGCCGGCTTCTCGTCATTTATGTAATTATCTTCTTCTATTGGGAAGTAAGGGTGGCGGCTCACCGTCGAACGGGTTGTGGCGTCCTATTGAGCGGGCTTCCATTCCGGCGGCACGCATTACCGCTCTGTCGCCATAGCGCAGCCGCATTTTGTCCATCGCCTGGTAGAGGTTTATCATCTCTTCCGACTCGTCAAATAGATTTATTTGATGGCCTCCGCTTACGAGATGGCTAAATCGTACGCCTACCATGCGCACCAACACACGACGGTTGTATAATTTATCGAACATTTCCTTTACTCTTGGAATAATAATGTGATCGGCGGCGGTATACGATACGCGCGCCTGCATGGTACGCGTATCAAAATCGCTGTAGCGCACTTTTACCGTGATGCAAGCCGTAAGCTTCTCGCCACGGCGCAATTGAAAAGCGAGATTTTCGGCCATGGCCACGAGTATACCACGAAGTTTTTCTACATCGGTGGTATCGCGGTCGAAGGAGCGTTCGGTGCTGATGCTCTTGCGCTCGTTGTAGGCCACCACCGGCGAATTGTCTATTCCATTGGCTTTTTTCCAGATCACCTCGCCATTTTTGCCCAGTACTTTGCCCATCATTTCCACGGGCATTTCCTGCACGGTATGAATTTTTTTCATGCCAAGGTTGCAAAGGGTCTGATAGGTTTTTTCGCCTACCATCGGGATTTTGCGCACGGAGAGTGGTGCGAGGAAAGGCTTTTCGGTGCCGTGTTCTACAAAAAGTTGGTTGTTGGGCTTAGCGATTCCCGTCGCTATTTTCGAGACCGTTTTATTTGCCGAAAGGCCAAAAGAAATAGGCAGTCCCGACTCTTTCATAATCGTTTGGCGCAGCTCTGACGCCAGTTTCAGACACCCAAAAAACTTGTCCATTCCCGTAAGATCGACATAAAACTCATCGATCGAGGCTTTTTCAAAGAGCGGTACGCGGTCGCGGATAATGTCGGTAACGATTTGTGAATGCTTGGTGTAATTAGATGAATTTCCGCGTATTACAACCGCTTCGGGACAGAGCTGCTGCGCCATACGCATGGGCATGGCCGAGTGCACTCCAAACTTGCGCGCCTCGTAGCTGCACGATGCCACCACTCCCCTGTCGGTAACTCCGCCAATAAGCACAGGCCGCCCGTTGAGCCGGCTATCGAGTAGGCGCTCTACGGATACGAAAAAGGTGTCGAGGTCGAGATGGGAGATGGTCGGAAAAGAGTCTCGAGTTTCGAGTCGCGAGTCGCGAGTCGCGAGTCGCGAGAGGATCACGTGTTGCATATCGCGAGTTGTGAACTCAGACATAATATTTTTGGACTTACTCATTCTATTAATTCCTCTCTAATTCACCTTAAAATACACACAATGTAATTTCGCCATTACCCCCACTCGTGACTATTTAAGACTCACTTAAAATCACCTTGCACAAATTAAACTCCAACACCGTCAGCCCTCTAGCGACTCGCGACTCCAAAAGACTCGAGACCACTCTCCCCCGTCCCTGTCAAGGCTTTTCATAAGTCCAATAATCATTTTTTGCTCAGTTTGAATCAGCTTCAAAAGTTCCGGCTCGGGCTTTGGAATGTCGGGGTAAAGTCTTTGAATAAGTACAAAAAGATTTTCCATCTCAAAGCAACTACCGAGCGAAATACGCAAGTAATTCTTAAACGCTTTTGGCGTTTCATAAGCCGAACCTTCAGAAATATTATTTGAAATAGAAGTGCACGCCCTTCTCATCTGACTAGCCAATTCAAACTTTTTTTCCAGCGGTAATAATCGGGCATAGGAATAGGTCATCACTGCAATTTCTATGGCATTTTGCCAGATTTTCAACTTCTTAAAGTCTTTCATAATACATAGGTTCAAATAAATTAAAAACACAAACCCAAAACTCTGTGGTCGGCCAATGTAAACTCCAACACCGCCAACCCTCTCGCGACTCGCGACGCGTGACGCGTGACTCTTTTCACCCCTCTCGCGACTCGAGGCTCGTGACTCGTGACTCTATTCTCCCAATAGCCTCAAGCACCTCGCGTATCCCGCCGCTGCCGAGCGAACTGAAAGCTTCGAGGTTGAAGCTCGTCACACCGCGCACTTTCCACACTTCGAGCACCTGCGATTGCTTAATGGTGTAGGGTTTGAAATCCGGATTGTCTGAAATCAATTCGTACTGCCGCTTTTCAGGAATGGGCCGTACGCGCTTGAATACAATGCCGTCGTCTTTGGTGAGAAAAACATAGCGCTCGTCGCTCTTAAGATTTGTCCAGTCCTGCATATATTCACTTATCACGTAAGATTTGGATGGGATGGGTAGCATACTATCTCCTTCGATTTGAAAAACGCGGTAGGTACGATCTGCGGGCAACTCGGGAAAAGGCATGGAGAAATTGGGCAGCGATGAAACATAATCCAAATCGCCAAAACCGTTGAGATAACCCGCTGCTGCTTTCACCGGCACCAATGTTACGCGTTCTTCCTGCGTATTGGCGTCAACGGCGATAGGCAATATTCGCAAGGCTTTCCCCGAAGCGTCAGCACTGCTTACTCCCGTGCTCAGATCGGTATTGATCAACTGGTCGATGCTGTACGCAAAAAATTCGGCCATCATTTGCAAGGTTTGAAGCCGCGGCTCGGCCCGGCCCTCTTCGTACGCGCCTACTATTGGACGTTTTAACCCCAGTCGCTGAGCGAGATCGGATTGCGTAAAACCCAGTTGTTTACGCAGATACCGAATGTTTTGACTTAAATACATACTTTATATTTTAAGGTGCTAATTTACGAATCATTCTAATATTATTAGCATTAGAAGAAATAATTTAGTAGCAAACCCTTCACATGGGAAATAGCTCCATCAGAAAATGATGAAGCCCGCATAAAAGACCCTAAAAACAGAACAAATTATTCAGCATCGAGAATAGGAATATTGACTTATAGTCCTTTCTCAATTTCTTCCTCGATTTCGCCAAGCGATTCAAAAAGCTGCTCAAAACTGTCAATCACGAAGTAGGTGTCCTGAATGCGCATATTGTCGTATGTGGTATTGAGAATTGTGCTCACATCAAAAGGCAGATGAGTAGGCTCACTGCTCACGCTATACTTGGTCTCGCCGTGAGAAGACATAATGCCGGCGCCATAGATTTTCAGATTACCGTTTTCGCGAATAAGGCCAAATTCAATGGTAAACCAATACATGCGCCCAAGTTTTTCGATCGCTTCGTGATTGTCCAAATGTTTCATGGCGATGGTTGACAGTCCGTGAAAAAAGGCACAAAAAGTGGGATGGCTTAGCAGTGGAACATGCCCAAAAACATCGTGAAACATATCCGGTTCTTCGAGGTAATCGAGCTGGCTCATTTTACGCAGCCAGGTGGTGGCACCAAATGTTTTGCGCGCCAATTTTGGAAAAAACTCCTCATTGGGAATGATATGGGGAACCACGTCAATTTGCCAGCCGGTATGTCCACTCAACAATTCGTTTACCTCTTCAAAATGCGGAATACGATCTGCTGTAAAATTTACTTTTTCAATAGCTTCGAGATACTCACGCGCGGCAAGATTGGGCAAAATTTTCATTTGCCTCTCATAAAGTGTTTTCCATACGGCAAAATCTTCACTCGTGTAATCGGCGTATTTTTGAGTCATCATAGTCTTCGTATTTAGCATAAAAAAACCCGGGTCAAACGAACCGGGCAGCAGATTGTATAAATTGTACATACCTATCCCCGACCGAAATAATCAGAATAATAATAGGTATATGTTTTATTGATTATCATTTGAATAACAAACATAAAGAAGTTCAGTGACAAAAACAAAATCCGAATACAAATTTCCAAAAACCAAGAAAGGGAGCGATGCCCCCTTTCTTGATACTACTTCACTATTTAACTAACCTATCAACCAAGAACCGATTGATGTCATTAAAACCGTTGAGCGACAAAAAGGTTTACCCGAATTGAATAAACTTTTGACTAATTTTTCATCTGCTGACACTTCCTAAAACTCAGATACCCAATACGCAGTTTATCAGCGGGCGAATCAGCGGATTTTGAAATTCGTACCGAATACCGATCTGTGTAATGCTTACCCAAAACATCTCCAATCTCGGCAATATCGTCTATATCAACCCCGTAGCTATCGTCTACATGCGATACGCCACCGTCTTCGAAACCCGTATGCTTGTAAAAAGCAGTTTGTTTTGAACCTTTCACGGCATCCCTCATAGCGGGTGCCACACTCAACATTTTATAATGGTATTCCTCAAAATCTTCTGGCTTGTAGCCCCCCAAATTAATGAAAAAAAGTTTGTGATCACCTGTCCTAATTGTTTTACTATCTCTCTCTGTCACATCGATTTGATAGTCATCAACTATATTCACCTCACGCCATGCATCGATATGCAATTTGCCTTCGGCTTCTTTCCAAAACGCTTTCATTTCCGGTATTAGGTCGGGCAATGATTCGGCAATCCCAAAAAAAACATCGTGCTGTTCGGTATTTCTCCCCGGTGGTTTGCAACCGAGTAATACCATATATAAGTGAACACTTTTCATAATTTTTTATCTATCATTTTGAATGAATCGATTCAACCCTATGGAATATATCATTTTAAAATTGAAAAATACGTATATTCGCTATATGCGCGTTGTCAAATCCTTAAAATATGCATTGCCCTTTATACTGCCAATACTTTTTATTGCAGGCATTTCTTTCGGTGCATGGCTAAATTTCGGGGTAGTTATTTTTGCATTTGGATTTATTCCTTTAATGGAATTATTGATTAAACCCAACGCAGAAAATCTTGATGCTGTCGAACTCGAAATGCGTCGTGAGGACCGTAGCTACGACTATATACTTTACCTAGTAGTCCCAATGGTTTATGGTTGTATTGCATTGTACTTTTACAATCTCATTTTCCGAAATCCAACATTTTTAGAAATTGTCGGAACCACCATATCCCTTGGAATTATTCTGGGTGGGATAGGTATAAATGTAGCCCATGAACTCGGACATCGGAATACACGTTTTGAGCAAATACTGGCCAAACTTCTGCTTTTGCCTTGCGCTTATCTACATTTTTTTATCGAACACAATCGGGGTCATCATAAAAATGTGAGCACCCCCGAAGACCCTGCTTCTTCACGGATGAACGAAACACTGTATCAATTTTGGATCCGATCATTGACGTATAGTTATATTTCTGCCTGGAAAATTGAGAATAAAGACTTAACAAGAAAAAAAATGCCGGTGTGGAGTTTCAAAAATGAAATGCTGCGTTTTCAAATATATCAGATGTTTTTTTGGGGAGTTTTGCTCCTCTTATTCGGTTGGAAAAACACTCTGTTTTATACAGGTGCCGCTGTAATTGGTTTTCTCTTGCTCGAAACTGTGAATTACATTGAACATTATGGATTGCGCCGGGAAAAAATCAGTGAATTCCGATATGAAAAGGTGAATCCCATCCATTCGTGGAACAGCAATCATGTGGTGGGGCGCATGATGCTTTTCGAACTTTCGCGGCACAGCGACCACCATTTCAAACCTCAGAAAAAATACCAGATTCTGGCACACCACGATCAATCGAACCAAATGCCGACCGGCTATCCCGGAATGATGCTCCTCAGCATGTTTCCTCCGGTTTGGTTTTCTGTGATGAACCCGAAGATCGAAAACAAAACTCCTCAGGTTTCTTCTCAAATGATTTGAGATTAAAGGATACTTTTGGTGTTTCCGAAGTATAACTGGATAAAAAACTTAGTTTCGCTTTTAATAAAGGTAAGTACAATTTCATAAAATCAGTAGCGACTATTCCGAATGTCATTTGAGGAAAAAAAATACGTTGGCGATGAGGACCGCCTTGAAGATAATCCCCTGAAAAGGAAACTATTTGTCATCATCTTTGGCACCCATACCCCTGCCGGTAAGCTCTTTGATGTCATCTTATTGGTACTTATTTTAGTAAGCGTTTTTGCCGTAATGCTCGAAAGCGTATCTGTTCTGCATCAAAAGTATGGCGCTATTCTTCGAATTATTGAATGGGTCGTGACCATCTTCTTCACGCTGGAGTACATAGCGCGGATCCTGATTGTCAAAAAACCTAGACAGTATATTTTTAGCGCTTTCGGTATTATCGACCTTCTTTCGATTCTTCCTACTTATTTGAGTTTTGTAATAGTCGGTTCCCAGGGTTTGGCCATTATTCGTGCGGTGAGATTGTTGAGAGTGTTTCGGGTGTTAAAACTTATGCGTTTTGTGTCGGAATCTCAGGTTTTGGGTAAAGCGCTGATTTCGAGCAGACACAAGATTACCGTCTTTTTCTTGTTTCTGTTAATTCTCGTATTCATTCTCGGTAGTGTTATGTACCTCGTTGAAGGGTCCGAAAGCGGTTTTACAAGTATCCCAACGAGTATCTATTGGGCTATCGTAACCTTAACAACCGTGGGATTTGGAGACATAACTCCGGTTTCTGTCCTGGGTCAAACAATAGCCTCCATTATTATGCTGTTGGGGTATTCCATCATTGCCATTCCCACCGGAATCGTAGGTGCAGAAATATACAAAACGGTAGATCGGAATAAAGAATCCGACGCAACCAAACTTTGTTCGGAATGTGGTATTGAAGGTCACCGTTTCGACGCAAAATATTGTAGAAACTGCGGTGAAAAACTATAGGTTTTTTTGAATCAAAACGTGTTATTTACCCGTAAGTAAGCCTATAAACATCTTAAGAACGTTTTCTTAATAAGTTTGTACACTCTCCCTTCATGTGTGATGCTTGCTTTCTATATCTTTGAATGACAGGGAAGTTTTAAATGTTTAGCAAATGAATAAACTACTACGCGCCTTCATTTTCCGAGGATATCTTTTGGGCACTACACTCTTTTTTATGGCTTTTTCCTCAGCCTTTGCTCAGGTTTCTATTACCTGCCCCGGCGATATCGAAGTGGAAAATGACTTCGGTGAATGTGCAGCAATAGTAACGTACAGCCCACCCGTTGGAACGGGAAGTGGTACAGGTATTACAACCGTTTTAACAGAAGGATTGCCAAGTGGGGCGAGCTTTGATGTTGGAACTACAGCGGTAACCTATACGGTAACCAACAATGAAGGGGATTCGGATGAGTGCACTTTTTTCGTTACCGTAAATGATACAGAAGTTCCGATCATAACCTGTCCTGAGGATATTACTGTAGATGCTGATCCTGGCACTTGCTCGGCAATAGTCAATTTTGATCTTCCCACCGCAGTCGATAATTGTGGTATTTTCTCCGTCTTTCAATTTGGAGGACTCCCAAGCGGATCCAATTTTCCTGTGGGAGTGAGTTTCCTCGACTTTCAAGCAGTTGATATTAACGGTAATTCAGCCTTTTGCAGGTTCAAAATCAGTGTTAACGATGTTACCAATCCTACCATTTCTTGTCCTCCCCTCATGACATTTTATGTATATAATACCTGCGATACGGTCATCAATTATACTCCTCCTGTGGGAGTAGATGCCTGTACTATTTCGAATACTTTCCTTACATCCGGAATTGGAAGTGGTGGTACTTTTAGTGTAGGTACTTCATTTGAGAATTATACCGTAGTTGATCTAGCTGGAAATAGCGCTTCCTGCGGTTTTAATGTTAAAATAATAGACGGCTCCCCACCTGTTATCACCTGCCCTGCAGACATTACCGTGAATGCTGTTCCCGGAAATTGTTCAGAGCTCGTGAGCTATGGAATTCCTACAGTTTCAGACAACTGCCCATCCGTATCACTGATACGAACAGCCGGCCCCGCCAGCGGATCTTTATTCCCGGCAGGAACAACAACCGTAGAATACACCGCTACAGATATTTCAGGCAATCAGTCAAGCTGTAGTTTTGATGTTACCGTTATTGAGAATGTAGACCCCTCAATCACATGTATTTCAAATATTTCTGTGAATAACGACGCCGGAATTTGCGGCGCTATTGTAACATATACACCTCCTGAAGGTACCGACAATTGTTCGGGATCAACCACCACTCTTTCGTCTGGTATCGGCAGTGGAAATCTTTTTCCTTTAGGTACCACTACAGAAACCTATACCGTAACGGATGCTTCTGGAAATACGGCCTTCTGTAGCTTCGATGTAGAAGTTATTGATGCGGAAAATCCAGTTATTACGTGCCTTGGAGATACTACCGTTGCTAATGATCCCGGTGAATGTGGCGCAGTGGTGAATTTTGCAGATGCCACAGCCACTGATAATTGCGCTTTAGCTTCCACAGTTCAAACCAACGGTCCAGCGAGTGGCAGCACTTTTCCGGTGGGTACCACTTCCGTGGAATATACGGCGACAGACGACGCCGGAAATTCATCAAATTGTACATTTAATATAATCGTCGAAGACACAGAAGCTCCGCAAATAATTTGTGCCGGAGATTTCACCTATACTATTCCCAACGGAGATTGTAGTGGAATATTAACTTATCCTGATCCTACTCTCAGCGACAATTGTCCGGGGACTACGTTTACTGTAATCAGCGGACCGGCGAGCGGTGACGTGGTGTTTTCAGGATTTTATACCATTGAACTGCAGGCAGAAGATGCAGCAGGAAATACGGCCATTTGTTCTTTTCTCGCCACAGTTGACGAGACGTCTATTCCTGTATTTGATTGTCCTGGAGATATGTCCGTACCCTCAGACCCCGGGCTCTGCAGCGCGGTAGTTACGTTTACTCTACCGACAGCTACTGACTCCTGCTCAGCTGTGACTGTAGCTCAAACCGGCGGTCCCACCAGCGGTTCGGCTTTTCCTGAAGGAACTACATCCGTGGAATTTACCGCAACTGATGACTTCGGAAATACTTCAACCTGCTCTTATAACATTACGGTAAATGACGAAGAAGCTCCTGAAATAAGTTGTCCGGGAGATATAACTGTACCAAACGATCCGGGTGAATGTGGCGCCCTTGTTAGTTTTACAGATGCTACAGCAACAGATAATTGCTCGTTAGCTTCGATCGCCCAAACAGATGGTCCTCTGAGCGGTAGTGTTTTTCCTGTGGGTACCACTTCCGTGGAATACACCGCCGAGGACGCTGCAGGAAATACGGCAACCTGCTCTTTTAATGTAATTGTAAATGATACCGAAGATCCTCTTATCACATGTCCTGCGGATGTGAATTTAACAATACCGGGTGGGGCTTGCAGTGGTGTTTTGAACTACCCTGATCCTATAATTAGCGATAATTGTCCTGGGATTACTTTTACCGCGATTAGTGGCCCCGAAAGTGGAGATGTAGTTCCTGCCGGAGTTTATACCATCCAGCTTCAGGCAGAAGACGCCGCTGGAAATACAGCAAACTGCTCGTTTGTAGCCACTGTTTCAGAAAATTCTCTACCTGTGATTGATTGTCCCGCTAATCTTTCTGTTCCTGCCGATGCGGGAACGTGTTCGGCAGTGGTGACTTTTGCAATACCCACAGCTACGGATTCTTGTTCTTCGGTAACCGTTGACCAGACCAGTGGCCCAACGACTGGTTCGACTTTCCCGGCAGGTCCAACAACAGTAGAATTTACAGCGACGGATGCATTTGGAAATACATCCACATGCAGCTATGTGATTACTGTGGTAGATGAATTAGACCCGGAAATAACCTGTCCCGGCGATATCGCAATTGATACAGATCCGGGAGTGTGTGACGCAATCGTAACGTACGATGCACCCATAGTTTCGGACAATTGTTCCGTAGCCTCCGTAATTATGACCGAAGGATTAGCGAGTGGAAGTACTTTTCCTTCTGGCGAAACAACGGTAACATATCTCGTGACAGATATTTCAGGGAATACCGCCACATGCAGCTTTACCGTTACGGTAACGGATAATGAGGATCCGCAAGTTATATGTCCATCTGATATTACCGTCAATATTCCCGATGGCGACTGCGAGGCAGTTGTTAATTACGCGCTACCAACAGCTACAGACAATTGTGGAATTGATGCAGTTAATCTTATTGAAGGATTGGCCTCGGGCGGGACTTTCCCTACCGGAGCCACCACCATTACTTACGAAGCAGTTGATCCTTCCGGGAATATTGACTCATGCTCATTTACAGTAAGTGTAATCGAAACCGTACCACCCGAAATCACCTGCCCTGCTGACATTTCTCAACCTGCCGAGGATGGAATATGTGGAGCTGCAGTAAATTACATCGCTCCTATTGGAACAGATGCCTGCCCTGGCGCGATCACTATACTTGAAAGCGGCTTAGGTAGCGGAGCAATTTTCCCGGTTGGTATATCTACAGAAACGTATACAGTTACCGACGCCAGCGGCAATAGTGTTAGCTGCTCATTTACAGTGACAATCTCGGACGAGCAAGCACCGATCATTTCTTGTCCTGACGATATTGCTGTTGATGCTGATGCCGGGCTTTGCAGTACGGTCGTAAATTTTAATGCACCGACCGTAACAGACAATTGTGATGCAACGGTTACTCCTCTTCAAACAGCAGGTTTGGCTTCCGGTTCTGCATTCCCCGCAGGGACGACTACTATTACATATTCAGCGACCGATATCGCCGGAAATGAATCAACCTGTTCTTTTGATATTGTGGTAGATGACACAGAAGCACCTGACATTACATGTCCCGGAGATATTGTCCTTGACGCTGCATCCGGCGATTGTACCACGATTGTAACCTACGCAGATCCTGTTGCTACCGATAATTGTAGCGGAGTTAGTTATGCCCTCATCGATGGACCGGCTTCCGGAACTGAATTCCCGGTTGGAATCACCACAGTGACATACGAAGCGACTGATGGAGCGGGTAACACCAGCGAGTGTAGCTTTACCGTTACCGTAAATGAAGATGTGCCCCCGACAATCGATTGCCCTGCGAATATTTCAGTGGGTAATGATGCCGGAATATGTGGTGCCACGGTGAATTACACCGCTCCAGTAGGCATGGATAATTGTGGAGATGCAACTACCGAACTTATTGACGGACCCGCTCCCGGAAGTTTATTCCCTGTGGGCACAACGACTGTGACTTATCAGGTAACAGATATTTCTGGAAACCAGGCCTCCTGCTCATTTGATGTGACAGTTACGGATACGGAATTGCCGGTATTTGACTGCCCCGGTGATCAAACAATCGAAGCAGTCGGAGGCCTTTGCGGAGTTGTGTATGATTTTGAGCTTCCCTCTGCTTCCGATAATTGTACGGATAATCTGATTGTAACGCAAACAGGAGGTCCGGCATCAGGCGAAATACTTCCTTTGGGTGATACAAGTTTTGAATTTACCACAACGGATTCAACGGGAAATATCGCCACATGTGGATATGTATTAACAGTAGAGGATACCACAGCACCCATTTTTGAAATTTGTCCCGCAGATACCGTACTCGCTGTTGATGAGAATAGCTGTGAGGCTCTAATTTCATTTGCAGTACCGCTGGCGACTGACAATTGTGATTTCACATTAACGCAAACTGACGGGCCTGCAAATAACGGTTCGCAGGCTCCGGGCACCTACTTCTTTGAATACACAGCCACCGATATTTCAAACAATGCCTCGATTTGCAGTTTTACTGTAACGGTTGTCGATACTATTGCTCCGGTCATTGATTGTCCTGAAGCTTTTGAAACCTGTTCGCAAACACCCGAATTTGAACTCCCTGAAGTTAGCGACAATTGCGCGGTTGTAGATATTGTCCAGACGGGTGGACCAACCAGCGGATCCACTTTTCCAGTAGGAGTTACCACCCTAGAATTTACGGCCACCGATGTATATGGAAACATCACTGCATGCATACTTGAAATAACCGTTTTGGAAAATGCACCGCGGATTGATCTGGGTCCAGATCAGAATATTTGCGGCGAAACTTCTACAATACTTTCTGGAGCAGAAGGAGGTGGATCAAGTCCGATGTGGAGCCAAATTTCCGGAAACGGTAACATCACCACCCCAAACAGTATTCAAACAGAGGTTAGCAATCTATCAACAGGTGAAAACACATTCGTTTATAGCCTCGATCCTGAAAATGGGTGCGACATTAAAACGGACACCATCATGGTCACTGTCGAACCTGGCGTAACGGTCGAAGCGGGTGATGATCAATTGATTTTAAACGGAGTAAATGTTACTCTGAATGTACAAGTCACACCTCCGGGTGGTGATATTTTATGGACACCCGAAACCGCATTAAGCTGTATTACGTGCACTAATCCCGTGGCGAGTCCTTTAGTTAATACCCTTTATTTCGTAACATACACCAGCGAGCTGGGTTGTGAAGTTAGCGATTCTGTGATGGTAAGAGTATTCGATAAATTACCGAATACTATCACTCCCAATGGCGACGGAACCAACGATGTGTGGAACATTCCGGGTATCGATAAATACCCGAATGTGGTAGTCATTATATATAACCGCTGGGGAAATGAAATATTTCAGTCTACTGGATACAACGATCCCTGGGACGGAACGCGAGATGGCAAGGAATTGCCGACAGCGTCCTATTATTATCTGATCGATTACAAGACATCGGGTAAAGAAAATTTGAATGGAACCGTAAACATTATACGCTAAGGTATGAGACTTAAAAAATACATAATCGCAGGTATTTTGCTCCTTTCCGGCCAGTGGGTTTTCGGGCAGCAATTGCCTCAGTTTAGTCAGTATATGCAAAATATGTATGTGCTTAACCCGGCGGCATCGAGCCTTTTCAATGATATTGATATTAATCTGGGATTCAGACAACAGTGGGCAGGATTTGACGGCGCACCTCAGACCTATTATGTTAGCGGAACTGTAAACCTCGGCAAGCAACCAAAAACATCAGGTTATTTGTATTCCATTCCGATAAGTCACCGCGAAATGCTAAACCGAGAGATTACCGGTCGCAAACCAAAACACGTGGTGGGCGGTATGGCCGCCATTGATGAATACGGCGTTTTCAAGCGATCTTCCATTATGGCGAGCTACTCGTATCACATGCCTTTGGGGGATAAATATTGGTTGGCTATCGGTACAAGTCTTGGTTGGTACGGACTTAATTTTGCCCAAAACGACATTATTCTCGAAAATCCGACCGACAATACATACAATGATTTTATAGCAAACGGGAGCCAGTCGAATCTATTAGACGTAAATGCTGGTGTTTATGTATACAGCGATCGCGCTTTTGTGGGATATTCGATTTATCAAATTGGTCAAAACGAAATAGATCTTGGAAATAAGGAAACCCCAGTGAATCTGAGTAATGCGAAATTAAAAATTCACCAATTTGCCACCGTGGGTTATAAAATTCCAGTATCGGAAAATCTGGACCTGACTCCGAGCGTGATGTTCAAAATACTGGGTGCCGCTCCCGTCTCATTTGATATAAATCTGAAGGCAGACGTTTATCAGAAGTTCTGGCTGGGATTCTCCTATCGGAATGAAGATGCAGTTTCTCTCTTAGTGGGGTTGCATATAAACGATTGGATGAAATTTGGCTATGCATATGATTATGTCACCTCCGAGATCAACAATATTAGCAGCGGAAGCCATGAATTATTATTGGGATTTCAGTTCAACCGTAAACAGCATTTGAAATGAGATATTTAAAAGCACTTCTGACCTTTTTTGCCCTAGTGGTGTTCGTTTACACAAATGCACAGGTCGATACCATTACCTTTTCGAAACCTCAAAAATTAGGCGACCCTGTGAATAGTGCAGCAGAAGAAAGTATTCCAATTATCAGTCCTGATGGGAAAGCGCTCTATTTTGCAAGGACTTTTCATAAGCAAAATATTGGTGGAATGTATTCCGGTCAAGATATCTGGAAAAGTTTAAAAACAGACGACAAATTTGAGGCTGCTGCCAATGTTGCAAAACTCAATAACAAAGGGAGCAACGTAGTAGTTGGTGTGTCACATAACGGCAACCGGCTCTATTTGCTGAATCAATTTTCTGAAAAAGGAAACCCCACAGCTGGAGTCTCTGTAAGTGATTATAACCAAACGTTGAATGCTTGGAGTGATCCACGCGTAGTGGTGGTTCCCGATTTAAATATCAAAGGAGATTTTTACAGTGCATTGGTAAGTCCTGAAGAAGATTATATCCTTTGGTCTATTCCGATTCCCGACGACACGCTCGGAAATGATCTATACGTGAGTCTTTCAAGCGATAAAGGGACAAGTTGGTCGGCTCCAATGGCTTTGGGAAATACCATAAATGGTATGAACGATGAAATAAGTCCTTTCTACGACACGAAAAACGGACTTCTCTTTTTTGCAAAAAACAGAACTGGAGATACCGACGATTATGACATTTATTACGCAAAACGTCTCGACAACTCATGGACTAATTGGAGCGAACCGGTGAAAGCGGGAGATGGTATAAACTCTGCGAAATTTGACGCATACTACTATTCCGACAAAGACGGAACCGCTTATTTCAGCAGCAATCGGAATGACTCTTTATCCAATATTTACCTGAGTGAATTATTAATCGCTCATACAAAAATGGATAGCATTGAAAGAATCGACAGTACAGCGGTAGTAGAAGTTGCCCATAAAGACGGCCCGATGCCAGATCCGGTTCTCATTATTGAAACCAAGAATGGCGGTGAATCCCGCGAACGTCTTTTGAGCAGCTTGACCAAAGAAGAATTACTTGACAAAGACACTCGGATCCGCTTTGTTTATTTCGATTACGACAAGTACAATATCACAGCAAAATATATCGAAGTGCTCGATGATGCAGCGCGTATTTTGGACGATTATCCTAATATGGGGCTCCTCATTGAAGGGCACACCGATGCAATCGGAAGCCAGGCATACAATCAGGTATTGAGTGATAATCGTGCCGCGGCGGCCAAAGAATTTTTAGTAATAAACGGGGTTGTTCCCGACAGGATTATCACAAAAGGAATGGGTAAAAAAGAGCCTTATGCCACCAACTTAACAGAGGAGGGTCGTGCATTAAATCGAAGGGTAGAGATGTATTTTACAGAGAAGAAATAGCAAGAAGGGCGGTTTTTAGCTTTTGGTTTTTTAATTTTTAGTGATTCGTGTATGTTGATGACGTATTTATGCTGGTTTTTCAAAGATGACACAGGACCCTAATTGAGCACCCCCCTCCCAGCGTTCAATGCGAGTTTTCAACGCTTCCACTATCCATAAGATCAAACGCTGTTTTGATCAATTCAACCTATTCTGCCAGATTAATCGTTTGAGTTAAGATCTTGTGATTCGGAACTTGTTTCACATTTTCCTATCAATCTTCACTTGCGTTAAATCCAACACATTCATCGGATTGTGATCGAGTCCGCTTACGCGATTTGATACAAAGCGCATAACCACATCGTAATAAAGCGGTACGATTGGAGCTCGTGTCATAACGAGACTGTCCATTTTTAAATAATACGATTTTCGAATCGTTTCGTCAGTTGTAGTGAGTGCCTTTCGGTAAAGGATATCGAATTCGGAATTGCTGAAATGGGTATAATTAGGACCTTTCGGGGCTTTGTTAGACGAATAAAACAATGCCATAAAGTTCTCGTCATCAGGATAATCGGCGAGCCATGACTTTCGGAAAAACACGAGTTCTCCCCGCGCCGACAGTTCGCGATGCACCGATGCCGGTAGGACATCCACTTTTACCTGAATTCCAAATTCACCAAGCTCGTGCTGTACATATTCACAGATATCAACGTAGTCGCTTGTAGTGCTTAGTCGCAACATCGGTAGACCTTTCCCGGAAGGATACCCCGCACGCTTAAGTAGAGATCGCACGGAATCCGGTTGATAGTTATACCCTGCTTTTTCCGAATATCCGGGCATTCCTTTTGGTATAAAACCACCATTTCCGGGAGTGTAAACGTTGTTGCGCAGGTAGCGCACCATTGCTTCACGATTTACGGCGTAGTTTACAGCTTTTCGCACGAGCACATTTTTCCAGGGATCGCTATCAGGGAGGCTATCATCGACCATAAAACCGAGGTAATCCGTTTTGAGAAACGGATGACGCTGGAGATATAGCTTGTCTTTGTAAATGGGATTGAGCTCGCCGTCGGGCATGAGTAATTCATCGCTGTAGCTTGAGTGAAGTCCCGACATAAAATCGAAATTACCTTTGAGCAAATCGAGGTATGCCGCGCCCTTGTCGGGAATAAACGATACTGAAACCGCATCGAGATATGGCAGGGAATCACCGTGAGAATCTTGCTCAAAGTAATGTGGATTTTTGAGAAGTACGAGACGGGTATTCTCAATCCAAAAATGAAAAGCAAAAGGTCCAGTCCCCACAGGATGTTTACGAAAATCGTCACCATATTTGTCGATAGCTTCTTTTGGGATAACGGAGCAATATTTCATTCCGAGTAATCCGAGAAAGGGCGGGAAAGGTTTTTTCAAATGAATTTCTACCACCGAATCGCTGACTGCCGTAAAGGGAGCATGCTCGGCCACGGATCCAAAAACCCAAGTTCCCGGACTCGATACTTTGGGATTGAGAATTCGGTTGAAACTATACACCACATCGGAAGCAACTACCCTCCTGCCCTTCTCATTTGGGAACACCTCACTGTCGTGAAAAAATACATCATGGCGCAGATAAAAACGATAGGTAGTACCGAGAGAATCGATTTCCCAATGACTGGCGACCGCGGGTTTAATACTTAGGTCGTCCTCGATTTTTACCAAGCCATTGAAGAGCATATTGCAAGCCCAGATATTTTCGAGATTTCGGCTATAAGCCGGATCGAGCGATGATATTCCGGACGACTCATTGTAACGAAAAATCATTTTATCAGGATGACCACTATGGCTACCGCAAGACACGGTGATCAGAGCAATACAGATGAACCTAAAAAACTTTTGCACGGAGCGAATTTAGGAAGGTTCTTTGGAAGAAAATACGGGTTGATCGGGGGATTTTCAACAAGTTAGTTTTGGTTGAAAAACGGATCCACAATATATTGGACTTGCAGCAAAAAATAATCGTAGAAAACCGATTACGATCACAGAATTCCTGCCGAACTTACTTACTGAGATACGGGCGGCATTTATTTCTTTATTTTTATTTCTAAGTGGTTTACAGAATTAGTGTTACACTTGCATTTAGGCATCTATTTATTTCGAATCCAAAAGAATAAAACCATTTTTTTAAGCAAATCTTAAGCAACCATTTATCATCGCTTAAAATAGTAATGTAGATATTTGACCAATGAGAATTCTAATAGTAGAAGACGAAGAAGGTATTGCCGCTTTTCTAAAACAAGGGTTGGAAGAAGAGTCTTTTGCTGTTGATGTAGCGAATGAAGGTAGACATGGCCTTCTATTGGCTCTATCGGGAAACTATGACTTACTCCTACTGGACTGGATGCTCCCCGGCTTGAGTGGAATAGAGATTTGCAGACAATTCAGAAAAGAATTTCATGAAACGCCCGTTATCTTTCTAACGGCTAAAGACACGACCGATGAAACTATCTTTGGCCTGCAAGTCGGGGCGAATGACTACATTAAAAAACCTTTTCATTTTGAAGAACTTCTCGAGCGTGTCCGGGTGCAACTCAGACCAAAATCCGGGGGCCACGCCATCTTTCATTTGGGCAATATCACCTTGAATACAGAAACCTATCAGGTGCACAAGGGAGATCGGGAAATACACCTCACCCAAAAGGAATTTGCACTCTTGGAATTCCTCATCCGCAATAAAGGAAAAGTTTGCAGAAGAACCCGAATTATCGAGAGTGTTTGGGATATCCACTTTGATTATAATACCAGCGTGATTGATGTATACATCAATGCACTTCGTAAGAAACTCGACTTGTCAGACGAAGAAAATTACATCCAGACGGTTCGCGGTGTTGGTTATATTGCAAAAGAAGTATGAGCCTCAGTTTTCAAAATAGAATAGCCTTCCATTACATGATCGCGACCGCCATTATTACGGCTATCGCTTTTGGGGCAATCTATTTTATAGTACAAGAAAGGGTAATCAATAATCTGGACAATGATTTATCCTACGAGGCTCACAAACACACCGCAGAGATAAAAATTATCGGCGATACCATTGTATTTAATAATAAAGCCGAATGGACAGAGAAAGAACATCGTGAAACTCAGGTCAATCCTGTGTTTATACAGCTTGTCGATAAAAAAGGTCGGGTAATGGATAAATCGCCAAACCTGAAGGAAGATGACCTTCCATTTAACAATGATATATTTGGCGGGCATTTTAATGAAACTTTTAAACATGGAACCATTCGGGAAGTACAACTTCCGCTCTCGCAGGATGGAAACACAAAAGGGTATATTATAGCTGCCATGTCATCTGAAGCAGCCAGGTCAGTTATTCTTAGACTAAGAAATGTATTAATCTTAGCTTTTTTGGTAATTTTATCTGGTTTGTATTTTATTTCCAGATTTCTGGCCGGAAGAAGTATCAGGCCTGTACAAAACGTTACACATACCATCAATCAAATCGGGACATTAAATCTGAAAGAGCGTGTAGCATTGCCGCCTCACAAAGATGAAATCTACTCGCTATCTAACGGATTTAACAAGTTGTTAGACAGAATAGAAAATGCACTTGCACGTGAAAAACAATTTACGTCTGATGCGTCGCATGAGCTACGCACCCCGCTTGCCACGTTGAGAGGAACACTTGAAGTACTGATAAGAAAACCAAGAACTCAAGAAGAATATGAACAGAAGATTCAATTCAGCTTGCACGAAATTGAACGCATGTCGTTTACGCTGGACCAATTGCTCTTGCTTGCACGTTTTGATGCACAAGACGTTTCCAAAAAAGTTAAACTCATCTCCTTACCCACCGTTATTGATGAGTCCTTATCGCATTTTAAAAGCCAAATAGCGGCTAAAAATCTCGTGGTTTCGTTTGATTTTGATCACCACCAAGAACTACTTGCGCCAAATTACTACACGGACTTAATGATCGAAAACATCTTAAACAATGCGATTAAATACTCAAAAAATGGAGGAATATTAACGATCAAGTGCGAAAACATAGCGAACCATGTGGTTTGTAGTATTCAGGATGAAGGTATAGGTATTGATAGTAAAGATTTAAAACACATTTACAATAACTTTTTTAGATCTGATTCACTGAATCACAAACATATCCCGGGTACGGGTTTGGGCTTAAGCATTGTTAAGAAATGTGCTGAAACTATCCATGCAAAAATAAACATTAACAGTACTTTAGGCGAGGGAACCGAGGTGAGGATTACCTTTTAATCAACATTGGATTATGGACAACGAATTGGATAATTACTTAGATAACCATTACATTCACAGGAGTAACTGGCTTAGAGCTTCCGTATTAGGTGCGAATGACGGCATCTTGTCAACGGCAAGCTTGGCTATTGGGGTAGCTGCGGCGAGCACCACAAGAGAGCCCATTATTTTAGCAACTTTGGCTGGATTAGTAGCCGGCGCATTATCTATGGCTGCCGGAGAATATGTTTCAGTAAGCTCACAAACGGATATTGAAAAAGCCGATATAGCACGAGAGAAAGAGGAGCTCGAAGAAATGCCCGAGATAGAACTACGAAGACTGGCTCAAATATACGAAGACCGTGGGTTGAAAAAAGAAACTGCAATGCTCGTAGCAAAAGAATTTACTGAGCATGATGTACTAGCTGCCCACGTAAGAGATGAATTGGGGATCAACGAAATTAGCCAAGCAAAACCCTTTCAGGCAGCCTTTGCTTCCGGTGCTTCATTTAGTGTGGGAGGGGCTCTTCCCTTGCTGGTTACTTTGTTCATGCCGATCCGGCACATGGAGTATTATCTTTATGGCTCTGCCATTTTCTTCTTAATGCTTTTAGGAACTATGGCTGCCAAAACAGGTGGATCAAGTATTTTAAAGGCTATTCTGCGTATTACTTTTTGGGGCACAGTTGCCATGGGATTAACGGCATTGGTCGGGCATCTTTTCGGTGTTAAGTTGGCGTAGACCAAAATCTTAATCAAATCTTAAGGAAGGGTTGAGCAAGACCTTAGGCTATTGCGTCTATTTTTGATGCGTCATAAAAATGAAACGCATAGATGTTAGACAAAATCATCCAGTACAGCATACATCATAAGCTGATCGTTCTTCTGTTTTCACTAGGAATTGTTGGTTTTGGCCTGTATTCCCTTTCAGTAATTCCCATCGGTGCGGTGCCTGATGTCACCAACAATCAGGTGCAAATTATAACCACATCCAGAAATTTGGCTACAGAAGATGTTGAGAAGTTCTTGACTTATCCGGTGGAGTTGGAAATGGCCAACCTGCCCGATGTGAAGGAAATTCGCTCGGTATCCAAATTTGGCCTATCTGTCGTAACCGTCGTTTTTAATGACAATATCGGTACCTACTTACCCAGACAGCTCATTGCTGAAAAAATAAAGTCAGCCGAAGAAAAAATTCCTGCAGGTTTTGGCTCCCCTTTTATGGGTCCTATAACTACGGGGCTAGGAGAAATTTACCAATATGTAATCGAGGTAGATTCTGCCTATCGCAAGGATTATAATTTATCCGATATCCGAACCATCCAGGACTGGGTGGTAAGACGCCAACTTTCGGGTATACCCGGTGTAGTAGAAGTGAATACCTGGGGCGGGTATCTCAAACAATATGAAGTGGCGGTCAATCCCGAAAAACTCAGAAGTCTTAATATTTCCATTTCAGAGGTATTCTCGGCGCTGGAGAAAAACAACAGCGTAGCCGGTGGTGGGTACATAGAAAAGACGAATCAAACGTATTTTATCAGGGGTGAAGGCTTAGTAGGGTCGCTGGAAGACATTGAAAACATCGTAATTGAAAGCCGAGAAGGGCTCCCAGTTTTTGTGAAAGATGTGGCTAAAGTGGGTTTTGGACATGCTACCCGCTTCGGTGCCATTACTGGAAATGGTGAAGGCGAAAAAGTGCTCGGGCAAGTCATGATGTTGAAAGACGCAAACTCAAAAGCCGTTATAGAAGCGGTGAAAGAACGCGTTGCGCAGATATCGCCATCCTTGCCGCCGGGTATCAGCATCAACCCCTTTTTGGAGCGGAGTGAGCTTATCGGCAAAACGACATTCACCATTGCCGAAAACCTCCTTTTAGGATGTTTGATTGTGATTTTTGTGGTGGTTCTCCTGCTCGGGAACTTTCGCTCAGGATTAGTTGTTGCCTCCGTTATTCCTATGTCTTTGCTCTTTGCGCTGTCGCTCATGTACATTTTTGGAGTAGATGCGAATCTTATGAGCCTCGGCGCCATCGACTTTGGTATCATCATTGACGGGGCAGTAATTATCGTTGAATTTATCGCGTATAAGATCACCGCCGAACGCGTTAAATATTTGGCCTTACCCGAAGGAGAAAGGCAAAATTTTATAGATAATATTACCCATACGGGAGCAAGTAAGATGATGCACTCCGCCATTTTTGGGCAGCTCATCATTATCATCGTGTTTATCCCCATTCTATCTCTTGTGGGGGTTGAGGGAAAAATGTTCCGACCCATGGCCCTGGTTTTTTCGTTCGCGCTCACGGGCACCATGATCCTCTGTTTTACTTATGTTCCGGTCATGGCATCCTTGTTTATCAAGCCTTCTGATCCCGACAAAAAATCAGTCTCCACCCGTATCATTACTTTTTTAGAAAACAAGTACCAACCAACAATGGCCTGGGCATTGCGGAGCAAAAAGCTGGTGCTCATCTCGGCATTTACGCTTTTGGTGATTGTGGCATTTCTGTTTTCACGTATGGGTGGTGAATTTGTGCCCACGCTGGATGAAGGCGACTTTGTAATCCAGCCTGTGCTGAAAACAGGAACTTCATTGAGTAATACTGTCGCCGCGACCACACGAATTGAAAAAATCCTTAGGAAATTTCCGGAAGTAGAACAAGTTGTAAGCCGCATTGGCGCAGCCGAAGTCCCCACAGATCCGATGTCAATGGAAGAAAGTGATGTGATTATCAAACTTAAGCCAAAAGGGGAATGGACCTCTGCAGAAAGTAAAGATGAATTGGCAGACAAATTCAAAGCAGCCTTGACGAAAGAAATTGTAGGCGTAGATTTTGAATTTACTCAACCCATTGAAATGCGCTTTAATGAATTGATTACAGGAGTAAGAGCCGACCTTGCCATTAAGATTTTCGGAGAAGACTTAGATATCCTCTATAGAAAGGGTTTGGAAGTAGAAAAGGTCATGAAAAACATTCCGGGTGCAGCAGATATATCTGTAGAGAAAGTGGTCGGTCTTCCGCAAATGTCGGTAAAATACAACCGACAAAAAATTGCCAAATATGGCCTGAATGTTGAAGACCTGAACGACATCATTGCCATGGGCTTTGCTGGAAGGACTGCGGGAACGGTTTTTGAAGGCGAAAAACAATTTGATATGGTCATTCGCTTTGATAAGGAACATCATCAAGACATTAACGATATTGAAACCGCAACTATACAGCTACCCAATGGAAATCAGTTGCCGCTAAGCGAATTTGCATCCATCAAGTATACCAAAGGTCCTGCGAAAATATCGAGAGACAATACCAAAAGAAGAATCGTGGTAGGTGTCAACGTGCGTAACCGCGATCTCGAATCGGTTGTGAAAGATGCACGGGAAGTGATCGATAAAGAAGTAAAGCTCCCGACCGGCTACACAATAGAGTACGGCGGACAATTTGAAAACTTAAGAACCGCCAAGGAGCGCTTGATGATTGCGGTTCCTATTGCGTTGGTATTGATTTTCATTTTACTCTATTTCGCTTTTGATTCTGTAAAAGAAGCCTTGATTATTTATAGCGCTATTCCGCTTTCTGCCGTCGGTGGTGTGATTCTTCTATACCTACGTGGTTTACCTTTTAGCATCTCTGCCGGCGTTGGATTTATTGCCCTTTTTGGTATTGCGGTGTTGAATGGTATTGTCCTGATCGAAGAGTTTAAGGAACTTAAAGCAAAGGGTATCACAGATATCAACAAGCGTATAATTATGGGTACTAAAAATCGATTGCGTCCCGTTCTGTTAACTGCTTCGGCCGCTGCATTGGGCTTTTTGCCAATGGCCATTTCTACATCGGCCGGTGCTGAAGTCCAACGCCCACTAGCAACCGTCGTAATAGGTGGTCTAATCTCAGCAACAGCCCTTACTTTGCTGGTTTTACCTGTATTGTATGCTCTATTTGACAGAAAAGGACATTTTCCGAAAGTGCAGACTCCAAAAGTTGCTAAAGGCTTAGGTATACTCTTACTCTTGATCGTTCCATTAGTTGGTCAAAGTCAGGATCAAATACTTACGGTAGATCAGGCGGTAGAAATTGCCATTAAAAATAACCTTGGCTTAAAGGCTTCCTCCCAACGAATTGATCAAAGCGAAAAGCTTATTGGGAGTGGAATAGACATCAAAAAAACCGAAATCTATTTCAGTAAGGATGAAAATAATTTGGCGCCAAATAATGTTCCGTTAAATGTTTGGGGCATTAGCCAGTCCATTCAGTTTCCAACGGTATATGGAGCACAGCAAAGGGTAATGCGGGGTCAATCGCAATTAGCTAAAGACCAGTACACGCTGGATAAACGCACCATAACCAAGGAAGTATCTATGGTGTATTATGAGATTGTATACTGGGAACAGATGCGTAAAAACTATAAGTATCTGGATAGTTTGTATGCTGATTTCGTGCATGCCGCCAATAGAAAATACGAGGAGGGCGAATCGAATTATTTGGAAAAGTTAACCGCTGAAACTAAGGGTAAAGAAGTTTCACTCAAGCTTAATCAAATCCAAGAGAGCATTCAAAAATCGTATATCCGACTCAATCAGTGGCTGCAATCTGATACGGCATATAAAATTGGCGATTCAGCGATGCAGCGCATACAGCTCATTCCCTTAGATACCGCGAGCCACCCGGCATTAAACTATTATGATGATGCCATTAGGGTTTCCGATGAGCAGATAAAATTGGAAAAACAACGGTTGTTGCCTGACCTGAATGCCTCGGTTTTTAATGGCACCAATGATGGTCCTAGCGCTGAGTCTTATTTCGGCTTTCAAGTTGGAGTGGCCATTCCTCTGTGGTTTGGTTATCAAAAATCGAAAATTGCCGCTGCGAAAATTGGTTCTTCCATTTTGGTGTCTGAAAGCGTAAATTATAAAATTCAATTGACATCAAAATATCAGGAGTTGCAATCTGACCTGCGCAAATTTGAAGAAGGACTGAAATATTATCAAGCAACCGGCAAAAAGCTTTCGGAAGAAACCCTTTTTCACGCCACAAAAGCTTTTCAAAGTGGAGAAATAGATTTCCTGGAATACACCCAGCTTTTAGACAATGCCAAAAGCATAGAATCTACTTATCTGTTCAATCTCTTTCAATACAATATGACTGCGCTGGAAGCTAATTATTTAATGAATTAAAGATGAAAAAATATAAAAACACTAAGATGAAAATCTTCACGATAAGCTATTTAATTGTTGCTGCACTGACATTCGTTTCATGTTCATCCAATTCGGATCCTATTGAAATAGCAAGTGAAACTCCGGATGAAAATGCTTATTTATTGAGTGAAGCACAGTTTCAATCTTCAGGCATGGAATTGGGAAATATGGAAATGAGCACCTTTCATGAAATTGTAAAAGCCAATGGGATGTTTGACGTACCGCCGGAATATCGCGCTTCCGTAAGTTCTTACTTCGGTGGAACGGTCAAAAACATTCAACTTCTTCCCGGTGAATTTGTGAAAAAAGGGCAAACCTTGTTTGTCCTAGAAAATCCTGATTTTGTCCAAATGCAGCAAGACTATTTAGAAGCCAAAGGGCAATTAACGTATTTAAAATCAGATTACGAAAGGCAAAAAAATCTTGCAAAAGACAACGTAACCTCTCAAAAGAACTTCCTCAAATCAGAATCGGATTATACCGTGACCAAAGTAAAAGTTGAAGCATTGGGTAAGAAGTTGTCGATGATGAATATTGATCCGAATAATTTGACGGTGGGCAATATTCACAGTACGATAAACATCCCTGCCCCCATAGCTGGCTACATATCCCATGTTAATATTACTCGTGGAGCTTTTTTGAGTCCATCACAAGGGGCCATTACGTTGGTGAACACTGACCATTTGCATTTGGAGTTAAACATTTTTGAAAAAGATCTACCAAAAGTTCGCGAAGGACAGACCATTCATTTCAAAATTCAAGAAGATTCAATTCAGGAATATAACGCCACTGTTCATTTGGTAAATAAAACTATTGACCCGGAAAACCGCACCATTGGTATTCACGGTCACCTGATTGATGAAAGCCTCTCCGACCGCTTTACTCCCGGTATGTATATTGAAGCCAGCATATATGCTACTTCAAAATCAATGGCTGCTTTGCCCCAGAATGCCGTGGTGGAAATGGATGATAAATACTATGTTTTGGTATTTCAAAATTTAACAAACGACCAATACGCTTTCGCAAAAAAAGAAGTCAAACCCGGTGCCACCATAAATGGTTTTACCGAAATTATAAATGCACAGGATTTTAAAAACAGCACAGAGTTTCTCACTAAAGGATCATTTAACTTAATAACTGAATAATTATGAATGGAGCACATTATCACCTTATCGTAAATCATTTGCCCATTGTTGGGGTCGTGATAGGAATTCTTATCCTCATAGCAGGATTATGGCTAAAAAATAGGGAAGTAAAACTCACCGCTCTTGGTGTGTTTATTTTCGCTTCCTTAGCTTCCATTGCTGCCTTTTATACCGGTGATGGAGCTGAAGATGTAGTAGAAAATATTGCCGGAATCAGCGAATCGCTGATCCACGAACATGAAGAACTTGCAGAATCATTTCTCACGCTTACATTAATATTGGGAGGCATAGCTTTACTAGCATTTATTGCTGAGATTAAAAAATCAAAATTCGCCAAGTACCTTATCTGGCTTGTCTTCTTAATCGCGGTCGCCGATGGGATTTTGGCCAAATATGTTGGCACGAGTGGTGGAGAAATCAGACATTCGGAAATTAGAAATGATGCAAATGCAGCCCCTACCGAAATGAGGGGTGATGATGATGATGATGATTGATAAACAGAGCTCAAGGCGAAATGAAACACTAAAAACCAAGAAGATTTGTGAGTGGTTTTTCAAAGGTGGTTTTGATGGGGAAATTTCGTTTCTGAAATCACAAGAAAGCTTTGAGATTCGATGCAGACTTGTATTTTCGAAGGTAAAAAATGTGAGAAATTACTCCATATAAGATCTCCCTAAAATGTTAGAAAATCTTGAAGCCGTTTTTTCTGATTATAGCATTCCAATTAAAAATGCGGAAAAGAATAGCCGACTCTTAACGCTCATAAAGCAACCTTGATTATTGATCCGGGAAGGCGGAAAACTGGGTGTAAAAGGGGGAAAACGGTTTACAAAATCAATTTTCTGGCGCAGTTCTTATCAAGAAACTAAGAAAATTCTTTTCTTGGTAAATCCATCGTAAAATCATCTCACTAAGAGGCGAGTCAATTCTAATCTACTGATATCTCACAAAATTCTTCCTAAGGTTTTGAGCAAGAATTTTTAATATAAGGTGAATATGATATTTGTCATAATCAATTCATTGCAAAGATTCTACCTTTATTCGATATACAAAAAATCTACATTAATTAGTGTCCGTCCATAATGTCCATTATCTGCGTTGCACTTGTTCTAAAAACAGTCATCCCGACCCATCGGGACTCCTTGATTTTTAGAACTGCGCGCGCCTTGCTATCGAACATTCTGATTCAGCCACTTGAGTGTATGGACAGACTCTAATTAGTAGAATAAATTTAAGTATTTCAAAACCTGATGAACGGTAAAACTATATTCTTATTTTCAGTAATACTTTTTCTGATTTTATCGTGCAGCCACAAGAACGAATCAATCACTCCAGAAATTCAAAACATTTCCGAGAGCGTTTATGCATCGGGTATAGTGAAAAGTAAAGATCAATACGAAGTATTCAGCAAATCAAATGGCATAATTAAGAAAATTTTCGTTGAAGAAGGGATGCATGTAAAAAAAGGGGAGCCTCTCTTTCAATTAGACAATAAAAATTCCAAAATAGCGACTGAAAATGTGCGACTTGCATCTGCTGACGCGGACTTTTTCGTTAATTCTGACAAGCTCGAAGAGGCCGAAAACAACATTAAGCTGGCCACTAAAAAATTCATCAACGATTCCTTGCTCTATGAACGGCAAGCAAAACTATGGGCACAAAACATAGGAAGCAAGGTTGAGTTTGAACAAAGAGAATTCAATTTTCAAAACTCGAAGGTTAACCTAACAAATGCGCAAATCGGCTATGACGATTTGAAGCGTCAGTTAAAGCTTGCCTCGAACCAAAGCAAGAATAATTTGCAAATCGCCGAATTACAAGAAGATGATCTGATCATAAGAAGCGAAATAGACGGAGTAGTTTATAAAATCGACAAAGAAGAAGGAGAATTAGTAAATAGCCTTAACCCTATTGCGGTAATTGGAACAAATGAATTCATTATTGAGCTAAGCATTGATGAGTTTGACGTTGTAAAAATTGAACCCGGTCAGGAAGTCATAATCAGAATGGATAGCTATCAGTCACAACTATTTGAAGCACGTATCACTTCCGTAGATCCAATGATGAATGCACGAACACGATCTTTTACCGCTGAAGCAAAATTCACAAACAAACCCACAAAGCTTTTCCCAAACCTTACCGCTGAGGCTAATATTGTAATTCGTACAAAACAAGATGTATTGACCATCCCACGAAACTATTTGATAAATGATTCATTGGTAATGCTTGAAAATGGAATGCTACAAAAAGTAGAAACCGGATTAATGGATTATAGTTTGGTTGAAATAAAAAGCGGAATCGATAAAAGCACACGGATTAAGTCGCCTGAAGAGTGAAAATAAAACACATCACCGAAATTGCCCGAGCACTTTTACTTGCACGATGGAAACAGACACTCGTTGCTGGTATTGGTGTTACGTTTAGTGTGGCACTTTTTGTCACCTTGCTCGGCTTTATGGAAGGATTAAATAGGCTGCTGGATGGATTGGTTACGAATCGCACGCCTCATATCCGATTATACAATGACATTCAACCATCTGAATTTCAACCTATCGAATTATCCACAAAGTACACGGATTATCACAATTTTATAACTTCGATCAAACCGGCTAATTCCCGAAAGGAAATATACAACTCTGAAGAAATTCTTAAGAAGTTAAATACGGATCCTCGGGTACTTGGTGTAGCACCAAAAGTAACGGCTCAAGTTTTTTATAACCTTGGAAATATTGATTTGAACGGGATAATAAACGGAGTAGATGTTGAGCAAGAAGTCAAACTTTTTTTCTTTAGCGACTATGTTGTGGGAGGCAATATGTATGATTTGGATAACACAGCAAATAGCATAATTCTTGGAAAAGGTGCTGCTGATAAAATGATGGCCAAGGTGGGGGATGTCATTACGATAACGACAACCGAAGGCGAGCAGTTTGCCTTAAAAGTCGTTGGCTTTTTTCAGTCGGGAATTGCCGAAATTGATAAAACACAAAGCTATTGCAGTTTATCCACCACGCAAAAATTGCTCGGTAAAACTAATAACTACATTAGCGACATTCAGATAAAACTAAAAGACTTAAACCAGGCTCCTGCAATAGCTCCCGAATATGCGAGGATTTTCAGGCTCGATGCAGAAGATATTCAAACTGCCAATGCACAGTTTGAAACGGGTAGCGGCGTGCGTTCCATTATTTCCTACGCTGTTGGAATAACGTTATTAATTGTTTCTGGTTTTGGAATTTACAATATTCTCAACATGCTGATTTATGAAAAAATGGACACCATTGCCATATTAAAGGCGACTGGCTATGCCGGTTCGGATGTCAAGAAAATATTCACCGTTATTTCATTGAGCATTGGAGTTTTTGGAGCTGCAGCGGGTGTAATCTGTGGGTTTTCACTTTCTAAAGTTATTGATGCTATTCCATTCAATACAGCTTCTCTACCTACCGTAACTACCTATCCAATCGATTATGGAATTCAATATTATTCAATTGCGGTCATCTTTGCTATCGCGACAACCTATTTAGCTGGTTGGTTTCCCGCCCAAAAGGCAAGCAAAATTGATCCTGTTGTTATTATCAGAGGCAAATAAATGGAAAGGGAAACTATACTGGAGGCGCGCTCTATCTACAAATCATTCAGAGATCCGGTTAAAATAGACATTTTAAAAGACATTTCTTTTAGCATAAACCGTGGGGAATTTGTGTCGGTGATTGGGAAGTCGGGATGCGGGAAGTCTACCCTACTCTATATACTTTCTACAATGGATACCGATTACACCGGTGAACTTCTTATAGACAACGAAAGTATGCACGGCAAGACAGAAAAAAAACTCGCTGCCATCCGCAACGAAAAAATTGGCTTTGTTTTTCAATTTCATTACTTACTGAATGAGTTCACTGTATTGAAAAATGTCATATTGCCCGCCTTCAAGCTCAATAAATTAAATGATGCCGAATTGGAAATTAAAGCATTATCGTTATTGAAAATGTTGGGAATTGAAAACCTTGCACACAAAATGGCTTATCGCTTATCGGGAGGAGAAAAACAACGCGTATCCATAGCACGAGCCATGATCAACGATCCACTTATTATAATGTGCGATGAGCCTACCGGAAATCTGGATAATAAAAACACAGATATCGTTTATGATATATTCAAGGAACTAACAGATGTTTACAACAAGACATTACTCGTTGTAACCCATGATTTAAGCTTCGCTGAAAAGACGGAACGCACGATCACTATGGGTGACGGAAGGATTATTTAATATCTGATCATATTTTATGAAATTCGATAATTGCACCATCTCAATCAAAAACAGTCCCGAAAATAATCTCCATCGCTTCCTGAGACGAAGTAAACTCATCGATCTTGCCATAATTGCCATTTACCGCCCAGGTTATGGTCGCGTCCCTTTCGGGAAAAAATGCCATCGCAGCGTAATAGCCAATTGCATCGCCACTGTGGTAATAGGCAATGCCCCATGGCGATTCAATTTTGAAAATACCGAGTCCGTAATAGATCGGAAAAAAATTGGGATCGGGATCATTTGGCGCACGCCACTCCATCATTTCATCAAGAGATGATTGTGATAAAATGTCGCCCTGAAAAAGTGCTGTTAAAAACGTGTTGAGATCATAAGGCGTCGAGATCAATCCCCCATCGGCGGTGTAATAATCCCAACCGCTGTAATAGGTGGCATTGATAACATTCAGGTTGCTGTAGAGATCGACGTAACCACGAATGATACCATTCGGAACGGGATCGGTGGCAGCAAATTGGGTTGATGTGAGTCCGAAAGGAATAAAAATCTTTTCTTTAAAAACTTCATAAAATGGCTTGCCCTCAATTTCTGAAATAATCATACCGAGGAAGACGTAGTTCGTATTTGAATAACGCACATCCTCACCGGGTGCGAAGTAGGCTTTCTTACCACGGGCGTAGCTCAGAAGTTCTTCAGGCGACCATTCCTTTATCAAATCATTAAGTGAAGCCGTTTGAAATTGTAGATTCTGAATATAGTTGAATATTCCGCTCGAATGGTGAAGCAATTGCCGGATCGTAGCCTGATCGGCATTTTCGATATCGTCCAGTTGTTCGGACGTGAGATAATTGGTGATTTTGTCGTCTAGGCTGAGTTTTCCTTCTTCTTGCAGCAGAAAAATGGTCGTTGCCGTAAATGTCTTTACTGTGCTTCCAACCCGAGTGATATTACACGGTTCGAGATCAACTCCATCTTTCAGATCGGCTTTGCCGGCGGCACCCAACCACATGCCATCACTTCCTGTGCGAATAGACATTGTAATCCCGGGAACCCCGGCGCTTTTAATCCCGTCGAGCATTGTTTCATATTTCAAATCAGAAGGATTGGCAGCACTGCTATCGGCAAAATCAAGTGCGCAAGCATACACTGAGGGATCGCGATATTCATCCTTCATGCATGAAAAAACAAGAGGAAAAACCAATAGTAAAATGAGATGGTTGCATTTACTTTTCATCTTTCCAATCGATATAATAGGTATATCCCAATTCGAAATTGATATGTGTCATTACCGGAATAAATCCGGGAGAATACGGAAATTCTATCCATGATTTATAAAGGAAAAATATTTCAGATTTGACCTCAGCTTCTTTTTTAAATATATATCCAAACCCCAGTGAGAGCATGGGCATCAAACGGGCATTGCCCCAATCCGGCCCATTTACATATTCGCCATCTTTGAGCTGATACTCTTCCTGAGTAGAAAATGTATGCAGATATCCGAGCTCAAAATTGGACTTTAGCTTAAAGCCAAAATCGAATTTATAATCGTAGCCCACGCCGGTGTTAATATAGATGCCCTGATATAAATAGTTGTGGAAGATGTACCCAATATTTGCCGTTTGATAAAAGTCGTGTTTATCGGAAATGTCGTAGAAATATTCTGTACCCAGTTGAATGGTTGGATGAATGGGCGTGGTAAAAAATAGTGTGTATGGAATCGCCGTTGATTCATTGCTCAAGGCAATTTTGAGCGGGTAATTTGATTGAGCATTTAGGCTATATGGATTAAGCGCAATGGCAATCCAAAACAAGGACAAGCTAATAATCGACTCAAGGTTTAGGAAATACGGTTTTGTTTGAATCATTCTGTTTGCCAATTTCCGCAAATGTAAAATGAACTTCACGATAGTTTCGTATTTAAATGGACTGAGAATATTTGGTGAAGCCGATATTTCATCCTTTACCCTATTACTTCTCGTTTATCTTGCAATTTTATAATCCACTTCCATATAAAATAGCTTTTTAGAAATCGGTAAATAAATATTGAATTCAAGCACTAAGATTCTCGACAGCTCTATTTATAAGGATTATTCAATTTCTAAAGAATCGGATGGATTACTGTATTTACAGCTATTTAAAATTACACCGTATTTTTGATCTGTTCCGTTATATTTTAGTTTTAGCCACGCCCAAACGGGTTGATCATTCGTTTCCTTGCGAAAAGCCAGATAAATATAACTGAGTGCAGGGACGCGATAATAATGACCACTAGAAGAGCCCCCACTTGATACTCCGAAACTTTCATAATATGAAAGATAACGAGATTGGCCAGAGAATTTCAATTGATTTGAAATTATTTCTGATTGAGCCATAGCTTGTGGCACAGGTATGGTATAATAGCCATAAACAGTATCAGGCGAACTCGGGGTGAAACTCCAAGTGGAATACGACAACGAATCAAATGCCATCTCATATCCGTTTTGTGGGGTTAATTGAATAGTGTATTTCGAACCGTATGCCGGAGACCAATGGGTTCTAACTTCAATATACAAATCTGTCACCGAATCTTTGTCCAAACTCAAATCAAAAGTGCTCATATCAGATGAAACAGACATCCATGTTGCCACCGTCGTGTCGTGCAAATCGGTAAAATAAACATCAGCCGTATCTCCAGAAAGGGAATCGTTATCTAATGCAATCGAGTCGTTATCCAATTGACCACCTGAATTATCGGGAGGAATTGGCTCATCTTTCTTACAACTGTTAGCAAAGAGTAAAAGGGTAGCAATTATAAGCGCAGTGATTAATTTATTCATTGAAATAAATTGGAAGCATTTTTAATTCGGAACAAATCAAATTTAACAAAAAGATTCAAATGCAGGTCAAATGGAAACAGGCTCACACTAATTCTGATTAAACATATTCGTTCAAAAACAACTCTGTTTTTGAGCGATCCAAAAATTGGTATGAATCTATGATATATACAAGTTTGATATATTTCTCACTAAAAAAAAGAACTTATTCCATCATTTGAGCTTTGGTAAATTGAATTTTCCTCTTGTCAGTTATATCCAATTTAGAAATTATCCAACGGAAAATTCTGTTTTAGGGTATAACTATACGAGATGGGATTGGTGGGTAATGCCGATCAATAGGTTGATACAGGTTTTATAAATTAAGTGGAGAATTGGGTGAGGCTTTCTGATTTACATGGATTCAAGCGCTCGTTCCTTCGCGCCCCGCCTCGCCTGCATTTTTATGATCCGCTTTAAAATGGCAGATAATATCAATCCAAAGATCACAAAAGTGATAAATAGAATATAGCCGGGCTGGAGAGAAGTGTGGTTCGTACCCACACTTGTAAGTGAATCAGAATGCACGTCGAGGATTTCCATTTGATCATCAAGAATACCGTTGAACCCGACATAAGCCATGAAAATAGCCACCACCATGACATCGGCCATAGACCATTTGCCGGATTTGAAAGCAAGCCAGTGCAGTACTTTATTGGACCGCCATTTCTCTTTTCCGAATAGGTACACTTCCGTGGAAATCAATTTTGTAATCGGTAATAGAATACTAAACGCAAGAACCAGAATTCCCACAAATATGGAATCTACTTTTCCCGTCGAAAGTAGGATATGCACAAGCTGGAGTATGCTCTTGCTTCGGTAAAAGATAACCTGGTCGGTAAACTTGATATGCTGACCCAGAAGGACAAAATCGATCTTGCTGATCCGCGCATCGATCTCAATCATGGCACTGGTTAATCCCACGAGCAAAACCGTTATGGCCAGTGCAACCGACATAAAAAACATGACTTTTCGCAGATCGTTGTACTTAAAAACAAAAAACCACAAAAGGAGGTAGATTCCAACTATTCCGAGAATAAAAAAGGCTTCGCGGTAGTTCTTGTTTTCAAGTTTATTCGCTTTGGAAAGCAGTACAGTATTTATATCATCGCCTAGCGCTACGTCGTATTTTGAATAAATCGCTTCAATCTTCAATGAGTCATTTGGGTCGTAAGTCTGTTTTGCAAACTCGTTTAACTTACTCACCGCGAGTTTCTTCATCCGCTCTTTATTCTTATCCTTCATTACCTCATGGATAATCGCACGGCTGAATTCGGGAGCTTCTGACTTTATCTTATCGGTATTTACGAAAGTGTGTACCGCCCATTTCCGCAAGGTTCCTTTCACACCTTGATCGTTGGCCCGCACAGCGCTATCCGCTTTATCTACCAGATTTCGAATAATATCTGTCAATTGAACCTGAAGCAAACTGTCCTGATCTTTCGTAAGTTCAAATTCTTCAATCTGGTTTGTTACGATACTTGTTACCGCGTCTTTCCAAACATTTACGGAAAGAATGCCGTAATTAATACTGTTGAGATCGCCGTAATCGTCCTTAATTTGCGAGCGCTTAATAGAGTCTTGATAAACGCTGTACGCGAAAAACATGGCACCCGCGAGCAAGGGAATCGTAACGAATAAAAGGATGATTTGACGAATTCTGGTTTTCGACATGGATTGTTCGGCGATTGATTAAAATGAATAGTGGTAATGCTACTTCCAATAACCATGATCAACCCCTTTTGGTTTAGAAACGCGTCTTTCCAAAAACAGAAATAGTCTTACAAATTGAATCTTGTCACTTTACTTTCAGGCTCTCAACGGCATTTTTTGCCTGCACAATATGCCGCTGATTGTGATAAATCACAACTCTGAAAGTATCACCAAGGCGCAATTTTATCCATTTTGAAATGGAAATGGCTGTTTTGGTTTTATTCAAGTTTATTTTTTTGGAAGCCGCAAGCAATTCCAATATTTGCTTTTGCTGAGCTAGAAATCTTTCAAGCACTTCTCCATTCAAACTGCTGCCGGCGGGATTCATCGATTTGAAGGTTTTCATTTTGTTGAGCTTCTCTTTTGGCAACATACTTTTCGCAAAATAATTTCCGAGCCATCCGCTTCGAAACTCTTGCGAAGATTGATGTTTGGAGATGTTAATCTGCTTTCGAATTTCGGGAATGTAGAAATCTCCATACCGATTCAAATGCTCGATACATTCCAACACGCTCCAGCTTTCGGCGTCGGATTTCTTGTTTAGATTTTCTATGGCCAATTTGGATAAAATTTCCACCTGTCGGATATTTTCCTGCGTCAGCTCTGATAATTCGCGTATTAAATCTTTGGACGGAATATGCATTGTTTTTGTTTACAAAAGTCGTTGGTTTCGCCGTTTAAAACATTGATCGAAATTAAGATTTTTGTATGCGTGAAAGCGTTTCCGGTGTCATGCGCAAATAGGACGCAATATACTTATGTGGAATTTCTTGAAATAACTGCGGGCTGCGCTTCAAAACTCTGAGATAGCGCTCTATCGGCGAAGTGGTAAGAATATCTCGTTCGCGCTCCATTTGCTGTAAAGCGAAACTTTCGAGAAGTGACACCCAAAGCTTGCTATTTTCGATACTTGATTCCACCAACTTTTTGAGATCTGATTTTCGAACGCACTGCACTGTAGTTTTCTTCAATGCCTGAATATAAAACTCAGTGGGCTTGCCGCCAAAGACAGAATCGAGCGCGGCAATAATACTTCCTTGATACCCAAATCGGATGGTTTGCTCCTCTCCTTCATCGACCACGAATACGCGCATGCTTCCTGAAACCACAAAGTACGAATTGGTATGGACCATTCCCGGTTCGATAAGAAATTCATTTCGCATTAAAGTACGCGGTTCATCCCAGATATTTTCGGCGGTAATCTTTTCTATGAGCGTGGAAATTGGGTTCATGGTATTCGCAAAAAAATGTATACTAAAAATTAAAGATTCGTCGGTATTTGCACTCTTCACCGATCATGAAATTCTCCTTTTAGACTGCCTTTTTATTCACTCCCTTCTTTTTACGAAAGTGAATGAAAAAAGCAATCAGAGACATCGCTGCCGCGGCAAGCCACATATACTGAATGTACGATTTTCCCATTTGGAAATAGTCGATGGCAATCGATAAAGCAACCACCACGTTCATCAACAAGATGGCGTAACCGAGAAATTCCTTCACGGCTCTGGGCTTTGCCTTGCGAAGCATAGCGAGGTTGAGCATTCCCGCGAAAATCTCCAGCATTCCCAAAAACAGTTTATCATCACCGAAAAAATCCAAACCTCCCAAAAGGAATAAGAGGCCGTTTAGCAAAAACGCCATTCGGATGAAACGTTTCTTTCGTGCGGCGTTCATTTGAGATTCTTAGCGATGGGAAATATAAGAAGTTCACAGCAATTCGAGGTATTCATTTTATCTCGCATCTGTTACGTTTTGAATTCGTATTTATCCATATAGGCTTGCTGGCTCAATTCCCAGCGACACACTTCCTGTTCAAAATTTAGTGAGCCCGGAACGGTGGTATATCTTTTCACAAACGTAAATCCGACTTTTTCGAGTGTTCTATTCGGGGCTGCATTGCGCGCATATGGCTCGCAAATCAACTTTTGAAGTTGCAAATTATGAAAGTAATACGGCAGTGATTTTTTAACCAATTCCGTTCCGAGTCCTTTCCGGCGATTGTCCGATTGCCATAGATGGAGATGCATTTTGGCTTCCGCGCCAAAAGTGATTTCATTTACATTCGAATGTCCGATCGGTTTGCCGTCCAATTCCCAGATCACTGCATACGACTGTTTACAGCGCACATCCGTATCAATTTGATTTGAAAGCATTTCAACCAATTTTTTCCGCGTAGGACGTTTATCCAAATCAACGCCGAGGCTTATCAAAAATTCCGGATCGGACTTGAGCCAATAGTCGGCTATCAGATCTATATCTTTGATTTGAATCGCGCGGACAGATGCAGTGTTTGCCATATTCATAAGACAGATTATTAAAACCTACCAAACATAACAAAATTGAATTCAAAACCGCGCATCAACCTTAATCGACATCAGCTTTTTGGCAATGGGATGCTCAAACTCAAGCATCTCTGCGTGCAGATACATGCGATCACTGTCTTCGCCATAGAGAATATCGCCAATGATGGGACAATTCAGACCAAGCGGGTGAGCTGCGTGAATCCGCAATTGATGTGTACGCCCGGTATGCGGATAAAAGTAGACACGTGACTTCCCGCTTTTCACTTCCACTATTTCAAATCGGGTAATGGCTCGCTTTCCGTGTTCAAAGCAAACCATCTGATTGGGTCGATCTTCGATATCGGGGCGTAAAGGCAATTTGATGGTACCTCCTTTTCGGGAAATTTCTCCATTCAGCAGTGCGATATAGCGTTTTTTCACCGTGCGTTTCAGAAACTGTGCTTGCAATTTCTTATGCACTTCGGCTGATTTGGCAATGAGTATCAATCCCGAAGTGTCCATATCTAAACGATGCACCAGAAGAGGCCCGGAAGCATCGGGATACTTTGCCCGCATCCGTGTGAGAACCGAATCTTCAATTTCTTTTCCGGGAACGGACAACAGACCAAAAGGCTTATTGATCACGACGATATGCTCGTCCTCAAAAACCGTTTCAAGCAGCTTATTCTGGCCGTGCTCGAGAATCATGGGATGCGTATCCAATTGCATTCCCTCGAGCATATGTTCCAAAATGGGTTTGCACTTGCCCGAACAAGCCGGGTAATACTTCTTGTGATGGCGAATATTGGAGGTGGGCGACGCTCCCCACCAAAACTCAGCCATCGCAATTGGTTTCAACGCATTTGCGAAAGCGTATTGCAAAAGCTTTGGTGCTGCACAATCGCCTGCTCCCGAGGGCGGTATAGTTTCCTGAAAAATTTCAGATAAGGTCTTCTCCTCCCCGTTCCTATTTAAGAAGCTGTAATTATCGAAGAGCCGCTTCTGCAAATTTGCAGAGTATTGTGCCCGTTCTTCGATCAGGTCGGCGATATGTTTTTCAAAGCCATCCACCTTTTCCCAGGCAGCCGCAAGTCGGGCATTCCATTCCACCGTTTCATTTCGGAGGATATACCTCTGATGGCGGCTTTCGTTGGAAAGTTGAGCTTTCAGTTCTTCATATTCGGTCGAAGAGAGCGCTTTCGCCCCATAGGTACGTTGCACTTTTCGATCGGCTTTGGCTCTGCGCATTTTTTCCCGTAAGGAGTCCAAAAAACGCTCTGCTTCCATACGCTTTTCTTCGAGTTCATTTTTGGCGACAGCCCTTTCGGACAAATGCTTTGCAACCCTTATTTTTTCCGTTAATCCTTCGATATGGCGCACACCCCGTGTATAATAATTTTCATCGCCGGGTAGCTGATAAACGTAGGGAACAAAAGAATCCGCAGCATTGTCCAGCTGACCTGAAAAAGCACTGAGATAACCCAATTCACCTTCCCTATTTTGGACTACAAGCACCCCAAACATTTTTCCATTTCCGGGATTGCTCGGATCCAATCCAAAATTTCGCTTCCAATCTGTAGCTTCTATTAATTCCTGCAGTTCCTCTGCCGCGATAACGCAAAGCGGATGCGGATCGTAGTAAAACGGATAGGTGAACTTTTGAGGCAGTGGAATTCCCTCGATTGATTGCCGGAAAGGAGTACATAAAACAGATGGAGATGAATGGATTTCTGACATTGGGAACGCAAAAGTAGAGAATTCTATTGGGTTGAGAAGGGATTTAGAAACAGGAATGGACGGAAATTTTTTAAATAAAACCTAATGCAACAATAAACCGTGAACTCTATAAAAAAAAAGAGCCTTTTTTGTGGTGCAAGAAGAGCGTGTTCAGATCCAATACTAATTCCTTCAAGAATTCCAATCAATGAATTTTTCAATTTATGATGTACGGTGCCCCAACTGATAACTCATACCTACCAAAGAATAATTCACCAATTTATAAAATTGCCCATCAGTATATTGATAAATACATTTGTTTCAAATCCCCTTTTTTTAAATCAAACGGAAATTGAATTCAGCGAAATGGGAGATCGAAAATTTAAGCCTTTCGGGATGCAAATAAATGAAAGCGTAAAGATAAACTCGAAAAATAGAAATAATTTAAAAAAACTGACTATGACAATAAAAAGTAAATACAAAACTATTTTCCTGTGCTTCGCACTATTGACCTTAATCATAGGGTGCAATAAGAGTGAAGACAACGGCACGACAAACAATGATCCTGAACCACGAATAAGCACATACGAACTCACGTTTTCTGGAGGAGTTTTAGACGGCCAGATTATTTCAGGCTCCTTTCCAAATGATTTGGATAACGGAGGTGGGGGATATTTGGACGCTCAGTTTTCCAACTCTTCAAAAAACGAAGTGACTATTGGATTTAATGATCGGCATGACCAGGATCTGACAGGAGCCATGAGTGGTACTTTTTTGTTGGATGGAAACTCAGAAGCTCTGCCTGTCGGAATTTTTCCTTATGATATAGATTCGCTATCGACGTTGAACGTTATTATAACCACGGATACTACTTCATTTAATGATATTCTTTCCTACGCCAGTACGAGTGGTACCTGCTCAGTTTCAAATGTAGTAGTTGGTCCCAATGTGGGCGGCTCAGTGTATTCGGATTATGACGCTGAATTTGATGGAGAATTTCGAAATTCATTTGATCCCGATGAAGGTGATGTCATCATTACCGGAGTGTTGCACATACGATCTATTCGGAATTAGGTATAGGCGGCTATGCGACTTGATTCAAAGCGGGATAGCTCCCGTAGTGATGATAGATCTTCTGAAGTATAACGTACCTAACTAGCGTTGGTGCATGATGGAAGCCCTCGGAATAGCATTTGGGTTGAAAACAGTCATTGACAAATATCGACTCTTAGGTTTTAATACCATATTCCGTTTTGCGATCTTACATTCTGACCAAGCCTCTTGAAATAGTCGCAATATGAAAAAGTCAAAATAAAAATCTATTTGAGATGCATAAGCTTTACGCACAAAGCACCCAAGACTTTTGGCTGATTGCTGAAAATTCAGCGGTACGGAAAAAAATTGTCCTGTTCTTCGCAGCCCTGCTCCCATTTCATATTTAGGGTTAATGAAAAATTTCGCGTTGCGGAATTTTGATTACTAAAAAAATAATCTGCTTTTTGACACCTTAACCCGTATCTTCACCTGCGGAAAAAGAACCTGTAATGATTGCACACAAAATCCAGATTATTGAGTCTATCGCGTTTATCATTATTGCGATTATCGCCTTAAAAATTCTTCAGCAACTTATTGAGAAAGCGGGCAAGAGGTTTTCATACGCTAAAGCGCGGGTTAAAATCCTTAAGAAAGTGGTTTCGACCATTTTTTATATCACATCTATTATCATTTTAGCACTGATTTGGGGTATTGCTCCTACCCAGCTGGCCACTTATGTCGGCTCGCTACTCACTGTTTTAGGAATCGCTTTTCTAGCGCAGTGGTCTATTCTTTCGAACATTACAGCTACGATGATTCTTTTCTTCAACCATCGCATAAAAATTGGCGACTCAATAGAAATTCTCGATAAGGAATTTCATATTACAGGAAAGATCAGCAATATTGGCATATTCTTCGTCATAATAAAAGTGGCTCCGGGAGAGTATGTCTCGCTACCAAGCAACTCCTTTATGCAGAAAATGGTTAAGAAGATTAATAAGGCGGTTTGAGTTTGGAATAGACAAGAGTATGAGAAATGAACCGTCAAAATCGGCGAAGCTCTTTGATTTCCTCAGCACCTATCACTAAAATATTAAGTTCCGGAGGGTTCCCTTACGGGAAACTAAAAACCTCCTACTCAACATCTACACGCATAACTTCAGAAAGCGGCATACGGTTCCCGTTGGCCTTCATTGCACCGATTTTATACCGATATTCTTTCCCTTTGGCAACCGATGAATCAAGATACGAATCTCCTTCATTGACTCTACCAATAAGTTCAAAATCTTCGTCTTGTGCAGCTCGATAGACCAATACACTGTAATTTCCTTCAGCCGGATATTTCCAAACCAATCGAATATTACCATCTTCAACAATTGCCGACCGGAGCACAACTACCAAATGATCTCTATCCTGCTTATACAAAATCCGTTTGCCGTTCGAGCGCTTCGAATGATTGCCGGATGAGTCAATAGCGACGATGTAATATTCCACAAAATCCGCTGCTCCATTATCTTTTTCGGTATCTGTATATGCAGAATCGGATGGAGTCAAAACCGCTATTTCCATAAAAGTAGAATCGTCGGGCATACGCCGCAATACTGTCTGCGAAATCACATCATCCGATGATGATTTGCGCCATTCGAGTGATACTTTATTTCCCTTTTCGAGATCCGCCTTCATCAATAGTGGCGCCGTAGGTGGGACTCTATCGGGCACAGGTGCAAATATGTATTCCGACTTTTTGGAATGGTTGTAATGCGTATCTAGGGCTACAAGCTGGTAGTACACATTTTTATCCAGCCGATCATCAGCTAGCGTATCGTAGTAAGTTGTATCCGTAATTATAAGTCCCGTTATCGGCACAAAACCATTGGACGGACTATACGCTTTGTACAATCGGTACCCTTTTACATCTTCGCTCGTGCTCTTGCTCCATTTTATGGTCACTACATAATTCGTATCGGCCTTGGCTTCAAAATCAATGGGGAGCGCGGGAGGAATAGAATCGTAAACTATAAGATAACCGAGTGAAGACGATGCAGCATTTCGTGCGGTATCGACAGATAGTACGCGGTAAAAAAGTGGAGGCTTTTTGTCAAACGTAATGGTAAACTCTCTGGCATCGGCAGGCATCAAATCTTTGTGCATCAGTTGATAATCTCCCTCTTCAGATTGGCTTGCGATGACCTGAAATCCCAGCAGATCGGGTGATGCTTCAGCAGCCCAGCTGACGTTCACTTCTCCGGGTGCCTTTCCTTCGCTTACTTGCACACGCCTCGGTTCGGGTGGTGCTGTTTTATCGTGTCCCATTACTTTTACAGGTTCGGTATAGTCCGAAAGAATCCCAAATACATCGTACCCCGCGAGTCGATACCAGTAATTTTCGTAGTTGGCAGACAACGAATCCTTCACCGAAATGAGGCCCAGCTTACCTGACGATGAATTGGCAGTGAATATTGTGGGTGCTCCCAAGGGCCTGTAGTTTTTTCCATCGGTCGATCGCTCCGGACTGTAGGCTATAAATTGCATTTTGTAATTGGAGTGATTCCACAACAAGGAAACTCTGTGGTCTTCAGGCTTTACATTGAGCGACGGACTGGCTAAGGATTTGTAAAATGCGCGCAACAACATATTTTGTTCATGTGCTATGTCGGTTCCGTTTATTTTGACTTTCACCTTAAAAACATCTGAAACATTTGCCGGAAGCTGCATCTGTAACCCACTCATTTCGGAAAGCTTGGGATCATAGGAGGATAAAAGCAAGTAGCCATAAAACATTCGCCCCATCACTTCATTCGCTTCCGCTAAATCATTAAACGATTGGCTGGCTGGCGCAAATGTTTCCTCATAAACAATTTTACGCATCCCTTCCGCATAATCTTCAGGCAAGTCCGGCGAGCGAAATGCATCTTCAGCGGCCGGCATCAATCGCGGTTCCAAAACACGATATTCGGAGTAAGAACCGTTTTTGAATTCGGAGATAGAAATTTCATAGCCATTCTTCATGCCTTTAAACCAAGTGGCCTGAACGCTCGGGATAATTTTGATTGTGGGTGTACCTTCAATCATCCGTGCACGAACTTCCAAGCCATCCGACGGGTTATTTTTGACCTGTGCTTTCACTTGCCACACCCACGTAGGACACAACAGTATTATCGATATAAGCGTTTTGATTTTCATTTAAAATGGAATCGTTACGTTAAATTCTTTTGATTTATAATTCGGATTTTGATTTTGCGACTGCGGTATATTCATCAACTTTATTGTAATCGGATAGTTGCCTTCTGGCGGATGCACATACGGAAAATCATCTGGATTCTCATAACCCGTTCCGCTTTCCATTATATAATTCATGTAATAATTATACAACCCGGCAGCATGTCTGTCCAACTCATATTTTATTTCCAATTCAGGCTCTCCCCCGGATCCATCTACCATCTGGGTAGTGGGTGCCAGAGCACCCGAAGGGCTGCCAATAATCCAGCCCGTATTTAGCGTATTTCCGTTCATTACCAATCCCGAACCACTCATCATTCCGGAACCATACATAGTGGAACCTGAATAACCTGTAAGTCCACCGCCTGAGCCAAGCCCAACTTCGGCATCGCTTAAGAGCGGTTCTATTTGTTTTACGCCGGTATAATTGGATGGATCGCTTTCAAACTCCATATCCAAACCGGGCATAACGTCCTGCGCCTGAATTATCATTTGATCCCAACCAGCACTTTCTTGTTCACCCACAATGGAAGGACACGTTATCTGAAACCAGTCCATAACATTTTGTTCTAAGCCTGTATGTGAAATGCTTCTGCACGAGGGCCCTGTAAACCGGAAGTATTCCATTGTTTCCTGAGTTTGGTAATCATGGCCAAACAAATCGTACTTATCAAATCCTTCTTCGCAGTCTATCTTTATGGACACATCTTTCACTATAGTTTGAGGTACATTTTGCAGCGACAGGTAGTGCGGTTGAATAGTAAACTCACTCACTTTTACGGTTTCCATTTTCGCTTCCGGAGTGGAGAATTTACTCGTCCGGAAATAAATGGTGAATAATTTCTTGCGGTGCGTTACAGTATCATTCCCCATTGTAAACATATCCCCGACATCATTATTGGCCGGACCCAGATTGAGTGGTTGAGCTGTCATCATACCTGAATTTACCAGCGTAGGGTTAGCCACGGTCATACCACTACCCGAAGATCCGGAACCACCTGAAGAAGAGCTTCCCGACCCGCTAAAATTACCCAGATTGATTTGGATCCCATTTCCGGCTATATATTCCGAAAGTGCATTGCTTCCACCCGATGCACCCGGGAGCGCGCACGTCGGATTGTTGTATTGGGCCAGTTGGGTTTGAGTAACCTTTCGTTCGGCTATAATTTCTAATTTATAGATCTTCTCCGGCTCCAATACCGTCATGTTAAACTCAGCTGTCAGCGGATCCGGTCGGTCTACTTTTTGACGTGGAGGCGCCGCAGCCCCATCCACTGGAGTGAATTCGGCATAGATTTCAAAACCACAGGTGTTGAAATCCTGAAACTTTGCCTCGTGGCTAATGTTAAACTTGATTTTACCGGTGCTCAAATATTCATACGGATAAAAGCGTTGGCGCGGGTAAGGCAGCGTATAATCTACGCTCAGCTGTTCTATTTCCGTAAGGTTACCCCCCGTTTGGAATGTATACGTTTTTGATTGCTTAATAGGTTCTCCCTGATGGTCTCCCTCCGTATAATTGGCTTGCTCCCAATTTGCATCATTCTCATAGCCATTCACATTATTGAGATATACATTGGTATATTGCTCAATGGCGGAAACTGCTTTAATGCGATACTTTGCACCTCCATTTAATAGTGCCGGAACGGTTGTGGTAGTGGGTTGACCGGTACCGCTGGTTCCAGTCTGGTTCATAGCAGCTTGGAGGGTGGTAATATTGGTTTCATTGTCTGTATTTTCATTATTGGCAGTATGGGTTACATCATTCCATGCACCACCGCTTGCGGATTGCATTTCCCACGTATAGGTATTTCGAATACGATACATCTTGTCGATCATACCGCCTTGACCGTCTCCATAGGTAAATCGCTTTGTGCTTCGGTCTACCTGATACCACTCAATTGTAGGCTTCGCGGTAGTCTTTACATTCATCAATCCGTTTGCTGGGGTTATAGCCCCCAACAAGGGTAAATTATCCAGCTCGGCTTCTAAAGGATCTACCATACTTCCGGCATTCGCCATAGGTTGAATATCGCAAAAAGACCCGAGACTAAATGAGTTTTCCCATTCATGAGAACTACCCAAAAATGTGCCTTCTACTTTAATTATTCCTTGTACGCCAGTGGGATTTGGAAATGCTGCTTCCACAAATATATCCAACTCTACACTTGCTACATCAAACCAAAATAAACTCAGACCTACACTTCCGTAAATATAACCTTGGCCCTGAGCATACCATTTGTTCACTCCAAAATCCGAATTTCCATTGCATGTGGCAGCGTAATAATTGAGCAGAGAAATGTCGGCTCCGGCACCGGCTTTGACAGTAATACCTGTGCCGGCTACTGTCAATTCTATATCCATTCCCAGATGAAGTCCCGCCATGAAACCCATACCCAGTCCATTGCCGGTATTGTTTATCATACGAGAGTCAATATCAAGGTTCACTTCGGGAGGAAGTATTGGTTCGTCCAATTGCTGCCCAGTCATAAAATATCCTTCAGCCGTAATTCCACTTATACCAAGGTTTAATGTCGCTCCCATCATATCCTTTGGCACTCCAGCTTTAAGGTACCATAAGTTAGGCGATCGAAAGAAATTTATATCTCCCTTCACAGTTAGCAAAGGAGTGGCATAGGGAATTTTACCTTTTACACCAAAACCTGCAGTAAAGGTTTTATTCGGAAAATCGTAATTGATATCAACCTTAGCCTGAATCATCGACTGGCTTTTGTCCTCCTCTTCAATATCCTGCATCAAATAACCTGACCCTACCAATTTAAGTTTATTCATTCCTCCGGTATTCAGATCTATTTCGGCGGCCAAGGTCACGTCGCCATTAAAGGTACGCGATGATGGGGTAAGACCCAAAACTACGCTGGCCTCAAAGCCTAAAATTCCTTCTTCCACATCAAATAACTCACGCGGGCTTTTATATTCCTCTTCTTCATCCCCTTCTTCCTCTTCTTCATCTCCCTCTTTCTTAAGACGGGGATTCGGGAATTTCGCGGCGCTCAGACTCAAATTCTTGTACACTCCACCACCAAAGCCGTAGATATCAAGCGGCGTGGCCATCGGAACCGGAGCGTTAGGCATATAGGCCATGGCGTGCGCGTACCAATAGTTGATGTTATTACCAGTTTCAGAAGAAGCTACATTTCCAAATAAAACAGATCCCTGCAGACGGATGGATTCTATAAAACTGACTTCGATATTGCCTTCAAAACCCTCTCCAAATTTCTCGTCGTCTTTGAAAAAGCTGACACTCCCTTTCATATCTACAACTCCCGCATTGGCCTCCAGGGCGATATCATGGATGTCTACTCCGTCAAATTCAAAAGACAAACTGTCCATCAGGTCCATAATTTTGTTTTTAATCCCAAGACCGGTTTCTCCCTTTATTCCGAACATGTCGCCCGCCGAGAGGTCCATATCCAAACCGAGATCCAGACTTAATAGGTCGCCCGGTTTCTCATTGAGATCCATCGCATCCAAACCGATTCCAAATCCGGCCACAGCCATATCTTCAACGCCGGCAGTACCAAAATGGCCAATCTCGAGGTACTTCGGTTCTTTTTGGCTGCGGATTACAAAATCTTCAAAAGTGATATTCGACAGATTCATTTCATCGATATTGCCTATCGTAGGTTCAAAACTTATCGCTCCATTCAAATTGGCTTCCACATACGCCGAGCCATCGTTTATATTGACAGTCAGCATACTATTCGGTGTAATAGTCGTATTGGCATACCACATCGGAATGGTGTATTCTTCGAGCGGTTGGAAAGTAAAAGTATGTTTGGTATGATTTTCCAGAAACTGCAAGTCGGCGGTATAATCGAAAGGTTCTTCAAAAACCGGAATTTTCAATCCACCGGAAAAATAAGCTTCCGATAAACTGTTTTGAAGAATCTTTACACGAACCTGATCAACGGTAATTGGCCATTTACCCATTGCTCCTTCCTCTTGGGTAAGAACGTTATCCGCATTTATTTCACCCGTCAGTCCCTCGCCGTCGATAATCAAATCCGTGCCTGTTAAGTGAACGCGTTCATCGGATTCCTCATAGGCTTTGATCCATTCGGGCAAGGTAACCTCAATTGTTTTTAGATAAACTCCCTGCCAGCCAACATCTGAATTATCTACGTACTCTTCGGGAAATACCATTCCCTCCGGATTGGCATCCATACTGTGATCTATATAAGCCTCGTTTACACCAATGATGTATCCTTCCAGTTCGGAATACATGAAAAGGTTTTCATCGTTTTCGGCTGCGTCCTCACCTATCTGATTAAAATCGATCGTTGCTACCCAGTTAGACCAGGACGTAAAACTAGTTGAAAAGCCGGCTACCACCGTGTCGGCTGCAATAATATCGCCCTGGTCATCTACTGGTTTTATAACGTCGGGACTAAAAATAACTTTCCCTTGCGCCCAAACCCCATTAAAGCCATCGCAATCGAAAGTCGCGTAGGTTCCCGTACTATTTTCGGCAGGTTGAAACTCCAATTGCGTCTTATTATCAAAATTGTATCGCACCGGTTTTACAAGCTCAAGGCGCGCCTCATCTGCACTTAGCGCAAGACCGCCCGGCGTTATGCAGAGATCCTTTGTCATAAAATTCAGATACCGCGGATTGCCTTCTGCATCATCCATCAGCTCGATTATGGAAGAGAGATTATAAGATGCCCTATCGGGAAAAAAATTCATTCCCACGACTTGCAATTTGTTCGATCCGGAGCCCATCGTGAAAGGCAATGTGGTACCTACTTGCTCGGAAATACTCTCCAGATTGTCCAAATAATAGTCGGGATCTGAAAGCGTCGACACCGCCTGACTCATAGAGTTTGGATTGAATTGTATTCCGTCGACGGCAGTTTCGAGATCGGCATAAGTTTCATCAATCCACGAATCGGTGCGAATGACTGACTGCGCAACTCCGCTAAAAATTCTACCCTCGGGATTGACCAGAACATCTTTGAATTTCACTTTTATGCCAATGGGAAAAAAGGCTGTTTTCTGAATGACCCCTTCGCCCGTGTAAGGCCCATCGCCGTGAATGCTGCTCACGTACATTTTGAAATTGCCAATATCGAGTATCGCTCCTATCCGCGGCCTGCTTTCAGCAGTTGTTTGGGAGGCAGGTAATTGAAACGTGCAATCCTGGCCACATGCCATATTCTGATCCGTCATTTCCGAATCCGAAGGTTCCTCGTCCGTCAAAGGCTCGGTTCCAGTAGTAAATTCATCTTCACCCTCTTCTCCATAATTAAAAATGACAATATCACTATATCCGTCATTCAGGACATTGAGCGGCCCGTCGAGACGATATGCCTGCACGCGTATCGCATATTTATGACCTTCTATCAGCAGTGGATGCTCCATTCCGTAAAGGAAAACGTTGGCAATTAGATCGTCTTCAAAGAAAAACAAAAAGTCATCGGTTGCGAAGGCATCGTACGGATTCATCGGCAAGTCGGTTAGATCAACCATTTCGAAACGATACCTTAAATCGGGAAGTGAAACAGAAACCGGAATCCAATTGATATTGATCAGCTGTGGATCGAGGACGGTAAGCGTGGAATTATTTTGTGGATAGGTAATAATTGGTGGATCGACAGCGAGCACTACGAATGGAGCCGAACAACCCAAGGGTGATGTTTCACTCAGTGGAATACCGGACTGATAATCAAAAGCCCGAATACATATCGTGTACGCGCCATCGGGAAGCTGCTGGTTATTGATTATATCCTCACGTGATATTCCGATAAAATCAAAATCATTTTCTGAATAGTTGTTGTAAAAAACGCTCATTTCCTCACCGGTCATAACCATAGTTTCGCCGGGAGAAAGATCGATTGGCGAATTGGGCAAGGCACTCTCTTTGGTACGCACAGTAATGCCATTATTTCCGGAGAGTTCGGCCATTAGTTTTATGGAATAGCCATTAGAGATGTCGGTATTTTGAATGGTGATAATGGTCTGGTCATTCATTTCCATCGCCTCATACGCATAGTTGGGATATGGCGGCAAAACATTTACCGTAACCGTTATAGGCGATTGGGCCATCAGGCATGTAGAAAGAAAGACTCCCAGAGAAAATAAGATAAACCGGAAGAAAGAAGAAATGGAAACCAACATACGGGTGTACTTTTAAAATAAAGACGGTAAGAAAACCCAAACCGTCCCTTTGTTTGAGCGGCTAATATCCTGATAAATAAGAGGTGGCACAAACTCGAAAACCATACCAACTCTCATTTTGTACGTTTGATTGTATAGTTGGTCTCTTTGAGTTTCCAAATTCAAGAAATAAACCTTCAGCATCTTTGATTCCCGCGATCGGATTCGATTAGTTGTCTTATTATTGATTTTTAAATGAGCCGTCCGCATATAAGCATCGGTGCTTTTTTTTTACAAAATGAGACTTCAGATTCGATGAGAATTCAATGGAAATTATTTGCTTTGATTTGCTTTTTACTGGTGAGTTACGCTGCTACCGGCCAAACCATCGATCCGAAAGCGAAACCCTTTCAAATCTCCGGATCGCTGGGTGGCAATCTGAGTTATTATACCGTTGATGGAATTCCCAAACGCCGACAGCCGTGGGGCTATAGCGTCTTTGGAGCCGTGAATATGAAAATCTACAATTTTTCGATTCCCTTTTCGGTAGCCATAAGCCAGCAGGGAACGAGTTTCAGCCAGCCTTTTTCACGCTTTGGCGCAAGCCCAGAATACAAATGGGTGAAGCTCCATCTGGGATATCGCAATCTCAATTTTTCCGAATTTACACTCAACGGGGTATCATTTCTGGGAGCCGGCGTAGAACTCACTCCCGGCAAGTTTCGCTTTTCGGCGATGACCGGACGGCTTAAAAAAGCAATTCAAAATCCCGAGAATGGCTTCGAACGACGGCAATATAAGCGAAGGGGTTACGGCGCAAAAATTGGTTACGGAAGCAATTCAAGTATCAATTTTAGTTTTTTTCACGCAAGTGATGATCTAAACTCAATCATCCTACCCGATTCACTTGAGGGTAGCGTGCCGGCAGAGGCAAGCACCTCTATTGGTTTAGATGGAAAACTCGCGACTTCAAATAGTAAATGGATCTTCGATTACGATCTGGGGGCAAGCATTTATACACGAGACTTGCGCGCTCAGGAATTAAGCGATACGCTAAGTCCCGGTTTATCGCTTTTAGATAAGTTCAACACCAACCTCTCGTCGAATGCTGCGTGGGCGGGAAAAACCGGATTTCGCTACAACGGAAAATTTTTCAATGTAGGAATAAAATACCGCTACGTGCAGGCAGGGTATCACACCCTGGGCGCCAACTATCTCCTGAGCGATTTGGAGATGATTACACTGAATGCCGGTACACAATTTTGTAAAAACAAACTCGCTTTAAGCGGTTCTTACGGTATTCAAAACAATGATCTTTCGAATCGTAGATTTGCCGAAACCGGCAGAAACATAGGCTCGGCAAATGTGAGTTTCCGCCCGAACAACCAATGGAGTTTCAACGTGAATTTTAGCAATTTCTCCATCTATCAAACGGTACTCCTCGACACCCTTTTTGCGGATAGCGTGGTAGTTGACCAAACCAATTATCAGGTCAATTTCACCGGATCGTACATTGTGGTTTCGCCGAAATACACCCATACGTATACCTTAAACACAAACGTGCAGAATCTCTCCGATCAGCGCGACAATCCGGCTCAAGATGCTGGCAACCAATTGATGAGCCTGATGTTTAATTACGGGATACGATTCAATGAAAAGAATTACGGATTGAATGTCGGCATCAATTACCAAGACTTCAGCTCCCTGCTCACAGCCCAAACCCGATATGGTGGGAATATCGGATTCAACATCCACTTATTGGATCGCAAACTCACGATGCGGATAAAACAAACTTGGAACCGCAGCGTGCTCACCGATTACAACGACGATATTTTCAATACGCAATGGTCGGGAAGTTATTCCATTTCCAAGAAGCATAGTTTCAACGCCTCGGTTGGCTATATTTCCCGAAAGGGGCGAAATAGCTTCTCTGAGTTACGTACGAGTATTGGGTACCGGATGCGCTTTTGAGTGAGACAGGAAAATTATTTCAATTTTCCGTCTCACTTACGCACTCCCTTCGGTCGTCGAACTCAGAGATGCAATCGAGATAATTGCCAGGTTTTGGAGATCTGACAGGTTTTGAAACTTAGGCGCACACAACGCCTCAAGTATACTTGCAGTAATCTTACTATGTGCAGTTTAACTTTTATATCCCCTCAAGTCGCTCCAGCAATTCCTTTTTCTTCGATCTGGATATTTTCAACTCATGTGTTCCGTTCAAAATCAACATCCCCCCATCGCTATGTGAATAGCCGGTTACCTTTTTAAGGTTTGCAATACAGGAATGATGGATTCGGTAAAATGGAGGCTCAGGAAGCTGATGTCCAATATCTTTCAGTGTTTTAGACGCCAATTTCTTACTGCCGTCTTCTAAATAAATCCGTGTATAATTTCGTTCGCCCTGACAATAAATTATATCCTCGTAATCCATAAAGTCAATGCCGCGAACCGACGGCATGGCAATCTTGGTTTTATTGGATTTATCGGTTTCAATTTTTGAAAATACCTCCCTTATTTTTTCGTAATCTGCACCTTTATTTTTAACCGTCACCCTATCGAGTGCATCTTTGAGCTCGGCGGTATCGATGGGTTTTATCAGATAATCTATAGCGTTTACACGAAAGGCATCTACGGCAAATTTGCTATAAGCGGTAGTAAAGACCACATTTATATCCTTGTGACCTAATTTTTTAATGAACTGAAAGCCATTTAATCCCGGCATTTCAATATCCAGAAAGAGCAAGTCAGGCATGTCGTTTTTTAATACATCGACAGCCTCGATCGAATCCTGAAAGATTCTGCATGATTCGTAGTGAAAACTCAGTTTATCGAGTTGCCATTTCAGGGTTTCGCAGGCATGTTTTTCGTCGTCTACAATCGCAATTTTTAGTTTCATAGGTTAAGAATTTAGTTCAGATTCAAGTGTGAAGTTGTGGATCAAGGGTAAGGTTAGGGTCACGCGTGTTCCTTTTGGCACTCCGGATGCGTCTTTCAAGTCTTCAATATCGGTCGAGCAGGTAATATGATACAATTTTTCAATCGCTTTGAGTCTTGCAGTCGTAATTTTCACGCCCATTGAGTTTTGCTTCAAGCCGGTTTTGCTTTTAATTTCCAGCGCCTTCTCCCTTCCAATTCCATCGTCGGTAATCGTGATAATCAGATTTTTATCGGTTTTCCATAAGTCGATAACCACAGTGCCTGCTTGTCTTTTTTGCATTAAGCCGTGCCATATTGCGTTTTCCACAAAAGGCTGTACAATGATGCCGGGTACTTTGAGCGCTTTGGTGTCTATAGTCGGATCGACATTGAGATGATACTCAAACTTTTCGTCGAAGCGCTTGGATTCCAATTCGAGGTAGAGGCGCAGAGTGACCAGTTCATCTTTGAGCGTTATGTACTGCGTCTCCGAATTTTCAAGTATCCAGCGTATCAGACGGGAAAATTTAACCAGATAGACTTCCGCCTCATCATTCTTTTTGGAGATGATCTGATGGCGTATGCTGTTAAGGCTGTTGAAAATAAAATGCGGATTCATTTGCGCCCGCAGCGAAACCATCTCCATGTGGGCCAATTCTTTCGTGAAAGCGGCTTTCCTGCGAATACTGCGAAAACGGATAACAATAAAATACAAAACAATACCGAGGGTTAATGTGGCCATCAGCAACTGAAACCACCAGATTTTTGAAAGGGGCGGAATCATCTCTACCGGTAAGGTCAAAATATCTTGGGCCACCTGATTATTCTTATCGATCAATCGCGCCTGAAAGGTGTATTGACCGCCGGGCACATTGGTGAAAACCGCACTTTTATTTGGGGTAGTCGTCCACTCTTTGCTAAAACCTTGTAACCGATAGGATAACTTATATTCTTCGGGGTTGTCAAAATTCAACAGACTCAGGTTGAAAGTGAAGAAGTTTTGGAGATAGTCGAGCGTGAGTCCGGTGCGCATGATGCTATCGATATTTGCATCGAGGGTTTTATCAAAAATGTTGATCGATCTTAAACTAAGTTCATTTTTTTTGGGTGTGTAATACAAGGAATCGGGATAAAAGGACACCAGTTTATTACCCGATGAAACGACAATTCTTCCGTCGGCCATTTCTACCATTGGCACCAAGGTCGATAAGCTCGGTAATCCTTCGCTTTTGGTAAAGCGGCGGATATTTCCATTCTTTTCCACTATGGAAAGACCTGTTTCCGTAGCGATCAGGGTTTTCCCATTTTGCAAAAACAACACATTTTTGAGCCGATCCATTCTCCCTTGATTTCCGGTCAGCACAGGCTTGAATTGGTAGGGCATCTCATACGGATATTCCAAATACACCCCATTGTCAAACGCATCGATAAACCAGAGACTGCTGTCGGGAGCGAGCAGAATCCGATAAATAGTTTTGAGAGTTGGGGTGGAATCGCTACGGCTTTTTCCATTAAAATTGGTAAATGAATTATCCTTTGGGTTCCACCTTGAGAATCCATTTTCGGTGCCTATCCAAACAGAATGATCCGGGTCTTCGCAAATTCGGTAGATATAATTTGAGTTGACCAACGATTGTTGTGGTTTGTCGGGATCGTAACCAATATGGCCGGAAACCCGGAGATTACTATCCAGGGTGTATACCCCGGAATACCGCGTCGAAATATGATAATCACCATTGCTGGCTTTCATAATTCGGGAGAGCAAGTAATAGTCCTTTCCAAATTTTAGGCCTGTAGGCACTTTAGTGAGTTGCTCATTCCGCAGATTGAGCTCGTAAAGCACATCATACGCAAGGACAAGAAGAGTAGAATCGTTTTTTTGGGCAAAGTCTGTCCATGAAAACATACGCGACTCACTTTTTAAAATCGACTCAGGGGGTGAGATCAAATCCTTTTGTTGGGTCTTCAAATTGTATCGGTATATCCCGTCGCCGGCATATCCACCGAAGTACACTTCCTCAGCATTGACGGGGTAAATAACACTTATATGCAAGCGGTTTTTCAACCATTTGGCATTGGGTTGGAACTCAACTGTCTCAAACTGGTTGGCTTGTTTGTTATAAAACAGAACTCCATTATTCGTTCCCAGCCAATACCCCTCAGGACTCTTCAGGCTCCATGCATTTATATCCAGCGGAAGCGGATTTGAAGCTTCCTTTTCAGTTTCCTGAAATGGAGTGATGGAACCACTTAGGGTGTTCAAAACATAGATTCCGCCTTTTCTTCTGCTCAGCCAAAAGATGTGGGGTGCTACTGATTCTATGCGAACAAAAGTATCCCGGTAGCGATTATTTATGTCAGTTGATTTCTCTAAAAAGTTTTTCCAAGTAGCGTTGGCAGGATTAAATTCCCATACTCCGTAACGGTCGCAGGAGAGGTAAATCAATCCATCAGCTGCCTGCACTCCCTGAAAAATTGCAAAAAGTTTATTTTCAATTCGATTCGGATCGCTACTGTATGGGTTATGTCTTTTAAACGCTCCCGAATGAATATGGTATTCGATGAGCGACCGCAACGATACTACCCAGAGTATATCCGGATCGAACTTATCGGCAATGAAATTCTTAACCACATTATTTTGGCGGTTGGAAAAACTCGATTCGGAAACCGTTATATTGATTACTTCAAAAGAATCATCTTCGGGGTGGTATCGTCCGAAGCCATCGCGGTTGTATCCTATCCATAAGTCACCCCGGCTATCGTGCTCCAGCGCATATATTTCTTTGGATGGAATACAGTTTGGATTTCCCTGTCGGGGAACAAACCGTTCGAACGTTTCGGTATTCAAATTCAGTTTATTGAGTCCACTCTGATAGGTTCCCACCCACAGAATACTATCGCCTTCGGTTTCCATCACGCTGATATTATTTCCCGAAATGGAGGAAGGATTGTTGGGATCATTTTGGAAGACCACAACCTGCGAACCATCGTAGCGTACGAGTCCATCGGCGGTACCGATCCACATATATCCTCTTGGCCCTTTTACAAAACAATGCACACTATTGGATGGAAGTCCCGTCTCTACAGTGAGGGATCGGAAATTCGTAAAATCACCCGGCCCTGCCTGTCCGCGGCAAATCCAAGGCGACATTATGAGCAGAAGCCACGTTATATTTCTCAAATTGTACAAAAACCGATTTTGTCTCACCGATTATTAAAAACCTAGAACCTGCAAGATCGCAATATTTTCCTGTACCTGCCAATTCCAATCCATGCCAGAGGTCTCAAAAACCTAACGCAGCACCACAATCTTTTTGGTAACTCCCCCATAGTCAGTATTCAATTTCAAGAAGTAAATACCCTGAGCGAGTGTGTTGGGTAAGCTCAACACCTGACGCACATTTTCCGAAAGGGAATACGTAGCAACCTTGCGCCCCAAGGACGTATATAGGTATGCTTTAGAAGGCTGTGCAAGATATTCGGAATTCATTTCGATAGTCATATAATCGCGTGCCGGATTTGGATAAACCCTAAAACCGCTGTTTTCAATTTCAGAAACACCGACCGGATTCCCACATTGCATAACCACCGCCGCAATTTGATCATCTGCATAATCTATAGCAGGTCTTATGCGCAGGTAATATGTGCCGGGATCATTGAGCGTAATTCCGGTCAAGCCATAATTATCGTGGCAGGGCACTACTTCCGTGAGGCTATTACAATCTTCTCCCTTCAGAATTTCCATGATCAGCCCACTACCTTCGTATTGAAATTCGGTAAAGGTGCCATTCACATATCCCAAACCGCCGATATAGTGAGGTTGTGCATCGGCGATGGTGAACGTAAACCAAACATCCTTCACCGACTGATTGAAATTAATAGAACAGTCGTCTTCATAAGACTGGGTGGCGTCTACGAAAGATTGAAGCAAGGTATCGCCACAAGCGAGATTCGTCGCGGTGCAGGCTTCATCGTTTATTGCATCGGGCACACCGGCACATGCACAATCATCGGTTATAATATCGTGGGTGGTCGTCGTATCGTCATCGTTACAGGGTCTTCCGACAAAAGTTTTTAAATCCGCGCAGTCGTATGGTTCACACGTCAGATAAACGGAAGCGATCGCGAGTGAATTCCTTGGCCGAATGCGGAAATAATACGTTCCGGCTTCGGTCACTTCAAAATAATGGTCGAAGTATACGCATTCGGTTACCTCAGTCAGTATCTCACAATCGTCTCCTTCATAGAGTTGTATTACCGCATTGAAATCATTATCCGATTCTCCAATGGTATAAAGCGCGGTGCCCTCGGTGGTAAACCGAAACCACACATCATTCACATTCGAACCGCCACAGTTATCAATCACAGACTGTGTGGCACCGGCGAATGACTGTAAAATAGTATCGCCACAAGCTATTTCCGTCGCGGTGCAAGCCCCATCATTGATTGCGTCGGGGATGCCCACACATTCACATTCGGCATTTACGCTATCGAACGTTGTATTTGGATTTCCATCATCGCATGCATCGCCCTCCATCAACGATAAGTCGGTACAATCATAGTCGACACAGGTGAGATAGACTTCCGCTATTCGATCTTCATAGCTTGAAGAAGCCGGACGAAGACGGTAATAATATGTTCCGGCGGCATAGACATGAAATTCTGCGTAATAACATTCCGACACGGGAGTGAGGTTTTCGCAATCGTCGCCGATGTAAAGTTGATTGGATTCACCAAATTCAGATCCGTTTCCTACTCCGATCGTGTACATTTGCGCGCCATCGGTGGTAAAGCTAAACCACACATCGCCCAATCCGAAGCTGCTGCAATCGCCTACTTCCGAATCGGTGGCTCCGACAAAAGATTGCAGCAGTGTGTCGCCACAAGCGATGGCCGTGGCAGTACAGGCTTCGTCATTGGTTGCATCAGGCACTCCCGCACATTCACAATCTGCCGTTACATTATCATGCGAAGTTTCAGGATTGCCATCGTCGCATGCACTGCCGATCATTGCCGGAAGGTCGGGACATTCAAAATCAGAACAGGACAAAAATACCGTGGCGACATGATCGTTGTAATAATCTGTAGAAGGCCGAATGCGGTAGTAATACGTTCCGGGCTGGGTCACCACATAATTTCCGATCAGACTACAGGCTTCTTCCTCGCCGATATCATCGCAGGCCTGCCCACTAAAAAGCTGACTCACCACTTTGAAATCTGACATAGTGGTATGGCCGATGGTCATGCGCTGCGATCCGTCGGAAGTAAAGGTGAACCACACATCGCCGGTCGCTGAGCCACTGCATTCGTCTTCCATGGATTGGGTAGCTCCGGCAAAAGATTGCGGGATAGAGTCACCACAAAAAATAGGGATTCCCGTGCAGGATTCATCGTTGCTTATGGTCTGTCCCATAGCTGAAACAGATAGCATAAACGCAATCAAAATTGATATTAAATTAGCTGTTTTCGGGAGTGTAAAATACATTTTCACAAAATTTTCGGGTTTCAAAAAAGGTTAATTCCGCTGGCTTTCTAATTTTTAGTAATTGAATTCAAAAAAGAGATTTGAAGTCAGAGATCTCTCAAAAGTAGGAGTTTACATAGCTTCCGCAAAATTGATCAACTCATTTAGGAGGGCAAATTCAGGTTTTTTTGGACCAACGGATAAGTGAAATTATGTAACAGGAAGATGAGAGCTTCCAATGGAATAAAGATGAGAAAAATGGGATTCTGGCTTCGTACGAAATTCTTTGAAGTTGCACATATTGACTCCACACGTAGCTCTCCCGGTAGTCGAAAGTTTAAACGTAGGCACTTGCAGCCTCAAGTTGCAAAATTGCCTATTGTGCCACTTATCTCTTTGTCGAACTAACCGTATCCAGCGGAAGATCCCAGCAAATCTCCACCTTCTTCACCCCAAATTTTCGTGCCTTCTTCACATTTCTGCCCATGTGAATATCAATGCGGTTGAGATAGCGGCGGTTCATTTTATCGTTTACCACAAATAGCTCGTCGTAACCCTGAATATTTACCAACGTTCCATAAATCAGACCACTATCGAGCAGGTCGCGGGAGATAGCGATGGAGGGTATGGAATCAACCAATGTATCGCCCCAAGCGGTGATCATGCCCGAAGAACCAGGTCGAGTTTGGTAAGGCACGCTGTTGTAAGCGCTGGCTTTTACCTTCAAGCATTTCTGTGGCCGCTTCTTAGGAGTGCAGGCGTATATGAGAAGGATGAAAAGTAGAAGGAAAAAGTTTATTCGCATAAAAAGTTGGAACAATATAAGGACTTTATACGAAAGCAAAATACGCAAACAAATCGCGAACCAAGCAGGAGACAAGTGCGTCAAACCACAATTCACCCAATAGCACTTTCACAAAACAACATACCGTCGTACCTTTGCGCCATGCTCCAGTTTAAGAAAGTGGCGTTTTACACGCTGGGATGTAAATTAAATTTTTCGGAAACTTCCACCATTGCGCGTCAGTTGGTTGATGCCGGATATGCGCGAGTAGAGTTTGAAGATGATCCAGACGTATTCGTGATCAATACCTGTTCGGTGACGAATAATGCCGATAAGACTTGCCGCGCCATTGTTCGCAAAGCACGTAGGGTAAATCCCGAGGCAGTAGTGATAGTAATCGGCTGCTACGCTCAGCTCAAGCCCGACGAAATCGTAAAAATTCCTGGAGTAAATCTCGTGCTCGGAGCGGAGGAGAAATTCAATGTAGCGGCTTATCTTGAAGATCCAAACATCACCGAAAAACAAGAAACCACAGCGCGTGCCATTAAGCATACCCGGGAATTTATACCCGGATTTTCGTCGGGCGATCGCACACGGACTTTCTTAAAAGTGCAAGACGGATGCAATTATTTCTGCGCTTTCTGTACCATTCCACTGGCACGAGGTCGCTCGCGAAGTGCCACAGTTGCCGAAACGGTGAAAGTAGCTCAGGAGGCAGCTAAAGCTGGCGCCAAAGAAGTAGTGCTGACGGGTGTTAATATCGGAGATTTCGGTCACGATACGGATGAAAATCTTATAGATTTACTCCATGAATTGGAAGGCGTGGCAGGTATTGAACGTTATCGGATTTCTAGTATCGAGCCTAATTTACTCTCTGAAGAAATTATCCAATTTGTAGCCCAGAGCCATAAATTTGTTCCCCATTTTCATATTCCGCTGCAATCGGGATCGGATGAAATACTTACGGCGATGCGTCGCCGGTATCGCACCGCGCTTTATCGTGAGCGCATTGAAGCGATAAAAAAACGAATGCCGAATGCGTGTATTGGTGTGGATGTAATCGTGGGTTTTCCTGGTGAGTCGGAAGATCATTTTATGGAAACATATCTCTTCCTGCGCGACTTGCCCATCTCCTATCTCCACGTCTTTACATATTCCGAAAGACCCAACACCACTGCCTTGCGCATTAATGATGTAGTGCCAGTCGAGATACGCCAAAAGCGAAATAAGCAGTTGCAAATCCTTTCTGAGAAAAAGAAAAAAGCATTTTATCAAAGCCAACTCGGAAGGTTCGGGAAGGTACTTTTTGAAGCCGAAGAAAATGGTGGAATCATGCACGGTTTTACAGAAAATTACGTGAAGGTGAAAACTCCTTTTGACGAAAGTCTGGTGAATACCATACAAACAGTAAAGGTCGAAACAATAGACCGAGATGGTCTTGCGAATGTATCTCTCCTTAAAGAACCCCAATATGTCCAATAGTAATCTGCTTAACGAAGTAGAAAAAATAAGCCGGAAAGTCGGCGCCTTCCTTTTGGAAGAACAAGCCAAAATACAACGCTCCGAAATTGAATTTAAAGGCCGGTCGAACGATATGGTTTCCCGAGCCGACAAGGAAGCCGAGCAGCAGTTTGTCACCTTTTTAGAGAAAACACTCCCTGAAGCGGGTTTCACCGCCGAAGAAGGCACAAGCACACGTACCGGCGAGGTATTCAACTGGATTATCGACCCACTTGACGGCACGACCAATTATTTGTACGGCATTCCCTGTTTTTGCACGAGTGTGGCGCTGGAGATGAACGGCGAGTTGGTGCTTGGCGTGATCTACGATCCTACACGAGATGAATGCTTTACCGCAGAAAAGGGAAAAGGCGCATTTCTAAATGGGGTGCTAATAAAAGTATCTCACCATGAACTTCTAAGTGAGGCACTGGTAGCCATGGGATTCCCGTACGATGATCGCGGCAGACAAGCGGAATATTTAGACATTCTTTCATCTGTGATTTCCGGCAGCCGTGGCATGCGCCGTCTCGGATCGGCAGCGCTCGACATGGCCTACGTGGCATGCGGACGTTTTGATGTGTTTTATGAATATGGATTAAATCCGTGGGATTGCGCGGCCGGAGCAGTACTCATTCGCGAAGCCGGAGGAAAAGTAAGCGACTTTAAAAACAGTGACAGATTTTTACCAAATCAGACGATTCTCAGTGACAATGGGTTATTGCATGAGGAGATGTTGGGGTATTTGAAGGATTGGTAAACTTAAACAGGATATAGATTAATCGGAGATACCTGCTTATGGATTTTAGCAATGCATTCAAACAGGGCTACAAACAAAAAAAGCCGGAGATGACTTTTCACCCCGGCTCTTGTAATCACTATAACCAAAATTACCAATATAGAAATTGGTAATAAACCTTAACCAATCTAATTACGTGGGGGGATGGGGTTTGGATTTTTTTGGATGGATTAAAAATCATAATTGTTCTGTTTAAAGAATTTATCGTCCTTCCAATTTCGGAGATTATTTTGGATGTAATTCATAATCCGATCAAATTCTCCCTGATTCCGAATAACATGATCATGAAATCGGGATTGCCATCCGGATTCAATTCCCAATCGGTTGCAATGTTTCGTTACCGACGATTTGTATCCGCCACAGATGGACGAAATGGTGTTTTTGCCTTGGTTTTGAAAACGGCGTTGGCCGATGGTTTGGGGTTGGGGTTTTTTGGGTGGTCCCGGCGATTGGGGTTGTCTGGATAATTGTAATCGTGTCGCACTTAGAGACAAGGTATGCCTTGTCTCTACCCGGATTCTTAGACCGTCCACCGGTCAAATCACCCCTATCACCATTACCTTCCAATATCAATATCCCATGCATATGATTCGGCATGATCTGATACGCACCAAATTTGATATTTTGTGCATGGTTCTTTATTTCGTACCACATTATCTCGGCAATTAACCCTGCGTGAGAATATTTCATTTCTTCCTTGACCACCTCACCGAAAAAACATTCCCGATTTTTTGTACAAATGGTTATGAAATAGGCACCATCCCAACCGTAATCCCATTTTTGCAAACGGGCAGACGGAATGCGGTATTTGTTTTTGAATTTATCATACATGGTTGTTTTGAATTCTTTGGTTATTCCCCACAAAATACCCGTTATGGATTAGAAATGAAAATGATTGGGGTTTTATTTTGGGTTTTTTTTGAATTATGATGGATGATGTGAGGCGCAGGTCACGTAGAGACAAGGCATGCGTTAGAGACAAGGCATCCGGTAGAGACAAGGCATGCCTTGTCGAGTATGTTCATTTAACTGTGTCAATTTACTAATTTTAATAAATATGACACATGAAAAAAGCAGAGCCTAAATTTGATTTTGAAGCCTTCGCCCGGGAGGCAGCTGAACAGCTAAAATCGGGTAAACCAATGGTTGGTATGGAAGGTGTTTTTACGCCTTTACTGAAACGTATAATCGAATCAGCCATGGAAGGTGAGTTGGATAATCATCTGACTGACACACGAAAAGTATCGAAGAATAGACGCAACGGGAAAGGGGCAAAAAATCTTCAAAGCCCTTTGGGGGGCTTTGAGATTTTAGCCCCGCGAGATCGTAACGGCAGCTTTGAGCCACAGATTGTCCAAAAGCGTCAACATAAGATCACCTCTGATATAGACAACCAGATCATAGCCCTTTATGGTCACGGAATGAGCTACAGCGACATTCAGCAGCACCTAAAAGAAATGTATGGATTAGAGATATCAGATGGTACGCTTTCAGCTATTACCGATCGTGTACTTCCAGCTATAAAGGACTGGCAGAACCGTCCATTAGAAAGCCTCTATCCGGTTATCTGGTTGGATGCAATCCATTTCAAAGTACGTGAAGCCGGAGTGGTACAAACCAAAGCTGTTTACAACATATTGGGTGTAAACATCGAAGGCGAGAAGGAAGTAATAGGGATTTATTTTGGGGATCACGAGTCAAGTAAATTCTGGCGCGCCGTGCTTTATGAACTGCAAATGCGGGGAGTAAAAGATATACTCGTAGCGTGTATAGATAACTTGAGTGGCTTTGCGGACGCAATCGAAGACACTTTCCCCCAGACCGATGTGCAGCTCTGCCTGGTGCATCAAATGCGCAATTCTATGAAGTATATGTCCGAGAAGGATATCAAGCCAATGGTACGCGATCTGAAGAAGATATACAAAGCCACGAATGCAGATATGGCCATGCACTATTTGCAGGAAGCCGAGGTGCAATGGGGAGATAAATACAAGGTGATTTTTAAGAGCTGGCATCGCAACTGGGACAGGCTTACTAACTTCTACAAATACCCGCCAGCACTGCGTAGATTGATCTATACCACTAATCCCATAGAGAGCTACCATCGTATGGTGAGGAAGGTAACAAAAACAAAAGGTGCATTCAATTCTGAGAATGCAATCTTAAAACAGATATATTTGGCTACCGTGAATGCACAAACCAGATGGAATGGATCCATCTTCGGATGGACATCAATCAGGCGTGATCTTCACGAGTATTTTGAAGAACGGTTTTTAACAGATGACACAGTTAATTGAGCACTCCCGCCTTGTCTCTACATGATTCAATATTTCACAAAAAAACCCGCCCATCCCCCATTCCTAAAAATTACCTTTGCCACCACAAACGATCCACCCGGATTTTGAAATGAAGAAAAACGATCCGTACGTCGCGCTCCGCTACAAGGAATTCAACATATTCCTGATCATGCGGTTTGCACTGGTTTTTGCCTGGACCATGCAGTTTGTGGTAATCGAATGGGAGGTGTATAGCATTACCAAAGACCCTTTATCGCTTGGGCTGATCGGCTTAATGGAGGTCATTCCGGCGGTGTCGATGGCACTATTTGCCGGCCATGTCGTCGATCAAAAAGAGAAAAAGAGCCTCTTGATAAAATGTATTCTGGGCTTTTCGGTGATTAGTTTCGGCCTCTTTTTGCTTACCTGGCCGCGGATTGTTGATGGGATTTCTACATCGGCGGTGCTTTACGGAATTTACGCTCTGGTGTTTTTTGGCGGTTTGGTACGAAGTTTCCTCAGTCCTACCATTTTCTCACTATTCTCATTAATTATACCTAAACAGGTTTATTCCAATGCGGCGACATGGAGTAGCTCGGTGTGGCAGATGGGTGCGGTGATAGGTCCCGCGGTAGGCGGTTTCAGCATTCATTTGATGGGCGTGCATTGGTCGATGTGTCTGATATTATTTTTCGCAATTGTCGGTATGATAGCGCTTTTGCAAATCCCCAAAAAGCCTATTCTCAATCCGAAAATCGGTGAGCCGGTATTCAAAAGTTTGCGGGAAGGACTCAAGTTTGTGTTTAGCACAAAAGTGATTCTCGGTGCCCTCACCCTCGATATGATCGCCGTGCTTTTTGGCGGGGCGGTTGCGCTGTTGCCCATCTTTGCGCAGGATATTTTGAAAGTTGGATCTGAAGGTTTTGGATTGCTCAGGGCTGCACCGGCAGTGGGTTCGCTGATTATTATGTTTACATCGGCCTATTTTCCGCTCAACAAAAATGCGGGAATGAAACTGCTGGCGGCTGTTTTTGGATTCGGGGTTTGCATTATTGTATTTGGTTTATCGTCTTGGTTTTGGATGTCAGTTTTGGCATTGTTCGCAAGCGGAATTATGGACGGTATTTCAGTCATTATCCGTCAGACTATTTTACAACTTCGCACACCCGACGCGATGCGCGGCCGGGTGGCTTCGGTCAATTCGATGTTCGTAGGTTCATCGAATGAGCTTGGTGCTTTTGAGAGCGGCCTTACGGCAAAATTGATGGGCACGGTTACGGCGGTTGTCTTTGGTGGAGCCATGACCTTAATCACTGTTGCGGGTACGGGTTTTGCGTTGCCGAAATTGCGGCGGTTGGATTTACGGGAGGATTTGGATGGGGAATGATGGGGATTTCATATCGTGCTGTAGAGACAAGGCATGCCTTGTCTCTATAGCACGCCTTGTCTCTACGCGTGTTTGAATTCACAAATCCAATTTCCCTGCAATAAACCCGGTCGTCCAGGCTGCTTGAAAATTATACCCCCCGGTAATCGCATCGATATCCATGATCTCACCCGCAAAATAGAGATTCTTACACACCTTGCTCTGCATGGTATTGAGATCGATACTTTCGAGGCTCACGCCACCACAGGTCACGAATTCCTCCTTGAAGGTGGTTTTTCCACTCACGGAATAAATATCGTTGGTAAGGAAGTTCACGAGCTTATTGAGCGTTTTGTTTCCAAGTTCGCCCCAGGGTTTGTCCGGTGCGATATCGCTTTTGGCGAGAAAATACAACCACAGACGTTCGGGTAAGTCAAAAGGCTTGACGTTTGCCGCCTTCTTTTTGGGATGATCGCGAGAGATTGATTCCAGTTCTTGCTTTACTAAATCGTGATTGGTTTCATTCACCCAGTTGATCTGTACCTTGAAATCGTATGCCTTTTCGCTGAGCTCACGCGCACCGAAGGCGGAAAGTTTTAGGACTGCTGGCCCACTCATCCCCCAATGGGTGACGAGAAGTGGGCCATCTGATTTTAACTTCGTTCCCTGAACATTTACCAAAGCATTTTCAACGGTCACGCCCATCAATTTGGTGATGGATTCGTCAGGCATATTGAATGTGAAGAGAGATGGCACCGGCTCTTCGATTTTATGTCCTAAAGTTTCGAGCCATTCCAAGCCGCTTCTTTTAGGAGAGCCGCCTGTGGCTACGATTACTTTGTCGAAAACAGCCGGCGGGTGAAGGTCTGCGGTAAAAACCAATTCCAATCCGTCGCCTTTTGGGATGATGCGCTTCACGCCTACTCCGGTTTCGATTTTGACGACAAGCCTTTCGGTTTCGCGCAAGAGGCAATCGATGATGGTTTGCGAATTATCAGATACCGGAAATACGCGCCCGTCATCTTGGGTGTATAGCGGCACACCTCTTTTTTCAAACCACTCAATAGTATCCGCGGTACTGAAAATATGGAATGCTTTTTTCAACTTTTTCCCACCTCGCGGATAGGCTCTACATAGCTCGCTAATGGAAGTGCAGCCATTGGTAACGTTGCAGCGACCGCCGCCTGATACTTTTACTTTGGCGAGGAGTTTTTGCGACTTCTCAAAAAGGATGACCCGGGCTTCGGGGTGGTTTTCTGCAGCGGCTATGGCTGCGAAGAATCCCGCCGCTCCGGCGCCTATGGTTGCGATGGTCATTTTATTTTAAAGTGTTATAAGAGTTGCAAATTAGCACCAACATTCAATCCCGTCTTAACTCCATCTCCTCTCAGGATATACCCTGATTAAAACTAAGTAAAAAACTTATTAAGAAGAATCTCAATGTTTAATTTCAAAAAATCTTCATTAAAGATATTTCCGAATATATCTGTTTCTCTTTTACCAGCAAAGTTGATTGAATTTTCAAAAAGTCAAAACAAAGAAATTAGCCAATTGGATTAAAAAAAAACTGCACAACCTTCGCTGTGCAGTTTCAAAAATCGATATGTCTTAGAAATTTAAGGCACGGGAATAAGCTCCTTGTCAATAATTTCTTCGAGACTGTGTTTGGGCAATGCCCCCGCCTGCATCATCGGTTGTTTATCCATCGGGATAAAAAGCATGCTTGGAATACTGCGGATGCCGAACACCGACGAAAGCTCCTGCTCTACTTCCGTGTCCACTTTGTAAATGACTACATCGTCGCGTTCATCCGACAACTCCTCGAGTATGGGCGCCACCATTTTACAGGGACCACACCAATCTGCGTAAAAGTCAATGATCGCAGGTTTTTCACCTTTGTATTTCCATTCTGTTCCGTTTGTATAGTCGAAGATCTCGTCTTTGAATTTTTTTGCTGTTAATTTTACTGTTGCCATGCTGTTTTAATTTTGTGGTACAAAGGTACGAAGTCACATCCGGAAGTATTGTAACACTAGTCACACTTAAGCAAACAATATCGCTGGCATTTCAACGACTGATTTTGTCCGAGACTTGTTATATAGAATGCTCTGGTCTGTTCAAATAAATCAATAAACCTAATAGTTCAGAAAATCTTACAGCCGCAAAGTTTGGTAAATCTATAATCTACCATTTTCCTTTAAAAATCGGCATCTGTGCATCAATTTCACCACCGGTTGCAACCAGGTTTCAAAAAATATTCAAAGGTCAAACCTAAATTTGTAAAACACAAATTAAGCGAACCGGCAAACCATACCGACCTCTTGACCAAGGGCATATGTTTTGAATATTGATAAAAAAATGAAATATTTTTGTACGTTTACTACTAAATAACCAAAGCCATGAAAAAACTTCTCAAAATTCTGGGCATCCTGATCGGTGCAATTATTGCGATCGCTGCGATTGCAGCACTGTATATAAATTTCGCCCCTGTCCCTAAATTTTCAAACAATCCACCACGTGATTATCCAATTGATATGAGTTCGGATCAAATTGCTGAAGGTGCGCGCATAGCCCGAACCATGTGTGTGAATTGTCACCTTTCCCCTGACGGAAAACTTGGCGGTGCCCTATTGGATGATATACCCGAGTTTGGTGTGATTCACTCAGCCAATATTACCCAAGACCCCGAATACGGCATCAATGCATACACTCCCGCCCAGCTCGCCTATCTCTTCCGCACGGGTATGAAGCGAAACGGGGAATACGCGCCACCTTACATGCCAAAATTTCCGAATCTTTCAGATAAAGACATAAGTGCAATCATTGCTTTTTTGAAATCAGACGACCCGCTCGTGCAGCCGTCCCATCAACCAACAATAAAACCTGAGTTGTCTTTTTTATCGAAGTTCCTTCTAAAGATCGCCTTTAAGCCGCTCCCCTATCCGGAGCACGAAATTGCACCTCCTGATACGAACGACCGCATTGCCTTTGGCAAATATCTGAGCACTGCCAAATTTGATTGCTACAATTGCCACAGCGAAAGCTTCCAAACCAATGATCCAATGGTACCTGAAAACTCTCCGGGCTTTATGGCAGGGGGCAACGTACTGCACCGTCCAAATGGAGATGTGGTGCTCTCGCGCAACCTCACAATGGATCCGGAAACCGGTCTTGGCAAATGGACAGAGCAGGATTTTATTACAGCCGTAAAGACCGGTAAGCGCCCTTATGGAAAAGATGCCACCGCTATTCCCATGGCTCCTTTTACGCTGTTGACTGATCAGGAAGTGTCGGCGATCTGGGCCTATCTGAATAGCCTTAAACCGGTAAGAAATGAGAAATTGATAGCGAAGAAATAAAAAGGAATCGTTCCCGTCACATCGAATTATATATATCCCTTACATTCTTTTCATTTCATGTAAATTTGCGGAAACTTTCACTTGCAATCCTGCACCGCTTCCGCGAAAAAATGAGCCGAAACTTCTGCACCTTTGTGCGCATCCTGCCAATCGGAATCTGTATCTGGTTCTTTTTTGCCGAAAGGCTAAGCGCCCAGTCACCGCTCAACAATACCTGGAAGATATCGACCCAAACGCTGAGTGAGAAGTGGGAGCTTGACAAGAAAGATCGCAAAGGGGCTTTCAAAATTAAATCGTACAAGCCTATTTACCTCACCGCAGCGCGCTGGAGCAGTGCCCCAAACACGGCTCCCTACAGCGGAAACCCTTCGTATACAGTAAATGACACAGTGGATCTCAATAACTTTGAAGCGAAGTTTCAGATCAGTATTAAAAGCAAACTTTGGGAGGGAATTTTTGATGATTATGGCGATCTGTGGGCAGGTTTTACCCAGACAGCATATTGGCAGATTTACAACAAAGATATCTCACGGGCTTTTCGCGAATTGAATTATGAACCCGAACTCATTCTAATCTTTCCGATGAAACTGAAACTTCTCGGCTTTGACCTAAAAATGATTGGTGGTGGTGTTAATCATCAATCAAACGGGCGTGATCGCCCCCTTTCGAGAAGCTGGAACCGCATAATCTTTAATGCAGCTTTCGAACGTGACGGATGGCAGGTGGTTTTGCGTCCGTGGATACGCATTCCGGATGGCGAAGACGAAAATCCAGGGATATCAAACTATGTTGGTCGCGGAGAGATCAATGTTTCCTATCAATTTGAGGATCAGGTTATCTACGCCATAATTACCCAACCGTTCAATAGTCTGGACCACGGAAACCTGCAACTTAATTATGTATTCCCGGTGCGCAACAGTTTGCGGTTTCACGTAGAATTATTCACCGGCTATGGCGAAACGCTGATTGATTACAACCACAGGCAAACGACTATTGGACTGGGAATTTCGTTTTTCGATTGGTAACTGTTTTATCACATCGGAGAAATATACATTAATAGATGTTGGGTGAATAAGAATATCAGAATTGCCGAGGAAATTCACAGAAGCGAATCACAGTTTTCCAAGTAAAAAAGCAGCGAGCGAAGCAAGCCAGTTTATTTCTTCCCTCCTACAAAACTACTAATAAACAAGCCCAAATACGTGATAGCACCATTGATAATCAGAATTTCAAAACCAATCTCATATCCACCAAAAAGATCGGCTGACCAATAATCAAGTACAAAACTGATAATGGGCGACGCAATAGCGATGTAAGGAATATGCCCATCAATGGGTTTCCTTTTGGAAAACAGTCCGAATGCATATAGCCCGAGCAGTGGCCCGTAGGTGTAGCCTGCAGCTGTAAAAAGCTGAGAAATAACCGAATCGTTGTTGATGATTTTGAAGAGCATAATGACAATGACAAGCAGTACCGACATTCCGATGTGGACTCTCTGACGAATACGCCTTGCGGTGGTTTCATCCTTTTTATCGACCTCAAGAATATCAATTGAAAAAGAAGTCGTAAGGGCAGTAAGTGCTGAATCGGCACTCGAATAAGCCGCCGCTATCAAACCGAGCACAAAGAGAATTCCAACCGTGGCTCCGAGATAACCATCTACTGCGAGCATCGGGTACAGTTCATCGGCCTTTGCCGGAAGGTCAATTCCTTGCGAAGTGGAGAAAATATAAAGCAAAGCACCGAGCGACATGAATACCAAATTTACAAAGACCAGCACGATGCTAAATGACACCATATTTTTCTGAGCATCCCGGAGATTCTTGCAGCTCAGATTTTTCTGCATCATATCCTGATCTAAGCCGGTCATCGTAATAGTAATGAACATACCGGCAAAAAACTGCTTAAAGAAATACCGCGGATCATTCGGATCGTTGAAGAAGAATATTTGGCTGTACTGGCTAGATTTTATTTTTTCGTACAATCCTGATGCATCGAGTTCGAGAATATTCGATATGGAATAAACACTGATACCCACGGCGAGCAGCATGAACAATGTCTGAAAGGTATCCGTCCAAATAATAGTCTTAATACCGCCGCGGAACGTGTAAAGCCAAATCAATAAAATGGTAATGAGCACCGTAACCACGAAGGGTACGTGCATTCCCAAACGATCGAAAACGGCAAATTGCAATACAATTGCCACGAGATAGAGCCGAAACGCAGCTCCCACAATTCGTGAAAGCAGGAAAAAAGAGGCTCCGGTTTTGTATGCCTTTCGGCCAAAACGTCCGTTGAGATAGGTGTAAATCGAAGTGAGTTGTAAACGGTAATAGAGAGGAAGCAACACAAAGGCAACGACCATATATCCGGGTACATATCCGAGTACCATTTGCATATACGAAAACTGCGAAGATCCCACCCAGCCGGGGACGGAGATAAATGTAACTCCGCTCAGGGACGCTCCGATCATCCCAAAAGCCACGATATACCATGGCGACTTTCGGTTGCCGATAAAGAAGCTATTGTTGTCTGCTGTTTTCGCGGTAACGCGGGCAATGATAATCAGCGTAATAAAATAAAGGGCAATGAGAACAATGATTGCGGTAGGGCTCATGGTGTAAAAGAGGAGAAAAAAGCAATACAGGGATTTATGATTTTGAGAAGATATTTACGATCGGGTGTGGAGAAAGACAATTGGCAATCGGCAATTTGCAATAGGCAAAGTGTGAATCGGTTGAAACGGACAATCTGAATTCTTAGCCTTTTCAAGATGAGATTGATTTTTTTAACCGCAAAAGCCGAAAAGGGAATTAATCAAAAGCGTAACATTATACTTTTGAGTTCAATAATATTTTTAATTCTCTCATTATCAAATCCAAAACTTCATAACGAACTGTAGTGTTCTTTGCGTCCTTTGCGTAAAATCTCTTAAGTTTTTACGCGACACCTTTCCAAACATTGGGTAAAAATTTGTGAGTATAACGAACTCTTATCCCCCTACCTCACCACCACTTTACCCACCCAAACCCGCTCGCCTTCCTGCAAATAAACCAAATAAACACCCGGAACGGATTGCTGCAAGATGGCTGATAACCGTTTTTCAAAAGCACGAGCATCCTCAAACTTCTCTCGTTCCAAAACCGTTTTTCCCGAAAGGGAAAATACCGAAGCTTCAAAAGGCACTCCCCCCGGTAATGGCATTGAAATCCGGATATCTCCACCGGTATACGGATTTGGCGAAAGCCGTATTGACTGCATTTTATCAAATTGCACAGGATTATTGACTGCGAGTGCTTGATCGAGTAGACCACGTGCTATTTCAAAATCAGGAATTCCATACCCCATGGAATCGTTGGGCATTTCAAAAAGACTGGCACTTTTCTCAATCGCTTGAAAAACCTCCCAGGCGGTAGCCTCGGGAAAGGCTTGCCAAAGACAAGCCGCCATTCCCGCCAAAACGGGTGCAGAAAAGGAAGTTCCGTTGCCGGTTTGAATTCCACTTCCAAGATCGCTGATAACAGTTTGCCCGCCCTGAGCCATCACATTGGGTTTCACGCGTCCATCGGCAGAAGGACCGCGCGAACTAAAATTTGTAACCGTGCCAAAGGCATCAACGGCACCAATGGCCAGCACGCTGTCCCCATCTGCTGGAAAGCCGATGTAGCGCCAGGGTTTATTGCCGCTATTGCCAGCCGAAGTGATAACAAGAATTCCTCTTGAAGCCGCTATATCGGCAACTATAGTGATAAGTGCAGTATTGCCATCGAGGGCCGAAATAGGATAATTGTCGTCGATTACATCAAAAGTGGTATAGCCCAACGAGGAAGTGATAATGTCGGCGCCAACGCTATCGGCATATTCCGCTCCCGCTTCCCAGAATGCTTCTTCGATGCGTCGCTCTTGCTGCACATCTTCGGTTATTTCGAGGATATAACTTGCCTGGGGTGCTGTACCTATCAAACTGTCTATTTGATTACCAGCCATAGTAGAAAGTACTTGGGTACCATGATTACTACGCTGATACACCTCTGTATTTCCATCCACAAAATTATAGGTTTGGAGCACTCGTTGATCAGCATTAAGGCTATCGAGCACAGCAGCCGTATTGCCATTATTGAAACCGCCGTCGAGCACAGCAATCCATTTTCCGGCACCGCGAAAACCGTCGTTGTGAAGACTCAAACCGTTTAGCATCTCTATTTGATTAAGCGATGGCCCATAATCCGCATCCGATTTAGAAGGTGTCAGTAGTTTGCCAACAGGCTCAATAGCGCTATGAAAAAAACGGCTCAGCTCGAGTCGATCAAAACCGTCGAGGTCGGAGAGGTTTTGCAGCACATCAGGGTCGGCGGTTTCAATTAATATAGCATTACTCCATTTCAAGCGATAAAGAATTTGCACATCTCCAAGATTTTGAACTGCCTGCACATAGGCGGGATCTACGGGAAGGTCGCGCGTATCGATGGAGATATTCTGTGCAATGCGCCGGTCAAGGGCTCGTTGTGAAAGGTATGCAGATGGATTTGCAATTGAATAAGGAGTGTTTGCCTTATCGGAAAAAAAGACGAGGTACCGGTTTTGCGCTACCTGAGCATGCATTGATCCCACAACGGTGAAACAAAGTATAAAAAGCAATAAAATCTTATTCTTCACCATAATCCACAATTTCCCACGTGTATTCATTTCCTGAAATAATATTCTCGGCAATCCGGTTGTTGAGGTAAGAAGGTCTGGTAAAAAGCTCTTTAAAATGGCGGAATACCAAGCCGACATTTTCAGCGTATACTTCGAAGGCGTATTCGTCATTGACTTCCGTCAAAAAATCGCGTTGAAGTACCGTTACCGTTTTTGGGAAAGCGAGATCTCCGTAGGCCTTTTCCTTATAAAGACTATCATATTCGTTAGGCCACTCGTCGAGATCGTTGAGGGCATTGCCGTCCCATTCAGAAAACGAGAAAATCGGGAAAGCCATTTTCACATACCGGCGGTTTTCCTCAACCCTCTCAGCGTTGTTCGCATTTCGCTTAGCCGCCCAAATATCAGAGAGCGTCCATTCATCATTTTCAGTAGGACGTTTGTAACGAACCACCCGGTAGCTTTTTTCGTCTTGGGCATCGAGATATGTGGAGTCGATTACTTCCTTCACAAAATAATGGGTGGTATCGTGAATGCCAGGAATGTTGGCCTCAGGCTGATCGTGAAAAATTGAATCAACGCTGAATACCACATAAGACCCGGTCTTTAGCGGAAAGTAATTGTATCCAGGATCGGGCTGGGTGGAATCATCCTCCTGTGTACACGCCGTCAAAACAACGCAGAAAAGCAAAAGAGCATTAAATTTCCTCATCCTTTTAAATACAATTTAATCAATGGGTTCCCCATTTTTGTAGTTTTCTTTATTTTCCACTTTGCCTTCCTGGGTGTAGGTAATCACCTCGCCGTCGAGTGCACCATCCTTGTATTGGCCTTCCCGTTTCACCTGAGTACCTTTGAGGCGCTGCACCGGGTATTCATTACCATATTGATCTGTTTCACTTTCAGTTACCCAATTTCCTTTTTCGAAATATTCTTTAAAGGGGCCGTTCTTCTTACCGTCTTTGTAGGTATATTCTGATCGCTTTATATCGTTTGGGAAGTACTCAGTAAAAACGCCGTTATATCGATGCTCCTCCTCCATTTTTCCCCCTCGATATACATAGATCACTTCTATCGAACCATCTTTGTGAAAGTGGTACCAAGAACTTTCCTTAAGTCCGTCGACGTATTTTCCGGAAGTCATTTTTGTTCCGTCCGGATAGTAGGCCTCGTAATGGCCATCATAAGCAGCACCGTTTACCACCGTGGCATCGAGTTTGGGATTTCCATCTTCAAAAAACTGTTGCCATTTTCCGTTTTTCACGCCATTTTCAAAGTTCATTTTCTCCGATACACTTCCCGAAGCATAATAGATGGTGCTCGAACCGTTCTTCTTGCCATTGCGGTAATTATCACGTGAGAGTAGCGAGCCGTCGGCGGCAAAAAATGTCCATACACTGTCGCGTTCCTGATTTTTGTATTTTCCTTCAGCGATAAGATTTCCGGTATCCTCGTCGTATATTTTCGCAAAAGCAGAATTGTCCTTTCGGTAAATCATCTCTGCCTGGATACTTCCATTTTCGTGGTATCGGAATAATTTTCCCACTGGTTTTCCATTCTCAAAATGGCCGCGATACTTCAGGGTATCGGTTTCGTAATAGCCTTCCCAGAGTCCTTGTTTCAAGCCCTGAGCATCTGTTTTATTAGGAGCTCTTGATGGCTGAGCCAAAACAGGCATGGACAAAAAGGTTGTTAAAACAGCAGAAATAATAATATTTTTAATGGTAGTATCAGACTTCATTCAATGTATTTGCAAATTCGATAAATTTATGGGTAAAATGTGACCAGGAAAAGCGTTCTTTCTCAATGGCGGCAGCTTGTGAAAAAGCTTCTTCCTTATTTTCACTAAAAAAACGCAGGAGTGCCGCGGCTATTGCATCGGGATCGGGATTTACCACATAGCCCACCTTACCATCCGGCACAATTTCGGCCAGCCCTCCGACATCGGTCACCAGCATAGGCCGCTCGAAGTGGTAGGCTATCTGGGTAACGCCACTCTGGGTAGCTGTACGGTAAGTTTGAGCGACGAGATTGGCTGCGCAGAAATAATCCCTTACCTCCTCCTGCGGAATGTAATCGGATCGGATAACGACCTGATCCGTGAGCCCGAGCCGCGCGATTAATTCGTCGTATTTCTCCCGACTTTCGTAAAATTCGCCGGCCACAAGAAGGTGGATTTTCTCTGCCGAGAGTAATTTTTTCGCCAATGCTTCCAGCAAAAGATCAAGACCTTTATAAGCGCGTACAAAACCAAAAAAGAGCAAATAGCGCGCTTCGGGATCGAGGCCGAGGTTGCCACGAGCTTCCTGCATGGATATCTTCTCTCCGAAGATATCGTAAACGGGATGCGGACTTGTAGCGGTGCGTTTGCCCGGTGCAATTTTATTCAAATCTGCTGCCACGCTATCGGATAGAGTAAAAAAAGCATCTGCATTTTTGAAAAAAAGATATGAGAGGAGCCGATCGAACTTCCTAGCCTCATGCGGAATTGCGTTGTCTACAAGTCCGATAACCGGAATCCCTTTGCTGCGAAGATATTTTGATAAAGCACCGAGCGCCGGGCCCATAAATGGTAGCCAAAAACGTATGACCACCATTTTTGGATTTCGCTTCGCAATCTTTTTGGCAGCGCTGCGCCATGAAAAAGGATTTACACTCGATAGCCAGTTGTGAATGGTAATACCCTCAGGGGGATCACCGGTAGCTTTCTGGCTCTTGCCGGGGAAGAGGATAGCAGGATACTGTAAGTAAAAACTTACAATTTCGGCCGTATAGCCTATATCAATTAGCGACCGACAGAAGGATTCATTAAAATGAGCAATCCCTCCGCGAAGCGGAAACGCAGGTCCAACGAGGATAATGTGGTGGTCGGAATTCACGAAGCGAAACTACGGAATATAGACCGGGATGCCACGCATACGAAAATGAAATTTTTACAGGGTTGAATCACAACACCGACAGCACTCTTGGAAGCACTTCTCAAGATTTTGAATGCTTCATTGCCGCAGTCATTTTCTTTATCAAAACGATTTGGATTAAAGGGTAGTAGCTGTGTTCGATTACTCCTTCCAACTTTCGCCACCAGGTTCCGTATTTTCCAGCTAACAATAGTTCATCTTATCTTTTCTCCGGAAGTTTTTCTAACCTTTTGGCAAAGTTTTCTGCGTATATGAAGAAAGTACATATACATTTCTCCCAGACCATTTGTACATTCAAGACTGGTGCCCGGTACAAGATATCGCAGCGGAAGGCTGGAAGCTATGCATTATGCAAGGTTGTAGCATTATATTTTTTAGTCCAATAGTTCTTCCTTTAGGCTCGCATAGCCATTTATAGCATGGGATTTATACAGAGTCGAAAGGATAATATTGAAAAGTTGCTTTTTTACAGGGTTCGGTCCATCGACGTATATAAATTGCATGAAAGAGTCTGATTCTCGAATTCAAAACCAAGAAAATGAACCGAGATTTTTCAAGCGTCGGCAATGCCGACTACGAATATTCCAAGGTGAATACCGGTAATCCATGAACAAAAGAATATTTTTTCTATTACTAAAAATTCATCCCCGCTCATTTTTTTCAAAAATAGTATTTTTGCACAGGAAAATTAAAATCTCCTTATGACGCTATTGTTTTATGAGAAATTTAGACCTCGTATTCCATCACTTAGCTGAACTGAAGAGCCAAAAAATAATAGCAACATGGATATCGAAAAAATATTTGAAAGCAATAAATCCTGGGTAAAATCAAAACGCGAAAGCGACCCCAGATACTTCAACAATCTTTCCAAAGGACAGAATCCGAAGGTTCTCTATATTGGATGCAGCGATAGCCGCGTGACAGCTGAAGAATTGATGGGCGCAGATCCAGGCGATGTTTTCGTACATCGAAATATTGCCAACATGGTGCCAAACACTGACTTAAGTTCGATGACCGTGATCGAATATGCGGTAGTGCATTTGCAAGTAACTAATATTGTGATTTGCGGTCATTATTACTGTGGAGGTGTGAAAGCTGCTATGCAATCGGCAGATTTGGGAATTTTGAACCCATGGCTTCGGAATATTCGGGATGTATATCGCACCCACCATACTGAATTGGATTCCATCGAAAACGAAGAGGAGAAATACAAGCGACTGGTAGAGCTGAATGTTCAGGAACAGTGTATAAATGTGATCAAAACGGCTGCAGTGCAAAAAGCATTTTTAAAACGAAAAATTGCGGTTCACGGTTGGGTTTTTGATATCCACTCCGGAAAACTGATTGATTTGAATATTAATCTTGACAAGATTATGAGCGCTATAATGGAGATTTATCGATTGGATTAAGGTATATCTGGCTCAGTGCAATTTCGTTCAAATTCCTTTGGTATTTATCATTTGGAGTTTTATGAAGTACCAATCCTGGCAAACTATCCGTCGTACAATAAATCAATATATACCTGACTTCCACCAAGCATTCTTTGCTAAAAGATTTTAAAGTAAATATTATAATTAAACTCGCTGGACTCTGGATCGCTGTACTATTTTGCTATTTCTACTGAGATTATTTTGAGTTGTAAACTTCAGGTAAGGTGGAAGGATTACTTTCGGGCGATAGTGGTTGAGATAGCCTATTGAAATTGCTCGCCGCATCCATAACAATGACCATTCTGACCCTCATGTTTTCTTTGCCATTGCTCCTAAAACCCGGATTAAACCGATGGTTGAACATTATTTTTGGCGCTATTTTCACCCTTATTATGGTTTTGATTGCGATTTGCTCCATCACCCCTTGGTACACACTTTATGTTTATCTCGCCGGGGTGAAATCGTTTCTTACCTTTCTTATCGTTCGAATGGCAATTAAATGGCCTAAAATGAGTGTCTCTGTAAAATAGTGCTATCTATTTTTAAAAAAAAACCAAGTGAAAGCAGCAGATACCGAAGTGGAATTGTAGTATTTTCGACGATCTAATTTATAAAAACGCTCATAATGCTGGTAGTGTGGTTATCCAACCGGCAGTGAACCAAAACAATGGCATCAGGAATATTTGCGGTACTCGATGATATAGCTACCCTCATGGACGATATGGCTCTGATGAGCAAAGTCGCCGCAAAAAAGACGGCCGGAATATTAGGGGACGACCTTGCGGTAAATGCGGAAAAAGCTTCGGGCTTCGTGGCACAGCGGGAGATTCCGGTTTTGTGGGCCATCACCAAAGGCTCCTTTCTCAATAAATTAATCATTCTCCCAATCGCTTTTTTGCTAAGTGCATTTCTGCCGTGGGCTGTGATTCTGTTGCTGCTATTGGGTGGTATATATCTCAGCTACGAAGGTGCTGAGAAAATATACGAGTGGATCCTACCGCATAAACACGTGGAGGAGCAAATTCTCAAAACTGAACTGAGTGAAGAAGACATACTTTCACTTGAAAAAGAGCGCGTAAAATCTGCCATCATCACCGATTTTATTCTCTCAATTGAAATCGTGATAATAGCGCTCGGGACAGTGGTAAACGAACCAATATTGGAGCAAATTATTGTAGTAACAATCATCGCCGTAGCAGCCACCATCGGGGTATATGGTATTGTAGCACTTATCGTCCGGATGGATGATATAGGATATAAAATCCTCAAAGGTTCGGGGCAGAGAAACAAGTTAAACCGTTCTATCGGTTCTTTTTTGGTTAGAGCGCTCCCCAAAGTGATTAAAAGTTTGAGTGTAATTGGAACCATAGCCCTCATTACTGTTTCAGGGGGAATATTTGTGCATAACATCGGTTTTATGCATCATTTCCTACCAAATCTACCCTCCATTATTCCTGAAATTTTGATAGGACTTATTGCCGGATTTATAGGTGTGGGGGCCGTAAAATTTTTCAAGTTCATTCGGGACAAATTGAAGGATAATAAGCCTGTTTAACATGCTCACTTTCTACTTTGGAACGCTCTCCAAATGAGGAAAATTTGCTAAGGAATGTCATGGTAATTGTATCTAAAAACCGGTTTCACCGTCATAAATTACCGTTTACTCAATCAAGTGACATGAATAGTAAATGAAGCCGTTAAATATTTGCAGATATGTTATTTTAGCGGTAATGCGCCGATGTGTCCTTATCATTTTGAGCATCTTGCTCTGTTTCACGAGTTACTGTCAAATTCCACTTAGCCAGGAGCCAGGTAAGATTTCCTTATTAGGAAATAAAGCTGTGAAAGCGATGTACAGCTCAAAAGAAACCACTTTCGAAACCATTCGTGAATCAAATTTTTATGCACCCTATGATACGAGCTTTTTACAGGGCGCCGAGCAAGTCTTATGGCTCAAATTCAATGTAGTGAACACGGATTCAAATACTTCAGAATATTTTCTATACAGCAAAGAAGCCTACTTTGCCGTTTTTCAAGAAACTGATACTGGCTGGACAGTATTTAAAAATGGCTTCTTAACTCCTGTGGCGGAAAGACCAAAAGTCAGAAATCCAGGTTTTCTAAAAGTAAGTTTGCCGGTAAATCGTACCTCGGAGATATACGTGAGGCTACAAGCGGGAAATTACTCATCGCCATATCACCGCCCGGTTATCGGAGGCAAAATGTTTCATTATAGGCAACAAGAGTTAGATGCAGCGTACAATCTTCCCGGCTATACGTTCAGCTTGATATATCTGTCAAGCCTCATCATGATCACATTTTTTGTATTAATTCTTTTCGTTTCCATACGAGAAAAAATCTATGTCTACTACCTCCTATATCTGCTTTTTCAGATTCTATATTCACTGATTGTCTTCTCTCATAATCCCATGATTTCTTGGGATATTACCAATACAAATCCGACACTTGGCTATCTCCTGATGGAAGGGGTACAGTTTACTTTTATCGGTTTCTATATTTTCTTTATTATAGAACTTATAGAGATTCAGAAATTTGACTCATTGCTGGCTCAAATAATGCGGGGATTTGCTTGGTTCTGCTTCGGTTACGCTATTTTTAGCATCTGTTTTACCTACTTTTCTCCTGACAGCCATACCCACTTTTTGATCTTCAAATATGTACGGATGTTCGTCCTACCACTCAATTTAGTACTGATTATTTGGGTGATCCAGAAGGTGCAGCATCCTCTCGTTACCTATTTTATTATAGGTAATATATTCTTTTTCTCGGGGTCGGTTTTATCGGTTTACGCATCGTTAAATGGAATCAATTTAGACCCCAATAGTCTGATTTACTTTGACAATAGCTTGAATACGATTTTCCAAATGGGACTCTTGTGCGAGGTATTTTGTTTCTCTTTTGCAATTGCCCATCACGTGCGGCTTATTTACAATGAAAAGAAGGAAAATTCGGCTGCTTTTATTCGCCAGCTTGAGGAAAACCAACGTATTCAAGAGAACATGAATAAAGAGCTGGACAAGAAAATAAATGCAAAGACCACGGAGCTTATTGAAGTGTATTCGGCGATCGAAAAGCAGCGTGAAAAGGAAATTAAAAATGCTTTTTCGCAAAAAATAAAGGAGACTGAAATGCTTGCCTTGCGTTCGCAAATGAATCCACACTTTTTGTTTAATAGTATGAACGCCATCAAACACTTAATCCTTACAGAAAGATCGAAAGATGCGATGGATTATCTCGATGATTTTGCGAGCCTTCTCAGGGGTGTATTGCAAAACAGCAAACGAGAGAGTATCACTGTTGAGGATGAGCTGGAGCTCCTCGAACTCTATTTATCGTTGGAAAAAGGGCGGCTTGGACCCACTTTGCAATATGAGATAATCACTGCCGACCGAGCTGAACTTTCTCAGTATCCGATTCCTGCCTTGCTCCTGCAGCCTTTCGTTGAAAATGCCATCTGGCACGGGCTGCAGCCAAAAAAAGATGAGAAAAAAAATCTCGATATTACTTTTGATACCACTAATGAACTCGTAATCACCATTCGCGACAATGGTATAGGACGAAAAGCAGCGGATGAACTAAAGGGTAAAAAAAGTTTGCACAAATCATTTGGCATCGAGATAACCCGGGAGCGCCTGTCGCTTTTTAACCATTTAAATGAATTTAAAATCGACCTAAAAATAACTGATTTGGAAAACAACGGACTCTCTACCGGAACTCTCGTTATATTCACCTATTCAATTTGAAAAACCATGCCCAAAATAATAATCCTTGACGACGAAGAACATTGTACGGATATCCTCTCAGACTTGATCTCAAGAATGCCAGCTGATTACAAGATTACGGATGTTTTCAACGATCCGTTTGAAGCACTGACCTATATCCAAAAAAATGAAATAGACCTGCTTTTTCTTGACATCGAAATGCCTGGAATGAACGGCTTTACATTTTTGGATAAAATATTACCTGTCAACTTTGATATTATATTCACAACGGCTTACGATCAATATGCCATTCGGGCTTTTCAATATAGCGCGATAAATTACCTTTTAAAACCGATTACAGAAAAGGCCATTGTCCAATCGCTTTCTGCTTGGGAACAGCGAAAAAATAAGACAAAAACTGAACAATGGAATATGCTCAGCTCCTTTATAAAGGACAGCGAAAAAGTACAAACAAAAATTGCATTGCCAACCGGAGTTGGTCACGAAATCATGGAGATAAAAGATATTGTGAGATGTCAGGCAGAGAGCAATTATTGCAACTTTTATTTCGCCGACGGAAACAAGATGCTCGTTTGTCGCACCCTCAAAGATGTTGAAACGATTCTTTCAGAACAAGATTTTTTTAGGGTTCATCAGTCCCATTTGATCAACCCCAAATATGTAAAGACCGTTTCAAGACAAGACGGTGGTACCCTCATTATGACCGATGGATCTAAAGTCCCCGTGTCCCGCCAGAAAAGAAGTTATATGAAAACAATTATGGATAATATGCTTAATTTTAATCGCTGAAGGCCTCGAAATGGAAAGCTGAAAATCATTTCGCAAAATTAAACCTTCACTTAAAAATAATAAGCACTATGGAAAAGCACGAATATCCCAACGCTGAGCTGACCGTAATCTGGCACCCAAAAAAATGTATCCACTCAGGAGTGTGTGTGAAAACCCTTCCAAAAGTCTATAGCCCAAAAGAACGGCCATGGATAAAACCTGAAAACGCGACCGTAGAAGACCTTAAAAATCAGATAGATTGCTGTCCTTCGGGTGCTTTGAGCTATCGGCAAACGTAATTTGTTGTAATTGTAAAGGTCGGTTCTTTATCTTTTATTCTCAACACATTTTACGTGCGGTGAATGCAAAAATCCTTCCTGAGTGGTTCCGAAAGCTATACCTATTGAAGGTTCTGAACTTTTTTTCAATATCTTCATTCGTACACCTATATTTGAAATTTCATTTTTTACTGATTGAACCCATGAAATCTCTCCCCTTTGTATACGGAATTGCACTTTTATTTATATCCTGCTCGAAGCCGCAAACACAGCTATTTGAGGTTCGTGATTTTAATCCAGTTTCAAATTTCCAACCGGAAGGGGATACGCTGTACTACATGGTCGATTTGAAAAATGCCATAACAAACGGCATTATTATACCCACTGAAAATGGCGATGCGGCAAACTTTGTGGTGCGATTTAAAATCCAGAATACCAGCGAAACTGCAAAGAAATATGCTTACAAGGTTTTTTACCAAAATGAATCATATGCCTTCCCGCCCCTTAAAGATGGTATATTGGGAGAAAAGCTTGATCCGAAGGCGAATGACAATTTTTACGGAAGTTGGAATATGGCAAATAGCGGCTTTCATCAAACACAAGAAATTGCGGCGGGTCAAGACTTCGTGGAGATTACGGATACTATAGCCATTTTGGGAAACCCCCGAAATGAAGCGAAATATTTTGGTGCGGCTACAACCAATCCCGTTCACACATACGATCGATTGCCGGAAGTTATTCAATCCATAAGAAATAGCCCCGAATGGCTAAAGAGCATGGAAGAGAAGGCCGCCAAAGCGAATATATCGGTCGATGCGCAGATTGAAGCTGATGCCCGATGGATGATCCAGCACGAGGGCCAACAAGGAGATGAAAACAACCGGTGGAAACGAAATCCCAGGATGGGCACTTACAGTTTTCTTTTGGTAGTAACCGAAGCCGACAAACTTGACCAAATACCTTACTTCTACCGCGATGTAACAATGAAAGACTCTACAGAAAAGGCGTACAAGAATCCGTATTATTATTTTCTTGAGACGGATGACAACGAAGATACATTCACTGCTCAACTTGCAAATACTTACGTAAAAGCAAAATTGAAGTACGATGTTTCTTCAGGCATTTATGTAAATCCATTTGCGGAAAGCGACATGCAAACCGACTTTCTGAATACCCACTGCAACGACAGCGACAGCATGTTTTACCACGCCCAGTTTCAGCAGTATTTCCATTATATCGACAAGAACAAAATACTGCACAATATCCCGATGGCGTATGATGTAACCGGGGCTGATTACAGCCGCGCGCAATACGATCAGAATGTCGCCAAATTCCCTGCGTCGGCCCTCACCGGCGACTTTGTTGATATCTCGCACCACGCGGGAAAGACCGTTGGATACGATTCTTCACAAAGCGCATTGACTATCACCAATCCAGGAAATAATGATTCTTCCGCTTTCGGTAAATTGAATGTAGGGTTGCGCACCCGGTACGGCCTCACTTACGGGAAATACACGGCACGCATCGAATTTCCGGAAACGATAAGCCATGACGGAGTTTGGAACGGACTTACCTGCGCTTACTGGCTCATTTACCAAACGGGTGACTGGAATACGCGGAGCAATTGCGAGTCGGGGTACAATTTAAAACTGAGTGGCGATGAGGACCGCAAACCTTCGAGCACTTATTCCGAAATCGATATCGAAATCGTTAAAACCTCGAAATACTGGCCCGGTACATCCTATGGCGATAATGTCGATTATCCGGTTGACAGCGGGTACGATAAGAACATCATTGTGGCTTGCACCAATTGGGATCTCGCGTGTCAGGATCCTCCAAATTTTAATAGTGGTGTGAAAAAACGCAACTTTCAAAATCAAGAATTTGCACTCCATCGCTGGGACAAAGATTATCGTGCTCTTACTTCAAAATACGAAAATCCCCACGACGAAATAATGGGGAAATCGGTGTTTTATCAAATTGAGTGGCGACCGGATGCAATTATTTGGCGCATCGGTCCTTCGAAAGATAAGTTGAAAGTGATATGCTACATGGACGAGACCAACACGAAAATTCCCGATAATCAGATGGAAACTGTGGTTACACAAGAGTTTCACGCCGCAGAGTGGTGGCCGCTCGAACCGTATAAGCAGAATTTTATTCCGTATCCGCTGAATGATATTACGGGTTATATCTATTCGGTGGAGATAGAATAATTAGTGTCTGTCCAGAATGTCCGCTATCGGCGTTGCACTTGTATTGAAAACAGGCATTGACAAGGGTCAATTCCTTGGTTTTCAATTCTACGTGCGCCTTGCTATCCAACATTCTGGCCAAGACACTTGACTCTATTTACAGAATCTAATTCTAATAACCTGTTTGATTTTAAGGAACTACCCAACTCCGAAATAGCACTATCTTTGCGCCTTCGTAGTATAACATTAAACAGATGTTGTGTCATCCGCCAATAGAAAATAAGCTGAGCAGCTTTCTAATAATTAAGAACAAAACATGCAAAATCGAAAAATAGCCATTATTGGCTGCGGTAATCTGGGATTGTCAATTCTAAATGGATTATTGAAGGATAGCAGTATTCAGCCGGGGAATATCACCGTTACAAAGCGAAATATTGACAGCATCTCGAAACTCAAAGAAACAGGCGTAAAAATCACTTCAGATAATCAATTTGCAGTGAAAGAATCAGAGATTATTATTTTGGCATTGAAGCCATATAATATTCTGGATGTGATACGCGATATCGCTCCGCTATTGACTGAAGGCAGGCATATTCTGGTTTCTCTCGCAACGGGTATTTCGCTCGAGCAAATTCACGCGTTGATAAAAACTTCGATTCCTATTTTCCGCGCAATGCCCAATACCGCAGCCGATGCCGGCATGTCGATGACATGTATTTCGTCGAAGACAAATGACGCCGAAGCGGTTGACCTTATCAAACATTGCTTCGATTCGATCGGTACTTCGATACAGATTGATGAAGAATTGATGGACTCAGCTACGGTGCTCGGTGCGTGCGGAATCGCCTATGTTTTAAGATTTATCCGGGCGATGATTCAGGGTGGAATTGAGATAGGATTTGACGCCAAAACAGCGGGTACCATTGTGACAAACACCGTGAAAGGTGCAGCCGAATTATTGATAAAAGGCAACAACCACCCGGAATTCGAAATCGATAAGGTGACTACCCCAAAAGGCTGCACCATAGCCGGATTGAATGAGATGGAGCACAATGGTTTTAGTTCGGCACTGATAAAAGGAATTGTTACCTCATACGAGAAAATCGATAAGAAGTAAGGTCGCAAGAAGGCATATGTGGTTGAGGATAGCCTCAAAATAGATCAAGATTCGAACCCAAACCCTTCGCCTTAATTTCTTAATAGTTAATTTTATTGCAACATGAAAGACAAAATGAAAATTGAAATATGGAGCGATGTAATGTGTCCTTTTTGCTACATCGGCAAGCGGAAGTTTGAAAAAGCATTGACAGAATTTCCTGAAAAGGAAAAAGTAGAATTGGAATGGAAAAGCTTTCAGCTTTCACCGGATATGGTGACGGATACTACGATTACTGCCTATGAATCTCTGGCAAAACACAAAGGAATATCGGTTGAGCAAGCTAAAGCCATGAACGATCAGGTTGTAGAGATGGCGAAGTCTGTTGGATTGGAGTACAATATGGAAAAAGCAGTCGTAGCCAATTCGTTCAACGCACATCGTTTTACCCATTTTGCGAAAGCAAATGGAAAACAAAACCAAGCCGAAGAACTCCTATTCCGCTCCTACTTCACCGATGGGAAAAACATTGACGACTTCGCCACTTTGATTGAACTGGGAAAGGAAATCAGTCTCGATGTTCAGGCGTTGAAAACAGCTTTGGACAATAACACCTATGCAGATGAAGTGCGGCATGACATTTACGAATCACAGCAGCTAGGGGTAAGAGGTGTACCGTTCTTTGTTTTCGACAGGAAATATGGAGTATCGGGAGCGCAGGAAACGGATGTGCTTTTACAAACTTTGCGTAAAGCTTTTGAGGAATGGAAGTCGGATCAATTGGTAGACAATAAGGAAGCTGATTCAGAAAGGATTTAATTATTAAAATTCGGCGAGGAGACTATAATCGCAGGCGCAACTAATAATTCTAACTTTGCCTCCAAGATGCTTGCTCCCCTAAAAGTAACCTGCGCCATAATCCAACACAAAGGAAAAATCCTCGTGGTGCAACGGAGCACAACGATGCCTTTGCCCGGTAAGTGGGAATTTCCGGGTGGGAAAATTGAACTTGGTGAATCGGAAGAAGATTGCATTATTCGCGAGATTATGGAAGAACTGAATATCGAAATCGACCTTGGTGAACGATTGCCGTCGACCGTTCACCACTACCCTACCCGCTCTATTGAATTGATTCCATTTATGGCAACTTTACGCTCAGGAAATATCCATCTAACAGAACATCAGCATCACCGCTTTTTGGCGAAAGCCGAACTCGAAACATTGGACTGGGCAGAAGCTGACCTGCTTGTTGTGAAGACTATTTTGAATACATCAATGCAGTAACCGATACATCGTTTTCCGCTTATTACCGATAAGCACAGCCTTACATTTCTTTCCTTTTTTGTTAACTTTTATATGCTTTGATCGATAGCCTTTCAAAACACATTTATCATGAAAACTTTTCTTCTATTTTCTGTCATAATCACGCTACTGAGTTCGAACTATAATCAAACTCCTACTCAAAAAATCACCGACAGTGACCATGAGACTTTTGAGGCTCTCACATTGCAATACCCGACTGAGATCGGTAGTAAGAAAAATCAGTACTGGTATGCATATGATCATGATGCCAATGTGGCAAACCCTTGCGGGGATTTGGAAGTCATGCATACAAGCATAAATGCACAAACGGACCACCCATTTTGGAATAATCAATTGTCTCCGAGATATGACGTTAATGACAAATGGGTTTCACGTCATTCTTTTAGTATGGGAGCCAACGAGCTAAATATCAATTCGGGAGATGTACAAAATTTTACTTATTGAGAAAATCCGGAATCAAACTAAGCATAACATGCCGGGAACTTAAATGATAGGAAACCGCTGAATTACATTTCTGTAGACAGCAAAAAGTTTTCATATCCTAGAGGTTAATACCACTTAAAATCTTACTTTTCCTGTTCACTTTTGATAAACCAATTCGATAAACAACCAAATCAAAAACACCTATGAAATCTCTCACCGTTTTCTCCTTCGCCATTCTTGTTCTAACCATCGGTTGTGACAATGCTCCCGCCCAAAATAACGGTTACGGCAATCATCAGGTATCTCAGGCTGTTCAGGCTCAGTACCAAAATCCAAACAACAATTCCAATCAAAATCCCGGACAACAAGGAGGAAACGCTCAAGCACCACAATCGCAGAATAGCGGCGGCGACGAAATAACCATGCATCCGGTAATGAATGCTAAAACAGGACAACCGTCGATGTACATCCCGTTTCCGGCGAGTTGGAAATTAGTTGATGGAGCGCAACTAGGCCAGCCAGCATTGACGGGGCCGAATGGCTTGACTGTCATAGTATATCCTCCACAATCCTACATTTATCTGCACGATGCATCCATGAATCAAGCGTATCAATCGAGCGGCGCGAATGTAATGGCTCCGGTAGGTATCGAGGTATGCATATCGCAGCAACTTATTCCGCAAGGCCAGCAGATGGGAATGACACTTTTAAATCAATATCCGCTTCCGCAAATTGCCGCAAATGACCGGTCGTATGCCACTAAACTAGCAGGCAGCAATGCACAACAAGACGTATACCAAGCCGCCGGTACCGAATGGACCGATCGCGACGGAAATAAAGTACTAGTGGTTTTGCATTATCATGAAATGAGATCAAATGTGAGTATCAATTGGGGATACACGGTGGAAATGTTGAAATTAAAGCCCGCTAATTTTGAACAAGCTAAGCAGCAGTATATCTACGGAATGTCAAATAGGGTATTTAATCAGAACGAAATCAATGCATATAACACCCAACTCACAAACAAAATAAAAACCGACAACGACAACTTTCAGGCTAATCAGAAAATAATCACGGACGGAGCTCGCCAAAGGGCAGAAAATACGCGCCAGACTACCGAATATATTAATAATTCGAATAAAGAGTCATACGAGTACAAACAGCACCTCAACGACATCCAGCAAGAACAAATGGGTAATTATCTCACTGACAAAGCTGTCGTAGTGAGTCCGATTGACGGGAAAGAATACGAGGTTGAATCTGGAGCAACAACCTATTGGATAAACAATGAGGGGCAATATATCCAATCAGACGATCCACTCTATGACCCTAATAAATATGAAACCCATCCCGGAGTTTGGCAGCAGGCACCTAAAAAGATTTATAAATAGCTTACAGGAAGCCATAAGCTCCAAGCGGAATATGAGCTAAAGGCTTGCAGCTTAAACATAAAAGCTCCCAAATCTCCTATCTCATGAAAACGTTATCCAACATTATTTCGGCTGCAATAATCCTATTTAGCTTTAGCACGGCATTGGCCCAAAATGACAATGCAGAAAAAATAAGCATGTACGCCATTCCAAAAACCGAACAGAACCCATTTGGAATGCAAATGCCGTTGCCGGAAACATGGCTATTGAATAATAACGCACCTGATGGGAAGCCTTTAATAACCGCACCCGGCGGAGTGGAAGTTTACGCATATCCGCAGCCGCAGAGTTATCTCTATGCTGACGATTCGCTTACGCTAAAGTATTACCACGATGCCCTGGGTACCCCGATACGTGTGCCAAAAGGTATAGACAATATTATTGAGAACGATTTAAAACCGCTTGCGCAAAAGAACGGGTACTACTTCCTGCAACAATATCCATTGAAAGATATTGCTATGAATATTGCCGGTTTCACAGCCTCGCTTTACAATCCGCTTCAGCTCAATAATCTCGTCCAGGTTTCGGCTACAGAGTGGAGAGATAAAGATGGCAATATGCTTTTAATTGTGCTCCAATATACAGAAACAGGTTCCAGCTCGGATATATTGAGCTGGGGATACTCTGCCCACTCCTTGCAGTCTCCCCCATCAGAATTTGAAAAAGCACGAGACCACTTTATCTATGGACTTGTGAATCTCGAGTACAACCCTGATGATATCAGCGCCTATAATAAAGCGCAGAAAGAGCTGTGGAATAAAGAGAATGTGCCTGAAGAGCCTATCCCGGGGAAAGATTATACACAGGACAAAATTGGGAAATAAACAAAATCAACCCGCCTAAAAACACGGAATTTGAAGCTTAAGGCTCAAATCTCACTCCTTCCCATCAAAAACATACAAGGCCGCTTATCAATCTTCGGCGGATGCTTACACCATTCATCTACAGTTCGGGTAGTGACTACTTCGGTTTGAAGGGTAATATCAGTGGCGACACATATTTCAGTTCCTGGCGAACAATTATTCATCATCTGTTCAAATAGCTTTTCATTTCGAAAAGGCGTTTCCATAAAGATCTGTGTAGCTCCGCTCTTTCGCACTTCGTTCTCCATACTTCGTAGTTTGTGAATACACGATTTGGAATCTTTGGGAAGGTATCCGTGAAATGAAAATTCCTGCCCGTTGAAGCCCGAAGCTATAAGTCCCATGATGATGGATGTCGGCCCGACGCAAGGCACTACGCGTATCTTTTCCCGATGACAGGCAGCAACCACCTTTGCGCCGGGATCAGCAATGGCCGGGAGGCCAGCTTCGCTGATGAGTCCCATATCTTGTCCCGTCAGCAGTTGCGCCATCAATTTAGGAATTTCAGCCTGATCAGTGCGCTTATTGAGAATATAAAACTGAAGATCGTCAAGTGGATGTTCGGTACCAATCGATTTGAGATATCTGCGCGCTGTACGTTCATTTTCAACAATGAAGTGTTTCAGCTTTCGCGAAATCGCCAGCACTTCGGCAGGAATTACCCAAGTGGAATTTGATTCCCCCATGGTGGTGGGAATGAGATAAAGTTTAGCTTTTTTGCTCACGTATGCGTGTAATTAGTACATCTGCCGGTTGGGAAAGTAATTCGAAAACGAAAGCGTATCCATCATCCCCGCCAAAATAAGGATCAGGTACATCCATGTTTTCTCCGGGATGAGAGAGATTCATAAAAAGATCAACTTTTGCTTTATCTTTTTCATTTCGCGCCAGAGCCATTACATTTTCATAATTCGACTCGTCCATTACATAAATATGATCGAAATGGTCGAAGTCGCGCTCACCAAATTGACGTGCCTTGAGTTTGGAAATATCAATTTCGTTTAAAGCCATATTTGCAATAGCAGGCGGATTGGGATGTTCGCCAATATGGTAATTACTCGTACCGGCAGAATCTACTTCGGCCTCTAGTCCGGCTTCTTGGAGCTTGTAGCGCAAAATGCCTTCGGCCATCGGGCTACGGCAAATGTTTCCAAGACATACAAATAGTATTTTCATGGGGCAAAGATAGGGAATGGTGTTTGGTTTTTGGTTTTTGGTTTTTGGTTTTTGGTTTTTGGTTTTTGGTTTTTGGTTTTGGCAATTTCAAAAAATTATTCTAATCCCCGAGTTGGACTTGAAACATTTACCAAGAAAGGGTCGAACATTCAACTAGCTTTATCGTCAACTAAAAACCAATCACTAAAAACCAAAAACTCACTTATAAACCCGCACATCCGTTGGATACTTGATCTTATAATCAAACGCTAATTTCTGAGAACTGCCTGCCGGAATCTTCAGCTTCCAAGTAAGTTTTCCGGTTTTATCATCGAGTTTGGCATTCCCGTAATCACCCCGGTTTACCTCAATCGATTTTACTTCAGAGAGCGGAAACTGATCGAGCACTTCTATCTCAATGGGCACGGGTTTATTGTTTCGTACATTCAGCTCCCAGCCTACTGTTTCGCGAACGGTATTGCCAAATACGCTTTTGTCGTTCAATTCTTTATTGCCTTCTCGGCTCACGGTAATATTGCGGTCACGTCCGAGGGAGACTTCCAGCGTATCTTTCGTAGAATTCACATCGACATACGCATCGCCGGTATAGGCACCCTGATAGTAGATACTCGAATTTCCTGAAAGGAGATTGAGCTTCGACCAATCCGGGATACGCGCAATGAGGTATACATCGCTGTCGTATTTTGGAATCGTCTGATAGGTGTAATTCGCAGTGATTTCCTCGTCTTTGATGGCGATGAGGTAATCGATGCCGTTTGATGGAATGGTATATGGAGCTTTTATTGTATATGCTATTTGATTTGGCGTAAGCTGCATGGTGGGCGCGGAAGTATCCGAAGATTGATTCATATTGATGTAAATATTCTTAGTTTTAAGACCCGCCTGTTTTGAGAGCATGGGAGCGGCATCATATTGGCGATCGTCCGATATTTCTTCTTCGTAAACTATATCAGCCGAACTTAATGCCATATCAAAATTCTGATTTTGGTCTGGTGCGATATAAATCTGCGTAGCATATGAGGGGTTATACCCCACAAAACTTGCTTGAATAGTATACGAACCCGAAGCCACCGGCTTAATGGTGTAGCGACCGCTTGCATCGGTCACGGCACCGCGGGGCTGGATTCCATTTGCGGTAAGCGAAATATTGGCGAAAGCCAAAGGCTCACCCGAATTGGCATCTGTCACTTGGCCTGATATTGAACCCTGACCATGAGGTGTCTTCGGTGCAGGACGATACGGCATTCGGTTGAGATACCAGGGCTGCAGTTCGGGAGCTGTACCGCTCATATCAGGGTAACCCGAGGAGAGCGTCATATCGACATTTTCCCAATCTTCACCCGACGATTGATACACATTTGCGTTGTAGTTCACCACAATAGGGTCTGTGATCTCGCTTACGCGAAAATCATAAAGCGGATCCCAGCCGGCAGCGTCTACAAAATAGGTGCATTCTAAGTTTCCGGAATAAGCGGAAGAAGCATCGACCGAAAGGACAATTTCGCTTTTGGTAATCCGACTTTCAGAAGTGAGCCGGTTGAGCCGCACATTCAGGGCTTGCGTGCTATCCTTAACCGCTTTTACCGAAAGGCCAATCTTCAATTTTCCGGTACGGATGGCATTAAGTCGCTTCCGGTAAAAGTCAGCAGCCTCCTGAATCTGAGCTACGGTAGCGCCTTTCGTATTGTTCTGAAAATTCATATTATCCATCAGAAGCTTCTCTTCCACATCGTAGACATTTTGCTCGTTGAGGAGGGTTTTGGTGCGGTATTCTAACTGGTCGAGCTGACCTTTGAGAGCTGCTATTTTTTTGTCATTCGCTTTATCGTCGGGTTGAGCCAATCGGTGATTTACAGAGAGTATGGTCAATCCTTTGCCTGCTTTTACCTCTATCCGATCGGGGTTTAGCTGGGAGGTCAGTCCGGTGAGTATTACGATTTGCTTGCCCGGCTGAAGGCGTGGTTTTGCCTTTCGGGAAATGCGAGCACCTTGAAAATACACCGTTACCAATTCGATATCCGATTTGAGTTTGGTGGTATCTACTTGAGAAAAAGCAAATTGAGAAAAAACGAGGAGAAGAAGGGATAGATAGATTTTCATGGGATAAATATGTGTTTATTTAATGGAAATACACGGTGAGGTGGCAAAGGTTCATTCTGAAGATAGATAAATTTCAATATTTCCATAAAAATGGAAAAAATAACAGAATTAAGGCCTGCGTCTCGCTGATTTGCAATGTTATAGAATAATTAAATGTTCAAAGGTTCAATTTAACAAAATCCCTAACGTTCCATCTAGCACTGAACCCAGCATTTTACAAAATCCATTTAGCAGGTTTGTCTGGGCCACATCAACTAAAAATTATCACCCACAAATATTAAAATTTTCGAAGGATCATAAAAACCTGATTTCATTGGAATTAAGTTAATCAATAGATCCATTCCGCTGATATTTCTGATGGTGCATCTGCAACTTTTAGTAACGTTAGTTTTCCTATTTTCTGAATCTGTTCGTCAATGACGAGACAATCCTATCCAGATATAATTCACTCCTGTTTTCGACAATTCCAAAATCTAAATTTAAATAGCTCTTTGGAATTCGTATATAACAGTCAATCAATTGCTAACATCTCCTTAAAGCACTTCACCTCAGCGATTACCTATCAAAGGATAGAAAATGACTATGAATATAAATCATTCCTGCCTACCAATTCCTTTCCTTTGCAAATTAGTTTACACTGCAAACTATTTCAAGAATAACAATAAGATGGCAGCATTTTCAGATCAAATACCTTTAGGGCGTGTTTTTGGCGATTTGGCCAAAGAATATGTCGGGATTTTTAATCACCGCTTAGAACATTTACCGATCAATCGGTATTACTATGCTTTGATTGTGATCGATACGTATCAAGGAGATCTGAGCCAGACCACCCTTGGTGATGAGCTCTATCTCGACAAGGCATCAGTTGTTCGGATGCTTGATTACCTCGAAGAGGCTGGATGTATTACAAGGTGCCAAAATCCCTGCGACCGCCGCGCCCATATATTGACCCTCACGGACAAGGCACGTAAAATGATTCCTGAAATTGAAAATGCTATTCAGGATACAAACGGAATTTGCATGAAGAAATTTAAAGAGAAAAACATCGCTGAATTTGAAGATGATTTGAATCTGGTGATGGAAAATTTGCAGCGCGAACCCAAAAATCAGTTCAAAATTCACATGATAAAAAATGAACACAAAGACGTTTAAAATAGGTATAGGAAGTCTGATTGCTCTTTTGCTCATGGCTTGTGGCGATGATAAACCGAATATCACTTCACCGCTGGACAATGGTGTGATGGTAGTAGATTATGCGGTGGTGAAGCCCACGGTGGTGTCCAATGTGCTTAATATTTCGGGTACGCTTTTAGCGACAGAGTCGGCTATGCTAAGTGCCCAGTCGGCGGGAAAAGTGACCGACATCTTATTTGAAGAAGGTGAAGCAGTGCAAAAGGGACAAATTCTGGTTCGGTTGGACGACCGCGCGCTGCGTGCACAACAAAAAATGCTGGAAGCCCAAGTCAAAACTGCTCAGAAAGATCTCGATCGGAAACAACAACTTGCGGATATACAAGGGGTAAGCGCTTCAGATATCGATGATGCAAACCTTAAAGTGTCAGATATTCAGGCTCAAAAAGATGAGATAGACGTACAAATAGATCATACCACGATTCGTGCTCCATTTTCTGGAATCATTGGATTGCGCAGCGTAAGTGTAGGTGCGTATCTTGCATCGGGTGATCCGGTTGCTCAATTGGTGAAGCGCGATCCATTGAAGCTGGAATTTGACGTTCCTGAAAAATACGCCACTCAGGTGAAAGTGGGGCAAGTGGTAAGATTTACCCTCGATGGAAGCCAGGAAATATTTGATGCAAAGGTGTATGCAGCCGCTTCGGCTATCAATGCCTCCACCCGCGCTTTAAGTGTAAGAGCTAAAGCAGCTAACAGGGACGGTAAGCTTATTCCGGGTGCTTTTGCAAATATCACCATTTCACTCGATAGCATTCCCGATGGATTATTGATTCCTACGGATGCTATTGTGCCCAAACTCAATGATCAAATGGTGTTTCAGATCAAAGATGGTACAGTACACGAAGTACCGGTTCAAACTGGAATTCGCAAAACTTCGACGGTGCAAATTACCAAAGGTTTGCAAGCAGGCGACACAATTATGATCTCCGGATTGCTGCAGGCTCGTGAAGGACTGTCCGTTAAAGCCGGAAAAAAAATCACCCTTGAATCGCTGGAGCAATAGACAATGAATTTATCCGTACTCAGTATAAAACGCCCCGTGCTCGCAACAGTTTTTGCGATTGTAATCGTAATATTCGGTTTTATCGGATTCTCGTACTTGGGTATTCGCGAATTTCCCAGTGTCGATCCACCCATCGTTACAGTTACCACGAACTACATCGGTTCGAGTGCCGATATTATTGAATCACAGATTACCGAACCTCTTGAGGAAGAAATCAATAGTGTAAGCGGTATAAAAACATTGAGCTCGATCAGCGCAGATGGACGAAGCACCATCAAAGTTGAGTTTGATCTGGGCGTGGATATGGACAATGCCGCCAACGATATTCGCGACAAGGTTTCCCAAGCAGTTAGGAACCTGCCACCTGATGCAGATCCGCCAATTGTTCAAAAATCCGATGCCGATGCACAGACTATTTTTGCATTGACGGTTCAGAGTAAGCAGCGCAATTTGCTCGAGCTCTCGGATATAGGTCTGAATATTTTCAAAGAGCAAATCCAAACCATTCCCGGAATCAGTGATGTAGCCATCTGGGGAGATAAACGCTACTCTATGCGTTTAGAAATGGATCCGAACTTGCTGGCTTCGTACAAACTTACTCCGCTCGATATTCGCAATGCCTTGTTGGCACAAAATGTCGAGTTGCCTTCAGGCCGAATAGAAGGATACCGCACCGAATTGGTGATACGAACCTTTGGTCGGCTCACAACAGAAGAGGATTTCAACAATATGATCATTGCCGAACGCGATGGAAGGTTGGTCAAACTCAAAGATATAGGCCATGCTATGCTGGCACCACAGAATGAGCGAACTCTCCTTCGGGGGAATGGTGGAATACCGATGATCGGTATTGCCATCCGGCCGCAACCGGGTGCCAATTATATCGAGATTGTCGATAAAGTTTATGACCGGGTCGAGCAGATCAAAAAACAACTCCCGGAAGACATAAAGCTCGGAGTCGCCTTTGACAATACAGAGCAAATTCGCAAAGCAATTGAAGAGGTTGAAGAAACCGTATTTATCTCTTTTGGATTGGTGGTATTGGTTATTTTCTTTTTTTTACGCAGCTGGCGTAGTACCTTGATTCCGATTATTGCTATTCCGATATCTCTTATCGGCTCCTTCTTTGTAATGTATATCGCCGGATTCTCGATCAATATTCTCACTTTGCTTGCTATTGTATTGGCCACGGGGCTGGTAGTAGATGATGCGATCGTCGTCATGGAGAATATTTACGCTAAAATTGAACAGGGTCAAGACCGTATTCAGGCGGCATTTTCGGGATCGCGCGAAATATTCTTTGCGATTATTTCGACGACCATTACGCTGGTAGCGGTTTTCCTTCCGGTCATATTTCTGCAGGGTGTTACCGGTAGGCTCTTTCGCGAATTTGGGGTTGTAGTGGCGGGAAGTGTCGTCATTTCAGCTTTCGTAAGTTTAAGTCTCACTCCTATGATGAGCTCACGGATTTTGAAAAAGTCAACTCCGAAGAGCAATTTGGGTGGAAAAATAGAAGTTTGGCTGAAGAATCTCGGCGATAATTACCGTAAGTCGCTCACCAATTTTATGCGCAACCGTTGGGTTTCCTTTTTAATTCTTGCGCTCACCACTGGTTTGATCTTCGGGTTGGGAAGTCTTCTTCAGTCTGAGCTCGCCCCGCAAGAAGATAAAAGCCGTTTCCGAATGTTTGCCACAGCTCCCGAAGGTACTTCCTATGAGCGGATGGATGCGTATGTGAAAGAAATGGTAGCCATGGTCGATTCTTTGCCCGAGCGTCGTAGCCTCATTGCTGTTACTTCTCCCGGTTTTGGTTCTTCCAATTCGATCAACTCAGGATTTGTCAGCGTTTCGCTCGTGCTACCCGCCGATCGTGACCGCAGCCAGAATGAAATAGCGAATGAAATATCAAAGCTTGTCCGAAAAGATAATTTTGCCCGCACCTTCGTAACCCAGGAACAAACTATTTCTGTAGGTGGAAGCTTTGGTCAACTCCCGGTTCAATTTGTTGTGCAAGCAAATACAGTTGATCAACTTAAAGAAATTATTCCTGAGTTTTTGGAAAAGGCGCGCGCCACGGGCAAATTTGATGTTGTCGACCTCGATTTAAAATTCAACAAACCTGAATTGAAAGTAGAAATAGACCGTGACAAGGCGCGCGAAATGGGTGTAGAAGTGGCCGATATTGCCGAAACGCTTCAGTTGTTGTATAGCGGTCAGCGATTCGGATATTTTATTAAAAAAGGAAAACAGTACTGGGTAATTGGTCAGGCCAAGCGAACCGCACGCGATGAACCTTCCGATTTGGCTAAGGTAACTGTGCGCAACAATGAGGGCGAGCCAATTCAAATAGACAATCTTGTCAATATCAGCTTTCAAAGCAGTAGTCCACAATTATATCGATACAACCGTTTTGCTTCGGCAACTTTTTCGGCTGCGACGAAGGAAGGACTTACCATTGGCGATGGAATTGCGGCTATGCAAGGAGTGGCAGACGAGGTGCTAAATGACACTTATACCACCAGTCTGGCCGGTGTTTCCCAAGAATTTAGCGAAAGCTCAGGAAGCCTCATTTTTGCATTCTTACTAGCCATCATACTCATTTATCTTGCACTTTCGGCCCAGTTTGAGAGTTTCAGAGATCCACTCACTATTTTGCTCACCGTACCACTTGCGATTGGTGGAGCCGTTGCAGCACTTTGGATTTTTGGTCATACTCTCAATATTTTCAGCGAAATAGGGATGATTGTGCTTGTGGGAATTGTTACCAAAAACGGAATTTTGATCGTAGAGTTTGCCAATCAACGAAGGCTTCAGGGGCTCACTATTAAGGAAGCAGCTATCGATGCTGCAGCCCAACGTTTCCGACCGATCCTGATGACCAGTTTGGCTACCATTCTCGGTGCACTGCCTATTGCACTTGCCCTCGGTGGTGCCTCCACAAGCCGGATTCCAATGGGGGTGGCGATTATAGGTGGTCTCGCTTTTTCATTGATTCTCACCCTTTATGTGATTCCCGGACTGTACACGTACATTACCCCAAAAGGGTCGAAAAAAGAAGTCGAAGAAATAATTGAAGAACCTGAACATGGCGCTTAAGACTTATATAAAAATATTGCTTATTACTTTTTGTGCAGCTCTTAGTGCAAAATTGAGTGCGCAGAATGAAATCGGTTTGAAAGATCTGCTGAATAACGCGCTGGAACAAAACTACCAGATACAAATTGTAAAAAATAACAATGCGATAGCCGCAAATAGTAACACAATTGGCAACGCCGGAATGCTTCCTGATGTGAGTATCACTGCCGAGGAAAGGCTTGCCCTTGCCAACTCGAGGCAGAAATTTTTAACCGGTGAAACACAGAACGCCACGAATGCCAAAAGTACTGCCCTTAGTGCCAGTTTGGATGTAAACTGGATTGTATTCGATGGGCTGGCAATGTTTGCACGAAAGAATCAATTGGAGCAACTCGAGCAGCAGAGCAAGGAGCAGACGCGATACTACATAGAGCAGACCAGTTACGACCTGGCTACGGCTTATTACCGACTCAAACAAGAATCCGAATTGCTCGACGCTTACCGCCAGACGTTGTTAGTTTCGCAAACGCGTCTGAATTATGAAACGCGCGCTTTCGATATTGGTTCTGCAAGTGGCTTGGATGTTCAGCAAGCACTCGTGGATCGCAATACGGATAGCTCGATGGTGCTTACGCAAAAAACTGCAATTCAGGAGCTGAATATTGAGATAAACCGGATAATGAACCGCGATTTGACTCAAACAATGCAGCCAGTCGATAGCATTTCACTTACCAAAAGTTTCGATTTGGTAAAACTCATGAACGACGTGAAAGCAAATAATGCCGAGCTCAATAGCCAGCAGTTAAATGAGTTGATCGCCCTAAGCGAATCGAAAATTGCAAAAGGAGCACTCTTTCCGGTAGTCGAACTTTTTGGAAATTATACCTATGACAAACGCGAGAGTGAAGCAGGTTTTCTCATTTCAAACCGCAGTTATGGACCTGATTTTGGAATTCGAGTTCGATTCAACCTTTTTTCAGGTAGCCAGGAACGCATACGCAGCCAAAATCTGAGTATCGAATCCGAGTCGGAAGGCTTACGCACGGATGAATTATCAACCCAACTTGAGGCTTCTACACGCGTCGCATATTTGCGCTGGAAAAGTGGACTGGAGCAAACCGATCTGGAAGAAAAAAGTGTGAAAGCAGCTGAGCAAGCGCTGGAGATCGCAGAAAAGCAATACGAACTTGGTACCCTTACGAATGTAGATTTTCGGGTTATTCAGCTCAATGCCGTGAATGCACATTCACGTTTTCTTCAAGCGCAGTTTGCCACCAAGACACGTGAATTGCAGCTTTACCGACTAAGCGGCAATCTGATGACACAGTTGTTTCAATAATAGGAACTAAATTCTTCCATCGATAAAGCATTTCCCTTACCTCAATGCTTTGATAAAGTCAAAACGTTGAAGCGATTTCGCGACCAAATCAAAGCATGCTGAGGAATCATGCTTTCATTTAAAATAAAACCAGCGATAACCGGCATTCCGATCATCCTTACCCCTTGTGATTGTTACGTCTGAGATCAATATTTTCTTCACACCCGTAGCTATTATCTCGCGAATTGTATAATCGGAGAGATAATCGTTCCATTGCAAATATTCCTTCACATCGGCATTCGGATAGAATACCGTGAGACGGTACATGGTGATTTCTTCCCCGGATTCCATACCCCATAAAGTAATTGCATTCGAATTCGTAAACTGGCTCCAGGTAAGGGTGTCGGACGTAAGTCCCGCTAATCCGATTGACTTATTGTTATGCATTCGTTGATTGCGGAAAAGGCTATCATTTTTTGCCGTAAGGCTATACTTACTGTCCTGCGCATGGCACGACAAACTCACACTGGTATAACACATGATGCCTAAAATGATATTTTTCATTGTAACGTCAGTTAGTACGGGAAAGATAAACATTTATATTAGCCTATAGTGGTCTCTACCTATATGAGCATTGTGTATCTTCAATGGGTTTCTCTCTGCCCAAGTGGTGCATCCATTTGCTTTTCTTTCGTGAAACTGTGTGTTATCGGGAAGCATCATTTCGTACTTTTGTAGAATGAAGTCTTCGATTTTCTTCGTTTTTATTCTCCTTTCGGGAATGCCTAATATTGCCGCGTCTCAACCCATTCGAGACTTTTACGAAAGTAGCTTAAGCCTTTACAATAGTGGCAACACCGAACAGGCTCTTGCCAACGTCAACCAGTATCTCACCAATGAGCCCAACAGTGAAAAAGGCATCTACCTTCGTGCTTTTATCTATCTGCAGGAAGGAGAGAAAGATAAAGCACTGGCGGATTATACCCATTTGCTGAAATTGAATCCAAACCATATGGGAGCATTGACCAACCGCGCCTTGCTCCTGATGGAAAAAGAAAAATACACCGATGCACTCAAAGACCTCAACCAACGCGTATCCTTAAACGATATGGATTGGAAAGCCATCTTCGATCGGGGATATTGTAAAGGGCTGACCGGCGACAACGAAGGTGCAATAGCCGATTTTACGAAAGTAATACTACTCAACCCTCGCTATGCTGAGGCTTACGCAAACCGTGGCTATTCCAAAATAAATGAACTTACCAACGGCGGAGTAATACGTCCTGCACCGAGCCAAACCGAAGACGCCTGCAGCGACCTTGAAAAAGCTCGCGCCATGGGTGACTCCACCGTTACTAAGATGATAAATCTGTATTGTAGAGAATAGATTTAAACTCAGATTGTTTATGCAACCGAAGTTTAGAGAAGTACAATTTCATAATTCAACTCTTCAATAATAACCCTTGGGAATACCACGAACAAAAACACGTATGGCCAATGACTTATTGATTTTTCAAATCTCGTGACCTACGACTTGCAACTTGAGACTTTTTCACTTCAGCGGTTGCAGATTAAGCTCCAGCATCAGATTAATATGTTTGTACAGTACTGCTCCCATTGAGGTCATTCTCAGAAAACTTTTATTGTTATGATGTTCAGCCAATTCGCGCTTCAACATACCCAACCGGCGGGCATCCGTTACATGATCTTTGCGCATAACTTTGAGCAAACGCTGCAGCTGATACCGACTCGCTCCTACCCTTCTGCGCATCAATGAGCGCTCCTCGTTTTGATACTGCTTGATACTATCGGCGCCCAATCGCTGGATAGCCAAATCCACAAATTCAAAATTTTCTTTAAAAAACTGCGGCAAATACACTTTCATTCGGCCTTCGTAACATTGCTGGTCGAAGTCGATGGCTCTGATACGATATTGCATCTGATCAAAATCGGGCGTCATATCTATTACAAAATTATAAGCACGCATATCTCCCAAAAGCCGCACAAAGCAACGTTGATTAAATTTTACGAACTCTTTGGTGAGTCGCACCAGATTTTGGCCTTCATCATCTATATAATTTTTTAAAAACTGATCACCCGGAATCCCGGAAATGTGCTGTTCCACAAGCGTATCTTCATTCACGAGATAAAAAACTTTATTAGGCGAAAGCATTTCTTCCAATTCGAGTCCATATACGCGGCTGGCATCGGCTTTTTTGATGTAGAAATAGTCATAATTATCGTTGAGTAGGTTCCGAATCTTAATCCGGAAAGGATTAGAATTTCCAAAAAGGCAATAATCCACACTTTCCACTTTCAGGTGCTCCATAACTGTATGTTCGAGATCGGCAGTTAGATAGACATATATTCGAAGCAAGTTGTCGTTGATCTCTTCCTGCTCTGTTCGGGAATACATGACCGTACGCCAAAGTGTATCCCGGCCCTCGCTATCGAGTACCGGAAAAGAAGCCTCCCACCTTAGGAGATCTTCATACGTAATACCAAAGTGAAAATACCGCTGATACCGAGCCAGATAAATCACAAATTCCTTAGAAATTGGAAATGAAGGTTTCTTTTTGGAAATAATATTTTCGAATTCGCGGTGTAAGTCCATGCCGTGCAGTAAGATTTTCGGCAAGATAAGATGTTCTATTGGGTTTGTAAAATCGAATTACCGGGTCAGTTTGATGAGTCCTTCCTCGCAGAGAATATACATTTCGGGCACGAAGCCCATTTTATCCATCAAAAGTGTTGTTCCAATCAAGAATTGAAACCAACCAATGGCTAATTGAGCTATGCTAAAGAATAAATTGAGAGGTCCAGCCCTTACCAATCCAATTTTTGACAAACAGAAACAGATACTTTTGTCGACGATTGGGACGAATAATTCCAGAAATTAAAAGAAACAATTTGGGACCAAAAAAAGAATGATCACGCTTCAAAATTTTGTCTAAATACCTCATTATGAAGCAAAGTAACCAACATTTCAATGTTGAATACTTTCCAACACGATTTTTTTAAACTCCGACTAATCTTTGGATATTCGGCCAAATTTAAATGTTCACTTCAAACAACCTAATTAAAAACAAACAGGTATGAAAAAATTAGTAGTAATTGCTGCAGCTGTGCTATTTGCAGGTTCAGTAGCCAACGCGCAAGACGTAATGAAACAAACAGGCGGAGAGCAGAACTTTGAGGTATTGTTCAAGCCACTCGGTGGATCACCCATTGGAATTAGCGGTATCAAATACAGAAAATTCACTTCAGCCACTTCAGCCATTCGTGCAACGGTATTTCTTGGCTTTGGTTCATCTTCTGAGATTTCAGGTCAAGATTCTAACAATAACGACCTAAAATCGACCATGAGCAATTTTGATATTTCAATTGCGCCCGGTTTTGAGCAGCATTTCGTCGGTACCGACCGTCTATCGCCTTATGTAGGTGGTGAAGCCATCGTCGGATTTAGCACTGAAGGTACGAAAGATGAAGTGGAAGTGGGAACTGATATTAAAGATGTCAAAAGTTCCATGGGTTCATTTAATATTGGTGTAAACGCCATTGCCGGTATGGATTTCTATTTTGCCGATAATATCTATCTTGGAGCTGAATTCGGGTTTGGTATTTTGTTTAACAAAGACCTTACGTCCAAACAAGACGTGATCGGTACAGATGGTGCTATAACCACTGCAGAAACTAAAGGTGGAAGTTCATTTAATATCGGACCAAACGCGGTAGGTGCAATTCGTCTCGGATTCTTGTTCTAGATTCAACTGAATTTCGTATCTTTCGATCATTCAAAAGAACAAATCTATGACACTATTGAAAAAAAACATCTACTACCTTTCTTCAACTTTACTGATTGCTCTGGCTTTGGTTTTCACCACATCGTGTACCAAAGATGAAGGCAATCCGTCGGGATCGGCTACCATTAATAAACAGTCAAAAACTGTGACCGATAAACCCACAAAGCTGGAGATGGAGAGACTGGCCAAAGAAATGCCGGCTCTCGCATGGTACAATACTGCGATGAACAAAATTGTAACCTTCGATCCAAAGAAGAATTCGAAATCTTTCGATTTCTCAGATCCGAATCCAGGTTGGAATTTTAGTGACGCCAGTGAAACACAATGGGTGCCTTCCGAAAATGGTGGCGGCATCCTCTTTATCGGCTATGGTTCTTTTGGCTCCAATACGGGTTCAGGTACTGTGGTAGCGGGAAATACAGCGTTGAATATCAACTCAACCTTCTGTTTTTCGGCATCCGATGATGCCCTTGGTCTTGACCTTGTCGATCTCGGCAATCAACCCAATCTTGACGGAATTTCCGGTGTAATTGGAATTTCCGGCGATTTTGAAGCTCTTGCAAATCAAGAAATAGATGACAACACCAATATCTTCGACTATTTCCATGGTCTCGCTTATTATGTCGTTTATGATAACGAAGCACACGGAAATTATAATATCCTCAACTGGTTTGACAATCTTGACTCTCAAGATATGGACAATCTCAGCGGAAAAGGATTTTCATGGGTGTATGGTTTCTCTGCTCAGGAGTGGTCTATTTATTTCTCCAAAAACGGTTCGCTGAATGTTTCCGGAGGTTCCATGAATTTTGATGGAAATTACCTCGGTATTTCATTCAATTTCGAAAACCTGATGAATGGAGACGGAGATTTCTACGATTTCACTTATGAAGAACAAAGTGGATACGGTGAAATGGGCTGTAACTAATTGTTGAAATTCGAATACTTTATTAGAACCCTCGACTCTGGTCGGGGGTTTTTTTATTGAAATAAATCAAGCTGACCTCCTTTCTTCGGGCGGTGAAAGGCGGAATAGTCATATTCGAATTTGGAGGAATTCGGAAAGTTTTTTTCCCTGGCTATCCGCATGGTATTCCGCACCATTTCAGCGTAATTTCCTTCGCCGCGCATGCGTGTTTTAAAGCGGCTGTCGCCCAAATTTCCACCATGGGAATCGGCTATTTGATTCAGCACCTTGTCTGCCCTGTCGGGAAATGTATCACGTATCCAGCTTTCAAAAATAGCTCCAATGGCTCCATTGAGACGCACCATTGTATAGCCCACTTTACGTGCACCGGCATCAGCTGCTCTTTTTACCAGAGGGAGAATTTCGTGGCTGTTCAACCCCGGAATAATCGGTGCCATCATCACGCTTACAGGCACTCCGGCGTCCGCCAATTTCTCGACCGTATCAAAGCGCTGCTTGATGGTGGCAGTGCGCGGTTCCATTTTGCGCCGCAGCGATTCATCAAGCGTGGTAATGGATAGCGCTACCGATACCAATCGCATCTTTGCCAATTCTGAAAGGATATCGATATCGCGCTGAATAAGTGCATTTTTGGTAATGATTCCCACAGGATTGCGGTATTCCAAAAAGACCTCGAGAAGGGAGCGGGTAATTTTCAATTTTCGCTCCGTCGGTTGATAGCAATCGGTATTTCCCGAAAGGGTAATCGCAGCCGGAGTCCAATTTTTATGATCAAATTTTTTGCGCAATAGAGCAACGGCATTCTGTTTTACGAGCACTTTTTGTTCAAAATCTACACCCGGAGAAAAGCCCCAATACTGGTGGGAATTGCGCGCGTAGCAATACGTGCAGCCGTGCTCACAACCCTGATAAGGATTGATGGAAAAATCCATACCCACATCCGGACTTTCTACTTTATTGACGATCGTTTTTGGATAAACCGAAATGAACTTTGTGCGCCCCTCTCCGGTATCATCCGGTAAGTCGATGCCCTCTTCATGCGCCCGTTCGTAAGAATATCGCTCAAATCGGTTGTGCGGATTTACCTGCGCTCCTCTGCTCTTTAATTCGTTCTTTGGCATGATGTAAAATTACGAATAAGTGGGCAGAGATGCATCATATCGAATGGGTTCTTAGGGTGAGATTAGCGCCTTCTTTCAGGTTATAATGCTTGAACGCTTCGGATATAACCTTTATCAAAAAGAAAATCCGAAATACTTTCATTTCGGATTTTCATTGCTTTGAAGCAGAAAAACTATCGGAACCTTCATGAGTGTGAAACTATGAAAGATAGAGACAGGCTCCTCCTATGACCTATAAGCTATCCCAAGTTTTTGAGAGATCAAAAGGAAGTTTCGGCTCATAAACGCGAAAAGCTTAGCTATCCTTCCAGCGTCGTAAACTTTCTCCTATTAACGACCATGGCCTCACAATGCCTAGTCACTTTATTCCGTCTCCTTCTGAGTTTTATGAAACAATGTTTTGAATGGTCTTTGGATTATATCCATGAGCAGTATTGCTAATTTTGGAAACATAAAGTGTAAATTTATTCCCTTCCACCGAGCGGTTGTATAAAACCTGATTTTCAGTAATACGCTCTTACCAGCATTTATAGTAAGCTTACAATCTCGTTCGGCTGCTGAACCACCCTCCAAGCCGGCATTGCCGAGCTGAATCACTTTTTTCACTAAAGGCCGCAGACCTTCTTTTACACATGTTTGGATAATGACCAGTTCCCTTGAATTATAGTTGTCAGAAATCCCACTTTGTATCTTATCGAGTAGATCAACTTTGGCAACCAATGAGAAAGGACTGGGTTTTTTAAAAATTCGCATGGGTCTACCTTCCTGTGAAATTTCAATTTCACGGATGGCTACGATTCTATTGATTAAAAATCGTTCAATTACTTTTAATTCACTTTCGCTAAACTCTATGATCATCCTATATGCTTTCGTGCGTGCAGCTATTGGATGACTACCTCTTGACTGCTAATAAAACATATTTGGTACCGGGTATGTTTAGATATGTGCATTAAAATACTGATTTTATTGCTTTTCGGGGAGAAATTGATAAATGATTTAGCTGTAGAATGAGTTATCACATCGCAGGGCCAGCAGCTATTCTTTAAAAGCCGACATCCGCTGTGAGACAGCCAAACTCAATAACACAAAAACGGTAAAAAGAAAGAATCCAATCCGCAGGCTCGACTGATTAGTAGTGAGAACATCCGCATTTTTAGCAATGTTGCCAAGTTGGTTCAGCTGCTCTGATATGATTCCCGAAAAACCGATATAGCTCATGAATATGGCGACAACCATTACATCGGCCATAGACCATTTGCCCGTTTTGAAAATGAGAAAGCGAAGGAATTTAGAACGTCGTTGGTTCGGTCGCAACAAGAAAACAAGCGACGAAGCGAGCTTGCTGAAAGGGAACAAAACGCTAAAGACGAGCACCAGAAAACCCACTGCCAGCATATCAACTTTACCTTGTTCAATCATTAGCGATACCACTTCCAGAATGCTTTTGCTTTTGAAAAAAATAACCTGATCGGTAAAACTGACCGGCTCCCCAATCAACTGAAAGCGAATTTCGGCAATGCGGGCATCAATCTCTATCATCGGCAGTAAAATACCGAGAATAAGTGGCACGAAAGCAATGACAATTGATATGGCAAGTTGAGATGGCGGTATATTTTTTACCAAAAGCAAAGCGCCGAAAAGTATAAGCAAGCCTGTGAAAACGATCCATGCATAGGGAACCTTCTGATTTTCGAGTTCTTCCATTCTGCTTTTAATAGCAACTTTTGCAGCAGCGGCCGAATTTGCCTCATACTTTGCAATAATCTGATCACGAGGCGTATAATCGGTTTCCGCAAACGTATTATCGGCGTAATCGTTTATTTGAATAAGGATGTATTTGCGCAATGCTTCCCGGTTGTTGGGGTCGTCGATAAAGCGCATAATCTGATCTGTAAACTCAGGAATATTGCGCTTCATGTTTCCAAAAATATCGAGAAACCTCGCTCCGGCATTTTTAAAATACCCCTTGATACTTCCCTCATTTTCAAGCTTGTAGTTTTCTTCAAGACCGGAAATAATTTGGGTAAGCAGATTGGAAATTTTCTTGCGCATCTCTCCGCGGTTGGCGTCAGTAAGTTCAAGTTCCTCAACTTTATTACTTACTACCCTCGCCACTATTACCTTCCACTCATCAATATTAAAGAGACCGTATTTTACCTTGCTCAGTTCAATGAGGTTCTCATTTGCGTCACGCCGCAACGACTCACAGTGATATACTTTTATAGCAGCACCGATTGTTGTGACCAATAATCCAATAAGAAAGAAGGTTCTGAATTTTTGCATGAAGTGCTTTCGCTAAAAAGATGTATTGGATCCAAATTTACAATTTCTTATTTCGCCACGACCCGGTTTAGGATATGGATTACGCCACAAGGGTAGAGAGTTAAAGGCGGATTTAATGGTTCCCATCCTTCAATATTACCGTTTATAAAGAAATGCTTCCGCACACTGAATTTTTCAGTCGAGAAGTAACAATATGGGGCGGAACTTAGTCTTACAATCAACAAACCAAATAAACTAAATATCATGTTACAAATCACAAAAAAGATCGTTCTGGGGTTGAGCTTATGCGTAGCTGCCCCCTTATTTTCCAACGCAATGAATACCGATATGATCGAAACCATTAATCAGCCGGAAGCATTAAGAACCGCTTCGGACCACATTAACAATGAAATCGATAAAATATTGAAGTATTCTGAAAAACTAAAAACAGCGAATCCTTCACGACGGGAAATTCTGGAAAGCAAAATTGGTGAATGTCAGCAGAAGATTCGCAATCTGAATTTAAGCATTACGGAAAACAATGCTCTGAACAATCGAACCATTAAGCAATACGCTTTCAATGTAGAGGAAAACTCGCTCGAACTATGCAACTTTGCTGTAAAGCGTACCGACTCCTATGCAAATTTTGAGCTTTCGTTAAAAGCCGACAAGACAGGCGATGCGCAAATTGATATTGTCAGTCCTGGCGGAGAATTGCTCAAGAGCTTTGCTTTTGCAGATTTTGACGGAAGTCTAAGCCGTGTAATCGAGCTGAGTGCAGAAAAAGGCATGATCTACTTTGTGCACATGCGCATCGGGAATACGGAAACGACAAAAAAAGTCCGCTTTAGTTAAAATGCGGTTTCTTAAAATCTGAAAGCAGAACTCTCCAAACAGGGTTCTGCTTTTTTTATGATTACTTTCTGATCAGCGTCAAGCCAATATTTCCAGTAGGCAAAAACATGAACTGCATTAATTTTCACGAATTATGAAAATGTCAACAAGAAGAGATTAGTAGAATAGGATAACCTCCATACCGACCGATTAAAAACAATAAGGCATCAAAGCTGGTTTAGAATAGTGGCACAGGGCGCAAAGTATGTTCGCTATAATATGTACCTTACGACTTTCAAAAAAACCTAAAATACCATCCCATGGAAAAACATCCCTACAAAGTAGATAAAGAACTCGAAACCAGCACAGGCAAGCTGAAATACTTCAGTTTGAAGGAACTTGAAAATCAAGGTTACGGCATTTCCAAACTTCCCTTTTCTATCCGAATTCTGCTGGAAAATGTGCTGCGTAATTACGATAATTTTGCCATCACCAAAGAAAATATTGATACCGTACTTAACTGGAAGCCCGAGCGTTCGGATAAGGACATTCCGTATAAACCTGCGCGGGTATTGATGCAGGATTTCACTGGCGTACCGGCAGTAGTCGACATCGCATCGCTGCGGGCCGAAGCTGAACGGAAAGGAAAAGACCCGATGAAAATCAACCCGTTGATACCAGTAGATCTCGTTATCGACCATTCCGTGCAGGTAGATTATTTCGGTACCAATTACGCATACGAAAGAAACGTCGAAAAGGAATACGAGCGCAATAGCGAGCGCTATCAGTTGCTTAAGTGGGCACAAAAAGGATTTGACAATTTCTCGGTAGTGCCTCCCGGAATGGGAATTTGCCACCAGGTAAATCTCGAATACTTGGCAAAAGGTGTCGTCAGTCGCGACGGGTATGCATTTCCGGACACCCTAGTAGGTACCGATTCGCATACACCAATGGTCAACGGTATAGGAGTAGTAGGATGGGGTGTGGGAGGAATTGAAGCAGAAGCAGCCATTCTCGGTCAGCCGATTTACTTTATCATGCCCGAAGTGCTCGGTTTGCGCCTTACGGGCAAACTGCCTGCTGGAACTACGGCTACGGATATGGTTTTGACCATTACAAAAATCCTTAGAGATCAAGGAGTAGTTGGAAAATTTGTGGAAGTATTTGGTCCCGGCCTCGATCATCTTTCCATTCCCGACAGGGCTACTATCGGCAATATGTCGCCCGAATTTGGATGTACCGTAACCTATTTCCCGATCGATGACCAGACGCTTACCTACATGACAAATACCAACCGTTCGAAAGAGCAGGTAGAACTCGTAGAAAAATACTGCAAAGCCAATATGCTCTGGCGAGAAGGAGAGGACAAAATTACCTATTCAGATCTGGTTGAATTGGATTTGGGCACAGTGGTTCCAACCGTTGCTGGCCCGAAACGGCCTCAGGATAAAATCGTGCTCACCGAATTGAACCAAACCTTTCAAAAATTGCTGCACGAAGTTCACGGGCGCTCATACATCGATCCGGGAAAAAGAGAAATTACACGTTGGCTGGCCGAAGGCGGAAGTCAGACCGAACGTACTGAAAATGTGAGAACGAACGGAAGAAATCAGTCGGAATTAAAGTCACAAGAGAAGAACGGCATGAAAACCGTGAGTATCGCCCGCAAAAACGAAGAGTTTACTATCAGCGATGGTTCTATCGCCATCGCAGCCATTACGAGCTGCACCAATACTTCGAACCCGAGTGTAATGATCGGTGCCGGATTGGTAGCCAAAAAAGCCATAGAGCGTGGAATTGACGTAAAACCATGGGTAAAAACCAGTCTTGCTCCCGGTTCGAAGGTAGTTACCGATTATCTGAAAGCTGCCAATCTCCTCCCGGACTTGGAGGCACTGAATTTTCACTTGGTAGGCTACGGTTGTACTTCGTGCATAGGCAACAGTGGCCCGCTCCCACCTGACATTGCCAAAGCAGTAGATGACAATAAACTGGTGGTTGCCTCCGTCCTTTCGGGAAACAGAAACTTCGAAGCGCGCGTGCATCCTCAGGTAAAAATGAATTTCCTGATGTCGCCAATGCTGGTGGTGGCTTTTGCCCTCGCCGGTCGTGTCGATATCGACCTTACCAAAGATCCGCTCGGCGAAGACAGCAACGGTGAACCGGTATATCTCAAGGATATCTGGCCTTCGACTGATGAGATAAATGCCGTGATGAAAGAAGTGCTTACGCCAAAAGATTACGCCAAAAATTACGATGAAATATTTGACGGCGATGCACAGTGGCGCGCACTGAAAGCTCCCGACACGAAAAGCTATAAATGGGATTCGAATTCCACGTACATCAAAGAAGCTCCCTTCTTCGTGGATCTCTCGGATGAACCTGAGGATTCAAAAGATATCCATGGCGCCTATCCCCTGCTCGTCCTCGGCGATTCGATTACCACAGACCATATCTCACCTGCCGGATCGTTTAGCAAAGATTCTCCTGCCGGAAATTATCTCATTAATCGGGGTGTGGAACGATTGGACTTTAATTCCTATGGTTCACGTCGTGGAAACGACGAGGTTATGACCCGTGGAACTTTTGCCAATGTGCGTATCAAGAATAAACTCGTTAATAAAGAAGGTGGATATACCAGCCATATTCCGTCCGGTAAAGAAATGTCTGTTTTTGACGCGGCTCAAAAATACGCTGAGCAAAAGACTCCGCTTATTGTCCTTGCAGGAAAAGAATACGGTAGTGGTTCTTCGCGTGACTGGGCGGCAAAAGGAACGGACCTTCTCGGAATAAGAGCGGTAATTGCCGAAAGCTACGAACGTATTCACCGCAGTAATTTGGTGGGAATGGGTGTACTTCCACTCCAATATCTGGAGGGAGATACCGCAGATAGTCTCGGGCTTGATGGAACCGAAAAGTTCGATATCACCGGGGTAGCTGGCAGCCTTAGTCCTATGAAGAAACTAGATGTTGTTGCGACCAAAAATTCCGGCGACACAATAAAATTTCAGGTTGTGGCTCGGTTGGATTCGGCAATCGAAATAGCCTATTATAAAAATGGCGGAATATTGCAGTATGTGTTGCGCGATTTTCTGAAAAACGATTAAATAAGCGTTTTCTGTTAAAAAAGAAACGGGATGCCTAATTGGTGTCCCGTTTTTTAATGGCTTTTCACGTAAGTGAATACTCCTAAAATGGCAACAAATCGGGGAATGTAGTCCACATTAAGTGAAAGAAGGAAAGTCAGTCTTCAAACTTGACAACCTAAATTATACCGGTTGACAGCTCATTACAAGTGAATTAACTCATTCTTCCCTGCGGCTAAATCTCACCTCAACAATTTGGTCAGGGGTTTGCATTTATTAAACCAAACAAAAAATAAAAACGTATACTATGAAGAAAATAATCTTATCCACTCTTGTCCTTGGATTACTGTCTTTTGCCGCCCACGCGCAGTATTTTGGCGTGAAAGGAGGGCTAAATTTTTCAAATTTGCGCACCAATGACATCAACGATTCAAAAATTCGTACAGGATATCACTTTGGAGCTTTTGTGAGCCTTCCCATCACTGATGGATTGGCATTTCAGCCCGAATTGCTATATTCTACAAAAGGTTCAACTGCATCTTACAATGAGGATTTAGGACCTTTCGTAAATGCAAATGGGGATATAACCTTAAATCTGGATTATATCGACTTGCCTTTATTGGCCGTACTAAAAATCGGAGATGTTGCGGAAATACAATTCGGACCATACTTTGGGTTTTTAGCCAATAGCAGCGTCACAGCAACCGGTGATCTCGAAGGCTCACATAATTTCGACAATGATAATTTCAAAAATTTGGATTACGGACTTGCTGGTGGAGTCGCTATAAATTTATCTCTGCTCCAGCTGGGTGCCCGCTACAATTTAGGACTCCAGAAAATTCAGGATAGTGATACTGCCGATTTATTTTTCGGTGATGCCAAAAACTCCTACCTTCAATTATTTGCGGCCCTAAGGTTTGGCGACTATTAAAAAGACCTATATATATCTTTGAAAAGCTGTACCGAAAGGTGCAGCTTTTTTATTAAAAAAAATTGAAAAACATTAAAGAAATTTACCTTATTATCTTTTGACCAATAGTGCGGTTGTCTTTGCTGATACCCTGAAAGAAGTTAAAAGCCTTGGCATTAAGCAGCGAAAATTGATGAAGCGTTGTATCATCCACTTGCCCATAGATTTCAATATCCATGATAGCATATTCCTTCATTTTCAATAAATTCCGTTTCTGATAACTCAACTGATGCTCAAGCGCCTGAGAATCGGAAAACTTTGCTCGAAGTACAAATTCCTTGTCAGGTTCATCGAAATACCAGTAGTACTCCAATGTATTAGGACAATGGCGAACAACAGTATGAACGCATTCAGTAACCAATTGCGTGAATTCTTTAAGATCAGTCTCTGGTTTTAACTTGTATCTGGATGTAAGGTATATTCTTTCCAAAGGTTGTTTTCCTTTAATGTTTCTCGAACTAAAGGTGCGAAAATAATTTGAAATAATTACGTGTTTATTTTTTGTTTAGTGGTAATAAAGCTGTTGAAGTATAACAGAAAATCCTCTTAAAAGTAACGAATAGATCTTTAAGAATCTTACCCAACATATTAATTTACAGATAATAAAGCGATCATATATTATCAGGTACACAAAAATTTTTCCGCGAAACAATTTGGAAGATAGTTTGTTTTATACTCCTCGAAAAATTTGAAGCCATTCGAAATATCGAACGAAAAAGTTAAATAAAAGGTATATCCCTTGCTGCTCGGACAGTAGCACATTTCATGGCATTTCGCCGCATTGAGTTTCATATATGAGTTTGCAGTACACAGGAAATAGGATTATTATTCAATAGAAAATTCAGCCAGTTGATTCCTTATTTCACGATTTGCACATCCACACGGCGTGCATTTTCATCGTAATTTTCGGTAGCATCTTCGGCACCTTTGCTTAAAATAGTAATGCGGGACGCATCAATTCCTTTTGCCATCAGATAATCCTGAACACTTTGCGCCCGCTTTTCAGAAAGAGCAAGATTGTATGTAGCATTTCCGCTTTTGTCTGTATGTCCGGTAAGGACTACTTTTCGTTCGGGATCATTTTTTAAATCTTGAACTACCTGATTCAGCTCAGGCTGGCTCGTGGATTCGAGTGAGGTGCTGTTTAAGCCAAAATTACAGACAACCGGGTATGATGCTGCGAGTGCCTTTTTTGTGGAAGTACTTTTTTCAACAGGTTTCGTTGTCTCAGCTTCATGCGAAACAGGATTTTTCGGAACAGTATCCTCGACGGCGGGAGAGGTCAGGACAGTTGGAACATTTTCATTCGCATGTGGAATGGAATCCTCTTCGTAAGGAATAGCGTTACTTACCATTTTGGCGGTATCAGTTGCTATGGAAAGTGTGTCATTCACAACCGACGCGGTGTCTGCCGCCGATGAATTTCTATCGAAATAATGACCTATAGGCGGATTGGCCACATATCCGGAATCTCGCGGGTTGAGACCTTTCAAACGCTCTATTTCCATTTGGAGACTATCCACTTTTGCTTTGGTGGTAGCATTTTCGACAAATACGGTATCGGGTTTTACCTTATTGCCACGCGTAGAAATCGCTCCAACAGCAGTTCCGGCAGCTCCAGCGGCCAGCACTTTTCCAAGATCGTTATTGTCGCGCTTATCTTCTCTCGCCATCTTTTCAATGGCCTTTTGGTTTTCACTGATTTGATTGGTCTGATTTTCAATAAGCTTGTTTTGACGATCTATGCTTTTTTGTAAATCATCCGAGTTATTGTCGCTCACATTTTGTGATGTATACTTATCCGATTTTTCATCTGATGTTTTCTTTTTTTCAGCATCTTCTTCATTTTTAATATTGGTATTGTCGGTCGATTTCGCTTGCTGAACAACGTAGATTGTATCCACCCTTGACGGATCCTTTTCTTCCAAAATTTTTGACTGGCTGGAAGTATCTGATCTTTGGATATAGACCGTATCGACAGGGCTACGAATAGAGTCTTTATGAACCTTATCTTTGGCAGTTTTCGCACGCAATGTATCCGACGGAACCGGCACAGTTTTTCCTGCAATTTTTTGGGGCTGATTGGCTGAAGTATCAGCTTTAGCTTTCGAGGTGCTCACTGAATCGACAACCACTTTTGATACAACAAATGTATCTACTTTCGATGTGTTCACCTTATCTACAAGCATTTTTGAAGAATGAAGTGTATCCGCTTTTGCTTTCGAGTTATTGAACAAATCGACCCGCATCCTTGAAGTTCCAACAGCCTCTGCAAGCACTTTTGTAGTATGCACGGTATCTACCTGTGCTTTCAAAATATCCATAGAATCGGCAACCATTTTTGAAGCAGGAACCGAATCCCGGATGACTTCTTCAGTGCGAAGCGAATCTTCTAGAGTTCTCATCGTATCTATAGTTGAAGTCCTGCGCTGGTACAAACTATCAAAATGCATAAAGATCTTAAGCGAATCCGCACGACTGAGAGACATATCCTTCTGGGAATCACTGGCCGTATCTTTCGGCAAGATATCTCGCATTTCTGCTAAATCGGGATCTATTTTCACTGAATCATTTAACAGCCATAAATCCGTCATTTTAGAATCCATTTTACTCATTTCACTAAGTTGCTCTGCCAAACCTGATGGAATAAATACAGGTGCAATAAATTTACTCTTGCGATTTCCAAAATGATAATTCAAACCAACTTTCCATACGTTGAAACGCTCATTTTTAGCAATATCACCTGCTGTTAAACTGGCCTTTGAGCTTAATATTTCCACTCCCAATTCTGCACTGATACGATCTCCGAAGCGAAATTTTAATCCATTTTCAAATCCGAAGGTTAAATCGTTCGACGAACCATTGATTTTATCAATTTCATTTTTGCGAGTGGCATAGCCCAGTTCCAGCCGGTGAAAAATCGAAACTGCCGCCCGTTCGCTAAATAAATATCCATTGTCCCAATGATATCCCAAACCAATTAATCCGGAAGAAATATCTCGTTCAGAAGCGCCTTTAAAGTGCAGATGCGAAAAATGTATGCCCAAGGTAAAATCATTGCCCAACCGGTGTTCGACACGCAATCCATATGCATACTGATTGGGTGAATCGGGAATTTCTACATCATTGTTTCGGGTAAAAAACCCAGCATATGGACTGAACTGCCAATCGTATAGATCTCGCTGTGCATCGGCTGTTATGGGACGCAATGCCACAAAAGCCAGGAATAGAAATATTGTTTTAAATGCTTTCAATTCATTAGAAATTTAGGATATTACAACTATTCTGGCTCTACCGATTCAGCCCCAACCACAAGTTAATTTCTATACTTGCTCCTATGAAAGGACGTACAAACAATGTGTTGTCGCCACCTTTATTTTCCAATAGGGTAGCTCCCAGATTAAAGCGAATAAAATAAGCCGCTTTGTATCCATAAGCTAAATAGAAAGGGCGTCCAACGAGTGGCCCAGTATAGGTTTCACCATTATCAAATTGAAAATCATTAAAGAAAACACCTGTCGAAATGGAACTATTACTCCAAAATTTACCTGAAAAGTTTGGATTGGCCAAGGGAAACGAAATCCCCAAATAGGGCGCACTGTCATAATCAATCTTTTCGTTGAATCCGCCTGAATTATGCACTGCACCATACCCTACGTTTATGGCCACTACATTGCGGGTATGCTGGGTTTCATAATCCGTAATCACCCGTGAGATTTCCAGAATGGCAAGATCGTAAGACAGATATTGGTCTATTTCACGTTTTATTACCTTTTGCAAATTCTCCAACTGAACTTTGAAGTATTCAATTTTTTGGTTATTCGTTTCTTCATCCTCATTCTTTTTGAGCACATTGAACTTTCCTTTTTTCAGATTCAGATCGTCCATATTTTCCAACTGATCAAGAACCAAATCTGAAAATCCAGGAAATGACACATTGAGTTTGCTCTTGAACAACACCAAGCCATCCCTCATGAGTTTGTTAAGATCTTTGACCATCTCTTTCGGATCTTTATTTAAATCCACATCATTTTTCGATGCTACGACATTGAGCTGCACATAGGATCGCACAGCATCGTACACCTGCTGCTTGAGATTTGTCTTTTCGACTGGAGTCATGTCGCGATAATATTTTATCTCGATCGTATATTTGGTGCTCGATCGCAAACTATAGCTTACGGGAATAAAGAAATTGGTAGCACTATCAGTACCTACCGGTGATGTCCAAACGGAAGTGTGAAGAGGATCCTTCTCGCGATTATCAGAGCTATAGATTTCGACGGCTACCGAAGAAATATTTTGGGGTAGCACCCCGGATAAAATCCAAGGCGTTTCGGCTGGCAGTTTCTGGTTTTCACCAAACCAGTTTTTCTCATAATCATATTGAACGCTCTCAAACTGAGCTTTGGCGACAATTGCAGTTAACAAGAGTAATCCACAGAGTAAAAATCTATTTACCATATTATTTCGGTCAAGTAATTGATTGCTATTTAGTTAATTTAACTTCTATCTGCGCACATTCGTCAAGTTATGAAGTCCATTTTTTTGGATTGACATTTGAATAGAAGCAAGTAAGAAAAAAAAAGAACCGATGTTCCATTGTTAAACAGGTTGATTGCTATAATGTTCGACCATTTTATAAATTGTTACATTAATGGAATCCTCTCCCCCAGTTAGAAAATCATTTTCACATCTGCGCGTATGTTCAGGTATTCGTGGTTTATCCAAAACCCCAATCCTTGCAGGAAAGAAAAAGGATTGATATGACTTAATTCTTAGATTTGTTCACCCTATTTAAATAGAAACATCAGGCTATCTTTGTAGCCTCTAACCTTCTAAAAACTGAATCTATGAGCGATATTGACATAGCCCATTCCATAGCACTCAAACACATACGTGAGATCGGCGAACAACTTAATATATCTGAAGATGAGCTGGAGCTTTTTGGTAAGTACAAGGCCAAGCTTCCGCTAAAATTGATAAATGACGACCGTATTGGGAAGAGTAAACTCATTCTAGTCACAGCCATGTCGCCCACACCTGCCGGCGAAGGTAAAACAACGGTTTCAATTGGGCTCGCGCAGGGAATGAACAAAATCGGTAAAAAGACCACTGTCGTGCTTCGTGAACCATCGCTCGGACCGGTGTTCGGAATGAAGGGGGGAGCAGCAGGTGGCGGCTATAGCCAAGTGCTCCCTATGGAAGATATCAACCTCCATTTCACCGGTGATTTTGCGGCGATTGAAAAAGCAAACAACCTACTGGCTGCATTGATCGACAATAATATTCAGAGCAAATCACGTACACTCGACATTGACCCGCGCACGGTGGCATGGAAACGTGTGATGGATATGAACGACCGCAGCCTACGTAATATCATTACCGGTCTCGGCGGAATGGGTCAGGGCATTCCGAGCGAAGCCGGATTTAATATCACCGCTGCCTCCGAAATAATGGCCATCCTTTGTTTGGCCAAAGATTTGGAGGATTTAAAGAAGCGTATCGGGAATATTTTTGTTGGTTTCACCACTACCAAGCGGCCGGTTTATGCGCGCGAACTGAATGCGCAGGGAGCCATGGCGGCATTGCTTAAGGATGCAATGAAACCAAACTTGGTACAAACTATCGAAGGCACTCCGGCCATCATCCACGGAGGGCCATTTGCTAATATCGCTCAGGGAACCAATAGCGCAATTGCAACAAAAATGGGACTTTCGCTTTCCGACTTTGTGGTTACAGAAGCCGGATTTGGTGCCGATCTCGGTGCAGAGAAGTTTCTTGACATTAAATGTCGTGCGGCCGGGCTTTCGCCAAATGCTGTGGTCATTGTCGCTACGATTCGTGCGTTGAAATTTCACGGTGGAATAGAATTGAAATCAATAAATGAACCCAATGCGGAAGCGGTAAAACTCGGACTGAAAAATCTGGAGAAACATATTGAAAACATAAAGAAATTTAACATCCCTCCTGTTGTAGCCATCAACAAATTCACAACCGACACCGATGCAGAAATAGCTGCTGTGGAAGAGCTTTGCGCAAAATTGAATGTTCCGTGTGCTATGGCCGATGTTTGGGCTGAGGGGGGAGCCGGCGCTAAGAATTTAGCTGAAAAAGTAGCCACGACAGCTGAAAATTTTCAAGGACAGTTTGCACCCATTTACCCATTAAACATTTCTGTAAAGCAAAAAATTGAAACCGTCGCTCGCGAAATATACGGAGCTACCGGTGTTGAATTTGCCGCTCAGGCGGAAAAAGATTTGGCACTGATAGATAAATTAGGTTTGAACGATCTTCCCGTTTGCATTGCGAAAACACAGTACTCCTTTTCGGATAATCCGGCGCTTTTAGGACGACCTGAAGGTTTTCATATTACAGTGCGGGAAATCGAAATTGCTGCAGGAGCGGGATTTTTAGTTCCAATTACCGGTACGATTATGCGCATGCCCGGTTTGCCAACCGTTCCTTCTTCGGAGGCGATTGATATTGACGCTGAGGGGAATATTACAGGATTGTTTTAAATACTTCGGCTGATGCCGAAGGGATTGAAATGGATTTTAAACCCGAGGACTGTCTCACAGATTACCTCGTGTTGCTAAAGAATTCGGGGTATTAGTGTCATATTCAAACTCTACTACATTTCCCCGAAACAAAAATGGCGCAGCTAGTTCTCAGTTAATTTGAATCTCGGATTATAAATCAACCCGATAAGATTTCCCCACGGATCAAAAACTGTGGCCGTCACGATCTCTCCACCCACATTTTCAGGAGCTTCATTCTCTTTAGCACCAAGCTTCAACATAGCTTCGTATGCTTCAGATATATTTTGGACACCCCAATAGGCGGCGACAGCGTCAGCCCACCGAACCACTATCCCTTCTTCAGGTAAAAGCCCAAGTTCGTATCCGCCAATATTAAATCCCACGTAAAAAGGTTTATCGAAGTACGCTTCGGTTCCAAAAGCCTTGGCATACCACTCTTTCGCTTCTACTAAATTGGGCACTTTATAAATAACGGTACGCAATCCGAGGATTTTTGAATTTTTCATGCAATACGTTTTTTGAGAAAAAAATAAGAATTAAAACCAAATCAAAGGAAACAAAAAAGCCACGCATTGCTGCGTGGCTTTCACTAAAAAAGATTAATGCGTATATTATACTACTCGTACATCTACTGCGTTCAAGCCTTTTTTTCCTTCTTTCAAATCAAATTCTACTTGGTCACCTTCGCGGATCTCATCAATAAGACCTGACACGTGTACGAAGTGTTCTTTGTTGTTGCCATCTTCTGTGATGAATCCAAATCCTTTAGATTCATTGAAGAATTTTACTGTTCCTTTGTTCATTGTAATAATAATTATAAGTAATAAATTTTAAAGTGCAAATGTAATCATTATTTCATTGCTACAAGTATTTTTTCTAAATCTTTATTTTTTAGACAACTAAATAACAAAATTAATCAATCGACACATTCGTTATGCGGAGTTGAAATCGCAATGATTAAAAGTGAACACTAATTCCCACAGTCCAAACCTCATCGTCTTGGGGAAAATGCGGATTGGACACATTAAAACTTCTCAGGTACTGCACCTGAAGTTTTACGATTTCCCAACCACCTTTCACAGTAATGGCGGGTTCGATCAAAAAATTGGAATTATGCTCGTTCAAATAATATATTTGATCAATACCGTCGTTATATAGATCCCCATGTATTTTGTAATGCGAAAGATTTACCAGCCTCGATGATGCCGAAATGGAAAAATAATCTGTCATATAACTTATGGATGGCTGAAGACCATATCTTGCGAAATTTGCAGATATTTCTCCGCCCGAATTCGAATTTGCATTGGACGAGAAAAGAATCAAATTTTCGATATGACCGATACCCGCCAACATATAAGTATCAAATAACAGATGGTCACTGAGATTTTTATAGTAGCCTCCTCCCAGTTCGATAAAGCCACCGCTTACACCGTCATTTAGAAACAAATTCCCGGGAAAAACTATAAATGTGTTCAATTGCAACGCGGTCGCATCACCCAATCCATACGCTCCCTGCAAATCCATTTGTATGTTATTCGAAGCAGTGGTAATTTCCCATTCCCCTTTTTCCTTAATCAAGGGAACGTTCTGCGTATTTGGAATGTAAAATGTCGTCCTACATGATGTTATAAGAATCAAATTTAATCCGATTAAGATCTTGGTTACAGGCTTCATAGTCTTCAAATGAGTTACCACCGAATATACTATTGTCATCTATAAAAATCTAATTTTCGAATGAATACTTTTATTCACCTGCATCCGCACTATTCACAAATATGACAAATGTCATTTCTAAAAATTAGGACTCGGAAGATCTGTAAAGTACATTTGTCCCCAAGTAATTCACCGAAAAGAATTCATGGCTCGCATTGCCGGTATATTTAGTTTGATTGCTGTACTGCTCATCCAAACCTTGAGTACATCAGTGATAATTACCGGTTTTGAATTGAATCGCGCTAAGATTACCGATCTTTTTTGTGTAAACAAGGACAAACCGGAAATGCACTGCAACGGCCATTGTTTTTTGGAAAAACAAATCAAAGCTGACAAAAAAAGTCATGAAAACGCGCCGAAGACCGCTCCCGAATTTATTAGTTTGATTTTTACCCTTTCGGAAAATTCCCAATGTTCACTCTTTCCGATTTTCACGGAAGTAAAACACCAATTCTCGTATATGTTGCGAACTTATTCGCAATATGAAACCGCTATTTTTCATCCTCCAAAATTTTAATTGTACTTTTTTTGACGCATTTCTTAATCGGAATTTGCGCATTACCTCTTTCTCAAAAAAAAACAATTAAATTTTATAAAATGAAATTTTCAATAAAAACCATTTTGGGTGGGTTTATGGTTCTCGCCCTTTTCTCAGGTTGTACCAAAGACACTACTCCGGCACTTGAAACACCGACTCCTGAAAAAACTATGATTTTAATAAATTCTGCTGTTACAGATCAGGGCGGAATGGAGGTAAGCGTCTATGCAAAAGATAGTTTGACAGCTTCTTACAATAATCTTTTCTTCAAGGTAAAAGATACCGAAACCGGCAATGTGATTAGCAACGCCCAAATAACCATCAACCCCATGATGGATATGGGCACAATGATACACTCAGCTCCGGCAGAAAACCCCGTGAGCAACACGGCCACCGACGGTATGTTTAAAGGCGCCGTGGTATTTACCATGCCTGCGGAAATGGGCTGGTCGCTCAACGTAAATGTTTACGACGTAGCCGGAGACCGCACAGGACTTGCTACAATACCGGTAAAGGTGAAAGCACCTGCAGAGCCCCGCACGCGTGTCATAATCCCCGCCGACGGAAGTGAAAGTTTGGTGATTTCATATCTCCAACCGCTGGATCCTAAAATCGGCATCAACGATATGGAGATCACCATCCATAAAGAGATGTCTATGATGGATTTTTCTCCCATGAACAATTATACGGTGCAGATGGATCCCGAAATGGTGGCAATGGGCCACAGTTCACCGAACAATGTAGATCCGGTTGCCACGGAAATGGGACATTATAAAGGACAGGTAAATTTCACCATGTCAGGAAACTGGCGGATAAACTTACGGCTAATGGATGGGCAAACCGTGGTAGATTCTACAACTTACTTTGACGTAACCTTCTAAGGAAATATGAAGTATTTTCTAGGATGTACAGCGCTTTTGTTAACCGTAATTGCGCACGCCCAGAAACAAGACACCGTCAAGCTTTACACCAATGGCGACATCACAACTCAAACCTTTCAGGTAGAAGAGATTCAGGTGCACTCCGATTGCGAATGCGTCGGCGCTTGCACCTGCAATTCTTGGCAAAATCTGCATCCTGAAGACCGCTTTGAAAGTGCTGATAAAATTTTGGCGCGGAGCGGACAAATCTCACTTATCCGGCGTGGCAACTACGGTTTTGAACCGGTGTTGAACGGCATGACCACCGAAAGAACGAATCTCACCATCGACGGGATGAAGATTTTTGGTGCCTGTACCGGCAAAATGGATCCGGTCACTTCATACGTCGAGCCCAATAATTTGAAGCAATTCGATATCGAAAATGGTGCCACCGGAAGTGAATTCGGAACTTCGATTGGAGGCTCGATAAACATGCAAACCGAAGGTGCGCAAATAGGAACCTCCGATGAATGGAGCGGTAATGCCGGATTGGGCCACGATGCGGTGGCAAACGGCGTAAATGGAATGCTTTCGCTAAATCGCAGCAGTAAAAAATGGGCCGTAAATTTGAACGGAACGTATCGCAAAAACGAAAATTACAAGGCCGGAGGCGGCGAAGAAATTAACTTTTCCCAATTCGAAAAATGGAACACTTCGCTTTCGGCGAAGTACATGATCTCTGAGCGCGATTTGGTTCGGTTCGATTATATCTACGACAAAGCTGTGAATGTGGGATATCCCGGCTTGCCGATGGATGTGGATCACGCCATCGGGAATATCTACGGACTGACCTACATCCACTACCCTGCCGGTGATCTTTTCACGAAGCTCACCTTTAAGGCGTACGGTAATTCGGTGGATCACCTGATGGACAATGCCAAAAGACCCGCAGCTCCCATGCTCATGGATATGCCCGGCTGGACGAATACCTATGGTGCATTTGCGAAAGCAGAAATGACTGCTGGTAAACATGAAATCGTTGCTAAATTGGATGGGTATTACAACAATTCACTTGCTGATATGACGATGTATCCCGCCGATGCCGACATCATGTATATGGTAACCTGGCCTGATGTCGACAAAAATGATATCGGACTTTATATCTCCGATAATTACAAATGGAAGGAGAAGAATGTTATTTCGGTAAAAGGGCGTTTGGAATATCTTTCGAATCTGGCGAAGAGCCAAATCGGAATTGATCAGGCAGCGATTATTGGGCAGAATATATCCCAGCGCAATGAAAGGTTGAACAAAAGCCTGAGCACCGGCTATCAAAGAGCAGTTTCTGATAAATTTACTACTTGGGTAAATATTGGCTATACCGAGCGTGCGCCGAATATTACGGAGCAATATGCTTTTTACATTTACAATGCGTACGATGGTTACAATTATATTGGAGAATATCGACTTGAAAGATGAGAAAGCGGTTCAGGCTGAAATAGGGTTCAACTATCAATCTGAGAATAAATACGGCATCCGGGCCACCGCTTTTTATTACCAGATGTTCGATTACATTTTGAGCAAAGTCGATCCGAATTTAGCAGCCATTACAGGCGGAGCTAATGGTGTAAAAATTACAGATAACATTGCGAAAGCTACTATGACCGGAGCGACCATGAATCTGTTTTACAATCCGATAGCCAAGGTGAATCTGAACTCTCAGTTTTCATTCACACGTGGAGAAACCGACGAAGGCACTCCTCTCCCACTGATCTCGCCTGTGCGCAATACCACTTCCGTGAAATATCTTTTCTCGAAAAAAGGATATGTCGCGTTGGCAGCCGAATCGGCATTGGCTCAGAACAAAATCAATCCTGATTTTGGTGAAATTGCGAGTCCAGCATACACGATTTTTGATGTACGCGGTGGTTATGATTTTGCGATTGTTGAGAATACCTTAACCGTAAATGCCGGAGTTGAAAATGTGCTGGATAAAAACTACCGCGATCATTTGGATTGGGGAACAATTCCGCGTCCGGGACGGAATTTTTATATTGATTTGCGGTTTCAGTTTTAGAAATCAAATACGAATTAGCGAATTCCGAAGTACATAATAGTATAGCTGCACATGATTCGGAATGATCGCGATTCTCAGTTTTTTTTATCCGTGCATTCGTGGCAAAAAAAAGAAAATGGCCACGAATACACGAATGACTTTCAGATCTCGAAGAAGCATTAGCTATTCTAATTAATGATCCCAGCTATCCAACCACTCCATTTAAATTCTCATTCTCAAATACAATTGTCCGCATCAAAACCGTAATTGGTAAAAGAGCAACAAGCCACCCCATGGACAAAAAACCCTGAACACTAAGTGAAGTGACGACCAAAAAGAGAAAAACAGAATTTAGAATCATCCGCGACTTATAACTCGATTTTGAAACTTTCTTTCGGTCCTTCCAAAGCACCAATAGCATCGTGGCAACCATAATTGTCGTTGCCCAAATTAGTTCTGAATTATCTTCCGAAACAGTGTCTATGCTGAACACATTGTACAATAAATAAACTACTACTCCGGCAGTCAGAATAAACGACACGCCGTCGAGTTCTTGGATAGGAATAATGGTTTGAGAATAATTCGAATCAAAAGCGTCATATTCGGATTTTGGGACAATATCTATTCTTAACGCCCCACGTGTAAAACTATGGAGTGTCCATTGAATAGGATTATCTCCTTTAATGGAAACAGTAATATACAATTCTTGATCGCCTTCGGGTATTTCAATTTTTGACCGCCAGATATCCAATTTGACTTTAAAGCTTTGTGCCGTATTATCGATCTGAAAACTTCTATCCTGTTTTGGCATGATGGTTTGCTTCGGCAAACTGTCAAAGTAAAGACCCAATTTGCGAATAGCGCTCCAATTGTAAGGCAAGTCAAATTTTACATGAACCGTTCTCATACGATTTCAAAGTTAAGATTTAATTGGAAAAATGTATTCAGCCAAATAGATCACCAAAACGTATTCTTTCCGATAAAAAAATATTTCAAAAAAGCTCAGTTTGTCGCATCACCTCCGCTCCTTCCAGTTGCAAAAGCTTCTTTTTGGCCGGCAGCCCACCCGCATATCCGGTCAGACTTCCATCGCTGCCGAGCACCCGATGACATGGAATAAAAATCGAAAGTGCATTGGCACCATTGGCAGAAGCCACAGCCCGAATCGCTCCTTCATTATTGAGTTTTTCCGAAAGCCCGAGATAAGACATCGTTTTTCCGTAAGGAATCTCAAGCAATTCTTTCCAAACCGATTTTTGAAAATCCGAACCTACAAGTAAGAGCGGAGTTTCAAATTGCTGTAGCCTTCCGGCAAAATAGGCATCGAGTTCTTCAATCGCTTTTTTGATAACCGGCGAATTTTCTGCTTCCATTTCAGCGGCCAAACCTTCTGTAATTCTCTTATCCACCGCTTTTCGCATTTTGCGGTAACGCCAATCGCAAACCACGAGATTTTCATCGAATGAACCGAGGATCAATTCTCCGATTGGGGATTTGTATATTTTCGTTTGGATTGTTTTCAAATCAAATTGTTTATGGATAAACTTTTGAGCCTTCCGCGTAATAATTACTCGCTCGCGTTTTAATCCCACTTATCCGATCTTTTCTCAAAGTCTTCAATATCGTCATACTCTCCGCGCTCTGATTCGGCATCCGCCTCTTTTAATTCCTAAAGAAATTCCTCTTCACTCAACGATGGATAAGTTGCTTCCGATTGGGATTTATATGCTCCCGCCATAGCATAAAACATTCGCAAGAGTTTCTCATCATCCGAATCGATCAATGTTTGCAATTCATTCCTTATTTCAGATATACTCATATTTTCCCTATTAATATCACGAATTTAACTAAATCTTCTCACTAGGAATTACTCAAATGAAAACACACGAAAATTGAAATCAATTTACCGAATGCAAGAAGACTTTTGCAAATTGCCTATTGCCCATTGAAAAAAACCGCCCATCACTTTATTTTTCCAAAAAAACTTAAATAGTGAATACCTAAATATTTTTTTCCGTTTTTTGATGAAAATCATTTTAGCAAGCATCCTGTATGAAAAATCTTACACTACTTTCTTTTGCAATTCTATTTTCAATTTCCGGCTTTTCGCAAAGCGATACTCCACTTTGGATGCGCTTTCCAAGTATCTCGCCCGATGGTTCGACCATTGCATTTTCCTATCAAGGCGACATATACACCGTGCCTGTAAGCGGCGGCGAAGCTACGGCCATAACCCTTCACGACGCGTATGAAAGTCATCCGATATGGAATCCCGCCGGCGACACAATCGCTTTTGCTTCCAATCGATATGGAAACGACGACATTTTTATCGTTTCCGCAAAAGGAGGAGCCCCTACCCGCCTTACTTTTCACAGCAGTGGCGACACTCCTTGCGACTTTACACCTGATGGCAAATCGATCATTTTTGAATCTTCGCGACTCGATGATGTGAAGTCTGTGCTATTCCCAGTCAGGTGTGCTGCCCGAGCTGTACAAAGTATCTGTGAACGGGCGGCAGAGTAGATCAAATAATGACTACTCCAGCCGAAATGGCTCAGTATAATTCGGATGGATCGGTAATCCTATTTTACGATCAAAAGGGATACGAAGACCCCTATCGAAAACACCATACTTCTTCCATTACACGCGATATCTGGACGTACAATGTTGCGGACAGCACGTACACAAAAATCACTTCCTGGAAAGGTGAAGATCGGAATCCTGTATGGCACACCGATCAAAAAATGTATTTCCTGAGCGAGCGCGACGGATCTTTCAATGTATGGAAGTCAGATGTTTCTCCGAGTGCAGCACCCAATGCCAAACAAGTAAGTCACTTTACAACCAACCCTGTGCGCGATCTGTCGATATCGAATGACGGAATGCTCTGCTACTGGTACAACGGCGAAATTTATACGCAACTCGACCCAATGAACCGAAAAAAGTAGCTATTACGATTCACACAGATCGTCGGTATAATGAGGCGGTGGTGAAAGCTTATCAATGGTGATGCCGATGAGTTTGATGTTTCGCCAAATGGAAAAGAAATCGCCTTTATCGTGCGCGGCGAAGTTTTCGTTACTTCGATCGATTATTCTGAAACGAAGCGCATTACGGACACACCCGAGCAGGAACGAAATCTGGATTTCAACAGCGACGGAACCAAGCTTCTGTACTCCGGAGAGCGCGGTGGAAGTTGGAATATTTATGAAGCTTCGCTGGGGCGAAAGGAGGACAAGTATTTCTACAATGCCACGCTGGTAGAAGAAAAACCTGTGGTAGAAACCGATCAGGAAACTTTTCAAGCTACCTATTCACCCGACGATAAGGAAGTAGCCTTTTTGGAAAATCGAACTACGCTTGCGCGTGAAGAATCTGGCATCCGGAGAAATCCGTACCGTGATGCCCGGAAAGTATTCTTATAGTTATGCCGATGGAGATCAGTATTATACCTGGTCGCCCGACAGCAAATGGTTTCTGGTTCAATTTTTTGACAACGATCGCTGGAACGATCAAATCGGACTGGTGAATGCCTCCGGAAAAGAAGACCCGATAGATTTGAGCAAAAGCGGATACAGCAATTCCCGTCCGAAATTCGGAATGGATGGCCAGGTAGTTTACTGGTCTTCGGATATGGAAGGGATGCGCTCACACGGAAGTTGGGGTTCCCAATCAGATGTTTTTGCGCTTTTTCTTACCGAAGATGCTTACAATCGTTTCACTATGAATGAAGCTGATTATGCCTTCTGGAAAGAAAATAATGAAGATAAGGACAAAGACAAAGCCGATTCGGATGATGACAAGAAGGATAAGAAAAAAGACGATGAAGACAAGAAAGAAGAGCCGGCTAAACCTTTGAAAGTAGAATGGGACGGATTGCAAGATCGAAAAGTGAAACTCACTATGTTTTCATCTTTTTTATCTGATTTCCTCTTGGATGAGAAAGGTGAAAACCTATACTTTCTGACCAGCACCGGCGAGAAAGATGACTTGTGGAAGACAAATTTCAAAAAGAAAGAAACCAAGATATTTACTACCTTAAATTCCGGCGGGTCAAAATTAGAATTCGGGGATAAAGAGAAATTTATCTACTTAAATAACAGCGGAAATCTGACTCAGGTAAAGGTGGAAGACGGCAGCACGGAGGCAATAAAGATTAAGTCAGAAATGAATTTGAACACCGATGCCGAGCGGGCATATATGTTTGAACATGCCTGGCGACAATTCAAAGAAAAATTCTATGTGAAAGATATGCAGGGGGTTGATTGGGAGATGTACAAAGAAAATTACAAGAAGTTTCTACCTTATATCAATAACCGGTATGACTTTGCAAATCTTTTGAGCGAAATGCTCGGAGAAGTAAATGCCTCGCATACAGGAGGACATACTTCCCATTCGGAACCAACAGACGATGCTACCGCAGCTCTCGGATTTTTTCCCGACAATTCATACCATGGCCCCGGAATAAAAGTCGCTGAGGTGATGGACAAAAGTCCTCTGATCAATGAGAAGGGGAAGGTAAAAGCGGGTGTGATTATTACAAAAATCAATGGACACACCATTGGTGCGGATGAAAACTATTATCCCTTGCTCAACCGCAAAGCGGGAGATAAAATTCTGGTAGAATTTAACAACCCGAAAACCGGGGATACCTGGACTGAAGTGGAGGAGCCGATAAGTCTAAGAAAAGAGAATCAATTGGCGTATGAACGTTGGGTAAAATCGCGTGAAGAGGCAGCAGAGCGCCTTTCAGACGGCAAAATTGGGTATGTGCATGTGCGCGGGATGAATTCTGAAAGCTTCCGCAAAGTGTATAGCAGAGCGCTGGGGGAATTGAATGACAAAGACGCGCTGATTGTAGACACCCGTTTCAATGGCGGTGGCTGGTTGCACGACGATCTCGCAACTTTCCTGAGTGGCGAACCCTATATACAATTCGTGCCGCGCGGCCAGGACAATATGGGCGCAGAACCAATGAACAAATGGCAAAAACCCTCAGCTGTTCTCATCAGTGAGAGCAATTATTCCGATGCACACATGTTTCCGTATACGTACAAATATTTCCATATTGGAAAATTGATTGGAATGCCCGTCCCTGGCACGGGAACCGCCGTTTGGTGGGAAAGTATGCTGGATGGAACGGTTTTCGGAGTTCCACAGATCGGAATGCGCGACATGACCACCGGTAAAATGCTCGAAAATCAGGAGTTGGAGCCGGATATCAGGGTTCAAAATGATCCCGGAAAAGCAGCTCGTGGCGAGGACCAGCAGCTGGAAGCCGCGGTTAAAGAACTCCTGAAGGAAACGAGTGAGAAGAAGTAATCTTTGATTTGAAAGGGTTCCAAATCCCATCAAAATATTTAATTTTTGAAAAATCCCCTTAGGTATTGAAAGCCTGAGGGGATTTTTTAGCTTCTTTCAACACCGGCTTTTCCCTTTCCACGGTTTATTCATCTGGCTCCACATGGATGTGTACACCCGCAATCTCGGGAATTTCTACCATAAGCGTATCTTTCACTGCATGAGCGATATGATGCCCTTCATGAACGCTTATTTTGCCATCTACAATGAGATGTAAGTCTACGTAAAACTCCATACCCATTTTTCGGACATAACACTTCTCGGTATCGCAAACCCCATCGACTTCTTCAGCGAAAGATCGAATTTCAAGAATCAATTCTTCATAGCGATTCTCGTCCATCACTTCGCTGAGTGCAGGTCTGAAAATCCGGTACGCATTGTAAACGATAACTATTGCAGCCACCAAAGCCGCCCAATCATCGGCTGCTTCGTATCCCGGACCAAGCCAAATAGCAATCGAAATACCAACAAACGCGAAGGCAGACGTTATAGCATCGCTGCGGTGATGCCAAGCATCGGCTTCGAGCATGGTGCTACCGGCTGACTTTCCATGCTTTTTCACGTGGCGGTATGCAAATTCTTTTATGGCAATAATTATCCCGAGTACAATTAACGTAAACGGTTTCGGACTCTCATGAGGCGTTTGAATATTATGGATGCTCTGAATGGAAATAATCACAGCCGACACCAAGAGGAAGGTAACCACTGCGAAAGTAACTACCGCCTCAGCCTTGCCATGCCCGTAAGGATGATTTTTGTCGGCTGGTCGAGTAGATACTCTAAGTCCAATAATGACCAAAAATGATGAAAAAATATCTGCAGTCGATTCAATGGCATCGGCAATAAGTGCGTAAGAATGGCCCAATACTCCTGTAATCCCCTTGGCTGCAGCCAAAACGGTATTGCCTACCATACTGTAATATGAAGTACGGATAGCGTCCTTTTGTTCTTTTCGTAAATGGTCTGTGCGCATTCTACCTGCAAAGATGGTAATCGAAAAGGCAAATCGCATTTCCAGAGCAAAAAATTGAAGTATTTTATGAAATACAATTGAAGAAGTTCAATACCTGTCGAGCAATTTCATTCTATCTCACTGCGATGCGACATCGTTCTTTATAGTTTGACTGCCAATCCAAATTGAGCAGTAATTTTACTGTATAAAAAAAGGCGGATTCCACAATCCACCTTTTCCCTTTCCAATATTTTATTTATCGTTGATCTCCGCGTTTTGGTCCGCGTTTTCCCTTATTCTTGTTTGCGGGTTTTCCTTTTTTGGAATAGCGGTCATCTTTGCGTCCGCCACCGCTTCCGCCATAGCTGCTTTTTCGCTTGCCGCCGCCGTATCCTCCTCCGCCTCCAAAATCGCCACGGGAAGAACCGCCACCACGATGCGATGGGCGACCAACTTCCCCAAGGGGTTTATCACCCAACTCGAGTTTCAATTTTTGGCTACCAAACTGCATTCCTTCCAAAGCTATTGCAACATCAGGCGCGTGGCGTGAGTCAATATCTATGGCTGATTTATGCGGGTCGATTTCAATCTTTCCAAAATTAATAGAGCTATTGTTCATTGCCTCATTGATCATTCCCATCAATCGGCCTGGATTCAGATTTTGCTTCGAGCCAACGTTGAAATCTACACGGGTAAAACTCTTGCTATCATCCCCACCATCTCGGCTTCTGCGCTCTCTTCGATTACCTCTATCTTCATAATCATCGCGACTTCCACGATCATCACGGCTTCCACGACTGCCGCGGTCATCGCGGTCACGACGGTTTCCTCTTTCCGATCTCTCGCTTCCGGCTTTCGCCGAAATATTGATATCGACCTGACCACTCTCATTTGCGATTGCGGTCCCATAAGACCATTTTGTAAACTGTTCGATCAGATCTTCACGTGTCATACCTTCAAATAATAGATAAACTTCCGTAAGGATTGAATCGACAGCTTTGCCTTTTACGCTGGCGTCGCTCATTTCTTTGGCCATAGCCAACACTTTCTCACGACCTACATCTTCCATGGTAGGCACTTGCTTGAGAATAAACTGCTTTCCGGTCATTTTTTCAAGTTCGCGAATCGCGCCTTTCTGACGACCATGAATTATAGAAACCGATACACCGCTTTTCCCGGCACGACCGGTTCTTCCACTGCGGTGTACATACACCTCAGGATCGTCGGGAATCTGGTAATTAATAACGTGTGTAAGATCATCTATATCGAGACCACGCGCTGCGACATCGGTTGCGATAAGCAGTTTGAGTTGGCGCTTTCTGAATTTGCCCATTACCCTATCCCTCTGCTGCTGTGAAAGTGCGCCACTTATAGCTTCTGCGGGATAGCCGAGACCAATAAGCTTGTTGGCTACATCGGTAGTTTCCTGACGCGTACGGCAAAAAACAACGCCATAAAATTCGTCGTGAAGACTCACAATTCGCTGCAACGCTTCAAAACGGTCGCGTGCCTGAACCATGTAATATTCGTGGGTCACATTGGCAGCTCCCTCATTTCTTTTTCCAACGCTGATGCGCATTGCATCTTTCATATAACGCTTGGAAATGGACTCAACTTTCGGTGGCATAGTTGCCGAAAAAAGCCAAGTCGCTTTTTCTTTTGGAGTTTCCTTAAATATCGTTTCGAGATCGTCCTTGAAACCCATATTGAGCATTTCGTCGGCTTCATCGAGGATAAACCACTGAATATTACCTAATTTAAGAGCTCCCCGGTTTATCATATCAATTACGCGTCCGGGTGTACCTACCACAATCTGACTGCCTTTCTGCAGTTGACGTTCTTGGGTATGAATTGGTGCGCCACCGTAAATAGCGGTGACATTTACCTTGGGAAGGTATTTAAGATAATCGGCAAAATCTTTTGTAATTTGGAGGCAAAGCTCACGTGTAGGGCAGAGTATCAACGCTTGGGTGTCTCTGTTTTGAGGGTCTAATAATTGGGCAATTGGTAAACCAAAACCAGCCGTTTTTCCAGTTCCGGTTTGTGCTAAAGCAATTAAATTAGTAGGTGGCTGGTTTAATAGCGGTAACGTCTCGGCTTGTACTGGAGTGGGAGTAATAAATCCCAAGTCGGCAATAGCCCGGAGTATTTCAGGTTTTAAACCCGATTCTTCAAAAGTTGTCATAAAGGATATTAATGAGAGAACCCGCCGTTGAAATTGAGAATGACAAAATAGAACTAAGCAGGTTTTAAAGGAATTAGAACGGTGGTTTATTTGTACCGTATAAGGCTGCGAAGGTACACAATTAATATCAATATTTCATAAATATATAAACCTGATAATCAGTGAAACATGAATTATGTGTGAATTTATTCTATCACAAGCTGCTTAAAATTTGACGGTTATCCTTAATTATGTAAAGGAGAATATTTGAAGGTAGAGTACCTGAGTGCTCTAAGACTTTCATTTATGGATTTTTTGTATCTTGAATTCTCGACCATTCATTATAAGTCTCATATGAAAAATATTTTCGTTCTATTAAATCTGCTCTGCATTCTCCCGTGCTATTCCCAAAGTCCCGAGGTTAAGCCCTGTAACTCCGAATATCATCATCAATTCGACTTTTGGGAAGGCGATTGGATTGTATTCGATACAGCGAACACAAAAATTGGTGAAAATAAAATTGAATTTATTCAAAATGGATGTGCTATTCAGGAAAACTGGAAATCTGCCGAAGGTCGTTCAACGGGCACAAGTTTGAATTATTTCAACCGTGAGGACAGCACATGGAATCAAACCTGGATTGATAATTACGGGAATCCTTTAGTTCTGAAAGGTCAGTTTAAAGATAGCGCACTCGTAATGTCTGATGCGGGACAAATAGACACGGATGGACGATTTTATAAAAATGAAATCTCCTGGAAGCTTGTGAACGATACCGTGGTATATCAAATCTGGAAAAAAATAGATCAAAAGGATTCCATACTTTCTACCTTGTTTTTTGGTGTATATCGTCGAAAATAGATTTGCCTCAAGGTAAGGCCATGCTGTATATGGATAGATCTCCGTTTTTGCTGGAAGCTATGGCAACCCCATAATAATTATAAATATTTCATAAATACATCAAACTGATTATCATGGCAACATGGATAATGAGGGGATTTATTCTATCTTTCTCAGCTGAAAACGGACACCATGCGCACCTTACTTGCACTCCTCGCAATTTGTTTTTTACATACCGGTTTTAGTCAGGACTCGCCGGTAAAGTACGATCAGGAATTGGCCGATTCCCTCGGTGCAGATGGGTATGGGATGAAGATGTACACGTTCGTAGCACTCAAAACGGGACAAAACCATATTGCTGACCGGGATTCCATGCAATCGCTTATGCGGGGTCACCTCGACAATATTTCGCGATTGGCGGAAGCAGGAGAAATTATTCTGGCAGGGCCTTACGGCAAAAACGAAATGAACTTTCGCGGACTTTTTGTTTTCAATTCTACGGATACGATTGCCGTTCGCAAAATGTTGAATTCCGATCCGGCCATTGCGACAGGTATTTTCGATGCAATCCTTATTCCCTGGTATGGTTCTGCTGCTATTCCTATGTATATGCCATATCACAGCCATATCGAAAAAGAAAAACCCTGAAAACCAATTAAAGAGGTGTTAAACAAGTTCTTCGTTGCGAATAACGCCAATTCCAAGTTTATTCGGCATCACAATGGCCCCTTCATGATAGGTTATTCCCAAAAACGGATCATTAGAAGTAAGCATTGGTCCGTCGAGATCTACCCAATCGGCCAGCGGAGCTAAATGTGCTGCAGCGGTATTTCCAAGCGATGATTCGGCCATGGCTCCAAGCACCACTTTCAAGTTTAGCACCCGTGCTTTTTCGATCATTTCAAATGCTTCAGCTATTCCGGTACTCTTCATCAGCTTGACATTGATACCATCGAAAGCTTCCACAGCCTGGGCTAAATCCGAAAGACGTTTCACCGATTCATCTGCAAAAATGGGGATATTCACCCGATCGCGGGTCCAGGCCGTTTCTTCAAAATGCTGCGCCGGTAAAGGCTGCTCGATGAATAGCGCTTTTTCTTTTTGAAGAAAATCCGCCATTCGTGCTGCATGATCTTTGTTCTGCCAACCTTGGTTGACATCCACGCAAAAAGGCTTTTCCGAATGTTTGCGAAAGCTGCGCACTATTTCTTTGTCATGCTCAGATCCGAGTTTGAGTTTTATCGTTTTGAAGTCTTTGCCTTCCTTCAATTTTTCGAGTAATTCCTTTTCGGAAGATATTCCAATGGTATACGTCGAAAAGACCGGTTCCTTCATTGTTATCCCGTACAGCTCACCAACAGTGCATTGATTCTTCTGCCCATACAAATCGTGAAGCAGCATCTCCACCGCAGCTTTTGCTGCATTATTTTCGGGCATCACTGCATCGGTCATAAGGCGGGCGCGTTTTAAATCAGCATTCAGAATTTCCTTCCAATCAATCTTTCCCAAAAAGGATAAAACAGACTGTACCGTGGCACTGAGATAAGGCGGCAAAGCAGCTTCACCATAGGCTTTCTTTCTTCCTGATTCTACGCAGATAATCACAATATCGGTAAACGAACGCGTATTTAGCGCAAGCTTAAATGGAAATCGGAATTGCAATACATACGGCTTTGCGGTAACACGCCAGTTGCCATTCCGAAAAAGTTCCACTTCGTCCATGCTTTCAATATTGAACTACAAATCAAGTGAAATTCCGCCGATATTTCGTTTTAAAATCGACGGATGGCACGCACGCGATGGGACGAATCCTTAAAATCCGTATTAGATATTCCCGAAGCAAACTGCACAAACCAGGCAAAAGTGCCACTCAATTCGGTTGAACTCCAGTACGAGGCGCCCAAATCGAAGGAAAAGCCGGTTTCAGAGGATTTCCATCACTATCGAGAACTGAGTTGATTAAGAAGGCTTTTTTACTCAATTCATTTAATTCCCACATAGCCGGGAAATAATAGTCGTTGTAAAAGGTACCGGCATTCTATCCTGAAATGTATATGAATGACAGAGGGTTCCGGCAGCAACAGATCCTGAATTCAGCAAGCCATTCGATGCGCTTGCCGCTTCAGTCGACTCGTACATAGCTCCCCAGCTTTCAGTTTGGCCCTGATCTTCGAGGGCTGCCACTAGGCCATGCTCATTCCCATCGCTGTCTTTCCAAAGGGAAAAAATGATGCCGCCTTGCGCTAGATCCCCAATTTTGTAGTAAAACCCATTTGCTGCATAAAGCGCATACGGAACACTCAAAATTTCCGTCGTTCCCCCATGCTATATAATTGGTTCCTCCGTCGAGTGTCAATTTCGGTTTTCAGGAAATAGGGTCCGTTGGCCCAGTTAATAAGCCCGAAAACACCCTGAAGGGGCGCACCCACCTCCAACTTGTAAACTTCCAGCTCCATTGATGTTGGTCGTTACCGAATGGGTTTCAATATATACCGCATCTCCATTTTGACTGCCTTGAATCACGGAAATCCGCATACCAATTTACTCTCTGTAATGAGCACGCCTTGAGGATTTCGGGCTACGAATTGATAACTTATTTTTTGAGGAATCTGCGCTTTCGCAGAATCCGGCTTTCCTATTTGAATAAGCAACAGGACACATAATAAAAAATCGCTTCACACTACCTAGTTTTAATTATTTTAAATGATTGGGTCATACAATCGCCATCATTCAAGGATAAAAAGTAAACCCCTGAACTGAGCGAATGGAAAGGTATTTGCGAAGATTTGGATAGAATGTTTTTTGAATAAATGAGTTTTCCCGTACTGTCTTCCAATTCGATGAAAAATTTACGATCGGGTATATTTTCAAATTGGATGATAATATAGTCCGTTGTGGGATTCGGAAATACAGAAACTAAAGCTTCATTTTCAATCGACTCTGTATTTAAAATTGATGAGACTTCGAAGGCTTGCTGTACCCCCTGAGAAAGTTGTGTCTGTGAAGATGATATAACTTGATAGGAAACCTGACCAATGGAATAACTGAGTATTCCGGATTCGGTGGTCAATGTACCACCACCCGAAGTAATATCATTTTGACAAATAGAAGGTAAAGAAAAAAGTAAAAAAAAGCCGATTAATACCGGCCTTAACTGGTTAAACTGCATATGGGTTAATCTGATTGAAGGGGCAAATTAGAGCTTTTAAACTCTTAAGTCAATAGCACTCAACAATTGAATTTTTATAAATAGCTTAAACATGACTTTAGCCAGATGAAGCCATCCTAATTACCTATGTATAGAGTTAATTTATAGAGATCACATCTATTAAAAAGCTTTCGATAAAGCTTTAAAATGGTTAAGTCGCCCCGGGCCAATGGAAGCAGTTAAACTTCTCAGCCGGTATTTTTCAAAGAATTAGAATTGGTCTCGTATCACGGAAATTTCATTTAAAACCGCTTTAGTTCGTATTTTTGCAATTCATTTTAAAAGAATCCTATTCCGAATATTAGCCGATGGATATTGCTGCACATTTCAAAAACATCTTCGAACCCAAACTTCTTGCCGAACTTGAGGAAAAAGCCAAACCTCTTACCGCTAAGGCCGGCGATGTAATTCTCGATATTGGTCAAATCGTTCGCGTAATGCCGCTAGTGTTGAAAGGAACGATTAAAATAACCCGAATGGACAGCGAAGGCCGCGAAATACTGCTCTATTATGTGAACGCCGATGAAGGTTGTGCCATGACGTTTACTTGCTGCATGGAGCAGTATCCCAGTGAAATTAAAGCCACAGCAGAGGATGACCTAGAAATGATCGGTATTCCTATCGAACTGATGGACAGATGGATAATGACCTACTCGACTTGGAAAAGTTTTGTAATGCGCACTATACGAGATCGTTTTAACGAGCTCTTGCTTACCGTCGATCAAATTGCTTTTCAAAAACTTGACGAGAGACTGGTTCATTATCTCAAGCAGAAATCGGAAGTGACCGGCAGCCGTTTAATCAACCTCTCGCACGAGCAAATAGCGCAAGAACTGGCTTCATCTCGCGTGGTAATATCGCGTCTCCTCAAGCGACTCGAAAACGATAAAAAGGTCTTGCTTTATCGAAATCAAATCAAGTTATTGAACGAATTGTAACAAAAGTTGCTGACTTTTGAAGTTCATTAAGAGAACTTCGCAGGGAATATTTCAAGCTTAAAATAAAATAAGACAATGAAGAAGAATATGGGATTAGTTGACAAGACCGTTCGAATCCTTTTGGCAGTGGCAATCGCAGCACTTTATTTCACAGGACAAATAAGTGGAACGGTAGCAATCGTTCTCGGGGTGCTCGCAATCGTATTTGTTATTACCAGCTTTATAAGCTTTTGCCCGCTTTATTTGCCCTTTGGTATTTCAACAAGAAAAGCGAAGGAAAAAAAATTAAATTGAAGGCTGTTTTATAAATGTAACAAATGTAACCGTCTAAAACGAGGGACTCCAGTACTTTTGACCCCATGAAAATAAAACAATTCGAAGACAAAAACTTAGCGCACTTTTCATACGCCATTCTGAGTGGCAATGAAATCGCTTTGATTGACCCGGCGCGAGATCCGCAACCCTATTACCATTTTGCGAAAGCGCACCAAGCCAATATCACTACGGTAATCGAGACACATCCCCACGCTGATTTTGTGAGCAGCCATTTGGAAATTCACGAGACAACAGGCGCAACGATATATGTAAGCAAATTGCTCGGTGCAGACTATCCGCACACCAGTTTCGACGATGGCGACTCGATTACATTGGGCGAGGTCTCGCTGAAGTCAATCAATACTCCCGGCCATTCGCCAGATAGCATTAGCATCTTGGCTGTAAATGCCAACGGAAAAGCAGAAGCGATATTCACAGGTGACACCTTGTTTATTGGAGATTGTGGCCGTCCGGATCTACGTGAATCGGTTGGTAACCTGAAAGCTGCTAAACGCGATTTAGCTCGATCTATGTACCATTCCCTTCGCGAAAAATTGATGACTATTGCAGATGATGTAGTGGTTTATCCAGCCCACGGGGCCGGTAGCTTATGTGGAAAAGGGCTGAGTGAAGCCAATTCTAGCACCATCGGTCAGGAAAAGTTGGTAAACTGGAGCCTTCAGGAAATGCCTGAAGAGAAATTTATTGAGGCGCTGACAGCCGACCAGCCTTTTATCCCAAAATATTTCGTGTGGGATGTAGAAATGAATAAGAAAGGGGCAGCACATTATCTCCAATCTATTGAAAAAGTGCCACACCGTGACCCAGTGACGACTTCATCAAGTGCAAACTCACTTAAAAAAGACATCACAATTATTGATACGCGCCCACATGAGATTTACAAAAAGGCGCACCTGAAAAATGCGATTAACCTAATGGACGATACGAAATTCGAAACCTGGTTAGGAAGTATAGTGGCACCTAAAGAACCATTTTACCTTATTGCTGAAACCGATACCGAGCTCGACACACTCATTTCACGTATTGCTAAAATTGGATATGAAGAACAAATTGAACAGGCATTCACCTCTGATTACGGCGACACCCAGTCAGATATATTTGATCTCGAAGCGTTTAAAAATGATCCGGAAAATTATTTAATAGTGGACATTCGAAATTCATCAGAGGTTGGAGATGGATTGTTATTTGAATCTGCGCTTCATATTCCACTTCACGAATTACGTGAGCGATACGGAGAAATCCCAACCACAAAACCAATTGTCGTACATTGTGCTGGTGGATACCGAAGTGCTGCGGGAGAGAGTATTATCAAATCAAAAGTTAAAAACACAGCTTCAGTTTATGATCTTAGTGAAGCGATAAAAGCGTTTGATAATGAACTTCATCCTCAAGTATAAATTAGCTATCATCGGAATAGCGCTGGGTGCCATTGCCGGGTATCTTTATTACCATTTTGTGGGTTGTGCTTCGGGCACTTGCGCGATCACATCTCAACCTGTGAACAGCACTCTTTACGGTGCCTTGATGGGTGGATTGCTCTTTACAAGCTTCAAAAAAGACAAAAATATTACAGAACAAAATAATAATACAATTGATGGAAAATCAGAAAGTAACGATCGTTGATGTAAGAACACCCGGTGAATTTATGGGAGGTCGTGTAAGTGGAAGTATTAATATTCCCTTGCAGGAAATTGAGCAACGAATTGATGAAATAAAATCACTGGAAAAACCGCTCATCTTATGTTGTGCAAGTGGCGCGAGAAGCGGTCAGGCAGCCAATTTCCTTAACAGTCGGGGAATAGAATGCGAAAACGGCGGTGGCTGGATGGAAGTCAATTTTAAATATCAAAATAACTAAAAAGCTATGTTTCAAGGTTTAAAAGCTCTTTTTGGTGGTGGGCCGAAAGTTGATTACAAAGTAATAGTCAAAAGCGGTGCGCAGATTATAGACGTGCGCACTCGAGGTGAATTTCAGTCAGGTCATATCAGAGGTTCTGTAAATATTCCTCTTCAGGATTTGAATAACCGAATGTCCAAGATCAAAAAAGATAAGCCGGTTATTACGTGCTGCGCCTCTGGAATGCGGAGTGCTTCCGCCAAGCGAGTTCTCAAATCGAACGGATTTACAGAAGTGCATAACGGAGGCGGCTGGACGAGTTTACAGGGGAAGATTAGGTGAGATGAATAGCAGAGTCTTTCGTCTCGAGATGGGAAGTGCAGGTATGCGATAAATTGGTCTTGCTGTGGAGTGGCCTCGGGATAATTCGCGAGGATACAATCGCGAGGATTCTTACTTCGACCGGATGAAATCAGAAATCTCAATCAAGACCTTAGGAGTGATGGGAAATGAAGGATCCGAATAGGTTTTCAGATTGGCTTCTCGGTCTTCCGAAACCGTTTTCAGTACATGATTCATTCCAGGTATGAGTACCAGTTTCGCATCTGGCTTGGCTTCTTGAAGTAGCTCAGCATCTTTTACTGTCACTTGCAGATCGGTTTTTCCCTGCACAATGAGCACGGGGATTTTGAGTTTTGCAATCTCCGTTTGCGGATTATATCGAAACCAGGAACGGAGATAAGGCTGGACAGATTCACGGAAAAGTGGCTCCAGAGATTTAGGCATTTCATACACCGTTTTGCCTGCATTTATTGAATCCATTATCACGGTTGCATATTGTCCAAGGATCGGTGACTGCGCAATAATCTGTCCCTCAATAATCTGATCGGCAGGTCTGCCTGCACCGGAAAGTGATACGAATTTCTGAACATTTCCCTTTTGTGCGACAATCATCCCAATAAGCGATCCCTCGCTATGCCCAATGATTATAATTGAATCGACATCTGATCTGGAATTGAGAAAATCAACCCATGCTTCAGCATCGTGAACAAATTCGTCGAAAGAAAGCTGACTTTCAGAAATACTCGAATCCGTGCTGGCTGCCACGCCCCGCTTGTCATACCGCAAACTTGCAATTCCATTCTCAGCAAGACCTTCGGCAAGTAACTTCAAAGAATTATTTTTCATAACCGGATTATTTCCATCCCGATCAGTTGGCCCTGATCCCGATATAAAGAGTGCTATGGGGAAAGTGCCGACCGCCTTGGGTTTCAGAAAGGTCCCTCTTAAGGAAATGGAATCTGAAGATATGTCAACCTCCTGATCAACACTTTGCGCACAAGCAATGTGAATACTCAGTAATCCAACAAGAAAAAGAATGTAATTCAAAGTTATTCCCAGAATTTGGCAAAAAGGTAATCATATTATTCATTCAAAATAGCCCAGGCATTGAAAAATGGTTGGTAAAGTGAATTTTCACGAATCCATCGGGAAAAAGTCGAATCCTTTTTGTTTATAAAAAGTGCCATACTATTCATCGTATTACTTATTCCTGCTTCGGTTCCATTTTCGGATTGATAAATAGAATTGGAATCACTAAGCATTACCTCTGGATCGAATACCTCCATCAATGCGCTGATGGTTGAAGGATTATTGATCCGTATTACTCTTATTTTGGACCCCAATCTTTCCGTCAATTGACGGCAAACCAATATGCCGCGATCCACATTAGGCGTAATAACAAGAACGACCCAATTTTCTGGCATCGCTGTTTTTTTCTCAATTGGCTTCGGCCTATCGCCCATACTTTTTAAAAAATCAACCTCCTTGCGACTATAATCAGACGTAAATCGGTGGTCTGAATTTGCCATTGTTCTCAGAATTATTTCCACCACAAAAAAGTGAGTCGGGAAAGGAAATTTTTTCCCGCTCAACTTTTCCGTGTCTCTCTATGTAATTATTTCAGATATTCCTATATTAAAAGGAGTTTATTAGCGCAAAGAAAAATTTATATTCAATTGATAACAAGATGTTATCGGCTCTGAATCACTATAGGCAGGTTGCCAATTCGGCATTGAAGCCAATATTTTCATTACTACATTATTAAATACTTTATCAGGTGATTGGAGGAACGTCAAATTTCCAATAGATCCATCCGGGAGAATGTCAAATTGAACTTTTACCACTCCGTAAAGTCCCATTTCGCGCGCTTCTTCTGGAAATTCAATTTTGGAATGAATAAAATCATTTACATTCTTGTACTTCCGGGTCGGGATAAATTCGGGAAATGCTGTCATTCTCCAATTAACATTTTCAACGCGATTTAAATTTGGGGTTGAATTTTCATCTGGAATAGTAACAGCTTGTTCCTCGTCCGGGCTATTGACAAGTTCGGATAGCTCCTCATATCCGGCACCGGACTGAGCTTGGGCAACGTTAAATGTTAATGTGGCTGAAAAAAGGACGAGCAACCGAAATGCGTTTTTCATGGTTTGGCTATTTTAAAATGGTTTTTCTTGTATTAATGAATCCCATTTAAAGTGAACGATACAAATGTATTTTACACCCGCCAAACCTTGTTTATGCTATGTTGCAAAAACATGTCAATATGTTGTACACCTTGATTAACTGATATTTATAATTACAAAAATCGCAACTTATTTATCACAATAAGCTGTGGGCGGCACCCCGTAGACTTTGCTAAAACTCTTTGAAAAATGTGAAACGCTATTGAAACCGCAGGAGTACGCAATCTCGCTCACGTTGCCAGCATTTGATTTTAAGAGTTGTGCCGCTTGCTCTAATCGGATCCGTTTCAGCAGAGCACTTGGCGATTCATTCGTCAGTTGCATCAACTTACGGTATAGGTTGCTTCTGCTCTGATTTAACGCTTCAGCCAGGGATTCTATCGTGAAGTCTTCTTCCTTGAAACTTTCAAGAATCACCGTTTTTACTCTTTCGAGAAAAACAACATCTTGAGATTCCAGTGTTTCAATTTCAAGATTAATTTTTGAATGATGCTCCTGTTTCTTCAGAAATGTGGATTTGAATCGCTTCCGTGCCTGAAGCATATTCTTGATCCGCAATTTCAATTCATGAATATCGAAAGGTTTCGTGATATAATCGTCTGCACCGATTTGGAGCCCTTCGAGTTTGTATTCAATTTCTGCTTTGGCTGTGAGCAAAATTACCGGAAGGAAACTGTACGCTTTGTCGGCCCTGATGCGCTGAAGCAGTTGCAGGCCATCGCCATCGGGCATCATTACATCTGAAATAATCACATCAGGAAGATTTTTCTCCATCATCCCAAATGCCGAATTACCAGATTCTGCAACCATAACTTTATACTTATCACAAAGTGAATCAGAAACATAAGAACGAATATCAGAATTATCATCTACGATCAAAATAGTCGTTCGATCGGAATCATCAATTTCCAAAATTGAGGGAAAATGGGTGTTATCTTCCACTATCGAAGTTGGAACTTCTTGGGGAAGAGCCTCATTTTCAATGAGAATATTCTCCGGGTGGGGTATTTTCAATTCCAATTTATCAAGTTTCGCCAAAGGAAAAGAAAGCGTAAATACACTTCCCGCTCCTCTGGTACTCTTCACGCCGATCTCGCCGTGATGCAGTTCCGTTATTTCTTTGGTAATAGACAGCCCAATACCCGTACCAGGCTGCATTTCTGACTTTTCTACCTGATAAAAACGATCGAATAGATGAGGTAAATGTTCAGGAGCAATGCCTTTCCCGGTATCACTCACGTGAATTTGCACAGAAGTGTTTGAAGATTCCATTTCAAATCGAATGCGGCCACCGGACGGAGTAAACTTGAAAGCATTGGATAATAAATTGACGACTACCTTATCCAAATATTCCGTATCATATTCTATAAAAATATGATCTTCGGGTATTTCGATCTCGAATAGTATTTTTTTAGCATCAGCGAGACCAATGAAAGAATTAACAATTTCGGCGATGTAATCGTTAAGTGGCGCAATTTCTAAATTCAGTTTAAGTTTTCCAGCTTCGAGCTTGGCTATTTCGAGCAATTGCTCTACAAGGCGCATAAGTCGATTTGCATTTTTCAGACTTACGTCAATCGTATTTCGTTGATAGGCATCTAAATTTTGATTTTGAGGAGTAGTCAATAAATCTCTCAAGGGTCCGATAATAAGCGTGATCGGAGTACGGAATTCGTGAGAAATATTGGCAAAAAAACGACTTTTTTCCCGATTAAGAACTTCGAGTTTTTCCTTTTGAGTCTCTGTAATTTGCTGCTCCGCCGCCAAATCTCGTGTACGTTCGTGCACCTCTCTTTCGAGAACGGATTGTTTCACCTTTAACTGATGCAGTCGCCATTTGAAAATACCGTAGATAACCAACGACAAACCGATCAGAATCAGGAACCAGAACCACCAGGTCTCAATTATTAGTGCTTCTTTATGAATGTCCATTTGAGTAATATCTGTCTCACTGGAGCTTTGATCATAGAAAGCTACAACCTGAAATGCATAATTTCCACCGGGTATATTCGTATAATTTGCTTCACGTCTATCCCCACTTTCAATCCACTTATCATCAAAACCAACAAGCCTGTATTTAAATCGGATACGATTGGGGGCCAGATACGAAGGTGTGGTAAATTCAATTCTGAAATTTTGCGTGGTACGGTTTAAATGAATGGTACCATTAAGTCTTTTCATTGATTTTCCATCTACCAAAAAATCTTCAATAACAACCTTGGGAAGTGGTTCGGTAGCCATTATCTTTGATGGATCAACACAAACCAAGCCTTCCTGAGTCGCAAACCATAACCGTCCATCGACAGATTTGAGCGCACTATTCTGAAATCCACCGTTTGTTTCACGGCTCAACATTCCATCTCTATCGGTATATACAGTCGATAATACTTTAGCGGCTTCTCCATCGGCAACAGCTTCCAATTGACCAAAGTCAACCCAAAATATACCTTCATTGGTGCCTATCCACAATCGATTAAAATTATCTAAAAGGAGTGAATTCAAGCTTTCAGAATAGAGTCCCTGCATCTTGCCGATGTAATTTATTTCCCCCGTATTAGGATTTATTCGATTGAGTCCACGGTCTTCGCTGGCCACCCAAATATTCCCTCTTGGATCGGCATACAAGGAGCGAATATTATCGCTCGACAAACCATCCCTTTTCGTAAAATATCGATTTTCTTTGGTCCCATAATTATACCATCTCACCCCATGTCCATTCGTGGCCATCCAAAGATTTCGCCCATGCGTTTCGAGAATATAGCGAACCGGAAAATCCGGAATAGTATCGCCATCTGAAACCTGGTGAGCTGTATCGCTTTTTAAAAGGAATACACCCTGGAGCGTCCCAAACCATTTGGAAGAATCTGCAGATGTGTGCATTGCAAAGATTTCATTTGTTAAGCCGCGCACTCTTGCAAATTTCATTTTGTTTAGGTCAGATTCATCAAAATTGCTTTTACTCTTGATGTAACCAATGTATAAATGTCCATTCAAATCTTCTCCAAAAGTGGAAGTAACACCCATTTCACTTGAATTCTCGACGTATTTTATTTTTCCGCTATCCGTGAGATAAAAAACATTTTCAGACCATGTTCCGAACCATATTCGTCCATTTTTGTCCTGATAAACCCCATAATAATTGGAGGGTTTATCCTCCATCAAATAATGCTTTATCAAAGCTTTACTGAATCGCTGAATTCCAAATCGGCTGTTTGTAATCCATATACTTCCTTCACTGTCGCAATAAATTGTGTTGCCTGAAACCTCCATTTTAAACTCCAGAACACCATTTCTATAAACGGATTTTTGATAAACACTCCAAACAGAACCATCTGGAGCGATGGACATTCCACCCCCCATACGCATAGCAGATTCTCTAAACGATTCAGATTTAGGACCTTCAGAAACTGCATACAAATGATCATCTTTCATTCCAAAAAGCCCCGTCTCTGCAAGTATCCAGAGCTCTCCATTCTGATCTTGATTTATTGAATAATACAAAGGTGGGGTCCCGCTCCAATTTATAGTTGTCAAAGTATCTCGATTCAAAACAGAAATCGTTTCACCCCTAATCTTCAGCAAACAACTATTGGTAACCCAATATTCCCCTTTTTGATCTTTTAAGAATGCCTCCGGAAGCGATGGTAAGTCGGGTGTATTAAGCTTTTTTAAATCCTTATACGGAAATCGGGTCAAAAAGAAATTTCCTTCTTCATCGATTACGATTAAATCCCCATCTTTTCTACGAAATATGGATTTAATAACCAAACCATTTTTTTGTCCTATGGTGCCTTCAACCAGCTCATCACCTTCGAGACGAAGAATTCCTTTGATCGAAGTAACCCAAGTAACCGAATCTCCATCCAAAATTAATCGTTGATTTTCAATACTCAATAGAGGCCCATAGGATTTATATATTCCGTCTGATACATGAACGAGATTGCGCTGTTCGGTAAAAAGCCAAAAACTGTTGCCCCGACCGGGACGAATCATAATTATCCTGTTCGATGACAATTCAGGCGTATTACTTACATCGTACCGTGTAAATTTTACTCCATCAAAACGGAGTAAACCGCTGAAAGTCGCTAACCACAGATAGCCATTTGGAGTTTGATAAATTTGATTAATATGACCAATGGGAAGACCGTTTTCAAGATCCCAGGATTCGCTAACATACTGACCTCCAGAAAGATTTGATTCTGATTGCGCAGCGAGATTTGTGGCCATACTATTGAAGATAAGTACTGCGCAGCAAAAACATCTGAGTAACATCACGAAATATCGAATCACCACCATGAAAGCAAGTTGAAAGATATTACAAATATTTAAACCTCCACAGAGTTTATCAACACAAAATTAGCAACCGTATTTCTGTCCTTTTTTGAAAAAAAACTCTGAATATCTCAATAATAACCAAAATTAAGTTCTGAGAAACAAGGACAAATTGTGATCAAAAAGTTGTTTTTATAACAATTCGAATTCTATTCCAAACTGAAAATATATCTTTGATTCCTAAAACTGCATAAAATGAAACGATTAATATTGATTTTAGCCATCGGCTCAACCCTTTTTGCTTGTAAGAATGAAGAAACGCAAAAGGAACTTGAAAATCTTCGTAAGGAGAATGCCGAGTTGGCAAATAAAGTAAGTGCAAAAGATTCTACTTTAAAACTTTTTGAAGAGAGTTTCACCACTATCCAGCAAAATCTGGGAATGATTAGCGAGCGGGAGAAAAAAATCTCTCTTAACAGCGGAGATTTAAAAAACAGTGAGGAATCTCGTGATGCCATTACCAAAGATATTCAAGCTATCAATAGCTTGCTTGCCGATAATAAAAGTACCATTGCAAATCTAAAAACTCGGGTTGGGAAATATGGCACTCAAACTGCAGGGTTTAAGAAGATGATTGATCAATTGAGTACCGATGTTGAGAGCAAAGAAGAGCAAATCTCGTATTTGAAAGAAAATCTGACAGCAGCCAATTTTACAATCGACATTCTCAATGAAATGCTTGACTCATCTGATTTCAGAAATGAAGTACAAGCCCAAATGATTCAAATGCAAAACAACGAATTGAATATGGCCTACTATTCAATAGGGACTTTCAAAGAACTGAAAGAAAACGGAGTTCTTGAAAAAGACGGTTCTATCATTGGCTTGGGTGGAAGCAAACAATTGAAAACTGATTTCAATAAGGATTTCTTTGCACAAATAGATATAACGCAAGTCACCACTATTCCTCTGAATGCTGAGAAAGTAAAATTAGTAACTCCTCATCCGGCAGATTCTTATACTCTTGAAGGAGAAAAAGAAAAAACGTTGAAGATTACAAAGCCGTTGGAATTTTGGGGTGCATCAAAATATTTGGTTATTGAAATTCAATAAAGGTCACTTTTAAAGTTATATGTATACAAACGCAAAAAACCCGCCACGTTAGGCGGGTTTTTCTGTATTTAACCAATCAATTAACCAATTCAGAATAACCAGTTCTGAAAATTGAAATAAGATGCTTGCCTATTGAAACGGATATTTTCCTCACGGGTTACAAAATCGGGCAGGTAAGTTTAAAATGATTTTTAATATGCTGGATATGAGAATTTAAAATAGTAGACCCTACTAATAAAGTCGAGAAAAAAAATTGGAAGAATATGGAAAATTGAAAAACCCGCCTCGTTAGGCGGGTTTTTCTGTATTTAACCAATCAATTAACCAATTCAGAATAACCAGTTCTGAAAATTGAAATAAGATGCTTGCTTATTGAAACGGATCTTATTATAAAAGGTTACAAAAATAAATACACGGGAGTGATATCTAAGATATATACCTGATATGCTGACTTTTAAAATGAATAAGTTTTTAAAAAAAAATAATTTATTGAAGAAAAATCTTCATTAAACATGAAAAACCCGCCTCGTTAGGCGGGTTTTCCATTTTAACCAATCATTTTAACCAATCAGAATAACCAGTTCTGAATGAAATAAGATGCTTACATCTTACCCTAATAACGTGAGTTAATTGGATAAGTTATGCCGTTAGCATTTTTTTTAATTTTTCAGACGAAGTCTAAAAAAATCAAAATCTGTATTCATAGCATCCACTCTTATTAAAACAATCTAGAACAAAAAAACCCACCACGTTAGGCGGGTTTTTTCTTTAACCAATCATTTTAACCAATCAGAATAACCAGTTCTGAATGAAATAAGATGCTTACGGACTAAAGTAGGTCAATTTTCATGCCAGACAAGGGGTGGCTTCCAATTTTATTGACATTAAAATCTTTAAAAATGTTAATAACTTTACTCCCAATGGCTTAGCAGGTAATTATAGTATTAAACTACTAGTCAATTATTTACACCTATAAAAAAGCCCCATTTGGGGCTTTCTCAAATTCGCTTTCTTATTTTTCTACAAAAGCAGAGAACATCCAGTGCTTGCCTTCTGTTCGAATAATCATTTCGCGCATAATGGACTCGGTACCCAAATCGCCATATTCGACTGCCAAATCGGCAACATCTACCATAAATGATAAGAGTATTTCGTAATCATCAATTACTTCCTGTATCATTCCGTCAGAACTCAACTCTTTTGTAACCTCTTTCACTTCGGCGCGATCGAGAAACTCGGCAAGGGTGCTGATTGGTTTGTAACCCAATACGCGTACCCGCTCTGCCACAGTATCTATATTTTCAGCTGCTGAGGTATATTCTACTTCAAGTTTTTCGTGCACGTCAAAAAAGTCGCCTCCGACTACATTCCAGTGAAAGTTCCTGATCTTTTGATATACCACTGCATAATTGCAAAGCAGGAGGTTGAGACCTTCTACTAACCCATCTGCTTCTTCGCGGTTAAAACCAAGTTTTGAATATGATTTTTCTTTTACTATAGTTTCCATAATTATTTCGATTTAAATGTGACATACAAAAATACGGATAGAAACACTCACAACCTATCGCCTTTGCTTATTGCATAAGAGAATATCATTATAACAAGTCTAATCCGAAGGATTTTACCTATTTAAACCGCTTTAGACTGGAATTGTTTGTGAAGAATTTCCCGTCCGGTTTGAATAAAATCTTTGAAAAATCGCTGAAGATCGGCTTCTTCGAGGTCGGGATTGAGCAATACCAAACGAATTGATAAGCCTTTCTCGAGCTGGCAATAATTTACCATTGCCCTACCTGAATGGATAAGTCGATACCGAATCATCTCGTTTAACTTATCTCCATCAACTCCTTCAGGAGCAATAAACCTAAAGTTCACATTAAGTGACTGAGTTGGGAAAAGCAACTCAAGATTGGGATTTTCTTCAACGAATGTTGTGCTAAAAGCTGCCAATTCAAACAGATGCTCGATACGGTTCGCAAAACCAGTATCGCCATAAAATTTCCATGCAAGCCAAAGTTTCAAAGCATCTACCCGGCGACCACACTGTAAAGATCCCGGCCCTAAATCGAAATCGGAATCCGGGCTGGTATGGTAAATATAATCAGAGTCGTAAGATTGGATTTCTTCACGCATTACGTCATTCTCTTTAACCAGTAGTGCAGAGCAAATGAGCGGAATATTCATCATTTTATGAGGATTCCATGAAAAAGAATCAGCCGCTTCAAGACCCTTGAAGAGTTCGCGTCGGAGCTCGCTCAAAATAGCGCTTCCCCCCCACGACCCATCCACATGATGCCAGATGTCATAATCTTTGGCAATTTCAGATATTTCATGAATAGCATCAAAAGATCCGGTCTCTGTCGTACCGGCTGTTGAGCAAATCATAAATGGATGAAAACCATTGGCCACGGCAACATCGTAAGCTTTTCTCGCTGCTTCACCACGCATTCGTCCATTTGAATCTAATGGGACTTTAATAATCGCGTTTTGACCAATCCCAATCGTATTTGCTGCTTTCAGCATTGAAAAATGGCTTCTTTCAGATACCAATACGGCGGGTTTTACAGTTGTCCCGACTCCATCCATCTTCGCTGATTTGAAGTGTGTATTTCGGGCAAGCAGCATAGCCACCATATTCGTATTACTACCACCGGTGAGCAGCGATCCAGTTCCCGTTTTCCATCCGGTATAGCTTAACATCTTGTCCATCAATGCATTTTCCATAAGGGTAGCAACGGGAGCCACCTCGTACGTGTACATCGAAGTGTTGGTGAGAGCGGTTATAATCTCTCCGATAAAAGCGGGGAAATTCACCCCACCAAAAAGCTGGTTTAGATATCTGGGGTGGTTTGTTCGAACAGCGTATTTTAGATATTTTCGAATCTCAATCAAGAGTCCTTCCTGATCGGTACCCTCCCGATCAATAAATAATTCCAGTTTCGCTTTAAGTTCTTCCGGTTTTTGGTAGTCAACGACCGGTAAATCAGGATTTTTTCCATCTTCAATCCACGCCATTATCATGTTAAAAACCTCGGCAAGTATTGCCTTTTCAGAAAATTGTTCCTTCATATCTATGGATATACTCCTTCAAAATTGCGGTGCAAAAGTACAATTCTGTGCTTTTGTTTTATCTGTGCTTTTGCTTTAATAGTTTTGGCGCCAGATGAATTTTTCCTTAGAAATATCGTAGTAATCGGGGCTGCCTCCAGTGGATTTATTAAACCGAATTACCTGATTATTAATTTGCTGAGCTTCTTTATACACAAGTGGCACTTTTTCAATACCATTTAAATTTATGAGGCCATAAGCTGTATCCGAAACCAGAGCCAACGAATCGAAAATAACAATTGACTTGTACTTAAAATCCAGCCTCGTATTGCCCAACGTATCAATTATCCCATATTTTCCTTTTATTGAAACAATAGCCAGACTATCCTTAAAATTTTCCGCCGAGTCATATTTATACCCTATCGCAAGGTCTACCGCGTGATTGGCATATCCCCATTTTCCGTTCTTTTTTACAGGAATGAAATTGCCTATAAAGTTTCCGGTATCTTCGAAAATGGCCGGGAAGATTTTAGTTCCCGCTGTATCGATAATTCCCACTTTATCCTTTTGAAATATCTTGGCATGATTGTTTTCAAAAACAGAAGTTTTGAGCGCGGCGGGCTTAAAAGTGTATTTAAAGGATATCACCGTATCTCCGCGTAAATCGATGTATCCAAAATTCGATTCATTCGCTGCCAAGGCAAGTCCGTCCGAAAAATCGCCTATCTGTGAGTAAACTGTGTCGGCCACCACTACTCCATGGTGATCTATCAGGCCAAAATGAGATCCAATACGCACCCTTGAAGGCTTATTTTTATCTATAAAAGGCTCAATCCAATCGTAATTAAAATTAATGATCAATCGGCCGCGTTTATCAATAACTCCCTGAGCACCTTCTCGTTCCACAACTGCTAATCCATCATTAAAATCGGAAGCATTACTAAGAAGAAAAGGAACAACAATTTTCCCTTCATTATCAATAAATCCATACTTATCCTCATCATTTTGGGCGTAAAACAATTCATCATGAAACTCCCCTACATCCTTGTACTTAAAAGGTATAACTACTTCTCCTGAGCGATTGATGACTCCAAAACGTTCTAATTTTTCTACCACTGCATATCCATTTTTAAAGGCGTAGGCATTGTCAAAATCAAAATCGGTAATACACGCGCCTGCTTTATTAACAAAAGCTATTTTTTGACTTTTTCCAACCATAGCGATGTTTTCGCTAAACGGCTCAACCCAATCAAAAGCGGGTACTATCCTAACCGTTCCTTTTTCATCAATGAATCCCCAAAGTGAATCGATCATAATCGGATAATAAAACGTGGTAGCATATTCAAATTCCTGCCTGAGTTCAGCCATAAACGGATACTCTGGATACTTTAAACTAAAAGCGGCAATGGATTTGGCCGAAAGTTCTCCAATTTCGAGTCTATATACATTTCGCCAAGCATTAGTGATATTCTTATTATTAGGAAAATCCTTTATAAACTGAAGATATGCAGACACCCTGCCTGACTTGGTAGCAATCTCAAAAAGCCGATTTTCTGCATCAGACACATATGGACTCTCCGGATTGGAAAGAATAAATCTCTGATAATCTTTTATCCGATCTCTCACGGTTTGTTCTTTATAATAGCGGCTATCATACAACTTCTGCGCTTCAGGCACCTGAATAGCATCGGAATATTTGTTTATAAATTCCGCGTAAGCCGCAGAAAGATTCTCACTTTGGGCCAATTCAAAAGCGAGTTGGTTCCGATTGCTCACCGCATTTTCATAAAACGGATCGGAATGGTGTGCAGCTATAAAATCATCCCATCCCTCCACTGAGTTCCTATTTAATGCGAAATCAAAAAAAAGGGAATCGATCGTATGAAGCTGGTGTGAAATAGCTATTGAGTCCACACCAATCTCTTGATAGTCCCTTTTATCATCAGCCTCTAAACGTGGATAGATTTTGTTAGCAATTGATATGAATTTAAAGGCAGAATCAATTTGAAAAAAAGGGTTGTCATCCGTACCGTAAATCAAGCTTAATCCATATGCTGCCGGAACTGAATCCTTTTTCAATGATTTATAAAAAAGGTCTTTTGCTTTGAAATAATTGTAAACTTCAAGTGCTTCAAAGCCTTTGCGCAACTTTCTGGGAACGCCTAACTGGGCGAAAGCCGCAAAAAGAATAAAACCAGCAAAAAGGAGAACCAGCCGAGAGGCATATTTCATAAATGCAAAGGTATAAGATAACACCGTATTCATCAAAAAAAGGAGCCGATTGGCTCCTTTCTCTATAAGCAGAAGAATAGAATCAATTTACTTTATTGTAGTACATATCAAATTCGCTATCACCGTCTAACGCCGGTTTTGCCAAATCGAGTACAGTTTTTGCCGAATCGCGCATATCCTCATTGATCAGGACATCGGCATAATTAATTACACCATCGAGCAGGAGTTTCCTATCTGTTGAATTTAAGTTGTCCATAGATTGCGAACTCATAACCTTACCGGCTTCAGTATATGCCATCTTGGCTTCTTGAGTAGCTCGCATCTGCAATTGGCAGTAGCCTAACATTAACCATGCTCCTGCATCGTTGGGGTCAAAATCGATAATTCCGTCGTAATAACGTTTGGCGCGGCTGTATTTCTGATCAGACATCAAACCGCCGGCTTCTTCGATGGCCGATTTTTTCAATTCCTGAAAGTAAAAATCATTTTCTGTATAGAGAATACCCTCTTTATCCTTTCTACGGTATTTCGAAGCCCACTTCAAGGCATCGCGAAAAGCCTTGTCTGGCGGATATTTCTCAGCATACTCTTCATTTTGACTCATTTCAAAATAGGCCTTTGAAAGGTATATATACGGAGCTGCGTCTTTGCGTGTTTTGTCGTTTTCGACGTAATGCTCTGCCTTCGAGATTAGCTTTTCATACTTTTGATCCATATAGAGAATTCGTAAATCCTCGTATGAGTCTTCACTAGTTTCATCTTGCGCTTTGGCAAGATTGGTAAAAATAACAAACGCCGCAGCGAATAATACTGTGAGTCTTAATTTCATCTTAATGGGATTGAATTACCTTTGCGCTACCAAATATAGTACCTAATTGTGCGGCACGGCAAGAAAAGTCGATAATTTTTGTTCAGCACCAGCTAAATTTTCAGAATAACCATGCGAATAGATATCCTCACGGGACTGCCCTCACTCCTTGAAAGTCCACTAAATGATAGTATTGTAAAACGAGCCCAAACAAAAGGCCATGTAGAAATAATGGTGCACGACTTACGCGATTACAGCACGAGCAAACATCGGAATATTGACGATTATGCTTTTGGCGGTGGAGCGGGAATGGTGATGCTGATGGAACCTATTGCGCGCTGTATTGAAAAATTGCAGAAAGAGCGCGATTACGACGACATTATATATATGACGCCGGATGGAACAACACTCACTCAAAAAATGGCTAATTCTCTTTCGGTAAAAGAAAACCTTATAATTCTCTGCGGCCACTATAAAGGAGTAGATGAGCGCGTACGCGAAAAATACATCACCCGCGAGATTTCTATTGGCGACTATGTATTGAGCGGAGGTGAACTCGCGGCTGCTGTGCTTGCCGATGCACTTATACGACTCATACCGGGCGTCTTGAATAATGAAACTTCTGCCCTAACCGATTCCTTTCAGGATGATCTTTTGGCACCTCCTGTTTTCACACGACCGGCAGAATATCAGGGATTAAAAGTGCCTGAAATACTCACATCTGGAAATGAAAAAGCGATAGAAACCTGGAGAATGGATCAGGCGATGGAACGTACCCGTCTCAGACGGCCGGATTTATGGGAAAAATTCAACCAAAAAAACGGTTGAGAAATATATTGGAGATAAAGGGTTTATTTCTGAAAATATCTTCGTAATATTGCAGCCCGAAAATTGAGTGCAAAATACAGGACCATCATGGAGATTTTACAGAAAATAAGCAAAGAAATTAATGGTACACCGGAATTCCCGGCTTTTAAAGCCGGTGACACGATAACCGTTCACTATAAGATTCGCGAAGGAAGCAAAGAGCGTATTCAGCAATTCCAAGGAGTTGTAATACAGCGTCGTGGAACAGGCATCACCGAGACATTTACGATTCGTAAAATGTCAAGCGGTATCGGTGTGGAACGAATTATTCCGGTTGCGTCGCCTTTTATCGATAAGATCGAGGTAAACAAATCAGGTAGAGTGCGTCGCGCACGTATATTCTATCTTCGTGACCTTAAAGGTAAAGCGGCTCGAATTAAAGAGCGTCGCTATGTGGGTGCGAAAAAAGAAAAGAAATAAATTTTCCTTTCAGAAAATTGAAGAGCTATTTGCGCAAGCAGGTAGCTCTTTTTTTGTGCAGAATTCGACTGTTGACGTAAGAAGCTATTCGTAAATCAAGACTCCTCAATCCGTACGAAAAAAATCAAGCGCTTTCAAATCAATAATATGCACGTCATTGTAGTAGAAATGAAGGATATCCGCATATGAAAATCCTAGATCGGCCATACGCATGGCCCCTTCCTGACTCAGGCCAGCTCCATGACCGAAACCGCGTCCTTCAAAAACCAATGAATCGCTTCCTTGAGGCTCAATATTGAAATAGGTTGAGTTGAATTTCCAGTCTCTGCGGACATCTTTAAGCGGAATATTAAAAATGGGATCGAGAAAGAATATTTGCCGATTTTCCTGCTCATAATTCTCCGACATCGCCCGGATTAATTTATCATCTACCTCTAGCTTGTAGTTCTTTTTCAAATAATTGAGCCAATCGGAGGTGGCAATAGTTTTCGTCCAAACAGCATGAGCTCCAAAGCTTGAAAACTCATCCTCGCGTGGAATGAGATAAGGCAAAGCTCCACTCCACACGCTTTCACTGCTTACCGTTTCTCCACCGCTATTGCTGTGAAAAGCCGCTGTAATCAGACTCATGTCACTATCCACCAGCACCATACCCCGGGTTTCGTCCACAGCTGTGAGAATTTCCGGCTCCCACCGACACTTACCAAGATAAACCTGGCAGTCCACTTGATCGTTGAGATTGTAACCATTTTTCCAGTTTTTACGCAGGTTATTGAGCGCATACGTCCGCGAGATAATGGCTTGCACCTTATAAAATTCCAGCTCCTTTTCCTTACCCGTCTCGGCTTCAACCACGCCGGCCACATATTTCTCAAGAGCCACCGTATTGATCAATTTCAAAGAATGATTGTTTAGCGATACAGTCAGATTATCATCATAGACACGCTCGGTTCTATCGGGACTCAGCACAAACAATCGAAAAACTCCACTAGAATCATTTGCCAGAAGGTCGACCGATTTAAATCTCCCAATCACAGTTCCGGATTGGGTAACTTTGACCATCGATTCAAAAAAGGAAAACATGACTCGATCGCCTGTTGCAAGATTCAATTTCACAACACCACTTGCCTTTAAAGTAAAACTTCCGTTCTCAACTATAATCTGCACTAAACGTGGTCTTTGCGGCTCAAGAATACCGATAGAAACATGGTCGTAGTCAGTACCGCTTACGCGAATTGAAAGTAAAATCAGAACGACGACCAGAAGTTTCGAACTCATAGAAGCGAAAATAAACTGTACCAGTGAATTATGAGAGATGGGACCTGAGAGTTTTCAACATTAGTTCGGCAGTTTTGTCCGAAGCACCCTTTCCACCCAGCATTTCGTAAAGCATTACGTATTCCTCCAGGATTTGTTCACGATAAGTTCCTGGTTTAGATATACGTTCGAACTCTTTCGACAAAGATTTCTTAGTCAGATCTTTCTGAATAAGCTCCTTAACGACTTCTCTGTCCATAATCAGGTTAACGAGCGATATATACTTGATTTTAACCACTGCACGGGCGATAGCCACAGATATATAACTACCGCGATAACACACCACTTGAGGAACTTTGAAAATAGCCGTCTCCAGGGTTGCAGTACCACTCGTTACGAGTGCTGAATGACTGAAAGCGAGCAACGAATAAGTCTTTCCATAAATGATTTTCACATTCGACTTTTTCAGAAATGGAAGATAATAATCGTGGTCTTGGGACGGTGCTCCTGCAATTACGAACTGATGTTCAGGGTGCTCTTCGGCCATTTCTAGCATTAGTGGAAGCATTTTACCAATTTCCTGTTTCCGGCTTCCCGGAAGGAGGGCTATAATCTTACGGTCATCAAGCCCATTTTCCGAAAGGAAGGACTCGCGCGTAGGAAATTTTTGGTGAAACTGATCCACAGCGTCAATCAGCGGGTGGCCTACAAAATGCACATCCACTCCAAATTTCTTATAGAATTCCTTTTCGAAGGGCAGAATAACGAACATTTCATCGACATAAGCTTTGATCTGCTTCACCCGATTTTGCTTCCAAGCCCAGATTTGTGGGGAGATGTAGTAAAACACTTTGATTTCATTCTCGTGGGCAAATTTGGCCATACGCAGATTAAAGCCGGGATAATCGATAAGAATCAGCACATCGGGACGAAAGTCAAGAATATCCGATTCACAGGCTTTAAAATTTTTTAATATAGTGCGAAGATTCATCGCCACTTCCACAAAGCCCATGAAAGCCAGATCGCGGTAATGCTTTACTACAACTGCTCCCTGAGCCTCCATCAAGTCGCCACCCCAGGCACGAATCTCAGCTTCAGAATCACGCTGAAAAATGCACCGAATTAAATTGCTCCCATGGAGGTCGCCTGATGCTTCTCCGGCAATTACGTAATACTTCATTTAGACGAATTTATAATAAATCACCAGAGGAACGTAGATAAATACTGCAAGCATCACTCCGCGAGCACTTTTGTAGCGATCCGTTTTCAGAAAAATGAAGAAAGGAACTAAATTCATCAGAAGACTCAAAGATATTATGGAAGAACGAAAATCCGGTGTCCCGATAAAGAGGTCATTTACGAAATACGAAAAAGTGCGGTGAAAATTCCAAGACCAGTATAATCCATAAATGACAAAACCGATTACCGGGCCTATTAGCCCCATGAGCAATCCGAATTTTACAGAATTGTAGCGCTTAGATTTCATCATTCCAGGTTTTCAGTTCAGCTATTGCGTGGTGAGCCGTCAGGTCATATTGAACGGGGACTACCGACACAAAATTGTGATCCAGTGCCCAAACATCCGAATCCTCACCACTATCGTGATTAACCAATTGGCCGGTAATCCAATAATAAATTCCACCTGAGGGATCTTTGCGCGGTTGAAAACTATCTTCCCAAAAAGCCTTTGCCTGCCGGCAAATTCGGATTCCCTTGATCTTATCAATTGACAGATTCGGAATATTGACGTTGAGGCAAGTACCTTTCGGGATTCCACGTTCAAGAGAAGCAGCTATAACTTTTCTGGCTACCACCTTGGCGGCCGTAAAATCGGCAGCGGGACTATGATCCAAAAGGGAAAAACCGATCGATGGGATACCTTCAACACATCCTTCAACTGCTGCCGACATAGTTCCTGAATACAAAACATTTATACTATTATTTGCACCATGATTGATTCCTGATATCAAGAGATCCGGACGGCGCTTTAACACTCTGTAAATCGCGAGCTTCACGCAATCTACCGGGGTACCTGTACAGCTATATTCTTTTATTCCGGGAACGTCTTTCACCTCATGAAGCCGAAGAATATTGTGGACCGTAATCGCATGCCCCATAGCACTTTGCGGACTATCGGGAGCCACAACACATACTTCTCCAAATTCTGACGCCACTTCTATCAAACTCCGGATTCCACCTGCGGTAATGCCGTCATCGTTTACCACCAAAATCAGTGGTTTATTGTCTATATTGTTATTCACGGCGACAAAGCTAAGGAAATCGATAAATCAGCGAATTTTAAAATTCAAGAATTCTGGTTGTTTTGTACTTTTTTAGACCTTTTGAATTGCTAACTTCGAGGCCGTAAAAGTGAAGAAAATCCCCATGAAACAATTGATTGAATGTGTCCCGAACATCTCTGAAGGACGTGATATTTCGAAAATTAAAGCTATCGCAAAAGTCGTTGAAACTGTTGAAGGTGTGAAACTCCTCGATATCGATCCCGGAAAGAGCACCAACCGGACAGTTATCACTTTTGTAGGTGAGCCTGAACCAGTAATCGAAGCCGCCTTCCTTCTGGTTAAAAAAGCTTCTGAACTCATTGATATGCGCCACCAGCATGGCGAACATCCCCGCATGGGTGCAACAGATGTGTGCCCATTGGTTCCCATTTCGGGGATTACCATGGAAGAGCTTGTTCCGTACGCACACCGTCTTGGTAAGCGAATTGGCGATGAATTGGGAATTCCCGGGTATTTTTATGAAGCGGCGGCTTTGCAGCCAAAACGGAAGAATCTGGCCTATTGCCGGCAAGGCGAATATGAAGGGCTCGACAAGCTAAGCACGGAAGCTGGGAAACCCGATTTTGGCCCGGCATCTTTCACTGATTCGGTTAAAAAATCGGGTGCCACCGCTGTGAGTGTTCGCGATTTTCTTGTGGCATACAATGTGAATTTAAATACCTCATCCGCCCGTCGCGCCAACGCTATTGCCTTCGATATTCGGGAGGCCGGACGTGTGAAAAAAGAAGGGAATTCCCTTACTGGAAAAATAGTGACAGACGAAAACGGGGATCCTGTGAGAATTCCCGGGTCGCTCAAATCCGTAAAAGGAATCGGATGGTATATTGAGGAATACGGCATTGCGCAACTCTCTTTAAATCTCACGAATATCAGTGTGACCCCCGTTCATATTGCATTTGATGAGGCCTGCAAAAAAGCGCAAGAACGAGGCCTTCGGGTTACAGGATCAGAAATTGTCGGACTTCTACCCCTCAAATGTCTGACCGACGCCGCCGATTATTTTTTGCGGAAGCAAGAACGCTCCTTGGGAATTTCTGAAAAAGAGAAAATAAAAATTGCAGTAAAAAGTCTGGGGCTAGACGACTTGGCTCCTTTCGATCCGAATAAAAAAATCATCGAATATTTAATTCGCGATGGCGAAAAAAAGGAGTTGGTTGATCTCAGCCTGATAGATTTTGCGAATGAAACGGCAGCTGAATCTCCTGCTCCGGGTGGCGGAAGCGTCTCTGCATATTGTGGTGCTTTAGGCATAGCATTAGGAACGATGGTGGCTAATCTGAGTGCGCATAAGCGCGGATGGGACGATCGATGGGAATTCTTCTCAGATTGGGCGGTAAAAGGAGAAATTCTGAAGCAAAAGCTTGTAGCCGCCGTTGATGAAGATACCGATGCTTACAAAGGCATCATGAATGCATTCGGATTACCCAAGGAAAAACCTGAAGAGAAGGACATTCGCAAGAAAGCTATAGCCGAAGCGACGCGCCATGCTGCTTTGGTGCCACTCAAAATTGCACAGTTTGCTTCTGAAGCTTTTGAGGTGGTAGAGGCGATGGTTCAGAAAGGGAATCCAAACTCAATCACAGACGCGGGAGTAGGTGCATTGTGCCTGCGCACTGCCGTGAAAGGAGCCGTAATGAATGTGCGCATAAATTTAAAGGGTTTTGAGGACAAGGAATTCGTTAAAAAGACGTTGTACGAAGCAGAAGAACTCGACAAGATGGCAGATCAGCAGGAAAAGCAAATAACTTTCACAGTGAATAAAATACTCGGCCTTTGATGACCTTGAACTGTTATCGGGATTTTGCGTATACTATATTCCAAAGCCTCCAAGGATGGTTGCAAAAATCGCGAATAAACAGCGCCTGAAAAGGTTTCTGTATTTCTTCCCTTTTCAGTTGGTATCGCTTCATCTTAAGCGAAACCACTTCCTGCTGCTTTTCTGGGTTATCTTATTTGGAGTTACTACTCAGGCCTTCGCCAATAAATTTGGAATACCCTACCTGTTTCTTACACCCGAATATCGCGGGGTGGTTGGTGTATGGTCGTATGGTATTCTCGGATTTGCCCTCGGAGGTTTCATAATGGCATTTAATATCTACTCCTACATTATACACTCCAAGCGCTTTCCATTTTTGGGCACATTGAATCGCCCTTTCTTGAAGTTTAGCATTAATAACTTCATCATACCTCTTTCTTTTATAATAACTTATATTTTTTGCGCAAGTCACTTTTTGCGGACTACCGAATTGAAAGATCCCTGGACTATCGCCCTTTACATGTTTGCTTTCCTTTTTGGAAATGCACTTTATATCCTGATTGCGGTCCTCTACTTTTTTCCAACGAATAAGAATATTTATTCCATTACGGGCCACTCAGTTGAGGAGTTTGAAGCCTTGCTTTCGAAAAAGAAAAAAGGAGCTCGGCGCAACCTGACTTATCACTTCAATGAAGGCAAAAACAGGTGGCACGTAGAAACATATCTTACGCATCCATTCAAAGTAAATCTGGCGCGCGAATCAAGTCATTACGACAGTGAAACCTTACGGAAAGTATTTTATCAAAATCATGTAAATGCCTCCCTTTTTGAAGTTCTTATTATCGTTTCTTTCTTCATTATTGGTGCATTTCAGTTCAATGAATTTTTTGTGATTCCGGCAGCAGCTAGTGCGTTTTTAGTCTTTACAGTGATCCTCATGGTCATTTCAATTACAATGTCATGGCTCAAGGGATGGACCCTTTCACTTCTCATAATCTTAATATTAGGTTTTAATTACCTTTCAGGACGCTGGGATGTCCTCAACATGGAAGATCCGGCTTACGGCCTTAATTATTCCCAAAAACCCATTCCCTATACCAGTGAGACACTTGATAGTCTGCACTCCAATTATATTGCTGTAAGCCGCGACATATCGAACCAAGAGAAGGTTTTGGATACTTGGCTTCGCAATGAACGCAAAAAGAAGAAAGATCCGAATTACAAACCCAAACTCGTGGTCATTAATACCAGTGGTGGAGGGCTTCGGTCCTCATTATGGACATTGCGTGCCATGCAATATTGTGATAGTGTATTGGGGGGTAGGCTTTCTGAAAATACGCGTCTCATTTCCGGATCATCCGGAGGGACGATAGGAGCTGCTTACTTTCGTGATTTATACTTGCATCGAAAGAAATTAAATCCTGGACTCCACAGCGAAACCTATCTGAATAATATTTCAAAAGATATTCTTAATCGGGTCATGTTCACTTTTGCGACCAACGATATCTTCATTCGCTTCCGCAAACGAACTATCGCCGGTAAGGATTATGTACTCGATCGTGGAATGACCTTTGAAGATCAACTTAATTTGAACACCGGTTTTGTATTCAATCGTACAGTAAAATCATATGCACAGGCTGTAGCCAATGCGGAAATTCCGATGATGGTGCTCGCACCCTCTGTCGTTAATGACGGAAGAAGAATGCTCATTTCATCTCAACCTATCTCCTACCTGTGCTCTGAAAACCCGGAAGATGTGGCCAATCTGAATGTCAGCTCCGAGAATATTGAATTTATGCGGCTTTTCGCCCATCATGAAGCGAGCAACCTATTGATGAGTAGTGCACTGCGAATGAATTCAACTTTTCCGTACATCCTTCCCTATCCAAGCTTGCCTACGGAACCAACAATTGAAGTGATGGATGCCGGGTTGCGTGATAATTTCGGAATGAAAATCACATCTGATTATCTCACAACATTCAAAAAATGGATCGAGAAAAATACGAGCGGTGTTATTATTCTTCAAATAAGAGATACGCAAAAAAATACCGAACCCAACATTAAACATGCCACAGTTCTTGACAAGATAGTAAACCCCATAGGCTCATTTTATGGTAATTACTTCAATGATCAGGATTACAACATGGATCAGATATTAGAATTGACTTCTGATCTTATCGCTGTGCCACTCTATCATATCCCGCTTGAAATCCGAAATAATCCCGGTGATCACATCGCTCTAAGTTGGCACCTTACAGAACTTGAAAAGCTCAAAGTCATAAATTCTATTGAAATGCCGTGGAACCAGAAAGCGATCAAAGAGCTGGAGCGCCTTTTGAATGAATAGAAAATACCTAACTCGTGCCTGTCCAGAATGGCCGCTATCGATGTTGCACTTGTTCTAAAAACAGTCATCCCGACCCATCGGGACTCCTTTATTTTAGAACTGTGTGCACCTTGCTATCGAAGATTCTGATCCAGACACTATAGCCGATCTACAGATTCAAATTCTTGTCTGTCCAGAATATTCGTTTCTTGCTTTTGGCTTGATCTTTTACGGGCGTTGCACCGTGCCGTTGGCTAGGTACGAGGACCTGTGCTAAAACCAGTTACTGATAAATTAATCAAATCTTGAAACTTCAACCTGTTGCCCCATGATGGTTGGTGGTAACCATGCGAATAATCCTATAGAAAATACTAATTTCGTCGGATGCGAAAAGGACTCGTTTTTCTACTTTCCATTTTATCCTTTCTAATCTTCCAAAGCTTATACGGGCAATCAGCGGAACTCATGAAAACATCTGAGGCATCCCTTATAACTTGTGGTCAGGGAGATGATCTTTACGCAACTTTTGGTCATAGCGCTATCCATATCACCGATCCGTATGCAGGTGTAGATCGGGTTTATAATTACGGCACCTTTGATTTCGACACGCCCAATTTTTATTTGAAGTTTGCGCAAGGCAAGCTCAACTATATGCTCAGCGTGAGTAGTATGCCTCAATTTTTGCGCGAATATCAATTCGAAGGCCGCTGGGTTTATCGTCAAAAACTAAACCTGACCCAAGACGAAATCCAAGAGCTATATTCCTTTTTGGAAAATAATGCATTGCCCGAAAACCGGGATTACAAGTACGATTTTTTCTACGACAACTGTAGCACGCGGCTTCGAGACGTTTTGGAAAATGTACTTGGAGACAAACTTCAATATCCAGAAAACCCAAAAGACAGCACACAAACATTCCGCGATTTGATTGGACTCTATCTCACGAATCACGCATGGAGCGATCTTGGAATCGACCTTGCGCTTGGTGCTCCTTGCGATCGAGTGGCCGACTGGCGTCAAAAAATGTTTCTCCCTGATTTTCTAAAGGCAAATCTGGAGCAGGCTAAGGTGTTACATGATGGCACAACTGAAAATCTGATTTCGGGCGGCAGTTATATTTTAGCAGAGCGTAAAGCACCGCAAGATGCCGATTCAGGCGGTATAATGTGGATATTCTGGACGCTCTTTGCTATTGCGGGAATCAGCGCGGTATTCTTGAAAGCGAATTCTTTCAGATATTTTGATATCGTATTTTTCTTTGTGATTGGCTTGTTGGGGATTTTCATTGCGCTGCTTTGGTTTGCTACCGACCACTCAGCAACGAGGTGGAACTTTAACCTTCTCTGGGCGTTACCTACATGGATTTGGGGAGCAATTCTCCTCATTCGAAAGAAACCCAACAGTCGGTTTTTCAAAATCCACGCCTTTATCATGTTTGGAATATTGATTTTTTGGATCGCTATTCCGCAAAATTTTCATCAAGCTGTTATTCCCATCACGCTTGCCCTTATGATGCGCAGCTGGGCCTGGCAAAAGAGCAACCGTTTTTCTCTTAAAAACCAATGATCTATGTTATCGAAACTTCATGCCCCCTACGACGAACTGGAAACCGAACTTCAGGAACTTTTCAGGTATATGGATTCCCTCCCGGAAGGTCGTCGCCACCAAAGTCCTGAAGGTGCATGGAGTGCGGTTCAAATTCTCTATCATCTCAAAGAATCTGAAAAAGGAACAGCAGCCTATCTCTCCAAAAAAATTCTTGCTCCAAAATCTGAAGTCCCGGCTGGTGGTGTTGCTTCAAAACTTCGTTCTACCCTCCTGAGTAAAAGTCTGCGAAACTATTCCAAAAAATTCAACGCTCCATCTGTTTTTAAGGAAATTCCTGAAAATTTAGATTACGACAAAGTTCAAGAAGGATATATTCAAGCCAGAAAAAATCTACGTTCCATCTTGGATCAATTTGACAGTCAGATGTTGAATAAAGCCTATTTCAAACATCCGGTAGCGGGTAGAATTACCATAATTCAGACCTTGAATTTTCTAAAAGATCATTTTCAAAGACATGTTGTGCAGCTGAAGGAGCGGTCAAAGGCGAAGGCAGATTAATTTCAGTGTATTAATTTTCAGTCGTAGCAACAGGCTCCGGTTTTATCCATTTGTTTTCAGGGTAAATTTCCAAGAAGAGATTACGATCTAAGCGCGAGTCTTCCATGTTTTTATTGAAAATAACTCCATTCATCACGTGAGAGATATTGTTTTTCATGTATTTCTGGCCCAAGGGGCGAGAAATTAAACTACCGGGATCGTAGTTTTCGAAAGATAAAAAGCAGTTTTCAAGTCCTGATTTTTCAATTTGGTAAGAAAGGCTGCTTTCTTTGGCCGGCTTCAGATCCTTATCTCCCAACAATCCATATTTACCTTGATAGGCAATGAAGCCAACGATAAATGCATTGTCTCCAAAATGGTCTTTTACATACTGCCCCATCATGGATTGTTTTCGGTAATAATTGTCCAACAGGTTGTAAGGAATGCCTTTCAAGTGCACTTCATCGCAATTATAGAGAAAGTGGCTTGTGGCTCCCCAGCAAATAATCTTTTTTTCGGGATTGGCTTCCTTGAGCCATATCAGGTTTTCGGCCATAAGCCGGTCGCGGTTATCGGTTTTAAGTACTAAATCAGATAAAAGGTATTCGACGTTTCCTAAAACATGTCTCCAAAAAGCAGCCTCAGGATCTGACGGATTAATTTCTGTGATGATGGTATTCACAAATACGGTATCTTTCCGGGCCTGATCCTTTTTGTATTTTTTCATGTCGTATTTAACCAGCCGGTTTAGTGCAACTTCAAAATCGTTCCATTCGGGTGCTTGGAATGCAGCGGGGTTGGTTTGAGCTAACCATTTTTTGAAGTCATCCGTGAACTCATATTCAGAAATTCTCCCGGTAAACTGGTAATCAAAACCGCCAACCAATAGCGGTCGTTCGGTATTTTTATTCGCCTCGATATAAGCGGCGAGTGGTTCGAAAGATTTAGTGATTGACCACAGGTAAAAGACACTTTGCCCCAGTGACTTCGATACATTCTCGCCGTTTTCTATTTTACCCCATGCGCGGTTGCATTCATAAAGCCCACTTTCGAAGGCGATTATATCAAACCCCATCTCTTCGTGTAGAAATTTTATCAATTTTATTTTGGTTTGATACGCGGTCTTTTCGCCGTGTGATTGCTCACCGAGCATCACGATATCTACATCTTCCCAGATTTCCTTAAGTTGGTCGAAATTTGAAAAGTCATCATCGTTGTCGGTCACTTTTCCCAAATCAATCAGATGGGGAACTAATTGGTTATCAAAAAGGTTTTGCGAAACGACAATTCCCGACATAAGTAGGAGAATAAAAGATAGTTTATATTTCATGGTTTATAGCTTTGAGAAAGTCAGAAGAATGGAATGGGAATTAACCGTCGGAACCTCTAAAAGGATGTTCTCAGCTAGTAAGATAGCCATATTTGTTCTATTATTCTGAGATAATTCTGAATCACTAAACGAGCGTGAGTTCACAACAACCCGAATGGATTAGAAGATATCAAATTAATACACTCGCTTTTGCTCATGCCTATTCACGATTCGGAGGTGAATACTCTGATACGCAAGTTCGGATTTAATGGGTATGGTTTCGATATTTGACGCGACCGGCAGAGAAAAGGTCAATTTCAAACACGGCTGGAATAACCTTCATATTAACACAAAAAACTGGAGCGGTGGCTTAGATTTCGTCTATTTAGAAAACCTTTCGGGAAAACGAACTGTCGAGAAAGTTGTAGTTTTGGGAAAATAGAGAAAAAATCACGTATGTCAAAAAAGAAAAAGCTAAACGTCGTGTACAGTACCAATCCAAACTTTGAATACAGCACGGACGGAGACGAGGAGCAGGAAACCCTTTTGCCGGCAAGGCAAAACTTAAAAGTATGGCTCGACAAAAAACAGCGAGGCGGTAAAGTGGTGAGCCTCATTCAAGGTTTTGTAGGTACTGCAGATGATTTGAAAGAATTGGGTAGTGAATTAAAGAGTCTTTGTGGAGTCGGTGGCACAGCAAAAGACGGAGAAATAATTATTCAGGGCGACCATCGCGATAAAATTGTGGCATATTTGCATAAAAAAGGATATGGAGCCAAGAAAGCCGGCGGCTAATCGCCGATCGAACCCAAAGCAAAATGAACGTTTCCCGATGGTGGCCTCCACGCTGCAAGGTCTCGAAGAAGTGCTGGCCAAAGAGTTGCGCTCCATAGGTGGAAATGATGTGAAAACAGGAAAGAGAGCCGTTTTTTTTACAGCTGATAAAGATTTGGTTTATAAAGCAAATCTCCGCCTTCGCACTGCGCTGCGCCTTTTGAAACCCATCAAAAGATTTCGCGCTGAAGATGCTGATGTCCTTTACAATCAGGTCAAATCGATCGATTGGGATGAACTGTTCGATATCGAAAAAACTTTTCTTATCCGCACCACCACGAGCGGCCCGGTTTTTACCCATAGTCATTATGTGGCCTTGAAATGCAAAGATGCCATAGCCGATTTTTTTCGCGATAAATATGGGAAAAGGCCAAGTGTGGATAGTCAGAAACCGGATATAATTATCCATGTGAAAATCTGGAATGATGACGTGACCATCTCGCTCGACAGTTCGGGTGAACCTTTGAATAAACGCGGATACCGCCAAAAAGAATCTATTGCGCCGCTCAATGAATGTCTGGCTGCAGGCATGCTGCTTATTGCAGGTTACGACGGTAGAATGGATCTTATTGACGGGATGTGTGGGACCGGGACGGTTTGTATTGAAGCTGCGATGATAGCGCACCGCATTGCCCCCGGATTGATGCGCGATAATTTTGCCTTTATGCACTGGAAAGATTTTGATTCGGAACTTTTCGGAGTTATTCGCGAAGCCACAGTGAATCGGCTACGTGAAGAATCCGTGAAAATCGTAGGAATTGATACCGATTTTTTCACGCTCAGCCTCGCGCGGCAGGCTGCCAAAGACGCAGGGCTGGAAGATGCCATAGATTTTAGTATCGGGAATTTCTTTCGGGAAACTCCGCCCAAACCACCAGCGATACTTGTGATGAATCCACCGTATGGTGAGCGGATTAAAGTAGATGATATCGAAGAACTCTACGCCGATATCGGAGATAAGCTGAAGGAAAGTTATGCCGGTTATCAAGCTTGGATTCTATCTGGACATGAAGAAGCGATGAAGCGAATCGGTTTACGCACTTTCGACACGCATCATCTGATGAATGGGAAAATACCTTGCCGGTTTTCGGGATATCGGATGTATAGTGGGACGAAGGAGTGAAAGGTAGACAGTGAAACTTTCGTTATCTAATCTATTCTGCTGCCCTTTAGTTTGCTGCGCGCTGACAATTTCTCTTTTAATCGTCACACACATCTATTTCAAGTTCGATTAACTTCTAAGATTTTTCCATTTAATTCAGCTTTTTCCCTTCCCCATTTTGCGAGAGCTTCAATAACAGGAACGAGAGTTTCCCCTTCTTTGGTCAGATAATATTCCACCCTCGGAGGAACTTCAGCAAATACACGCCTTCCTACAATCCCGTCTGCTACCAATTTTTTAAGCTGAAGGGATAACATTTTTTCAGTGATATCCGGAATATGGCGTTTCAATTCACTAAATCGTTTATATCCGTTTCGCAAATACCATAGGACAACCGTTTTCCATTTTCCGCCTATGTAATCCATTGTAACATCCAATGCACAATGATAGGTTTTACCATTCATTTTAATCTCTAATTCTATCCCGTCAACTACCATTTGAAAAAAATTTAAAAAATATCTTATCTAAAACTACACGTCAACACTCAGTTTCGTCATTCAAGACCAATACTATCATTTATTACAGCTCTTGTAAAGAGTAAATTAACATGCTAATATTGTAGTAAATATATAAACTAAACCTCCTCATTAACAATTTAACAACGAAAGAAAATGAAAATCGCCGTATTAGGAACAGGGCCTGTTGGCCAAACAATCAGTTCAAAACTGATAGAGTTGAATCACCAGGTAGTAATGGGAACACGAAATGTAAACAATTCACTTTCCAAGACAGAGAAAGATTCGTTTGGCCGACCGCCACTGGGTATTTGGCTCAAGGAAAATCAGAAAATTAAATTGGGAACTTTCTTAGAAGCGGCCGCTTTTGCTGATTTAATTGTCAATGCTACGAATGGCGGCGGATCTTTGGAAGTATTGAAAATGGCCGGCAAAGAAAATTTAAAGGATAAAGTTATACTGGATATTTCCAATCCTTTGGACTTTTCAAACGGAATGCCTCCTTCCCTTTCAGTATGCAATACGGATTCGCTTGGAGAACAGATTCAAAGAGCGTATCCCGATGCCAAAGTTGTGAAAAGTTTGAACACCATGAATACACTCATCATGGTTAACCCATCGCTTTTACCCGGTGACCACAATGTTTTCATAAGTGGTAATGATATAGAAGCGAAAGAGCGTGTAAAAGGACTATTAAATTCATTTGGATGGAAAAATGAAAACATGATTGATATGGGTGATATCACCACTGCCAGAGGGACAGAGCAATTGCTTCCAATTTGGATTCGACTGTGGGGTACTTTACAAAATCCAATGTTTAATTTTCACATTGTTGTAGGCGAGAAACCGAATTCGTAAGATCGAATCGTGGAATAAGCATAAAACCTCTGTTTGATTCAACAGAGGTTTTTACATTAATCGGATAGCTAATTTAGGATTCTCTGATCGTACCCTCTCATCTTCTCACCGCTATAATGGCCTTTCGTCCTGCGGTCATAAAAAAGAGTAATTTGCCTTATTATTAAAGTAGAAAATAATCTAAGTTCGATTAATTGAAATCGCAATAGGAGGTGAGTTTAAAGTTGCACTCTTGCTTAAACATGTATCAATACCCCATCAACTCCTCAATCTTCGCTTTCAACCGTGAGTTTGCTAAAAATTTCTCCTCCAGATGGTCCTGTAAACGGCACAGGGGTGTCCATGCTCGCACAGCGCATTACGGGTGCATCGAGTGCTTCAAAACAGTTTTCAGTAATAAGTGCTGAAAGTTCTCCTCCCAGACCGCCAAACATTGTATCTTCGTGAAGTACGAGGACTCGACCGGTTTTACGTACCGAAGCGAAAACAGCTTCTTCGTCGAGGGGCACGAGGGTGCGCAAGTCAATAATTTCGAGGTCGAGTTCAGGCATTTCTTCAGCAAGAGCCAAAGCCCAGTGCACTCCCATTCCATATGTAATTATGGAAACTCCATTTCCTTCGCGAACTGTTGCAGCTTTTCCAAACGGAATTGTGTAATATCCCGCAGGGACTTCTCCTTTCAAACTGCGGTACAATGCTTTGTGCTCGAAGTACATTACCGGATTTGGATCTTCGAAGGCGGTGAGCAAAAGTCCTTTGGCATCAGCCGGGAAGGCCGGATAGACTACTTTGAGTCCCGGTACGTGCGTAAACCAGGCCTCATTGCTTTGGGAGTGATAGGGACCCGCCTGCACTCCGGCACCTGTCGGCATACGCACCACTACATCGGCATTTTGCTCCCAGCGGTAGTGGGCTTTCGCCAAATTATTCACGATTTGATTGAATCCTTCGGTCACAAAATCAGCGAATTGCATTTCGACCATGGCTTTGTAGCCTTTGATTGAGAGACCGAGACCGGTTCCTACGATTGCTGCTTCGCAAAGAGGTGTATTCCGGACGCGGTCTTTGCCAAATTCATCCAGAAAACCTTCGGTAATTTTAAAAACACCTCCGTAGTCGGCAATATCCTGCCCCATTAATACCAGATTTTCATGGCGACGCATTGCTTCACGAAGCCCGTCAGACACTGCATCTATAAGGCGCATTTCGGTATGTTCTGAACCCGGAGAAGTAACGGTTAAATCGAAAGGGGCATAGACATCACCGAGTTCTTTGACGTCGTCCTGCACGATGGTTTCCTCATCCGAAGCGGCATGGAGAGCATCACTAATTTCACGCTTCATTTCTTCGCGAATAGCCAGCACCTCATCTTCGGATATCACATTTTCCGCAAGGAGAAAACGCTCATAATTCGACACGGGATCCTTCTGACCCCAAAAGTCCATTAATTCCTGCGGCACATATTTCGTACCCGACGCTTCCTCATGGCCGCGCATCCGGAAAGTAAGGCACTCCACCAAAACAGGCCGTGGATTTTCGCGCATGCTTTCGGCGATGTCCCGGAATTTGGTGTAGACTTCAACAATATTATTTCCGGCTATCTGAAGCGTTTCCATTCCATAGCCAATGCCTTTATCGATAAACTGTTTGAACTTAAATTGCTCGGACGAAGGTGTGGAGAGTCCGTATCCATTATTTTCTACTACGAAGATTACGGGCAAATCCCAAACGGCAGCCACATTGATACTTTCGTGAAAATCGCCTTCACTGGCTCCGCCATCACCTGTAAAAACAGCAGTAACGCCATTTTCTTTTCCAAGTTTTTGCGCCAGCGCTATTCCATCTGCGACGCCCATTTGTGGTCCAAGATGCGAGATCATACCAACAATGTGTGCATCTTTGATCCCAAAATGAAAGGAGCGATCGCGCCCTTTGGTGTAGCCGTTTATTTTTCCCTGAAACTGGGAGAAGAGGCGTTGAAGTGGAATGCTTCGCGTAGTGAAAACGCCCAGATTTCTATGCATGGGAAGAATGTACTCATCGGCTTTGAGAGCCATGGTAAGCCCTACGCTGATTGCCTCCTGCCCTATTCCCGAAAACCATTTCGAAATTTTGCCTTGTCTGAGTTGACTGAGCATCTTCTCTTCAATCATTCGCGGCATGAGAATATTCTTGTATAAATCTCGTAATTCCTTATTGGATAGGTCTTTTCGTTCGAAATCAGTCTGGGTTGCTTCTGCAATCATAATAGTCTATTCGTTTGATCAAAAGTAGATAAAATAGGGTCTTAGGAAAAATTAAGAAGTACAAAAAAATCTCCGCGGTCAGACCGCGGAGATTTCGTAGTTGAATTGATTAAAACGATTGATTATTTATTCAATGATTAATTTTTGAGCACCCTGAATATTACCGTTTACGATGCTTTGAACCAGATAAATTCCGGCGGGTAAGTCATCTCTAATCTTCATGCGTCCATTAAATAGAGTGCCATTATTTGCGAATTTTTGGGTATGTACCATCTTCCCGGTAAGGTCGAAAACACGCACCTCAATAGATTGCTGCGCCGACTGCAAGGAACTAATTGTAACGAGTACATCAGCCCCATTAGCAACGGGATTAGGAGAAACGTTCAATTCCGATTTAAGCATATCTCTTTCATTTGAAGAAGTTATATTCAATGAAGACGGATTGCTCGCAAAACCATTTTGAGGAACATTAATCGTAATTTCGCATTCAGAAGAATAATCACCCGACAAACCACCTGCATTTGCTTTTACGGCAACGCTGTAAGTATCTCCAGGAATAAGCCCCGGAACCTGACTAAACGTTATGGCGCGGTTTGGTCGATTTTTCTCAATAGGAGATTCGCCAGGCTGAGACAGATTGGTAAATCGAAAGGTGTAACCGCTTGCCGCACAAACATTGTATGCCTGCGTACCTTGGGTGATGTTAACATTTGAACCACATGCTAATATAGCGGGATTAAGCCCCGTATTTGGAACTGAACCATTCATATTAATGGTACGATCTATACTGCTTGTACTTTCCACGCCACCGGCGGTAACGAAGACATTAACCGTGTAAGAAGTTCCTAATTCAAGACCGCTAACGTTTTGAAGAGGGCAGAAATAGTTACTGGAATTTGAATTGTATTCCGAAACAGTTGCACCGTCATCAAAAGTCCAACGATAATTTGTTACCCCAGAAGCAGGTATTGCTTTTACGATATCGCAAAGACCGAAGAAGCCATTGTTATATTGGGCTTGAAGTCCAGAACCAACTTCGGAAGCAAATCCGATCGTACATGCAGGACCATAATCACCTTCATTTGGCCCCTGATACATACGCGCTTTTATGCGCACAGAATACGTTCTTCCATATTCGAAATCTGAAAACCAGAACATTCTAAATTGTGGGTTGGCACCATTGGGTGAATTTACTTCATACACATTAAAAGGTGGTTCGAGTTCAGTGAACTCCCATACGAAACCATCGAGAAGATACGTTGGATTTGGAGTTGTAGATCTTATTATACTACTTGCTACCAAATCGGTAACTCCACAGAAATCATTTCGGAGCTGAACCGTTGGTATATGAGCGATTGCCGTTTGGAATGCTGTAGTAGCAGGTGCTCCAGAACCGGCGTGATACACGCGGTAAACATATTCATTACCCGGGGTAAGCCCCGTAACCCAGAATAGCTCACGCTGACCGGCGGCTGCATCATTGGTACACGCCAATTGGGTACCTCCGCAACCATCATAAACTTCAACAGCAGGATCGAAACCTGCACCACCTTGAGCCCGGAAATAGGTAACCGAACCGACAGCGGTAAATTTGAAAAAGAGATCGGGATTTGTTCCAGGGCCATTGCATTCATTGGCACCTGAGAAAGGAACTCCACTCAAGTTTGCGTCAATCTCTGAGGCTGCAAAAGTCGTTTTGGAAACCATTTGCGTAGCGGTCTCACAAGCGCTCAAACCTTCGCACGATACATTCCAATTCCAACCACCGCCAAGACCAAGACTACCATCCTGACAACTTCCACCACCATCAGAAACGGCTTGCATAAGCACGTGTCCGCTTGAAGCCGTTTGGGTTAAGCCTGAAAGATCACCACCATTAGATCCATTGTAAAGAAGTGGGTCAGCCGTAGTAGTACCATTGTATATTCTTACCTTATCAGAAATGTTCTGGATCAAACCAGAATTAAACGTAATAGTAAGCGGCGAACCATCGGGAGAGCTGTATAAGAATTTCGTAATATCATTGTTTCCATAACAATAGGTTTGGTTCAAATCAATACCACATGTAATAAGATGTTCGCAGCCCAGTCCAACATCTGACAGCGCCTTGGATACATTACAAGTAGGATCGCTTCCATGTTCAACTGTTACATTTACTACCTGATCTAGAGCGAAAGAACCAACAGCATAAGTTCCGGTAGTGGTAATTCCCATAATCGCTGGCGCGCCACCATCGTTGATAATATTCACCTCTGTGGCGTCGCCGAGATTGGTTAAATTTACCGAGATACTATATTCATTATCACTGGCGCAAGATCGGGTATAAGTAGCCGTAGGCGAAGTACAGGTGGGCATTCCGTTTGCACAAACACTAAAGGGACTCTGATTATTATTTTGGGTATCCCATAGTTGAAAATACACGGTACTTCCTGGTGTACTAGTAACGGTAAGAGAGGGGTAAAAACCTGCTCCAGAATCATCGTCACATCCTACTTGCGTAAGTGAGCCACATGAACCAGTGTAAGCGGCCATATTGATATCCATCGATAAATTGGAAACTCCGGGAATGAACTTGCCTGTCATTGTAACAACCCCAGAAGGTGGAAGCACAACTTTCAACCACAGGTCGCCTCCATTAAATCCGGGACACACGGGTATCACACCGCTGTTGGTCAAGCCCACATTGGAGACTTGTTGGTTGACACAACCATTGACTGTTACAGGAACGGAAACAGCTGTAGCACAGGTGTTTCCCTGAGAGTAGCCCTGAGTTCCAACGCATAAAAATACGATTGTTAATAGGGTAAGGTAAATAGAGTAGAGTTGCTTCATACCATTAATAAGTTTAATTTTTTCATGCCAAATTTAGTGAATTTCAACGATCAATTCCAAAGTTTTATCGAAAGGTATTCATTTTTTTTAGAAATTGGTTTATATAAATTTTATTTCTAACACAATTTTATAAAAAAATCCCTGCTGATAACAGGGATTTTCAATGCTTTGAGCGTGGTTGGCTGAGCGGAAACTTATTTTTCAATAATAACACCATCTGCGGTAAATCCCATACCAATTTCGGGTTGGGTAATAGCCGCAATTTCGGACGCTGATTTTTTGGCATCTTCAGCGAAGTGGCGCAAGTTTTCAACCGAAATCGTATCAGTGTATGCATATCCATCGACCACAACTGTTCTTCCTTCCATTCCTTCGGTAGGAACAAAAAAGCCATAGTCTTTAAATGAGACACGCATTTCTTTGCCGTTGCCCATATCGAGAATCATCCAGCAACCTTTTTGCGTACATGCTTCTTTCACAACCGCTCTAACTTTCGATTTTAAAGTATCTTGCCCTACCATTTCAGCAAGAAAATCTGCGGGATCCATCGCTCCTTCTTCGGTTACTGTGGAGTCACCGTAAACAGTGATTGCCGGAGCATCGACAACGATATCGGCTTCATTATTATTATCCGCTTTATCGGTATTATTGGTACAAGCTCCCAAGGCGAGAATCGTTACAAAAAGGAATAAGGTACGCATAAGTCTATGTTTTAATTTTTTACAAAGGTAATCAACGTCGGGTAATTTTGAATTCTGTGCGTCGATTTTGTGCTTTATTTGCTTCGGAAGTATTTGGAACGAGTGGTTCAGTTTCTCCGAGACCTTTAAAAGTCATCCTTTTACCGTCCACACCTTGATTTTGCATATAGCCAAATACCTCAAAGGCACGATCTGCACTTAAAACGAGATTTTTTCGTGGATCGCCCACATTATCCGTATGCCCGCGAATTTCAATTTTCAATGAAGGATTTTCCGCTAAATAGGCGGCGAACTCATCCAGCACGCGTTTTGATTCTTCATTCAGATCAGAGGAGCCTGTCTTAAAACGGATATCATTGATACGGTAAATATCTCCTTCTTTCAATTTATCGATTTTCATATGGATATTCTGTACCGTATTAGCAGTATCAGCCAGCGTAAAGACGCGGGTATTAAAAGCTACTTCTTCTGTTTTGCTTTTTACAGAAACCACCACGTCATCGTTCTTCTTTAAATTTATTACGGTCGAATACGTTCCATCTTGCTTATTCACATCGATTTCCTTGACAATTTTGCTCTCAGTGTATTTCAGTTCGATTCGGGCATCGGGTATCAATTCGCCATCTTCATTCTTCACTTCTCCTTTTAGTATAAGCACTTTTTCGGGTCGTGCAGTTTGTGGAACTTCAAAAGCAAAAATATCAAGGCCTTTAGCCGATTTTACATTGGACGAAGAAAAATACGCACGCTTTCCATCAGTACTCACAACCAAGCCATGCTCATCTTGCGGTGAATTAATTGGATAACCGAGGTTTTTTGGCTCTGACCAAGATCCATCATCCAACTGCTTGCTGTAAAAAATGTCATATCCACCTGCCCCCATGCGGCCATTGCTGGCAAAATAGAGGGTCTTGCTATCGACGTGCAAAAAGGGACTCTTATCATTTCCGGCAGTATTTATATCTCCATCAATGGGTTTGGCCTGAGACCAGATTCCGCCTTTGGTGCGAGTCGCGTAATAAATGTCAATGGTTGGATTACCATCTTTATCTGGTGTGGAGTTTTCGCGAATGGAAGCAAAATAAAGTACGTTTCCGTCAGCAGAAAGTGTAGGCTGGGCTTCCCATCCATCGGGTGTATTCACATTTGGTCCGAGATTTTCAAGTCCCGACCAGGCATATTTTACTTTTCCGGTTTCGTCCGTTTGCCGGTCATAATGGGTAACGTATAGATCACAGTTTTTGTAGGTTGAGGATACCGGTTTACACACAGTAACAAACATTTCGCGGTTGTCGAGCGAAATGCTCACACCTCCATAATTGTCGCCTACATTGAATGGCGGAGGCAAAGGCTGAGGGTTTTGGAAATCAGTGCCATCGGGTATTTTTTCAGCCTTCATAAATGACTCCACCTCACGGGTGTATATATCTCCCTTATTTTTTACTTTTTCCTTACGCGTAAAAAATATAGCAGTATTATCCGGTGACAGCATGGGCAAATATTCATCGGCCGGAGTATTCACTCCTTCCAGGCGATGCGGATCGAAAGGAACCGGGTTGGCATAGAAGGAGACATAAAATCGGATTTCAGGAAGTACGGTGGCGACATCTTGTTCTTTGATATCATTATCGCGCGATACTTTTCCGGTCTCTTTGTCAAACTTCAGGAAGCTCTCAAAAAACTTAAGTGCCCTTTCGTAATCCTGATTTCCATAACTAATGATACCGGCATAATAATAGGCGTCGGCATGATACGTAGCACATTGATTTATAGTTTCTTCAAAGTACTTCAACGCCTTTGAATAGCCTATATTTCGATCCGTAGCTATTTGATATTCGGCACGCGCCAGTCCAAACTTGCATTGCAGGCAATTGGGATCATCATCCAGTGCGGAGTGAAACAAAGTTATACGTTCATCGATTGTCAGACTCTGCGCACTATACGCTTTATCTAATATTTTCTGCACTTTTTTGGATTGAGTAGGATTACAGTCGTCTTGCGCTTTCGCGAAAATAGCGAAACATACAAACCCAATTAAAAAGCTGAATCGAATCATTTTAGAATTCAAAAGATGCATTATTCATTCTTAAGCTTGTCGGCTTCTTTTCGTGCCTTATCCATTATATCAGCCGCTTGTTTTTCAGCTTCTGATTCCAATTTTGAAGCTTGTTTGTCGGCTTGTGCCCGCAATTGATCTCCAGCTATTTTAGCACCTTGCTTGGCAATAGGGTTATTTGCATTATCAACCAATTTCTTCGCTTGAGCATCAGCTTCCGATCGAACTTTTGCGGCAGCCTGATGTGCATTCTGCACCAACTTATCTGCCTGTTCCTGTGCATCCTTTAGGATTTTCTCAGCTTGTTTGGAAGCTTCCTCGAGAGCTTTATCTTTTCCTTCATCAATTTTCTCATTGATCACTTCCTTCACTGCCTCTTTCGCTTGATCAGTCACGCTTCCGCCATCCATTCCGGCAAAGGAAGGAGAAATCTTTGGATCTGCTATGTCGCCGTGTATGCGAACATCTATATTGATATTATCACCCATCGACATATTTCCACCGAGGAATGAATTGGCAGATGAGAGGAGTCCCTGAGCCATTTTATTGAAATCACTTCCCAATTCGCTTGTGGGAACCGTCATAGCCATGACGTAATCCATCGTTTCGTCAAAACTGCTATAACCTGAAACTGTGGCCTTCATATTATTGATTTTCACATCGAAGGGATCGGTAGTAATCTTGCCGTCTTCGATCTGAAAAGTTGCGTTTACGTCCTGAATTTCTTGTCTGGCGAGCTTCGGCGATTTAAGAGTTGTGGCGAGCTTTTGCAAAAAGTCACCGCCTTCGAGAATTACATTGTCAGTCTGAAGACTTCCGCGCCCTTGCATAGTTTCATACACGGGATCCAAATTGGCAGTAAGTTCCGTTTTTAGCGAAAGCTTTGATGAAACTTTCCCGGTAGCATATTTCGCGATAGGTGCGTATTTCTCTATGGTTGTAAATGCTTTAGCGGCTTCACTAATACCGATATTCCTTAAGTCGTATGAGAAATCGGCCATTGGTTTGGCGTGATTCTGGGTATTGTATGAGCCGTCCATTGTAGCCGATCCGCCAAGAAGGTTAAAGGACATTTGGCGCAAAGCAGCGATTTCATTCTTCACTCCTATTTCACCTTTAATCTGACTCAAGATCAAATCATCGTATTTTATTTCTCCAATCTCGGCATTGAGAGTAATATCGAGATGGTCGGGAACGCGCATGGGTTCGCCTGATGAAGCAGTTGTATCGGCGGGTGCGTTGGCATCTCCATTTTCCGCGGAAGCGGTATCAACTTCATCACCCATCAATTTATTGGCGTCTATTTTGTCCGCTTTCAAATTGAATACACCTTGAAGTGTAGTATCGGTCAAAGCATACGCCACATAATTATTCAAGTATCCGTCGAGCGAAATGTTCATTCCTTCGTAAATCACTTTGAGCGTTTCAAGATTTAATTTTTGTGGACTGAAGGCCATTCTGGCTTCGGGAATTTGTGCCTCAACGTCTTTATCTTTATATACGAAATTGGCCAGAACGGCATTTCCGGAAGCTTTGAATTTATCAAATTGCTGATTTTCAATAGAGCTCAACGCACCGTTGAGTTCAAAATGCGCATTGAGCATTCCGGCAAGGTTGAAATCTCCATCCATAGGAATTACATCCTTAAAACTTCCCAGATTTAAATCAGCATCCACTTTCGTATCGATGAGCGGATCGGTCATCGGTTGGCGCAAGCTCAGTCGTGCATCGACCGTATTGGGATCGGACGCTGATTTTCCAATTTCCATGTGGAATTTTGGAACATCGACCGTCATAGCGTTCATATCGTTTCCTTCCGGGCTATTTATTTCCGCTTTGATCTGCATATTTTCAATACTTCTTGGCAAATCAGGATATTGAACGTGCCCGTTTTCGACACCCAGATTTAAACCAAAACCAGGCATCAGATTATCATTATAGGTTCCTTTCACAAATCCGCTCAGCGCGATTTTTCCGGAAGCATCCACCCCATCAAGATCTTGTGTGAATTCTGCAGGAACAAGTGAAAGCAACGTTTTGAGATCATTTTTCTTCGCATCGAATGTAATGTCCATATCGATATCATCTTGGGGCATAGCGAGCCAACCATCAAATCCGATGGACATTTGATTGATAGTTAGTTCATTTTCCATAAAGGTGAACTTCATTTTATTCAAATCCATGGCAATATCGGCGCTTAAATCGGCTGCGGCGTGATTCACGTATCGCGTACCGTCGTAATTGACCGTAACAGCTTCAACATGCGTTTCTGTATTAAGGGTAAAAACATCTTCAGCAAAATTTCCTTTCCCGGTATGATTTAAACCCATTAAATTAAGCACCATGGGTAACGTTTTGTCATCATATATCACTCGACCATCCGAAATTTCGTATTCATCAATAGTGAGTTTCATAGGTTCTCCGCTCGCCACGGTAGTGGTAGTATCACCGGATTCTACTGCAATATCATAATTGGCCGTTCCATCTTTTAGTACCAGTATATTTATAACGGGTTGGTCAAGGCCAATCTTTTTCACGATTATTTGATCTCCATTAATTACACTCATTATATCCAACGTAAGATTGAGGTCTTTCATAGACGCGAGGGTATCGCCTTCGAAGGGGGTCACGCCCACCACGCTCAAATCCTCAATAGCGACAGACAAATTGGGAAAATGGCGGATGAGGGATAGATTCACATCTGAAAACTCCACTTTTGCTTTGAGGTTTTTATTGGCTTGTTCTTTTACTAATTCCACTATTTTGCCCTTGAAGGCAAACGGTAGAATAAGAAGCAGCAGAAAGATAACAACTACGATAATTCCGATAATCTTGAGCGCTTTTTTCATAAATGATTTCTTTTATTTTTTATAATTCAATTCTCCTTCACTTTGTGCAATAATAGTACAAACTGTGGCATCGCCGGTAACGTTCACCACTGTTCTGCACATATCTAAAATACGATCTACGGGAAATATTATTGCAATCCACAACGGATTTAATCCAACACTTTGCAAAACAATAATCAGCATAACAAGCCCTGCACTCGGCACCGCCGCCGAACCGATAGATGCCAACGTAGCAGTTAGCACAATGGTGAGTTGCTGCGCAAAATCCAGATCGACCATATGAAACTGCGCTAAAAACACAACCGCAACAGCCTGATACAGACTTGTGCCATCCATATTAACAGTTGCCCCGATGGGCAAGACAAAGCTAGTAACGTTTCGGCTTACGCCAATGTTTTCTTCGACGCACTCCATTGTCACGGGCAGTGTGGCTGCACTTGAGCTCGTGGAGAATGCGAGAAATTGCGCTGGGCTGATTCTGCGAAAAAAATCCTTGTAGGTAAGCTGCTTGACAACCGTGCGCGCTAAAACAGGATAGAAGACGAAAATCATAAAGAACAGTCCAACGAGAACGACGATTGAATACGAACCCAGACCTGCAAAAATATGGAGAACCTCTGATGGGGTATCAGCCATTTGCGATAGCACACCGGCCATGAGGGCAAAAACAAAAAAGGGCGCTGCTCGCATAATAATATCAACCATTTTGAGGAAAACTTCATTGCCTCCGTGGATAAAACTTTTGAGAACGCTTACTTTTTCTTCAGGCAAGATGGCAATGCAGATTCCGAAAAATATGGCAAAGACAATGACTTGAAGCATCAGGCCGTTGTCTGAAATCGAAAGTACGATATTTTCAGGAACCATATCGACCAGAAATTGCAAAGGTCCCTGATCTTTGGTGGATTTGGTAGTTTCCACTTTTTCCGCAGCTTTCTGCTGATCCTCAATTCTGGCTACTTCCTTTTGTTCTGTGGTGAGGTACTGTGCGTATTGCGGGTCGGTTGTAAAATTTTTATGATCCTTTATTTCAATATTGTTTTGATTCGCCCAAGATTCGTACGAGAGTCGGTTTTTAATACGTACTTCATCATCCACATGGGATCCGGGTTTTGCAATGTTGACCAAAAGTAGTCCAACGGAAATAGCAATAACTGTAGTGACTAAATACATACCAAGCGTCTTTGCTCCCATTCGACCCAATTTCGACATATCTTTGAGATCGCCGATACCGGCGATAATTGAGAATAAAACCAGCGGTACAGCAATAAATTTCAGCGCTCGGATAAAAATTACACCGAAAGGATTAATCCAATTCTTTGTGAAATCATTCCAACCAAAATAGCTTGCTGCAAAAGCCCAGATAATTCCGAGTACAAGTCCGATGATAATTTTCCAGTGCAGGGCAAGTTTCTTCATAATTTGCAAGAACGGTTTCTGAGTGAATGATCGGCGAGTACGAGGGCGGCCATGGCTTCTACAATAGGCACAGCCCGCGGCACCACGCATGGATCATGGCGACCTTCGATTTGAATTTGTTGTTCTTCGCCGTTTCTGTTAACAGTGTTTTGTTCTTTGCTGATGCTCGCCACAGGTTTGAACGCGACTCGAAAAACGATATCCATCCCGTTAGAAATTCCGCCTTGTATACCGCCGCTGTTGTTGGTTCGAGTCTGGGTTCTCCCCTCTTTTTGCTGAAAAGCATCGTTGTGCTGGCTTCCGGGCATAGCTGCTGCCGCAAATCCACTTCCGATATCGAATCCTTTTACAGCATTGATGCTGAGCATTGCTTTTCCGAGGTCAGCGTGAAGTTTGTCGAAAACGGGCTCACCCAATCCGACCGGAACATTTTGAACGACGCAGGTAATAATTCCACCGAGCGAATCGCCGGAGTCGCGTGCTTCTTCAATGCGCTGGCGCATTTTGGCGGCGGCATTTGCATCCGGACAGCGGATTTCATTTTCGGGCTGAGATAAGTCCAGAAATTCAAGCGCTTCTGAAACCACTACGTCAGCAATTTGGCTTACGAAAGCTATAATTCGGATTTCGCTTAAAGCTAAAAACTGTTTTGCGACAGCACCTGCCGCAACTCTTACGGCCGTTTCGCGGGCACTTGCGCGTCCGCCACCGCGGTAGTCACGCACTCCGTATTTTTGGTCGTACACAAAATCGGCGTGGGATGGGCGATAAACATCTTTGAGTTTGGAATAGTCTCTTGAGCGCTGGTCTTTGTTGGGGATTTGAAATGCGATGGGCGTTCCGGTGGTTTCTTCTTCAAAAACTCCGCTGAGGAAAGTCACGGTGTCGCTTTCATCGCGCTGCGTTGTAAGATCGGATTGCCCTGGGCGACGGCGATCGAGCTCAGATTGGATTCTCTCGAAGTCGAGCTTCAGCCCTGCCGGACAGCCATCGATAATGCCGCCAATGGCCGCGCCGTGCGACTCACCGAAACTCGTTAACCGAAAGATTTTACCAAAGCTGTTTCCCGCCATGGCGCCAAAGATACTATTGAGATTAAGATTATAGGTGTTGTGGCAAACAGTTTAAGGCTTTTTTCTGAGCAACTCATACTTTTCCAATTTCAAATCGACCGATTGATAAGCCGAATTGATTTCCATATTAATTACAGCATCTTTTTCAATTAGATAATATTCATGTTTATCATCCGCATCCAAACTCAAATTTCCAACTCTGCTCAAATACGCATGTAGGCTCCAATCTTCCCAAAGGGCTTTTGTGGTTGAAATTAGCGTACCTTCCCGGATTGCATTTGAAATGACATAAATATCTCCCAACTTTTCTTCATCTCTTGAATATTTTCCGAAAAGAAAAACCGAAACCAGAATCAAAAAAGAAGCACTAATTAGAGATATTCGTTTAATCCATCTCAATGTTGACTTCGACCACTTGTCGATCATCATCTTTATAAAAGGGAGTATCAAACAGCTAATCGACAGAATATAAAAAGGTATAGATGGAATAAGGTAAAACTTTCTTTGCTTCAGCGAAATAATTAATGGAATGGATGCACTTAAGGCAAGAAGGAATAATAACCTGGATTTTTTATCTTTTAGAAAATTGAGACTTTTGACCTTCATCCACTGTTTGGCACAGAAATAAATCAGCAGGGTAATCGGCAGTGAAAGTTCCAGAATAAGATTCAGAAGAATTGAAAAACGATTGCCGGTTGTAATTTCTCGCTCACCGGCTAATGCCGGCAGAAGTTGCTGATCGAAATAGAGCAGAATATTTTCCTTCAATGCCGGAAAGACAATGGACAATGTAAAGGCAAAAAACGCCGTGAGAATACCTAAATATCCGGTGTATAAAAAAGTATTTCTATCAGGCTTATATACAAAAGCATAAACGACCGGAACAGCAAGTGGGAACAAGCCAACCAGACCTTTCGAAAGGAAGGCGCATACGATCAAGCCACTTGCGAATATCAAGAAGATGGCCCGCTTCTCAATGAAAGATTTTAAAATAAAAAACACGGAAAAGAGGGTAAAAACTCCCATCGTATTTTCGAGCAGATTGTTCTTGTACGACCACATCACCAAAGGCAATGAAAGCCATAGTAGCACCGGAAGCCAGTCGAAAATTTTTAGTTCAGCCTTGGGTTGTATGAGTCGCCATATTTTGCTGATTCCAAAAGCAGTAAGAAGGAGAATGAAAAGGCAATAAATCCGCTCGGTGAGAAATCCATTTCCGAATATTTTGAAGAAAAAGGATTGAATAATGAATACGAGTGGGGGATGCTCGTGAAAGTGTGGATAAAGGGTTTGGGTATAATGCGGATCGAAAAAGCTGCCGAGGCCACTTGCCATATTATTTGAAATGGCGCTGTAAGTAATGCCGTCGAGAAACATTCCCTGTTGAACTAGTGTGGGGAAGTAAAAACCTATAAACACTGTAAAACTTAAAAGCCATCCAAGTTTCTTAATAGTGATTTTACCAAAATTTTCCACCCATTTATAATTTTCTCAGTATGAAAAACAACTTAGTCAATGCAATCCTGAAAGCATAAATTTCTTGGTGAAATCTTCCTCAGGTTTCATAATTCCCAAAATTAAACCGGGTGTACGAAATACGATTGCAGCACTCCCAGGCTTTTGAATTCCACTTCCTCTCGAAGGGTATATCTTCTATCCTTTTTTAAAAGTTCTTTGGTCGCGCATGTAATTTGAATTTTTCCCGGAAGGGAATGACTTTCCATTCTGGAAGCGACGTTAACGGTGTCTCCCCAGATATCGTAAATATACTTTTTGCTACCGATAACTCCGGCAACAATTGGCCCCGAGTTTATGCCTATGCGTATTTCCACTTTAGCTTTGAGCCTGTTCGAAATTCTTTTTGTCACTTCAACCATTTCAATTGCGAGATCAACGAGGGCGTCAGCGTGATCTACATTAGCTTCAGGCGCACCCGCTACAACCATATAAGCGTCCCCGATGGTCTTTATTTTCTCCACATTGTATTTTTCCACAAGTTGGTCAAATCTGGTAAAATAGGCATTGAGATGGCTTACAAGTTCTCGTGGATTCAATGTTCGAGAAAATTGAGTGAAACCTACCATATCAGCAAATAGGACGGATGTATTTTCGTGGTAATCGGCAATCAATTCATTGCCTTGCTTCAACTGATCAGCAATTGTTGCGGGCAGAATGTTTAACAGCAAGCTATTTGACTTTCTGTACTCCAACTGCAGCAGACGTTCGGCTTCCCGGGTGGTCGAGCTGTACACATAGGCGAAGATCGCAATAAGCAGAAAAATAAAAAATGCGTTGGATATAAAGAAGAAGTTTTCAAGTGTATTACTAAAAACATAAATAGGTCGATTTTGAACTTGGGCAATGCCGAAATAAATGATTATAAAACTAAAAAGACATCCAAGGGTAACGAGAGCAGGCACCACGGCGCTTCGAAATTTACTCATAAAAATATACGAAACCACCGCAAGAAGATAATATTGAAATCCGAGATCCCATCCCAGATAATACACCGCAAAATACTGATGAACCATCACTTCGAGTGCTGAAATAATCATCACGGTTCGCGTATGCCCCCATTTGAGAAGTAGCAGAATATTCATTGCAAAAATCAATACGCTAAAAACATTAATGAAAACAAGGGGTTGAACATTTTCAGCCCAGAAAATGCAAAGCCATGTAGCGTGTAATATCAGCGCCAGATATACCCCCATTAATGCAACTAAAAAATCCTTTTTTTCGACCTGTTCCATTCTTACTGGAGGCTGAAAAAGAACAACAATCAATCTTTTGCGAAAATTCATGATAATCTTAGGTCCATCTGTTCGTTGAAAGTTTCGAACCGACTTATTTACGTTTGTATATGAAATTGGTTTATAATATTCGCTACAATGAATGGCGAATTTAGATAAATAATGACGCCATTAGCGATATCCAAAACTTCTGAAACGATAAATTCCGATCTGTATGTAAACGGCACATTGCATCTCCTTCCATTATAAAGACCAATAAAACCCAAGATTTTTCCGAGTTTTGCAACCACAAATCTTCCAATCCCGAAAACCATGCGTATCCTAATCAAAAATATCCGAGGCCTGGCAGGAGCTTACGAAAATGCACCGGCAGTAATTCACGGAAAAGAAATGGACAAGCTTCCAATTCTCGAAAATGCCTTTCTGGCAATTGAAGACGGGAAGATCGCTCTGTTCGGTTCAATGGATGATTGGGGTGGAATAACCGACTGGCGGGACTTGGAAGTGATTGATGCCGAAGGGCGTTATGTGTTGCCTTCCTGGTGCGATTCGCATACGCATTTGGTTTTTGCTGCTTCACGCGAATTGGAATTTGAAGACCGTATAAAAGGTCTCTCCTATCAGGAAATTGCCAACCGTGGAGGTGGAATTCTAAACTCGGCGGCGATGCTCGCCAAAATGAGCGAAGATGAACTTTTTGAAAATGCGCTTCCGCGATTGCAAGAAGCAATCCTGATGGGAACATGTGCCATTGAAATAAAAAGCGGCTATGGCCTAAGCACCAAAAACGAACTCAAAATGCTCCGTGTGATTCAACGCTTACGCAAAGAAACCGGGATATCCGGAAAATCCACTTTCCTCGGAGCGCACGCCATCTCTGCCGATTTTGCCGGAAGGCGACGCGGCTACATCGATCTGATACTTGAGGAAATGATACCGGCTGTTGCCGAAGCAAAGCTCGCCGATTATGTGGATGTGTTTTGCGAAGAGAATTATTTCTCAGTCGATGAAACATTGGAAATCGTGCAACGCGGAGCTGAGTTTGGTCTTAAGAGTAAAATTCACGTGAATCAATTTAACGCGCTCGGTGCTATTCCTGAGCTGGTTGCAGCGGGCGCCGTGTCGGTAGATCATCTCGAAGTGCTCGATACGCAAGATATCGCAGCACTCAGCGGGTCACAAACCATCGCCACTGCCCTGCCCCTTTGCAGTTTGTTTTTGAGTATTCCGTATACGCCTTCGCGAAAATTGATAGATGCGAATGCGGCTGTTGCTCTCGCCACCGATTACAATCCCGGCTCGGCACCTTCGAGCAATATGGCACTCGCTGTTTCTCTCGCGTGCATAAAAATGAAACTCACACCCGCCGAGGCAATTAATGCGGCAACACTCAATGGTGCAGCGGCGATGGAATTGGCCGATACACACGGAACGATCACTCCCGGAAAAGTGGCGAATGTGCTCATAACCGAGCCTTGCGATCATTTGAGTTATTTGCCGTATTCTTTTGGACGGCCCGCCATTGACGGGGTGATTATGAATGGTGAGGTGATAAAGGCGGTTTAAGTATCATACCCTTTTATGCAACCGACCATTCGCGCCTATTGGATTACTAATGGTGCGAGAAATATATGCGATCGGTTTTATTCCGATCCGTTGTTCCAGTATTGCGGTTTTGTGTCATCGTTTCGTTGAAGCCAATAGTCTTGGGTCATTATTCGGTCATCAAAGGTTTTTAACCTGCGTTCAAAAATATAGACCGTTGGGTTAAAAACCATGTCGGTTACGCCAACCGTATACAGTTGGGGTTCCTGTTCGGTTTTTCTATTTTCTTCGTCGATGATTACTTCGAATCCGTTATGCTCCAACAGTTTTTTTAAAAAATCCTTTCGGTCTTCAGTAATCTTTTTTTCCACAAAAGTAACCCGCGTTTCCCCGATGGATCCAAATGTATGTTTTCCTTCTAATTCCATAATTTTTAACTTAAAAGTTCCAAATCACACCCGTTGCCGGGTCAATTTCCAACTAAGTGAATAGATCATCCAAAAATATACGATTCATTTTTTTGGGATTTCTTGCTTGTTTGTTTAAGCAAATATTCTTGTTAATTCATAGATGTAATCGTACAAGGGGCTGTATAGTCCAAGAACGAGAATCCCAATTGCGGTAATTAATAATCCCAAACGCATATATATTTTATTTTTAAAATACGGAATGGGAGAATCACTGTGTCTGATGAAAATCGCCCGAATGACCAATAGGTAATAGTAAAGGGAAATTGTGGCGTTGACCACGGCCAAAAATACCAGGAAATAATACCCGTGGCTCGCGGCTGCTGTAAATAGGAAGAATTTTCCAAAGAATCCTGCTATTGGGGGAATTCCCGCCAGTGAAAATAATCCCAGCATCATTACTAAACTCAGCTTAGGATTGGTTCGGTACAAGCCGTTGTAGTCGTCTATATTTTCTTTTCCGGTTTTTAATGAAATCGCCTGTACCACTCCAAAAGCTGCAAGGTTTGAGAATATATAAATAAGTACAAAGTAAACCACGGTCGCAGCGCCCAATTGTGTTCCGGAAATGAGGCCTAACAGAATAAAACCTGCCTGAGCGATGGATGAATAAGCGAGAAAGCGTTTCATGTTTTTTTGTCGCAATGCAAACAAGTTACCGATAGTCATTGTGGCAATTGCGATCACATAAATAATGTTTTCCCAAACGTGCATCAATGGTTTTAAGACGGTAAATAATAAGATCATTAGAATAAATACAGCGGCTCCTTTTGAAATGACCGATAAATAGGATGCCACACTAATCGGTGCACCTTCATACACATCGGCGGTCCAAAAGTGAAATGGCACGAGGGATATTTTAAAGGCAAGCCCTGTGAAAAACAAGATAAACGCCAATATTGTGAGATTGCTGGAAGTGATGCCTTCCATCAAATCATTAAAATAAATGGAACCGGTAGTAGCGTACAACAATGAAATTCCGAAGAGGGCGATTCCCGAAGCAAATCCCGCCGAGAGGATAAATTTTATCCCAGCCTCACTGGAAATTCTTTTCGATGTTTCATATGCTGCTAATGCCGCAACCGGCAATGTAGCCAGTTCCAGACCTAAGTAAAACATTAAGAAATCGCCTGCTGAAATCATAAAATACATTCCTAAAAGTGAAGAGAAAAGGAGAATAAAAAATTCCGTTCCTTTATTTTGGTGAACTATTTTTTCCCGGATCCAATCCGCCGATTGCAGCAGCAAAACAAACACTCCAACATTCAGCACGTTCTTAAAGAAGTGGATGAGGTTATTCGTTTGATACATTCCTCCAAATAAACTGCTTTCTTCAATGCCTGAAAACCCTACAACGGTATGAATGCCAAATAAAAACAGAGCCAAGTTTACAATGCTGTCTTTTTTGTGTTTGGGCATAAAAATCTCACCAAAAATCAGCAATAATGTTATTGCCAGAAGTACGAATTCTTCTCTCATTAATAGGAAACTGTTAAGGCTCATTTTCTTTTATTTAAATTCATTTCGATAAGCGTCCTGTTTGGCGGATTTATTATCCACGAATGCACGAATAATTATAATTTTCTTTACGTTTCAACTGTCATCATTTCTACATCACCGCCCGAATAAAAGGCTCTAAACTTTGCAAAATCATATCGCTCAACCAAAGCGGAGCAACACCAATTCCGATAATTGGAATGAACAATAAAATAATACCGGTTCTTTCGTACCAGGTTACCTTCGGTAGCTGTAAATATTCAGGGTTATTTACCGTTCCCATCAGCATGATGCCTATTACACGTAAAAGAAATACTGCCGTTACCACAATGGCCGATATTACAACCACGGTAGCGACTCTGGTAAACATTTCGTCATGTTGAAATGCACCGACAAAAATGTTCATTTCAGCCACAAATCCACTAAATCCGGGCAAACCTAAATACGCCAATCCAACGACTACAAAAGCGACGGAGATAAAAGGAATTACTTTTAATAAACCTCCTAACCTTGTTATATCTCTAGTGTGCGTTCTTTCATAGATCATCCCGATTAATGCAAAAACAAGCGCCGTCATAAAACCGTGCGAGAGGGATTGCAAAATAGCACCGTTCCAGCCCGTTTTATTCAGCATTAACAAGGCGAACGTTACCATTCCAAGGTGACTAACGGAAGCGTACGCATTGATGTATTTTAAGTCGGTTTGTTTTAAAGCCGCAAATGCACCGTAAATTACACCGGTAGCAGATAAAATGATAAAGACCCAGGACCATTCGATGGCTCCTTGAGGCAAGAGGTACATGGCAACTCTAAATATACCGTATCCTCCTAATTTCATTAGGACTCCCGCGTGTAACATTGATACCGCAGTAGGCGCCGAAGCGTGACCATCCGGTGACCAGGTGTGGAAGGGAAATAAAGCGCCCAAAACACCAAAACCCAGAAAAGTGAGCGGGAAAAATATCTTTTGTGCTTCAAAGGGAATATTCACTTTAGCAATTTCCAGAATATTGAAAGTTAACGGACCTCCGTCGGCATTTGAATGAAAGTAAATCCCTAAAATCCCAACCAATAAAACTGCCGAAGCTCCCATCAACATCAGGGTTAGTTTCATGGCAGAGTATTCTTTTGGGCCCGACCCCCAAATTCCAATTAAAAGGTACATGGGAATTACGGCAACTTCATAAAAAAGGAACATGGTGAAGAGATCGATGGAAATAAAGAATCCATAAACTCCGGTGGATAAAACCAGGAGTGAAACAAAAAATTCTTTAGGCAGATCCTTCATTTTCCAGGAGATAAAAACCCCTGCCATTACCACTATTGAAGTCAATGTCAATAAAGCTACCGATATACCATCAACACCGATGGCATAATGGATATTGAAAGATTTGAACCAGACATAATCCCTGGTAAAAACCATGATATCGGGATTAACTGCCCGTTCCCTAAAATAAGCGAAGATCAGGTTGACTGCCATTCCAAGCTGAACTAAGCTCCCAAACATGGCAACCAGGCGCGCCTGTTTTAATCCTTTTGTAGCAAAAAGGGCTAAAATTGTCAGGACCGGCATTAGGACAAAAAGTGATAAAATATCCATGATAATTTAGTGTAAAATTCAAATTTCAAATAACAAAAAAGCCAAACCTCAATGCTTGAACTAATCCAATATGGATTTATCTAATTAGTTCCACATATAAATAAAAACCAATGCAAGAACCACCGCTCCTGCGATAAAGTAGAATGCATAATCCTGCAGTCTTCCGGACTGCATTCCTTTTATTTTTTTAGAGATCAGCATCGTTTTATTTCCGATTCCTTCCATCGTTCCATCCACATATTTTTTATCAAAAAATGCAATTGGAGCCGATAGACGTTTGAAGATTATTTTTTTTGTGACGAACATGTACAATTCATTGAAATAAAACTGATGAAGAGTCCATTTGTAAAAGATTCCAAAGGCATTTGAAAATCTTTCGGCCAGATTGTTTTCTTTCTTATAGAAAATCCAGGCAAGAATAATCCCGACCAATCCAACGGATACGGCAACGGCTGCCATAGGATAATTTAAATGTGATTTAAACCCGACTCTGTCTGCAGTTATATATTCGCTGAAAGGAATAAACCCTCCTCCAATACTCATTATCGCCAAAATGATAAGCGGAATAGTCATGGATAATGGAGATTCTTTAGGGGCGTGCTCATACTTTTTGTCTTTGCCCCAAAATATTCCAAAGTATATTCTGAAAATATAAAATGCCGTAAGTCCCGCGACAATCAGCCCAACAAAATAGATAAACATATTTTGCTCAAAAGCCGCTGCCAAAATTTCGTCTTTACTCCAGAATCCCGCAAAGGGTGGTACTCCGGCTATTGCCAAAGCGGCAATTAGAAAAGTGATATTTGTAATCGGCATATACTTTCGTAACCCCCCCATATCTTTAAGGAAGTTGCTATGCACCGTATGTATAACAGAACCTGCGCCAAGGAATAATAAAGCTTTAAACATAGCGTGGCTAAACAAATGAAACATGGAGGCCATATATCCAACTCCTTCGTGTCCGTTATAACTTGAAACTCCTAAAGCCAACATCATATACCCTATTTGAGACATGGTAGAGAATGCGAGGACACGCTTTATATCGGTTTGCGTAATGGCTATGACCGCGGCGAAAATGCATGAAAAAGCACCTACAAAGGCCACAATATTTAAGACAAAGCCATTTTCAACAAAAAAATACATCGGAAATAATCGAGCCACGAGGTACACACCGGCCACCACCATTGTTGCCGCGTGAATTAAGGCAGAAACCGGCGAAGGACCTTCCATCGCGTCGGGCAACCAAATATGCAAGGGGAACATGGCCGACTTACCGGCGCCGCCGACAAAGATCAGAATCAATGCCCAGGTGAGCACAGATAATCCCATAAACGAGGTGGAGGCCCAGTTTAAAATAATACTTCCTTCAGGGTTGTTTAACGTTTGAAAATCGAATGTGCCTGCATAGTAGCCAACGGTCAATATTCCGATCAGGAACAAGGTATCTGCAAACCGGGTTACGATAAATGCTTTTTTTGCGGCAGCTATAGCCGAAGTTTTTGTGTAGTAGTATCCGATTAATAAGTAGGATGAAACTCCAACCAATTCCCAGAAGATATATATCTGGAAAAGGTTTGTGGCCAACACCAGCCCGTACATGGAGAAGGAGAATAATGATAAATAGGCGAAGAACCTGGTATATCCACCATCGCCTTTCATATAACCTCTGCTGTATATATGTACCATCAATGAAATTGTAGATACCACAACCAGCATCATTACCGAGATGGGGTCAATCAAAACCCCTAAATCAATATGTAAAGTTTCGGTAAAGTTGAGCCATACTGTTTTCTCTACAAATGTTTGGAAAAGGCCATCTACTTTCCCATAAACCAAAAAGTATTGGTACGCTGTATAAAATGAGAGCAATGATGAAGCTGATAATCCCAATACGCCGATATATCCCGAAACCGCTGGTTTAATTTTTTCACTAAAAAATCCCAACAGTAGGAAAACCGCAAAAGGAATTAACGGAATTAAAAAGATGTAGGTTAGATTCATTTTCTCAAAATTTTAATACTTCATAATTTCAGTGTCTTCAACTTCTACAGAGCTAATTTGCCTGTAAAGGTTAATAATGATAGCCACAGCCAGGGCGGTTTCAGCAGCGGCCACCGCTATTATGAAAATTGAAAAGAAAACTCCTTGTAAGTTCTCGGGGAATAAATACTTGTTGATAATCACAAAATTTATAGCTGAAGAATTCAAGATTAATTCCAATGAAATCAAAATTGAAATCAGATTTTTTCGCGTTATAAATCCATAGACACCTATAAAAAAGAGGATAGAGGTTAGGGTGAGTATTTCGTAAATGCTAATTCCAGCTATCATAATCTGCGTTTTTTGAAGACTGAAGTATGGGGACTATAAAACTTTTCATCTATGAATATTTTTCTATATGCTATTATTCAAAATCAATATATTATCGGCTTCCGCCTTCGGTCTTCGGGATATTTTCAAGTCCGGTTTCCGGGCTGACGAGCGTTTCCTTGCCCTCATTTTCCAGTTTTTCACCTTTGGCAATGACTATCGCTCCAATCATCGAGGCTAAAAGGAGTACACTAATTACTTCGAAGGGCAAAATAAATCCGCCGGCATCATAACTGAGGAGGCCCCTTCCAATTTCGGCGGTCGTTGTGGTAGTTGTATTTTCAACAACCGTAAACTGGTGGGAATAAATCGCAGTTAAAAAAACGCCAAGTCCTATTGCACAGGCTAAACCCGTTAGTATTTGTTTAGATGTTTTTGCTATTTCCATCTCCATTTCCATATGATGAACCAGGAGAACAGAGAATATGATCAGGACTACAATTCCTCCGGCATAAACGGTAAGCTGCACAGCCGCCAGGAAGTTGTAATCAATCATAAAGTAAATTCCGGCAACTCCGATAAGCACAAATAATAGATAGACAACGGATCTAAGCATTTTACGACTGGAAACGGAGGCAATTGCCATAACGATCATTATAAAAGCCAGGATGTGAAATAGTATTGGTTCCATAAGATTAGTCCTCTACTCCGGGCATTAATTTGGATCCCGGTTTGTTTAAAACCCTGGTAAGGGTTGTTCTGTCGTAAACAGAATTTTCATAATTCTGAGCCCATTTAATTGCATCTGTCGGGCAGGCCTCAATGCACAAGCCACACATCGTGCACATCCCTAAATGGTAAATGTGTTTATCAATAACTTTTTTCTTTTTACCTGTCTCGGGATCAACCTGGCGGTCCCAGATAATTTCTATAGTTCCGTTGGGACAAGCCAACTCACATTTTTGACAACCGGTGCAGCGGTTTTCATTTTTTTCATTGTGAGGCATGACCACTTCTCCGCGAAAGCGCTCAAACATTTTTAAGGTTTCCCGGTTGTCGGGATATTGTTGGGTAATGCCTCCCTTACGTGAATGTATGAAGTACCTTCCGGTAACACCCATACCCGTAAACAATGTTTTTATTCCCTTATATATATCTGAAAAATAGCTCATAATTTCTAAAATTGAATTGTTAGGTTAAGCCACACAATTATTGCCATAAGAACAATGTTCATAAGGTTTAAGGGGAGCAAATATTTCCATTCCAAGGTTAGGAGCTGGTCAATTCTCAATCGTGGGAATGTCCACCTAAACCACATCATCAAGAATATTAGGATCAATGTTTTTCCTAAAAACCAGAAGACTCCTAACCAGGGAATAGACTCCGTAATTCCGAAGGGGGACAACCAAGCTCCAAAAAATATGGTTGTGCCAATGGAGGCTATAATAAACATGTTTATAAATTCAGCCAGAAAGAAATATGCGAATTTCATCCCTGAATATTCTGTGTGAAAGCCTGCGCCCAACTCCGATTCAGCCTCTACAAGATCGAAGGGAGCTCTGTTCGTTTCGGCGGTACCGGAAATCATATAGATCATAAATGCGAAAATGGCGGGTATATGTCCCTGAACAATAAGCCACCCATTTCTTTGAACTTCAACTATTTCCGAAAGCTGCAATGTTCCTGTAATAAGTATCACGGTCAATAAGGATAATCCTACAGATAGCTCGTAGCTAATGGTTTGTACACCGCTGCGCATCGCCCCAATCAGCGCATATTTGTTGTTGCTGCTCCATCCGGCCAGTAATATTCCAATCACCCCAATAGAGGAAATAGCGCTTAAAAAAAAGATCCCGATATTAATGTCGAAGGCCTGGAATTCGCCGGAAAATGGAAGCACAGCCAAAGCCATTAATGCGGTAATAATTACAAAATAAGGAGCCAAATTGTATAAGAACTTATCGGCATTTGCCGTTTCGGTCAATTCTTTTGACACCAGTTTTAAGGCATCGGCCATGGTTTGCAAGATTCCGTGAAACCCAACCCTGTTGGGACCAATTCTCAATTGAAACCAGGCAGCAATTTTTCTTTCCAGCAAAACCAGAAATAGGCCGGCAACTGCAAAAATGGTGAGATATACCACGGCTATTAAAGTCATTTCAACTAGGCTTGCCAGCGTCTCAGGCAGCATATTAAAGAGCCAGTTGTGAATAATTTCGGTGATATTTAATGATAGGCCCATTGCTCGTATTTTATCGGTCAATATCTGGTATTACAAGGTCTAAAGTTGCCATTGATGCAACCAGATCTCCAATTTTGCCACCCACAGCAATAAGATTTAATACTGAAAGGTTCGAAAATCCCGGGGAGCGGAATTTCAGTCGGTACGGGTTTTTAGTTCCTGTGCTAATAATATACACCCCAAGTTCCCCTCTTGCGGTTTCTACCTTTTGATAAAATTCTCCTTTTGGTAATTTAATGACCGCGTTTGTAGCAACCTTATAATCTCCTTCAGGAATATTGTCTATCAATTGCTCAAGAATGGACATCGATTCCCACATTTCCTGGATCCTAACTTCGTATCGGGCAAAAGAGTCGCCTTCAGTTCTCAGGGCTTCATTAAAAGTTACTTTGTCCATCGCGCTGTAGGGATGCAGTTTTCTGACATCGCAGGAATATCCGGAGCCGCGGCCAACAGGGCCGGAAGCGCCGTATGAGATGGCATCTTCTTTTGATAATATTCCAACACCTCTCATTCTTTTTTGAAAAATCACATTGTTGGTGAGAAGCGTATCGTATTCGGGAAGTTTGGTTTTAAAATGGGCTATAAACTCTTTAACCCTTTGCACAAAATTTGGATGGATATCAAACATTAATCCGCCCGGAATATTGTAGTTCATAGTGAGACGGGCGCCACAAGTTTCCTCAAAAATATCGTTGATCATTTCACGATCCCTGAAAGCATAGAAATACGTGGTCAATGCGCCCACATCCATTCCCATAACGCCCCACCACAAATTGTGTGAGGCAATCCGGGTCAGTTCGCCAATGATTGTGCGGATAACCTTAACACGTTCGGGAACTTCAAGTTGAAGTGCATTCTCAACGGCTAAGCAAACAGCTTCGTTATTAATATTAGAAGACAAATAGTCCATTCGATCGGTGAGATGCACTATTTGCTGATAACTGTCCCGTTCGCACATTTTTTCGATGGAACGGTGTATGTAACCTAAATCCGGTTCTATTTTTTTGATCGTTTCACCATCTATGGTCAATAATAAGCGCAAAACCCCATGTGTTGCAGGGTGTTGAGGCCCCATATTGATGAAATACTCTTCCGATTTAAAATTGTTATTTACAGTAGATGTTTCCATGGTTCCTTATTTAACAATCATATTAATCTCATCTACATAATCTTTCCGTAGCGGAAATCCATCCCATTCTTCGGTTAAGAAGAGCCTCTTCAGATTAGGATGATTATTGAATTTTATTCCGAAGAAATCGAATACCTCACGTTCGTGAAAATTGGCTGTTTTCCATATGTCACAAACCGAATCGAAAACCGGGTTTTCCCTGTCTTCGGTCTGAACTTTGACCACAATGATATGCCTGTGGGTAGTAGATTCTAAATGGTAAACCACTCCTAATTCTTTTTCCCAATCCACCCCTGTTAAGCAAAACAAATAATCGAAACTGGTATCGGCATTGTTTCTCAATTGAATCATTAGATCATGAAGGTCTGGCGGTTGTACACTAATATTCAGGAATTGGGATTCTTCTTCGGTAAATTCCAATTCGGAAGATATGGGCTCGGGAACCCAGGAGCTTATTAAATATTGTAATGCCTCATTGGTCATAACTTTCAGTTTTGTAATCCTTCATCAAATCCGTCCATAGGATTTACCCTATTTTTCATGCTTTCTGTTCGTATTTTATCCTGAAGCATCAGCATGCCTTCCAATAAAGCTTCCGGGCGGGGAGGGCATCCCGGCACATATACATCTACCGGAATAATGTGATCGGCGCCTTTTACAACCGAATAGGAATTGTAAAAGAAAGGGCCTCCGGAAATCGCGCAAGCTCCCATTGCAATTACATATTTAGGTTCGGCCATTTGATCGTATAAACGACGCAATACCGGCGCCATTTTATTGACAATGGTTCCGGCTATTATTATTAAATCAGCTTGCCTTGGGGAAGGTCTTGCCACTTCAAAACCAAATCTTGAATAATCGTGGCGGGCAGCTCCTGTTTGCATCATTTCAATAGCGCAGCAGCTGGTGCCAAAATATAGCGACCACAGTGAATTTGAACGTCCCCAATTAATTATTTTATCTAATGAAGTGACAATTACGTTTGCTCCATTTCCTGCGGGAATAACTTTTCCGGGGAAATCTTTTGGGATTTCTCCCGTACCTCCAGCAGGTGTATTTGCTTGATCTAGTCCCATTTTAAGGCTCCTTTTTTCCAGGCGTATGCTAAACCCAATCCCAGTATGAATAGAAATATTAAAATTTCAATAAGCGCGATAAATCCCACTTCTTTGAATACCACGGCCCAGGGGAATAAAAAGGCTATCTCCACATCAAAAACCAAAAATAAAATCGCGTATAAATAGTAGCCGACTTTAAACTGCACCCATGTGGGGCCAACCGTTTTCATCCCACTTTCATACGGTTCCCTCTTTTGTGGATTGTCGGATTTATATGAAATTAGATTTGAGAGAAAGTTTGCGCCTGCCACCAGCACAATTCCTGCTATTAAGAATACTATTATTGCTTCTGACCCCATTTTTTTAAGCCTTTACTTTTTTGTAAAACACCGGCATTCTTTCGGGATGAAACGGATAGAAAATCAGCTTACCAAGGTTTAAGATTATTTCACCTGATACGTTTCCCCTGAAAAGAATAAATCATCTATTTTTTTGAATTTGGAATTTGCTTTTACCTGAGCTGTTAACTGATCATCCCTTTCTTCGAGAGTAACATCCTCATAACTTCTAATAATGCCTGTAGCAAGTGGATATTTCAATCTCACCAGCATTTGATGAAGGGTCTTATCTTCCTCTTTCGCATTGTGCACCAGAAGATCTTCCTGGGTAATCCCGTTTTCACCAATCGTCACTACCTCCAATTTTAACCCTCTTAAAACAAGTCCTTTATCATTGTTTTTTCCAAAGACCATTGGTTTGCCGTGTTCGAGATAAATCTGTTTTTCTTCTTTAAGATCTTTATCGGTCACGTTAGAATAGCATCCGTCATTAAAGATTACGCAGTTTTGTAAAACCTCCACGAGGGAAGTTCCTTTGAATTTATGCGCTTCGATAAAAATTTGGGTCATCGCCTTCGGATTATTGCCGCCAATCCTGGCAAAGAACCGGGCATTGGCACCCAATGCGAGTTCTCCCGGAGAAAAAGGAGGCTGTGTGTTTCCGTACGGAGAGGATTTTGTTTTTTGGCCTATCAGAGAAGTAGGAGAAAATTGTCCTTTCGTTAATCCGTATATCTCATTGTTGAACATCACGATATTCAAATCGATATTTCTACGCAACACATGGATAAAATGATTTCCTCCAATGGCCATAGAATCCCCGTCGCCGGTCATCACCCAAACGCTTAAGTTGGGGTTGGCTAACTTCACTCCCGAAGCGATACCCGGAGCTCTTCCGTGGATACTATGCATTCCATAGGTGTCCATATAATACGGAAACCGTGAAGAACAGCCGATACCTGAAATAAATACGGCATTTTCCTTTGCAATTCCCATTTCGGGAAGCGCTTTCTGCATCGCACGTAAAACTACGTAATCGTCGCATCCGGGGCACCATCGTACTTCCTGATCACTTGTAAAATCTTTGAATGAGTATTTTTTTACAGCTGTAGTTTCCATGATTATACTAGTTTTTTGAATTGTTCGATGAGTTCGACGTTTGAAAATGGCAGGCCTTGAATTTTGTTGTGTTGGAAAAATTCAAATTTGCTGTAGTTGATTTTCAAAATACTGGCAAATTGCCCGCTATTTAATTCGCAAACAATAATTTTTTTGAATCGGGATAAAACCTCTTCCGTATTCTTCGGCGTTGGATTTATGTAGTTAAAATGAGCGAGGCCAATATTTTTGTAGCCTTCGGAATTTATTTGTTTCACTGCGGAATGCAGCGCACCGTAAGTTCCTCCCCATCCTATCACCAAGAGATCTCCCGAATCGGCAAATTCAGTTTTTAAATCAGGGATATTATTTTGCACCAGCCTGATTTTTTCAGCCCTTATATGGGTCATTTTTTCGTGGTTTTCTGGCACGTGCGAAACATTTCCGGTCACGCTGTCTTTTTCCAAACCACCCACTCTGTGTTCGAGTCCGGGGGTGCCGGGAACAGCCCAATCCCGGGCTAGGGTTTTTTCGTCGCGGTTATACGGATACCAGTTCTCTTTGCTTTCTGTGATCTTGCGAATTTTAATTTCGGGCATATCGGCTACGCTGCGAATTCTCCAAGGAGCCGATCCGTTGGCGATATATCCATCGGTAAGAAGTATAACCGGGGTCATATGCTCTAGTGCGAGCCGGGCGGCTTCATAAGCAAAATTGAAACAGTTTCCGGGAGTACTCGCTGCAATCACAATTACAGGGCTTTCACCATTTCTGCCATACATAGCCTGAAGAAGATCCGACTGTTCGGTTTTGGTAGGCAAACCTGTCGAAGGGCCGCCGCGCTGTACATTAATTATTACTAAGGGCAGTTCGATGATCATCGCCAAGCCAATTGCTTCGCCTTTCAATGCCAATCCGGGTCCTGAAGTTGTCGTAACAGCAAGATCGCCGGCAAAGGAAGCACCGATGGCCGATGTAATACCCGCTATTTCATCTTCTGCCTGAAAGGCTTTTACTCCGAAATGTTTGTGTTTAACCAGCTCGTGCAAGATATCCGTGGCAGGAGTGATAGGATAAGATCCTAAAAACAATTCCAATCCCGATTTTTCTGCAGCGGCCAATAAACCCCAGGCAGTTGCCGCATTACCCATAATAATCCGGTAGGTTCCTTCGGGCAGTTTCGCCGGAGAAATCGTATACGAATTAGGGATAAGTTCTAAAGTTTCGGCGTAATAAAAACCTGCTTTTAAAACTTTTGTATTGGCTTCAATTAAATCGGGTTTGGATTTAAATTTTTTATTGAAAAAATCAATGGTGTGCTCCATAGAACGGTTGTACATCCAATAGATCATACCTAAAGAAAACATGTTTTTGGTTCGGCTAAGGGTTTTATTATCCAATCCTTCGACGTCCTTTAATGCTTCTTTGGTCAAAGAACTCATTTCAACCTTAATAATCCGGTAGTTTTCAAGACTTCCGTCTTCCAGCGGATTGGTTGTATAAGCGGCTTTTTCTAAATTCTTTTTAGTAAATGAATCGGTATCTACTATTATGGTATGCCCGGGCTTTACCGAATATAGGTTGGTTTTTAATCCGGCAGGGTTCATGGCCACAAGCAAATCTACATTGTCGCCGGGGGTACTTACCTCAATACTACCAATATGGACCTGAAATCCTGAAACGCCGTACAGACTTCCCTGTGGAGCCCTGATTTCTGAAGGATAGTTTGGAAAGGTGGCAATATCATTCCCAAACATAGCAGACGTGTCTGTAAATTGAGTTCCTGTCAGCTGCATTCCGTCTCCAGAGTCTCCCACAAAACGGACAACCACCGCTTCCAGTACTTCCGGTTGAAGCACCAATTCATCTGTTTCTGTCTTTGTAATCATAATTTGAGTCTTTATAATAGACCTCAAATGTAAATTCACTTTTCCTTAGAAAATATGACGATGGTCATTTATTAAGAGGATCGATAGCAATAAATTTACCCCATTCTAATTTTCTTTAATACTAGAAATTATGGCTATTAAAATAACGGACGAATGCATTAACTGCGATGCCTGCATCGCTGAATGTCCAAATAATGCAATTTATGAACCGGATGAGCAATGGGCTTTTTCTGATGAAACAGCTTTAAGCGGAATGATAACTACGCCGGGTGGAAAAGAAGTTGATGCCAATGAAAAGCGCGACCCCATCTCAGACGAGTTTTACTTTATAGTTTCTGACAAGTGTACCGAATGTAAAGGGTTCTTTGATGAACCTCAATGCGCAAAAGTATGCCCGGTAGATTGTTGTATTCTGGATGAGGATCACGAGGAATCCGAGGCGGAACTTTTAGAAAAGAAAGCCTGGCTGCACGCCGAATAAGCAAGGAAAGGGAAATGTTTTCTGAATGCGTATTATTTAATATTTCGGAAAACCTGACTTAGCATTTCACTAAGTAACAGGATTGTACCAATTTCTATTTGTGAAATGCATCAATGTAATAAATGGAATGTACTTTTTTTTGAAAATCAGGGATAGTTAAATAAAATATTCAAAATGAAAAAAAAATTTCCAAAGCTCATTTGCGATGCGAATGAAGCAGTTGCACGTATTGCACACAAGACCAATGAAGTTTGTGCTATTTATCCTATTACGCCGGCTTCTCCAATGGGGGAACACGTAGATGTTTACAGCTCAAATTCTCAAAAAAATATTTGGGGTAATATTCCCAGAATTGTAGAAATGCAAAGTGAAGGCGGAGCGGCAGGAGCAGTTCATGGGTCTCTTCAGGCAGGAGCTTTAACCACCACCTTTACGGCCTCACAGGGATTGTTGTTGATGATTCCTAATATGTATAAAATAGCCGGTGAATTATTGCCTTCGGTAATACATGTTGCAGCCAGAACCGTCGCGACCCATGCCCTTTCTATTTTTGGGGATCATTCAGATGTGATGGCGACCAGGCAAACCGGATTTGCTATGATGTTTGGAGGTTCTGTGCAGGAAGCGCAGGACTTTGCATTGATTTCTCAGGTAGCGACCTTGCGGTCCAGAATACCGTTTTTGAATATTTTCGACGGCTTCAGAACTTCACATGAAATCGCCAAAATTGACGCTATTCCCGATGATATAATAAAAGCTATGATGCCGGAAGAAAACATCATGAGCCACAAAAAAAGATCACTCGATCCGGATCATCCTGTTATAAGAGGAACCGCTCAAAACCCCGATGTGTTTTTTCAATCCCGGGAAGCAGCAAACTTATATTATGAAAAAGTTCCGGGAATAGTTCAGGATGTCATGGATGAATTCTATGAACACACCGGACGTAAATACGATTTGTTCAATTATTTGGGAGATCCTAAAGCCGAACGCGTTATACTAATTATGGGTTCCGCCGAAGGGCCGGTTAGGGAAACAGTTGAAACCCTGATTAATACCGGCGAAAAAATAGGCGTGCTGATCGTTCGCTTATACCGACCATTTTCTATCTCACATTTTATAAAACAATTGCCTGAAACGGTTAAAAAAATAGCGGTTTTAGACAGAACGAAAGAACCTGGAAGTACAGGGGAGCCTTTATATCTGGATGTCGTAACCGCTTTTGCGGAAAGCGACCGGGAAATGCCGGCTATTATCGGTGGACGTTATGGATTGTCGTCGAAAGAGTTTACTCCTGCCATGGTAAAAGGTATTTACGATGAGCTTTTAAAAGATAAGCCTAAAAATCATTTCACTATCGGAATAAACGACGATGTGAGTTTCACAAGTCTATCCTACAATCCTGAATTTGAAGCTAAAAGAACGACAATCAACTGTATTTTTTATGGCCTCGGATCTGATGGAACCGTTGGAGCAAATAAAAATTCCATTAAAATTATTGGCGAAACTACCGACAATTATGTGCAGGGATACTTTGTATACGATTCTAAAAAAGCAGGATCGCAAACCGTATCGCATCTTCGTTTTGGACCGGAACCCATATTTTCTACCTATTTAATAAATATGGCCGATTTTATTGCTTGCCATCAGTTTAATTTTGTCGATAAATATGACATTCTCAAGAACATTAAAAAACAAGGAACCTTCCTTCTGAATTCACCTTTTTCCAATGAAGAAGTCTGGGATGAATTGCCCAGGAAACTGCAGGAAAAAATAGTGGAAAACGAATTGGAATTTTATGTTATTGACGCCACAAAGGTTGCGCAGGAAGCAAATCTGGGCAAAAGGACCAATACGATTCTACAAACCTGTTTCTTTGCCATTTCGGGCATACTTCCAAAAGATGAAGCGATTCAGAAAATTAAAGACGCCATTGTAAAATCATATTCCAAAAAAGGAGATAAGATTGTAAAAATGAACTTCGATGCGGTGGATAAATCTTTGGAAAATCTTCAAAAAGTAAATTATCCGTTAAAGGCGACAAACAACAGGGAATTAAAACCGATGATGACCGGTGCCGACGACCCGTTTGTAAAAGAGATCTTAGGAAAAATTTTAGCCGGGATGGGCGATGAACTTCCGGTAAGTGCTTTCCCCATCGACGGGACTTTTCCAACAGGAACAACCCAATTTGAAAAACGCGGCATAGCCGATTTTATTCCGGTTTGGGACGACGCCGACCTTTGCACCCAATGTAATAAATGTGTCGTTATTTGCCCGCATGCCGCTATTCGCGCAAAGGTTCTTATGAATGAAGAACTCGCCGGGGCACCCTCCTCTTTAAAAACAGTTTCGGCAAAAGGACGCCCTTTTTCAAGCGAGACGCAGTCGTATATTTTACAAGTCTCACCCGAGGATTGCACCGGCTGTGAACTCTGTGTAGCTGTATGCCCCGCCGAGAGCAAAGAGATCGAAAATTTTAAATCCATCAATATGAGAAAAAAACTCGATGTTGATGTGGAAGAAAATGTCAACTGGGACTATTTTGTTCGTTTGCCCTATTACGACAGAGCCGATTTGCAAGTATCCAACGTCAAAGGATCGCAGTTTTTAGAGCCTTTATTTGAATTTTCAGGAGCTTGTCCCGGTTGTGGAGAGACGCCTTATATCAAACTGCTCACCCAATTGTTTGGCGACAGCATTTTAATTTCCAACGCTACAGGCTGTTCTTCAATATACGGAGGCAATCTGCCGACAACGCCTTACAAAACGAATCAATTTGGTAGAGGGCCTGCCTGGGCCAACTCACTGTTTGAAGACAATGCCGAGTTTGGTTTAGGGATGAAATTGGCTCTGACCAAAAAACAGGAAATAGCAGAAGACCTTTTAAAATCCATTGAATTACTCGTTGGAAGTGAATTGGTAGAAGCTTTATTAAATAATCCTGAAGAAACCCAGGCTCAAAAAGAGGAGAAATTTGCTCAGATTAAAACACTTAAAGAGACCCTCGCCATTATTGATAACGATGCTGAAGCTATCAAGTTAAATCAATTGACCGAATACCTTCGCAAGAAAGCTGTCTGGATCGTTGGTGGTGACGGATGGGCTTATGATATCGGTTATGGTGGTGTCGATCACGTTTTATCCACCGGCGAAAACATCAATATTATGGTGCTGGATACAGAAGTTTATTCAAATACTGGTGGGCAAATGTCCAAATCCACCCCTATGGGCGCAAGTGCGAAATTTGCTGTTTCAGGTAAAAGGACCAGTAAAAAAAGTCTAGCGCTTCAGGCAATTTCTTATGAGAATGTATATGTGGCTCAAGTGGCCATAGGAGCAAAAAACTTGCAAACCCTAAAAGCCCTCGAAGAAGCTGCGGCATATCCGGGACCTTCATTAATCATTGCGTATTCACATTGTGGGGAGCATGGGTATGAATTGAAACATGCTGTTTCTCAACAAGAGAAAGCGGTTGAAACGGGATACTGGCCACTCTTTAGATTTGATCCATCCAAACCAAAAGGGCAAAAGTTCAAATTGGATTCCAAACCACCAACCGCTCCTCTGCATGAGTTCATGTACAACGAAGGGCGTTTTAACCAAGCGGTGAAAAACAACCCTGAATTAGGAGCAGAATTGCTTAAAAGAGCTCAGGAAGAAGTGGATACCAGATGGGAAAGACTTGATCTTTACAAGAATATGTAAATGAATAAGAAATGCGCATAGTGGAAACTCCGTGCAAAAGAAAGGAAGCTATGCGCATTACATAATACCAAATGAAAAACAACAAAAATCCATATATGAAAATATTTTCCCGTCCCGCAGTATTCCTATAAATGGTGTGGGTTAAAAGAATTTTATTGATGGGAATAATACCACAGCAATATTAATTAATACCCAAAAGATGAACGCGAAAGAGAATAAATTTTTTGATAATGCAATTGAAAAATTGTATGAAGCCAACCAAGAATTATATAGACCCCAAGAAGACGTTGTATCTATTCTGGTCTGTAAAAATTCGCAGTACGCTATTGAGAACTTTCTTAAAGGATTCCTGCTGCAGCACGGATTTGAAACGGAAAATGACAATACAATCCAAGTCCTTTTTGAAGAATGCAAAAAAATCAATAAGAAATTCGAGAAAATCAATCTCACAGAATTCAATTGTAAGTCCCATTCATTGGATGACAGCAGTTGCAATGAAATTTCAAAAGTCAGCAGTTGTCTTACTATTGCTGAAAGCCTTGATAAATTTCTCAGAAACGAGAAATTTATATAAGTAGTATTGAAATCTATTCTTCATATTCTGCTGATATACTGAATTGTAATTTGAATAACATTCAATTTCTCTTGATATGTCTGCACCTCAAAAATGCCATTTCAAATGGATGGCAGGAGAATATTTTGAACTTTACCTGTCCTGCTTTTAAAAACAGGAATACGTCTTACCCCTTATCAATTTTAGAATGGATCATGAACGTCCCTGTGCTTTTCCATCTACTACTTTTTAAATAAAAAACCGGGATTTCTATAACTATTTTCAATCGTACATCCCTTTTTCAGTAAAAAGCTGTCTTCTTTTTTTATTAATTCCTTATAGATACGTTTCTTTCTTCCGGGAAAAAGGTCAATGCTATCTTTTTTAAAAGCCCGGACAATCCGTAAATCGAATCTAAAATTTAGCCTCCGAAAAAAATATATTCAGGACATTCGATAAAAGATTGTACAACCTTTTTCGGGGAGTCACGTCAGTTTTGATACCAATCAAACCCTTACTCGATGAAAAATTTTCTACTCTCCTTCCTGAGCTCTATTCTTGCCATTTCCATTTACGCTCAGTGCGATGCTCCTATTGTTGAAAGCTGGTCTGCTCCTTCTGTTGATAGTATTACTATAAATTTCACCCCGCCTTCGGGGGCGCAGTCATATATACTTGAAGTTTCCGGTGAATACGGATTGAATAGTCTTGGAATAAATCCTCCTTTGGTTCTTAACGGATCGATTACTCCGGGACTTAATACTGTAAATTTTGATGCTTCTGATGTGCTTTTTTACGGATTTAATGACAATTATTATTATTATTCAGCACGTCTATCGGTTATTTGCGCCGATGGCAACACTTCGGCAATCAACCAATTCTATGTAAGTCCATTTTCATTATTGAACAATCCGGGATTCAATATCGACGCTTTATTTTTCTCACCTCTTACCTTTATACCTGATTCGGAAATTTTGCCTTTTGATACCATTACTGCAGTGCCTATTGATACATATATCACAGTAGAGGCGGATGATGCTCCCCAAGAAATTGAAAGTATATCTGTATTTATTGATTTGGGACATACCTATAATAGCGATCTTTCGATCGAGTTGATAAGTCCACAAGGAACTACAATTCCTTTATTGGCTTTTCCAAATTGGTTAGGTGGGACAAAGGGTTTTAGTGTCGTTTTCAGCGATGGTTACACCTCAATATTAGAATACCTTCCAGACTTACCACTAGGTTCAGGCCCCAAAGGTATATTTTCACCGGTAGAACCGCTATCAGATCTCGAAGGTGAAAATCCTGCAGGCGTATGGATTGTTCGCATTGCGGATAATGCTGAAGCGGACGACGGAATGCTTTTTGGCGTGGGTCTCATTATTAACGCAAGTCCGTGCATTTCTTCCCTTTCGGGAAAAGCCTACTACGATCTCAATGCCAATAACATTCAGGAACCTGAAGAACCGGGATACAACTATGCAGTGATTCACAATCCGCTCGACAACCAAGATATATTATCCAATAGCATCGGGTACTACAACGACTGTAGTACCACAGGAAGTGGAACGCTTTCGCTCAGCAATACACCGAATTATTATACGGTAGGTGCTATTCCTTTTACAATTTCGAATGGAGAATCTCTTACCGACCTGGACTTTTCAATACAGCCTATCCCCGGCAACAATGATTTAAAAGTGGATCTTTTCGCGGAAGCCCCCGACCGGCCGGGATTCAATAATAACTACATTATTCACTATCAAAATGTAGGTACAGAATGTGTAGACAATGTGGACATACACGTGGATGTGGATAGCTTGTTCTTACTTAGTTCTTCTCCCAATGGCGATGTGATCTTCCTTGGCAATAGTGCCGATTTAAACCTATCTCAACTCTGCCCCTTAGAGAGTGGTTCTTTTACGCTCAGCATTATCTTAAACGACACCGTATCCCTTGGAACCGAACTCATTTCGACTGCAACCATTTCACCTATATCGAATGATCAAAACAGTGCCGATAATGCTTCGGAATATCACTCTACCGTAGTCGCATCTTTCGATCCGAATGATAAAACGGTTAGTGCTTCCACCATCAATCCTTCCTTTGTTCAGGCTGGTTTGCCTCTGAAATATATGGTGCGGTTTCAAAATACTGGAAATTACCTCGCCGAGCGGGTATTAGTAGTCGACACCCTTGATGCCAATCTCGACCCAAATTCATTCGTGCTCACTTCCACCTCACATGATGTGAATATCACCAGAAACGGAAATATCTTCTATTTCGAATATGCCAATATATTTCTGCCTGACAGCAACACCAGCGAAGCCGACAGCCATGGATATATCCGATACGAAGTAAAACCACTGGCGGGCATAGCTGATGGAGAGACCATTGAAAATACCGCCAATATCTTTTTCGATTTCAATCCGCCGATTGTCACCAATACCGTAACTACCTTGATGGACTTTTCATCGGGTGTGAATGAGAACAGTTTTGAGGCAAGAATTTTCCCAAATCCGGCGCACGATCAAATTAATCTGGAATGGCTTCCCGGTGTTCGCATCCAGAAAATAAATCTTTTCGATCTTACCGGAAAGAAAATCAAAACATATCCAGCTGCGGGAACTAATCGTGCAGAAATTAATGTCGAAAAACTACCGGCAGGCGCATACCTCTTTCAGTTTATTGGACGGGATGTGATAAAACCGGTGGTTTGGATAAAGAATTAGGATTGCCAATCTTTCAGAAAAGCCAAAATTTAAACGGGGATTGTCGCTTATTGAATAACAAAACCGTATGTTCGCCGTTCTCGTCAATGAGACATCATCCCAATTGCTTAGAAATTTCTTAGGTTTTAAAAATGCCTGTTTTTTTTCCGAGTCGTTCTAAAACCTATCTTTATTGCAAAATTCTATTTTGAAGAATTCTCATAAAAAAGCAGATTTTAAAAAAATAGTCTTTGATCGTGCGGGTGCCGGCAGCTTTCAGAAAGACGTTCATATGCGCGTGGAAGAATATTTCCGCGAAAGCGGACACTCCGTAAAAGCGAATTCGGAAATGGTTCTTAAAACGATCATGTCCATAACGGGTTGGGCGGGCACGTATTTGCTTATTCTTTTCAGCGGATGGAATCCGTGGATTCTTTTGGTTCTCGCCATGGTTCATGGCTTTTTTATGGCAATGATCGGATTAAATGTGGGTCATGATGCTATTCACGGATCATATTCCAAATCGAAGCGACTCAATAAACTGTTGGGATTAACTTTTAATCTGGTTGGTGCCAACGATTACGTTTGGGGAATAAGTCATAATATTGTTCATCACTCATTTACAAACATTCCGAATCACGATGAAGATATAAATCAACCGGCTTTTCTCCGGATTGAGCCTTCGCAGAGATTGCTAAAAATCCATCGTTTTCAATATATCTACGCATACTTTCTTTATTGCCTGGCTACCCTTTCTTGGGTTTTTGTAAAGGACTATGTGAAGTTTTTTCAACGCCGATTGGGAGGTCATTATCGCAAGACCTTTCCAAAAAAAGAAATTGCACGACTATTCTTCTATAAAATACTCTATTACATTTTATTTTTAGCAGTGCCGATGATTCTACTTCCGTTCCCTTGGTATGGAATTTTACTTGGCTTTGTGGCTTCTCATTTTGTGGGTGGATTTACGATGGCTGTAATTTTTATGCTGGCTCACATCGTGGAAGAAACCAGCTATCCTATTCCGGACGAAGATGGGAAAGTACGGATTATCATGGGCAGATTTGCAAATGCACACTACAGCCAATTTTGCCGTTCGAAACCGGGTGGTCAATTATCTCTTTGGCGGTTTGAACTTTCAAGTTGAGCATCATTTGTTTCCAAAAGTATGTCACGTGCATTACCCTAGTATTTCAAAAATTGTACGCCAAACAGCGGCAGATCACAACCTGCCCTATCTGGAACACAAGACATTCTTTGGCGCTATTGCATCGCATACCAGAGCGCTTAAGAATTTTGGGGTGTCACCATAATTCACCATATTCAGGCATTATTTTAAGGGCTGATATCCATATATCTCTACGGAAAAATCATCCGTAAAGGCTGCCTGTCTATCAGGATTATAGAGATAGATACTCAAAGTAGCCTCCGGACCGAGTTGTTCCGGTTTTATTTCAAATTCCATTTTCACGGGCCACCAATTAGAGAAGGCGCTTTGGAAAGTATTTGCCGCGACTGCTTTTCGCAAAAGCACTCCACTTGAGTCATCGACACTTGCGACGAATTCGGCAGTTGTACTCCCTTCGAATCGGGTAAAAACCTGACAAGCAACATACAAACTCTCCCCTGCCATCCTTTGCAACGAATCTATTGGCAGACGGAAGGTGGCAGAGTACTCACCCGATTTTTCTGCAAAGCTTCCATGATGCACCGGTTGACTTACCAGAAGATCCGAATTGGTTTGCCAGTACTTCTCCGCTGATTCATATCCGTAGGTCGATTGCAGCAGGAGTTTTCCGACCCTCAAGGGATTTTGTAAGGTCGAGGCATCAAATAAGGCCAGCTTGCGCCCCGGATCAAAGGCAATTCGCTGCGATGTATCAAACTCCTGGATATAAACCGGAATATTTGTGGCATTCAACCCTGAGAGGTAAGCCGTGTACCAATTTCTCAAAAGATAGCGCTTCCGCCCGTCGAGCGTGTCGGGATCGTAATCGGTGTAATTCAGAAAAACATGTTTTTTATCTTTAAACTGACCGTAAAACTCTCCCAGTCTCTTTTCAACGGGATTTGTGAGAATATATGCCGGCTCTGGACTATCAAAAATATTTTTGAAAACAAATTCCTTCTGCGAGCTATAGCCTAACTGCTGGGCGTACAAAACCATATCGTAGGGCTTATTGCCCAAAATATATGCTATGAGGAGGATGAAAATCCAATGAAACTTCTTCGGTAAATGGAAGAATACGAATACAACAAAGAGTATTGCCAATGGCAGATAGAGTTTCTGGTAAATATCATTATCCACAAAATATGCGCAAGTGGCGCCGCATGCGACGAAAATGAGGATTCCAAATCGATTTTTTCCCGTCTCCATGAAATCGGAAATCACTTTTGAAGCCGGAATGGCGGCCACCGGGATTAGGAATAGAAAGTGGCGTATATCAAGACACATGGGTACATATGCCAAAGGTGAAATGGTCATGAAGTTTGCCGAAAGGAGCATCAATATGGCAGTCATGATGAAGTAGGAATCCTGATCATGCATCCGCAGACGCTGCCGTATACCGCGAGCGAAAAATCCGGCAAAAACAAAAATGTAAGCGGCATAGAGTCCGGTTTGAATTCCCATTTTTGAAAATCCGGTCGTAAGACGTTCAACCAGAATTGAAAAGGATTGACGATCGTAGCTGCAGCTGTTGAGATAGGCATTTGCCGAAAGGGCATCAAAGCGGGAGGCAAGACTACCCGTCATAAAGAAAAGCAGCACAAAATAAAGCGCCAATAGCCCCATTCCTGAGAGCAAAGTGGATATCCAGAATCTGATATTTTCGCGGGCGAACATATCGACGGCAAAAAGATAAACCAGCCAGGGTAATATCAAGAGAATGGTGCCTTTGGCCATAAAGCCAAATAGCAGTGTAGCTGAGAGCAGAAAGCTGTAGCGAAGGGGATTTGTCTTCCCATTGCCATATCTGAATTTATAGACTGTGAGAACCGATAATATTACCGCAAGGGCGACAAATATATCAGGCATCAATTTGTCCGAATAAAATATGAACCAGTGCGATAAAAGGGTAAATAGTAATCCCAGACTCAGCTGTATAAGACCTCTCTTTCGGAGAATAAAATAAACCGCTGTGAGTATGCCCATTGTAGCCAACATAGCCGGAAGAGCTGAGGAAAAATCAGAGATTCCGAATACTGCATACGATAATGCAGTGGTGAATACAAGGGCAAACCGAAACGAAAAATGATTCGAAAAATCAGGGGTTCCGTTCAGATAATCAGCAGCGATGCGGGCATATTCTAAATCGTCATATCCATAATGCCCGATATAGGCGAACATGTGATAGCCAACCATTCCCAGTATTGCCAAGAGAAGTACCAAAATGGAGTTTATTTTTAAAGAAGAATTCTGCATGCTTATCGCATTTCGAGCCAAATAATTTTGAAGCGGAATAACTGCAAGTATAGAAAGAAAAAATACAGAGGAAATCCTGGTTCATTTGAAAAATTCAGTAGAATAGATAGTTGTTCAAGAAGCACCCGTAGGGGCCATTCAGACCCGCTATACCGAATCGCGCTTACTATCGCAAAGGGGTAAGCAGCTTTTGAAAATACGGATTATAGACAAAATGTGTGTTGTAATGAGAGTGGGAAAGTCGTGGTTTAGCCATGATCTCATTAAATTGTTTTTCACTTAAATTCAATTTCGAAAAAACTTTTTCTTTTATTTCAGCTAATAAATCCGGCTTAATGATTTCTTCAGAAAGTAGTTCTCTTGCTTTTTCTTTGGTTAAAATATTCGCACAAATTAAATTGGACAAATGGGGTATTCTTTTGTCAATATTGAAAAAAGTGGGGAGAATATAACACTGATAAAAAATAGTAAAAGAAGATTCAAAATGTTTTCCACCATGATCTTGCCAATCAAATACCTTCATTAATTTTTCGTGTGCATCGACTTTATTATAATGCATACAATTGAGAGGTGTGAAATATTTCGTTTTCAATCTTTTATTGATCAAAAACTTACGTATTGGACCAAGTTTGGGAAAGCTTGAGAGATCAGCTTTTTCAAAACGATTGTTGATGTCGGCAATTTGTCGCCAATCATTTTTATTATGCACCCAGTGGTTGGGCATAAAAAATTCTGTATGGATGTTCTCACCGGTTACCATCCACGGAATTTTTTTCTTCATAGCAACCTCATATATTGAAGCAATATTTATATGGTCACTAAGCAATTCAATATCTACTACGCGCGCTTTTAACAAGGATCTTTGGGCAGCAAAAAATGCTTCTGTATCTACTTTCCTGATACATAAATCAAAGCCCGTTTCTTTCTTTATTTTCGCCAAATTTGAAATTGCGGTTTCCCTGTCCCAGCCGTTATCACAGTGCACCATAAGAACATTTAAGCCTTTTTTATGCAAGAGATAAGCCACATAACTACTATCGGTGCCACCGCTTATACCCAAAATGCAATCGTACGGAGACCTTGAGCGCTTGATTTTTTGAATTTGTTTTTCAAAATAGCCATCGGCAATCAATTTTTCCTGAACTTCGTGCGCCTCAAAATATTCCGTGCAATAATTACAAATTCCATTTTCATCAAATTGTATTTCGGGATCAACTTTTGAGTTCATCAAGCAATGGTTGCATTCCTTCATAGCTAAGGATTTAATGAATAAATATTGCCTCCGAATAATTTGTAAAAAGGCAGAATCAAATACCCCTACCTTTTTGGGCAACTTAAACCTCTGCCAACCAAACGTAACTATCTGTATATTATTGCTTTTTATCAGATGAAATTTGCTCTGAAGCGAATTCCGCTAATACTCTTTTGGCGTTTTAAAAATAGATCAAGGGTTTTTTACCCGTCTCGAATTTCGAGACTTCTTCTTCTCGCTAAAATTCCATCGGGGTGGATTTTAACAAATCTTTTCGCCATCTTTAACCCGTGTATAGATTACTGGCTTTCATTCTATTGTTTCTCTTTGCCGAAACCTCTCCGGCGCAAAATATCAATATCAATAATATAAGGAATCAATTCAATCAGCAGTATGATAGCGGACATTTCAATCAGGCTCTCGTAAAAGTGGACGCGATTATTACGTACTGGAAAAATTTGGATGAGCGAGACAGTACGGATTTTTACCGATATCGCCGGGCTCATACCATGGGCAGTGACGGAAGACCGACGGAGGCCGTTAAGGAATCAAGTGAATTAATTTCCGAACGGGAGTCCACGCCACCTCTTCCGGATTTTATGGGCCGTTTGTATTTCACAAATGGCATGAACCGATTCTATCTTTCCGAATTTGAGAAGGCTACTGAAATTCTCAATAAAAGTATTGCATTTGAAACGAATCGTTCGATTCCCGATACTTCAACCATTGCGAATGCCATCGAATGGAAAGGGATCGTTTGCGCGTACACGGACCATTTAGAAGATGCCCAAAACTTGGTTGAGCAAGCGCTCAATCTGCGTTATGCAATATATGATTCTTCGTCAATTGAAATTGCGTATTCGCTGAATTCACTCGCCGGAATTTATAATGAAAGAAACATGCTCGCCGAAACAGCCAGAGCGTATAAGGAAGCTTACCGTATCTTGAAACTCCGGCTTCCATCAGGTCACCCAAATCTCCTGAGTGTCGCTGCCAATCTCAGTAATGTGGAATCCGGAATGGGTGACATAAGTGATGCTCTGAAACTACTTGAAACAGCTATTGCAGGACACGAAAAATTAAATTCTGCCTACAATTTAATGCAGGAATATCATAATTTGGGTTCCATTTACGCCACTTCGCTTCACGATGATGAGCGGGCGAGAGTCTATTTTTTGAAAAGCCTGAATCTTGCTGATTCGCTTTTGCCAAAACCCCATTTCTACCGCGCTAGTATCTATGACGGCCTCGGAGGCACCTATCTGGAGCAAGGAAATTATCTAAGAGCCGATTCATTTTTCGTTCTTTCATATGATGAAAGAATGAGCATGCCGGAAAAAACCGAATCTGATTTGGGTCAAAGCTCTTACAATCTCGGATTGACTTCCGAAGCCAATGAAGACACAGCCAGAGCCATAATATATTTCACCCGGTCGCTGAACTACTATAGTGCATCTTTCGGTGAAAACCACCCGAAAACGGCCAATGCAATGTTTGAGCTTGCAAATTTAAATTGGCTGAACGGAAATCGTGAAGAAGCCTTAAGATCCTTCCGAAAATGTCTTAAAATTTACACCCAAAATCTGACAAGTCACCACGCCTATCCCCTACAGACAGATATTAAACTCGCAGAATGTTTTGGTGAAATCAATCAGCCGGACAGTACAGAATTATATCTCCGCAAGGCGTGGGAAGGGGTTTGTGAGACCGATGGAAAACCTGTAAAACTCAAATCTCTTTCTGAATATCCTATCGCATTTGTCGATCCGGAGGTTTTAAATTTGATCAATCTGAACCTTGATATTCTTATTAAAAGAAGAGAACTCATCGGTGAAAACGACAATCGCGAAGGAGTGGAGTTGATGAAAACAATGGATAAGTTGATGGCACAGCTTTGGCCAATGTTAAATTTTGACAATGAAACCAGCTCACTTTTGCCCAAAATAAAAACCATTTACCGAAAAGGTGTACTCCTCACGAGTCTCAACAAAGCAGTTGACCATCAAGTGAAAATGCTGTGTCTGAACAGTCTGGAGCAAAGCCAATCGGCTTCCATACGGTCCGCTCTTCAAAACCGAAACGCGATGCATTACGCCAATGTACCGGATTCGATTGTAGAAAAAGATCGGAAGCTACGCGAGAAGTTACGTTTTGTGCAAGCCAATGCGAAAGATGGAGAAATTGAAGTTTCGGATGATATCAGTTTTCGGACTTTGAATGAATGGCGCACATTTCAGCAGGAACTTCAGAAGCAATATCCCGAATGGTATAGTGCGCGCTATGCACCGGAAACTCCCAATCTCGGTGAAGTCCAAAAGACTCTTTCAGAAGTGAAGGCCAGCCTTGCCGCGTATTTTGTGGAAGACACATCCCTCGTGATATTGCTTGTAGATGGCAAAAACTTTGAAACTTATATTTCATCGCTCCCTCCCACTTGGCGTGATTCTATGCGTACCTATCGCAGCCTTACCGAGAAACGAGCTGATGCTAAAAGACTCGCTCCATTGAGCTATTACCTGTACACACTGTTTTGGAAACCAATAGAAGCAAAAGTTCAGTATAGGGTGATGCTCATTCCCGATGGAGCGTTGAACTTTCTGAATTTTGAGACCCTGATTTCATCAATGCCCGAGAGCAACAATTTTTCGACTTGGGACTGGCTGATCAAGAAACACATTTTTTTATACCGTAATTCCCTTCCGGGAAAAACAGAAGCCTCCGTTCCAAATGAGAATGAAATTCTCGCTCTGGCTCCGGGATTTTCAGACGAACTAAAAGCAGAATACCAAAATCGACTGGGTAAAGACCAAGCGATAGATTCAACTTTTACCCATTGGGTGCAGACACCCTGGTCAGTTTCATTTGCCGAAGAGCTAAAGCCAAAAGGCAAAACATTCGTGGGATTGGAAGCAACAAAAGCAGCTTTTCGCGAAAATGCTTCGCATGCAGAAATACTTCATTTTGGAACCCATGCTCAGCTACAGGACACGGATCCATTAACGAGCTATTTAGCCCTCACACCGCAACCTGAAAAAGCAGATGGTGGCTATCTCTTCGCCTATGAGTTATACAATCAGCCACTTAGAGCGCAACTAGCAGTATTAACGGCTTGTGAAACAGGTCTTGGAACATATCGCGAGGGGGATGGTGTAATCTCTATCGCTCATGCCTTTCAATATGCGGGTTGCCCCAATGTAATCTACAGTTTATGGCAAATTGACGATAAACAATCCACTGCTCTGGTGAAACAATTTTATGCATATCTCGATGAAAATGATTCGTTTTCAGAAGCATTACACCACGCCAAACTGGATTATATCGCCAATAATTCCGACGAATTGAACGCTCCATATTACTGGGGAGGAATGGTTTTGACTGGATCTGATGGAAAACTTTCTGAGAAAAATAGTTTCGGCTTAAAATATGGATGGCTCCTTGCTTTAGTAATTGCCATTGTTATCGTGCTGAAATTCCGAAAGCGTGAAAAGCGAAAATCAAACAATGTATTTTAATCCCCATGCGCAAGATTTTCCACATAAAACGGGTGGGACTCAACGGTTTTAAAAGCTCCATTTACATCACATAAACAATTGATATTGTAATTATTACATAGATAAACACCAACGAGCTCATAGGTTTCGGATTGATTCTTGCGCAATTGGGTTTAAATCAAAAAAAACTTAAAACCATGAGAATTGTAGGAATAATATTATTGATATTGGGTATTATAGGGTGTATCTTTTTTGGAATCCAAGCAGCAGGAGATTCCGAATCGTTTAGCCTTTTTGGGGCAGATATAGCTGTGAGCAGTGCCAATTGGACACCACTGATCGTTTCGGCGATAGTTCTTGTTGTTGGTATATTTATGTCACGTTCGGGTAAATAAGCTTAATTTTAATTTTCGCCTTCCGGCAATCCCTTCATTTACACGCCTTCTGAATCGTTAGTCGCACAAAACGTGAGATTTTAGAATCGATTTGAAATGATTCATTGCAAATAATGGGATCAAATACTACTTTTGTCGCCCCTTCAATGAGATAATCGGGGTGTAGCTCAGGTGGTAGAGTGCACGTCTGGGGGGCGTGAGGTCGCAGGTTCAAGTCCTGTCACCCCGACTTATAAAAAAGCCGTTGCGATTGCAGCGGCTTTTTTCTTTCTTTTCATTGCCCAATCTTTATCCGTGTATCCACCGCAATAATCGCTCGCTTCGTCCCAATCAAAGGATTGATATCCAATTCAGTGATTTCAGGAGCCGCTTCCACCAAAGCGGATAACCGGCGGATAATCTCCACAAATTGATTTTCGTCCACGCCTTCTTGTCCACGCGCCCCTCGAATCAATTTATAGCCCCGAAGGGATTTGACCATTTTCTGAGCTTCAGTTTCTGAAATAGGACTCAAACCAGCTGCAACGTCATTTAAAACTTCGATAAAAATGCCTCCCAGACCACATAGAATAGTGTGGTTAAATCCCGGTTCCTTGACCACCCCTACGAAAAGCTCCAATCCTGCCAATTGTGGCTGAACCATTATGGCCGTTGCAGATTCAATTTTCATCAGAGAATCGAATGTTTCTGACGCCTGTTCATTTGAATTGATATTCATTACCACCCCCTTTACATCCGATTTGTGAAGAGGACCAATGACCTTCATAACTAAAGGAAATTCCATCGAATCAATAGCGACAAGCATTTTCTCCTTTGAATTTTCCACTATTTGGCCAACGCCGGAAATTCCTGTAGCATCCAGAATAATCTTGGTTTGCGACGCATTAAGGTAGCCCTCTGAAATTGAATCCACTACACCGCGTATTTTCTCGACATCAACTTTGGGTAATACAATCTTTTCCTCTGTGGGTTCAGGCGTATTATATACTTGTGCTAGCGCTTTGCCCAGCACCACTTCATCCGGAAAATGGATATATCCCTTTTTCAAGAATGATTGTATTTCCCGCCGGGCATTTACCACTGAGGGCAATACCGGATAGATAGGTTTATTGCAGATTTCAAGTTTTACGCTAAGTACGTTATAGACATTTTCTACATCAAAAAGGCCCGCACTGCCGAAAACCACAGCCATGGCATCAATATTTTCAAACTTGTGCTCACAATAATCGATGATGATGCCTAACTGTTCCGCAGTACCTGTAGCCAAAAAATCTATGGGATTGCTCACTGAAGCTCCCGGATATAAGAATGATTTCAATTTTTCCGCGTCAGGGCCGGATATTTCCGGCACTTTCAGCCCCCCTTTTGAGAGCTCATCTGCCAGCATCACGGCCGAGCCGCCTGCATGGGTGATAATGGCGATATTTTTTCCCTTTACCTTTTTATAATTAAAAATGGAAGCTACGCTAAGCAGCTCTTCGCGGCTGCTGCAATATACAATACCTGCCTTGAGAAAAAGTGCACGCACCGTCATATCGCCACTCGCGATAGCTCCTGTATGCGAAGTTGCAGCGCGGCTACCCTCGGCGGTGCTTCCTGCTTTAATAGCTGCTATCTTGGCTCCTTTTTTAATCAGAGAAGAGGCGTGCTTGAGTAATTTTTTTGGATTGGAAATGGTTTCCAGATAGAGCAATTTTATCAGTGGATCGGCTTTAGAATCAAAATGCGTATCCATATATTCCAAAATATCCTCAACACAGGTCTGCGCTGCGTTGCCAACAGAGAAAACATTGGCAAATGAAACACCAAGAGACATACCGGCTTCCATAATAAAAACTGCAGTGGCACCCGAACCCGAAATGAGATCGCAGCCTTTGGGGCTGAATTGTGGAACAGGCGCAGTAAAAACTCCTTTGTACTTTTCGGTGATTACACCAATGCAGTTCGGCCCTATTAAGCAGCCATCTACACCGTTGACGGTTTCTTCAATCTGTTTTTCCCATTCTTTTCCCTGTTCGTCTCCTTCGCCAAAGCCGGCTGAGATAATAATGAATGCCTTTGTGTCTTTTTGCTCTGCCAAAACCCGAATGGTTTCGGGACAATACTTCGCTGGAATGGCGAGAATAGCCAGATCCGTTTTGGGGATTTCAGAAACGTCCGAATAGGTTTTAATACCTTGAACTTTTTCCTCTTTTGGATTTACAACGAGCAAATCTCCTTGAAACCCACCGGAAATAATATTTCTCAGCATATTGCCGCCGGGTTTTCTGGTGTCATTGGAAGCGCCGATTATTACAATACTCTTGGGTTTGAGCAATTGTTCGTTGACCATAATTGAGGAGAATAAAAAAAGCTAAAAGTAAAACTTGCTGAAAAGATTGAAGGTGACGGAAGTCATACAAAGAAATACGCCGTTCGCTGAGGAAGTATAATAAAGCCTTACCAATTTCTATATCGCAAGCCCTTATTACGTTTTTCTCTCCATAATATTTGTAAATTTTGTCTTTCAGCGGTGCTTCTATTTGTACGTTTGAGAGCCTGATGTCGCAGGTTCAAGTCCTGTCACCCCGACTTAATTTTTTAAAATAAAAAGCCTGCTAACAATATTGTCAACAGGCTTTTCACTGTTTAGTAAAAGCTTTTTAGAAAACAGTAATTCTTTTTCTTACTGTATAAGAAGTTTGTGGGTTTTGCGAAAACCTTTGGACTTTAATTGTAAGAAATAAAGTCCGGGAGAAACATCAGGTAGATCTATTGTAAGTTTCTGTTCTCCAGAAGGAATTCTTCCCAAATTTTTACTCAAAACTAATTTTCCCTCCATGTCAAAAATCTCCAGGGTGGCATCACTTGAAGTGGCCATATTGAATGCCAAATTTACTTTGTCAGCTGCGGGATTTGGCCACACCCACATTTCACTGAATCGCTCTTTGCTGTAGTATTCTAATATGGAGTTTGTACCCGATTGATCCGTGCAGTCGTAACCCAATGTTTGCCAGCCCATATTATTATCTTCATGAACCTCCTCGTATTCATTTTGTGGGTCCAGTACTGCATAAAAGCGGACAAAATTCTCACCGGGAATTACGGGCAATGGCATCGAAAATGTCATAGAAACTGTCGATCTTCCGCGTGCCGGAATTGCTGAAGGGGTTTCAAAAATCGTCTGTCCGTTTAGGTCTTCCATAAGTTCACCGCCTGCATCGGGATTGCCATTGTAAAAACTCACTTTTACGGGACCTGAAGTGGCCATCAAACTAAAATTATGCACCCTGCATTCTACGGTCACCTCATCGCCCACATTGGGATACAACCTATTAAATGTCATTGACTTGGAACGTGTAAAAATGGGGTTGTCGGGATCAGCGCCCGTGGTATAGTGCACTTCGTTACGCTGTGGCAGCATCAACGCCGGATCGGGATGGCTGCCGTAGTGAATATCCCACCAGGTAGGCGACGAAACTGATGAAGCGAGATTAACCTGATACGCAAGCATTCCCGAACCTTCCTTCGTCCAGAAAATATAGGGTTTTACGCTGTATGCATTGAATCCCGAAGGCCCGCCAATATTATCGTATCGAATACGGAATCCTTCCGTTCCGCTCATTTCTGTGGAATTTACTTCCAGCTCGCCGGTATTATATTCTCCGTTTACTTCGAATCCCATTCCAAAACCACTTGCCGACAGGCCGGTTGAGACGCCTGCATCCCAGGATTGAGTGCCATTTGTGCCATACACCTGCGTCATTGTAATATCGGCCGTGCTCGACTGGCCCTGATTGTTTGACATCGTATAGGTGGATCCCTGATAAATAAGCGATCCGGGCGCATAATCGTCAAAATCGTCTGCAGATCCGATTTGCGGATAGGAAAGCAGGTTTCCGGGCTCGTAGTATGGAATATAGTTCGGGTCAATTTTCCCTTGCTCTTCATACTCTTGATAATCCTGGTATTGCGGAAAAGCAGCTGATACATAGTTGATCAGATCGCCATGCGCATTATAAACCGGATATTCATATACTTTAACCGGATATTTTACGCCCTTGATGAGGTCGTCGACCGTGACCGTGTTCTGTATTGTGATCGATTGGTGATTGGAAGAATCGATTTCATTCGCAAATTGCTGCCCATATTTAGCTGTCATCGAAGCATCTACTGAGGCATATAGCCCTTCGTAACCGGCAGATACCGTAGCACTCACATTCCAGTCACTTTTCTCCGTAAAAGTAAGCGTACTCGTACTGCTTTCTTCCATCGTATTTGAAGCATAGAACAAACAATCATTTCCTGTAAAGCAACCACTTTCATCGTAATTCACCCCGTCAATATTGTCAAAATGTATGGGCGGCGGCGCAAGGATAAACATCGGACGACGGTAGATACAATTGTATTCTACAGGTGTACCTAACCTGAGATCATCTCCGTCAAAATTTCCCGCTGTTATTCCAAAATATAATTGATCCGAACTATAATTTGGAGCAAGCATCACTTCGTGATCTATAATAGTACCGGAAGAAAAATCGGGGTTGAGTTCAACAGATTTAATGCTAAGCCTTCTATCTCCTTCAGCTGGATAATTTCTTTCGGTTAAGCTGTAAAGAATATTCTGCCTGCCATTTTTATCGATATCTGCAATTTCAAAATTATCGGTTTCATATTCAGATGATTCGCTTTGGAAATCTGCTTCATGTGAAACGGTTTCCAATGTAAGGAGATTATTATTTTCCGAATAGACTCTAAAATCATTTCCAACCATTAGCACTGCATTATCCCGTCCATCGCCATTGAGATCCCCACATTTTATATCAAGTGATTGCGGTGAAAAAAGCGGCATATTTCCATCTACTGAATCTAAAGTAGTGATCTCTGACATGTTGGAATTCACATCCAAAAATCTCATAAAATAATTGGATTGATTCGAGCCTTCATTTGGTGAAAACGCAAAGGCAGCAAGAAGCTTATCCGGTCCCGATTCCGTATCTTTTATGCTTTGAACAGCCACTTTTACTGAAGCAAATAGGGTCCCTTCATTGACCATCGGTAATATAAGTTGATCATCGACAATCGAAGCTGCTCGTTGGGTGATATTGTTGCACCCTGTTCCTGTTACGTCATATATTCGAAGAAAAACCATATACATTCCGGATCCGGTAGTGTTTTCTTTCAACAATATTATTGCAATTTCATCGTCGCCGTCACCATCAAAATCGCCGGAGCAGATATCAAATGCTTCCGCGCCACTACCATCCAGCACAGAGGTTTCGTCGTGGGTATTGGCTCTGAGGTGAGGCGTATTTCCACCATCCATGTCAATTAATTGAACAATGATTCCACCGCCTGAATTTCGTGCGGCTAATGCAAACTCATCTTGGCCATCTCCATCAAAATCTCCTTTCGTCAGTAATGGAATACCACGCCCGGGAGTAGAGGAAGCACTCACATTGGTATTTACCTCCACATAGTCATTAGGAATTTGCAATTGTATGGAGAAAGTTGAATCCGCATTTTGAACTTTAGAAATGCCGGGAGCAGAAATTTTAATATGGTAGGGTTCAGAAACAGCATACACGACTTCGTCTTCTCCATCGCCGTCATAATCGCCTGATTGGACAGCCATGGGGCGAATACCGGGATCTAAAACCGATGTAGGAATAGTTTGCTCCGCAACGCGGGTAACAAAGGGAGAGGAGCCTGCTTGCAGGTAATCAATATAGTCCACTCCATAAATCTCTTGTTTCACTTCGATGTCGTTTTGCGTATTTTGCTGCCCCCAAATAACCATGAGTTCGCGACTGTTCCAGACACTTGGATCGGTTTCCAATGGATTATCGAGTTGAGCCATTAGGGCATTGCAGAATCCGAGCAAAAGAATTGCTAAGCTGATTGCTTTTAAAAACGGGTTAAATTGTTTCATAATAAATGGATTTGGTGAGATAAATGAGATAAAAAAGGTACATGCCAAAGATGCGTCCATACTACACACACTGCGTAGTAAGTATGTTTCGAAATATGAAACGTATGTTGCATCAATTCACTATATACTGGATTATAGGTAGATAGAATCGATTAAGAGAAAAACTAAAAACAGGCAAAAATATTTAGCCCATCCGCCTATGAATGCTTTTCAATCGCCGAAGAGGGGGTATAACCGTATTGTTCCAGAAAGCATTTGTTGAAATAACTCGGACTATTGAATCCGGCGAGGAAACTAATTTCGGAAATGGTTCCCGCATTTTTTTGAAGCATATCCATAGCTTTTTGCAATCGAAATGATCGAATAAACCGACTCGATGATTCATTGGTCAGAGCGTGTAATTTCCGGTGAATTTGCGAGCGGCTCATGCCGACTTCCTTCCCGAGCTGTTCGACTGTAAAATCGGCATTTGCATAATTTTTTTCGAGTACGGCCATCAACCGGTTCAAAAATTGTTCGTCCACAGAATTTATTGAAATCTCGGCAGGTTTTAGAACTACTTCACGGTTGTAGCGCGATCGCAAACGTCGGCGCGACTCGATAAGATTCTTAATACAAACCAGAAGTTCTTTGGGTATAAAGGGTTTGCTCAAATACATATCTGCTTGCGTTTCGAGACCGGCAATTCTGCTCTCAGCCGATGATTTTGCGGTAAGCAATATTACGGGAATATGGCTTGTCTTTTCATCCTGCTTAAGTTTCGTACAGACTTCATATCCATTCATTCTGGGCATCATTACATCACTAATAATCAGATCGGGGATGTTTTCTTGAGCCATCTCAACACCTTCCACACCGTCTTTTGCCTCCAGAATTTGATAATCTTTAATTAAAATGTTTTTCAGATATTTCCGAACGTCAGCGTTGTCTTCGATGACGAGGAGAATGGGGTTATCGTTTTCCAATTCTTTGGTAAGGACATTTCCGGTGTTCGTCTCATTTTCTGGAAACCGGTGAATATCTCTTTCTTCTGTCCTCTCATGATTTATACCAAGTTTCGAAGCGCTTGGCGCACTTTCGTAAAATGGAATCTGAACCGTGAAACGTGTGCCAACGCCAATTTCACTCTCTACATCAATCTTACCATCTTGGAGCTCAATTAATTGCTTGGTTAGTGCTAATCCTATTCCCGTGCCCGGATTTTCAAGATCAGAATAATTGGCTTTTCCCTGAAAATACCGATCAAATATGAATGGAATTTTTTCTTCTTCAATTCCCTTCCCCGTGTCTTTTACTTCAATTTGAAAACTTTTTGAATCATCAGAAAACACTACTTCAACTGTTACACTCCCGCCGGAATCTGTATTCTTTACCGCATTTGAAACAAGATTTATCAATACCGTTTCTAATTTATCAGCATCGCAATTGACGATTTTTTCGTTCCAATTGCTCACAAAATGAAGCCGAATATTTTTCGACTCCGTGAGCGACTGAAACGACATCGTAACACCTTTTAAAAGTGCAATAATATCTACCGATTTTAATTCCAGTTTGAGTTGCCCGGCTTCCAGTTTTGATAAATCCAAAATCTGGTTTATCAATTGTAAAAGCCGATTGGCACTCTTGTTCATTGTGAGCAAATAATCTCTTTGTTGCGGATTGGGTTTACTTTCGAGCATCGTTTGGATCGGACTGAGAATAAGCGTAAGCGGCGTTCGGAATTCATGAGAAATATTGGCAAAGAAGCTGGTTTTGACGCGATCCACTTCTTTTTCTTTTTCCAGAAGCTCTTTATTTTTTTTTGCGCGCATGCGCTGCCAATTGAAAAGTCCTATCGCTATAAGCAACAACAACCCGCCAATAATCGGATAAATTTTCTTTCGAAAATCTGCTATTTCCTTTTCCCGCATCAAATTGGAAATGGCATTATCTTTTTTCTCAGACTCATATTTAATCTGTAATTCCTGAAACTGCTGTTCCTTTTTCAATCCGAACAAACTATCGTTTAAATGCCCAAATTTCAACAGGTCGAAATATGCTTCACGAAAATTTCTCTGTGCCCTATTTCCATATGATGAATTGAGATACCCATATTTCAATTGGTCAGCATTATTGCCGGTTTTGGCGTACTTTATTGCCTCCTGTGCGTATTTTATAGATTCTGCCGGTCGATTAAGTTTAAGCATCAGCAGCGAAAGATCGTTCAGCGTGTGGGCGATGCTACCATCGGCCGAGTATTTCTTTTTTAAGGCGAGTGCATTTTGCAAATAAATAACCGCGGAATCAAGCTTTCCTTCGAGCATAAAGGTGCTTCCAATATTGCCGAAAATAACGCATTTTTCCTTCTCCTTCCCTTTTCGGGGAGCCTCGAGAAGCGCAGTTTGATAGTAAGAAAGTGCTTTCGTATAATCTCCGCGTTTTTGATAAGTAGCACCCAGTCCGTTGATGCTGGACATCACTCCGCCAGAATCATTTAATGCTTGATAGATGGAATACGCATCCGAAAAAAAGCGAAAGGATTCATCCATATCGTTCGTTCTCGTTATTAGGTATACTTTCCCAATTTTATCCATGACCTTAGCTGTTCCGAGCGAATCGGAATTGGATTCATATATGCGCAACGCTTTAAAGTAATTCTCCAAAGAAAAATCATACAAGCTTCTATCATTATAGAGTTCACCACCCGTCAGAAATATATCCAAGAAGCTACTTTCAAGATTTTCTTTTTTGGCAACCGCCAGAGCCTGCTGAAGGAAATAATCAATTGAATCGACCTGAGAAGTGATTTTAGCCTGATGCAATAAAGCATTTATTTGAGCTTGACTGCCCGCATTTGGTCCAGGAGGTTGATGATCCTTATTGCTTCCCGCTGCATATGATACATAAATAGTCTGGGTAAAAAAAACGAGCAAAAAAATGATCCTTTTGAGCATCCGGGCAATTGGCATAAACCAAAGTTGATCATAGTTAAGTCCATCCATTCCTATACGCATTCCCATAATTTTAATCATTCCTGGTATAAGGATTGGTTATAAAATTTCCTTTATCACAGACTTTACTATTCGTACCTTTGCAGCTCAAAATTAATAAATAATGAGCGAAGAAATTGAACACGTAAAATGTTTGATCATCGGATCAGGCCCCGCGGGATATACCGCAGCAATCTATGCCGGACGGGCAGATATTAAACCTGTAATGTATCAGGGGCTTCAGCCCGGAGGTCAGTTGACTATTACGACAGAAGTAGAAAATTATCCCGGTTATCCAGATGGAGTGCAAGGCCCGGCGATGATGGAAGATTTTAAAAAGCAAGCCGAAAGATTTGGTACGGATGTACGCTGGGGAATGGCCACAGAAGTGGATTTCTCAAATGGCAAACATACCGTTACTATTGATGGAAATAAAAAAATATCTGCTGATACCGTTATCATTTCTACCGGTGCTTCCGCAAAATGGCTTGGACTCGAAAGCGAGCAGCGCCTCAACGGTTTTGGCGTGAGTGCCTGCGCTGTTTGCGATGGCTTTTTCTATAAAGGACAAGAGGTAGCAATCGTGGGTGCGGGCGATACCGCGGCCGAAGAAGCAAGCTATCTTTCAAAACTTTGTAAAAAAGTCACCATGATCGTACGTCGCGGCGAAATGCGTGCCTCCAGAGCCATGCAAAACCGTGTGATGAATACGCCAAACATTGAAATCCTTTACCATACAGAAACGATGGAAGTTCTTGGAGAAAAAGGGGTGGAAGGCGTAAAAGTAATTAATTCTGAAACTGGTAAAGAACATGTTCTTCACGTAACAGGTTTTTTTGTAGCCATTGGCCACAAGCCGAATACGGACATTTTCAAAGGCCAGCTTGATATGGATCAGACCGGGTATTTGAAAGTTCAATCGGGATCGACCGAAACCAAAATTCCCGGAGTTTTTGCCTGTGGAGATGCAGCCGATAAGAAATACCGTCAGGCAGTGACTGCAGCGGGGACCGGATGTATGGCAGCACTTGATGCTGAGCGGTATCTTTCTGCCGAAGGACTACACTAATTGGCTGATTGATAATATGTAACCCAAAATATATGGGTGAATATAAATAGAAAAGCCCTCCATTGCTGGAAGGCCTTTCTGTTTCATAGCCCTTTCGGGCAGGCATCTTATTCGGGGGGTTTACGCAGGTAAATACCCAAAGTTTCGTTCAATTCTATTTTTATTTTTCCTCGATTATATCTGCGAAAATCTAAGAATAAGAATGTGATAAGCCATTTCAAAGATTAAGTGGCATTACTTTGAAAACAAATGGATTAAGTTTCTCTATTTGATCCGTGCGATCGCTGTAATACAGACTATTTCGATTTTCTAATACGAGTTTTGTTTCTGATATTTTCGCCCATTTTTCCAAAACAGATTTCAGCTCTGAAATTTGAATCATTTTGGAAGTTCCGTTCGCTAAATTATTCGTAAGAACCATTCCCAATATCTGTCCGTGATCTGAAAACACCGGACTACCGGTAGCTGAATGTGCCATATCTGTAGTGGCAATATTGTTTTTCTCGAAAGAATTGAGTGTACCCTTTGTATAGAAAAAATCTCTTTCGGGATAACCGACTGAATACATTTCCTGCCCTATTTTGGCATCATCAGATGAGAATCGGTAAGGCAACCGTACTGGTTTTTCGAGTTCCGTTTTCAAAATCGATATCCCTATAGTGGTATCAACATATACTACTTCGGCTTCCAAACCAAGATCGGCATTTACCAAACGAACGCTTTTTCGATTTGAAAGTTTAGATGTGGTCAGAAACAAACCATCGGCACTTATTGCGAAAGCGGTGGCTTCAATTTCTGGAATCTTTACAGATTTTGGTGTCGGAATCACTTTTCGAACCGTATCCATCGACACTACTAAATCTTTTTTGGCTGCAGCCTCCTGATCGACCATTCCGGATAATCCGAATGCTGTAATCACCGACACCGTGAGCGCAACCATGGCCGATAAGGCTAAAATGGCAAGTGGTTTCATCTTCTTCTGTTTATGATTGGTCACGACCGATGACTTATCAAGAGCAGATTGTGTATCTGGTTCGATACGTTCCTGCATTTCTTTGAGTCGCTGCAATCTGTTCTTTCGGGTCACATAACTTCGTACCATAGCTATGGTGCGTGAAATGATGGTTACTCCCACTTTTTTATCATCAGACAATTCGACCGAATCGCCCGTATTATTGTCTAAAACAAAACGTACTAAAATTTCAAATTCAGTGTCGCTTACCGCAAAGTTTTTGGAGTCAGAATCTTTAATAAGTTTTCTGAGGCTCTTTGCGATACGCGAAAAAACTTTGTCTTCATCATCAATTCCGAATCGTGAACCAAGCTCTGCCAACTCCTTATTGAGGCCGATATGTTCGATAATAAGTGTACGGGCCGGTTCACCCACTAGGGCAAGTTTCTCGGCCGTTTTCTCACTTCGGTTGTTAATGGAATCTATTTCATCAAAAGCATCATCCATAGAATAAAAGGCTCTGCGATAGCTTACAAAGTCGATATCCACATTCCGTTTTTCCAATTTTTGGATCCATAGCTTTCGCGAAAAAGAATAAATGACTTGTTCCGCCTGATCCATAATTTTTGGACCGCGAAGTTCAATTAACTGCGTGTAATAGATGAATGCCTCGGTGTAAATGGATTCAGCCTCAGCAAGCGAGCCCTTGTTTTCGGTAACAAACTCCATCGTAGGCAATGAAAAACCTGCAAACTGAGATTCGAGTCTTTTCCAGTCTTCGGGGGTAAATGAATGCAGATTATGAAGTTTCATAGAGTTTTATACCATTTCAAACAATTCTCCTAGCTGGGAATATTAATACAACTTAATCTTGTACAGCTTTCTTTACCGCCTTTTTACGTGAATTGGGAATTTTTTGTTTCAAAGAGGAGTTTAACCTGGTGAGGCAGGAACTTTAGATCCTTTTTGGCGTATGCCCAGAATGCAGGTTTAACCATATTTAACGGGCTTAAGACAATCCTCTTGCTGTGATTATAGTTACTTTTAGCATTGAATTTCAGACGAAAAATTTATTTATGAAAGTATTGATTGCCGGTACGCTGGCTCTTTTTTTTAGCCTCAACAGCTATTCCCAACAAGCGCAACTTGAACCCGAATTCAGACAGGCGGCTGAAAAGCTCACGGCGCTTTTATATCATATTGATCACAGCTACGTGGATAGCATTTCGACCAATAAACTGGTAGATGATGCGATCCGAAAAATGCTGTCCGATCTCGATCCACATAGCGTGTATATCCCTGCAGATGAAGTAGCCCGAGCCAACGAAGGTCTTGAAGGAAACTTTGAAGGAATCGGAATTCAATTCAATATCCTTCACGATACTATTACAGTTGTTTCTCCCATAGCCGGCGGTCCGAGTGAAACGCTGGGAATAACAGCCGGTGATAAAATTGTATCCATAGAGGGTGAAAATGTGGCTGGTGTGGGAATAACAAATAAAGATGTAACCGATAAGTTACGCGGCGATAAAGGCACTAAAGTGAATGTTGGTATCGCACGACATGGCGTTAAAGAACCTCTTGATTTTGAAATCACGCGAGACGAAATCCCGATATACAGCCTCGATGCTTCCTATATGGTCAATGACAAAATAGGATACATTAAGCTCAATCGGTTCTCCAAAACGACTATGGATGAGTTTCATACAGCTATCAATAAACTTAAGGCTAATGGAATGCAGGATCTTATCTTAGATCTTCAGGGAAATGGTGGCGGACTCCTCCAAACGGCAGTTGATCTTGCCGATCAATTTTTGAAAGATAAAGAACTGATTGTTTATACACAGGGAGTGCATTTCCCGAGAAGCGAACGCGATGCGACGGCGGCAGGAGCTTTTGAAAAAGGCCGCTTGGTGGTATTGATTGACGAAGGTTCGGCCAGTGCATCAGAGATTGTAACCGGAGCCGTTCAGGACTGGGATCGCGGACTGGTAGTAGGCCGCAGAAGTTTTGGCAAAGGGCTTGTACAGAGACCAATACCTCTACCTGACGGAAGTTATGTGCGTCTTACAACGCAAAAATATTATACACCGAGTGGTCGCTGTATTCAGAAGTCTTACGACGATGGTTTGGAAGCCTATTACATGGAAAAATACCAGCGCTTTGAAGATGGAGAGGTATATTCACTAGACAGCCTTCATGCACCCGATTCACTTAAGTATGAAACGCACAATAACCGTGTGGTATATGGCGGAGGCGGTATTACGCCCGATGTTTTTGTACCAATCGACACTTCTCAATCCTCCAAATTAAATACCGATCTTATACGTACCGGTGTGATGAATACATTTGCGATATCTTACACCAACCAGAACCGCAAGAAGCTTCTGGCAAAATATCCAAACGTAAAATCTTTAATTGCAGGAATGGATATGGATCCCGTGATTGAAAAATTCAAGGCTTTTACGGCAAATGAGGACAAGGACATCCAGTGGAGCGACAGCACCTATCAACATTCCGAAAAGATGATAAAAGGAAGGCTGGAAGCTTTGATAGCTCGTAGTTTATGGGATTATTCAGCCTACTACGAAGTGTTTAATCCGTACTGGCCGGCATTCACTCACGCGATACAGGTTTTGAATGACGACAGCTATAGTGATTACAACTTAGAAAAGTCTAATTTCTAAACGATTTGTTAAAGAAAGTGGAGTATTCAGGGAATTACTAAATTTGTAAAACGAAAATTTTTAAAATCCAACAAAATGAGTGAAAGTTTAAAAAATGGATTGATGGTATTTATAGCAGCATTATTGGTAGTAAATACCGTATTGCTCGTGAAAGGCGGATCATCATCCTACACCGACCCAACCGCAGCGAAAGCAAATTTTGAACGTTCGAATCCTGAATCTATGGCTGTAGCCAATAAAAAAGCTACCGCAGCTTCTATAGATCCAATGAAAACGGCCAGCGCGAAGCCAAGCGGCCCACTCTCTTCAATAAAATTTCAAGAGAGCGAATACGATTTTGGTAAAGTAATGCAGGATTCTGAAAACAAAAAAATCTTCACCTTCACCAATACAGGTAAGGAACCATTGGTAATTTCAAATGCAAAAGGATCTTGCGGATGTACTGTACCACAATGGCCTAAAGAGCCTATCGCACCGGGAGAGACCGGAGAGATAAAAGTGGTTTACAAACCAGGAAAACAAAAAGATAAACAACATAAAACGGTTACCATTACCGCAAATACCGAACCGGAACAAACTGTCATATCTATTTCAGCCGACGTACAACAAGTACCAGCTTAATATTGGTTTATAAAAGAATAAAAGCCTCCGTCAAGAAATTGATTGAGGCTTTTTTTTTGTGTGGAGATGAGATAATATTAGTTACCGAAGGTATGTCGCCAACCACTAAGACAGCATTATTTTTTTGAGTCACCAGACCTGATCGGGTACACTAGCTTCACTAACTCAGATCGCACCGCTTCGTTTTGGCACCTGTGGAGTCTTCTTGATAGAAATGCTTGTAAGCTGCCGGGTAGAATGCATACAATAAATTGATTCCAGTATAAATCATTTCAGAACCTTTTCTATTTTTGAAATCCAAAGCAATATCTGTAAATGCCTTTCCACCATTTTAGCACCGAACAAATCATCCCGCTGCTAATCGGTGCGCTCTTTCTGGTTGCTTCGATTCTCAGTTTCACAAAAAACAGAAAGCTCAGCCTCTCTTTCCTCTTTGTCGGATCATTCGGAATTAGTTATTTCATTGCTAATCTTGATCATTTTCTGATTTTATGGGATGAACAATATCACGCTTTAGTTGCCAAGCATCTCACCCAAAACCCATTGAAGCCGATTCTTATTTCAAATCCCATTCTCGGCTTTGAATACCGCAACTGGACAGCCAACCATATCTGGCTACACAAGCAGCCATTGTTTCTTTGGCAGATGGCACTGAGCATCAAATTGTTTGGAAACTCAGTCCTCGCAGTGCGTCTTCCAAGTATTATTATGCATGCTATTATTCCTCTTTTCATTTTCCGAATTGGTAAAATCGGCATCAATGCAAAAGCAGGTTTTTACGGAGCCCTCCTATTCGCTGTAGCCTATTTTCCATTAGAACTCGTTTCGGGCACATACACCACCGATCACAATGACGTGGCATTTCTTTTCTATGTTATCGCTTCTTTTTGGGCGTGGTTCGAGTACGAAAAATCTAAAAATCGGAGGTGGATAATTCTCATCGGGCTTTTCAGCGGATGTGCTGTTTTGGTAAAATGGCTTATGGGGCTTTTGGTATTGCTAATTTGGAGTATTACGAAATTCATTTTGGATCGCGAAAACAGGCAAAAATTCAAGTCCTATCTTCCAATAATTTATGCAGCAATCATTTCAATGATCACCTTTTTGCCTTGGCAGATTTATATTATTCTCACCTATCCCAAAGAATCCTCATATGAATATAAACTGAATGGAGCACATTTTTTTCACGCGATCGAAGGCCATGCCGAAAACACCTGGTTCTACTTTAACGATGGGCTCAGTAAGCTATATGGCTCGGGGTTTCTTATTCCTTTTCTCTTGCTTTTTGGTGTAATTTGTCTGGTAAGGAATTCGAAAAATAGAATGGCCAAGATTGCCATTCCCACCACTATCGGGTTCGTATATCTCTTTTATACCGCAGCTGCCACCAAAATGACCGCCTTTCCAATTATCGTAGCACCTTTTATTTATCTGGGGCTGGGATGCCTGATAGATCGTGCATTAATCCTTTTTCAACAGAAAGTGAAAGTGCGTGCCCTACCTGAAATATTAGCGATTATCCTTCCGCTTCTCGTAACCTATTCGGCGTTGAATCTCTCTAAAATTGAGCATTATCATACCTATTCGAAGCCGACCGATAATAACAACAGGGAAAAGGAAGAAATTGAAATGCGCTTTATTCGCAGTCTCGATGCACAGTTGCACGGTGAGCCATATGTTATTTTCAATGCTTCCCTTACGGTAAATGGAAACATTCCGATCATGTTCTTTACCAATTATGATTCCTATAATTTTGTTCCGGGCCAAAAGGTAATCGCCAAAGTAAAAGCCGCGGGAAAAAAAATAGCGATAGTCGATACCGGCAATCTTCCGAAGTTCATCCGCAACTATCCGGATATCAAAATACTAAAAGTTAATATGCTCCCGCCGAGGCATTTTGGGGAAGATTGACATTCAGAAAACCCAATTGGCAAAGGGCAATCGGCAACAGGAAAAATACTTTCTAACTTCCAATTAACCTATGCAAATAGCTCATAACCAGAACTCATTGCAAATTACGTATTGCTTATTGCTTATTGAAACAATCTGTCAATCTTCTTCGCCAACTTATGATCCTTCTCCGTGACTTTATCGCCATCATCATGCGATTGTAAGGAAATATCTACTTTGTTATAGACATTCTTCCACTCGGGATGGTGGTTCATTTTCTCAGCCACCAGTGCCACCCGCGACATAAAACCAAACGCTTCAACGAAATTTTCAAATTCAAAAGATCGTTTTAATTGATTGTTTTCTTCTTTCCAGTTTTCCATGATAAGGATAAAACCGTGTGGAGAGTGAAATGTTTAATCCGATGAAGCGGAGAAAAAGGGAGTTCATATAACTTGCGTTGGTTAGTGTCTGCCCATAGGGTCCACTATCTGCGTTGCATTTATCTTGATAAACAGTCATCCTGACGTTCACAGTCAGCATTCCTTTATTACGCCTTCAGGTTGTCCATACAGAGTCACTTCGATTCTGAGATCGATGCGCTACTTACGTACTCCCGAATAGTCGTAAGTATTCAAACGTGCGCCCATGCCTTCGGCTTGATCTAAAGACTGGCTATTGAACATTATAAATCAGACACCTGACTCTTTTGACAGACTCTAATGAAATGCAAATGCTGCTGAGTCGAGCGATATGAAACGTTTATACCTTCTTCCTTCTAATCAAAAAAATAATTACATTGAAATCGTGAAACCTTAAAACTAAGATCTAAAAATCGGCCATTCGCGAACCCAGAAATATGGCTGTAGGGATTTCAATCCGATGTAAATCAATAGTATAACCACTATAAAGAAACTCATCCTCTTACTTCTCGCTACATTTTTAATGCTTACCTCCTACGCTCAAATTGTATTTCAAAAAGGTTATTTCATTGACAATTCCAATGATAGGGTCGAATGTTTAATCAAAAATGTTGATTGGAATTCGAATCCATCCAAATTTGAATATAAGCTAACAGATCAATCGGATTTAGAGGGATTTAGAGACAGGAACTCTCAAAAATGTCAAGGAATTTGGTGTTACAATGAGTCTAAATATGTTAAGCTTAAAGTGGAAATTGACAGATCAAGCGACGATGAGAATACTATGGCAGACAAGAAAATTCTTTATTCAACGAAGAAGTATTATTCCTGAAAGTTTTATTTGAGGGAAAAGCTAATCTTTACGAATACACTGAATCGAACTTTAAGCGGTTTTTTTTCAGTAAAGATGACTCTTATGCCGAACAATTGGTTTATAAAAGATTTAAAATCGCGCCACCCTAAGATTCACCTGAAACCAATATAAAAATAGGAATTAATAATACATACAAACAACAATTGTGGAATGATCTGAAATGTCCTTCCATCACAATGAGTCAAGCTGAAAAATTGGATTATAAGAAGAGCTCTCTTCTTCATTTTTTGCGGATTATAATAAATGTACGGGTCAGGATTATGTAAACTACGAGGATAAAGAAAAGCGGGATTTATTGAATTTAAACATCCGACCCGGGGTGAATTTCTCATTTTTTACAGCCCAGCGTATAGGCCAATTTTATACCGCTGAATTCGATTTTGGCAGCCAAGTAAATTTCCGAATCGGTATTGAAGCAGAGTTTATACGGGGCTTTAACAAGAATAAATGGGCTATTATCTGTGAACCCACCTATCAGTCCTTCACAGGTGAAGCCACTTATGAAATCACGGATCTTATTGGACTACAAATCCATTGAAATTCCACTTGGGGTGAGATATTATTTCTTTTTAAATCAGAAGTCTAAGTTTTTTATGAATGGTCAGTTTGTATATGACATCCCATTCAATACAACGTTAGAAAACAGCATTTCAAATAATCTAGATATTTTAGCCGGTGCTAACTGGGCTGTGGGATTGGGCTATAAGTTTGACGATAGATTCAGTGTTGAGGCAAGATACTATACACCACGCGATTTGTTGGCAATCTACTCAGCCTGGTGCAGTGATTATAAAACCTTTTCTGTGATAGTTGGCTATACTCTTTTCTAAACAGTACCTGAAAGTAGCAGTGAAACAGGGAGTTTGCTTGTTCAACTTTCTGGAAGTGAAATTCTCCGCTCCACAGTAGGTGCGTCTTAGGGTCCGCTGCATTTACCTTCGGTGAGACCGCTTCGCTAAGCGCTAATGCTGCGGAAGTATTCTCCAAAAGACAATCTTACCGTCATGCTTCAAACTTACCCATTTAGTTTCAAAAAGGGTGCTACACGGACAACATAGGGCATTGAAATACTTGAGGAATGGAATTCCGCAGCATAACAAATACAGCGGAGCTCGGCGCGAATGAAGGTAAATATCGCGGAGTGCTTTTCTGCCAGTGAGAAAATCAATTATTACATCCGTATCAAAAACGACCTTCATTAAAGATATTTTTTCTTTAATGCTTCTTTTCGTAGTTCTTCATTTGAATTTTCAGAATTATACCGTATCGACCCTGCGAGCTCTTCAACGATAGAATCAAATGGTTTCTCATTAATTCGACATGTTTTGGAGTCAAGTGATTTAAAATATTCTTCGACAACGTAAGATTTAGATACTCAAAAAAACGTAAACTTTTCAAAGTAGTTGTCCGATTATGGATCGATACGCGCACCAAATAAGTTCTCACTCCCTATTCTTAATCAAGAAATACCACATCATATATAGGAATGCCATTCCAAAGATAATTGGCAAAACATGAAATTCGGGCTCTTGCCCGGGAAGATGGGGCTGCCGACTTTCGGTATAATATCCGATAAACGGTGAGACAATCATAAAAATTCCAATACCGAAAACCGCGTAATCGAAAACGGAATTGACCATAACCGCCGTGCGGTAAATTGGTGATTTTTCAAACTCCTTAAATTTCAGATCAGCGTACGTTTCTGCCCGTTGGCGAGCGCTATCTGGTTGAGTTGAACCACCAGTCTGACTCGTGCCGTATTTGCGGTGTTTTTCACGCTCCGCTTCACGCCGTTGCTGATACCGAACTATCGCATCGCGCACATATTCATCGCGCTTCATCAGAATCTCGTATGCCTCGTTTACATCGATAAACTGAATCCGGGTGCGTGGGTCTCCGCTTTTATCCGGATGATAGAGCTTTGCGAGTTTTCGGTATGCCGTTTTTATTTCCCCGTCAGAGGATCCTACAGGCAATTCAAGTACACCATAATATTTATCAAAAATTCGCATGGAATCTAAATCTACGAAATAAAATGTTTTGGGTTTATGCAATCCAACGTTCTACATTTGTTTTTCGTATTTTTCACCGATCAGAATGCGCACAAATTTATATATTGTCTTTCTTCTTAGTATCCTTTCTGGACTGTTTCTCCCAACAGCAAAGGGTCAAAATCGTTTTATTGAAAATGGAGGTCAATGGAATACGAAAGTAGCCTTCCGCTCAGATATTCCCGGCGGGAAGTTCTATATTGAACCGGATCGTTTTACCTTCGATCTTTACGATGTTGAAACCACGGAAGCCGTTTTCTCGGCTCACGCAGGAAATCCAAAACCTGAAAATCCTCCGAACACCCTGCGCTGCCATGCCTACCAAATGGTTTTTCAGGGTGCAAATGTTCGTGCTTTGCCAAAAGGGAATAAACCTTTTGCCACAGATTACAGTTTTTTTATCGGAAGCGATTCATCCAAATGGGCCGGACATCTTAATGCGTTTACGGAAGTAAATTATACCGATCTCTACCCCGGCATTGACCTACGCGTATATAGCATTTCTGCATTGAAATATGACTTTATTATCAAGCCCGGAGCCGATCCCAACCAAATAAATATTGAATACAAAGGCGTAAAACCTAAAATAAATAAAATCGGAGAACTCGAAATTAAAACATCTGTTGGCGATGTACTCGAATCCAAACCATTTGCATATCAAATAATGAATGGCTTAAAGCAAAAAGTGGAATGCGCGTACACCCTTTTGGGAAATGAACTCCAATTCGAACTAGGCGAATACGATCGTTCGAAGAAACTGATTATCGATCCGGAACTCATTTTCAGCACCTTCAGCGGTTCTTTTGCCGATAATTTTGGATATACTGCCACCTACGATGCTGAGGGACATCTCTATTCGGGAAGCACCGCTTTCGGAAATGGATATCCTATAACGGTCGGAGCCTACCAAACCGAATGGGCAGGAGGCGGGAATAATGGTAGCGCCGGTACAGATATCGCCATATCCAAATTTGCACTCGACGGCACTTCCTTAATCTACAGCACTTTTATTGGCGGAAACGCAGATGAGCTACCTCATAGTCTCATTGTAAACGATGCCAATGAAGTATTCCTCTACGGAACCACCGGTTCGGCAAATTATCCAACTACTACGGGTGCTTATCAAAACAATTTTTCAGGTGGCGCACCCTTAATTCCCAGCGGAATAGGGATAGCATACATCAATGGGTGCGATATGATTCTCAGCCGCTTGAGTGCCGATGGAGGAAGTTTGCTTGGCTCGACCTATATCGGCGGTACTGCCAACGACGGTATGAACACTGCTGTGAATCTTAAAAAAAATTATGCGGACGAAGTGCGCGGCGAAATCGAACTCGATACCCAAGGGAATATCGTGGTGGGAAGTTGCACCTTCTCTGACGATTTTCCGGTAACGGTCAATGCCTTTCAAACCATTAAAAACGCCCAGGAAGAAGGTGTGGTATTTCGAATGAATCCCGACATGACCACCTTGCTGAACTCCACTTTTTTTGGGGGTGCTGCGCAAGATGCTATCTATTCTATCCACGTGACCGCCGATGGTGAAATAACCGTTGGAGGAGGCACGAGCTCTCAGGATTTACCTACTACACCGGGCGTGTTTCAACCCGCATATGCGGGTGGCACCGCCGATGGATATATCGCCGCTTTTGATGCCTCTTTGCAAAATCTCGACGCCATGACCTATTACGGATCTTCGGGTTACGATCAGATTTATTTCGTGGAGCGAGACAGTTATGGCAATCCGCATATATTTGGCCAGACCACAGCCCCGGATTCAACTTTTATCTCCAATGCAGCGTATTCCATTCCAAACAGCGGGATGCTCATGAGCAGTTTCTCGCAGGATCTGCAAGGCCGCAATTGGTCCACAGTTTTTGGAAATGGTGTAAACGTACCAAGCCTCTCTCCTACTGCTTTTTCAGTTGATATTTGCAATCGGATTTATCTTTCCGGTTGGGGAGGAGCAGTCAATGGTTTTGGAGGAACGAACGGCTTACCTATTACGCCCGATGCCATTCAGGCAACAACCGACAACAACGATTTTTATTTTATGGTCATGGCCGCCGACGCCAGTTCACTGACTTTTGGATCATACTATGGCGGCGGTCTTAGCCCCGAACATGTAGATGGTGGCACGAGCCGTTTCGACCGCGGAGGCAAGATATATCAGGCCGTTTGCGCCGGCTGTCACGGCAATTCCGATTTCCCGATCTTTCCGGAAAACGCCTACAGCCCGCAAAACCACGCCACCAATGGTTGCAACCTAGGAGTGGTGAAAATCGATTTCGATCTGCCTACCGTTATAGCCGATTTCGAAGCAGATCCTGTCTGCCTTCCCTTGAGTGTAGAATTTCAGAATACAAGCGCCCTTTTTAGCGGAAGCAACGCTTTTTATACTTGGATATTTCCCAATGGCGATACCTCTTTTCAGGAAAATCCAACCTATTTATTCGACGCGCCCGGTACGTATGATGTTAAGCTCGTTGTGACCGAACCCAATGCGTGCAATGTCTCCGACACGGTGGTGCATTCGGTCCAGGTATTCCCCGAGCTTCAATTAGCCATACCCGATACCGTTCAATCTTGTACCGAAAATAGTTTTTCTATATCTGCCTTTACCTATGGAAGCGCAAATTATTTTCAATGGGCGACGGATCCCGATTTTCAATTCATTATTTCGGAAGGAACCGACGACAGCACTTTGGTCTATTCCACAAATACGCTGACTTCGATCTACATAAAAACCAGCAATGGCCTCTGCGATCAGATCGATACTATTCTTATTTCGCCGGGGCCAGAATTAATGCTTTCTATTGGAGATACGTTGTTATGTAATGGAGATAGCTTGTCGGTAGAATATTATGTGACCGGCGGAGCAACCGCTGCCAACAGCCTCTGGAGCCCGGATTCGCTTATTTTGACCGGTCAGGGATCGGATACCGTCATCGTCGATGCATCGCAAACAATACAGCTCGGAGTGGATATTGAAACTACATTTGGATGTGCGCTCCAGGCTTCCTCCGCCATTGAAGTACACCCCATATTTTTAGAAACCAGTGGAGACACGCTCACTTGTACCGATGAGAATATCAGCCTTTCGGCAAATAGTTTTGGCACTAGCCAGAGCTTCCAATGGTCGAATTTTAATGATTTCAGCAATACGATTAATCCCACAGGAGACAGTGTTATCACTGTGACACCGGAAGGGTTGCAATACTATTTTGTAAAGGTTGAAAACGATGGTTGCACCCGTGAGGATAGCGTTGCCGTGAGTCTACTGGCACGGGGTACTACAATCTCCAATGATCAGTATATCTGTATAGGCGATACCGCATATATTTCTGTAAGCAATGATTTTCCGGGAAGCCAACTCACCCATCAATGGCAACCTGAGGAATATATTGTGTCCGGCCAGGGCACTACTTTGATTCGAGTATTGGTTTCAGAACCAACTACTTTTACAGTCATTAGCACAACTATTCAAGGCTGTGAAACAGAAAATAGTGCTACGGTCTATACATCTCAACTTGGCAATGCCACCGTTACTGCCACTGCCGATCCGCAAAATATTGCTTCCGGGCAGTCGAGTGCTTTATCAGCCGCACCTTTTCCGACAACATACAATTACGAGTGGACACCACAGGATTTCCTAAGCAATCCATTCAATGCCACAACGACTGCTTCACCGTTGAGCACAACGACATATGAAGTCACTATCACTGATATCAGCACTTTTGGGATTTGTGCCAAAACGGATACGGTGACGATCTATGTGTATGAGGCGATCTGCGGTGAGCCCAATATTTTTGTACCAAATACATTTACACCCAATGGTGATGGCGAAAACGATTTGGTTTTCGTGCGCGGAGGAACGATCACCGGTCTGCATTTTTCGATTTTTGATCGCTGGGGCGAAAAGGTATTCGAAACCACCGATCAATCGCGTGGCTGGGATGGAACTTTTAAAGGAAATCTCGCCGAACCGGCCGTCTATGTGTATTACCTCGATGCAAAATGCAACGATGGTCAAACCTACTATAAGAAAGGAAACATTACGCTCGCACGATGAAAAAAGCGATTTGGATATACGTGATTTTTCTCGTCTCCACTTTTTCAGTGCGTGCCCAAGACGTACATTTTTCACAATTCTTTTTTTCACCACAAACCCTGAGCCCGGCAGAAATCGGAAATTTTGATGCCCAATACCGGGTGAATACAAATCAAAAAACCCAGTGGCGGGAAGTGACGAAACCCTATACCAGCTTCGCATTTATGGGAGATGGCCGGTTTGGCTTTACGCCAAAAAATATAGCTCTCGGGCTTATTTTAATGAACGACCATACCGGCGATTCCCAGTTCAATACGTTTACAATGATGGTTGGCGGATCGTACCGATACAATCTCGAAAAATCAGGAAAACAATTCGCTCAAGGTGGCCTGCAAATAGGGTTTAGCCAGATAAAACTCGATGAAAACACCCTCAGCTTCAACAATCAATACAACGGTGTAATATACGACCCAAATCTCCCGTCCGGAGAAGGTTTTGCGCGTAATAGCCGTTGGTACCTTAACCTCAATATGGGTTTAAATTACACCTATAAACCCGGAGCAAGAAAAGTAGCTACCATAGGATTTGCAGGAAATAATCTCACGGCGCCCGATCAAAGTTTCTTTAACGATACAGGTGTAAAATTGCCTTTTCGGATGTCGCTTTACGCACAAGGTGAATGGAAAGTAGCCGAAGATTTTGATCTTTTACCGGCAGTGCGCTGGATGAATCAGGCCACATTTACCGAAGTGATAATAGGAACAGGTCTTCGCTATATTCTACTTAATGAACGCAATCTTTACCGAAGCATTTTTGCTGGCTACTATGGCCGATTTGGCGACAGCGGAATTGCGCTTATCGGTTTTGATATGGATGAATGGCGCGTAGCAGCTAATTATGACATAAATGTGAGCGACCTGAAACCAGCAAGTCGGAACCGTGGTGGTTTTGAATTTTCAATACGATATCTATTCAACCGAACGAATACAAACAACGGATTCCGTCATAAATATTGCCCCGTATACCTATGATTTTCAGGAAATACATCATCGTAGTTTTCATTTTAATCGGTGTTGTGACCAATCTGAAAGCGCAGCGATTAAAAGACTGGATCGATCTGGGTGACCATGCAATGCAGGACAATGATCCGTATGGTGCACTGGAATATTACAGCGAGGCTATGAAACTCGACAGTGCAAAAGGTGAGGTAAATTACAAATTCGCCGAAGCCTTAAGGCAAAATCAGGCGTATGCAAAAGCGGCTTATTATTATTACAAAGTCTACCGCCGCGATTATGGAAAAGTTTATCCCGAAGGTGGCGCCTGGCTGGCTACCATGCAAAAGCAATCGGGGCAGTACGATAAAGCCAAGCAAACCTGGCGTCGTGTGCGCAATCAGTTTGCCGGAGATAAAACGGGCTATTGGTACCGAAAGGCTATTGAAGAAATGCGCGCCTGCGATTTGGCAAAGGAATGGATGATAGAAGCCTCACCATTCGAAATGGAAAAAATTGAAGGGAGCGTCAATTCAAATGCCAGCGAATTTGGCGGGGTTTTCACCGATAAAGATGAGCTGATTTTTACTTCACTTCGTGGGGAATTTGATGCAAAAGGACGCCTCACTTCTGATCCCAATAGCTACTTACCTCAACTTTATGTTGCTGACAGCTCTTTCACGGAAGTGAAAATCCTCCCCCTTCCTTCGCCTGAAAAACAAGCTTTCAATTATTCAATTTCCGCGCTGGGCAACCGAATAGCTTTTGCAACAAAAGTCGCGAACGATCAATATAAAATTCTGATTTACGAAAGTGGGAAAAGCAGCCCGGAACGAATAATACCAGAAGCAAACGACACGTCGTGGTATTCGCAACCCGCATTTGGATATTTCGGCGACCGGGAAGTTGTGTATTTTGCATCTGACAGACCCGACGGATTTGGGCAGGAAGATATCTGGTTTATTTTTCTCGATCAGCCGGATGATGGGCCCGCAAACGCCGGCGACAATATCAACACCCCCGGAAGTGAGATTACTCCTTTTTACCGAGAGGATACACAAAAGCTCTACTTTGCCTCGGACTGGCATTATGGTTTTGGAGGGTACGATCTCTTCTCGAGCGATGAAATTGGAGGTAGTTTTTCCTTTCCGGAAAACTTGCAAAAACCCTTCAACTCCCCTGCCAACGACATGTACTATTCGTTTAATGCGCCGACGGGAAAAGGTACGACCACATCGAATAGAATTGGCTCAACCAATGCGAAAGGAAGTGGTTGCTGCAATGATCTCTGGCTTTTCACAGAAGAAAAACAAGCTAAAAAAGATTCACTTCCGGAAATAGAATCGCTCGAAGCGTTGAACGATTATCTGCCGGTAAAATTGTATTTTCACAACGATGAGCCCAATCCAAGAACACGTGCCGAAACAACAGATCTCGATTATTTGGAGACCTATCGCGCATATATTAAGCTTCTGCCCCTTTATGAAACCGCCTATCGCGAGGGATTGTCCCAAGATGAAGGTGACAAAGCCGAAGAAGATATGGATGCTTTCTTTCGAGATTCAGTAGATGAGGGGGTTGATCATTTGAAACTTTTTAGCCGTCTTCTCGCCCAGGAACTCGATGAAGGTCAGGAAATTGCTATTACTGTAAAAGGATTTGCAAGTCCGTTGGCAAAGACCGATTACAATGTAAAACTTACCTCGCGGAGAATTTCTTCGCTGGAGAATTATTTAAGTGATTTTGATCGCGGAACCTTGATTCCATACCTCGATAATACTGCTGAAAATGGCGGAAGGCTGGAGATTATTAAAATCCCTTTTGGAGAATATACGGCGAGCAATATCGTAAGTGACAATCCCAACGAAGCGAATGCCATATATAGCGTTGCGGCTGCTCAGGAACGAAAAATCGAAATAGTTTCTGTACAACGGGCGAGTTCGGACACCACCCTTTCTGAAATGCGGTTTGAAACCGAAATTCTGGATTTTGGAACCATCGAAAATACCGATACGCTGTCATTTGAATTTTCCTACAAAACTACGGGACTGCTTAAAATAGATTCCATCGGATATGATACCACAGTAGTGGCCATAGACAATAATCTAACCGGAAAAATAATTGGAAAATTGCACCCATTTAAAAGTACCGGAAAGCAAAATACTGTCATTACGATTTATGGCAATTTCCCAGAAGGAAAAAAAGAATTAAACTTGACATTTGAAATAACAAAGAAACCATGACTTCGACTATATTTGGAGAGACGTATCGACTAAAATCAAATTTACCTTTTGCCGGCAAACTAAAACGAAGTGATTTTCTCAAAATTGATCTCTCCAAAAAGAATCCGGATCTAAAAACCGGTAAAACAGATGATTTGGAAGGCTTGTCGGAATATGTGTTTGGTAAAATCGAAGCGGCGGGGGCGAAATGTGCTTTTGGCGGGTATGCCGAAAAAAGAGATTTATACCAACGCAGCAAGCACTTTTCGACGAACGAAGATTTTCGTTCCATTCACCTCGGCATTGACTTTTGGATGCCCGCAGGAACTCCTGTTGTTGCACCCATTCCCGGGAGAGTACACAGTTTTAAAAACAATGACAATCGGGGAGATTATGGGCCTACCATTATCTTGGAGCATTTTATTGAAAATCAAATAATTCATTCGCTTTATGGCCACCTAAGCACGGCTTCTTTGGGAGGTTTGAAAACCGGACAATTAATAGCCCGAGGAGAAGAAATCGGTACCTTGGGCACTCCTGATGTAAACCGCGACTGGCCACCGCATTTACATTTTCAATTGATCAGAGATATGGGAGAACATTTAGGAGACTACATTGGTGTTTGCCATAAAAAGGACAAGAAATACTACCTTAAGAATTGTCCGAATCCAATTGCTTTCTTTGAATCTGACACATGGAAAATGCTCGCTCAATAAAAAACTGATTTCGTGTGATTTAGTTATTTTTTCTCATTACATATTTTCATTTTATCATTTTTCACAGTATCTTGGTACCTACGTGAATACAATCATGCTTTGACCACTTTGCTTTACCAATCAATACTAAGACTGGGTTTAATTGTCTTTTTAATCAGTTCTTTTTACGGATGCAATATTGCCAACCCATCTGGTAGCTCATCCACGAAAACATCTGAAGAAGAATCTGTTATACCCAATTCAGTTTGGATTTCTGATGCTGAGTTCTATCTTGATAATACCGTTAAAAATGACAGCGCTTACGCTCTATATTCAGCGTTGACCAGCGACAAGGAAACCGAGATAAAGATGGTGTTTGGCTCCGAAAAACACCTTCATTCTGTTGAAATTTTAGGAGATGCCAATTTATCGCACCAAATTTTTTTCGAAAACAGTAAAATTATTTTTTCCCATCACCTTGATAAATCTGCAAATATAGAATGGCTTGTGGCATATGCCAATGAAAAACCTTATGCCTCTGCTGTAAAGAATCAAGGTGCTTGGAAAGCGGTACATCCAGAAGACATTCCAATCAACAAACAAATAATTCAACTGGCTCAGAAGCAAGCAAAGAGCTACGAGGAAAAAGAATTACGACATAATTACACCCATCGAATTAAGAAAAATCAGGAAACTATTCACGGGAAATTTGAGTCCAACTTTTCGATTTCATTTGCCTTGAACGTACGAAAAGGTCAATCGATTCATTTGTCGTTGGAATCGGCCAATAAAACCATCTATTTCACCGTGGCTCCAAACAACGGATCGAATATGGAGCACCGCGAATGGAATGGCGTCGCCACTATTACCGGAGATTTAAATATTACTGTTTTCTCAGTCGATTCAGCTCACGATCAAGCTTTTTCGTTGAATGCTCAATGCGTCAGCCCGCAAAACCTAGCTTTCGCTCCAGCGCCTTAGGCAACTTGGGTCGACTTCGTCGCGATACGAGTAAGCCGTTCAAACCGGCGAGTTCGGCATAGATATAGTGTTTGTCCATGGCAGCTTTTAAATAGCTTCTGCCGCTTGAATTACCCGTACCTACCCGGCTACCAATCATTCGAAATACCATGTTGATATGGCGCGTGCGCCAGGTAGCCATGAGCTCATCTGTTTCGAGCAGGGAAATCAGAAGTTGGTATGGCAAATGAAGCAGCGGATATTCGCGATAAAGCATTATAAACAGGGCTGCACGCGAAGCCTTAGCTGACAATCTTCGATCCGAAGAATCTTCAACTCCGTAGAGTACTTTATCGAATAATTCCGCATTCGACGACTCGATTTCCAACAATCCCGATGTATACGCTTTCTTATATTCTTTCCAAAATGGATGCTCCTGAATATGGCTCAAATCTGCCTCGTCCCAGAGCGTGGCATTCTCGAAATAGGGCATACGCTCAAGCCATTCATTGAGTAAATCGAGTAAAGAAGGACTCGCCTCGGTATCTTTTACATGCTGCACATCCTCCTTATGCAATTGTGAAATATAATATTGTTTACCATGTCGGTCCTGATAGCGCAGACCGAGGCGCGCTTCGAGCTCTTTCCATTGGATACTCTGAAAACCACTCGCCGGACGCAGCAAGTCCCGAAAATCGAGAAAATCCAACGATGACATGGTCTCCATAATATTAATCTGATCGACCAAAAGGCGCAGGATGGTATTGATACGATGCCCGCGGTGTACGACGGTCTGAAGGGCCGGATCGTTGTCGTTAACTTTTGGCGATGAAAGAATTTTGATAATAGAATCAAGCTCAAACAAAATCTGTTTAAACCAAAGTTCATACGCCTGATGCGTGATAATAAAAAGCATTTCGTCATGTGCTTCCACACCGGCAATTTCACTTTCCAGTTCCTGGGCGTTGAGGATTTTCTTAAGTTGCAGGTAATCTTTATAATAGACTTCTTTTTCGGACATTTTAGTACTTCTTTTTGCTGGTATAAAGGTATACATTCTGAAATGCTGATAAAGAGATCAAGAATGAAAAATTGAAATTAGTCATTCAACCCACCTGCCGGCCCCCAGCCCGTCCATACAAATTCCTTGCAGTCAAAAAGGGGAGTCACACGCGTCAAGCGATTCAAATTTCGGATGGTGTGTGCCTCTGTCAAAATTTGAGACCATCAGTTGTTTGGATTACTCAGTGAAACTTACGACTGAAAGAAGGCCCTATGGCCAATGGGATAGCTGCGCGGTTAATGCATTCAATCCAAAAACCCGAAAAATTTTATTTCCAAATGAGAATCCCGTGTAAATTGAAATTCGTAATTCGTAATTAACCGTCCTATTCCATCAAATAATCCCTGCACTTCAGTTGAAAACTAACGATCTCTGGCTTCTTAAACGGTATATCCCAATACCCGCTGTAGGTAATATGTTGCGGGACTAACCAGCCATCCAAACGCCTGTTATCAACTTGCATCTTAATGTCAAAATCAAACAAAATCGTATGATTCACCAAATGATAATCCCTGGAAAGCACTTCATGGGTATCCTTATCAAAATAGGTTGTCAGATCGCGAATTACCGTTTCATCCTCCTCCCCTTTTTTGGTATAACAGGAAAAGACAATGCACGGGATAGAATCCTGCCAGTCCGATGCATAAATACTGTAGTTGTAATACGGCATCATATTATCACTAAAAATCGCCATCTTATCACCAATAAAGGGTATATTCTCAATTTCCGCTCCCGGATTGAACATCATTCGCTTCAATTGTGCTTCCCGTTTATCTATAATTGATCCCTTTACAAGTTCCTGATTTTTTGAGGGAACATAGGTAGTAACCTTTTCCTTTCGAGCAGGAAAGAAAAGTTCATCATACATCTGAGCCGTTAGGTATCTCCATTCGCCATTACGCTTTCTAATTTTCCCATTTGTTTTTTCGTAAGTCACCTTTACCCACATCTGATCATCCGTACTGCGAAATTGTCTCGCTTTTCGCTCCAATGTTCCCCGCTCCGAATCATCTTTTTCGTATACGGCCATCGCACCGGTGATATCATGTGGAAAATACTGCATATTTATAAATGCCTGATAGAAAGTGGTATCCTCCTCCACTTGACGAATAAAATCGGCTACATCAAAGTCTTCTAAACTCGCGCTCACCACAAATTCCTTAAGATTCACTAACTTACTCACATCAGTTTGTCCCTGCATGGCCATGTGCAACAGGAAAAATCCGGAACTAATGATGTATCTCAATCCTTTCAACATGGTATACTAACGTAAAAATCGGTACGGAAGTTTTCGAAAAAATACGAAGTCAAAGTTCTTATTTTTACATGTATTTTCTGTGTTAAAAATAAAGGCCGCCACAAGGACGACCTCTATCAAAACCTATAAGCCGGATTCTGTTCCAATTGCCTTTCGGCTCAGGGCTTCCATCATTTATCTCGCTTCGCCGTCGCCGGCGAAATCTAGCAACCTACCCTCCCGGATCGGACGAGCAGTCCTCAATCCCGGGTTTACATGGTCTTACAGTCCACGAGGTTTACCTCCCATACCCGTCACCGGAATGGCTGTGGGCTCTTACCCCACTCTTTTCACCCTTACCCCGATATAAACCGGGGCGGTATAGTCTCTGCGGCACTTTCTATTACCACATTGCTGCGGCATCTTCCCGTTAGGAAGCGTGGTGCTCTGTACTGTCCGGACTTTCCTACATGCTATAAGCGTGTCGATGGAACGGTTTGGGGCAAAGGTACGGCAGAAAATTCATTTCCCTTTTTGGAATTTTTTGTTTTGGCTGTGACCCGGCCATTATCCCCATTACTCAATCAATTGAATTGTCATTTCCATTTCGATGTTGTATGCACATTCTGAGTTCATGTAATCCGGGTCGGGCTGTCTGCTCTATCTTTTTGGTTTTTGGCGTGGGTCTGTATGGCGCTGCAGGAGCTTCCTCCGGTCGCTCTGCTTCGCCTACATCCCCGGAAAACACCAAAAACCAAAAAGGATGCCGCTACTATCCCTCACAGAAATCTACGTCTCGAAATTCATAACTTTCTCATCATTACAGCCTTTGCATGCATTATCAAAGCAGCCGTTGCATGCAACGGCTCTACGGCTTAATAATTTATTATCTTTGTCGCCGCTATATCCCTAAGGATTTATCATTGTATAAATTGCAATTGTAAAATGAAAAAACTCCATAACCGGGAAGATTGGCGTATTCTGAAAAAACAGATGGAAGAAAGCGATGAACACCGTGTCACCGTTTCATTTTATCAATACGCCAAACTTGGAAACCCACAACTCTTCCGCGATTACCTATACATTCATTGGAGCGAACTCGGCATTTATGGCCGCACATATGTAGCTCACGAAGGCATTAACGCACAAATATCTGTGCCCCGCGAAAACTTTGAAGCTTTTCGCGAAGATCTGTTTCCAAATAAGCTTTCTCGACGGAATACGACTCAATCTTAGCAGTCGACGACGATGGGAAAAGCTTTTATAAACTCATCATTAAGGTGCGTCCAAAAATTCTTGCCGATGGATTAGAGGACGAGACGTTTGACGTTCGCAAAAAAGGAACCCACCTCAACGCCGAAGAATTCAACAAGATAACCAGTCAGCCCGACACCGTGCTTATTGATATGCGCAACCACTACGAGCATGAAGTCGGTTACTTCGATGGAGCTATAACGCCTGATGTCGACACCTTTCGCGATTCGCTGCCCTATATCCTCGATAATATAAAAGGTCTCGAGGACAAAAATCTCGTGATGTACTGTACGGGAGGTATTCGATGCGAAAAAGCCTCTGCTTGGTTTAAGCACAATGGTTTTCAAAATGTATTTCAGCTCGAAGGCGGGATTATCGAATATGCACGTCAGGTTGAATCCAAGGGCCTCGAAAACCGCTTCCGCGGAAAGAATTTTGTATTTGACGAACGACTCGCCGAAAAGATTTCTGATGAAGTCGTTTCGCGCTGTCATCAATGTGGTGAACCTTGCGATACACATGTCAACTGTGAAAACCGAGGTTGTCATCTGCTTTTTATTCAATGTGAGAAATGCAGAGAGGAGCACGAAGGCTGCTGCTCTCCCGAATGCCGTGAAATAATTCATCTGCCTGAAGAAGAACAGGAAAACCTACGCCATGGAATTGATCGGGGAATGCTGACCTTCAAGAAGGGAAGATCTGAACATCTTGATCACAAATCTCTGCACAATCCTCTGGAAGAAGCGGTGGAGAAGATTAAAAGGCAATGATGAATTTTCAATGTATAAGGTATAATTGAGAATGTAGAATTGAGAATGAGCAATAGACGAAAATTTTGCGTGGAGACGAATATCCTTTGCGCCTGACCTTTGCGCCCTTTCCCATACGGGCTTCCTGAGGTCGACGGTTAAGAAAAAAACTTCTCAATTCTCCTCATCAAAATAAACTTTGTAATATTTTCGTCCATCTTCATCTGCACCCCTTTCAATCATATTTGAATTGCCGTGTACGTATATATGAAAGTTCTTATCGAGCTTTATCACACTCTTAAAAACTTTTCGGTTTTGTTTTACCGCAGTAGCCGAAATATCAAAACCATCGGCAATTTGAGTTCCGCTTTCAGCTTCAAAATGCGATCGGTAACTATTAAACTTCTCAATGACTTCCGGTTGCTCAATCACTTCATCCGAGAAGGCTTTTGAATCGAAATTGCTATGCGATTTGAAAAAAGTTGCTGAACGGTTTAGAAGGTCGGCCTGGTCGGCTTTTGAAACCTCAAACTCAGCGGGCAGGGCGTCGCTGATGAAACCGCGGCACATCGACATTACGTTTTCGGTTTTATGGTAGGCATCATCGCGTTCGCGCACATGCAAAAAATCGTCGACCCAGTAGCGTGCATCACTGCTTTTATTGGTGTTATCCACCACCGCTACCGTGTATTCATTTTCACTCTGGGTGTTAAAAATAATGCAGCCTTTATCCAGTTTTTTAATATTCACACCTTCTTCCTGACGAATGGTCACCGCACCTGATCTGTGGCCGATTTTCAAAAACACATCCTTGTTTTCCGATTTGAAAAGGCCGACTGCATCTACACTTTCTCCGCTGATAAGGCAATTGGTAAAATAGACCACATAAAATTCACCCCCTTTGATATTTGGATGATTCTGAACATCGTAAAGCATCTGGGCAAAATCGGTTGATGCTTCGTGAAGCACTTCGGGGTTGGCGAAAACACGCTGAGCCGTTTTATATACCGGATTGAATTCAATATCCTGTTCATGAAAAAATCCATAAAATTTTTCAGGTTTAAAAGCGATCCCAAAATAATTTTCCAAAGCCGGAAGGAGCTCATCGCTCAATTCGAGCGGATTTTCCGAAAGGAAAAGCGCTTCATCATTGACCTTATTACCAACGCTGTGCACTGATACCGATTTGATAATTCCTGTTTGATTTGCCATAATTTTGGTGGTTTTGAAAAACTACTTGGATGAATGTCGATCCTGGAGCATCGGTACAAACCGAAATACGCCATGAGTTGTTTGGGTGAGCTTCCCATCCTCCCCCTTCCTAATTCGTGTCATGGTTTGATCCTCTCCTTCACCGATCGGTATCACTAAAATACCACCGGGTTTTAACTGGTCTATTAAATCCTGAGGTACATAAGGTGCTCCGCAGGTGATCAACACCCGATCGAAAGGAGCAAAAGAGGGAAGCCCTTTGTAGCCGTCGCTAAAAAATAATTTGGCCGTACTGTTGAGACCTTCGAGCATTTTCTTGGCCTTTTTGAATAGGAGTCGCTGCCGCTCGATGCTATAAACTTTGCATCCCAACTCGGTGAGTACAGCCGTTTGATATCCACTTCCTGTTCCTATTTCCAACACTTTTAAACCCGGCTTCACCTCAAGCAACTGGGTTTGAAAAGCAACAGTATACGGCTGCGATATCGTTTGATCTGCACCAATGGGAAAGGCCTTGTCCTCGTAGGCAAAATTCAAAAAAGCCGAATCCATAAACGCGTGACGCGGAATTTTCATTATTGCTTCGAGCACTACCTCAGAGTCTATACCTTTCTCACGCAGGATGCCGATGAGTTTTTTGCGCAAGCCTTGATGTTTAAAGGAATCTGTTAATTGCATAGGAGCGTAAAAGTAGGCATTTCCATATTCCCCACACCCCTTGTTGATAAAAATGAAATACACATTTCAAGGTGAAAAATGCTTCGAGTACATTTGTACAAAATCAAATAGTTATGCTAAAAGTTGGTGTTCTGGGTGCCGGTCATCTTGGAAAAATTCATATCAAACTGCTCAAAGAGATTGACGCTTATGAATTTGTTGGGTTTTACGACCCCAATCCTCAGGTAGCGATTAATGCCGCGCAAAAATTGAACGTCAAGAAATTTGACTCTATGGATGCGCTTATCGACGCGGTGGATGTTGTAGACATTGTCACACCGACCTTGAGCCATTACGAATGTGCTTCGCAGGCACTGAAAAAATCGAAACACATCTTTATCGAAAAGCCGATTACCAATACGATTGAAGAAGCAAAATCGCTTATGGCTCTTGCTCACGAAGCGAGTGTTAAGGTGCAGGTAGGACATGTTGAGCGGTTTAATCCGGCTTTTACCGCAGCACGCGAACACATTGAGAACCCCATGTTTATCGAGACTCACCGTTTGGCACAATTCAACCCGCGGGGAACAGATGTTTCGGTGGTGTTAGATTTAATGATTCACGATCTCGATATTGTTTTGAGCGTGGTAAAGTCCAATATAAAACGCATCAGCGCCAGCGGTGTGGCCATCGTTAGCGAGGAGCCGGATATCGCAAGCGCCCGTCTCGAATTTGACAATGGGTGTGTGGCCAATCTCACAGCGAGCCGATTTTCATTAAAAAATATGCGTAAGTCGCGTTTCTTTCAGCGCAATGCATATATCTCTGTAGACTTTTTGGAACGCGAATCGGAAGTGGTTAAAATGCGCGATATCGAAGGCGAAATCGATCCTTTTTCCATGAGTATCGATCTGGGCGAAGGCAAGGGTTCCAAAGAGATCTTCTTTGAAAAACCGAAAATTGAAGCCAACAATGCCATCAAAGACGAGTTGGCTGCTTTCGCAAAAGCAATAAACGACGGCACACAACCACCTGTAACCATCGAAGACGGGTATAAGGCGCTGGATATCGCGTATAAAATTGTGGATAAGCTGAAGATTACTTCTTCGGCATTGGAGAATTGATACCTGATCCATAAATGAACCTTATAGGCTTTGGTCCATCGAATCAGGCCTTTAGATTTTAATAATTGGTTGACCTGTACTATTCAGATATACCAAAAAAAGCGGTGCGCTACTGAATGTTTCCGTTCACCCAACGGTTTAATAATCCAGAAAAAAATTAGAATGGGATTTTACAAAAATTCTTTCCTGAATTCTTCGATAGATAATTTTCCCTTCTCCGTAGCAAACAACATCATTTGATGAGCCAACATCGAAAGGTAATGGAATAATACATCCCTTTCTTCTCGATTGTTATTTACCAAAAAAGCCTCATGGATACTAAAACGACCAAATAAAGTAAGGAATGAAAGAAGAAATTCTACATCGTTTTCTCCTACTTTTATTTGATTGGCCTCATTGAGCCGATCAAGGATTTTTCTTACACTCTGCTCTCTCCTTTGGTAAGTTTGCGCATAATCCAATCGCCCTTTTTTATATATTTCTTCAAAAAGATACGGAACAGCTTGAAACAAACCGCGATGCTGATATTGAGATGAAAGCATATTTCTTGCTAAAACTAAATACCGATATAGCGTTGGTTCCCCCAAAAAAAAGTGATCGTAATTTAAGTCATTTTTTTTACTGTAATCACGCATTAATTCAAAAAAGATATCTTCCTTTTTTGGGAAATGATAAGACAGATTTCCAGGGCTGATGCCCATTGATCGGGCGATTTCACGTACTCCAACTTCTGAAAACCCTTTCTCATTAAATAACTTGAGAGAAGCTTCCAATATTTTTTGATTCGTTCCCAATTCCTATTTTTTAGCACAATGTACTATTTACATTTGGAAAATTTAGTACATTGTACTATATTGAGCACAACTAACCCAAACGTCATGTATCCATACCCATATCCACACACAATATTCAATGCCGGTGAAGAACTTACCTTCGAAAAATTAGAGGTAAAAGGTGGCGAAGAAACAATTATCGTTACCAATAAGATAAAGCCGAATCATGGGCCTCCCCTTCATGTGCACTTTTTGCAAGATGAAGCTATAACTGTAAAAAAGGGCCGCATGGGTTACCAAGTGGTTGGAGAAGAAGAGACCTACCTCGAAGCAGGCGAATCCCTTCGGTTTGAAAAAGGGATGGCGCATCGGTTCTGGAATGCAGGCGAGGATATATTGGAATGCAGCGGATGGATCACACCGGCTCATTCAATAGACTATTTTTTAACTTCCGTATATGCCGCCATGAGTAAATCAGGCAGTGCACAAGGAGATCCATTTGATATGGCCTATCTGATTACACGATATAGAAAAGAATATGACTTGCTGATCATACCCGTTTTTGTGAAGCGTATAATTATGCCACTAACTGTTATTGTAGGTAAACTTTTGAGAAAATACGATCATTTCAAAGATGCACCTGCACCGCTAAAATAAGTATAAATCGATTCTAACTTAATCACAATAAAACCTACTAATTCAAGGTTCGGAAGAACCAAAACCAATCTATTTTTAACCCAAAACTCTACTCCATGAAAACTATTAATTACCGAGACTTTATTTATGCGGCACTCTGCCTTTCTTTTTCACTAATTATCGGTGCCGGCATATTCGAACATTGCGCTGTATGGCCTCATGCGTATGCAGCACCACCAGCCTCTCTAAGTATGTTTCAGGGGGAATATAGCTTAAGCCCCGGAGTTTTTTGGAGCTTTATACACCCGCTTACACTTCTTCTCTTCATAGTGGTCGCGGTGCTGAGCCATAAAACTCCCCGGCGTCCTAATGTCTGGATTGCTTTTTCAGGATATTTAATAATTCTGGTAGTCACTTCACTCTATTTTGTACCAGAATTGATTTCAATCACAAGCACGCCATTTTCAGTAGAAGTAGATGCCGGACTACAAGCCCGGGGTGCGCGTTGGATCAATCTGAGTATGATTCGATCGTTTTGCCTTATGGGCTTGGCAATATTTCTTTTTCTCGGTTTAAGAAAGAGTGGTGATAAGATTCGTCCTGTTTGAATTTCACTTCCATAAATAAACACGCAGTATTGTTAACCAAGGAATTCTGAAGATCGGGATAATTGAGTGTGGAAGAAGTGTAGCCAAGAAAAATTTGAAAATATTAAATTGAGCTTTACAGAATTTCGCGAATTGATCGTGCAGCGAACTGCATCGCACAAACTTACAATCCCATATTGGGTTTATTTATAAATTTCAAATCGCGCCAGCCTCGGTTTCGCAGGCCATGAATTATTGTTCACATCCACATCGGCGGTTTGCAAATACGGGTCGAGTTGGATATCGGTCACTTCCTGATCAGTGGCAAAAACTTTCGTTACCGACTTGTCACCATTTTTCCAAATTTCCACAGGTATCTGGCGAATTTCCTTCGAGCCGTCTTTGTAGGTAAACTGTACGATAATCGGCATTACCAATCCGCCAAGATTTGAGAAAGTGATCTGATAATAATTCTGATTGTTCTCAAGCCATTTTTGATCTTCCTGCGAAAATTGTGCACGCCTTTGCGCATACCATGCACTAACGCGCGGATCGTTTACTTCATCGTAAGTCGCATAGAAATCTAATAGCGTTGAATCCAAATCTGTTCTTCCCGGAGTAGACTGGTTGCGCAACTCGGAGATGCTCGGTGCTTCAAGTTCAGATCTTTCTTTGGCAATAGCCTTACGTGTGTCATCACTCATATCGGACACTTTGAACCATTTTACTTCATCTATTGAAATGTCGACATGATCATTGGTATAAAACCAGCCGCGCCAAAACCAGTCGAGATCCACCGCGCTGGCATCTTCCATGGTACGGAAGAAATCGGCCGGTGTAGGTTGCTTAAACATCCATCGCTGGGCATACATCCTAAAAGCAAAATCGAAAAGCTCGCGCCCCATTACGGTTTCACGAAGTATATTTAAAGCAGTAGCCGGCTTGGCATAGGCACTACTTCCCAATTGAAGAATTGACTCCGGATTGGTCATTATCGGAGTCATTTTGGACTTATCGCCTTTCATGTAATCGACAATTTTTCGCGGCTCACCTCTCCGACTAGGGAATCCTCTTTCAAAATCCTGCTCAGCAAGATATTCTAAAAAGGAATTTAGTCCCTCATCCATCCATGTCCACTGTCGCTCATCCGAATTAACAATCATTGGAAAATAATTATGGCCTACTTCGTGAATGATGACACCGATGGTTGCAATCTTCATTTTTTCAGAATAGGTTCCTTCCGGCGTACATCGTCCACGCGTAAAACAAATCATTGGATATTCCATCGCAATCTGATCTGCATTCACGCAAATCGCCACCGGGTACGGGTAGTCGAATGTATGGCGCGAGTATGTTTCAAGCGTTTGAAGTACCACTTCCGTTGAATATTTTCCCCAAAACGGATTTCCTTCTTTTGGATATAAACTCATAGCCATCACGGTGCGGTTTCCGAATTCTATTCCCCGGGCATCCCAAATAAATTTGCGCGACGATGTCCAGGCAAAATCACGCACATTATTGGCTTTGAAGTGCCAGGTTTTCATTTCGGTACTCCTGCCCTTCTCATTTACCTTCGCTTCATCTTCCGTTATAATAACAATTGGTTTATCGGCAGTTTTGGCCCTAATATATCGATCGATTTGAGATTGTGTGAGCACTTCCGTAGGGTTTTGCAATTCACCTGTAGCGGCAACGACGTGATCGGAAGGAACGGTAATCTTCACATCAAAATTTCCGAAAGTAAGCGTGAATTCACCCGTACCGAGAAACTGTTTGTTTTGCCAGCCTTCGTAGTCATTGTATACCGCCATGCGCGGGTAGAACTGGGCAATGGTGAAGATGGCATTGTTTTCTTCAGGAAAATTTTCATATCCCGAACGGCCGCCCATTTCAATGCGATCATTGATATTGTAATGCCATTTTAGATTGAAGCTGAATGCATTGTTTGGCAAAAGCGGCGCAGCTAAATCGATACGCATCATTGTTTTATTGATGACATACGCCAAAGAATCGCCTTGTCGGTTGGTAACTTCCTCGAGTTTGAAACCACCGTCAAACCAAGAAACAAGATTTTTCAAATCGTGCGTACTCAGGTTTTCACCAATGGATTTTTGCTCAATCTGATAGGTATCGCTGTCTTTTGCACGCAGATTCTGATCGAGCTGTACCCAGAGATATGTCAGTTTATCAGGCGAATTATTGAAATACGTAATCGTTTCTTCTCCTTTTATAGTTTTGGCATCTTCATCAAGTATGACGCTAATTTCGTAATCGGCCTGCTGTTGCCAATACTCGGGGCCGGGAGCTCCGGAAGCAGTGCGATAAACATTAGGTGTGGGTAGCTCCGTACCGAGCTGTTTGAACTTACTTTGATTGGTATTTTCTTGTGCGAAAAGTGTGCTTGCCGCAAAAATACAAGCAATAAATATCCGAATTCTCATTTGTTTAATATCATCTCAAAATGGAGACGCAATTTACCAAAAAATTGCCTTATCCATCAATAGTATGGACGCACCGGCACAAACTCCCGAAATGACAAGAATCCAATCCCGGTGTTTGAAATGAAAGAAGTGAAAGGCAACAATCGAAATGATTTGAATTACTGCCACTACGATAAGTTGACCAATTTCAATACCTAAATCGAAAGCGAAAGTTGGAACAAAATCGGATCCGGTATGAGAAGTGAGCATTTGAAGGTAACGCTCATAGCCCAGACCGTGAATTAATCCGTATGCAACAACCAATGAAAGCCGAAAAAACAAAGGGGTGTTTTTGGCCGAAGTTCCCGACCAGATATTTGAAATACAAACAATTAGAATAAACAATGGTGTAAGGAACCCCACTACCCCACTATCCATTTTTAACCAACCGATGGTACCAAAGAAGAGCCCAACACTGTGGGTAATTGTGAATGCTGTGACCAGAATCAACATCTTTTTGAGATGAACAATCTGAAAAACAACGACTAATGCAAGAACAAAAAAGAGATGATCCAAGGCTTGGAAACTCGCAATATGCCTGATTCCTAATTCAAAATAAATTGCGAATTCTTCCAACCTTTATATTTTATGTGACAAATATTCATAAAAATTCAATTGCTCAGATAAACTTTTGCGGACAGTTATCACAAACAGAAAGTGGAAGGGTGAGAATTTGGGTCAAATAACCGTTCCGATCTATAAATGAGAAATATAAATTTGCAAAGATGTGGTAGTCACGTACAGGTCGGTTTCCTTTTGTATATTTTGCAGAATTCAGTTCCTCGCCTGCAGGTGGGTCTGGGAAATCCTATAACCCGAATAAACAAAAACGCATACTAAATCCTTTTGAACAAACACCTGAAATACATATTCCATGACCAAATCAGAAAAAGCCCGTTTTGTAATTGAAAAACTGGAAGAAATTTATCCAGTGGTACCGATTGCACTCGATCATACAGATCCCTATACCCTCTTAGTAGCTGTTTTGCTTTCGGCTCAATGTACGGATAAACGTGTAAATCTGGTCACACCCTCCCTTTTCGCGAAAGCGGATACACCCGATGCAATGGTTAAAATGACTCCGGACGAAATTCGCGAAATCATTCGTCCCTGTGGATTATCACCGGCAAAGAGTAAGTCTATTTACAAGCTTTCGCAGAGGCTTCTGGATGAAAAAAACGGCAAAGTACCTGCCGATATGGCGTATCTAGAAACGCTGCCGGGGGTTGGCCACAAAACAGCTTCAGTGGTTATGTCACAGGCATTTCGGGTTCCTGCATTCCCTGTGGATACCCATATTCACCGACTGATGTACCGGTGGGGTCTTACGAACGGAAAAAATGTGGTACAAACAGAAAAAGATGCGAAGCGACTCTTTCCGAAAAAGCTGTGGAACAAGCTACACTTGCAGATTATCTATTACGGAAGAGAATATTCACCGGCACGAGGCATGGATTTGCGGAAAGATATCATAACCCGAACTATTGGAAGAAAATCGGTGGTGAATGAATGGATGAAAAAGCATCCGGAAATGGAATTGTAAGGATCCGCAGCATTGAACCATATGGTGTGAGCAATTTGTACAGCGATTTCATGAATTCCTTAGAAATAAATCACGAACGAAAAAAGTAAGCCCATGAGGACATCGACCATTCAAATTTTAGAATTTGATTGCAAGACCTGATATAATCAATAATGTCCCGATCTCTTACGAATAAACCACTCCAAACTGAGCAAAAGAAGAATCAAAAAGAAAGGCCATTTGAGATTGAGCACCGAGCTGAGCACTTCAGTGCTGTAGCTTACCGGCTGCATGGTGTTGGAGGCTTTTATTTTTATCACCAGTGAATCCACATTATTGGGATAAACCATTGCCCCGCCTGAATTCTCTGCCAGTGAATTGAGCAAACTGTGATCGGCCATAAGTTCTGCGCCTTCGAGGGCAAAAGGACGAATGGTAAGGCCGCCTTTGTCCACAAACTCTTTCCCATTGCGCTCTACCCGAGCGAGATAGGTGTAATTTCCGACAGGAAGTGCTCCTGCATCGAGCCGGTAAGCTATATCGGTACGTGAAAAAGTAAATGGAAAACTTCGACCATCTGCATCCGTAAAAACGATTCCAACTTCGGTATCGTTCACAGGTTCGAATGCCTCATTGTACAATTCTGCCGTTAGGATCAGGGATTCATTCTCCATATTATTGGCCGGAGCCTGGACACGAAACAATCGTTTATCCTCTTTTACCGAAAGGTACTGAACTATACTTCCAAAAAAGGAATCGAAAAGTGTATGGTTTTCATTGCGCTGAAAATCGTAAAGACGCCAGCGCCAAATTCCTTCTCCGAGCAAAACGGCGGATTTATCTTTCCCAATTTTATTTACAATCAACAGCGGATCAGTTGTGGCAATGTTGCCTACTTTCTGATAAAGAGCAGCTTCGAAAGCGTTTGAAATTTGCCATTTGCCAAAAGGCGTGCGGAGAGGTGGAGCATCGGCCAGATAGGTATTGAAATTTTCGTCGATCTTAAAAAGGGAAAATGAGGCATTTACTGCTCCTCCTACATCATTGAATGAAGCCTTTGACTGCCCCAAATCCACTCCAAGCCCCAAGGGTTTCAGACCTGAGATTGTGGATTGACCTCCAACGATCGCAAAAATCGGAATATTGGCAGCGGAAATTTTATTTACGAGGTCGGTCGGCGTTTTTCGCCCGGGTATCTGATTTAATATCACAACGCTGTAATCTTTTAAATTTCCGGTGAAATCTTTTTCAAACTGTACATCCACTTCATAATTCTCATTTTGAGAAATTGCCTCGCGGAGAGCAACAATATCTGGATGCGGTGCCTGGCCGAGGATAAGCACTTTTTCACGGCCATCAATAATGTCAATATAAACGGAGCGGCTGTTATTGGCTCGGGTAACTTCTCCCGACACCGGATTTGCAATTACGGTATAGGTTTGTCTGCCGGGTTTATCAGCGTCGATCAAAAAGCGAACCGCATGCTCATCGTTATCACCTTTTGCTGTAAAGCTACCCGTGCTGAGCACTTTACCGCTTGAACTTATCTGATACGCAATTTCTTTTCCATCTAATTTATCGGCACGAATTTTAGCCTCTACCGGAAATTTGTTCTTTAGAAAAGCAATGCGGTTGGCAGCTATTTCGGTTATAAGCACATCTCGGCGATGCACCGTATCTCCAAAGGCAATGGAATAGACCGGTGCGCCAAGTCCGGCCATGGTGTATCGCGGATTAGAACCTCGATTATAGATCCCATCGGTGGCGAGAATTATTGCTCCGAGGTTTCGGTTGACATAGCGGCCTTTGAGTGATTCAAAAAGAGCGGAAACATCCGTAGTGGGTTCTGAAAAAGCGGTATCAATGCCGGGTTCAATCTTCTGGCCAAAGGTATATGTAGTAAGCTGATAATCTGAGCCGAGTTTCTCTTCCAACTCGGCAATAGCCGACTTGAGTTCTGCCCGCGTCTTTGCCGAATCAACACCGAGAATCATCGAATTGGAATTGTCGATCGCCAGAACGACTGTTGGCGGCTCAACTTCCGTTTTGAAATAGCGCACCAGTGGCCCGAGAATCAGAAATGCAAGAATAGTAATCACCGAAAAACGAAAGAAGCCGAGCAATCCCACAGAAAAGGACGACAGATCCGTTAGCCGCTTATCGCGAAAATAAAGCAGGAGGGAATAGCCCAAGCCGACAAGCGGACAAAGAGCGATGGCCCAGGACGGATATTCTGTTATTAGATTTTTCAAGATTATTTAGATTCTGTCAATAAAGTCGAGTGTCTGGATCATAGGGTTCAAGATCAAGGCATGTGAAGATTTCAAAAACAAGGAGTCCCGATGGGTCGGGATACCTGTTTTCAAATCGAACATAACGAAGATATTGGGCTCTATGGACTGACACTATGTAAGCATACCTCCGTTCACGCTTATGGTTTGACCCGTAATGTAACTGCTCATTTCAGAACCGAGAAAAACACAGGTATTAGCGATATCTTCTGGAGTTCCACCGCGTTTGAGTGGTATGGCATCACGCCAGCTCTGAACGGTTTTTTCGTCAAGGGCTCCGGTCATTTCAGTTTCTATAAAGCCTGGTGCAATGGCATTGCAACGAATATTTCGAGAGCCGAGCTCAAGGGCTACCGATTTGGTAAAACCAAGAATTCCGGCTTTTGAAGCTGCGTAGTTGGCTTGGCCGGCATTGCCCTGAAGCCCAACCACCGAACTCATATTGATAATCGATCCGGCACGTGCTTTGAGCATCGGTTTCAATACCGCTTTTGTGAGATTGAAAACAGATTTAAGGTTTACTGCCATGATTTCGTCCCACTGCTCTTCACTCATGCGCATGAGCAGATTGTCACGGGTTATGCCGGCATTATTTACCAAAATATCGATTTGACCATATTCGGCAATTACCTCATCCGCTAGTTTTTGAGCTGCTGCGAAATCGCCGGCATCGCTTTTAAAACCTTTTGCCGTTCCGCCTCTAGCAGAAAGCTCACTCTCGAGGGCTTTGGCTTTTTCGTCAGAGCTCATATACGTAAAACACACTGTAGCACCTTGGTCTACATACATTTGGGCTATTGCCTTCCCGATTCCGCGAGAGGCACCCGTGATGATAGCAATTTTTCCTTCGAGTAGTTTCATGAATTCCGATTCAATATTTGCCGTAAAGTTAAAAACTATGGGCAATGGTGAAACTTAAAATTGTTTAATCCGCTCTGGTACTTGTCCTAAAAAGACGAGACGATTTCTCGAATGAATCCGGTCAACCTCATTTAGGATTGTTTTTCGTATTTGGTAGGGAGTATAATTTTGAAAACCAGAGTTAGACCACCAAAATATGAGCATCTCAAACAATTCGACAATCTACATTTTCAGCTATTTATCGTTCAATGCGTTTTTCAGAGCTTCTTTGTAATCAAAATTTTCAGGCAGTTTAAATTAGGCAGTTTAAAAGATCCACTGATCGATTCGACCGTAATCGTGATCACAATAGCGTCTGCAATTTCACCTTTAGTAATTGATTTTAAATAATTCACTATCAAGTCTCAAAGGCTTATGCCTTGTTTTGTTGCGTAGAACTTTGCTTTCTCAATACCTGACTTGCCAGCAGTCAGTATTAATTTTGTACTGATTTTTCAGGCAGGCGGCGATCGATTTGGACACCACAAAAATTGGTCTCGTCTCTCCCGGAAATACGGGCTTGTTTGGCAGTTACCACAATAGTTTCTCCTTTAATGTCGAAATAAACCTTTTTAGAGCCAATTTAAGAGGCGTTACTGATACGGCTTTTTCCTTTTGAGATTACAGAAACTCTTCATTTAATCCCCGTAAATAGCACGTGCCGCATCAACTGGCTTCGGCGTAGGAAGAAATTACATTGCAATATGCAGAATACGCTCAAATGCAATCGCATGTTTTGTCAAGAAATTTACAATCTGATTTTGTATCAAATTATCGCTCCACAACCACATTGCCGACATATACCCGAGTTGGTCCGCTTAGTTTTACCACGTAATAACCGGCAGACAGGGATGATAAGTCCACGCGTGTTTGATTGCCGCGAACATCCACCGTCATGACCAATTTTCCGTGAACATCAAACATCTGCAGAACCCCTGAGGATTCAGGATTGATTATGTTTAATGTCGCATTTGCCGGATTCGGAAATAATTCAAGCGGTGCCTCAACAACTTCTCTCACCGTATTAGGCACACACAACGTAGTCATACCACTAAAGAAAGTCCAGGCAGCATTCATCGAAGGATTGAAGCACTGACCATGACTGCCTCCGGTAAGGACATTGATCGCATCAACATCTTCGGCACCATTCGCCTGCATAGTGGTTTCGGCCAACGTGCTATTCACATAATACACTTGTTCGTCGCCTGTACAATAATACATGCGCAAAGGCATTTCCGGCGCCCAATCGTTGTTGTTGTTGTCGGCAAGTGCCTGCCAAATAGGATGATTTGGATTGCTTTGCACATTGCTTAGGACGGTATCAATGAGAAAATCACTCATGGAAGTTGGAAACTGGTTATTTACATAACTCATGCTGTACAGATTTTGTTCACCATCAAAATATTGGGGTACCGTCTCATTATAAGGTGATTTATAAAAACCATCAATATCATCATAAATATTGCCGTACACCAATTGATACGTCTCCATAATGAAAGCCACGTAACCGAAAAAATTGTAATTAATCTGCTCGAATATAATCGGTGTGGCTGTGGTGCCCGACAAGTCATACGAACCGCTACAAGGCGCACCGGCCACAATCCCTATCGAATCGAGCAAGTCATTTTCTTGCGCGTACTTAAGCGTTGCCATAGCGGCGTGACCTCCCTGAGAAAAACCAGTGATGAAGACGTCGTGGTTGTCGCTTATCTCCTCGCCTTCCAGAAATTGGCGCGCAGCATATATCATGTCAAGGGTAGCTGTGGCCTCGGTGGTATTATGCTCATATGGATGTAATCCGGGGCTTTCGCCCATCCCGATATAATCGGGCCCCAGAGCGATAAATCCTGAGGATGCAAATTGACGTACATCAGCTCCTTCAAAATTTAGAGACGACGGCACATCGAATTTTTTTAGTACCGTACCATGGCAATACACCAGCATGGGAAGTTCGGTGCATTCAGTCCCCATGGGAATGGATAGGAGTCCTGAAGCAATCGTAGAGTCTCCATGTGCATCGGTACTGCTGTATATCAGCTTGTAATTGGCCACATCGTAATGTTGCGGTATATTGGTTACAGTATTGTTCGTTGCGGCTGGAGTTGTACTGAGGAATTCGCTACTGATGAGTGTTTGACCATGGATATAAGTAGATAATACCGTGAATACGAAAAGTGCGATGGGATTGAGGTTTTTCATCTGGATTGTTTTTAATTTTGGTTACCTTGCAGGTTAAAGAAACTATTTTGATTTTTTTATTTCGAGGAAGCGAATACTATTTTTTAACTTCACGGTATTCTCTACAACCCAATTCACGGCAATAAAAATTCTTCAGAGACGCCGGTGACTCAATTTAACTCGGCTTTCTATGTCAAACTTTTCTATCGAACTGAGACTCTTCATAACCAACCTATAACCATCACCAAAGTGAATGCCTTTCCCATTAGATTTCTTATCTTCGGAAATATGACAACATGCTACAATTCCACGTTTTTCTTGTTAGTCTACCTCTTGACAGTTCCGGCTCTTGGCCAACAAGTACCCAATTCCGGTTTTGAAAACTGGACGAACATGAACGGAATATGGGAGCCCGACGATTGGAATACCCAAAATGGCCTGAGTGGTGATGAGCCGCCCGTCACCCGCAGCATGGATGCGTATGAAGGCGACTATGCGATGAAAGTGGAAGCTTTGTTGAATCCTCAAATTGGTCCAATAGCATGGTATGGAGAAGCTTTCACTCAAGTAGCAATCGACTATATTCCGCCTGCACTGAATTTTTACACCAAATATATAGCCGCGAGTGGTTCGGTGCTGGTGGATGTAAAATTTTATAATGACAGCCTCTTGGTCTTATATGAAGGTTGGTACTCCACCGATACAGCGGAGGTTTACATACCGGTATCGATACCGCTTGAACAAGTCGATTCCAGTGTCACTCACGCAACCATCAAGGTATATGCGCTTGTGGGAGATGCTTTTCCCGGTATTGCACAAATTTGGGTCGATAAGATGGAATTTGGCGAATATTCCGCCGTGCCAGAACTGGGCAAAGCGAGCTTGAAAGTTTACCCAAATCCAACCAATGGGATGGTTTATATAAAATCTGCAAAAGACATTGGAAAACTTATGATTTTCAATGCGCTCGGGCAAATGGTTTGGATTGAGGCCGTTTCGGGAAACGAAGCCGAAATAGATATAACCTCTTTTAAACCAGGGATTTACATGCTTTTCAGCGAAAGCGGAGAGAAAAGAAGATTGATAGTGGAGTGAAGATAAAGTCGGCTCCTGATTTTACGAACCGGTTCTTAATGATCAAATCCGTAAATACACTGAAAGATACCTTTGATATATCCATTCATCGGTTTTCGTTTCGATTATTTATATTGAAGTATGAAAACATTCCACCTTATCGTACTCGTGTGCATTTGTAGCTTCATTTCCAATTCTGTTAATGGACAGGAAATTCCCAATTCCGGATTTGAAAACTGGGCTATGATCAATGGTATTCTAGAGCCCGACGAATGGACAACAAATAACACTCAAACCCAAAACGAACCTTCCGTGACGCGGAGTACAAACGCTTTCTCCGGGCAATATGCGATACGTGTAAAACCTACCCTGACAATCGACAATACTTATCATGGCGAGGCTTCTATCGAAATTCAGTCCGACACAATGTCTTCGACTATATCCTTTCACGTAAAACAAATTCAAGAAGGTAACGTTGCAAACAATTGGGTGCAAGTGAAATACTATTCGAATAACATGTTATTGGGGTACCAGCTTATAGGTTCTACAGCATCCTCGGATTCATATCACGAAATGGTATCCCAAATTAACTACCCGGATTCAACAGATAGAATAGTACTCAAAATCATTTCAACCGCGTATCAACCTGATAGTAATTCAAAGATATGGGTGGATGATATAAAATTTCTTGAAACGGCCACACGTGTTATTAACCCGTCAGTTTCAAAACTAAAAATCTATCCAAATCCGGCGGTAAGTCAAGTCTTTATGGAAGGCGAACAAAACATCGGATCCCTCAAAATTTTTGATACATCGGGAAGGTTGGTATTCTCCAAAAACATCGCCACAAATGAAACTCAGATTGACATCAGTTCACTGAGAGCAGGGTTTTATACGCTTTTAAGCGAAAGTGGAACTCAAAAACTGATGGTGAAGGAGTGAAGAATGTGATATTCTGATTTGCCAATAATCCACTCTATTCAGTATATTATCCTTCGCATGCAACATCACAATTTGTTGTTTTATATAGGTCTGCTTATATTCAACCAATAAATGCAACCATCTCGGTGATTTTTGCATCTTAACATAAAGCCAACACGCATGAAAAAACTTATCCTCCTCTTCTCATTTCTGCCCTTATTTGCCGCAGCCCAAACCATCCCCAACGGTGATTTTGAAAGTTGGGAATTTTACGGCTGGGGATACAATCCGGAAAATTGGGAAACCGGAAATACGCAATTGATGGATCCTGTGATTCGAGATTCCGATTCGTACGAAGGAGATTATGCAATGCAGGTACATGCCATTCCGAATGGTTTGGGATTATATGCCGAGGCAACTACCGATTTTGAAATTACTGTTATTCCTGAAGCATTAAATTTCTACACTAAATATTACTGCGAAAACGGCGGAGTGGCAGTCGAAATTTTCTTTTACAACGATAGTATTCTCATGTCTTCATCCAGCTGGTATGGCTCGGATACGCTCGATAGCTATGGTTTGGTATCGATCCAACTGGAGCCGATTGATCCGATTATCAATCATGCGGTCGTCAAAGTGAGTGCTTCGGTGGGTGATTTTGCGCCGGGTAATGCACGCATTCTGGTCGATCAGATGGACTTTGGATTTTACCTTTCGGTAAATGATGAAAGGAGAACGTTTTTTTCGGTTTACCCCAATCCTGCTGATAACCAGCTAAATATAAAAGGAGAAAAAACAATTGGTACGCTTAGAATCTTTGATGTTTCAGGTCGGTTAGTATTTTCAAATATCATTTCAAGCAATGAAGCTCAAATTGATATAAGCATGTTAAAATCAGGTTTTTACACACTTTTCAGCGAAAGCGGAACACAAAAGCTGGTGGTAAAATAAAACTGAAATCCTTTCTAAGGTTTACTCCTCTGCAACGGCATCCCTATTGCCTCTTTCTTGCTTTCCCTCCTCTATCAACTCTTCTACTTTTTCGGTATCGCCGGCTTCTTCGTTTTCCTTTTCTTTTTCTTGCTCCGGATTCTCCCTGTCTATCCAGAAAGAACAAAACATTGGCAAATGATCCGAACCGATCGGACTGAGGGTTTTAAAATCTTCTATAAAGATATCGCTCGAATGAAAGAATAAATCGATTGGGACTCGAAGAAGTCTGTACTTTGCGTGAAAAGTGGAAACAAGACCATATCCCCTGCGCGGATCTATAAGTTGGGAAGTTTTTCGAAAAAGTTGCGACGACCGTGCCCACGCCACATTGTTAAAATCACCTACTACAATTACCGATTTTTTAAGCTTTCTTACCCGCTTGGCTATAGCGACCAAATCGCCGTCGCGCTCTTTCGAGGTTTCCTCTTCGGTGGGACTTGGTGGAGGCGGATGGACACCAAAAAAGGTGAAGTGATTGCCATTATTGGCTTTCAAGGCGATTTCAAAACTTGGAATATCATCTGAAACAAAGTAATGGGTTTGGGCTTTTTCAATGGGTATTTTTGAATAAAAGTGCATTCCATACGTGTTTTCCAAGGTCTTCTTGTGGGTTTGTGGATAATCATCTTCAATTTCTTTTAGAGCATTTTCCCAATCGCTGTTGCTCTCGACGGTTAGCACAATGTCCGGGTTGGCTTCCTTGATCAATTCAATTAGTAAATGGTAATCGGTATTGAATTGATAGACATTTGCCGAAAGGATAGAAACAATGTTCGACGCCTCATAGGATGATTCAGTTCGCTTTGCTCTGTAAATAGGACTGTAAGGAAAGAGCATCCAAAAATTTTGAAATATCACGACAAGCAGCAAAGCCTGGCTAGTGTAAAAAATCCAGTTAAAATTATGCAGAAAAAACCAGCCAAATAAAGCTGCTATAACCTCAAGCACCATGAGTTGTATGCGTCCAAAATCCCATACCCGAAACATCCAATGCTGGTTGTGCAACATGGGAAGCAGGTTGAGAATAATGAGTATTATAGAAAAGGAGTAAAAGATAATGGCCATATCACAAATTAGGATAGCGGGACAAATATAAAAATGACATGTGTAAAATAGACGAATTCCGTACATTTCCGAATTTAAATATGTCTATAAATCAAAACATAAAGCTAACAGTTGATGCTGTTATCTTTTCGAAAGAAGACCAAGCGGATTTTGTTCTTTTAGTCAAACGAAAGAATGCACCTTTTAAAGGACAATGGGTTTTCCCCGGTGGATTTGTCGAAGATGGTGAAACCTTAGAAGAGGCGGCACGCAGAGAGCTGGAAGAAGAAACTTCGTTAAAAACGGAAAGCCTAAACCAATTGAAGGCCTATGGGGATCCCGGCCGTGACCCGCGCGGACATACCGTCACTGTCGCTTTTTGGGGAGAGGTTAATAAAGCCGCAGTGCAGATTCAGGCTGCTTCAGATGCGGATGAGGTGCAGTGGTGGGATTTGACCAATTTGCCGGACCTGGGATTTGATCATGCCCAAATTTTGAACGATGCGCTGAAAGTGTGTGAGTCGAAATAGAAGCAATTCTTTATGAATTTAAAAAGAAATCTGGACTTGAAAATGGATACTCAGGTCCAGAAAAGGTGCACCGTGCCTATTCCAAAAAATTCATACTTTAGTGGCGAAAGATATTGTTCAAATCCAATTTAAACCGCTACAACATGAAAAACGTATTTCTATTTTTTACAGCTTTTATAGTCACTACCTCACTTTTTGCGCAAGCGAAACACCGGAAAAAATTAATTATGGAAACCGGATAGATAAGGGTGTGGTTTTATTGACAGGTGGGATATCGTTTAATAAGGACGTAGATAAGTCCACTTCGTTTGATATTCAAGTAGGACCTCAATTTGCGGTAAGCAAACACTTTTCGCTCAATTTGGGATTTGAGTATCAAACAGAAAAAACGCTTAATTATATCGTTCTTTCTGGTAAAGATGAATATACCACTACCACTTTTTCAATAATTCCCGGGTGCACTGTTTTTGGGAATGTATCTTTCGGCTGGCTTCAGCCTTATGTAGAAATCGGAATCCCCATTGGTTTTCTAAGTGATAGTCAGGATAACCATGCAACAGGTGTAGGAGCCGGACTCAACCCGGGGTTAAACATTTACTTGAGTAGGAAAATCGCTTTCAGCGCATCGATCGGATTATTACAATACAGCCAGGTAAAATATAAGGACACTGAGGAGAAGGATAATACTGTACGCCTCGGTTTAACTCCAAATGATATTCAACTTGGACTAATCTGGATCCTCGGTGGCAATTAAACTGCAAGAGGTATTGCTAGAAGTGGCGGTTAGGAAAGTATTGAGAGAGAAATCGCGGAATTGAAAAGTTCTGACCAAGAAAAACCCCTCACAGCAAGCCATGAGGGGTTCGAAATATCATTTTGAAAAGAAAAATCAGGCAGTTACTCCAAGCACCTCAGCCATCTTGTGACCAATCTGTGCCGGTGAGTCCACTACGTGTATTCCGCATTCACGAAGAATTTTCTTTTTGGCTTCAGCCGTGTCGTCGGCACCACCGACGATTGCACCGGCATGCCCCATAGTTCGACCTTTTGGAGCGGTAACGCCAGCAATGAATCCTACCACCGGTTTGGTTCCGTTTTCCTTGATCCATTTGGCAGCTTCAGCTTCGAGATTCCCTCCTATTTCTCCGATCATTACAATACCTTCGGTTTCTGGGTCGGCCATCAAGAGTTGAACGGCTTCTTTGGTAGTAGTTCCGATTATTGGGTCTCCACCTATACCAATAGCAGTGGTTTGTCCCAAGCCTGCTTTGGTAATCTGATCTACCGCTTCGTAGGTCAATGTTCCAGATTTAGAAACAATTCCGATGGTTCCTTTTTTGAAAATAAAACCAGGCATTATACCAACTTTGGCTTCGCCGGCAGTCATAACTCCGGGACAGTTTGGACCTATCAACGTACAATCATCCAGTGCGTCGATAAAATCTTTGACCTTCACCATATCATTAACCGGAATTCCTTCGGTGATGGTTACTATAACTTTTATCCCTGCATCGGCAGCTTCGAGTATGGCATCGGCCGCAAAAGCGGGTGGAACAAAAATGATGGTAACATCGGCACCTGTTTTTGTTACAGCATCAGCTACGGTATTAAAAACGGGTTTATCGAGATGGGTCTGTCCGCCTTTTCCTGGGGTTACTCCACCGACTACATTTGTACCGTATTCTATCATTTGTCCGGCGTGAAAAGTTCCTTCACTTCCAGTAAAACCTTGTACTATTACTTTCGAATTTTTATTGACCAAGACGCTCATGAGGCTGTATTTGAATTTTGAGCGACAAACTTACTACATTCGGGCGGGGTGCACAAGAGAGGCAGCCTGGAAATTGGTCTCGCGGATGAAGTTGCAAGTTGCTCGAGATAAAGTACCGGCTTTTCCGACAGGTATGCTTTCAGAAGATGCTCGCACTAGAAATCTTCTGTTTCTCAGAAAGCATCGGTGAATCTCCAAAACCTTATTCATAAAAAAACGAAGCAATCGGCTGCTTCGTTTTTTAATCTAAACTTAAATCAATTTATCCTGATTAATTGTATGTATAAGTCACAGTATAATTATTTCCATCGTTGAGAGTTACCGCTTGGCTTGCTACTAGTTGTGTTGCAGTTAGACTCGTGATGCTCAAAGAATAGGTTTGCTGATCTACAGTTAATGTGAGCTGGGTTTCATTGTTGGCCCATGCCCAGGTTCCACTTTCAAATATTTGCGGTGCATTCGGATCACATTTTGTAGCACCTTCATCGCCGGTATACGTCTGATCCGCGTTGTATTTATAAAAATCATCTTTGCCACATGGCTGATAGAGTGCGAAGACATCTGAATCTGCAGTACCGTCGCCGTTTAAATCTACAGCTGGATTAATTTGAACAGCTACGGCCGTCCAGTTTTTCGCGGTCAAAAGTTGGGTGTTTGTGGCGCCACCACCTCCGGTACCACCACCTCCGGTGCCACCGCCACCGATACCGCCACCGCCACCGATACCACCACCGATACCACCTGTACTACCCGTTGAACCGCTATCGGATTCTTTGGCACAAGAAGTTACTGCGAGTGTGAATAGAGAAATAAAAATAAAAAGTGCGAATTTTGAAAGTTTCTGAGTGTTCATGATGTTTGTTTTTTTGCCAATTTATCGAACTTCAAAGCAGAAGGTGAACAGACTTTAAAAAAAACAAACTTTATCTCATTCAATATCTGCTTTTTACAATGCATTTTCAAGAGTGTTCACTTACTATTTAAGTGAATCTTTTTCGATGAAAACATCATTGATTCGCAATGGCTCCAACTATCTTTGTATTGAAAACCATAGGTTGCAAATGTCATAAGCGTTGAATTCTAATTCTTAAAAACTATATTGGAAACAAAAATCACGGTCCTAAACGGCAATTAGAACATTTTGTCCTATCGGGAAAATAAATCCGATGACATACTTTTCCTTAATTATTCAAATAGGAAGTTATAGAAATTCAGCCAATCGAAAGTATTTTAATTTTGCTTTCAGTCTGTTTCAATTCTTTTCAATAAAGGAAAAAATATAAATCATTTTAGAGCCTTGAAACTCGAAACATGTTCGTATATTACCTAAAAATAGTAAATTGGCTCTTTGTAGAAAAACTCTATTTTTAAAAGCACCTTTTATATTTAAACTTTTTAAAATTTGACACATGATTAAAAATTTACTTTTTGCCGGATTAGCAACGATAGTCTCGGTTACGGTTAATGCACAATGTATGGATTGGGTTGACCCCTCCCCTACAGAAGGCTATTTGAGCTTCGGTGATGTACCATGTACCGGGCAATCACGAGAAATAACGAGTTTTGAAGTTTATAAGTCAGAGGCTTATATCTTGGCATCAGTTCAAGTGGGTGATAATTTCACCTTCAGTATTTGCAACGGCCCCGGAGCTGGAACATGGGTTCCTGAATTTACCGTTGTAGCTCCATCCGGAGCAGTTGATGCATTTGGCCCAGGTGATGGCGACGGATGCTCAATTACCTGGACAGCCTCAGAATCAGGAACCTATATAGTCGCAATAAACGAAGCTGGAAACTGTGGAGTTGCAGCTGACATCGATGGTGGCTACCCCAAAATCACCACTAATAGCGGTGGAATAGCATGTCCGGAATTCCTGGATGGTGCTGAAAGTTTTGAATCAGCCGACCTTTCTCTACCTGCTTGTTGGCAAGTGGTTGACGCGGATGGTGATGGGTTTAACTGGGTTATAACATCAGATGATGGCCCCGGTCTTGACGGTGATTATGTGATAAGTTCCTACTCTTACACCGCCGAAGATGGTGCGTTGACACCAGACAACTACCTCATCACTCCTCAAGTTGTTTTAGGAAACAATGAGTCCCTTTACTATGCAGTACGGGCATTAAACAGTAATTATTCTGAAGAAGAATATTCCGTATATGTCTCTACTACTGGAAACGATATTGCTGACTTTACAGATGAAGTATTTGCAGACAATCTTGAGTATGTGAATCAATGGCAAGCAAGAACAGTCGATCTTAGTGCTTACGCAGGTCAAACAATTTATCTTGCATTCAGACATTATGGTGTTGAAGATCTTGTTGGATTTAGTATTGACGGTGTAAAGCTTCCTGGTACTGTAGTTTGCAACCCGGATGCTATTTCTGACTTAGATGAAGTGGAATCTATTATTTTCCCAAATCCTACTAACGATAATCTGAATATCACATCATCTCTGGAAGGTGCTGCCACCATTCATGTATTTGACGCATTGGGTAGAGTGGTTTTGAAAAATAAGGTTGTACTTTCTCAATCTACATTCACCCAGAATGTGTCTGCTTTGGAGAGCGGTATGTACACTATCCAAATTAGCTCCTCATACAAAGTATCCACTCAGCACTTTGTAAAACAATAAGTACATATTTTTAAATTTTGAAAAGAGCGGAACTTGAGTTCCGCTCTTTGTTTTAGTTATATTTTCATAATTCCTATAATTCTGCATCCAACTTGACACAGCAACATAAGACTCTTATTTCGCGTGAAATTGGAACCGAAGGACTGCAAATATTATGTTTTTAACATAAAGCAGATACTAACTTTTATAAGCTTGACTTACTTTTTCCCGCATGGAATATATATATTTGGCCAAACAATCTTAAAAAATAAATTATGAAAAAACTTTACATCCTTATTTTAACAACAGTAGTAGCCGCAACTGGTGCATTCGCACAACGAACTGTAGGGCCGAACGGATTGCCTTCAAGTTACCGAATGGAACAATACGCTCTGGATGCTTCGCGCGACGTTACAGATACTTTAGGACCTGCAATCTTAGAAGGTTGTGACCTAACCCCAGCGCTGTTAACAGCAAATGTTGGCTGGGTGACCGGAGGAAATGATTATGGTGATCTCGAAAAAGCTCAGTATATAGAAACCACAGGAGTTGGAACCATTTACTCAACACTAGCTTGGATAGGTGCAAAACAAGGTGGAACGAACGAAACTTTCTCTGCTAAAATATACACAGGCGATTTAACCGATGGGCCTTCGGAATTATTGGGTACGTCAAATGCTTTAGCTTATGCAGATTTGGACACTACTGGTATGTATACCACTTTTAGTTTTGATACACCACTTGCTTACGATTCTTCATTCTTCATATCTTATGAAGTTTCGAATGGAGATGCCATTTATGGTATTATACACTCTGGTGGTAACTGCGGTGGCACTAGTGCGTGGGAGTTATGGAGTGACGGCGGTGGCTGGAACGACATTAATAGCGCGTGGAATGGCGATACTGACGTAATTCTTTACACGTTCGCCGAGGTAGAAACAGTAGTTGTAGGTCTTGATGATACAAATCTTATTGAGCGTGGAAGTCAGAAAGTTTTCCCAAATCCTGCGAATGAATCAGCTCAGTTGGTTTACAGCCTTGTAAATCCAACAGACATTGTGGTTCGCGTTTATACTTCTACCGGACAATTGGTTGACTCTTACAATCAAGGAGTTCGAAATACCGGTTTGAATGTGTTAACTATTGACACTCAAGAATACACTCAAGGGCTTTACCTCTACACCATAGAAACTGAAAATGGCGTAAGAAACGGTAAATTCAATGTAGTTCGGTAACGAATATTGAACAATTATTTCTTTAATTGACGGGTTGAACGAATTTCGTTCAACCCGTTTTTTTTTTGTCTTAACTCGCTCTCACAGGTTTTCTCAAACACTTACCTTCGCGCCATGCTGCACTACGACACCGAAGATACCATTTGCGCGCTCTCCACACCGCCCGGAATTGGTGCGCTCGCAATTATCCGCGTTTCTGGACCGGAAGCATTATCGATTACCGCTAAAATATTTTCTAAAGACGTGAGTAAGGCCAAGGGGTATTCCATCCTTTTCGGAAATATTGTGGCCGGCGATGAACTTATTGACGAAGTGCTGGTCTCAATATTTCGAAACCCACATTCATTCACCGGCGAAGATAGCGTAGAAATATCCTGCCACGGCTCCGAATATATTCAGTCACGAATATTGCAGCTGCTGCTGGCAAAAGGATGCCGAATGGCACAGCCGGGCGAGTATAGCATGCGGGCTTTCGCCAATGGAAAAGTCGATCTGAGTCAGGCTGAAGCCATAGCCGATTTGATTGCCTCTTCCTCATCCGCTGCGCATAAACTGGCCATGAACCAGATGAAGGGCAGTTTTTCGAAAAAGATCAATGATTTGCGTGAAAAACTGATCAATTTTGCTTCGCTGATTGAGCTCGAACTCGACTTCAGCGAAGAGGATGTTGAATTTGCCGACCGGGACCAATTGACACATTTGGTTTCGGGAATTGAGCAAATGGTGAAAGGTTTGATGGATAGTTTTGCCACCGGAAATGCCATAAAAAATGGAGTTCCTGTAGCCATTCTCGGTGCACCGAATATGGGCAAAAGCACCTTGCTCAATGCATTGCTTGAAGATGAGCGCGCCATCGTATCCGAAATAGCGGGTACCACACGGGACACGATTGAAGACGAGATTATTATCGATGGAGTTCGGTTTCGATTTATCGATACTGCCGGAATTCGCGAAACTGTCGATGAAATTGAAACCATTGGTATTTCTCGTGCTTTCGCGAAAGCCGGAAAATCAGCCGTGGTAATTTATCTTTTCGACGCAATTGAAACGCCGGCAGATGTCCTCGAAAAAGAAGTGAAGACCCTTCGCGGAAATATTGGCGAAAGCCAGAAATTAATCCTTGTTGGAAATAAGATCGACAAAGCAGCCAATGCGAATAAGCGTACCTCCCTACCCGACTCTTTGGGTAAACCGCTGTTTATTTCAGCCACCGAAGGATCCGGTTTGGATGCCTTGAAAACCGAATTGCTCACCATCACCAACAGCCTTAAAACTGAAGGAGATGATGTGGTAGTAAGCAACCTACGCCACTATCAGGCACTCTCGAAAGCCAATGAAGCTCTCGAGGCTGTTTTGCAAGGAATTGACAGCGGACTCACCAATGATTTTCTCGCGATGGATATTCGGAGGGCACTATTTCATTTGGGCGAGATCACAGGTGAGATTACTACCGAGGATCTTTTGGGGAATATTTTCTCGAAGTTTTGTATTGGAAAGTGAGTAGGCCAGGAAATAGAATAAAGCCGCAGTATTTCTCACTGTGGTCGAGAGAACGCATAGGCTTCGTTATTCCCTTTGGTTATGATGTCGCTTTGCTCAGTTGCCATTAAATGAACGAGTCTCACTGAAAGTTAATGTAGCCGACCTCGGATTTTGACGGAATGAACAGCATGAAAGTAACCCAAGTTGCCAAACATCCAGTTTTACTTCTTTAATTTCGTCTTATGAAGATGTTTAAAAACATGAATACCCTTGGCATGATCGGCGGTACTTCTTGGCATGCCACCGAAGCTTATTACCGTTTGATCAATGAAGGCGTTTCCGAAAAAATTGGTTCCTGGAACAGTCCGTCACTAATCATCTACAGCATAAATATCGCACTGATGCGCGCTCAGGATAAGGAGAAGATTAAGGAGCATTACCTGGATGTAGCACAAAAACTGGAAGTAGCTGGTGCGAAGGCAGTTGTCATTTGCGCAAATACGCCTCATTTGGTTTACGATTTTGTTCAGCCACAAATCGGGATTCCCTTTCTACACATAGCAGAAGCTACCGGCAAAGAGGCCAAGCGGTTGAAGTTGAAAAAACTGGGACTTCTCGGAAATAGACCTACCATGACCGGATCTTTTATTGGCGGATATTTGGAGAGCCATTTCAATTTGGAAGTAATTATACCGGAAGGCGATGCGATAGATCGTTCGCACAACTTTGTTTCTAAAGAGCTAACACAAGGGAAATTCACAAAAGTGGCAAAGGACTTTTTTCTGAAAGAAATTTCCAAACTCAAATCCAGAGGTGCGGATGGGATTATATTGGGATGTACCGAATTGCCAATTTTGCTCAAAGATGAAGCCGCCGAGGTCCCGATGCTCGCAACTACGAACCTCCACGCGCAGATGGCGGTTGATTTTATTTTGAGTTAAGACCGAAATGCTGGTATTACCTTATCAAGTGACACCTCTCGCGAAGTGAGTAGCGGTTAAAAAATTTCTGTAAAGCAAAAAAGGACTATCCCAATGATTTTCGACTCTTCCCTGCACCTGCTTATCTGAATGCAATAGTCTGTATTTGGTTGAAACAGCCATTTTTCAGGATTTAAATTAAAGACTTTGAATCTGCTGAATATGTTGGCGCCTCTACTTTCCGGCTATTTTTTTTGGTGTAGGCAAAGCATGTATGGGCGCGTACCTTATACCGAAAGTGTGAACCCACCTTCGAATTATGGCGTCACATAAATATTAAATTCGAGATTGACGCTTCAATTTTTTTTTTTAGAGGTTTGATCAGTTTATGGATTTCCCAACAAACCAAAACCCAAAAATTTCCGTCTAAAACCCACCCTATCGCAAAAGCATCAAAACCACTCAACGCCTCAGAATGAAAAACATCCAAAAATTCCTCTTCTTCATTCTCATTTCCGGGTTTTCGATAACCGATGCAACTTCTCAAAGTATTATTTTAGAAAAGATCACGGGTGAGATTATTACCGAGGATCTTTTGGAGAATATTTTCTCGAAGTTTTGTATCGGGAAGTAATTCTTCTTTCTCTAGGCAATTGTAAGCCATCCGTTCTTATTTTCCTTTCAAATTTATTGTACCTACTTTATATCACCGGAAAGCTCTTTCCTAATTCCTGGCTCCTTGTAAGTAACTTATCATAGGATCCGTCACGAGTGGTACTACATCTTTTACCATGTGCGGCAGGAGATTACCCATGATCTTTGGCATCATTACCGGCATTTGTTCCGCCATGTAATCGGGCATGGGAACGCGTTCGCTGATCCGTTGCAGCATCGTATCCATCACTTTTGGCAACATGGATGGCAACATGCGAGGCATGAGCATGGGAAACATCGGTTTCATAAAAGTGAGTGCTCCGGGCACTTTGCCCATTGCACGCATCATTTTTCCCATTCCCATCGGCATAGCGTCAATGAGTTCGGGCCACATACTCTTCATGATCTCGGCAAATCCTTTTGGAGTCATTAATTCGATCATGGCTTCAAAGGTGGCCCATTGTTTCAATACTTCGGGATTTGGATCTTCATAGGTTACTCCAAATGCTTCCATAGCGAAGTGTGCGAGATCAACAATTTCAAGATCTTCGATTCCCTTCTTTTCGGCTGTAACCCTGAACTGAAACTCACAACACGGGCACAGGGCCAACAACTTCGTAGCTCCTGTGGCCTTGGCTTCTTTAAGTTTGATTTCACCAATATCTGCTGCCACCGCAGGATCCTTCAGCAGGGTAAGCACCGAACCACAACAATGGGCTTCTTCCCGGTTGTGCTCCAGGTCAACCAATGTTACTCCGGGTATTGCTTTTATAAGGTTTCTGGGTTGTTCGTAAACATGTGATGCTCGACCTATGTGACAGGAGTCATGCCAGGTCACTGTTTGTGGAGCGTTGTTGTTGTCCGGGAATGTAAATGATCCCGTTTTGATCTTTTCGGAAGCAATTTCCGAGTAGTGTTTTACCTGAATATCCCAATCCAGATTTAGCTTTTTAGCCCATTCAGGGTAAACTTTTCTCCACATCATATCGCAGGCAGGACAGCTCGTGATAACCGTATTACCACCGGCCTTTTTCACTTCACGGTAATTATGTTTTAGTATTTCTCCAAACTGATCCCATTTTCCGGCCACCAGCATAGGCGTGCCGCAGCACTCTTCCTCATTCCCGAGATAAGTAAAATCAACACCGACCTTGTCCAGCAATTCTACAGAAGCTTTGCCAATATCACTTTCGATATAACTGGCCGTGCAACCGGCAAAGTAAACGTTTTCGGAGGTGTGTCCCGGACCGTGTTTTTCTTTCAAGGTCTCGGGAAACCATTCATCGCGATTTTTCTTATACCCCGCCCAAATGTTACCGTTATTATTTAGTGATTCCGACATCATATAGAATGGGGGGAAAGTCATCTGCTTGTCATCTTGAATCATTTTTCCGCGGAGCTTCATCCAGGAGGGTTCGATGGGTAAAGCCTCCGAACACCGTACATTACACAATTCGCAGGTAGTACAAACCAGGAAAGTATCTACTACTTCCTGATCCCATTTTTCTTTTCCTTCGAGATACTGCCTGAGCCAATACCATTTTCCACGGGGCGACTGACTCTCCCAACCCCGCCCATAGAACTGGTCGCAGGTATCCACACAATACCCGCATTGAGAGCAGGCATAAGCATACCACGCCACATCTTCGGGAACACCTTTGTTGTTTGGAATCGTTCGCTCACCAATATCCGTATGCATACGATTTCCAATGGGTCGAATCATGGGTTCGAATACACTGGCCACGCTCATCAGGGTTCCCAACATACCACCCTTCAGCACTTTGCCGGGATTCAATATGTCGTTAGGATCCGTTTCTTGCTTAAATCGAAGCATGCGTTTGTAGGGACCTTCACCGAGTATTTCTTTGGCATTGTTGGTAAAATACATTCCGGTGGCGTACGATCGTCCCCCATGTTTCTTGGCTATTTTGATAATGGATAGTACGAGGCCAAAAACAAAATTGTATTTAAGCTTTCGTTCATCGCTCGGGATAAATCCGAGAATCACCACTTCGGGTTTGCCATCTCTCCCCTTTTTGATAACGATACCTTCTTCCACAATCGGTTGGTATATTTTCTTGTCAACTTCTTCGAGAAAAGGCGATAAATTTTCCAAGGGAACCACTACTTCGGCTGGAACCAGACTCGGACCGAGTCGTTTCACGACCATAAAACGGAACCGATGCTCCCATTCGCGATCAGCGATTTTTTGCGATAATATTTCAACTCCCGGGTTTTGTACCAATTCATTTACAGCTTCTTTGATAACAGCATGTTCCTTCTCACCATACGTAAGAGTAACCATAAACTTTCCGGGCAATAGCACATTTTCTTCCACAGCTTTACCATCATGTTCCAGTTCGGGAGCAATATTTTTCAACTCAGCCATAGTTGGATTGATGAGCATCATGTTCCAAAGTGGCAAGTTTTTTTGGTCTATCGACTGTACGATCTGATGCAAAACTTTAGCGTTGTCGCAGCCAATAGACGTAACCTTCATTTTTTCATCATCCAATACTTTAACGGTAATCTCTGTGATCAACCCTGTGATGCCTTCCGCGCCATAGGCCAAATCTAGGTCATCGCCTTCAAGTTCTTTAATATTTCCATTGGCAAGGACCATGCGGACCTTGGTAACGCAGTCGCGAAACCAACCTGCACTGTAAGAACCGATACCCGCACCTGCTTGCGCAAACCAGCCTCCAACTGTAGAAGAGGGATAACTTGTGGGATAAGAATTTACACGGAGTCCTTTTTTATGGAGTTCTCTATCGAGCTTTTCCCATACAATTCCCGGCTGAACCGTCGCAAGGTGGTGTTCTTTGTCAACATAAATAATCTTTCGGAAGCGGTGAAAATCAAGAACTAAGTCTCTCTTCACGGGGATCACCCCACCATAACCTGATGTTGATTTCGCTCTGGGAGTGATATGGACATTTTCTTTGGACGCCCACTTGACCAATTTTACGATTTCTGATTCAGAAAGTGGCTGCACTACAGCCCTTGGAATAGTATTTCCCACAAGGGGATTAACCAGACTGGGGATGGAAGCGATGTCGTGACTATACATTTTCATCTCCCGACGATCAAATCTTACTCGATTTTTAAAAAGGTCAATCAGAAAATTCTGATTTTTTTCTGAAAATCCCTTTATATGCGTGCTTTGAGGATTAAAAGTGGGAACTTTAGGTCGAGCATTTTTTTTTCCCTCCATTGTTGCCGTTTCCATAATTTAGTTTTTTTTGTTACTCATTTGAACTTTCTATATTGATGAGAGCTCCTTTGAACAGTGCGTAGTGGAAACTAGCTTTTATTTCAAAAATGCTTATCTTTTCCTTACTTCACTTTGATCTTGATATTTCATATTTTACACTTCAATATTTTTTCTTGATTTACAGTAATTTGTCTCAGTACATTTCTTACCAATACCTCAACTTCCGGCAATGATTTTTCAATTTTCTCCGTGAGATCGATACTTATCTGATCCAGACTTTCAATGGTAATTGTAATGAGGTGGATTATAGGAAGTTTACCTGAAAAAGAGGCCGCATCAATCAGATCTTTTAACCCAATATCATGGGCAGACAGCATAATGGGAAAATCGCTGGAATAACGCGGGCGTTTCAGCGCTATGGTTCCTGCAGGGCTTCCATCCATCGTGGCGTCAATCATTATCACGTCAGCGTAATCCTCCAAATATGACAGCAAATGAAATCCACCCGTACCGCCATCTAATAGATCCACATGATCCGGCATTTCTGATTTTTCGAGTCTTTTTACAGCGTGCACCCCCACACCTTCGTCGCCCATCAGCACATTGCCAATACCCATAATCAATATGCGGTCGCTTACATTCATTTCTTGTAGTCTGTATATTCGTGTTTGTCAATTACTTCTTTCTCAATAAACTTCCAGCCACCGGTCATAGAAGACAACTCTCCCCTACCTTCGACATAATCGTGGTAGAGAACCAGATAGACATGAATTATTGCGAAAATGATAAATAGCCACATAAAAATATGATGCCAGTTGCGCACCGCCGCATCACTGCCAAGTAAAGGAACAATCCAGGCAAAACTCTTTGCAATCAGCGAATCACTCATCTGAGCATACAATGCAAAGCCGGTTCCGATCTCCAGGATGTAAATAACAAAGAGCATCAAGTAAGAAAACCCTGCAAGGGCATTGTGCCCGATTGAGATCAGGGGCTTTAGATCTGTAAACAATACATCATGTTTGATGACTTTCCATAGTTCTTTCCAAGCTCTCTTACTAAATGGAAAAAAATTGTCCCAAGTCTCAAATCTATTGCCTGCAAATAAGAGATAAATCCGAAAGATGAAACCGAAAAAGAACACATATGCCGCTGTGAAATGGATAAACCGAACTGTACCAAACCAATAATTTGCATAAGCCTCTGTCGAAACTAAAAATGCAGGCGGATGTGATATTATAAGGCCTGTAGCGGCAAGGGTGAGTATTGCCAGCACATTCAGCCAGTGAATTACGCGTACAGGAATGCCATACACGTATACCCTTCGCATATCGCTGGGATCTATATGTTTTGCTGAATCCATAATCGTATAATTTAGAATGTTTCAACTTTATGAACATAGGAACCTTTCTCATCATAAAGATGTACCGCACATGCCATACAGGGATCAAAAGAATGCACTGTACGGAGAATTTCCACAGGTTTTTCAGGATCCTGCACCGGAGTTCCAATCAAAGCAGATTCATAAGATGACCGTTGCCCTGAAGGATCCCGCGGAGATGAATTCCACGTAGTGGGAACTACCAATTGATAATTCGCTACTTTTTTATCTTTGATAACGATCCAATGTCCCAGCGAACCTCGTGGTGCCTCTGTGTGTCCCGCGCCTTTTGCTTCTGCAGGCCATGTCTCGGGATCCCAAAACTCCATATTTGCCATGCGCAGATCTCCGTTCTTAACATTTTCCAGCAATTTATCATAGAACTCTAATGACCAGTCGGAGATGAGCTTTGTTTCCAATGCTCTGGCCGCTGTTCTTCCCAACGTAGAAAACAATGCCGTAACAGGAACACCAAGTTTACTCAGCGAGCTATCAATAATATCTCTAAACTCCGTTTTGCCGGAAGCATATCCAACAAGCATTCTTGCCAAAGGCCCCACTTCCATGGCATGTCCATTCCAGCGCGGTGTTTTCACCCAGCTATATTTGCCCTCAACGTTTAGTTGTTCATATGGCGGTTCGGGGCCGGTATAATTCATCTTTGTTTCTCCATTCCAAGGAAACCGTCCTTCTTCATCCCCACCTGAATATTCATACCATGAATGTTTCACATATTCTTTGATCTGGCCTTCGTTTTTGAGGTCAAGATCGATTACTTCATTCAGGTTTCGATTCATGATAATCCCTCTGGGAAATTTGAACGAATCCACATTTTTAAAGCCCATGGTAGGCAGATCGCCGTATACCATGTAGTTTGATAATCCTCCGCCAAGCGAAGCCCAATCGAAATAATAGGGTGCAATCGCCATCACATCGGGCAGGTATACCTGATCGATAAATTCCTTCGCACCTTTCAGCAAAGATCCCACATAGGCAAGGCGTTCAGCATTTATAGCATTCGCTTCTTCGGGGTTTATTGAACAAGCCATCCCTCCCACAAGGTAATTTGGGTGGGGGTTCTTACCGCCAAAAATTGCGTGAATCTTAACAATCTCTTTTTGCCATTCTAATGCTTCGAGATAATGAGCGACGGCAATCAAATTGACCTCTGCGGGCAGCTTATAAGCCGGATGTCCCCAGTAGCCGTTGGAAAATATGCCAAGCTGTCCACTTTGGACAAACTTTTTCAACCGGTTTTGCAGATCGCGGAAATACCCCGGTGAACTTTTGGGATAGTTGGATATGCTGCGTGCCACAGCCGAAGCCTGATTGGGATCGGCACCAATGGCACTTACAATATCCACCCAATCCAACGCGTGAAGATGATAGAAATGGACCACGTGATCTTGCATATATTGCGTACATTCCATCAGGTTGCGCACTAGGTCGGCATTTGGAGGAACTTCAATACCGAGAGCATCTTCTACGGATCGTACCGAAGCGAGCGCATGCACCGTGGTACACACTCCGCAAACTCTTTCCGTAAAGGCCCACACATCGCGGGGATCGCGGCCTTTCACAATTTCTTCTAACAGCCTGACCATTGTGCCTGAGCTGTAGGCGTCGACAACTATCCCATCTTTAATCTCTGCTTCGATGCGCAGGTGCCCCTCAATGCGGGTAATAGGATCAATGACTATGCGCTTATTCATTTTTCTGAATTTAAATTGGGTTACTAGTTAGAGGTCTTTTTCACCTTCCCGGATATGGTCTTTTATTGTTTTTCGTTTCCGGATATTGGTAGCAATAGCATGTCCGGCAATTCCGGCCACCGTGACCCCGGCAGCGATGGTACCGATCTTATCTGCTGTGCCTTCGATCCCGAAACCCGGGAAAGCTCCCAAGTGCTGGTAAAATGGTCCGTTGTCCCAGAACCCTGCTTCTGAACAACCGATGCAGCCATGACCGGACTGAATTGGGAAGCTTGTTCCATTATTCCACTTGGTAACCCCACACGCATTATACGTAACCGGTCCACGACAACCAACTTTATACAAGCAGTACCCTTTGCGGGCATTCGGGTCATCAAAGCTTTCTACAAACAATCCCGCGTCATAATTGGGCCTTCTGTAACACGTATCGTGAATTCTTCGAGAATAAAACGCCTTTGGTCGGCCAATACGGTCAAGTTCCGGGATACGGTCGAACGTAAGCAAATGTACAATCACACCGGCCATCACTTCGCCAATAGGCGGACAACCCGGAACTTTAATGATCGTTTTGTCTTTAATTATTTTGTGAATAGGTGTAGCAGAAGTTGGGTTGGGTTTGGCTGACTGCACACATCCATTTGAAGCACAACTTCCCCAAGCCACAATAGCCTTGGCGTCAGCAGCCACCTCTTGAACAATGTTTAACGCAGACTTGCCGCCAATACAACAATATACTCCATTATTACCGGTCGGCACGGAGCCTTCAACGAGCATGAGGTATTTCCCTTTGTTGTTCTTTATGGTATCTTGAAGTGATTTTTCGGCCATATGACCGGATGCAGCCTGGAGGGTCTCCGAATAGTTCAACGAAATCTTATCAAGCAAGATATCCGCAATTATTGGGTGAGACGAACGCAGGAAAGACTCGCTACAACAGGTACATTCCTGAAAATGCATCCACACTACCGGTAAGCGTGATTTGGTTTCCAATGCATTTGCCACTGCGGCAGCACCGGAAGACTCGAGACCCAAATATGCAGCTATCATGGTGCAGAATGTTAGAAATTCCTTCCTTGAATATCCATGGCCCCGAATCTCTTCATATATGGTTTGATTTTTTGAATTCATAATAATAGAATTAAGTCGGTTGTTTTTAATTTTATGTGCTAATTGAAGCGCCTAAATTTTTGACTTTTATTCCTGAAAAACAATGACTTTTGTCATATTGTTAAATGATTTTTGTCATGTTTTATTTGAAAATGAATCTCTTACTTTGGTTTATTCTAACTCTAAACCAAATTAGTCATGAATTTAAAAGACGTGATTTTGCTGCTCGCTCTATCTTCACCTGCAGCATTGCTTGCTCACACTGGGCACGGGCATTTTGAAAATGATGATTTTTTACATTATCTCACTTCTCAAGAGCATATTATTCCGGCACTAACCTCCGGGGTACTTCTACTGGGGCTGATTTTCTTTTTAAAAAGCAGAAAAGGGGAAAATATAAAAGCGAAAAAAAAGAACAATGCATGAACTGTCCTTAGCCATGAGCATTGTGGATACAGCTACCTCGGAGGTGCGAAGGCACAGCGGTAAGGAAGTGGAATCCATCGTACTGGAGATTGGTGTATTGGCTGGAGTGGAAATGGATAGTTTTAATTTTGCCTGGCCGATGGCGGTAAAAGATTCTGTCCTCAAAAACGCAGAGCTAACCGTACACCGAATACCCGGAAAGGCTGTTTGTCAGGATTGTGGCTGTGCCTTCGAGAAAAAACAACTGTTCGATGCATGCCCGAAGTGTCAAAGCTATTTTACGAGCATAACGCAAGGAAAAGAACTGAAAATTAAATCATTAACAATTATAGAAAATAAAAATCGAGCTTCTTTTCAGTGATTGTCAAATACAGACATAAGAGCGAGAAAGAACCTAAGATTTTGAATTTCTTCTGATCATTAAAAAATACGACAATGTGTGCTACTTGTGGATGTAATCAACCCGATGAACCTTACAAAGTGATGATACCCGGGGAAGATGAAATAGAAACCCTATCCGTGAAAGATCACGAACATGCTCACGATCATGGGCATGAACATACGCACGATCACGGTCACCACCATGACCATGTCCATGATCACCACCACGACCATGGCTCCCATGACAATCATCGGAAGGTGATAGATATAGAAGCAGATGTACTCCAACAAAATAACCTTTTGGCGCAACGCAATCGCGGCTATTTCGAAGCAAAGAATATCACCGCCATCAACCTGGTGAGCTCGCCCGGCTCAGGGAAAACCACACTGCTTGAGCGCACTATCAGGGATCTCAAAGACGAAATTCCGATTTATGTGATCGAAGGTGACCAGCAAACGTTCAATGATGCCAACCGCATCAAGGAATCGGGGGCGCCTGTTGTTCAGGTGAATACCGGTACGGGCTGCCACCTCGATTCGGAGATGGTCAACAAAGCCTCCAAAAAGCTGAATATGCCGGATAATGCCTTATTGATGATCGAAAATGTCGGGAATCTGGTTTGTCCCTCACTTTTTGATTTGGGTGAAAGTTCGCGCGTAGTCATCATCAGTGTTACCGAAGGGGATGATAAACCTTTGAAGTACCCCAATATGTTTGCCTCTTCTGACATCTGCATAATCAATAAAACTGATCTGCTACCTTACGTAGATTTCGATATGGAGAAAACGAAGGAATATGCCCTGCGCGTCAATCCCGCATTGAAATTTTTCGAGATTTCGGCCACTAAAGGCGAAGGGTTGGACAAATGGTATGGCTGGTTAAAAAGTCAAAAAGGAATCACTCATTAAAACTGAAATTATGTGTTTAGCTATCCCAGGAAAATTGATTGAAGTAGATACCAGTATGGATCCTGCTTTTCGCACAGGGATGGTTTCCTTCGAAGGAATCACCCGCAGGGTAAACCTTTCGATGGTGCCCGAGGCCGTCAAGAACGACTACGTGCTTGTACATGTAGGTGTTGCCCTAAGCGTAATAGATGAGGCCGAGGCAGGAAAAATCTTTGAAAACCTGAAGAAGGCCGAAATTTTAGCTGAACTGAACCCGGATGAAGATAAGACCCTAAGTCGCTAAAACCATTTTTAAACAATGAAATTTCTCACCGAATATAGAGATGCTGAAACCTCCAAACGTTTACTCGAACGCATTCACAAGCGGGTGACTAAGCCCTGGATGATTATGGAGATTTGTGGAGGACAAACCCATAGTCTAGTTAAGAATGGCATCCTGGATCTGCTACCGAAAGAGGTGGTAATGGTGCATGGGCCCGGCTGTCCTGTTTGTGTTACACCCATCAGTTTGATTGACCAGGCGGTAGAATTGGCAGAAACTCCCGGTATTACGGTATGTTCATACGGCGATATGATCCGTGTGCCCGGTAGCAAAAAAAGTCTGATGGAAGCCAAGGCCGATGGTGCAAGCATACGGATTGTGTATTCCCCACTTGATGCCGTGCAGTTTGCCAAAAATCACCCGGAGCAGGAAGTGGTCTTCTTTGCCGTGGGTTTCGAAACTACAGCCCCGGCCAATGCACTGTCGCTCGTGCAGGCTCATAAATCCGGTATTTCCAACTTTTCACTTTTGGTTTCACACGTGCTCGTCCCCCCGGCCATGGAAGCTATACTGGACGATCCCTTCAACAATATTCAGGGATTCCTTGCGGCAGGTCATGTCTGCACTGTAATGGGCTTTGAGGAATATTTTCCAATAGCTGACCGCTTTAAAATTCCCATTGTAGTAACAGGTTTTGAACCGGTGGATTTGCTGCAAGGCATCGCGATAGTGATCGATCAGTTGGAAGACGGCCGCTACGAGGTAGATAACCAATATGGGCGTGTAGTATCTCAGCAGGGAAATAAGCTGGCCAAGCAGACCATCTTTGACGTATTTGAGATTGGCAACCGCGAATGGCGGGGCATCGGAGAAATTCCCAACAGCGGTTATGTGATTCGTGAGAAATATGCTCCGTATGATGCCACCCGGAAGTTCTCATTGAAGCAAAGTGCACGCAGTCCCGAAAACGGTTGCATTGCCGGCAGCATCATGAAAGGACAAAAGAAACCCTTTGACTGCCCCCATTTCGCTAAGGAATGTAACCCGCTGAATCCGTTGGGAGCCCCCATGGTATCTACGGAGGGTGCTTGTGCGGCATATTACCATTATGCCCGCCACGAAATGACTGCAAATACTTAAGTTAAGAACTTGGAATCAAACCAAACTATGAACGACTCAACTTTTGATTTCGATACGATTATTCTTGGCCACGGAAGTGGTGGTGAGCTTACCAACAAGCTACTCAGCCAGGGGGTATTTCGTATCCTTGACAACCCCTATCTCAGCAGTCACCACGACGGCGCCTTTCTAAAACTCGAAGGTCGGCAAGCCTTCACCACCGACAGCTTTGTGGTATCGCCTATCTCTTTTCCAGGAGGTAATATTGGTGATCTCGCAATCAACGGCACGGTGAATGACTTAGCAATGTGTGGTGCGATACCACAGTTCCTTTCTTTGGGTTTCATTCTTGAGGAGGGTTTGTCGGTTACTACGCTGGAAGAAATCATTCAGTCAATAGCCACCGCTTGCAAAAAAGCAGGTGTGCTTGTGGTAACCGGAGACACCAAAGTCGTCGAACGCGGCAAGGGCGACCAGATTTTCATCAATACAACAGGTATCGGAACTGTACTTCCCAATGCAGAAATCGATATTTCCCGTGTAATGCCGGGCGATAAAATTATTCTGAGTGGAGAAATGGCCAACCACGGCATCGCGATTATGTCTAAGCGCGAAGGACTGGAGTTCGATACCACGATCTTTAGCGATACACGCCCCCTAAATGCCCCCGTAAAAAAGCTTCTTGATAAGTTCGGCAAAGACATAAAATTTTTGCGCGATCCAACGCGGGGCGGAGTGGCTACTGTATTGAATGAAATAGCTCAGGAAGCGAAGATGGGTGTTGAGATTTTGGAAAGCAACTTGCCCTTACACCCCACAACCTCAGGCGCCTGTGAAATGCTGGGGCTGGATCCATTATTTGTTGCTAATGAAGGGATTTTTATCGCTATTGTTTCGCCTCACATCGCAAAAGATTGCCTGAGTCTTCTGCAACAGGACGAGGCCACTCATCAAGCTACCATTGTAGGAGAAATTGTATCCGATCATCCACAACAGGTGCTTGAACTCACGCAAATTGGTGGAAGGCGTGTAGTACCGATGCTGGCCGGTGAACAGTTGCCAAGGATTTGTTGATTTTCCCGATACGTTAAAATGGAGCCTAAAGAAAAGAAGAAATTATTTCAGACTTCAAATTTCCCTTGTGCTTTTTGCAAGGCCATTAACTGACCTAAGGCAATTCCTCCATCGTTTGGTGGAATTTTCTGGTGCCAATAGGGTTGAAATCCTTCGGCTGTCAATCGGTCAATCGCTCGCTCGCAAAGGTATTTGTTTTGAAAACACCCGCCAGTGAGCACTACTTTAGCCTCTCCCACCTGTTTTGCAATAGCAATGATCATTTCGACTAAGGTATTGTGGAATTTCGCGGAAATGATTCCCGGTTCTATCTTTTGATTAAGATCGTCAATAATTTCAAGGACCATCGGCTCCCAGTTGAGGATAGAGGTTTTTGCTTTTTGCACCTGGAACGCATAGCGATCACTAACATTTTTTTCAATGGCAAATTCTAATTCCATTGCGGCCTGTCCTTCAAAGCTTACTTTTTGCTTCAATCCGATGAGTGCCGCCACGGCATCGAATAACCTTCCGGCGCTGGAAGTGATAGGTGAGTTCAGGCCTTTGGTGAGCATTTGCTGAAAGAGCCTGAGTTCTGTTCTGTTGAAATTTTGAATCGGGATGAGTCCCTCCTTTTCAAAGGTTTCTGTACCAAAAATCTCATACAGCAGTCCTATGGCGGTTCGCGCTGGATTTTTAATAGCTGCTTCTCCACCCGGCAGTCGGAACGTTCGCAGATGTGCCACCCGTTGAAATGATTTTTCCGTTGACAGCAGGAACTCACCGCCCCATATCGTGTTATCCATACCCAGCCCGGTGCCATCCCACGAAATACCGAGGACAGGTCCTTCGATCGAGTTATCCGCCATGCAGGCCAGCATATGCGCATAATGATGCTGGACCTTAAGAAGTGGAATTCCAAGTGCTTCCGCATATTTAGTCGACAGATATTCGGGATGAAGATCACAGGCTACAGCCCTCGGTTTTATTTCATAGAGTCGCTGAAAATCTTCAATCACCTTACGGAATCCGGCATAAGCTTCGGCGCTCTCTAAATCGCCAATATGCTGGCTGATAAAAACTTCATTATCCGAAAGGAGGGCAACCGAATTTTTAAGGTGAGCGCCAACCGCCAACAAAGGCAAAGATTTCTCTTTTATGTGCACAGGAAGAGGTGCATAGCCCCGGGCCCTTCGCAGTACTTGCTCCTTTCCGGCAACAAGGCGCACTACCGAGTCATCCACCTGGCGCATGATAGGCCGGTTGTGCATCAGAAATAGATCGGCTATGCCCGATAATCTTTGAAGCGCTTCCTGGTTGTGGATGCAGATCGGCTCATCACTGAGGTTGCCACTGGTAGCTACGATCGGAAAATTCAATTCCTTCATCAACAGATGATGCAGTGGAGAATAAGGCAACATCACTCCAAGCCAGGGATTTCCCGGAGCGACATTCCCGGCCAGGGTCATCCCAATAGTCTCTTTTTTTTCCAGCAAAACAATGGGTGCTGCTATGGACTGCAAAAGTCGTTCTTCCGGCTTTGAAATCCGGCAATCCCTTTTAACCATTTCCAAGGATGGATACATCACCGCAAATGGCTTTTCATGGCGGTGTTTTCTCGATCGCAAAAGCTCAACCGCTCTTTCGCTTCGGCTGTCTGCCATCAACTGAAAGCCTCCCACGCCCTTAAATGCAAGGATTTTTCCTTTTTTTATTGCCTCTGCCGCTTGCTTGAGGGCATCATCATGCGTAGCCTCCACATTACCTTGTTGATTTGTTAACAAGAGATGGGGGCCGCATACCGGGCAGGCATTCGGTTGGGCATGGAACCTCCGATTCCCGGGATCCCGATATTCATTCGCGCAATCCGGGCACATAGCAAACCCCTTCATCGTGGTCTTGGGCCGGTCGTAGGGCAGTGATTCGATGATGGAGAAACGCGGGCCACAATTTGTGCAATTGATAAACGGATAGCGATAGCGCCTGTCATCCGTATTGAAAAGTTCTTTCAGGCAATCCGGACAGGTGGCGATGTCGGGCAGGATAAAGGCTGTTTTCTTTCCCTCTTGCCGGCTTTTGCGAATTTCAAAACTTAAAGGACTCTTGGGTTGATGCCAGGAATATTGCAAACTATGGATTGAGGCTATTTCGGGCTTTTCCCTTTCCAGGCGCACGAGAAATTTCTCCAGACATTCAGGTGAAGCTTCTCCCTCTATGAAAACACCCTGTGCAGAATTCAGCACGTACCCGGTGATCCCCATTTCTTTTGCCAGCCCATAAACAAACGGTCTGAAACCAACTCCTTGAACTGTTCCCAGTATTTGTATATGCAAGGCTGCATTCATTTTATGTATTTTCTCCGGACTTTCCTCTGCCAACCCGAAAATACGAACTTTTTACTTCATATTCCTGCTTTTATCCCAATCTCTCGGTAGGATTGAAAAGGAAATTTCGGTCAAGATTACAAATAAAATTGCCTACGGGTGATGCGCGCTCTACACTAACCGACTTTCGGTGTAAAACCTTACTTATTTCAGCTATACAAGGAGCCGAGCCGGAAAATTTAAAAACGGACTTGTTGAGTAGAACAAATAGTCTCAAAACCGAGGAAGATAATGCGGTGGCAAGGAACTTGCGCCACTATCTGGCAGTCTCATAGGCCAGTGATGACCTGTTTCTAACAATGAAAACCGTTGTTACACTCCACACCCTTTACCCGCGCCGTCTTTCACTCCGATTCGATTTAATATATCTTCCAATAAACACCAACGGGTGAGCGATGACTGAAGCAAATTGGCTCCAACAAACGCCGTAAACCAAAGCCAGTTAATATTTACATAAATGGCGAGGATTATACTGATGAGAATAAAACTACCTGCTATTCCACGAACAATTCTATTGTGCATTTTCTGAGATATTTGATTGTTCCACATTCAGTGAAACGATATGGATTTTAGACTGAAATTCTTGTGAGGTATTTGCATGGTTCACTTCTTTGAAAATATTGTCCGCTATTTCGCTGGAAGCAAAAACATAAAAAATTACTGATTGGGTGGCATGGCGTTCATCACCGGCAAACCAATTGGGAACGGAGTCCGCAGATGAATGGTTTTTATAGCCTGTTATTTCATGAAAAGAAAAGGTGGCCACTTTGCATTTTTTGAGAATGTGTTTTACATCGGTCTCAAATTCACTAATCGCTGTGATGACTAAAAATTTCATATGCTTTTGTTTTTAATTGCTTTCTTCATTTAACATTTTCGCGTGAATCTTCTCCCATTTTTTGCGCTCAGTCATATAGTAAATCAGGGGAACCACGATAAGGGTTAGTAAGGTGGATACGATAGCTCCTGCGACCAGCGAAATAGCCAATCCTTGAAAAATAGGATCAAATAAAATAATGGAAGCGCCAATTACAACCGCGCCGGTGGTCAGCATGATGGGCGTGGCGCGAACTGCTCCGGCATCTATAATCGCTCGTTCCATAGGGATACCTTCTTTCAGCCTTATTTCTATAAAGTCTATCAGGAGCACCGAATTTCGAACCATGACTCCCGCCAGAGCAATCATTCCAATGAAAGATGTTGCCGTAAAATACGCACCCAAAATCCAATGGCCCAGTACAATCCCGACGAGAGATAGCGGAATAGCTACCATCATTACCAAAGGAGTTTTGAAATTCTGGAACCAACCTACGATCAACATATAAATCACGATAATAACCACCAGGAAGGCAGTACCCAAATCGCGAAATACTTCGAGCGTAATCTGCCATTCACCATCCCACTTCACCGTATAGTTTTGCTCGTCCTGAGGCTGCCCCATATACAACTCATTGATTGAATAGCCGCTGGGAAGCTTTATTTCTTTCAATTTTTTATTCATTCCCAAAATAGCATACACGGGACTTTCCAGCCCTCCAGCCATATCAGCCGTTACATATACCACTCTTTTTTGATCCTTTCGGTAAATAGAAGGTTCAAGGGTTGTTTTCTGAACATGGACGATGTCACTGATCGGCACCATATTTCCCTGACGACCTTTCACATTAACATCTTCAATATCCTGTAAGCTACTTTTGTCCTGGTCATCAAGGCTTAAAACGATACCAACTGGATCGCTGGAATTTTCATCGTGTAAATTTGATACATTGTGCTCGCCAAGTAAGTAGGTAATATTTCCAACCACCTGCGCCGGAGCCACTCCATTGAGCATTGCTTTTTCATTATCAACCACCAATTTATATTCCGTTTGCGGTGCTTCTACCCGCCAGTCGATATCCACTACCGCATCCGTGTTTTTCAAAATATCCTGTACATCCCTGGCCACTTGGATTTGTCCTTCATAATCGGGACCGTATATTTCTGCTACCAGTGTCGAAAGAACAGGTGGTCCAGGTGGCACTTCTACGATCTTGACATTTGCTCCATATTTTGCAGCGATTTTTTGAACTTCCGGACGCACCGTTTTTGCAATATCGTGGCTCTGCTCGGAGCGATCGCTTTTGTGCAAAAGGTTTACTTGTATATCGGCCACATTGCTCGAAGCCCGCATATCGTAATGCCTTACGAGACCGTTGAATGTAATTGGAGCGGAAGTACCCACATACGATTGATAATTAACTACTTCAGGCACAGTCGAAATGTATTGAGCGATTTCGCGCGCTACGGCATCTGTGCGTTCGAGTGTCGTTCCTTCCGGCATATCGATTACCACCTGAAATTCATTTTTATTGTCAAATGGCAGCATTTTTACCGCAACCGATTTGGTAAAAAACATTCCTACCGATCCCAGCAAAAGCAACACAATAATGCTCAACATGGCATATCGCTTTCGCGAACTGGACAATAAAGGCATCTCCATTTTCTTATAAACTTTGTAAATCCAGCTGGTTTCAATTCCTTTTGCCTCTTTATGCTCCTGCTCATCCTTTTCGCGAAGTAAATGATAGCCGAGATACGGCGTAATGGTCAAGGCAACGAATAGAGACAACAGCATCGCGATTGAGGCGCCTATCGGCATCGGACTCATATATGGCCCCATCATTCCCGACACAAAGGCCATAGGCAAAATGGCCGCAATAACCGTGAAAGTAGCCAGTATGGTTGGGTTGCCTACTTCATTTATGGCATAAATGGCGGCCTGTTTGAAAGGCAGGCGTTTCATCTTGAAATGCCGGTGCATATTTTCTGCAATAATGATGCTGTCATCCACCACAATACCGACTACAAAAACCAATGCAAACAGGGTAATCCGATTGAGGGTATACCCCAGCATATAATAGCTGAACAGGGTAAGTGCGAATGTAAGTGGCACCGAGAAAAACACCACCAATCCACCGCGCCATCCCATGGCAAACATTACCAAAAGGGTGACAGCTATAATGGCCACACCGAGGTGGAGCAAGAGCTCACTCACCTTGTGCGAAGCAGTTTCTCCATAGTTGCGGCTCACTTCCACATGCATGTCATTTGGAATGAGTGTACGTTTGAGTCCCTGAACTTTTTCCAATATTTTTTCAGAGATTTTCATAGCGTCGGCACCTTTCACTTTAGCCACCGAAATCGTTACTGCCGGGTATTCCGAAGGAGCCCCGCCATGCGCAGCCTGGTTTTTTCCATATCCAAAGGAAACATAGGTGGCAGGTGATTCAGGCCCATCTTCTACCCTCGCGATTTGCCGTAAATACACAGGCATGTTTTGATTTACACCCACCACAAGGTTTCCCACATCTTCGGCAGATCCTAAAAACTCACCGGTTGTTACCAAAAACTCTTCATCATTCTTCACAAAGCTGCCCGATTGCGAGCTGGCATTATTGGCTTTTATCATCTCGATAATTCCCAGTGCATCCACTCCGCTTTCCGCCATTTTATCTTTATCCAGAATTACCCGGAGCTGCCGGTTTCTGCCACCAATTATTTTCGTGATAGCCACATCATCCCCTTTTTTGATCTCCGAGACGAGTTCTTCAGCTACTTGCCGAATCTCAAAATCGTTGTACTGATCACTCCAAAGCGTGAGGCCCAGCACGGGCACATCATCAATAGAACGTGTTTTGACAACAGGCTGAAAAACACCCTCCGGAAACATGTCTTTGTGCTTCATCAATTCATCATAGAGATCTACATATGAGCGCTCTACATCTTCACCCACATAAAACTGAACGATGATCATTCCCATTCCGTTCATGGCAGAACTGTGAAGATGTTCCACACCTTTAATATTGGCAAGCACCTTTTCTAAGGGAGCTATCACACGGTTTTCCACTTCCTTGGGACTGGCGCCGGGATAGCCCACCATCACATCGGCCATAGGCACAATAATTTGTGGTTCTTCTTCCCGTGGTATAAGCGACGAGCTGTACACTCCGATTACCATCAATCCCACCATAAGCAATATGGTAAGCTTTGAATTGATAAAGAAATGCGCAATTTTACCGGATATTCCTTCTTGCATTGGATTTTTTTTTTCGTTTGGCGTGTCCCTGGGCCCATACGGGCACCTAAGGTGTCGGGCTATCCGCTCCTATCTTTTTTGCCGATCCATACGGACTCCTGTTGGTCGAAAGGCAAAAAAGGATAACCGCTTCTATCCCTCACGCGGGTGATAATCAATCTATTTTCACTATAAATTAAAAGGTAACAGCGACCCCGTTGTACAAGCGTCCGTCGGCAGATAAAATGTAGTTTTCACCGGATTTCAAACCGGAGAGTACTTCCACTTCGTCTCCCATATCTCTCCCTGTTCGGAGCCATCTCAGTATCGCTGAATTTTCACTTCCCACTGTATACACTCCGGTGAGCTGGCCCTCGTGAATCAGAGCTTCTTTCGGTATCCATACACTCACACTTCCTTCTTCAAGATTATTTGCACTTCCATGTATCTGCACATTGGCATACATACCTGCATAAATAGAGCTATCCGGAGCTTCCATATCAATTTTCACGACGTATTGTCCTCCTGTATTTTTTGCCGAAAGGCTTACCTCGCTCACCACTCCTTCTACCGTTTTACCGATAGATTTTAGTGAAATATCGGCTTTCATTCCTTCCTGCACATTTTTTATATCCGACTCGGAAACCATGGCAGCTACCTCCATTTTGCCCGGAGCTTCAAGGCTCAACAAAGGCATCCCCGGATTGGCCATATCTCCTACTTTTATGAAAGTATTGGTCACAATACCGCTAAAGGGAGCGCGGATGTTCGCATAGGAAAACTGCGCGTTGACTTCATTTTCCATTTCTCTTGCGGCGTCAAGCCCGGCTTTGGCCATCTCATACCGCGTAGTCATATCATCCAGCTCTTTTTGAGAAGCACTCTTTTTGGCAAATAAGATTTTAAAACGTTCATAATCTTTCTCTGCATTCTGAAAAGCAGCTTCGGCTTGCAAAACACCGGCCTCGGCCTGTCCTTTTTTGGCCAAAAGATCCGTATTGGAAATGCTTATCAATAAATCGCCTTTCTGCACTTTCTGCCCTGTTTTTACGGAAAGCTCCTGAACATAGCCCATCATTCGGGTACTCAGATTGGCGCTTTTCACCGCCTGAATCTGACCACTGGCCGAAATGTACTGTGTCTTTTCACCAGCAGATGCTTTCTGTACTTTTACGGCAAGGGATGGCAGGTCTGATTGGCTTTTTTCTGCTTCGTGGGCACAGCCTGTCATGAACAACAGAAAACTAAGACCCATAATGCTTTTGTGTAAATTCTTCATATTGCTAACCGGTTATTAATGCGTTAAAAATTCTACGTATTTTTTGGTGTAATTAAATTCAAAAATGGCTTGGAGGTATTCGAGCTCTTTTTTATACATCTGTGTTTCAGACATCAACATATCGGTAGTTTTTATAAGTCCTTCCGTAAATCGATCCCGTCGAATGCGGTAGGCTTCCTCCGACTGTTTCCAGGCAAGTTGGCTGTTGTTCACCTTATTTGTCGCGTCCTGAAGCTGACGATTTGCCTTATTGAGTTCCAGCTGACTTTGCATTTTATATTGTTGCGCATCCGTCTGGGCTTTTTCATACTCCACTTTAGATTTTTGATACTTCCCAATGGATTTGTATCCATCAAAAAGTGACCATGACAGGCTGGCGCCGACGAGGTATCCGCTGGCATTAAAACCAAATGGATCACCGTCATAGATTTGATAACTTCCGAAAGCATTTAGCCTTGGCAGGAAACCCATTTTTTCCGACTGAAGCATTTTTCCGTAAGCTTCCGTTGATTTCCCTACGGCTAATATATCCGCCCGGGATTCGGGTACTTCAGATATCTTTTCAAGGGTTCCGGTTTCCGTATTAATCTCTTCCTCGGGCCGGTAAATCTTACCCGACATATCCTCATCCAAAAGAAAGGCGAGATAGTCAGAGGCGTTTTTCAAATTACTCAGGGCCATTTGAAGTTGATTCTTCACTTCATTAACGCGCACTTCAACGTCGAGCACATCCATTTTTTGCAAGAGGCCCTGATCGAAGTAATCCTGTACAAGCTTCAAATTAGCCTGAGCCGTTGCATTTGCATTTTGAAGCACATCGGTTGCTTTATACGCTATCTGCAATTGCATATACGCCTTTTGCGATTCCAGATTAAGATATTCAGCCGTGCGTTGGGACTTTAGTTGATAGGCATCCATTTTGCTTTTAGCGGCCTGTCTTTCAAAAAGTCCGTCCACATTAATCAGGGGTTGCTGCACTTCAATTAGCGTAGCGTAATTGTCAATCTTATCTGGATTGTTCAGCAATGCCGGATTAAAATCGTTTTGAGTTAGTATTTCCTGATTGAGCTTGGAACCGAAAGCCATCAGGGGGTTAGTGGTCAAAATAGCCGTGTAAGATGCGCTGATACTAGGCAAAAACAAAGCGTTTGACTGACGGTAATCGGCTTGAGCAGATTCAAAATCCTTCTGAGCCATACGGATCTGAAGATTGGAATCCTGCACCCTCGCCAAGACGTTTTCATTCGAAATTGAAATCGTATCCTGAGAAAAAACCCGCATGCCCGTAAGGAGAAATACACATACTAAACCTATTCGATACATCATATTATCACGCTAATTTTTGATGAAAATGACTGCCCTGAAATGAATAGGACACCTGTTTTTTTGAAGGCGCAAAATTACCGGATATAGATCTGCGGTTTGGTAACTTATGTTACTCAGCTTATCGTGATAAAAAAGAGGCTATTCGTGTCAAGGTATACCCTTGGTAAACCTGCATATCAAACGAATATTTCACAGGCACTTACAGAATATCTCTCCGACATGCCACCTTCGATTTTTAATTATCTGAAATGGCACAAATTGCGAAAAGCCGATAAAATCGAAATTGCGCACCCGACTCATTCGGACTGTGTATGCCTGAACAATTGAAAAATTTTTTCAGTATGATCAGTTTAGTACCAAAAAGCAAAAAATCGCGTTTTGTATATAGATTATAGGCCGTGACGTCAAAATGAAACCATCAAAATGAAAATCATCCTAAAAGGGCTTTGCTTTATCTTCGTTATGGGGCTTTCGATAGGTAATATCTTCTCCCAAAGCTTTATCCTGAAAAATTTCAGTCTTTCTCAAATCGAGGAATCCGTTTTTCTGCGCTGGACTATTTTAGAGGGTGAAACCTGTAACGGGATTAAGATTCATAGGAGCACTGACAGCCTGAATTTTCAGCTGGTAGGTGATATTGCGGGGGTTTGCGGTAGTCCCGATTTTGCCCAACCTTTTGAGTTTGTAGATCCACATCCGGTAAAAAATAAAACGAACTTCTACAAATTGGAATTGGGCAATACAGGATTCTCAGCTATACGATCTATAGACGTAATTTCCTTGAATGATGAAGGCGTGCTAGTTCTGCCAAATCCAGCTACGAAATCAACAACCATATATTTCCAAAATGAATACAATAGCCCGCACAGTTTCCGACTCTATTCGGCCACAGGCAAATTGATTCTCGAGATCCGGGGACGGGCAAAATCGTTTGCGCTGAATACCTCAAATTTAGAGGCAGGTATTTATATTTTCACCATTTCGGCAAAAGGTGAAAGTTCCGGTGCTGGAGGTAAAATCAGTATTGTGCATTGACTTGTAGAAAAATTTGAAGTCGTAAAATGGTTTTAAATATTTTGGAATAAATCAGCGTAATTTTAAAAACGACTGCAAGTCTTTGTTTGAACCGTAAAGAACCAAAATCAGGCCTTCATCCAGAACCACATTGGGGGTTGCAACTCCCTGCACAAGGAAATTGATTTTGGTTTTCCCAACAACAGTTTCCACCTCAGTCCGCTTAATGGTCGTAAGAATCAGCAAGTGGTATTTATTCTGAAAATCAATATCCCCAATTTTTTTGTCAATGTATTTCTTCGGTACTTCTGCTTCAATAATACTGTAATTATCCCCCAATTCAAATGAATCGACGACATTATTAAGGCATAATTTCTTAGCCCAGCGTTCTGCAGTTTCTTCTTCAGGATGTACGATTTCATCTACTCCAATAGCCTCAAGCACTTTCTCATGTATAGGGCTCAGGGCCCTGCTTATCAATCTCTTTGCGCGTAGATTCTTAAAAAGTGCTGTAGCCATAACATTTGCGCCCTGATGTTCACCAATAGCGACAACCACAACATCCGTATCTTTTAAAGGCAGACCGGAAACAGTAAATTCATCGGTGGCATCCATACAAATAGTGTGGGATATCTTCTCCTTGTAGTAATCAACTTTGGCCATTCGGGTATCGATTCCGATTACCTCATTTCCCTGAGCAGTTAGTTTTTCAGCCAATGAGCCTCCAAAATTTCCCAATCCGATTATCATGTATTTCATTTAAAATCGCTTTAATTTATGGTAAGTTCCTCTGTAGGATACCGGTAATTTTTATGCTTAACCTTCTGAAAAACAGCAATAACAACACTCAACATACTCACTCTTCCTACAAACATAACCGCAACAAGAACCAGTTTGCTCAAACTTGTCAGGTCACTCGTTATCCCCAAACTCAAGCCCACCGTACTGTATGCCGAAAAACATTCGAAAGCAATGCTAATAAGATTTTTCTGTGGCTCGAAAATTGAAACAAACATGATTCCAAAACCTATAACAATCAAAGATAAGGCAATTGTTGCAAATGCGCGGCGCACGGATATATCGGCTACCTCGCGGCGAAAAATTTCAATCCGTGATTTTCCTTTAGCTAGGCTAAAAATATTAAGAGTTGCTATGGCAAAAGTACTCGTTTTAATACCACCTCCGGTTGAAAGCGGCGAAGCGCCTATCCACATCAGGAGAAAAACCATCATTAATGTGGGAAGCCGCAAAGCGGCGGTATCGATGGTGTTAAATCCTGCCGTACGTGGCGTGGTTGCACCAAATAAAGCCGTCACAACCTTTCCAATTCCGTGGTGATCCGCAAGGGTATTGTGAAACTCGAGCGCATAGAAAACGAAAAAACCGATCAGGGTAAGTGAAAAAGTAGTAACCAGGGTGATCCGACTATTCAAATTTAAAATCCAAGGCTTGTATTTTCTACGGTTGCCCGTAAAGAAGAAGAGTTTTGAAACTCGGTATCGGATGTATTTCAAGCTATTGGAAACGATTGGAAAACCCAGCCCTCCAAAAACGAAGGTGAGAATGATAATCATTTGAAGGAAATAATTATGCTTAAATCCATCCTGGGCGAGACTATTGGGCAGCGTTGAGAATCCCGCATTGCAAAAAGCGGAAACCGAGTGAAAAACAGCGAAAAATACTTTGTTCGCTTGGGATTTAAAAACAATTCCATCTACACTGAAATAGATGAGAAATGCAGAGAATATTTCTATACTAAAAGTGGTGATAAGAATATACTTAAGGGTGGAAAAAACGTCGCCAAGTTTATTGGAACTGGTCATATCGCTCCACACAAGCTGATTTTCATAAGTGGATCCACCCTTAAAAAAATAGCTGAAATAACTGGCAAAAGTCAGGATTCCTAAACCGCCAACTTGAATTAAAATAAGAATAATTCCCTGTCCAAATTCAGTAAAATAGGTGCCTGTATCAACCACGGCGAGACCGGTAACACAAACGGCGCTGGTGGAAGTGAAAAACGCATCTATGTAAGATATACCCTGGTAGGTGGCTTTTGGTAGCATCAAAAGCAAGGTTCCGAGTTTAATAATCACGAAGAAACTGATAATGAAGAGTTGAGCCGGATTGAGTACGGTTCGTTTATAGTTAAGATTGAGTTCAGAAAATTCCCGGATGAAGGTCAGCAGAACTGCAAATTTCACCCAATTGTCATTGTACAGCGTTGGGTGCAAATAATGGGTATGCGAATTGATAAAATGGAAATACAAAACCCCGATTATCAGCCCGATGGAAACAACGTCGAAAACAACTACTTTTTGAGGAAACTTACGCCAACTCTCATAGTACCGCAGTGCTGTAGCCAGGATTCCAAAGAGGAGTACACAAAAATAGTAGCCGTTCAGAAAGGATTGCAGTTCTTCCGATTGGGAAAAGCCGAAGTCGAAAACAAAGGCTATAATCCCCAATAAACTAATCCAGAAAGCGATTCGGTAAAACTGCTTTAACTGCGACATTAGTTGTGCAAGATTATAATAAACAAGCGTTTTTTAAAGACCTTGAAGTCCGTTATTTCCGAAATCAATGATAGGAACATTGCTCTGCAAATTTTCAATAAAAAAAGAGCGCAAAGTAAATGAATTTTGGAAGGAAAGGAAAAAGAATCATAAAGGAAATAGTCCGAAAGAAAAACCTCTGTTCACCGAATTAAATTCAGATACAGCCTGAAAAGGGCAAGATCCTATGTATAGAGAGGCATCGAAGAGTCAAAATGGGTATACAGTCCAATTTTAAGGTTAGATGGTTTGTCTGAGTTTTTAGAATGCGTCATTCATTTAGTAATCATTCAATGAAGACTGATATATCAACTCATTGAAATTAAAGAGATTCACTACTTATACCCTTAATAATCTAATACTTATAACCGAAACAAATTTAAAGGCTAATTTCTTGTTATGGCAAAAAAGTAGCGCATAGATTTTAGAATCAGTATTTTATGATCAAATTACTAAATTTGAATGTATTATAACCAATTCACTTTAACAAATCATTTCTATGCTGAAAAATCTACTTCGCACGCTTTTACTTCTTGTTCTCACTTCACCTCTATCCGCTCAACTTAGCGGCACCTTAATTGTGGATCCAAATGGAGGTGGAGATTTTACATCTCTTTCCGCGGCAGCTGCGGCTCTAAACAGTCAGGGCATGGCAGGAAACGTAACGCTCAAATTGGCCACAGCCCTCTATGCCGAACAAGTACTGTTTGACATTCCAGGCCAAACAGCCAATCAAATGTTGACCATCGAATCCCAAACGGGAAATGGAGCCGATGTGGTCTTCCGGTTTGAAGAAGCAGTAGAAGACACAAATTATCAATTGGCCTTTACAGAAATTAAAGCCCTCACGATCCAGAATATTTCCATAAACACATCCGGTTTGGATTATGGAGCTGGGATTCGCCTTATCGGTGAATGTTCAAATGTGCTAATCGATAATCTCCACCACGACGGCAATAATGATGATCCAGGAGTAGTGGGGCATTATCATGTCGGGTTTTCATCGGATGCGACGCCCGTTCATGATATTACAATAATAAATTCATATTTTCACCTAGCATCTCCAAGTATTGGAGTTGGAGTCGGTTTTTTTAATGTCCCGACTTCCGGTCCGAGTACAAATCTGAATTTTCATAACAATACTTTTTTTGACGCAAACGGTATCTACGTGCAGGTTTCCGAAAATGTAACGATTGAGAACAACGTGTTTTATGGTGAAGAATACCGTCGTGAATCCAGTTGAGATATAATTTCTTGTAGCGGTTTAGTAAGGATTCAGAACAACCAGATATGGCACAGTAGTTTTGATGCGATCAAAATTTCCAATTGTGTAGGAACTTCAGAAATACCCATTACGGTCGCCAATAATTTTTTATCGGGAGAAGGAAATCTCGATTTCTCTCACCCAAAATGCAAATCTCTTATTCGCCTACAATTCCGTTTATTGTGATGACGATCTAACACAATTTATTACCCATTATGGCAATACCTACACACGTATTGTCAATAATATATTTTATCAAAACAATCCGGATGGGAGTATATTCAACACCCTCTTCGAAGATGAAGCGACTTTTGATTACAACTGTTTGTACAGCAATGGCTCCTATGGCATCGGATATGGCGATAGCGGATTTGATAAATTACACCTATGAAGAATTACAAGAACGATCAACAGGATACGATACGCATGGCATTTCAGTCCAACCCCTTTTCAGCATTCCCGGCGAGGATCTGCATACCAGCAATGAGGCACTGAATGCCGGCACGCCTTTGACAGAAGTCACAACCGATATTGATGGTGAAACGCGGAGCAATCTCAGCCCATCAATTGGAGCCGATGAGATAGACGGTGTGGTGATCGTGACTGATTTGACCATAGATACAGTGACCACATCAGGGGATTTGAATGCAGGAGATGAACTCAGCGTATCTTGGAGTGGAGCTAATGCCGGAAGCTCACTTTTTCAGTCCCCATGGATTGATCGAATTTTCCTTTCGGATGACTCGCTACTTGACAACAATGATGTGGAATTAGCAGAGTTTGAAACCACCACAGATTTGAATGCAGGCCAACCGTATTCACATCAAAAAATTGTGCCTCTCGATCTGGATTTGATAGGCACCAAATATGTGATTGTAAAAGTCAATGCGGATGCCGACTTAGTTGAAGATGCCTCTAACAATACCGCTATATCAGCACCCATATTTATTACTCCTCCCCCTCTGCCAAATTTGGTAATAACGGATGTTACACTTCCCGACAATGTATTCTCAGGTACCGAACTTCAAATTCAATTTACGGTTACAAACCAAGGAGATGCTCCAGCAAGCGGCAATTGGAAAGATATCATTTGGCAGGAGGATCTTCTTAGCGGATTTACCGATTCCAGAGATCATCACCATACTACCACGTACCCATGGACTACCGCAAACAATCCGATTGGGCTCATGCCCGGCGAATCGTATATCGGAACGGTAACTGTCGAAACTCCATACATTTATAGCGGCTACACCTATATCTCAGTAGAAACCGATGGTTATGACAACATTATTGAAGAATTGGATGGTAATGACAATTTTGCAAATGCCGTTATTGATTCGGTTTTCGTTAGCCAAAGTCCACTTGCTGATTTAGTTATCGAAGATATTCAGGTGCCATCTGAAAGTTTTGCAGGCGAGGAAATCAATATAAGTTATACGATTAAGAATATCGGTACCGAAACGACCTCGCCGGTTCCACTTCCGTATAATTTTTATTTTGGATATACCTGGGCTCCTCTCCTTGGCGACTGGGTCGATTACACCTATTTCAGCGATACTACTTTTTCATTTTCCCCCAGTCAATATGAAAATGTTGAAGCCCGGTATGGAAATTTGAAAGTCGATTCCACTTACGTGGTAAATCAGACCATCCAACTTCCGGAATGTGAGCATGGGCCATATTTCGTTACCATTTATACCGACCGCTGGAATCATGTTGCCGAATTGGATGAGGATAATAATGCCGCTGTTTCAGATACGATTCATATCATTTCGGTTCCGGGCCCGGATTTAATCCCGACTTCCAATGATCCCGTATCAGGATTGGCGAGTAATACAGCTTACACCTTCAGTTATCATATTGATAATCAGGGAGCAGATACTGCTTTTGCAGATTGGCGAGATCGAATTTTTATCAGTGATAGTGCCACATTTCAATTCGATATCAATGAAATGATAGCCGATTCAAATCGCACCGAGAATCTTCTTGCAGGTGATGGTGTGGATTATGAAATTGCAATCAATATTCCACCGGATCAGTATGGCCAAAAGTATATCTATCTATGGGTAGATGCTGCAAACGAAGTGTGTGAGCAGCCTTTCGATAATAACAATATCCTGCAAATACCCGTTCACATCATCCAAAGTCCCGCAGCGGATTTGCAAATCGCGTATTACACACCATCCGGTTCTTATGTAGCCGGCGATCCTATTGATCTCTCAGCGGTTTCCACCAATATTGGAAGCGTAGTGCCAAATTCATTCGATTGGACAGATCGAATCTTTCTGAAGAATGAGGTAAGTATAGCCGATAGTTTTTACACGGAAGTGTATGAACATTCGAGCGGCCTGCCTCCCGATGCGTCCTATTCATTTCCCAATCCTTTTACAATACCGCTGGATATTCAGCCTGGTTTTTATAGTATTGGAGTGGTGACCGACAACGATGAGGACGTTTGGGAAAATGAATCGGAAGAAAACAATACGGTTCAAAGCGATCCATTCCAGATAACTATCGATAGTTCACGCACACCTGATTTAAAGCCAACTTCATTGGCAACCCAATCATGGAATACCGGTGAATATTACTCCATCGAGATCTCGGTTTTCAATAATCGAGCACCAACAGGTATCGGAACGTGGATAGACCAACTAATCCTCACAGACACGCTTGGCCACGAATTAGCCGCAGCTACAACCCTCTTTTCAGGAAATGTAGGACATAATCTGGGCTACACGGCAACTTTCGAAATGGAAATTCCATCAGGAACTCCTGAAAACGCATTCCTTATTGCGCGTATTGATACCTCAAATGAAATTTTTGAATACCAAGAAATCAACAATACCCGGAAATTTCCGATACAAGTAAATGCAGGCCCTACTGCCGATCTTTCGCCCACATCGTTTGATACACCTACGGAAGTAAATGCCGGTCAGGATTTGGTGTTTAGCGTTTTGCGAAATAATTTTGGGGAAATCCCCGTAACCAATGCCAATTGGGTAGATCGGGTACTCCTTTCTCAGGACAATGTTCCCGATGCGAATGATATTTTATTGAGATCATATCCTTTTGTATCAGGACAGATGGATGCAGGATCGACCGAGGCATATACGGACAGTATTCATATTTCACTCACTTTGACCGGCACCTATTATGTAATCTATTATATGGATGCCAATTATCAGGTGGCCGAAGGTGACCTTGAGGATAATAACTATGTGGTAAGTGCGGATCCTTTGGAAATTCTGACACCGACACCTGTCGATTTTAGTTCTACACTTCTGGACATTTTCATCAACGACGGCAATCCGGAAAATTTACAATACCAGATTAAAAATACCAGCGCGAATGCATTCACAGGTAAGTTGTACAATACCTGGTATTTGTCGGAAGACACCGTATACTCCCCTACAGATCTTGTACTCGGTGTAGATCAGGTAGCCGACTTCGCAGCGTATGGAAATTATATTCATCTGGAACCCGGTGAATCAAGCAACAGATATGCTGGTTTCATTTACCAACCTGTCGTTGAAGGTGACTATTATATTATCCAGAAAATAGATGCCTTCCTAAATGTATATGAGACCGATGAGCAAAACAATACGATTGTTTTCGGACCATTTCATATAAATAATATTCCCGAGATTTTCCCGGATATTACGTATGAAAAGCAGTTCGGAAGAAACCTTCCCCCCCCCAATTATTTCGCTATGAACGGACTATACATTCCTACTAATTACGATCTCAACGAGCCCAGTTACGATCCAAGTCCAGACAGACATGACTACAAAATAAATGTACCCGACGAATATGGAATGATAACCCATATTTGGGAAAATGAACAAGCAAATGAGGCTTTTGGCATTGGTAATGAAACCCAGCCAATTTATGAAATGTATGTGGGTGAAAATTTTGTACCCGACCCACTAAATTTTGACTTCCGGTTTGACAGTCCTTTACAGGCCGATCAAACCATTCTTGTGCCTGTGGCCGGAGAGCGAATGGATTATATCAAAACCCGAGCGCCCTACATTCCACCTCATTACGATCCGACGGTTATTCCTGAGAGTCAATATTTCCTACGTGCTGAATTTAAGCAGTTTAGTGTATTTAGTCTCTTTCCTGAAAAGGTGGGAAATGCACATAACGTAACCCTTCGCATTACCGGCTTCGATCTGACCGATGCCTCTGGATTGGATGTGGCCCTATTTCTGGGAACAGATACGGTGTATGCTTTCGAGACCTATCCGCAAAACGCATCCGAACTCGTGGCGTATATTGATATGCGTGGGCATGAGGCGGGCGATTATCAATTGATGGTTCGCAAAAGAACTTCGGGCGATTATACAATTTGGGAGGAGACGGTAGAAGTTATTGAAGATTTTGGTGCACGCATTTATACGAAAGTGGGTGCCCCTGCAAGTTCGCGGGTCACTATAGATTTTCCTGTTTCTGTTACGTATGGAAACGACGGATATTCTAATATATATGATATGCTCGTTTTCGTAGCCTTCTTTATGGATGATTCGACAAGCACAGGGCTACATGTCGATTATTTGGGAAGCACGTACCCCGGTTATTCCGGAAATGGATTTATATCAACGGAAAACAATCCGGCTCAACCGATCGAAATTGCTGTATTTGATAATGCCATAATTTACGCGGCCTATGTGCCTATTGTTCATGCACGATCTCGTGAAACTTTCGCATTTAAGGTGAGAGGCAAACAGCGAGGAATAATTACCACCCAATCCTCTTTAGCTCTCGTCCAAAGATCTCCATACACGTTTACCGGCCGTGTGGCAGATGCAGGAAAGAGCTACTATGTAGACTTTCTCGGAAGGGCGATTGCCTCATCGCAGGATGCTCTAGCTGACTTAGCCAAAACCACAGACTGTGGTCAGGTTTTAAATGCCGATGCTATGTCGCTGAGATTGGCCCAACAAACTTACAAAGTGGCAAAAATAGCGCGTGGAGCCGAAGATGTTGATAAAAATATTCAAAAAGGATATGATGCCGTGTTTGATTCAGATATGAGCGTAATAGATCGTTTCAAAGCCATTAAGGAAGGGATAGATGAGCACAAAAAAGTTGACTTAACGGCCAATAAAGATACCCCATTTTACTCCGAGTTGACTGATGTATTTAAATGTATGGGAGATAATAATGAACCTGTACATTTTGAGCAAACGGGAGAATGTGCAAAAACGGCCACTTGGTCTCATGATGGAATAGATTATGTAGTTCCGGTGAATATGCGAGGAATTGGTATACCCAATTGTCCTATACTACCTCCACCTGCAGCGAAAACAACCCCTGATCCAAAGAGTAATAGCCAAACTAATAATACCGAATCCATAGACCCCAATGAAATTATCGGCCCACGTGGAATTGGACCGGCGCGATTAGTTGATGGTAAAGATTCATTTGAATACACGGTATTTTTTGAAAACACAGCCGAATCGACTGCGCCTGCCGTGAGAGTGCGCATTGACAATCCACTAGATACAAATCTACGTCCCCAGAGTTTGCGCGTAGTATCCTTCGGATTTGCAGATACTTCTTTCCAGTTTAACAACTCTCCTTTCGTACAAAGAACCATCGATTTGGGAAGTAAATATCAAAACCAGCAATTACATATTATCGCCGGAACCAACCCAGAATCGGGAAAAGCGTTCTTCGAGTTTACAACCCTCAACCCCGAAACACAGGGAATCGCTTCAGGAGCTTATGATGGATTTCTTTTGCCAAATGACAGCACCGGACGTGGACAGGGATTTGTAACGTACCTGATTGACCCAGTGTCAGATCTCGAGCCAGGAACACAGATAAAAAATAAGGCCTCTATTATTTTTGATGAAAATGAAATTATCGAAACCAATATCTGGAGCAATACCATTTCGGGAGGAGGACTGGCGAGTAAAGTAGTTGAATTGCCGGAATACAGTACTACAACTTTCCAATTGGATTGGATTAATGAAACACCCGAATTTGCGCCGCCAGTGAAATCGTTTGACATATATATCCGCGACATCGACGTAGAGGATTTCTGGACCAAATGGCTTGGGGGCACGAAAGCGCTGAACAAACAATTCACCGGAATACCAGGACATACGTATGAATTTTACTCCAGAGCTCAGTCTGAAGATGGATTTGAAAGTATTGACGGATCGGCAGATGCAAGTACCACCATTTTTGATTTTAAAGGCACGATAAATGAAGGGGAGCCGATGCTTTTTCCAAACCCTGCGAGCGATCAAACGCAATTGGCCTACCGCAGCTCAGGCAAAGATATTCCCATGAAAGTGCGGATGACGGACATTCAGGGAAAACAGCTCTTTGTGCAAGAGTTTACAACCTCGGGCGGCGGTATTCAATTTTTCGAAATTCCTGTTCGGAAATTAAGCGCAGGAGTATATGTGGTAGAATTGTACGAAAATGATTCACGAAGAGGAAGTACTAAGCTGGTTATGGCAGGATATCCGAAGCAGTAGGTGGTTAAGATGCAGCAGATTTCAAAAAGAACTTAACTTATTTGGAATTGTAAGCCGCCTGTAATTTCTCAAAAATCCGAACAACTGCCGGACAAACAGCCGTGTTTTTTACCGAAAGGTCAAGAACCTGATAAAACCGTTTTCGATTGGTATGCGGATATTCGCGACAGGCCAGAGGCCGACTCGAATACACTGAACAATAATTATCAGCTCCTAAAAATGGACAAGGAGCCGAGCGAAATACATACTCGCCGTCAGTATCCATTTCCATATACTTTTCAATAACCTCTACTGGTTTAATGCGCAGGTGCTTGGCCAGACGCTCCACATCCTTATCGTGCATTCCGGGGCTGGTCGTCATGCAGCAATTCGCACAATCGAGACAATCGATTTCTTCGAAAGCCGCATCGTGAAATTCGTGAACGGTAGCATCGAGATTTTTCGGTTTCGACGACTTAAGTTTTGAGGCCAACTTCTGGTTTTGCTTCAGTTGGTTTAGTCCTAAATCCATGATCCTCTGAATATCTAAGTCACTCTCCATTTCCAGATTGCTTTTACAGCAAAGGTAGAATACCAAATATAAAAATCTGATTTAGTATAATAACTATTTCTGTTAAAGACCGTAATAATGAGGGATTTTAAATAAAATGTTTCCGGAATCAAGCCCTTAGACACATGGAACGAATAAAAATTTTCTTTACAACTATTCTCGCGCTTTTCGCGTTAGTGTGCTATGGTCAATCGCCAGAACACATTAATTATCAAGCTGTTTTACGGAACACCAATACCGGAGTAGAACTTCGCAATCAGCCTGTATATCTCGTGGTGAAATTTCTCGAAGACAGCGAAAACGGTAATATCGTGTATCAGGAAGAACACGCCGATTTGCAGACAAATACATTTGGTTTGGTCAATATTCATTTGGGTGAAGGAACGCCCGTAGTAGGAAATTTTCAAGATATTCCCTGGCAATCCGGACACATATGGCTAAGCTTGGAAGTAGATACCGGCGATGGCCTGCAACCGTTGGGAGCCAGTGAATTTTCAAGTGTTCCATATGCTCTTTTTGCCGCTTCCGCAAATTCAGAACCCGATGGCGACGGAGATTCCACCAACGAAATTCAGGATTTATCTCTTTCCAACAACACTTTGACTATCAGCAATAACAACGCAGCTACTCCGATTGACCTAAGTCCGTATGTAAATGCGGCTCCCGACGGCGATGGAAGTTCTGTAAACGAAATTCAAGATTTATCCCTATCGGGAAATACACTCACAATCACCAATAATGAAACGGCCACACTCATTGATTTGAGTCCGTATGTAAATGCTCCCGATGCCGACTCAGATCCAAATAACGAGTTGATTACCAGTTTTACTTATAATGCTGAAACCGGTATTATGGAGTTGCAGGAAGCAGGAGTTACTTATACACACGACCTTTCAGGTCTTGCTGGTGGTGAACCTGATGGTGACGGAAGTGCCACCAACGAAATTCAGGATTTGTCCCTTTCGGGAAATACATTAACGATTACGAACAATGGCTCAGCGACTCCAATCGATTTGAGTCCGTATGTGAATCCGCCAGCAGATGGCGATGGCGATTCAACCAATGAAATTCAAGATTTGATACTGACAGGAAGTACCCTGACAATAACGAACAACCCATCGGCTTCAGATATCGATTTAAGCGAATTTATAAGTAATCCGACTGATGAAATTCAGGATTTGTCCATTTCAGGAAATACATTAACGATTACGAACAATGGCTCAGCGACTCCAATCGATTTGAGTCCGTATGTGAATCCGCCAGCAGATGGCGATGGCGATTCAACCAATGAAATTCAAGATTTGATACTGACAGGAAGTACCCTGACAATAACGAACAACCCATCGGCTTCAGATATCGATTTAAGCGAATTTATAAGTAATCCGACTGATGAAATTCAGGATTTGTCCATTTCAGGAAATACATTAACGATTACGAACAATGGCTCAGCGACTCCAATCGATTTGAGTCCGTATGTGAATCCGCCAGCAGATGGCGATGGCGATTCAACCAATGAAATTCAAGATTTGAGTATTGCGAATGATAAATTGACAATCACTAACAACGCGTCGGCAACGGAAATCGATTTGAGTCCGTATGTGAATCCGCCAGCAGATGGCGATGGAAGCTCGACCAATGAGATTCAGGATTTATCGATTACTGGAAATATCCTACAGATTACAAATAATTCTTCAGCGACACCGATTAATTTAAGTGCGTATGTGAATAATTCAACCGACGAAATTCAAGATTTGAGTATTGCGAATGATAAATTGACAATCACTAACAACGCGTCGGCAACGGAAATCGATTTGAGTCCGTATGTGAATCCGCCAGCAGATGGCGATGGAAGCTCGACCAATGAGATTCAGGATTTATCGATTACAGGAAATATCCTGCAGATTACAAATAATTCTTCAGCGACACCGATTAATTTAAGTGCGTATGTGAATAATTCAACCGACGAAATTCAAGATTTGAGTATTGCGAATGATAAACTGACAATCACTAACAACGCGTCGGCAACGGAAATAGATTTGAGTCCGTATGTGAATCCGCCAGCAGATGGCGATGGAAGCTCGACCAATGAGATTCAGGATTTATCGATTACTGGAAATATCCTGCAGATTACAAATAATTCTTCAGCGACACCGATTAATTTAAGTGCGTATGTGAATAATTCAACCGACGAAATTCAAGATTTGAGTATTGCGAATGATAAACTGACAATCACTAACAACGCGTCGGCAACGGAAATAGATTTGAGTCCGTATGTGAATCCGCCAGCAGATGGCGATGGAAGCTCGACCAATGAGATTCAGGATTTATCGATTACTGGAAATATCCTGCAGATTACAAATAATTCTTCAGCGACACCGATTAATTTAAGTGCGTATGTGAATAATTCAACCGACGAAATTCAAGATTTGAGTATTGCGAATGATAAACTGACAATCACTAACAACGCGTCGGCAACGGAAATCGATTTGAGTCCGTACGTGAATCCCGGCCTTCCTTCTAACAAAATTTTTATCGGAAATGCCACGGGGGTAGCCACTTCACAGTCTATTTCAGGCGATGTATCTATGACTTCCACAGGTGCTACAACCGTAAAAAAAATTCAATCTACACCGGTGGCAAACACTGCACCTAATGATGGAGATGTTTTGGTCTATGACCAATCTGCAGGACAGTGGGTTCCGACAACCATTCCGGATGCAACCGTCGAAACAAAGTACTATTCTGTGGATCCGATGGACTTTGTAGAACTGACCAATCCCGCAACCAATATAGATTTGGACAAAAAACACGCGGTAAAATATTATAATGAAGAAGCTCCATTCGCTATGATATTCAAAAGTGAAATTACAACCATCGGAGCCCCCGTTCATCTACCAGATGGCGCGGTAATCACGAAAGTTACTTTCTACGTAAAAAACGATTATACATTTGAAAATCTTGATTTTAGACTATCGCGAAAAAACATTCCAGGTTACAGCCAAACCAATGAGATCATAAGTAGTGGAACTGCTCCCGATCATTCAGGAAATGGTTCTTATCAATTCACTCCTACTCTGATGACTACAGTAGATAATAGTCAATTCACTTATAGAATTTTCGTAAAAATTTATGACGATGAGATTGATAAAGATGAATCAATCAATAATATACAACAATTAATTTACGGAGCAGTAATTGAATACCAATAAATTTATCCGAATTAATTTTCTAAAAAAAAGTACCAGGAAAATCTTTCCGATCCTTCTCCCAAAAAAGGTAAATTACTTTGTTGTACGATCATTTTCTGAGCTGAAATAACTTTTTGACCTTGTACCAACTGAAACATATACACCCGCAGCAAGCGAGCTTACATTCATTTCAATTCCATTTTAAAGGCCGGATACTGTCTTATTTTCACATACTGTGCGACCGTCGATCGTCACCGTGTGTAATGTAGGATTTGAATAATTACCATCTTTTAATTGAAATTTCACACGCATAAGATCTAACGATAGATTTGGATAAACTTCAAAAGAAGCTACATTTTCATTAATATCATTGACACCATTTGGAGTATCCAAAACGAGTTAAAAAGCCATTTCAGCTAATTGTTGCTGTGCCTCACCTAAGGGGAGACATTTGAAAAGCGAGTCCATTCGCTCCTGTAGTAGTCTGATCAATGTCATAAAATTAAGGAATGAAAAAAACAGAAAATCAGAATACCATAAATTAGTATTGTTTAGTATTTTGGGATCACCGTGCATCGTCATATTCTCATTCAAATCGTTCCAATTACCATTCATAAGATCCATCCCGTCTAAAATAGGTCTTATTTCACTCGGCATCCACGTCCAGATATCAAGCGGATTTTCAGCATGATCTGCATCTTGAAGCTCTGGGAAATGCACGCCTGAGAAGTAATATCGACCTACAATTTAACCGGTCTGGATATCGGAATAGGCGATGGTATAAAGAATATTGGGTCTTAGCCCATCGTAGGGCCTGATATACATTCAGCAAGAGTATGTAACGTGTATATTTCTTTCATAATGTTTTGAGTTTTCATTTCAAATTAAAAGCTTTTTGAATTTAAATTTAAATAGACTCACATAATTCTGATCACTAAAAGAAAGAATGCATCATTTGTGCTACGACGGTATTTCCAATTAATTCGTACCTTCAAAGCTGCCAAAACGACTGTTTCTATTTTTATGAAAATAACGACAACCCTTTCTGCCCTTTTTTTCATCGGCTTATTAATCGGTTGCACCCAAAAAAAAAGGGATATTAAAAGGCAAGAAGATGGCAAGCTTATCGCTCACCGAGATCTGGATGCTATTAAAAAAGACGGAAGACTTCGCGCCTTAACGACCTATAGTGCCACGAGTTATTTTTTGTATCGCGGTGCACCTATGGGTTTTGAATATGAGCTACTTGAACGTTTTGCCAAATACCTCGATGTAGAGCTTGAAATAGTCGTTACTAACAATATTGACAGCATGTTGTACGAACTGCAAGAGGGCAATATCGATATCGTTGCTCATGGATTGACGATAACCTCCGGAAGAAAAGAAAATGTGAAATTTACGGATTACCTCTATCTTGTCAATCAGGTACTTGTGCAGCGAAAACCCGCTAATTATCAAAGAATAAGTTGGAGCAAAATGGAGAGTGAGATGATCCAAGATCCCATCCAACTCATCGGCGACACGATATCGGTACGAAGACGATCTTCCTATTTTTCAAGGCTCAAAAATCTGAGCGATGAGATAGGCGGAAAGATCGTGATTGATACCCTTCCGGGAAATTTATCGACCGACGAGATCATTAAAATGGTGGTAGATGGGGAGGTAAAATACACCGTGGCCGATAATAATATTGCTGCTATAAATGCATCCTATTATCCCATTTTGGATGTGGAAGTTCCTTTGAGTTTTTCACAACGTATTGCCTGGGCTGTTAATCCAGAGTGCCCTAAATTATTAAAGGCTGCGAATGCATGGATTTCCAGAATAAAAAAGAGTTCAGATTATTACACCATTTACAACCGTTATTACCGCAATAAACGCAGCTTTAGCCGCCGGGTACGGAGTGATTTTTTCAGTTTGAACAACAATCGAATAAGTCCATACGACGCGATTATTAAAAAATATGCAAAACCTCTGGGCTGGGATTGGCGGCTGGTAGCATCTCTTGTATATCAGGAATCGAAGTTCCAACCTGAGGCATCAGCTTGGACACAGGCGAGCGGCTTAATGCAGATAATGCCCGAAACTGCCACCGAGCTCGGAATAATAGATCCGAATGACCCTGAAGATAACTTGAGAGGTGGGACAAAATACCTGAAACAATTAGCCGAATATTTCGAAAATGTTCCAGACTCCGTTGAGCGGATAAAATTTACCATGGCGGCTTTCAATTGCGGTGCCGGGCATGTATTGGATGCTCAAAGACTTGCATCTAAACGAGGATTAGATTCTCTTGTGTGGGATGATAATGTTGAAAATATGATTTTGGCATTAAGCTATCCAAAAAACTACAACGATCCGGTAGTGTATTATGGATATGTACGTGGAATTGAACCTTATACATATATTCAGCAAGTATTTGAAAGGTATGGGCATTATGTGCAATTCATTTCGGAAAAAGGAGATAATACAGTGGCCGAGGTTGTGAAATAATCTTTCGAAGCATTTTCCAAATGAGAAAATAATCCATGGTTTCCCTTACTTGGAATATTTTTAACCAAGTAGAACATTTGACACCCGTGCTAAGACAATGCCTTCTATTCATTCGATAATGGCAACTCGGAATACAGTCCTATCCGAGTAATTCCATCCTTGTCTCTAATTCAACGCTAAGATTTTCAATCCCTATCAATGCGCCCAATAGTCCAATAGAAAAAATCAATAAATCAAACAAACGTTTAATTTAAATAATCGTTTACATTTGTGCCCGATTTCGGTATAAATGGAACCAAGCGCCAAAAAAATACACATACTTGATGTAGCGGAAGAGCTATTTTCCGAACAGGGTTTTGATGGAACCTCTGTGCGGAGCATTGCTAAAAAAGCAGGTGCAAATATTGCAATGATCTCCTACTACTTTGGCTCCAAGGAAAAATTGCTTCAGGAATTAATTCTTCGCAGAAATGAAGGATTAGGTGATGCAATTTTAAAAGTTCAACAAGGAGAATATTCCTACAGCGAGAAATTGGATTTCATTATAGCCACCTTCGTGAAACAAGTGCATCAGAACAGACGGATTCATAAAATCCTGCACTTCGAATTTTCCAATGGACATCGCAATATCAATTTTGAAACGTTTATCGAACAGAAAAACGAAAACTTTCGCCTCATGAGTTCTTTTATTGAGGAAGGTCAGGAAGCAGGAGCTTTCGCTAAAAATGTCAATATAAAGCTCATGGTTCCTACGATTTTAGGCACCTATTTCCATTTCATTTTTAACAAAAAATTCTACCAGAAATTTCTCGGATTAGGTGCCGGACAAACACTCGACCATTTCGTGTATGGTGAACTAACATCGCACATACAACAGACGATCAAAGCATTACTTCAGAATGAGAACTAAATTATCCATTGCCGCAATTTTAAGCCTTCTCAATATGGGATTGCTTATGGCACAAGGCCAAATTCTAACAATTTCGCAAGCTATAGGCCTCGCACTCGACAGCAGTTACGACGCGCATATTGCCAACAATAATGTGGCTATTGCCAAAGACGAATTGCAGATGGCCAAAAATCTGCGCTATCCGGATTTCAAAATTACCGCCCAGTATGACTATTTAACCAATCCAAATTTGGATATCAGGATTCCTACGAATTCAGACAATGAAGGCAGCTCATCACCCGCACCGGAAGTACACAATCTCTTTTTGGGTCAAGCAAGTCTTTCGCTTCCTGTTTTTACAGGAGGCAAACTGAAAAACACGATCAACCGAAGTGAAAACATGTATCAGGCCGCTGTATACGAAAGTAAAAGCGATCAGGAGCAGCTTGCTCTTCAGGTGGTAAATTCGTATGTGAATTTGTACAACGCCCGAAAAACGGTGGAACTGATGCAAGATAATCTCAGCAGCGCCGAACAGCGTGTTAAGGATTTTACTGGAATGGAAAAAAATGGCTTGCTTGCGCGAAACGACTTACTCAAAGCTCAATTGCAAGCATCGAACGTTGAATTGAGCCTTGATGAAGCTAAAAAATCAGAGCACATATTACAGTTCCAACTTTTGACACTCCTCAAACTTCCGGATTCTACCTTACTCAACTTAGAAGATTCAGATTTTGGATCAATTGAAAATTCGGATCCTAATGATGTTGCAACCCGAAATGATATTAAAACCCTTCGCTATCAACAGCAGGCTGCACTTAACGCAGTAAAAGTGGCAAAAGGAAAATACTACCCTTCGATTTCGCTCGTTGCAGGTTATGTCGCACTGAATATCGAAAACCTCGTAACCGTTGAAAACGCAATGAATTTCGGACTGGGGTTTTCTTATAATATCGCCGATATTTTCAAAGCTAAAAGTGATGTACATGCGGCCGAGGGACGCGCGTTGAATATTAAATACACCTTGGCGAAAGCCCAGGATCAAGCCAATATCCAGATTGAAAATGCACGTGAATCCTATAAACTCGCAATAAAAAAATTCAATGTTTACACGCTCTCGCAAGAACAGGCCATTGAAAATTATCGGATTGTAAACAATAAGTACAAAAATGGTCTCGTGGATACCAACGACCTCCTGAATGCCGACGTTCAACAACTCCGATCGAAAGTCAATTTGGCTACAGCCGGCGCCAATATCACCCAAAAATATTACGAACTGCTCGCAGCAGAAGGCAAGCTCCTAAATGGTATTTCAAAATAAGCAACCCAATAATTAAGATGGAACCAAAGAAGAAAAAGTTAAACAAGAAATTCCTCGCGATCGTGATCAGTCTGGGAATCATTGGTGTTATAATCGGGGTTTCGGTTTATATCCATTCTCAGCACCACGAGCAAACGGACGATGCGCAGATAAAAGCGAATATGTCGGCCATTATCCCACGCGTTGGTGGATATATTGAAAAAGTTTATGTATCTGACAATCAAATGGTAAATGCCGGAGATACCCTTTTCACAATCGATAATCGCGACTATCAGATACAACTCGAAGAGGCCAAAGCACAAGTGGCTGGTGCCGAAAGTCAACAGATCGTTACCCAGACAAGCATCGGGTCGTTTCAGCAAAATGTGGCTGCATCGAAAGCCCAAGCCAATGCCTCAAAAGGAAATGTAGAAACCGCCAAAATACAGCTTTGGCGCGCTACGCAAGATTTTGAAAGGTACAAAAATCTATTCGAAGATCACTCCATTACCGAGCAGCAATATGAGCAGGCTCTTGCGGCAAAAAAGGAAGCGCAAGAGCGGCTAAATATGTATGAAAATCAGCAAAAGGCAATGGGCAGCCAGCGCAATGCCGCCGAATCTCAAAAGAACATATCGCAGAAACAAGTGGCGGTAGCTGATGCCAAAATTAAAAGTGCTCAAGCCATGCTCGATGGAGCACAGTTGAATATCGATTACACCTACGTTACAGCACCAATTTCGGGGCAACTTTCGAACGTTGATCTCCAACAGGGACAATTTGTCCAACCGGGTCAGGCCCTCTTTTACCTCGTGAATCTTTCTGACAAATGGATAGTCGCCAACTTTAAAGAAACGCAACTCTCAAAAATGAGAATAGGCCAGAAAGTTGAAATCGATGTTGATGCATTTCCGGATATGAAGCTTGAAGGAATTATTGAAGCTTTCTCACCAGCTACAGGTGCGCGTTTTTCACTGCTTCCTCCCGATAATGCTACCGGTAATTTTGTAAAAACAGTGCAGCGGCTACCTGTGAAGATTCAGTTTACAGCAGAAAATGACTCCACCCAAATTGCGCAACTCTTATCGGGAATGAACGTGGAAATCGACGTGCATATCAAGTAAAAATGCAAGATCAGGACGCATTAGTAGAATACGGATTTCGCCGGGCGATAATCACCATCACCGCAGTGCTCTGTGCGCTGCTCGAAATTGTTGATACCACTATCGTAAACGTGGCGCTCAACGATATGCGTGGCAGTCTGGGTGCGACCCTCACCGATATAGCCTGGGTAATTACCGCTTACGCCATTGCCAATGTAATCGTGATACCGATGACGAGTTGGCTGAGCAAACAATTCGGCCGAAAAAACTACTTCGCTGCCTCAATTATCCTTTTTACGGTTGCTTCATTCCTTTGCGGAAACGCGACGAATATCTGGGAACTCGTAGCCTTTCGATTTTTGCAAGGTCTCGGTGGAGGTGCCCTCTTGGTAACCGCTCAAACCATTATTACCGAAACCTATCCGGCGAAAAAACGGGGAATGGCACAAGCCATTTATGGAATGGGTATCATAGTGGGTCCTACACTCGGTCCTCCTCTGGGTGGCTATCTGGTCGATCACTTTTCCTGGCCCTATATATTCTACATTAATTTGCCTATTGGAATTGTAGCAACTGTTCTAACTATTCTCTATATCAAAAGCCCGAAATACGGTGATAAGCTCCGTGCGAGTCAGGTAGACTGGTGGGGCATTGTCTTTCTGACCTCCTTTATTGGTTCGCTTCAGTTCGTGCTCGAGCATGGCCAGCAGGATGATTGGTTTCAAAATACAACCATCGTTGGGTTAAGCGTTCTTTGCCTTTTCGGTTTCATTGCTTTCATCTGGCGGGAAATGGTATATGACCATCCGATTGTAAACCTTCGAGTATTGCGCAACGGAAATTTACGCATTGGGACTATTATGACTTTTATTTTAGGATTTGGTCTTTTTGGATCCACTTTTATTATCCCGATTTATACGCAGTCTGTGATGGGCTGGACAGCCTTGGATGCCGGCTTACTCTTGATTCCCAGCTCGGTAACCACAGGTCTGATGATGCCCATTATTGGTCGCCTTTTGGGAAAAGGTGTTCCTCAAAAATATATGATTGCAGCGGGTCTTATCCTTTTCTTCGTTTATAGCTTTTGGATGTACAATATTATCACCCCCGACACAAGTGCGGAGCTTATGTTTTGGCCGCTTGTGGTGCGGGGCGCCGGTCTCGGTTTGCTCTTTGTGCCTATCACCACACTTGCTCTATCGACCCTTAACGGAAAAGAAATTGGCGAAGGTGCTTCTTTCACATCAATGAGTCGTCAGTTGGGTGGATCTTTCGGGATAGCCATTATCACCACAGCCATTTCAGTTTTGCAGGCACAACACAGAGTAGATCTGATTCCGAATATTTCAGCTATCAATTTTCAGTTACAGCATCGAATAGAAGGTCTTAAACAGATGTTTATGAGCAAGGGATATGCTGCAAACGAAGCAGTGGCAAGGGCGTATCAAGCACTCGATGGAATGGTTAGCAAACAAAGTATCGTACTCTCTTATATGGATATTTTCCTATATCTCGGAGTTTTGTTTTTGATTTGTGTGCCGTTTGTACTCATCCTTATCAGAAAATCTGCCGGAAAAGTAGAGATTGAAGGCGAGATGCCGCATTAATTCATTTAATAACTTAAGTTCATTTATTCTACAGGATTCGGGGTCCTATAAATTGCCTATTACCAAATAGTCTCCCTTCGGACATCGGTTACGAGACCGCTTTTCGTAGTTTTGAGTTTCCTTAAATAGGGTGAAGGAATAGCAGCCTATTTTATTTGTGTGCTAATATTAAATCTTAATTGATTTCCTCACGTCGGTTCGAGGTATATTCGGATCGCAAATTGCTAAATTACCTACTACGCCGCGTGAGGTCGCTTTACGAAATTTAGAACGAATAGAAAAACTGCTATGCATTAGCAATACACAAAGAAATGACAGTCATTTCAAATCCTTCAACAAGTCGCAAATGTGCTTATCAACCGGAAATGTAAAGTCGTTTTCGGAGAGCGCATTAAGTTCCTTCCAAAAGAAATGTTTATTCTCTTCAAGAGAATTTATTTCACGGAGTAAATCCGATGATTGTATTGGACGAACCTGATAGTAAACCGATATGAGTTGATCCCTTTTATTAAAAGCTGATTGCTGAAAAAAATCAGTGGTATAAATATGTCGCTGAACATTGATATCAAGACCTGCTTCTTCGCGAAATTCACGGATAAGACAATCATGAAGTCCTTCGCCAAATTCGAGGCCACCACCAGGAAGTTTTGTGAACTTTTTATTTTGATATTTCTCCGTGCTAAGTAATATGGATCCATCTAACACCAACGCTCCGTACGCACGTACATTAAATGGAAAACTCATTTGTTCTCAGGTTTTACGGCGCGAAGCATTTCGCGTTTTCCGGGAGCTCCGGGAATCCGACTTACGTCAAAACCGATTTTCTGCATAGTCCTTCTAACGAGTCCTTTGGCAGCATATGTCACCAAAACTCCCCGCGGACGCAGCATTTCAAAACATTTTTGGAACACAATTTCACTCCATAATTCGCTCTGAGCACGAAAGCCGAAAGCATCGAAATAGAATACATCATAGGCATTCGATTCTATTTTCAAATCCAAGAAGTCGCCATATATTTTTTGAATCTCAAAATATTCATGTATGGAAACCGCTTTATCCCATTCGGCATCTATCACCTTACCAATCAAATCACTATAGCCCATCAGTCCAGCATTTGTAGCATAATTCAGCAAATGAAGCGCGGCTGGATTTACCGGAAATTTCTCAATTGTGTGATAGACCAATTTTATGCTTTTCTCAACCGCATATTTTCCCGTAAGAAAAGCATTCAAACCCGTTCCCATACCAAGTTCAAAGACGTTGGGGCCTTTACATCCCTGATTTAAAGCGTATTCAAGTCCCGCGCGAATATACACGTGCATCGATTCCTGAAGTGCACCGTGATGCGAATGATAGCTCTCATCGAGTGCGGCCACAAAAAGAGAATGGCTTCCATCGGCGGTAAGTACGATTTCAGGATTAATGTATTTCACGCGGCAAAGCTTTTAATAATTTTCACGAAAAGTGATATGCGAAAATACTTACTATAATCTATATTCGTGCAAATTTCGATTATCGCATGAAAAAATGTTCAATAAAGCTCAAGTTCAAAAAATGTGCCGATTTGAAAACCAAGGAGTCCTGACTGTGAACGTCAGGATGACCCTTTTCAAATCAAGCGTAACGAAGATGTTGAACTTTATCGATAGACATTTCTACTCAATAATCTTAAACTCTGTACGTCGGTTCTCCTGCCTGCCCTCCGGCGTTTCGTTTGTAGCCAGCGGCATGGTTTCTCCATAGCCGGCATAGATCATCCGCGATTGTGGAATGCCCTTATTCACCAGATAATCAACCACTGCTTTGGCGCGGCTTTCCGAAAGCTTGTCATTGTAACTGTCACCACCTACATTATCAGTATGCCCTGAAATCTCAACTTTGATATCCGGATTTTCAATCAATATTTTGTGCAAACGGCTAAGTTCAGCCTCAGATTCGCTGCGCACCGTGGACTGATTATAATCAAAAAAGATATTACGCAGGACAATGCTCTCTCCAATCTTGATTTTCTTAAGACGAATAACTTTATAAATCTCTTTAAACACTGCAGTATCAGGTAGATTGAAGTTCATAGAGTTAAACAAATACCCGTCTGCATTAACATTCAAACCGTAATTATGGCCCGCAGGAAGCGAGACCAAATATGCGCCTGATTTTTCATCCGAACTAAATGTCGCGAGAACTTCTGAGGTGTTATTGTCAATCAGGTCAATAGCAGCTTTTACAGGCATATCGGTTTTATCATCCAATACCAATCCTTTCAGCAATACCATTCTGCTGGTACGTACTTTCACTTTCGGCTGGAGCGGCAAGTTTATACTTTTTAAATCTGATCCCACAAGCAATTTATCTTCCGTATTAAGTACCGGCTCCTTTTCTGGACCGAGGAAAGTAATACGGTATATATCTTTCTCACCGTACCCCTCTTCGCGAATCGAAGAATAGTAAGCAGTGCGCCCATCTGCCGCCACTACAAAGAAAACATCATCATCGGGCGTATTGATCGGATAACCAATATTTACAGGAGCGCCCCACACGCCATTCACTTTTTCAGAATAGAAAATATCGTTGCCTCCCATTGTATTATGTCCTTTGGAAGAATAATAGAGCGTTTTCCCGTCAGGATGAATAAAAACACCATCTTCATCATAAGGTGAATTAATCGTTGGCCCCAGATTTTGAGCTTGACCCCATTCTTCTTTTTGCGAATCCCAATGCGACACGTAAATATCTTTTCCACCTAGTCCGCCCGGTTTTTCACTTACAAAATAGAGGTCGTTGCCGTCATAAGAAAGGGCTACTGCAGATTCGTGTGAAGCTGTATTAATGTATTTTCCGAGGGCACGGGGTTTTGTCCATTCATCGTTTTTCACTTCCGACATGAACACATCGCCTCCCCCTTTCATAGTTCCACGAAAAACAAAAAGCATTTTCCCGTCGGGTGAAAGCCCACTGCTGGCATCGTGCCCGGTAGTATTCACATCTTCACCCATATTTTGGAGGGGAGTCCATTCCCCACCTACATTTTTACTGTAGTACAAATCTTCGTAAGGCAAATTATCGATTTCGTCTTTCAACCCTCCAACTGTATTCGCACGACGCGCCGTGATAATTAGCAAGCTTTCATCCGTAGAAATCAAAGGCGCATATTCGGGAGCCGCACTATTTATATTTGGGCCTAGGTTATCGATCCAAACCCGCACCTTGTTCTTCGAAAGTTCTTTTCCGTTTGTGGCTTCTTCTATCAGTTTTTGGACCTTCTGAAACTCTTCAGGTGTTCCTTGCTGATTACGCAATTCAACCAACTGTTTCTCATATGCGGCAATGGCCTCGTCCCACCTTTCATTTAAATGGTACCCTCTTCCGAGAAGAAATTGAATATTAAAGGTGTCGTAAGAAGGATTGAGTTTATATGATTTCTCAAAATATTTCAGACACTCATTCTTTACGGGAGAGTTCAGATAGCACAGACCAATTTTAAAATTAAGTTCTGCATTATTGGGATTGAGGATATAAGCATTTTGATAATATGACAATGCCTGATTGAAATAATTTTTATTATTGGTTTCCAATATTTTATCACCTTCTTTCAGGTTATACCGAGCTTCCTTGAACCGGTCTTTGTCGTTTGGAAAATTGTCCTTTTCGAAAGCAATATCGCCTTGGGAAAAAGCTATTAAAACGGTAAAAAATGCGGGTATTAAGAGGAGGAATTTTTTCATAGATCAATATTTACATGAACCACTGCGGTACAAATCAGCATTTTTGACATGCATATTTTCGGCTTTTTCCCAGTCGGAACAAGCGCCAGGAATATCGCGAACCATCTCACGCGCAATACCGCGATTAAGATAAGCATACCCATAATCAGGGCTGAGTTGAATAGCCTTCCCGGCACTTTCAATAGCTTCCTTATAACGTTCTTGTTTTATATAAGCACTCGCAAGGTTATTGTGGGCGTAGGCATATGATTTATCCTGTGCGATAGCTGCTTTAAAATCTGCCTCAGCTTCTACATATTTTCCCTGAAGGAAATACACATAGCCACGATTATTGAGCCCCAATACGTTATTCGGCTCCAACCGCAAGGCTTGATTGTATTCAGACAGCGCATCATCGAGTTTATTTCCTTCGCGATACACACCGGCCAGATTGATGTATGCACTCGTCATTCGGGGATTTAATCTGATCGACTGATTGTAATCTTCGGCGGCAGCCTCATATCGCTTAAGTAATTTGCGCGTACTTCCACGGTCGTGAAATGTTTTAGCATTCGAAGGATTAGCGGAAATTGCCCCCGAATAATCGCGATCGGCAGCATCGTAATTTTGCGCTTGGAAATTTAGCTCAGCTGAATATAAATAAGAATTTTCGAGGTGCGAACCGTTTCGGATAGCACTATTATAATCTGTTAACGCTTCCTCGAAATGTCCAAGTAGATGATGAGCCCGTGCCCTGAAATAGTAGGCTTGACCCGAGGTATCATTCAAGGTGAGATATGAATTCAAATCTGCAATAGCAAAATCATAGTTCTTAACCTCCATATAAGCTGCTGATCGATTGAAAAGGGCTTTTGGAAATTGCGGAGCCTCCTGAAGCGCCTGACCAAATGAAAGAATCGCCGCAGCGTAATCATTCGCTTGAAAAGCGGCGAGACCGTCATTGTATAAACCAATGGCCCTTACCGAAAGTCCATCTTCTTGCTGATCGCTGCTCAGCGTATCGGCAGCAATGGTGACAATCGAAGAATCCTTTTGGGCACTGACTTTGAGACATAGCAAGACCGCTATGAATAGGAGAAAGGGGATTCGATTTTTCATAAAAATCTGTTTATTCGTTAAAAAATACGAATCCAGGGGCAAACGGTTACATTAAACTGCAAGAGCTTTAGCCGCTTGCGCGGAAAATTCTACTTTTGGGGCAGGAACTTGTCGAAATTTTAATTTAAAAATTAAAGTTAACTTCTTATCGAGTGAACTAAACGAAGTGGACTCATGACCGTAGGGAGTAAGTTACAGCCGTAGTAAATTGTTTAGTGTCACGGTAATTTTCCAGCTGTAAATTTAAATCGAATGTAACGAAATGGTGGCAAGACCGGCGAGAATAAATACCACATGGTATCAAGATTCGATATCTGACAAACAGGTAAGAATTTCTATATCCAATTTTTAATTGCAGTGTCACTAATTTTCGACGCTCCCGAGAGTCACTAAAATTAAAAACCACTACCTACGCAATATCAGGGAGCGTCGAAGTGACTTGGTTAATTAATGAAATTAGCAGTAATTACACAATAATAAAAAACAAAGAATTAATGGCTCAAAAATCAATTTTGTCGAAAGACAGCTTAAAATTTCTTGAAAACTATCTCAATAACGCCTCTCCAACTGGTTTTGAAACCGAAGGTCAAAAACTTTGGCTCGATTACATAAAGCCTTTTATTGATGAATCGATCACCGACACGTATGGATCAGCGGTTGGCGTAATAAACCCCGGCCAAAAGTACAAAGTGGCCATCGAAGCGCACGCCGACGAAATCAGCTGGTTTGTGCACTATATCACCGACAAGGGATTTATCTATGTACGTAGAAATGGTGGTTCTGATCACATGATCGCACCGAGCAAACGGGTAATTATCCATACCGATAAAGGTCCCGTTCGTGCAGTTTTTGGATGGCCTGCTATACACACGCGAAATGTCGCTCAAGGCAAAGATGAAGCGCCGAGCATGAAGAATATTTTTCTCGACTGTGGTTGCAAAACCAAAGAAGAAGTAGAAAAACTCGGTGTACATGTAGGCTGTGTTGCCACTTTTGAGGATGAGTTTATGATTCTCAACAAAGACAATTATGTTGGACGTGCACTCGACAACCGGATGGGTGGTTTTATGATCGCTGAAGTAGCGCGCATGCTGAAAGCTTCGAAAAAGAAATTGCCCTTTACACTTTACGTAGTCAATTCGGTACAGGAAGAAATCGGACTTCGCGGAGCCGAGATGATAAGTCGCCAGTTGGAGCCGGATGTAGCCATTGTAACTGATGTATGCCACGACACCCAAACGCCAATGATCGACAAAATTGAGCAAGGAGATTTGCATAGTGGTCAAGGACCTGTTTTAACCTACGGACCCGCGGTACAAACCAATCTTCTGAAGAAAATCATTGCTACCGCTGAAGCCAAAAAGATTCCATTTCAGCGGGCAGCAGCAAGCCGCAGTACAGGAACTGATACCGATGCTTTTGCATATTCAGGCAAAGGAATTGCTTCAGCTTTGATATCTCTCCCCTTACGCTACATGCACACTACGGTTGAGATGACACACAAAGATGACGTGGAGAATGTCATTAAATTAATTTATGAAACACTCTTGAATATCAAATCCGGAGAGGATTTTCGGTATTTGAAATAAGGAATAATAGTCCTTCTGGGAAAGCTAGTTGGACAATTGAATATTATTAGTTTTGTCAGGTTTAACTAACAGGTTTCCTTGCTTCGCGGCGTGAGAACGTTTCGCTTAGTATGAAAACCTGTTAGCTCTCCTTTTTTAGTACAAGTGCAACGCCTACCTGCCTGCGCAGGCAGGTAGCGGACATATGGACCGAGACACTAATTAATTATTCATGGGCAACTTCCCGGCTTTCATCAAGTGATACGACCGGGTAAGTAAGCGAATGTAAGCAGAGAATTTTTCAACAGCGGCCCGCGTCTCCGGGGTGATGGTTTTTTTTGCGAGACGCAAAGTCAAGACGCCGTAAATAGCTGTCAAAGCTGTCTCAATATCGTTTCGCGGAATTCTATCCGTTTTGAGCTTGAATTCATCCAGCAGCGGTTTCGCGTCGCTATATGTTTTTTTGAAATTCTTGTCGTCGATGGTCGTCAGCAGAGCCTGCTGGAGGAGTAACAGTTCGTTGATAATGTCGTGGGTAGAATGGTGGTGACCGCTCACCTCCACCCTTTCACTTTTCATTTCAGTTGCCAATTCCTTAAACCATCGTAGGTTTTCGAGGCGGCGCGGCTCATCCAAATCTCCAAGTATTTGGTCATCGAGCCTGGAAATATCAAAGTTTAATGCACGCAATAAATCTTCCATTTGCCAGATATAGAGTAGGTACTCCGCTATATTTTCACTCTGTTTCTCTTTGGCAATGTGACGCATATTACTTATTTTTCTTTTTCGTATCTTTCTGATCGAGTTGAGTTTGGTACTCTGCATTCAATCCTTTAAGCACCTCATCGGTGATGTCAAATCCCTTTTTGATAAAGAGAAGATTCCCTCCCTGCTGGTAATTCATAATGAGATCATATTTTCCATCAGAATTATACTCGTTCAGAAAGGAATCAATTCTGTTAATGTACTCCATCTGCAGTTCGTTCTCTCGTTTTCGGTAATCGGAAGTGAGTTTTTCCTGTTGCTGCTGCATTTCCATGTCCAGATTTTGCAATTCGAGTTGTGCTTTTTGCATATCGCTTTGCGTCATGGTAGGAGCTTGTTTTTGCAATTCAGCCGCACGTGCCTGAGCTTTTTGCAGTTTCGCTTTCATTTGGCCATCGATACGGTTTTGCTCGGCTTCGAGTTCGGCCTGAGCATCGATAAGGAAGTTATAATGTTGATTGATCGAATCACCATAAATAAATCCGATTTGAAGTCCCGAATTCGTATTCGTTGATGTGGTATCAGCCGCATGTGCTGCGGGTGGGTCAGCAGGAGTTTGGGGCTGGCACGAAAATAGAATTGCTGAAGAAGCTACTGCTAGAAAAAAGGTTTTGTAAGAAGAATTCATGAATTGGTTTGATTTATTGTCTTTGAATGGCGGAAATTCCATGCTTCTCTAAAATCCTGGCTCATAGTACCAAAGCGCTCAAGAACTTTGAGCAGAAAAGGTGTAGAAAGCATATTGTCAATCTCATTTAAATCAGAAATCTGAGCAGTATCAAGTTTATAAACTTGCTCCAGATGTCCGTCTTCGATTTTGATAATATATTTTTCATTCCACGAAAAAACAGTGATTTTAAAACGCGGGTGTGGAATATCTTTTACAATGCGCATGGGGTAAATTTGGGCGCAAAGGTAAAAATAAACGAAAGAAAGGGAAGAAATAAAAAATAGAATCAGCCGAGCTTAAGCAGCCGCTGCTTTTTTATTTTGTCGAGATCAAACTCTTCGAATACAAAATGTAGTCCTTTTATCATGCAGGAATAGTCTTCCCCGATTTCGAGCATATCTTCATCGTTCTTTTCGTACATCCAGCGCACCAAAATACTGCAGCCACTATTTTGCATTTCAACAAGCTTGTAAAGAATGAAAAGAATACGTTTCGACGAGGCAATATTGAAGAAATCGAATCTAAAACAGAACTGCAGATTTTTCACCTGTCCTTCTTTCTGTAGTTTATCTAACCAGTTAAGAATAGGCCGGTAAAATATTTCGGCATCAATGGGTATAGACCGTCCACCAATGACATACGTCTTGGTGGCTACATCAAGATGAACATAAGGGGTTGCTTTGGTATTTTGTCGAATTAATGCTTCCATCTAAGAATATTTTAGACCTTGGTGTACTCCAATCGTACCACTAATGTTCTACTTTTTTTGGGATAAAGCAAGCAGTATTCTACCAATGCAACTTTTCCATCTACCAATCAATTTGAATGAGAGATTAGAAATTACGTTATTCACAAAAAGCAGTTGATAACCCACACTAAAGACTAAGGAGTTCTTTAAATCTGGAGGTCTGTCGGCGTGATACTTCGAGGGTACTACCCGATTTGAGCTTTATTTGAAGCCCACCGTTAAACCAAGGTTCTATATGGATAACCTCCTTTAAATTAACGATATATTTCCGATTTATCCGAAAGAAGTCCTTTTCATTCAATCGTTTTTCAAGATTGTTAAGACTTTTCAAAATTAAAGGCTTACTGTTGTCAAAAAATACGCGAACATAATTGCCTTCCGATTCGAAATAACGAATATTCCGTAGGGTCACGAACCAACACTTATCGCCATCTTTGAGAAAAATCTGATCATCGAGGTGTAAATATTCATTTTGCTCATCAGCCGTATTCCGCGCTTCACGCCTTTTTGCCGAAAGGCTAAGCACCTTGATAATAGACTCACGAAGGCGCTCCGCATCCACCGGCTTGAGCAAATAATCGAGTGCATTCACCTCAAAAGCCTTCAACGCATGCTCGTCATAAGCCGTCACAAAAATAACATAGGGCACATAATCGAGTGTTTCCAGAAGATCAAATCCATTCTGTCCCGGCATTTGAATATCGAGAAAGATAAGATCTGGATTTTCTTTTTCTATTGCTTCGCGCGCTTCATCCGCATTGGCGCATTCGCCCACTATCTCAATCTCTGGGCTGGCTTCGAGCAATGTACGTAATTCCTTTCGCGCCAAGCGTTCATCATCAATGATTATACTCCTCATGGTTTTCGATTTTTGTATTTACCGGAAGGGTCACAATACAGGCCACACCTTCCGCAATATTTTTGAGTTCAACATGTGCTTTTTTGCCGAAAAGTAGTTTCAATCTTCGCTTTGAATTAATGAGTCCAATTCCGGTATTTTCATCCATATCACGTTTGTTGGGATTGTATTTACCGTTATTAAACACTGATAATTCAAATATCACCGTCGAAACAAGACGTGCTGAAACTTCAATCCTCCCACCATTTTGTAGGGTACCCACTCCATGTTTTACAGCATTTTCTACAATAGTCTGAAGTAGCAAAGGCGGAATTTGGAATTTCATCAGTTCTGCCGGAATTTTAAAAGAATATTGGAGCCGCTCCTCAAATCGGATTTTTTCCAACTCAAGGTAGTCGTTTACCACTTTTAGCTCTTCCTTAAGCGGAATAAGCTGATGCCTACCGGACGTGAGACTGCTACGCAAAATATTACTCATCTGGGTCACTGCTTTTTTGGCCTGAACGGGATTTTCATCAATCAATGCTCGAATACTGTTTAAGGCATTAAACATAAAATGCGGATTGAGTTGCGTGCGCAAATTCATTAGTTCTACTTCAGTCACCGAAGCCGACAAACGCAAATTCTTAATCTCTTCGCGCTCGTAATTCTTTAGGTAATTGGCAGCGAAATAGAGAATATTCCAAATCAAAAAAACCACCATAAATGGAAGCACTAATTCGAGAAACACACCCCATGAAAGTGGAATATTTTGCTCGTATTGAAATACATAGGCCTGGAATACATAAATGAGAATAGTAGCAAAGACTGCAGTAAACACGGACAAGATTGCACCCAAAATCAATACAGAGGCCACCTTCATTTTCAGCATTCCGTAGCGCACAATTATGAACCGCATAAGATGCGAAAGACCAAGCCCGATGGCAAAATTGAGTATCAAAAATTTCCAAATACCAGTATCTACCGAGCCTGCCAAAATATTTTGGAAGAGAATCAATAGTATGAATAAAAACCAGCCCACGATTTGTGTGAGCCAATACATGGCTTTTTCGTCGCTCATAGATTGACGAAGATAATGCGATTAACAGAATTTTTTTTGATATTTACACAAGTGGTGAAAAAATGATATGGTTAAGCGTCATCTAAAAAATTATCCTCCTATCAAGCTAATAAATTGGGATATAGCAGGCTCTATACTTGGCAGGTTTTAGAAATCTGCCAGGTCTTATTACTCAGAAAACGTATCACACCTTAAAGTTCCATCATTCTTCGCCTGAATCTTTCAAAAAAATTCTCACAAACTCCGTTGCCCAAACTTTTTCAACTTACTTTGGGTTCTTAATTATTGAGGTCGGACACGGCTGTCGCCAAAAATCAATTCGTGAATTTTTTAGCTCATCTATATCTTTCATTTGACTCAGAACCCGTGATGGTCGGCAACTTCATCGCAGACATGTTGCGCGGCTCGCATATAGATAAATATCCTCCCGGCATTCAACTTGGCATCGAGGTACATCGTTCCATTGATTCATTCACCGATAGCCACCCGGTTGTTTTGGAAACCCGCAGGCTCCTTTATAACGATTTTGGAAAATATGCTGCAGTTGTCCAGGATGTGTTTTACGATCATTTTTTAGCTATAAATTGGCCTCTTTACACAAAGGAATCCTTGAATAACTTTGTAAAAAATGTATACACCGCGTTACAGTCAAATCGTAAATGTATGAGCTCGCGTGCCTTGCGGACACTTGACTACATGCATGCGCAAAACTGGCTGGGAAATTATATTTACCCAGAAGGAATAGACAGAGCACTAAGAGGATTGTCCCATCGTGCCAAATTTAAGTCGCATATGGAAAACTCCATGCCCGCCTTTCATGAACATTTTGATGCTATGAATGCGCATTTTAAAACCTTCTTTCCCGAACTAGAAACTTTCATCAGGGATAGTTACGGAAAGGATATCGAAGGTTCCCGCAAAGCGTGATTCCGAAACCTTCGCCCTGCACTTCCGTAAAAACGCATTGCCTTTGGAATGTTTTCCATGAAGAGGCATGCTATGTTCAGACATAAACTACATTCGAAAACGAAACAGGTTCTCATTGTTTCGGCCTTGTTGGCGGCATCGTGCCAGCACGATGTTTCGGTACAAGAGCGCCCCTTGATCAAATCGACAGCCCTGGTGCAACCCGCCACAGTCCATTTTGACCTGGATGCTATTCGCCAAAGAGGAAAACTCATAGCACTCACTCTCAACAGCTCAACCTCCTATTTTATCTACCGCGGTCAGGCAATGGGCTATGAATATGAATTGCTCCGCCGCTTTACTGCGAGTATTGGCGTAGAGCTTGAGATCAAAATCATTCCAGATGTAAATGCGATGTTCGACCTTTTGAACAAAGGCGAAGGAGATATTATTGCGTGTAATTTGGCGATCACCCAAAACCGCAGAAAATACGCTGACTTCAGTGATCCGTATAATTTTACCCGTCAGGTACTCGTTCAGCGAAAACCTAAAGGTTGGCAGAAAGAAACTGCAAAAGAAGTGGCGGAAGCTCTCGTTACAAGTCCGATAGATTTGATCGGTAAAAAGGTATATGTAAATAAAGGCTCATCCTTTTTCAGCCGCCTGGAAAACCTTCAAAACGAAATAGGCGGAGATATTGATATTGTAAGTGTTCCCGGATATATCGACACTGAAAAACTCATTAAAAGAGTATCCGATGGGGACATTGATTACACTGTGGCCGAGGATAATATTGCCAAACTCAATGCAACTTATTACGACAATCTCGACATCTCCGTACAGCTCAGTTTTCCGCAGCAGATAGCTTGGGCTACACGCAAGAACAGCCCAAATTTGCTCAGTGCTATCAACAACTGGTTGGATAAAGACCGGAAGACGATGGTCTACGCTTATATTTATAATAAATACTTCAAGGCATCGAAAGAGCAATGGGAAAAATTCAACGGTGCGTATTCTTCGTTGAAAGGAAATAAAATCTCCGATTACGACGATATTTTACGACAGTATGCCAAGGTTATAGACTGGGACTGGCGATTGCTGGCTGCGCAAATGTATCAGGAAAGCCGCTTTAATAACGACGCGAAATCCTGGGCTGGTGCCTTCGGGCTCATGCAGTTTATGCCCGAAACGGCAAAGATGTACGGTATCGACTCCACTTCCACTCCGGAAGAACAAATTCGTGCTGCCACACTTTATCTTAGCTGGCTTGATGACTATTGGAAAGAACGGGTTTTCGACCAAAAAGACAGGGAAAGATTTGTACTCGCCTCATACAATGTTGGCCTCGGCCATGTAATGGATGCTGTGAATATTGCCATCAGCCTTGGATACAATCCGCAAAAATGGGAAAATAATGTAGCTGAGTGTATTTTGCTCAAGGCAAATAGTGAGTATTATAGTTCAGATATCGTAAAACACGGTTACTGCCGCGGTGAAGAACCATACGGATATGTGAAGAATATTATGGACCAGTTTCATCACTATCAGCGGGTTATTTCCTAATTAGGATCCAAAAGCGAGTTCACAAATTCATCAAACCCGAGCGCCTTTAAATAATTCTTATCCGCATACACCGAAATCATCACTTTAAGATACTGTGGTTGATCATCAAGAAAATACAGCTCCAAGAATACATTCCCAAATTTTTGATCAATGGGCTTTTCCACATGCCGGTCGATTTCCGGTTTTAGGTAATGCCGGTCTATACGTTGGATTCCGGCAGATTTTTCAGAATAACGCACATCCGAAGTATAGTTCGTGTAACCAAAACTGAGGATGGTTTCCCGAAAAGAGTCGAGCAAAAATTCAAACTCGATTGGCTCAATGCTAAGCCTCTCATTGAAATAAAACCCATTGGCCTGCGGACTAGTATAAATATAGAATTCAGGGCGAAACCTATACTCAAAGCGAACTTCCTCAAATAACGCGTAGAGCTGTGAATTACGTTCTATACGTGAACTGTTTCCTTTCCAGAAATTATATTTCTTGACGAATGATTCCTTTCGGACGAGTGGCCCGTTAAGCGAATCAATAGGCTCATTGGAACCAAAAAGCGTCGCGAGAATATTCTTTACAAAATCGTTTTTCAATATGCTATTCTATTTATTGCAGATTCAATCCAAAATTGATGAATTTTCCTTTTTAGAATAAAACCATCTGCGGTCTTTGCGTATAATCTTCGCGCAACTTAGTTACTTGTTTCGCTAAGTTGTGGTTAATAATTTTCCAGTTTAATTCGCTTAAGATAAACACGAATTCATCAAAATTTCCAACATCAAGCACATTTGGTACTTTTACGGCGATGCAAGCAAAGGAAGAAAACATTATCGTCAATAAAACCGCGCGCTACTTTACACTCGGCAATCCAAAGAACGCCAAACGCATCTGGATTGTTTTCCATGGCTACGGTCAGCTCGCAAAGTATTTCATTCACAATTTCTCGCATCTCGACCCGGAGGAGAATTATATCGTTGCTCCCGAAGGTTTCTATAGGTTTTATCTCAATGGTTTCGATGGAAGAGTGGGCGCTACCTGGATGACCAAGGAATCACGCCTAACGGATATTTCAGATTATGTGGGATTTATTAATTCCGTTTTCGAAACGGCGATCAAACCTTATTATTCTTCCGAGAAACAAATGATTGCCTTCGGCTTTTCGCAAGGAGTGGCCACCATAGCGCGATGGATTGCTTATGGAAATTTTCGTCCGGATCAGCTTGTGCTTTGGGCGGGCTCCTTCCCTCCCGACCTCGAACCGGCCAAGGCCAGAAAATCGTTTGATGCAATCCCTACTATTTGTTGTGTGGGCGACCGTGATCCATTTGTGAAGCAAAAACACCTTCTGGATACGAAAGCGCATCTTCAGGCATTGGATATTATCCCGGATATATTCCCTTATTCCGGTGAACATAAGATTCCTTCAGGTGAATTGGGCAGACTAATAGAAACTTTTATTAACTGATAACCTGTACGTTAATTCATTTTTACAAACTTTTAAACTAATTATTTAGTTTATTAACTAAACTTTTAGTTATATTTGCCGCATGAAAGAATTAACGAAGGCCGAAGAACAGGTTATGCAAATCCTTTGGGAGAAAGATACCTCATTCGTCAAGGAGATAATCGAAGAAATCCCGAAACCGAAACCGGCATACAATACCATTTCCACGATTGTGCGCATCCTCGAATCGAAGGGCTTTGTGAGCCACGAAGTCTTTGGTAAAAGCCACCGCTACTACCCGCTTATTAAAAAAGACGCATATAGAAAATTTAGCACTAACCAGATGTTAAAAGGGTATTTTAGCGGATCGGCATCGCAATTAATGTCTTTCTTCATAAAAGAAAAGAACCTGAACACCAAAGATTTAGATGAAATTCTCAAGGTTATTGAAAATCAAAAAGGGAAAGAATCATGAACGCCTTCTTAATCTATATTCTCGAAGCTAATTTGTATATTCTTCTTTTTGGAGCGAGCTACTATTTCTTTTTCAGAAATGAACCCTATCACAGAATAAATCGCTGGGTAATTCTGGGAAGTGTTTTCACTTCATTTCTTATCCCTCTTCTCTCTTTTACTGGCACGAGTGAAACAATTAATCATGTGGTAAACCTCAACCCAGTTTTGATTACTGCAAAGACAACCGTCTCACACACGCCCGTCGGCTATAACTTTCCTTCGTTTCTTTCAATTATTTATTGGCTCGGATTTATTGTGAGTTCCGTTTTTATAGTGCGTCGAATTATGTCGCTCCTGCAAATGCTAAATCAAATGAAAGCTACCAATTCCGAAGGAATACGCATAGTAAACTCACCCACGGTAAAATCTCCGGCGAGCTTTTTCAAAACAATTTTTCTCAACTCCGAACTCGATAAAGCGTCCGAAAAATCCATCCTTGCGCACGAATTGGTTCACATCCACGAAAAACACAGCCTCGATGTACTTTTTATGCAAATAGCCCAAGCACTCTGTTGGTTCAATCCGATGATTTACAAACTAATGGATGCGCTTGAAGCTACACATGAATTTCGCGCCGATCAAGTAGCTACCGAAAAAGAAATTGATAAAACTGAATACAGCAAATTAATTTTATGTCGGGCAATGGACATCCATCCACGAACCCTCGCACACCACTTTTCAAAATCAAATCTTTTAAAACGCAGAATCATGATGTTAAACAAATCAAGTAAAACGCGCTCATCCTTTTGGAAGTATTTTTTAATCTTACCGGTGCTCTGTGGTGCGATAATATTCAACGCTTGTAGCGAAAAAAATGAGGATCTAAATCCAATTCCTCAGGAGAAATCCGCGGCAGATAACTCACAAAACAAAATGGATTCTGAAAAAATCGAGGGAACCGATATTTATAGAATTGCCGATAAAATGCCGGAGTATCCGGGGGGAGATGCGGCGATGATGACATTTCTCGGGGAGAATATCAAATACCCCGCAGACTGTAAAGATGAAGGTATCGAAGGAACGGTCTATATCAGTTTTGTGGTAGACAAATCCGGTGAAATCACTGATATGAAAAGCTTGAGAAGTCCCGACGAACGCCTTTCGGCAAATGCGATGGAAGTAATCAGCAAAATGCCTACATGGACCCCTGGAGAGAATGATGGAGAACTGGTAAAAGTGGAATATAATCTTCCGATAAAATATCAGTTAAAGTAACCTGTAATGCATTAAATAGTTGAAATCCGGGGAAACCCGGATTTTCTTTATGCCTGAATCTGGAGGTACATCAATATTCTCTTACTTTCGTAAAAACATTAAATCTATAAAACACGAATGGCTTTTGACGATAACCTTGCCGACCGGGTGAGAGAACACCTCGCCCTATTTCCAAAACTGCATATCAATGAGAAACGCATGTTTGGCGGATTGGCGTTTATGGTAAATGGTAAAATGTGCGTAAATGTGAGCGGCGATCGCCTCATGTGCCGGTTCGACCCAGAGCTTCAGGATGCGCTGAGTAAAAAACGCGGATACGAAATGATGGTGATGAAAGGAAAAGAGATGAAAGGCTACGGCTATGTGCAACCCGAAGGCCTGAAAACCAAAGCGGATCTTACCTTTTGGGTGGATTTTTGTTTGGATTTCAACGATCGGGCAAAGGCTTCAAAGGGATAAGGGGCTAACATATTTAAAATCTGTGCTTGTCCTCCCGCTTTATCGCTCTACGACAAACATTTTTCTGTGTATCAAAATCACGGCACGCAGGCGAGGCATCACGGCTCTTTTGATACCTGATTTCTGCCATAAACATTCCTCACGACGAAAATCTTCTTTGTGAACTTTGCGATTAAATAAAGCTTCCTCGAAAGACCAAACATCCAAAATTAGTTTAAACCAAAACCCATCTCCTACTCCGTCAAGCCCATCTTTTTCAACAAAAAACTCGCGTTCATATTCTCACAAATTCCAGATTCAAGCTCGTACTGAAAATCAAGATCGTCATCCTTAAAACCGACCTCGAATTTCATATTCTTCACCCTTTCGGGAAATTCCAAACCAAGATCGCAGAGTGACAGATCATGCGTTGCAATTATCCCTTTCACCGGAAGAGTGAGCAGTTTTTCAATAAATTTTCGCGAACCTTCTGCTTTATCAATCGAGTTGGTCCCTTTCAAAATCTCATCGAGTATTACAAAAAGAGCTTTCCCGTTTTCAAGTTTATCCGTCATTTGGCGAAGACGCCTTAATTCATTGAAGAAATAGGACTCATTCTCACCCAGCGAATCTGCGGAAAGCATAGATGTAAAAATGCGTTTAGCTTTAAAGGACATCGACTCCACGGGTATCGGCAACCCACGCATAGCGAGCAACATGTTGGTCCCAACCATCCGCAAGAAAGTACTTTTGCCAGCCATGTTTGCTCCTGTGATGATCATAAACCGTTCGCTGGTATCCATTACGAAGGTGTTGGGAACAGCTTTTTCATCCATCAGGATATGGCGCGCGTCCTTCATTTCCACTTCTTCATTTTCCCAAAGGGTGGCGTATTTATATCGCGGATTTCCGAAAACATAAAGCGAAAAAGAAGCATACGATTCGAAAGTCACAGCAAGCTCGAGCCAATTATACAAATCGCCGGCATATTCTTTCTTCCATTTTTCAAGACGTTTGGCACATTGAAAATCCCACATTAGCAACAGGTTCAAAACGATGGAGACAATCACATTATTCCGACTTTCTATGGCACCCACAATCTTTCGCAGCTCTGCAATACCCTTTTCGCTTTTTCCGAGATTTGCTTCTTGAATCAAGTCTTTTATCGGCGAAGATTCAAATGATTTGTTTCGAATAAGAGCTACCATGGATTCAAATTCTTCCACATCAGAAAGGATTTTCAGCACATTTTGAAATACCTTCTGATGGCTGGCCAATTTGAATGCAAGGAAAGCTCCCGGTAAAACCAATGTGAGTAAGTATGCATTGAAGGTTAGCACATCTGTAGCATATAAAAAAGTGCAAACTATTGAATACGCAGGAATGAGAAAAGTGGTGAGAAACCAATAAATCGAGCCCTTTCTGTTGTCCTTTAAAGAGACCCAGTCGTTAATGGAACTAAAGCGTTTTATATCCGCCTGAGTGAAAGACGCATGACTGAGAAGGCGCAATAAAAAGTAGGGATTCTCGGCTAACTCAGCAATTATAATACGTTCTTTTTCAATATTTACCGGATCAGTAACTTCCGTTTGTAACCAGCCCGCGATTCGTTCCTTCGAGAGCTGTGTTTTGGCACGATTCAGGTATTGGAAAAGACTGTACGGCCCGAAAACATTCAGGTCAGCAGCGAAAGGATGATCTCTGTGAATGAACTCTCGTCCATCTTCCCGACCTCGCCAATTTCCATGTAAAATCTCCAACTCATCTGTTGCATTTTGCCGAAAGGCCTTTTCAATTTTCAATTTCTCCCGAAGGTAGCTTTGTCGGTTTACCAATTTTATAAAAAGGAAAGCAAAAATTAAAAGTGTTAGTCCGATTAGCAAGCCTTGACCCCACCCGAGATAAATGGCATACACAAACACTAGAAATGTAAGTAGTCTGACAAAGGAATTGATTCGATTCTTTTTATTCAGATCTCTAATGAGTTGCTCAGATTCAGAATGAAACTGAGCGATTTTTTCTTCCGGATTCATGGCCGCAAAAGTACTCAAACCGATCGCTTATGACCTCATAAATATTCTTTATATTTTATATGTAGGTTAATTTAATGTACATACATATATTTGCAGTATGGAAATTGAAAAAGCCATTAAGCAAAAAAGTTTTGGCAGCGAATTGGAAAAGGCAGTCATAAATATTTTGTACACGAGCAGTTGGATAAGCTACGATCAGGTTCATATTTTGAAAAAATTTGATTTGTCGATGCAGCAATACAACATATTGCGCATTCTGAAAGGACAACACCCAAATACTGCAACGGTCAATTTATTAATAGACCGCATGATCGACAAAAGCTCTAATGCTTCTCGAATTGTTGAAAAGCTACGCGTAAAAGAATTGGTAAGTCGTGTGGAATGTCCCAAAGACCGCCGACGTGTCGATATTGCCATTACTGAAAAAGGCTTAAAAATAGTGGCTTTAGCAACTCAAGAAATGCAACATCTCGAAATATTAACTGACGCTTTAACAGTAAACGAAGCAAAACAACTCAACTCTCTATTAAATAAAATTAGAAAATCACAAATCGAAAATTAAGTATGAAAACTATTCTCACAACCCTTGCAGCCTGTTTGTTCTTGGCAAGTTCTTTTGCCGGAAACGGCGACAATGCTAATCTGGATTTAAAAGTAAATGCCCAAGAGAGCACCATCTTCTGGACAGGAAAGAAAGTAACCGGAGAGCATACCGGAACGCTGAAATTCGCGGACGGAAATATCACTGTAGAAAACGGTATGCCTTCGAAAGTGAATCTTACTCTCGATATGAAGACCATAACTGTTACGGATATCGAAGATCCGGAATACAATGCCAAGCTAACCGGACATTTAAATTCACCCGATTTTTTCTCCACGGTGGAACACTCAGAAGGAAATTTTGAAACGACTTCTATCACGCCTATCGCTGGTGCCAAAGAACGAGAAGCCAACTACACGGTGAAAGGAAACCTAACGCTGAAAGGAATCACCCATGAAATTGAATTCCCGGCATTCGTTGCTATCAAAAACAAGATGATGGTAGCGAACGGAAAAATAACGATCGACCGCACTAAATGGGATATCCGATATGGTTCGGGATCATTTTTTGAAGGCCTCGGCGACAAAATGATTTATGATGACATTGAGATGAACTTTGTGCTTTCGGCGAAGGCATAAGCTATTTAGCTCCCATTTTTAAAATAGAGAACCGGTTCAGTGGAGCCGGTTTTTTCATTTACATATTCTTCCAATCAGGCACCACATATTTTACTCCTTTCTTTTTCGGTTTTGAAGGAGGGAAAAAGTATCTGAAGTCTACTGAAAAATAAGATCCATCAATATTACCATTTTGAAAATACGGCGGTGGAGTATTGTTGCGCGAATAATTGACCTGAGTAGTGAGAATATCGCCGAAAGACTGGTGCAGCGTGGCACCGATATAGAAATATCCGCTTTCTTCGGTTCGATATTCAACGCCGATATTTCCTAAAACCGCGACTTTTATCCAATTCTTTTTAAATGCAACAATATCATAATTGAGTTGCTGTATTTCAATATCGCTGGCAAAAAAGTCGGCAGAAGCACCGAGGGCCACATCCATAAAAATATTCCTTCCCATTTGGATATAGACGAGGCCTTTCAGCGGAATCTCATAACCAATGGTTCGCATCGCACTCACAGCCTTGAAATTTACGGAAGGGTCTTCAATCTTGTATTCGTATTTCCTTCGGGTATAATAGATTCCGGTTTCGAGATTCAATAATTCGGTGAATTTCACGCGTATTACTCCGCCGAAACCCATTCCGCCTTTATAGGAATATTCGGCGGTGAAATTTCCGTCAGACTCTCGGAGAGTCACCGGATCCATCGTAAAAAAGGAAACCGGAATCAGTGCGCGTAATTCAACGCCCGCGGTGAGTTCTACCGGATCTCTTTGATTTTGAGCCTGCAGATTGGAAGAAAATCCAATCGTCAAGAAAAGGAATACAAACCCATAAAAAAGAGGATGATTAGGTACCGATAATAAGCTGTTGCCCTTCGTAAAGATTTGATTTTGATTGAATACCATTCAGTTTGCAAATGTGTTGCACCGTAGTTCCAAACTTTTGTGCAATTTTGTAAAGGTAATCACCATGCTTTACTTGGTAAACTTTTTCGGGGTCTGATTGCGTATCGGGCACTACCGCGAGAACAGCACCTGATTTTTTCAAAGTAACGGTTGGTTCCTTTAATGAAAATGTCTCAAAATCGATAACTTGTGCCGGATCAATTGGGACTCCCTGAAAACGGATTTCAAAATGTAAATGGCTGCCGGTAGAATGACCAGAGCTCCCTCCAAGGCCAACTACATCTCCAGCTTCAATCTCATCACCCGGCTTTACTTTGAAGCGGTGCAAATGTGCGTAAGTAGTTTCCAAGCCGTTATAATGACGCACGATTACTACCCTACCAAAACCATTAATATACTTGGCTACCCTTACTACTCCCGGAAAAGCAGAATGAACCGGATCCCATACCTCCAGATCGATATCCGTACCGTTGTGGTTGCTCCCAAAAGTGCTTCGGTAACCAAAAACTGAAGTAACAATCCCATGAATGGGTGCGCTGTAGCCACAATTTTGGGTAGAATCGACCAAAAGGAGTTTGAGGGTAGAATCAAAAGCGGCTAAATTATTCCGGTTCGGATTTGGAATTTCTGTATTCCAATTATGGTAGAAAATATCGGATGGATACGGTGAATCTGAAGTAGGTATGTACGCTGCAAAACCTGTAGGCTGCGCCAAGGCCCGATCCATTGCAATCATATATGTATTGACTGCATTCAATACAGGTTGTGGCACAAAATCCAAATCAAAAATACTATCGATTACCATGTTGAGCTTTTTAGGCGACTTGGAAGCCAGCATTCGGTATATATTTAACTGATTCACAAGAGCCACAGGAACTGTATCGCGCATTACCAATGAATCAATCATGCGCGAATAATCACTTGTGCGATAGGACAATTTGGGTAAAAAAGTGATCTCAGCATTATAAACTACAACAGCAGATACCGTATCACGCGGAGGATCAGAAAGAGGAGAACTGTGGGCAGAAAACTGAAAGAGGCTGACGAGAAAAACCGTCGAAAAAATAATTTTAAGCATACGGAAAGTGTTTAAGGTTCCCGTTTATACTTTATTCCATTCAATTTTGTTACCGAAATTTGCTAACAATAAAACCCACTATTGCCAGGACTACTATAATCAAAGTAAAGATCAAAACTGCGTACCGCAATACATTGTCTGAGAGAAAGGGTTTTCGAAAAAAATTGCCAGTTTCGTTGTTCAATTCTTCTGCTTTTATTTGGTGTTTTCGATGCACGCCGATAAGATGGCGCCGCATAATATCCTTTCCGCTTCCCCTTTCATAGGGAATATCGTGTTCAATGAGCAGACTTTCAAAATAGTCGGCTGGATCTTTTCCATGAAAATAGAAAACGATGAACCCACGCTGTTTTTCGTGCGATTCAAAATTGCGATATACAATATCCTTTCTGCTCAATTTACCCAGTCTGTTATGTATTCAATAGGTTTTCGGTGGCTTTTCGGCCAATCCCTATTCGGGTATCCCAAATAAATAATTCCCTGAATCAGATCCTCCGGTTTCAGATCAAATGCTGCATTCGCTTCAGGACTATAAAAGTATTTTGGCGAAGACCAAAAAGCACCAAGACCATGAGCAGTAGCAGTGAGAAGGATATTTTGGGCCGCACAGGCAACCGCTTCGATCTCTTCAATTTCGGGTATTTTACTATCCAGGGTACGATTCATAACAAGCAAAATTAAAACCGACGATTTCTCAATTCTCGACCGTGTTCTTTCAAGTTTCTTTTCATTAAAATCGGCGGGTGAGGTAGAATTTCGATATTGGTCTTCGACAATTTTCATTAGCTTTTTACGTCCATCGCCCGAGAAAACGATGAATTTCCAAGGTTGGGTTTTGCCATGAGTAGGTGCCCAGGTGGCATTCGTTAGCAATTCTCGCACAATTTCCTCATGGACCACACGATCAGAATATTGCTCGGGATAAATGGTTCTTCGGTCTCGAATCACTGCATTAATTTCACTCAGGTCGTATTTCATCTATTCAAATTTCTAAGGCTCCAAAAGTAAGGAACAGGTTTGGGTTTTCCTCCCGCTTTAAAATCAATTCAAACAGATAATAATACTGCACATCAGCTCGCATTAAGGTGATTTAGATTATTAATTGTCAATACTTTTCATCTATTGTCTCCGTCGAGCAAATCTCCGAGACCTCCGAGAATGCTCCCCTCTCCTTTTCTGCGGCCCCCCATTTTTGGCGCTGAAGCAATTATTCGGTCAGCAAGCCGGCTGAATGGCATACTTTGAATCCAGACTTTTCCAGGGCCACGGAGTGTTGCCAGAAACAACCCTTCACCGCCAAAGAAAGCATTGCGTATACCCCGCACCATTTCAATATTGTAATCAACTGTGTTGCTGAAAGCGGCCAGACATCCTGTATCTACCCGCAGTATTTCAGATGGGCCGAGATCGCGCTCCAAAATAGTTCCACCGGCGTGGAGAAATGCCATCCCATCACCTTCAAGTTTCTGCATAATAAAGCCTTCACCACCAAAGAGCCCCACACCTATGCGTTTTTGAAATTCGATCCCAATGGCAACTCCTTTTGCAGCACATAAAAAAGCATTTTTTTGGCAAATGATTTTCCCTCCGTGAAGAGACAGGTCAAATGGAATTACCTTTCCCGGATAAGGCGCGGCAAAGGTTACCCAACGTTTTCCATATCCCTGATTTGTGTATGCGGTAAGGAAAAGACTTTCGCCTGTAAGCACACGTTTTCCGGCAGATAAAAATTTGTCAAAGATTCCTTTTTCTTTATGGGAACCATCGCCAAAAATAGTAGTCATGGCCACAGCATCGTCCATCATCATCAGCGAGCCAGCTTCGGCGACCACTGTTTCCTCCGGATCAAGCTCTATCTGCACACATTGAAGTTCTTCTCCAATTATTTTGAAATCTATTTCGTGGTCATTCATTTTCTTGGGGAATATTAAATTTTAAATTTTGAAGATCTGAACTCGCAGGATTTTCAAACACTTCAAGATCGAAATGTGGAACTGTGGCGAGAATATGATCGAAAATATCGGATTGAATGGACTCATATTCCACCCAGGATTTGATTCGAGAAAAACAATATACTTGTAGTGGCACGCCCAATTCAGATGGATCCTGCTGGCGCACCATACAAGTCATGTCGGTATTTATTTTCGGATTATTTGAAATGTAATTCAATATATACGCACGGAAAACACCAATATTTGTCATTCTTCTTCCATTCACTATGGAGGCCGCTTTATCAATATTCTTGGCTGCATTGTATTCTTCAATCTCCGCACTTCTTTTTTTGATATGAGGCTGAGCTAAAGATATTTTTGAAAACCTGGCTAACATTTCGTCATCACAAAACTTGATGGAGGATATCTTGAAATTGATGGATCTCATGATTCGGCGTCCACCGCTTTCCTGCATTCCGCGCCAGTTTTTAAAGCTATCGCTCACAAAAGAATAGGTAGGAACGGTCGAAGTGGTATAATCCCAATTGCGCACTTTGATAGTCGTCAGGTTAATCTCTACCACATCTCCATCGGCGCCGAACTTAGGCACAGAAACCCAGTCACCGAGACGCACCATATCATTTATTGCCAACTGAATACTCGCTATAAATCCAAGAATAGTATCTTTGAAAATCAACAAAATAACCGCCGAAACTGCGCCCATAGCACCAAGAATGGCAATGGGATTGCGCTGAATGACAATGGCAAGAACAATAATAAGTCCAAAGCTCCACACCAATATTTTGGCAAGCTGGGTAAAACTGGAAATAGGTTTGTCCTGATAACGTGCTGAATGACTCAAAAAGATATTTGCTGCAGAAATAAAAGCTATTATTACCCGAATGATAATAAGAGCAGTCATAGCCGTAGTTAATGTACTTATAACCGAATTCCACCTCGGATAGTCTGTAAATACAACCGGAAGTAAAGTCGAGATTATAATAACTGGAATGATGTGTCCCATTTTTCGAAAAACGCCCTGATCCAAAAGCACGTCATCCCATTCTGCTGCAGTTCTGTGTACTATCGATTTTACAAACCGATTGATAAAAAACTGTGCAATCCACCAAAAAACGACGGCGATAATCACCATTGCGACAAGCAAAATGACCATTTTTATCGGTTGCGTCATACCCTGATCCACTCCGAGATTGTTAATCAGCCAGTGTTCAATGAATTGGGCAAAATCGGAATTGTCTTTAATCATAATGCAAAAGTAGGAAAAGGCTTTTGATCAAAAAAAGTAAACAAGACCAGAGGAAAATACGTTGTGTGAATGGTCTTATTACCTTAGCAAACCTATGCGCGGATTTAGTTTCAACGAATATATTCCAGAGAAAGACAAGAAAAGCCCTTTTGAGAAGCTGCTTGAAATCTTTCTCGAACTGGTTACCCACACTTCCGGCGATGTAGAAGAGGCGCTGGACTGGTTGCGTGAACTCGATAAAGCGCATAATTTGACCACAGCCGAATACACGATCGATGACTTTATCGAAGATCTCTTCGAGAAAGGATACCTACGTGAACCCGGAGACGGCGGAGGTGGAGGGCTTTCGCCAAAAACGGAACAGGCAATCCGCAGGCGATCCCTTGATCAGGTATTTGGCAAAATGAAAAAAACATCTCAGGGAAGCCACAAGACCAATCAAAGTGGTAAAGGTGACGAACTTACCGGCGACCAACGTCCGTACAAATTTGGTGATAATGCTAACGATATCGACTTTTCGAATAGTATTCGGAATGCACAGGTACGCGGAGGAATAGAAGATTTCTCCTTGTATGAATCGGATCTTGAGGTAAATGAATCTGAACAAAGGTCATCTTCCTCCACAGTGCTCATGATTGACATTTCCCATTCAATGATTTTGTATGGAGAAGATCGTATCACACCTGCGAAAAAAGTGGCCATGGCACTTTCAGAATTTATTACCACCCGTTATCCCAAAGATACCCTCGATATTGTGGTTTTTGGAAACGATGCCTGGCAAATTAGCATTAAGGATTTACCCTATTTAAAAGTCGGGCCGTTTCATACAAATACGGTGGCAGGTTTGCTTCTGGCACTGGATATTTTACGCCGTCGGAAAAATGCGAATAAGCAAATTTTTATGATTACCGATGGAAAACCAAGTTGCCTAAAAGTGGATGGAGGTTACTATAAAAATAGTTTTGGACTTGATCCGGTCATCGTAAATAAATGTTTAAATCTTGCCACGCAGGCCCGCAAAATTAAAATTCCGATTACCACATTTATGATCGCACAGGATCCCTATTTGCAGCGCTTCATCGAAGACTTTACAGAAGCAAATCAAGGAAGAGCTATTTACACTGGTTTGAGCGGTTTAGGCGAGTGGATTTTTAACGACTATCAGCGCAACCGGAAGCGCAAAATTTGAGTATTACGAGCCCGTCCTTGAATTGATTCGATTCGGTTACTTCGGACGAAAAAGGCCTTTTATTCCTGATTCCACTATAAAATTTTAATAAAAAAACAACTTAATCTAACTGTTTTATAGCTATTTGAAACTTTTATATAAAGAATACGTTTCATTATTTGTAAAATAATCATTACCTTTATGTTACCCTAACGTTAAGAAACTCATATGGCACGAAAATTTTTCACCGAAAAACAACGCATTAAAGATCCACTTTTGCTTGGAGCATTTGTCGCATTACTGACTTACAGCCTATTTTTATTAGGTCGTGAAATTGTAGAAAATAGCTTCACGCACCCAGTGGTTTTATCCTTATTGGGTGTTGCTGTTTTGGTGTTCGGTTTTGGAATGTGGGTCGTTTTCCGGGTTCGTCTGAAAGTCGATGTAACCAAAAACGGAATTAATTATAAAATGAGTCCGCTCCATACCAAAAAGAAAAAAATTAAATGGGATGAAGTAGAAACGTGCAAAGTGATTGAAACCCCAAAAGTGGCCCATATGCACAGTGGGAATATGAAATTTTGGTACGAGAAAAAATTCACCCTTTCCGGCCGAAATGGTCTTGCCTTGATTACCAAAGAAGGCGATCGCTATTTTATCGGCACACGTGAAACTACTGAATTGAAAAAGAGTATTCGAAAAGCATTAGGGAAACGAAAGACTGCTTAATACGATTTTTCGTACCCATTTAGGAATAGAAAGCCTCGCAGAAATTTGCGGGGCTTTCATTTTTCCTATCGTTTCTTATTATTTATATATCAATTGAAGCTTATTCCAATCCTTTCTCCATGTTTCCGGTCATCAATTCTTGTCAATTTCATTGGAGCGTTGAGGTTGATTTTGCAGAACTATGCTTCGATACGGATACGGCATTTCTATACCTTCTTGATCAAAACGCTCTTTAACATTCTCGAGAACTCCAAAGCGCAGTTCAAATCCACTAATAACATTTGAAGACCATGCCCAAACCCTGATAATAATCGCCGAATCGTCAATACGGATAATGGCGGTTTTGATCATTGGCTCACCCCTCTCGATTTCTTCCGGAGTCCTCACATCAATTACATTTGGATGATTTTCACATACTTCGCGCATTATTTTTTGTGCAAGCTTCAAATCGCTGGTATAAGATACCCCAATCTCAATACGTTCGCAAACTAAAGGATCCTGTATATCAAAATTGGTAACTCTTGCTTTGTTGATAACAGAATTTGGAATAACTATCCGGTTATTATCATAATTCTTTATCACTGTATGGCGCAGTGTAATATCTGTAACAGAACCTTGAATATCATCTATACGCACGGTATCTCCTATTTTAAAAGGTCTAAACCAAATGATAAAGAACCCTCCAATAATATTTGCGAGAGCTTCCTGAGAAGCAATACCGGCGATTATTGCTAAAATCCCTGCACCTCCTAAAGCAGTTTGAGCAACACCTTTTAAAGCAGGAAACGCCATAAGGATAAATAAGGCGCCCATGAAATATATTGCGATTAGAGCAACGTAGCGTAAGAACTTCAGGCTGGTGGAATCTTCGTTTGATCGGGTCCTTTTAAGAATGTTTTCCCGGAATAAATAATTCGAAAGATTGGCCAGAACTACTGTCGTAACAAGGACGACTGCAATGTAAATACTCAGTTTCACGTTGCGTTGTATCAATACTGAACCTTTTTCTCCAATAAATAATAATGTAATGGCCGACAGGCCTAGCAAAAGCCACATAGCGTTCAATATTCGTTTGATGGTGCGCACCGGATTCCGTCGGGATGAATATCCGGCTTCGTGTAACTTTCGATTACCCCATCTGTAAATCCATTGCGTAAGAAAAAGAAGAACAACTACAGCAACAATGATTACAGCAGAGTATATAAGTTCAGTTTTGTAGGTGGCAAATAAATTCATCTGAATGTGACATATTTGAATTGACTAACAGGATTACCATTGCACCGATTTTTTTCTTCACCGATTCACAATCCCGGTGTAGAGTCTTGCTACGGTTTAATAATATCTTCAGCTTGGCTGCGGGTAAAAATACGGTATAAACATCGCGTTACCAACGAAAAACATTTTGAACACCAAACCTTATTCGGAAACACCCAGAAAAAAAGCCCCTGCAAAATTTTTAGCAGGAGCTTCGAGTATTGTTTATGCTGGACAACCAAAAATTAGCCACCAAAATCGTCAAAAGCGACATTCTCAGGAGGTACACCCCAATCGTCAACCATTTTGAGAACAGCGGCATTCATAAGGGGTGGACCACAGAAATAGAATTCTATATCTTCAGGCGCGTCGTGGTGAGTAAGGTATTGATCGATCACGGCCTGGTGTACAAAACCGGTAAATCCATCTCCTTCCTTATCGTCCATGTCTTTTTTCACCTTCCAATTATCTTCCGGCACTGGCTCCGAGAGAACAACATAGAAATGAAAGTTTGGAAATTGACGCTCTATTTCACGGAAGTCTTCGAGATAAAAAAGCTCTCGTTTCGATCGACCACCGTACCAGAAAGTAACTTTTCTATCGGTTTTGAGCGTATGGAAAAGGTGGAACAAGTGCGAACGCATCGGCGCCATTCCTGCGCCCCCACCGATATACAGCATTTCCGAGCCGGTATCTTTGATAAAGAATTCACCATAAGGACCACTAATGGTCACTTTATCGCCGGGCTTGCAGCCAAATACGAAGGAAGAACATATTCCGGGATTTACATCCATCCATTTATTCTTAGCGCGATCCCATGGTGGAGTAGCAATACGGATATTGAGCATTACAATATTCCCTTCGGCAGGATGATTGGCCATTGAATACGCGCGGAATATCATTTCCGGGTTTTTCATTTTCAGATCCCAGAGACCGAATTTATCCCATTCTCCTTTAAAATCCATTGGATCACGCCCCAAGTCGGGATGTGAAGTAATATCTATATCTTTAAAATCCACTACGCAAGGTGGTACATCAATTTGAATATATCCTCCCGCTTCAAAGTCGAGGTGTTCGCCTTCCGGCAATTTCACTATAAATTCTTTGATAAAAGAAGCTACATTGTAATTGCTCACAACGGTACATTCCCATTTCTTTATTCCAAAAATTTCTTCCGGAATTTCGATATTCATATCCTGCTTTACTTTCACCTGACATCCAAGCCGCCAGTCTTCTGCTATTTCCTTTCGGGAAAAGTAAGGAGATTCCGTAGGAAGGATACTTCCACCGCCTTCGTGTACCTGACATTTGCACATCGCACAGGTTCCACCACCACCACATGCGGATGGGAGGAATATTTTCTCATTACTCAACGTTGTAAGCAGTGTATTTCCTCCTTCTACTTCAATGGTTTTCTCCCCATTGATCGTAATTTTCATAGTGCCTGAAGGGGCAAGTTTCGATTTTGCAAAAACCAAAAGCCCCACCAATAGCATAATGACTATCAGAAAAACAGTAATTGATATTAATATCGTAGCACCCATAGTTGTATTTTCTACAGCTTAAATAATTTAAATTTTCTTAAAGATCTATTCCCATGAAAGACATAAATCCAATAGCCATCAGGCCGGTAATAATAAAGGTAATACCCAAGCCTCGAAGTGGTGCCGGCACGTTTGAATAGCGAATTTTCTCGCGAATAGCGGCAATGGCCAAGATAGCAAGGAGCCAGCCAACTCCACTACCCAAGCCGAACATGGTGGCTTCACCAATATTTGGATATTGTCGTTCTTGCATAAACAGCGCCCCACCAAGGATGGCACAATTTACTGCGATAAGCGGAAGAAAAATACCAAGCGCACCGTATAATGCAGGTGCAAATTTTTCGACTACCATTTCTACCAACTGAACCATAGAGGCAATAACCGCAATAAACATTATAAAGCTTAAAAAGCTAAGATCCATGCTCGCGAGACTGGGATCAAGCCAACTCAGAGCGCCTTCTTTAAGCACATAATTTTCGAGTAAATAGTTAATGGGGACAGTGATTCCAAGGACAAAAACCACAGCAAACCCGAGACCAACCGCAGTTTTAACGGTTTTAGATACAGCCAAATAGGAGCACATACCCAAGAAGTAAGCGAAAATCATGTTGTCGATAAAAATCGCCCGAACAAATATATTTACTGATTCCATTTTGTTTTTATTTTTTGGAATTAATTTTCTTCAATAAGTTTTGGATTGCGGGATCTTTGAATCCAGATAATCATCCCTACAACGATCAATGCCATCGGAGGGAGAATCATCATATTATTATTCATATATCCGGCGGCGTAGAAACTGTCCGGGATAAATTTAATCTGACCAATGCCTGGAAAGCTAAGCGCACCTGATCCGAACACTTCACGAACAACAGCTACTACGACCAATATCCAGGCATAACCCAATCCGTTGCCGACGCCGTCAAGCATAGAAGGGAAAACTTTATTACCCATTGCAAATGCTTCAAGCCGCCCCATGATTATGCAGTTGGTAATAATCAGTCCCACAAAAACCGAAAGTTTTTCAGAAATATCTGGAAGGTATGCTTTGAGAACTTCGTTTACCAGAATTACCAATGCAGCAACTATAACGAGTTGAACAATAATTCGAATCCGCGCAGGGATTATATTTCGCATCGACGAAATCACTGCATTTCCTGCTATTACAACAAATAAAACCGAGAGCGACATAATTACAGCCTGCTGCACCTGCACGGTAATTGCCAGCGCAGAACAAATACCCAATACCTGAACGGTAATAGGATTATCATCGTTGAGCGGGTCTGTAATTAATCGTTTGTTTTTTGCGCTGAAGAGTGGTTCTCTTGGAACGGCTTCTTTTACGACTTCATTTTTTTCTATGTCTGCAGTTTCTGTACTCATGACTGTTCAGATTTTTCCTTTTTAAAATAGGGACTATAAATTTCAAAGGTGCGCTGGAGCATTTCTGTTACTCCATTACTGGTAATGGTTCCTCCGGTAATGGCATCTACCGCATGTGGGTCGGATGGATCAGCACCGCCTTTTTCCACTTTTACGGAAACGAGGTTTCCCTGATCGTCGTATATGGTTTTCCCGGAAAAAGGTTTTTGGAAAAAGGGTTGAGCAATTTCAGCGCCCAAACCAGGCGTTTCTCCTTTGTGGTCAAATGTAGCACCATAAATCGTATTATAATCACCTTCGAGAGCAACATATCCCCAAATGGGTCCCCAAAGCCCGGTACCTGCCATAGGGATAACTACTATTTCCTTGCCATCAATGGTGGCTAGAAAAAGCGGAAAATGTTTGTCCTCAATCTTCATTTTATTATCGCGGTATTCTTTTTTCACATTCACATTGAATGGATCTAAAGGATCAGTGGTTTTGACTTCACCTTCGCGCGAATCAATTACCTCACCCTTTGAATTTAGGTCGATTCTTTTCGTTACATATTTGTAAAACTGATCTTCCGCATTTTTTCGGGTGGCTTCCACTCCCACCGAATTAAGAATACTCATCATTTTCTTATTGATGCTATTTTGAACCTGAAGAGGTTTGAGTGTTATAGACGCGAACGAAAGCGCAGCCCCTACTACAATGACCATTACGATGGCAAAGCCAAAAGTAAATCCGTTGCTGTTTGTTTTAATTGCCATAACTTAAGCTGTTTTAAGTCGTTTGAGTCGTTTTTTAATATTCGATTGAACGACATAATGATCAATCGTAGGTGCCATAACATTCATGAAGAGTATCGCCATCATCACACCCTCAGGATATGCGGGGTTTACCACCCGAATCATAACGGACAAAAAGCCAATAAGGAATCCATAATATAATTTTCCTGTTGGTGTCTGCGCGGCTGTAACAGGATCAGTGGCCATAAAAACCAGACCGAACATTAATCCACCCATTACCAGCTGATGCCACCAAGGAACTTGGAGGTACAAGTTATCAGGAAAAAAATGCTGGCCGAGCGTGTTAAAAAGTAGACCCATTACAATTGCACCTATCAGACCGCTGAGCATTATACGCCAACTCCCGATACCGGTCCACAGCAGAATAGTGGCTCCAATGAGGATGGCCAGTGTAGATGTTTCGCCAATAGAGCCAGGAATAAAACCGAGAAAGGACGCGATAAAGCTATCGCTCAAACTTGCGTACGCATGATTTGTAATATCTGCAAAGTGGGCACCACCATGCACAGCTTGCGAAAGCAGAGTTTCTCCGGTATATCCATCTACAGGAGTTCCGCCGCCGGTATTGACCCACACTTCGTTACCCGACATCTTAGTAGGATAAGCAAAGAATAGAAATGCACGTGCGGTGAGTGCTACATTTAGAATGTTCATTCCGGTACCCCCGAAAACCTCTTTTCCAATCAATACAGCAAAAGCAGTTGCTACAGCCACCATCCATAATGGAACATCCATTGGCATGATCAGAGGAATCAACATACCCGAAACTAGGAATCCTTCATTAATAGCGTGGCCTTTTATAATGCAGAATATAAACTCAACACCGAGACCTACTGCATAGGATACTATGATAAGAGGTAGAACCTTGAAAAGTCCAAAACCAACCATTTCCCAAAAAGTAGCATCCAGCCCCAAAGCTGTAAAATGCTGATATCCGGTATTATAAATCCCGAATAGCAAGGCCGGAATCATCGCCACGATAACCATAAACATGGTGCGTTTCATGTCAATGGCGTCGCGAATATGTGAACCGCTAGTGGTAGTATGCGCGGGCACAAAAGCAAATGTATCCAGGGCGTCAAAAACCGGATGAAACTTCTCGAGTTTCCCGCCTTTTTCAAAAGGTTTCTTCGCCTTCTCTAATAAATTTTCTAAAAACTTCACTTTACTTCTATTTTAAGACACAAATTCGTTTCGCATATCGCGTAATCCCTGTTCAACAACAGACTGGATATTTATTTTGGAAGTACAGGCAAATTCACAAAGTGCAAAATCTTCCGGTAAAACTTCATAAATTCCAAGATTTTCCATCAATTCAATATCATTTACCATAATCGCCTTTATGAGGTGCATTGGGTAGATATCAAAAGGAAAGACCTTTTCCATCTCGCCCGTTACAACAAAAGCACGGGTCTCACCATTCAAATTGGTATCAAGATCATACCTTTTATTTCCTAAAAGCCAGCTTGGATATGAATGATTCAGACTGAAGCGTGAAAATCCCGGTGCAAGCCATCCTTCGGTAAGAAAGAATTTTTTCTGGTCGCCTTCAGGAATGATGGTGATGGTTGTATTGTAAAAACCGAGGAAACCGTCTTTTTCAACTTTATCTCCGGTTAAGACATTGCCGTTTATAATCCGATTGTTGCCTGATTTTTCATTATCACCCACGATTGATTCTATTGAAGCACCAATTCGTGTGGTATAATACTGTGGAGTATTCACTTCAGAACCAGAAAGGGCAATGACCCGTTCTGAATCAAATTTTCCCTCATTGAGGGATTTCCCAATAAGCGCAACATCGGCAGGCCTAATGGTCCAAATAATTTCGCCTTTATTTATCGGAACGGTATGATGGATTTGCACTCCAACATTTCCGACGGGGTGCGGACCCGAAAATTCCGTTTTATCTACTCCGGTCACATCTTTGTAGGTAGCTGAACCCGCTGGCACTCCGAGATGTACTGATCCACCTTGGGCCAGAACCTTCAGAGCTTCTATACCAGCCTTGAATCCCTGCATCTGATCTTTGAGCACTACGGCCATATCGGCAGCTAGCGGTGCTGAGTCAAATCCGGAAACATAGATCGATTTCGGAAGATCATCGGGATTGGCAATAACTCCATACGGACGTTGGGTAATAAAAGGCCAAAGTCCCATATTCAGCATGGTGTCAATCAGCTTTACTCGATCGGAATCTATCCCTTTCGGAAAAGATTCATATTTCATTTCTGAATCGGCGAGAATGCGTACTTCAAGAATTTTACGCTTTGCCCCGCGTTTTATTTCTACTACTTCGCCACTTACTGGAGATGGAAATTTAATCTTTTCGCGCTTTTTATCATAAAAAAGTGACGAGCCGGCTTTCACTTCGTCTCCCTGTTTTACCATTAGTTTGGGAATGGTACCGAAAAAATCTTCGGGTTTTATCGCATAAACGTTCGATCTTTGTGCAACAGAAACTTTAGCTTCGGCTGCTCCTAATAGTTTAATGTCGACGCCTTTTGTTATTTTTATGGCTTTTGACATGCGTTTGGAGTGCTTTAAAATTTGGCGCGAAATTAGTAATTGTTTTTATTCGCACCCAAGTTGATTTCGACGGATAAAAACCAAGATGCTAATTTAGAATAATTCTAAATAAAATACGACATAAATTATGGGTTCCACCTCCTTTTTCAAAAATATTTTCTTGCTCCTTTTTCTTATGGAAATGCTACCTGCCTGCACGAGCTCGAAGAGCATAGTATCAGAGAATTCCACAAAAAAAGAAAATCAAAGGGATCAAAGGATTCAGGACGCATACTTCACTCCTGATTTTCAGGACTTTACCACCAATATTTACGATGATAATATTCACACCCTGCTTATTCACAGCTCAGGTTCTGAATTGGAGTATCCTATAATACAACTTAATGCAAACCGAACAATTATTTTGCAATTTGATGACCTTGGCGAAGACGTGCGTGACATGTACTACCGTTTTGAACACTGCACTTCAGATTGGAAATCGTCCGGATTACAGCGTATGGATTATCAAACCGGATACAATACTGCCCTAATTTCGGATTATGAATTTTCTTTCAATACGATTCAAAATTATATCCATTATTCGGTTGAATTTCCAAATAAGGATATCCAATTGACCAAAAGCGGAAATTATTTGGTACAGGTTTTTGAGGACGATGACTCTGATAAACCAATCCTCAGCGCTCGCTTCATGATTGTAGAACCGCTTGCGACTATTTCTGCTACTATCAAGCCTTCAAGTGTAGTAGCAGATCGGGACTATCGACAGGAAGTAGATATAAATGTGAATCTCGAAGCAGTGCCAAGTTTAAACCCATATAGTGAAATAAGTCTTGTGGTGTTGCAGGACAACCGTTGGGACAATGCGAAAACTGGTGTAAAACCAAGTTTTGTAAAAGGAAAAGAACTTATTTACGATTTTCAGGGAGAACTCACCTTTGATGGCATAAATGAATTTCGGCACTTTGATGCCAAAAGTGTTCGCTACCGCAGTGAAGAAGTCGCGGCGGTAGATCTAAAAAACGATGGTTACCATATTACACTTGCCCCCGATCTAAGCCGTGCTTTTAAGCAATATAGCTTTCAGGAGGATTTAAACGGCAGGTATTTGATTAAAAATGATGATATGAGCGACGCTCAGCTCGAAAGCGACTATGTAATCGTTCATTTCGAAATGCCAGTAGATGCCCTTTTGGGAAATGGGGATATGTATCTATTTGGACAATTGTCAAATTGGAAGCTTTCAAAACCCTACCGAATGACATATAATCCTGAAAAGGCAACATACGAGAAGGACTTAAAACTGAAACAGGGTTATTATAACTACCTGTATCTCTGGGAATATAAAAATACTACCACGGGTACAACCGATCTTACGGAAGGTAACCATTCAGAAACTGAAAACGAATATACAATTCTGGTTTATTACAGAGATCGCAGTAGCTTTTCAGACCGATTGGTAGGATATAAAGTCGTGAATAGTTTAAATAAATAAATATCTGTTCATTCCCTTTCAACATTGACCATAATTCCTTAATCTTGCTGTATTATTTACATTCTGCCGGTATGACAACAGCATTAACTTCGGGAATTAAGATTTCTGTGAATTGCAGATATGAGGATAAATTTTCAAATCCTAGAAACCATCTTTTCATTTTTTCCTACGGAATAGAAATTGAGAATAAAAATTCTTTTCCAATCCAATTGATCTCCCGTCACTGGTATATTCTGGACAGCAATACAAAAAGGCGCGAAGTTGAGGGCGAAGGAGTAATCGGTGAACAACCTGTCATTTTGCCTGGTGAGAAATTTACATATCGATCCACCTGTGATTTCACTACAGATACCGGGAAAATGTGCGGGTATTATTGGATGAAAAACACGCGAACTGAGCAAAGTTTTAAAGTAGAAATACCGGAATTTATGTTGATGGTACCTTACAAACTCAACTGAGCAGCGAAGCAATCGGAATATTGCTATTTATATAGTAAAGTATGCCTGAGTAAAAATGAGCAATACACAATTCTTCAATAGAGTATTGCCAATCACTTAATCCTCTGCATCCTTAAAAATAACTTCGTAAACCGTACCTTTTTCACTTAAAAGGAGTTTTATACTACCTTCGAGCTGTTCGCTTAGAGCGGAAATTAATTCTGTTCCGAACGAATCTGTATTACCCATCGCTGCATCTTTAGGGATTCCAATTCCATTGTCACCAATCAACATACGGAATCTCGTATCGTCAAGCTTAGTAATGCTAACAAAAATTCGACCGTGACGATCTTCACGGAAAGCGTACTTTAATGCATTTGATATCACCTCATTGATAATTAAACCAAGGGGTGTGAGTGTATCCGACTTAAAACTATTTACCTCTACATTCACATCCAGCTCTACTTGCTGCGAAAGGCGATATGTATTGAGAAGACTCTCTGAAAGATCGGTAATATACTCCGCAATATTCACCGTTTTAAGATCCTTTGTTTTGTACATCTTCTCGTGAATGAGCGACATAGAACGCACTCTGTTCTGGATTTCACCAAATACGTCGAGAAGTTTAGAATCTGAGATAAACCGCGACTGTAAATTAAGTAAGCTTACAATTATTTGCAAATTATTTTTAACCCGGTGATGTACTTCTTTGAGAAGGATTACATTTGTATCTCGCTCTTTTACAACTTCTTTGGTTCGGTTTTCAACAGCAATCTCCAATAATTTCGTCCGCGCTTTGGCCGAAGCCAACTTGTACTTATAGAATAAATAAAGAATACCGAGAACTGCAATTATACTCATTATTTGAAACCACGCCGTTTGCCAGAAAGCAGGACTTACAATAATAGTGATAGTGGCGGGAGTTTCACTCCAATAACCGTCATTATTGGATCCTATTACTTCAAAGGTATAATGACCCGGGTTGAGATTTGAAAAAGTTGCAAACCTTCGGGTACCAATATAGCGCCACTTATCAAAAAGTCCTTTTAGCCGGTAAGCATATTGGTTTTTATGGGATTGCTTGTAATTGAGCGCGGCAAATTCGAGAGAAAATCCCAAGTGATTATAATCTAATTTAAGTTTTTCATTTTTACCGGTTATCAAATGAATAGCAGTAGTACGCTCACTTGAATTTATAACCTGAAAACCAGTTAGTACGATGGGAGGCACGAATAAATTTTCTTTTAATCCCTCCGAATTAAAATAATCAAAACCATTTGACCCTCCGAAAAGTACAATGCCTGATGTTGTGCGCAAACAGCTTCGTGGATAAAACGTATTTTGCCCTAGAACATCTTGTTCATTGTAATTTCTAAAAGTTTCCGTTTCAATGTTGAAAGCCGAGATTCCACCGTTGGTACTCACCCAAAGATTTCCAGTTTCGTCGGATGTAATTCCAAGTGCCACATCATTAGCCAGACCGTCGGCGGTGCTATAAGTTCTAAATTTATTCTGGGACGGTAAAAACAAGGCAATCCCTCCACCCGAAGTAGCGGCCCAGAGATTGCCATCAACATCTGTATATAAGTCATTTATACCATTGGAGGGTAAATATCCCTTTTCAGGATCACCGGCTGTAAAATTCCTTAATTCACCCGAACTAATATCCAGCATATAAAGTCCTGCATTACCGGTACCGAAGCAAATATTACCGTCAGGATCCATAGCCATACAATGCACATTATTATCCCGAATACTAGTCGGATTATTGCCATCGAATGCATACGTGCGAAACTTACCGGATTGCCGATCCAAATAACAAAGTCCACCCCCTAAAGTCGCCAGCCAAATATTTTGATCTCTATCCACCAAAATATCTAGGATATTATTGCTCGAAATACTTGTGCTATCATTCGCAACGGATAAAAAAGTTTTCACGGTATCACCTTTCATGTCCAGCACCATGAGGCCATTGCCACTCGTACCTATCCATATTAAGCTATCGGAAGTTCGGGCTAAGGCTTTTATCGAATGATTAATATACCCAAAATATTTTTCTGTAGGCAACGCACTATCGTCGTAAAAAAAAGCAGTATCCACAATTGGGTTAAAACCGGCTAATCCATTTGCTGTAGCGAGCCATATCATACTCGAATCTATTTGCAAAAAGGAAAATACTTGGTTTTGCTCGGGGATATAATTATCGCGACCCGAAAAAACATGTGAGAAAAACTGAGGGGCATCCAAGTCGAGTGTAGCAATTCCTGCCGACTGTGTACCGATCCATATCATCCCGGAATTATCCCGTAAGAGGCTCAAAATATGTTCATTGGGAAGACTATTGAGCCGTCCACCACCGGAGTGATATTGGGTAGATTTTTTTGACTCTTGCGAAAACCGTGTTAAGCCAGTAGGTGACCCAATCCATAGATCGCCTGTTTTATCAATTATTAAATCGCTGATAATGTTCGAACTCAACAAGTCTTGCATGGGATAATCCGCAAAATATCGGGTAAAAACTCCCATTTCGGGATTGTATTTATTCAATCCATTTCGCGTACCTATCCACAGATTGCCATCATGATCTTCACAGAGTGACATGACATTGTTATTGCTCAAGCTGTTATCGTCGTTAAATTTTTGGCGATAACGAATAAACGTATCTGAAAACGGTTCGTACAAATTCAGTCCGCCGTCGGTAGCTATCCAAACGCGCCCTTTGGAGTCTACCAGAATATCATTAATTGTATTATTCGAAAGGCTCGTTGTATCCTCGGGTTGGATTGAAAATCGAATAAATCGATTCTCCTCCCAGTTATCCAGTCTATTCAGCCCGTTATGGGTGCCTACCCAAAGTCTACCAAGTTTATCTTCGGCCAGAGCTCTGATTTTATTGCTGCTGATTGAAGCCGAATCTTCAAACCAATGGTAATACGAATCTGCATGTAACGAACTTGTATTAAGATGATTGAGCCCAAATGAAGTTCCTACCCACAGACCTCCACTCCGATCATTTGCAAGTGCCGTAATCGTATTATTGCTTATGGAAGTACTGTCTGTTAGGTCGTATTGCAAAACATCAAAAGTATAACCGTCATACCTATTAAGCCCATCGCGAGTTCCGATCCAGATGAAGCCATCCCGATCCTGGGTCATACATGAAGCAGTTGCTTGCGATAAACCGTCGTTTAGCGAAAGGGAATTAAATTGTACGGACTGTCCCCTTATAGCCTGTGAAGCTAATAGAAAGAGTACAAAAGGTATTCCTGAAATAGCACGTAAAATTCTATTTTCCAATGCGCAATTATGTAAGGGGCTAAATTATAAAAATAGAGCGTCAGTTGAAGTTTACGTCTATGTTGGCAAAACGATACGAAAATGGACGTTGAATTTTGTAGTTTTGCAGCCCGAATTCATTGAAACTCTAAATTTAAAAATAAATTATGCCAAAAGGAGTATATCAGGTTCCGTTTCCAGAAAATGAACCCGTATTTGACTATGCGCCGGAGACTGAATCACGCAAAAGATTAGAAGAAACCTACAAAAAGCGATTCAATCAGGAACCAACAGACATACCTATGTTTATTGGTGGAAAAGAGGTGCGAACCGATGATAAAGTGGCCCTCAGCCCTCCATTTGACCATGGAAAAGTAGTGGCCCACTACAACCGTGGAAATAAACAACATGTGAAAGATGCAATTGATGCAGCTCTCTCAGCACGTGAAGCCTGGGTAAATTTAAGCTGGGAACACAGGGCGGCAATTTTCCTGAAAGCTGCAGACCTCATATCCGGGCCTTACCGATATGAGATGAATGCCGCGACGATGATTGCTCAAAGCAAAAATGCCTATCAATCAGAAATTGATGCAGTGTGTGAATTGATCGATTTCTTAAGGTTTAATGCCTACTTCATGCAGGAAATATATGCTGATCAGCCTGAAAGCTCTCCTGGAGTATGGAATCGACTGGAATACAGAGCTCTCGAAGGATTTGTCTTTTGTATTACCCCGTTCAACTTTACCGCTATAGCCGGAAATCTTCCTGCATCTGTAGCTATGATGGGTAACGTATGTGTGTGGAAACCGGCAGACAGCCAGATTTATTCAGCACATTTAGTAATGAAAGTTTTCCGCGAGGCTGGGTTACCAGATGGCGTTATAAATCTTATTACCGTCGATGGCCCGGAAGCTGGTGATGTTATTTTCAAACACCGTGATTTTGCCGGTCTTCACTTCACAGGATCTACCGCTGTTTTCAAGTCGCTTTGGAAAGAAATCGGACAAAATATAGACACGTACCGAGCTTACCCGCGAATTGTCGGAGAAACCGGTGGAAAAGATTTTATTGTAGCCCATAAATCTGCTGACCCGGTGGAAGTTGCTGTAGCCATTGCGCGTGGTGCGTTTGAATTTCAAGGTCAGAAGTGCTCCGCGGCATCCCGGGCTTATATCCCATCAAATATGTGGGATGCTGTGAAAGAACGACTTATTAAAGATGTAAAATCTTTTAAAATGGGGCCTCCTTCTGATTTTTCGAATTTCATAAATGCGGTAATTGATAAAAAAGCTTTCGATAAAATTGCCGGATATATTGATTTTATAAAAGAACAGGACGATGCTGAAATATTGGTTGGTGGAAATTACGATGATAGTAAAGGCTATTTTATTGATCCAACGGTAGTTGTCACCAAAAACCCAAAATTCCGGACCATGTGTGAAGAGATATTTGGACCTGTAATGACCATCTATGTATATCCTGAAAATGACTATGAAAATACATTGAAACTTATTGACGAGTCATCGGATTACGCCCTAACTGGTGCTGTATTATCCAAAGATCGATACGCTATTGATTTGGCAGTGAAAAAGTTGGAAAATGCGGCAGGAAACTTTTATATTAATGATAAGCCAACAGGAGCAGTCGTGGGCCAGCAACCCTTTGGCGGTGCCAGAGGTTCCGGAACAAACGATAAAGCCGGTTCACATCTGAACCTACTGCGTTGGGTGTCGCCACGTACGATAAAAGAAACTTTTGTGCCTGCCAAAGATTATCGCTATCCGTTTTTAGACTAATTGGTGTCCCCTTTTGGATTACGTTACCATTCCTTCTGCTTAAGCTGAAGCATTGGTTTCCAGTTCCCTAGTTCAGCCACCTATAGTATGCCGCTCATCTCAAATGAATTAAGTTAATACTATTAAAAAACCCCTGTTTGTAAATTCAGGGGTTTTTTCACTTCCACCGATGAAAATTCCTTTAAATTTACGCGTGTCTAAAAAGTTGCCTAAAATATTTCGAAATCGGTATATCGTTGTTTTCAGCGGCTTCTTTTTATATATTACTTTTTTTGATTCGCACGATCTAATTTCTCAACTCCATATTAAGTGGGAGCTACATAAAATCCATGACCAAATGGATTTTTTAGAAAAAGATATTCAAGAAGCTAAAAATCAAACCAAAGAGTTGACCACCGACAAGTCACTTCTCGAAAAATTTGCCCGTGAGCAATACCGTATGAAGCGGGAAAATGAGGATGTGTTTGTAATAATAGGTGAAGACACCAAGTAAGATTATTTTTTAAACAAGTTTGATTGCTCTTGTGTTTTCCATAAAGAGAGCCGCTTATGCAAACCGTTCAGATACCTTTATTTCCCATTGAAATCTTTCTCCTTCCGGGCGAAACTACCCACTTACATATATTTGAACCCCGGTATCAGCAATTGTTAGTTGATTGCGCCAAAACCAATACCGGATTCGGTATTCCATTCAAATCGAATGATAAAATTAGTGCAATAGGTAGCTTTGTAAAAATAATTAATGTATCAGCTGAGAATTCGGATGGCACATCCGATATTGAAATATTTTGTGAGGATGTATTCAACCTCAAAAAATTTCTAATACACAATGACAGCACACTTTACCCCACGGGAGAAGTTGAATTTATTGACAGCGTTTTGCACGAAGGCGTTTCTGCAAACCTGATCCAGTTGCTCAATAGATTGCTCAAAAAGAATGAAAAGGTTGTTCTTCCCGAGGATCCCTCCTTTCAGTTATCGGCTTTTGAAGTGGCCTGCTTGCTTGAATTTTCAAATACTGATAAAATAAAACTGGCGCGTACCAATTCTGCGATCATGCGGGAGAAAATATTGAGTAATAAAATTCGGATATTGGAAAAAATCAGCGAACAAATGAATAGTATTCGGGGTGATTTTTTTCTAAATTAATTTTATTTCCTATTTTCCAATTTATACATTTATACTATCATTTGAAATGAAAAGTTGAAAAATGTTTGAAAATGTAAATTTAGAAAGGAAGCTTTTTAAACTCCGAAGCGTTGCCAAGAATAATCCGCTTGAACACACCTTGGAAAGATTCAAAATCTTATTTCAGGCGGAATGGGAATATGATATCCGTATACGCCGAAATCTCGACACCGATATATCCAACACATTTTTAAAAACGGAAAAAGCGCTTAATTCCGACCGTATTTATGATTTGCAAACCATTGAAAAACTATGCGTACAATACCGGCTTCGTTTTTTACCCACCCGGTATTTTAGACCAAATTTTCCGCTCGATGCGATTCGAGCCATTAAGGATTTAGAGAATAAATTAGAAACTGAAATTAAATCGTTTTATGTTGTGGCACCTGGTTCTCTGTTTAAACTCGAAGATGCGAATAAGGACCCTCTCTTGTTTTGTCCGTTGCCAGATGGACGATTCTATTTGATTCATAAATGGGGTAAGGATTTGAAGTGGTACAGAAAGCTTATTGCCTGGCCATTTCAAAATTTCTCGAATTTAGTGATTACCATACTGTCATTCTCACTCCTATTGACAGCCTTGTCTCCAACCTCCCTTGTATCATTATCGCTCAACTATTTGTCGCTCGGCAGGTTCCTCTTTTTAGGATTATCGGTGTTAAGTTCGTCTGCAATCATTTCTTATCTCTGGTTTACTACACATCAACAGTTTAGTTCTGATTGCTGGCAGAAGAAAACGTTCAACTGATTCGAAAAGGTTTTTGCATTTCGTTTTTTTATTACTGAATTTCATAAATTGTAATAATAACATTTCGGCAGTCTAAGTAAAGAGACTATCTACTTTCGAAGGAATAAAATCGGTATTCATCGGTTAAAAACAGATTTTCATAGTTAAAAAAAGGAATTTTACTACCTTTGCTTCCATTGTTATTTTTAACCAACCAAAATTACCTTGAAATGATGCCCCTTTTAAAGAGAGCGGTGGATAACATCTATGCCTTTCTCTTCCCAGATGCAATCGGTGAATTCAGCGCTTCTTTTCGATACAAACTCATAATTGTGCTTATTGTAATGATTTTATCATCTTCAGCTGCGTGCACAATCGTTTTTTTTAAGAATTAGTCCAGTGATCATCGTTACGTGCGTTAAAATATAGTTGTCGAAATTTCTCAGAACAATTCGAGCGGATAATCTTATATTCGTGCCTCAACAAAAATCAATTATTGGATACCTATTCGATACTCATATTTCTCAGTTTGGTCGTGGTGTTTTCTTACATCTTCGATCTAATAGCCAAGAAAACGAAGATTCCCTCTGTTCTGTTATTGTTTGGAACAGGCTTGGCACTTCAATATATTCTTAGGTATTTTGGCGTAGAACCGATAAATCTCTCTAAAATCCTACCGGTAGTCGGCACGGTAGGTCTGGTTTTGATCGTACTGGAAGGTGCATTAGAACTGCGTTTTGAAAAAGATAAGATAAAGCTAATTCGACAAACACTCGGATCTGCATTTTTTATCCTTATTGCTACTTCCCTTGCTGTTACTCTTTTGTTCCGGTATGTTACGCATTTGCCTTTCCAGATTTGTCTGGTGAATGCGATTCCGTTGGGAATTATAAGTTCTGCAATTGCGATACCTTCAGCAGCAGATCTTCCCAAGAAGAAACGAGAATTCGTAATTTATGATTCTTCCTTTTCTGATATCCTGGGCATCATGTTTTTCAATTTCGCTATACAAAACAAGACTTACGGGCTCCATTCTTATGTAAATTTAGGAAAGGATACCCTTATTACTTTGGTAATTGCTATTGTAATATCAGTCGTGTTTTTGTTTTTGATGAAACGAATTACGCATCACATCAAGTTTTTCCTCATTCTGTCCTTATTGATCCTTGTTTATTCCATAGGAAAGTTTTACCACTTGTCGGCACTTATCGTGGTCTTGTTTCTGGGTCTTTTTCTCAACAATGCAGAAATTATCCCAATTTCAAAATTCAAGCAACTTTTCCTATATGAAAAACTTCGAAATGATCTGAATCAGTTCCTGATGCTTACCGCAGAATCTGCGTTTATTATTCGAACCTTTTTCTTTTTGATGTTCGGATATACAATGAATATCTATTCATTGGTAAATGTAAGCGTACTGATGAACGGAATTATTATTATTCTAGTAATCTATCTAGCCCGGGCACTTTATTTGAAATATGTGAGTGGCACGGATCTGGTACCGGAGCTCTTTATCGCTCCACGTGGGTTGATTAGCATTCTCCTTTTCTTTTCCATTCCCGAAGCGATGAAACTGAACAACACTGCCGACGGACTGCTCCTTTTTGTTATTTTGGCTACAAGCCTTTTCATGACGTACGGCTTGATTCGCACCCGCAAACAAGAAAACAGTGAAGAAGCAGAAACAAAAGCACCCAATCCGATTAATGATGTGATAGCGGGTGCATCAGAAGGAAATTAATAAGCCAATCGTCGCAGAAATGCGGGAAACATCTTCTTTTTTGGTATTGGCGATGGATGCTTTCAATTGTTGGGAAATATCTGTACTTTCATCTTCCAGATCGATACGAAGGTTGGTGACATTGATTCCGTCAACCGCTAATTTTACGGGAATATAAATACCCTGTCCAATCGAAATATTAAATGCTGCTGACACATTCCCAGTAAATCCTCCACCTCGGATAACGTAAGAGTCTATCAATTTGGCATTATCGCTGTACCAGGTATATCCAGCGCCGGCAAAAATTTCAAATGAGCTCTGAACATTTTGAAAGTCTATACGATACACAAAAATTGCTCCTGCATATTTCAATAAAATATCATTTTGAATTTTTCCGGTCTGGCCGGTTTGGATGACTTGAATATCGGCACTATTGCGATAATTTGACTGGGAATACAAAGCACCTATTCCCATATTTTGATTCAAAAAGATTTGAAATCCGCCGCGAAAACCTGAGCCAAATTGGAGTTTTTTATAGTAATCTATAAAGTCATCTGAGCCATTATAAACGATAGGTAAATAATACCCACCGTAAAGAAACCAACCTTCAAAAATATCATACCCTCTATCCAATTGATTCTTCGCTTTTTTAAGATCAGCCGGAGCAGCTTCAAAATTGTATAGAATAGACGAGACTTCCAATCGCGAAATTACATCCAACTGCCCCCGTCGGGTTTGAGAACTCTGGTAATAAATGAAATCATCGTTCGAATGATGAACCTTTACATGAACAGTATCCCCCGTAATGCGCACAATAATATCCTGACCCTGCACAGTGGCAGCGGCAAAAACCAGAAAAAAAAGAAATAATATTGATTTCATATCACTTCGTTCACACCAAATATAAGTGAATCGGGTGTGACGACCTACCTTAAAATAAAAAGGTATTGGGGAAGGCGTGTCAATATGAGGTAAGAAGTAAGATACATGAAATAAAAAGCGATCTAATTTATCCGGACTATTCCCCCTTAATATACCCCTTAAAATACTGCATCAAAACGAAAGTAATAATTAAGCCAGAGGCCATTCCTTCAACAAAAACACCGACAGAAGCCTGAGTGATAGAAACTTTATCGAATGACCACAATCCGGATTCTTCCATAACCTGAAGAAAATTGCGGTCTATAAACTTGAGATAAAGCCCAAGAAATACAATGAAAATCAGTACCGAGACAATTGTAAATTGCATTCCCATGCGAAGTCCGTCAATATATCCAATTGACTCATCGGACCGGACAATCGCATTGCGAAACAAGAAATATATTCCACCCGTCATAATGAAAAAGTTAAAAATTCTCAGGTAAAAATTTGTTTCCAGACCAATCAATTTCATAAGGAAGAAATAGACGATAAGGGCGATACCGGTATAAACGGCGTATGGCAGCGTTCTTTTCATGGTAGACGGTTTTATTCTCAAACACCTAAGCAGCTGAATTGTTCATTCACCAAAAAGGTAGAAAATTCAAATGGCAAGACTCAAAATCCCGTTTATCAATAGACTCCAATAAAAAAGCCCCGTCATAAACGGAGCTTTTAAATAGAGTAATGAGTGTCAGTTATTCGCCTACCACTTCAAAATTGATCGTCTGAACGATGTTTTTATGAACCACAACATCAGCTTCATACGTACCGATTTGTTTGATCGGTTCATTTTTGATGGTTATGCGTTTTCGATCTACCATAAATCCGGCAGCTTCGAGTGCATCCGCAAGTTGAATCGTATTCACAGAACCAAAGATTTTACCATTCTCACCTACTTTCGCTCCAATAGTAATGGTTTGTTTTGCAAGTGATTCTGCCATTTTTTCGGCTTCCGCTTTCAACTTCTCTTCTTTATGGGCGCGCTGTTTCAAATTCTCAGCATGAACTTTTTTCTCAGAAACCGTAGCAATGATCGCCATCCCCTGTGGAATGAGATAATTTCGTGCATATCCCGGTTTCACGGTTACCATATCATCTTTGTAACCGAGCTTTTCTATATCTTCTTTCAGAATAATTTCCATAATTTCTTACTTTAAAAGGTCCGCAACATAAGGAAGCAACGCCAGATGACGAGCACGTTTGATAGCCTGAGCTACCCGACGTTGGTATTTCATAGAAGTACCGGTAACGCGACGAGGCATGATTTTTCCTTGTTCATTCACCAATTTCAGAAGAAAATTGGGGTCTTTGTAATCGATATATTTGATTCGATTTTTTCTAAATCGACAATACTTTGTATTTTGGGTATCAATACTAATTGGAGTAAGATACCTAATTTCGCTATTATCTGCCATACTGATCCTTTTTTAAGCCGGAGTTTGTTCTTTTTTGTTACTTCTTTTCTTTTCAGCGTAAATTACCGCATGCTTCTCCATTTTGATAGTGAGAAAACGGATTACGCGCTCATCACGTCGGAGAGTCAATTCAAGGTCGCCAATGATACTTCCTTCGGCTTCAAACTCTATTAAATGATAAAATCCGGTGGATTTTTTTTGGATGGGATATGCGAGTTTTCGCAATCCCCAATCTTCTTCATGATGGACTTTTGCATTGCCATCTTTGAGAAGAGCTTTGAACTTCGCAACCGCTTCCTTTGCCTGATCTTCAGACAAAACGGGAGTCAGAATGAAAACGGTTTCATAACGATTTGTCATAACTGCTTTTGTTATTAATATTGATTTATTAAAAAATGGAGTGCAAAGGTAGCAAAATAACCATTTGAAACAACTGGTTTTCTACTTTTTAAAAATGTCGGACTCTACTGTCTCTCAGTAAGGTCTCAAAAGTAAAAGATGCTTGGTAAATGAGAACAAAAATCGCTCAAAAAAAGGGAATATTCCTTACCTTTGCACGACTTATGCCCATGGAAGATTTTGTAGTTTCAGCCCGAAAATACCGGCCTCTATCATTCGATACCGTTGTAGGTCAGGAAAGTATTACTCAAACGCTGGTCAAAGCCATTGAGAATAATCATTTAGCGCAAGCTTTTTTATTCTGTGGTCCTCGCGGAGTTGGCAAAACTTCGTGTGCCCGGATTCTGGCACACACGGTAAATGAGTTTCACGCCGAGACCGGAAATACAGGCGACGATTTCGCATTTAATATTTTTGAACTCGATGCGGCTTCGAATAACTCGGTGGACGATATTCGTAATCTTATTGAGCAAACCCGTATCCCTCCGCAGATCGGAAAATATAAAGTTTACATAATTGATGAGGTCCATATGCTCTCGGCGCAAGCCTTCAATGCCTTTTTGAAAACATTGGAAGAGCCACCAGCCTATGCCATTTTTATCTTGGCAACAACCGAAAAACACAAAGTACTTCCGACCATCATTTCGCGGTGTCAGGTTTTTGATTTCAATCGGATTCAAATTCCCGAAATGGTGTCTCACTTGAGTAAAATTGCTCAAAAGGAAGGGATTGAAGCCGAGAATGATGCTCTGCACATAATAGCCGAAAAGGCTGATGGAGCGCTCAGGGATGCCCTTTCTATTTTTGATCAGGTAGCCGGTTTTACGGGAAAAAAAATGTCTTATCAGGATGTAATTTCCAATCTCAATATACTCGATTACGATTATTACTTTGAAATGACGGATGCCTTTCTTCGCGGAGATAAATCCCAGGCATTGGTTACTTTTAATACTATTTTGAACAACGGGTTCGACGGCCATAACTTCACAAATGGACTGGCAAATCATTTCCGAAACCTTCTTTTTTGCACTTCTGAGCGTACTGCAGCTATTATGGAAGTGGGTGCAAATATTCAAACACGCTATTTAGAGCAAGCCAAAAATTGCGATATGCGTTTTATTCTCAATGGATTGAATGTATTGAGCGAAACGGACATCCATTTTAAAGCGAGTAAAAACCAACGCCTCATTGTAGAATTGGCACTTCTAAAATTATGCAACTTGGCTGATCAGCTTTCTCAAAAAAAAAACCCTGATCATGAAGTAGAACCTTTTGCTAAAGAGAAAGATTCACCAAGTGAGAAGTTTGAGTCGAAAAAAGCGGCAATCCAATCCGATAAAAATAACGATGCAGCAACTCGATCGGAAAATTCGGGGATGGTTGCCGAGCCCGAACCTGAAAAAACGGTAAAGAACAATCAGGATAGTTTTGAAAAAGAGACAATTAAGGATCAGGAAATTGAATCTTCTGGATCCTCTTTTCCTGAAAAGGAAAGTACTACAATCGAAATCGTAGATGAGGAAGAAAGTATTGAAAAAATAGTTGCACCAGAAACGAATTCCGAGATTGAGGAAATAGCGAACGACAGGAAAACTAAACCGGAAGGAGCTAAACCATCAGAAACGGAATCAGTCCCAAGAAAATTCAAAAGCAAACTCAGCGGAGCAAAGTCAAAAGGTCTACCTTCTTTGAATTCACTCGCAGAAGAATCTAAACGAATACACACTAAGCCAAAGTCATCAACAACTGAGAGCGCTGAGGAGGTGTTGGCAAGGCTAAATGAAAACAAACCTGCCACCGATTTCAATCTTGCCCAATTATGGGATGCTTGGGATGAATACGCTGAGAAAATAAAAGAAGAAGACAAAAAGAGCTATTACGCCACGCTCACAAAAAACCAACCCATATTACACGAGAAATACAAGGTGCAGTTGCTATTAGACAACCATGTGCAGCTTTCGGATCTGGAGGCGGATAAATTACATCTTCTTGAATTTTTACGGGAAAAGCTCAATAATTGGAGAATCCAACTCGAGGGTGTAATCGATGATACTGAAACCGAAGATGGTGATTCGATTTACGATCCACGCAAGAAATTTGAGGCCATGAACGCCCAAAATCCTACATTAGCCAAAATGAAAGAAATCTTTGATCTGGACGTAGAGCACGACGGATAGCGACGTGTATAATTTATGGCTGTGCCGACGGTTCACCATCATCGTTATACAGTGCCTTTAAGCTTGGTGTAAGGTCTTGATTTGAAAAACAGACTTTGCTATTCGCCTTTCGCTTGTGAGATCGCTTCGTAAGGTATCCACATCTTGACATACCTTGATCTCGAACTCAACGATCCCGACGTTCGGGAGAATTGACAAACTTTAATTAGTCATCATCGCGACTGCGGTCGTCATCCTCTTCATCATCAGCGACTCCTTCAATCTCACCTTCTACCCCATCGTCAGAAGTATAAGAATAGTCGTCGTCATCATCTGATTCCATATAATCGTTGATATGCTCATCGAGCTTTCGGTCGAGCTTGATGAGGTAGGTAATTTCGTCAGACTTTACTTCCAACGCTTTTACGAACTCACCTTTTGCATTTACAAAAGTCACCAATTGGCTATCTTCATAGCCATGCGGATACTGATCGTTGATCAAAGCCACGACATCATCGGTGATTGCTTTAAAATCTTTAATAACCCTTTTCATCGATGTTAATTGTATTAAATAGCTGGCGTGCTATGGATTAAATAATAGTAATTAGGCATTTGCAAATCAATATTTTGAACTTAAATACGGAGCTAAATTTAGCAAGGTTTTATTTACCAATCTAAAATCCAAGCAAAAATTAAAGGTGCAACAATAGTCGCATCACTTTCCACAATAAATTTGGGCGTATTGATATCGAGTTTTCCCCAAGTAATTTTCTCATTAGGCACTGCTCCCGAATAACTTCCGTAACTGGTAGTTGAATCAGAAATCTGACAAAAATAACTCCAAAAAGGAATGTCTGTCATTTCCATATCCTGATAAAGCATCGGTACCACACAGATTGGAAAATCGCCGGCAATTCCTCCACCAATTTGAAAAAAGCCAACACCTTTTCCGCCTGAATTTTTGATGTACCAATCCGAAAGCATGGTCATATATTCAATCCCCGACTTCATGGTAGAGGGTTTAAGTTCTCCTTTTATACAATAGGAAGCAAAGATATTTCCCATGGTGCTATCTTCCCAGCCAGGAACGATTATCGGCAGATTTTTTTCCGCAGCTGCTATCATCCACGAATTTTTCGGATCGATTTCATAATGGTCCTTCAGGTCACCTGAAAGAATCATTTTGTACATGTATTCATGAGGAAAATAGCGTTCGCCGGCATCCTCAGCGTTTATCCATTGTTTGAAAATATTTGCCTGAAGCCTTCTGAAAGCTTCTTCCTCAGGAATACAGGTATCCGTAACCCGGTTGAGACCTCTTTCAAGCAATGCCCATTCGTCTTTTGCTGTAAGGTCGCGGTAATGCGGCACCCGTTCGTAGTGGCTGTGCGCAACGAGGTTCATTACGTCTTCTTCGAGATTCGCACCTGTGCAAGATATGATCTGCACCTTATCTTGGCGGATCATTTCGGCAAGGCTTTTGCCCAATTCGGCGGTACTCATGGCTCCAGCCAGGGTAATCATCATTTTGCCATTTTCGAGCAAATGCGTTTCATAACCCTTCGCCGCATCCACAAGCGCTGCAGAATTGAAATGCTTGTAATGGGTTTCAATAAATTTGGAAATAGGTCCTTTCTCAGCCATTTTCTTTATTCCTTTTTTTAAAAACGTACGTTAAAATCTTGTAATAGAGCTTAGCAGCCAAAAAATCAGATGATTTCTCTTCTGGATTTGGTCGTAATTCCACAATATCAAAGCCCACAATATTGCGCTTTTTATTTACTTTTCTAATAAATTGAAGGGTTTCGTACCATTGCAACCCTCCAGGCTCCGGCGTACCGGTGGATGGCATGATAGACGGATCGAACGCATCAAGATCGATCGTGATAAATACATTTCGTGACATGCGATCTACTGCATCGTGCATCCAATGCGAGTTATTGATCATTTCGTGGGCGAAGAATACATTTTCACGTTTCATGACTTTATTCTCCGAAATGTCCATGCTGCGTATCCCGACCTGAATCAGGTTTGCCTCCTGATTGGCTTCGTATACTGCACAAGCATGATTGCATTTGCTGCCTTCGTAACTCTCTCTCAAATCTGCATGCGCATCTATCTGCAATACAGTCAAGTCTTTATATTTTTCCATAAAAGCCCGGATCACGCCGATACTGATGGAATGTTCACCGCCAATAGCGGTCACGAATTTATCTTTTTGAAGATATTCTTTCACTTTCGTGAAAACGGCATCGGTCATTGCTTCAGGGGAAGAATTTTCGGTAACGGGCGGAGTGAGAAATACACCTTCACGATATACTTCTGTATCTGTTTCGATATCGTAAAGCTCCATATTCCGGGCAGCATCGAGCAATGCAGCAGGACCTTGATCGGCACCTTTTTGCCATGTACTCGTACCATCGTAAGGCACAGGAATCAAAATAACTTTTGCAGATTTTTCGTCTGCATATTCATCGGGTACACCCGCGAAATTATTGGGAAACTCTTCCATTATCAACTGTATTTTCCATTGTTTTATGTTCGTGCGCGGCTTCGGGATAGCCTAATAATTTCATCATTGCAGAGGCTTTTTGCTTTTCAGAAAACAAGCGGTATGTGAGCTCTCCATTCTCATCCCGATCAATGATCAAATGTTGTGGATTGGGAATTAGGCAATGCTGTAATCCGCCATATCCACCCACCGTATCTTGATACGCACCGGTGTTGAAAAAGCCAATATATAAAGGTTTATCAGCTATGAACCGTGGCAGATAAATGGCGTTCATATGTTGCTCTGAATTGTAATAATCATCACTGTCGCAGGTCAAGCCACCCAGAAAAACCCTTTCGTACTCACTATTCCACCTATTTAACGGAAGCATAACAAATCGCTTGTTGATGGCCCAGGAGTCGGGCAACGTGGTCATAAAGGAAGAGTCGATCATATTCCATCTCTCTTTCTCATTCTGCCTTTTCTGATGGATTATTTTGAAGAGAGCCCCACCGCTTTCGCCAACGGTAAAGCTGCCAAACTCAGTATAAATATTTGGTTCGCGAATTTCCTTTTCGTCACAGTAGCTTTTAATCTGACTGATTATTTCTTCGCTCATGTACTTGTAATCGTAATCGAAAGCCAGACTGTTCTTTATTGGGAATCCGCCGCCGATATTGAGGCTGTCAAGCTCTTCACAATCTTCTTTGAGTTTGCCATATACGGTAAGACATTTATGCAACTCATTCCAATAATACGCTGTATCATTGATACCTGTATTAATGAAGAAATGTAGCATCTTGAGTTTTATTTTTGGATTGTCCTTGATGTAATCGCGGTATAGCGGTGCAATATTCCGATAACCAATTCCCAAACGGCTTGTATAAAACTCGAATTTTGGTTCTTCTTCACTCGCGATTCGGATTCCGATTTCAAATTCTTTATCGATTAAAGAATCCAGAACATCGATTTCTTTTATGTTATCAACCACGGGAAGAATTTTGAAGCCGCGGTTGATAAGAAGTGCGATACGATTTAAATAATCATCCGTTTTGTAACCATTACAAACGATGTACCGGTTCTTATTCAATTTGTTTGTACTGAATAGATATTCAACAATATCCAGATCGTAAGCTGACGAAGTTTCTATTGAAATATCGTTTTTCAGCGCTTCTTCCACCACATGCGCAAAATGCGAACTCTTGGTGCAATAGCAGTAATTATACGAGCCTTTGTAGTCCACTTTTTTCATGGCATTGTTGAACCACTTCTTCGCTTTCTGAATATTTTCCGAAATCTTTGGCAAGTAGGTAAATTTCAGGGGGGTACCGTACTTCTTCACCACGTCCATCATTGGAATACCGTGAAACTCGAGTTGATCATTTTTCAAATCAAACTCTTCCTGTGGAAAAACAAAAGTTTGATCTATAAGATCGAAATATTGAATTTTCATGAATTACTTTTTTAAAATCTGAAAAGGTATAAATAAGAATGGGAAAGCTAAAGTTTTCTTGCCTGAGGTGCCAGTGGGCGGTTGACTTTTAAACAAAAAATCCAGAAAGGAATTCCGCGTATTTTAAATAAAATAGATTCAGATAAGTATTTCATTTCACTTTTGATACTCTTTGATATCAGCGTTTTATAAGGTGTGCGTTCAACGCAAAAACAAGGGCGAAAAGTATAAATAAATTCAATCCGTGCATAGGGTGAGAATAAATAATATTTGGGAAGCGAAAAAATTATGTTTTCCATTTTAGTGATTCACTTAAGATGATCAAAAAAAAAACCGATTTATGGTTAGAACAAGAAAGTGCTTCGAGAGTTCAAAAATGTCGAAATAGCAGAGTAAATAGCGGAAATACGTGTTCTGTGTAATGGCAATAAATTTAAGAGAGCTTTAATGCTTTTGTGTGGTCTGAAATATCAAGTTAGCAGCATTTAAGCTATGGAATAATCCACCCAACTCTGTGGGATATCATCCCATTTTACTGTTAAGTGGATTAAACCATTCGCATATTTATGTGTTTAACACTAAGATTCACTATTGTGAATTTCGGAACGATTTTTCCGGAAGGAATATTAAATCATTAAAATAAAAAAATATCATGGGAGATACCACGAACGTTTACGAGCAAGAAGCAATCGAGAAAATGCACGAATTGACAAATGAAAAAACATGCATGTTTTGTACACATGATGCTCTCGGAGAATTGAAAGCAAGACCTATGTCCACCAATAAAACGGACGGCTATGGAAATATCTGGTTTCTGGGTGATCGGCTGGCAGATACAATTGATGAGTTAAAGGTCAATCCAAAAGTGGACTTGCTCTACTCGAACACAAAAGACAATTCTTATTGCACAGTAAAAGGAACAGCAGAAGTGTCGCGCGATCAGGGATTAATAAATGAACTTTGGAATCCAATTGCGAAAGCGTGGTTTAAAGAAGGAAAAGAAGACCCGCGAATCGCGGTAATAAAAGTAATTCCTGAGGATGCACATTATTGGGATACCAAATCAAGTAAATTTGTGAGTTTTCTAAAATTCGCTGCCACTGCCATAACGGGGATTAACATGAATGACGGCAGAGATGGAGATATTAAAGTGAACTGAGCTTCTCTTGGACCTAATTGCTAATTGAGAAAGGTCAATTGCTCATTGAGCAGGACGACTGAAAAGTCTGTGAACTCTTTGCTGGAGTACAGACTTTTTTTTGTGCCACAAGTTGGGTACTTTTATGTACTTTTATAGCAAGCCGAAAATGTCTTAACCTCAGACCCAATAAATCCGCATATTATGAAATTCCTTGTTTACCTGCTCAGCTTTGCTCTTTTTGGAGTAAATATTTCGAATGCTCAAATTGTAGATCGCACTGAAAACCGCGCGAAGCAAAAAGCAAATCAACGTGTAGATCAAAAAATAGACAAGGGTCTGGATAAGGGGCTTGACGCTATTGAAGGTCTTTTCGGTAAAAAGAAAAAAGATAAGGAGTCTGAAACAGCAGACCCTGAAATGGTTTCGGAGACTGAAGGCAATGTCGAAAATGATGCCGCTCAATCAGCAGCGATGGGCAAAATATTTGGCGGATCAAATGTCGATGTTCAGGACAGCTATACTTTCGATCACAATATCCTGATGAATATTCAGACTTTTGATAAGAAAGGAAACCCCGGCGAGCCACAGAAAATGACCATGTACTTTTCGGATGAAACAACTCATTTCGGCATGAACATGGAAATGGAAGGAGCCAACAACTTTATCGTATACGACATGGAGACGTACGAGATGATATCACTTATAGATAATGGTGGTCAAAAAATGGGGATAACGATGAAGTTGAATCCTGATAAATTTGTGAATAACGACGAAAGCGATAAAGACCATAGCAATATATCTTTCGAAAAAACCGGGCGTACAAAAACCATTTCAGGATATACCTGTGAGGAATACAAACTAAACGATCCCGACGGCGACCCTAATTCAAGTACAACTTTTTGGATGACCAATGATATTGATGCCAACTGGATAGAAATGATGTCGACTATTGCATCGACTAACAAGAAAATGCAAAAAGATTTTGTGCTTCCCGAAGATTACCCAAAAGGATCGATGATTCAAATCGTAAATGCGTCGAACAAAAATGACGAAAAGACTGTGACCACAGTTGAAAAAATCAATAAAAATTCTCACGAAGTAATTAATACCAGCGGCTATCAAATGATGTCCTTGCCGGGAAGCGGCAATTAGCAGATCCTTGATTTAATTATGAAAGACGAATTGGGCAGTCAGAAACGAATTGGTGATGAGGTATTTTTGCCACGTATGATCCTCGTCTTACCCAAAAAAATGGTGGAACCTGATTTCAATTAAGTCTCCAAAATCTCTTAAATCGAATATTCAATCTACTCAAAATCTTTTTATTCGTGTATTGGTGATCAGATTCAATTTTTTCCCACAATTCACGTATGATTTCTGAATATCCGTTAGGTTTTGAATCGGTATCACATTCCTTTTGTATACGGGGCATCTTTGTATACCCCAAGTATAGATTTAATTGTGGGGAAAAGAGTTGCCATGACAATTCACATTAGACCAGCGTTGCAACCAAAGGCAGACTAAAGTCTTAAAACTTTGATCTGAGCCACGTTCCTACTATATGACAAAACACGTATAATATAGATTCCTGCGATTTTTGGCAATTGAAGTTTTATTAATCCATTTTCCATTCGATATTTTGAGGAAACTCTTTTTCCATCGAGCGAATAAACCTCAACTTCAGGAATGCTTCCTGTCCAGCCTGAAAGTGAAATGTTGCCATCGGTTGTCGGATTGGGATTCGCAGTAATAACAATTCGGTTTACAGCTTCGTTTATTCCAAGATCAAATTGATCAATAACGGCTTCAGCAACGGTTACCGGTGTATTGTCCGCATTTAGAAACATGGTTTCGAATGCATCGATGCGATCGCCTTCATCTTCAAAGATATTAGTCACAAATTCAGGAGTTACACTTTGGTAACGAACCCTTGCGCGCGCATAAAGCAGTCCTGAAAAACCATTAAGTGCGACATGATATTGAATGCGATCTGAACCGCTGCCCTCCACTCCTGCCTCGTGATTGAAATCAGGATCAGAAACCGCAACGCCTCGAATAGCCACAGTATCATATGCAGAATGCGAAGTAGAGAAACCCACTGGCACGAGTCGGTTGTCTTTCAAATTTTCGACTGCATTTAAAAGTACTACTGTTTTATTGCCATTCGCATCGCCCATAATTTGCTCATAAACTTGCACTTCATCTGATTGATTAATCATTTGGTAATGGGGTTCATATGGCGAATCAATATCGGCGAGGGTATAATCTGAATTCATTATGCCCGAATTTATGAGCGTATCCCCATCCTGAGTAATAACGATCATTTCGATATATGCGCGCCGCGAAGGAAATCCTGACGGGAATTTATGCCCGGCTTTGTTTGAAAGTTTCAGTTCAAAACGTGCTGAATCATCTGACATTCCCAGAAATTGGAAATCAAGATCGAGGGTCTGCTGCTGCAATTTTTTTAGCGTAAGGGAAATAGTTGAATCAAACTGAGTCTGAGTGGCGGTAACTGCCAGCGCATCTCCATTGTCGCGGAGCATAGTGAGGATAAATGCATTTCCACCCACGAGATTGTGCAATCCTATTGGCGATCGGGCAGGATATCCTTCATAAGGCGTAGCGATTTTCACTCCATCAGTAATTTGTGGCATGTGGCAACTTTGACATGAGGTACCGTTGGTTTCTGAACTGTATACCGAGTTGAGCCATTCGTGATAGGTGGCTTGCTCCACAAAATTATCCCCTGTAGGATTGCCATCCACATCGAGAGACTCCGTAATCAGCGTATGACAAGAGGCACATAGCTGTGACTTATTTATATGATCAGAATAGATTGCTTCATATCCGGTGGCGGCAGTCATTACCGAAGAAATGGGGGATTGAATAGGGCCGTAAATAAAATTGGAAGTGTCATATTTGATATGTCCGCTGAAAAGAAGTCCAAGACTATCGTCTTTCAATTGGTGGCAACCAGAACAGTTCACTCCATCATAAGCTATTTGATTATTTTCCATTTCTACAAGTGTGAAATGATCGGCTCCCTGATACATTGCATTGAAATGTCCTGCCGGTGCATGACAGGTAATACATTCGGTTTCAATATCCATCGAATGCGCTGGAAAAAGGAGACTCTCATGTTCGACTTTGGCTCTGAAATAGGGATCGCGCGCGGCATTGGCCATCATACTACTCCGCCAACGGCTCGTGGGATTCACATCAATTCCTTCGGCATCAACATTGGTATTTCCCGATACATCGGGCCCATGGCAATAGCCGCATTCGCCCGAAGCGGTAAAATAATTATTGTATCCGATTGGGAGTTCGGTATTGGTTTTTGGATCCCCTCCTTTATCCCGAAATTCGCTATGATACCGATACTGAACAATAGGATCGTGCGATGCGCTTGCAATAAAATATACCACCGCTAAAATGACGGCGAGCACAAGAATAGAAGTCTTTTTCATGCAGGTAATTTTACCAAATATATCAAAATACCAGGTTTCTGTATTTGAAATGCGCTATTAGAACTCCACGATTATTCCCACAGATGGCAATAAAGTTCCCGCTGTATTAGGGATAGTTGTAAGTAAGTACCGGCTTGCATCATTGGGATCTGTTACTGATTGACCATTGTCATCTTTTACCGTGTCCAGAAATGGTTCAAGTTCGAACGTTGCGTTTGTAATATTCTGAATATCAATATATAAATCAAGGCTCCACGTATCAAAAAAGTACTTTTTGTCGAGGCGTACATCAAGTTGGTATGTGAGCGGATTTCTTTTGCTATTGAGCAGATTATAATTGGGAATACCACTTCCGCGCACATTCCACACCTGCTTGAGCGAAGAGGTGGGAATATCATAAGGCGTATAAGGCGGGCCCCCCAATACGGCGAGTCGTGCTCCAAGTTCCCAGTTTTTATCAAACTTTTTCCCGCCGGTAAGGCTCAGGATGAAGCGATTGTCCCAAGATGAGGGAATGAATACATCGTTTTTATCTGTGAACTCACTTCGCACCAGGGTAACCGCCAGAATACCGTACAAACCGTTGTATAGCTTTCGCTGTATCAAGAATTCCAAGCCATATGTCCGGCCTCGCCCGGTGGATTTTACGGCCTCATTGCCGATTACGCCAAAATCGCCACCGAGATTGGCCAAATTGATGCTGTCGCCAAGGGTGAAGGGGTAATCACTGTATTTTTTATAAAAACCTTCCACAGATGCCTTGGTGTTCTTCTGGAAAATATATTGGAAGCCGGCCACGAAATGATCGGCTTGAATATATTTCACTCCATTGTCTTTATTCACCAATTCTTCACTATTGTCGCGAAACCCCAGAACGGTATATGGCGGTAATTGGTAGTAACGCCCCAAATTGGCATTAAAACTCAACGGCGAGGTTATGCTGTACGAAAGAGAAAACCGCGGAGATAGTTGACCAATCGGATTTTCCATGGTTTGTGCAAAATTATTCCAGTCGCTCCTGATGCCCAATGAAAGCGATAGTCGCTTTTCAAATAGGCTTCGGCTCGCTTGCGCAAAAAATCCAAATTTTTGAAAGTTAATTTTCGAATTAAAATCAATAATCTGGACAGAATTGCCTACCACCACGTTGTTGTAGGTGGAATTGGTATACGCCACATCTTCAAAATTCACTCCACCATTGAGTTTCCATTCCCCCGTACGCTGTGTCTGTTCAAATCGAAATTTATTCTCAATTTCGGCCGACCGGTACTTCAGAATTAGTTTTGAAGGATCAGAGTCATCATTATCGGCATATTTGGTAGCTTCATTGTTCAATTCATTTCTACTTAATACGATTGATTGAAATCCATTTTTGCCAAAATGCTTATAGTTCGCACCAATCGTATAATTCCACTGATTATTAACTGGAATATTATTTAAAATATATTCAGCCGATCGCCGGTCTTCCTCCGTTTTGGCATCGGCCACTGCATCGGGATTGAGTGCGAAGGTATCGTAAGCACCGAGACCAATAAGAGTGAGTTCATTCTTTTCATTAAATCTATGCTTCACTTTAAACTGCATATCATTGTAAGTTGGCAAAAAAGGCAAACCTAAAATCCCAAACAAGAATTGCAAATAAGAGCGGCGTGCGGAAAAAATATAAGTTGTTTTGTCGCCAATTGGCCCATCGAAAGTAAGGCCGATATCGCTAGCGCCCAAAGTAAAATTCGTTAAGAGGCGATCCTCATTTCCATCTTTTTGGGTGAATTCCAGAACTGAACTGAGCGCATTTCCGCGGTCGGCTGGAAAAGCTCCCGAATAGAAGTCTACGGACTTTATAAAATTGACATTGATAATTCCCACCGGCCCTCCGGAAGAACCCTGTGTGGCGAAGTGGTTGATATTTGGCACTTCTACCCCATCTAGATAGAATCGGTTTTCATTAGGCGCACCGCCACGGATAATAATATCATTTCGAAAAGAAAGGGATGACGAAACTCCGGGAAGCACTTGAATGGCCTTGGAAATATCGCGGTTACCGCCCGGGTTTCTTTGTATTTCATTCGAGCCTATTTCCTGAAGCGATATGGGGCTTTCAACATTTCTTTCAAAAACCTCACTCGTCACCTCCACCGTTTGGAGTTTGGTTGAAGTAGCCTTCAGGGCGATATTTAAGATGGTCGGCTTTTGATTTACAACCTGAACTTCAAAAACCGTTTTGGCTTCGTAGCCGATATAGGTACTTTGAACATTATACAGACCCGGCCCCAGATTTTCGATGATGTAGTTTCCGTCGAGATCGGTCACCGCGCCTTTTTCAGAATTCTGGATGGCCACATTAGCAAATGGAATGGCCTCATTTGTCAAATCATCGAAAACGCGTCCTTTGATAACTCCTTTTTGAGCCGAAACGTTTATTGCGAGCAGAGATGCTAACACCAAAAATAATCCTCTAAACTTCATTTACGCTTGTCAGAAATATGCTTTAAAACCCAAAGGTCGAAATATTGTTTAATTACTTCATCATTCCCTTAAACAAAAAATAAAATAGAGAAAGGTAATTACAGGATTGTGTTAACTACCGCTTCTTATATTTGTCAAATATTCGCGATTAGATGATAACAGATCAAAATTTTAAGGCAACTGATTACAATCGAAATCCACTATTGGAAAATGAATTCGATAATTGCACTTTTTCCAATTGCAATTTCTCAGAAGTGGATCTCACAGGTATTCAGTTTGCAGAATGTCGGTTTGAAAATTGCGATTTGACCAACGCACTTTTGGGTCATACTGCTTTTAAAGACTGTACCTTTTCAGAATCAAAATTATTGGGATTGCAATTTTTAGGGTGCAATCCATTTTTGCTTCAGTTCTCTTTCGAGAAATGCAATTTGAGCTATGCTTCGTTTCAAGGGTTACAGATTCGCAAGACCCAATTTCTCAATTGTCAGCTTACCGAGGCAGATTTTTCTGAAGCCGATTTGCAGGAATGCGCTTTTGATAAATGCGATTTGCATGGCGCGATTTTCGATGGATCCAATCTTTCAAAAGCCGATTTTCGTAGCAGCGAGAATTACAACATTGACCCGGAGCGAAACAATCTCAAGCAAGCGCGTTTTTCGAATGGTAATTTATCAGGATTATTGAGGAAATACGGAATTAAAATTGAGTATTAATATGAAAATCAAAAACCTCATTCCATTGTTTTCAGCATCCTCATTTTTGCAAAAGCAGAAGCACAAATTCTTAAACCCGGATACAATAAAACCGAATATCGGGAAATTTTACGAATTGCTGCCCATCACATGCTGACACCGCATTCTCAAAAAATAACGACTTTCCGGCCGAATACAAGTTGGTGTATCAATCGCCCGAAAAGGGATTTCAAAACGTATGGCAGCTTTGGCGGAGCACGACCGATTCGGTCGCGGTAAAAAGCGTAAGAGGAATGACCATAATTTCTAGTGTATTTTGAAGTTTCGTCCTTATTATTCGGATCAAAATAAGTACTTCAATTTATCTCCTCCGAAATTTTTTCCGTTCCCACAAGCGCGCGGTGTGGATGGCATAATGATCTACCGGTTCAATTTTCGTTACTTTTTGGAGAACCCTCAAACATTTAACCGCATCTTCATACTTGTCAAAATCATTGACTTCTGTTTTATGCCCATCGGAATCGCTGAGACATACGTCAAACGTTTTAATTGTTACAGTCTTTCCCCCACCTGCGCTAATGGATTGTAAGAAAGTCTTTTTGGTATATTGCTGAGTTGAATGTATCAACTCCAAAGCAGTATATGAATCTAAAGAATGCCAGGTTCCTATTTTGAAAAGAACGAAACCGATATATTTACGGTATTTTTTTGATTCCATATTAATATCAACGCCCGTGGAGGAAAGACAAAGTGCCAGACCGGGCAGGATTGATGCAACCAATGGGAGATACAATTGAGAACCCACGATTCCCAATACAATAAGCGTAGCACCGGGGATCAAATAGGCAAATGACATTCCCTCAGAAATAGTAGTTTTCTTTTCCATTATTTATATATCTTTCTATCGTTAAGCGCCTTCTGAAAGGCCCTTGCATTCTTAATATGATCGGAATGATTTTTCGCGAAAGCATGAAGCCCCGAAAAATCAGCCTTGGCACACATATAGATATAGTCGTTCTGATCGGGATTGAGCACGGCATCTATGGCTTGCTTTGACGGAATATTAATAGGTCCCGGGGGCAAACCCGAATAGAGATAGGTATTATAAGGACTGTCAACCGAAAGCATGGCAGTAAGCACGCGATTGATACCAAAATCCCCAATGGCGAAGACTACCGTCGGATCGCTTTGCAAGCGCATTCCGCGACGGAGCCGATTCAGATAGAGTCCTGCGATTTTAGGTCTTTCCTCGGGATAGCTCTGCTGCTCGGCTTGAACAATAGATGCGAGTGTTGATACCTGACTCTGGCTTAGTCCAATAGCACCGGCTTTATTGATACGATCGGCATTCCAAAACTTTTTGTACTCAGAAGCCATCCGTTCAAGAAATTCCTCGGCATCGGTATCCCATTCTATCCGATAGGTATCCGGGATGAACATAGCGGTAAACGTTTTGGGCTCGAAGCCATATTTCCGTGCAATTTGTGGATCGGTAAGTTTGTTGAGTATCTGAACTGAGTCGGCTTCAATATTGGCAGCAACTTTACCGGCAAGCTCCTGCAAAGTTCGTGTTGAGGTAATTACTATATTCACTTCTTCCTCTCCATTTCCGGCGCGCAGGTGATCGATCAGTTCATTGGCATTCATTCCGTCAGTAAGTTCATATTTTCCGGCTACTACAAGATTGCCATTGTAATTTTTTCGTTCCATTACCCATTTCAGCGCTTCAGGTTTTTTTACGATACCTCTATTGACCAAAGCATTATAAACATCATCATCCGTCCAGCCGGTATGAATATAAAATGCAGTATGATCGCTTTTTAATTGAAGTATTGGTCCGAAAATCTGGCGGTAATAATAATAACCCACCCCGAGGAAAGTCAAAAGTAAAATAAAAGTGAGTACCCCGGCAAAGCGGCGTTTCTTAGTGGCCATTCAAAAGTATTTTCTGCATCAATAATTCGTCGTAAAAGGCTCCCGCGTAAAAAGTCCAGTCTTTTTTGATTCCGATTGTTTCAAATCCAAATTTCTTAAAGAGAGCAATGCTCTCAGAATTGTTGCACAGCACATTGCAGTAAATTTGATGTAAATCGAGTACTTTGGAAGTGTACTCAACAAGGAGTTCGAGCACCTGGCTGGCAATGCCCTTTCCTCTGTTTTGAGAATCGGCAATGAGAATACCGATTCCAGCGCGCTTGTTTTTAAAATCACAATCAAAGAGATCGACGCTGCCGAGTGCTGCTTCGCTATCTTTAGATATAATAACGAGCCTTAATTGCTTGTCAGTATATATATCGCTCACGGCATTTATATAATCGGTGAGCACATGCATACTGTAAGGTGTAACGGTATGCGAAACTTTCCAGTTCTCACGTTTATTTTCCCAACTATAGAGCAGGCTAACATCACTTATTTCCAGCGATCTCAGTAATATTTGGTCGTTTTCAAGCATTAAAACTGTCCCTTAAATACAAATTCTGCCGGACCTTTGAGAGTAATAGCTTCAAAGGTTCCGTTATTGTGTTTAAAATCAACTTCCAACTGGCCTCCCGGGGTAATAATTTTTGCATGATTGGATGCAAATCCCAACAAATTCATTGCCAATGCTACGGCTGTTACACCCGTGCCACAGGAGAGTGTTTCATCTTCTACACCTCGTTCGTAAGTGCGCACTTTAAAAGTTTGATCATCCACTTTTTCGACAAAGTTCACGTTGGTACCGCCGATAGGAATAAAGGTACCATCGTAGCGAAAATGACGGCCTGCTGACACCACATCCATCCCATCTAAATCATCCACTTCAACTATTAAATGGGGTGAACCCGTATTTATAAACCAGTGATTGGAATGTCTATTTACAGAGCTCACATCACGCATCTGAAGTGTCACAGTAGTATTGTCATTAAATGTATAATGATGCATTCCGTCAGTCGTCATGAACGATCCATTTTTTGGAGCAATACTATGCCTTACGGCAAAAGTGACCGCACAGCGACTTCCATTACCACAAAGACTTTTCGATCCATCGGGATTGAAAAATACCATCTCAAAATTGGCCTCCGAATGATTTCGGATCAGCATTAACCCATCAGACCCCACCCCAAAATGGCGGTCACAGAGCTGACCAATGAGCTCAAGATTATCTGTCGGAAAGACTTTTTCCCGATCATCGATCAGAATAAAATCATTGCCCGTGCCCTGATACTTCTCAAAGTTGGTCTTCATATTCAAGGAGGTGATTTTCGAGTAATGAATCCTGAACCATTAAGAATGCAGTATTGCTGTTTGTTTCTTTCAAAGCATAAATCTGGTTTCGGAGTGAGAAATAATAGGCATCAAGATAATAATAGATATGAACTGTATCATTTTTATCAATGCCATAGAGCATAAGTTTTTTGCGGTTGAACTTATACCCGCGGTAATTTACTGGTGATATCCACCGCTCGACAACCATTTTCTCGGATACTTCATCCGGATGAAGCGCAATACGTTTTTCAATCACGTTGAGAGTAGAATCGTATGCGTTGGTATAATCGGGTCGATAGACTTTAAGTATTTCGGTTCTCTGGAGTCGCTCTTTTTCCAGATTCAAACCGCTATTTGGTAAATTTTCCTGATCTGAATAAGAGTCATCCATAGGTATTTCTCCGGAATCTTCCGTTTCGTTGTCGTTATCCGAAACCATGAGTGAATCGGTATATTGTGGGTATCTAACCGTTTCTCTTTTTTCCATTGCCAAAGGTAAATCCCGATCGTTCAAAACTTCAGGACTGATGCTTGCATTTTCATCAGAGAGTGAATCATTTTCTAAAGAGTCAGCTTCCCCAAATAAAGGTTCTCCGAAAGCCGAATCCTGTATCGCTATGTTATCTGACAAACTGTCGGCTTTGCTTATCTTCGAAGGCTTTTTATGTTTCACCTTTGGCTTGTTTTCGGACGCAGGTTTGCTATCACAGCTCCAACAAGCCAGAAGAAGAGACAAAAGCATAAATAAAGTTACAACCTTTCTCATTAACATTTTTCTTCATTAATCGGCACACAATTTGAGCCTTCAAAGCCTTACCAATAAGGGGATTAATGCTTAACTTTAATTAACAGCACAAAAGTAAGAAAATGTACCCAACGATTGTTTTAAAACAAAATCAAATTAAAAAAGAATAGTAATGAAACAGCTATTTAAATTTCTCTTAGTAGGTATAGTGGGTGGAATTGTTTCACTCGGAATCTATACTGTAATCATGCCATCGAATATGAACGATACCGATTCAGATGGCAACAATCCAAAATTTCAATTCACCAACTTCACTTCGAGCCCATCGGTTCCCATAGAGAGTCTTGATTTCGTCTCGGCCGCGAAGAAGAGTGTTAATGCAGTGGTGCACGTCAATACCACTTTTCAGGCGCAGAAATATTACAATCCCTGGAGCCAGATCTTTGGTGGTGAAAAGTACTTTTCTGAACAACAGAAAGCGAGTGGATCCGGTGTTATTATTAGTGGCGATGGGTACATCGTAACCAACAACCATGTAATTGATAATGCCGCCGACATTCAAGTCACGACCAATGACAACCACACGTACACAGCAAAACTGGTAGGTGCGGATCCCGGAACAGATATCGCACTGCTCAAAATAGAGGAAAAGAATCTGCCAGCCATAACGCTTGGCGACAGCGATAATCTTCAAGTCGGCGAATGGGTATTGGCCGTTGGAAATCCTTTCAATCTTACTTCGACTGTAACCGCAGGGATTGTAAGTGCCAAGGCTCGGAACATTAATATTATGCATTATGATCCTACCGATCAGGTATTTCCGCTTGAATCTTTTATTCAAACGGATGCTGCCGTTAATCCGGGAAATAGCGGCGGAGCACTAGTGAACGGACGAGGAGAATTGGTAGGGATTAATACGGCCATCGCTTCTACTACCGGTTCTTACAGTGGATATAGTTTTGCCGTTCCAGTGAGTATTGTGAAAAAAGTGACTGCTGATCTCTTGGAATTCGGTTCTGTACAGCGAGCTTATATTGGCATAAACATCAGCAATATAGATCAGAAGCTACTTCAAGAAGACAAACTTCCAACAACTGAAGGTGCTTATGTAAGAGGACTCCTTGACGGCGGTGCAGCGCAGGATGCGGGAATACAAGAAGGCGACATCATAACAGGAGTCGAAGGGCGCGCCATTACAAATGTAACTCAGCTTCAAGAGCAAATTGGCAAATACCGCCCCGGCGATGAAGTAAAACTTTCGCTACTTCGACAAAACAAAACCGAAGATGTAAACGTTACCTTACGTGACCGCAATGGAAACACGGATATTACAAAGCGGACCATCGAAGATGCAAATCGGATCTTTGGAGCCAAATTGGAAACACTTAGCGACCAGGAAAAAACGAAACTGAACCTTGGCAATGGTGTGAAAGTAGGAGATTTGGCCGACGGAAAGTTGAAAAAAGCGGGCATTAGTAAAGGTTTTATAATAACCCAAATTGATAAACAACCCGTCGATTCGCCCGAAGATGTAAGCCGCATACTCAACTCCAAACGTGGAGGAGTGCTTGTAGAAGGAATACATCCCAATGGACAGCCAGATTATTATGGCTTCGGCATGTAAGTGTCTTTCTATATAGTCCGCTATCTGCGTTGCGCTCCTTTTGCAAACAGTCATTGACATGAGTCAATTCCTTGGTTTACAAAAGTTCGTGCGCCTTGCTATCGAACTCTATAGTTCAGACTCTTAAGTTATATGAAAGACTGCATTTAAATTATAAAAACTTACATTCAAAATAAATCCTGCGAGATATACATTCGAAACCGTAAACATCGATTCATCTCAATTCTCGATATCTCGAATTATTTTGAATATTCAGGAGAGCGGCAAGAAAGCAAGACTTGCCGCTTTCCTTCTTTTAGGAATTGAAATTTACTTATCAATAGTTCAATATTGGTTTGTAATTGATATTGTATTAAACTATCTTTGCGGTTTGAAAGCCGCACCGAAAATAAACTTAATTAATAGGAAATTTTATGAGACAACTTAAGATTACCAAGAGTATAACCAACCGCGAAAGCCAATCTTTAGACAAATATCTTCAGGAAATCGGAAGAGAAGATCTTATCACTGCCGAAGAGGAAGTGGAACTGGCTCAGCGCATTAAGAAAGGAGATCAGGCGGCTTTAGAAAAACTGACTCGTGCCAATTTGCGTTTCGTGGTTTCGGTATCTAAACAATACCAGAATCAAGGTTTGTCTCTTCCCGATTTGATCAACGAAGGTAATCTTGGTTTGATAAAAGCGGCGCAACGATTTGATGAAACACGCGGATTTAAATTTATTTCGTATGCCGTTTGGTGGATTCGTCAATCGATTCTTCAAGCCCTTGCTGAGCAGTCACGTATTGTGCGTCTTCCGCTCAATCAAGTAGGAAGTCTGAACAAAATTAATAAAATGTTTGCCAAACTTGAGCAGGAGTTCGACCGTCCTCCTACGGTGGAAGAAATTGCAAACGCTCTCGATATTCCTGCTGAAAAAGTAGCAGATTCACTCAAAGTGAGTGGTCGCCACGTATCGGTTGATGCACCTTTTACCGAAGACGACAGTTCATCCTTGCTCGATGTAATGGTTAATAGTGATTCTCCAAGCGCTGACACACTGCTTTTGAATGAATCACTTGTGCAGGAAATAGAACGTTCATTGAGTACGCTTACGGAAAAAGAGCGCGAAGTAATTCGTCTTTTTTACGGTATTGGTATGAAACATGGACTTACGCTTGAAGAAATCGGCGATCGATTTGGACTTACACGCGAGCGCGTTCGACAAATCAAAGAAAAGGCGATCCGTCGCTTACGTCATTCTTCACGTAGCAAACACCTCAAAGCATATCTGGGATAATAGATGGCAAATAAGGTACACCGAGACTGAAATCGTTTCAATTCACCATATATAATCCACCTACTTTAATGTCAAGTGATCTTTTGAGTGCCGGTCGAGCAACCTATAACAAAGAGCTCGAAATCTGGAACAGTAAAGAAAAAGCCGCCGTTGAGCTAATCAACGCCGTTGGACACCTGCTTTACGACGATTCCGTTGAGCTTGTGTTGTTTCGCAACCATCTCGTTGATACGAATGTAAGCGAAGTACTCAACCTCCATAAATATGCCGCCGAGGTAGTACAAAAACCCATCGACGTATTTGTGACCAGCGAATTGGCGCGTATGCTTATGGATATTAAGCTCGCTCCTTCAAAAATCGATATCGGGCTACTCGCTGCCGAATGGATGGAAGAGAAACAAAACTTCAATTCAAAGCACGATTTTCTGATTTCAAAAATCGGTTCTTTCGTGGGTATTGAAAATGCCAATCAATTTGAACCGCGTGATGTGGTACTTTATGGTTTTGGCCGGATCGGTCGATTGGCTGCCCGTGAACTTATCCAACAATTTGGTAAAGGTCATCAGCTTCGCCTGAAAGCAATAGTAACGCGTAAAGTAACTCCTGAAGAAATAGTGAAACGTGCGGACTTATTACGCATGGATTCCGTTCATGGGCCATTTCCTGGCACGGTGAAAGCCGATGTTGAAAACAGCGCTCTCATTGTAAATGGGCAGATCATTAAATTCATTGAAGCCAAATCTCCTGATACGGTAGATTATGAGGCGTATGGAATCAGCAATGCAGTTTTAATTGACAATACCGGGGCTTTCAGAGACCGCACCGAGCTTTCTTTGCACCTGAAGTCAAACGGAATCAGCAAAGTAATCCTAACGGCCCCCGGCGGAGAAATTCCAAATATCGTTTATGGAATAAACCATAAGCAACTGGATCTCGAAAAAGAAAATATATACTCAGCTGCTTCATGCACCACCAATGCCATTAGTACCATTCTTTCTGTAGTTGAAAAGAAATTCGGAATTGAAAAAGGACATGTTGAAACGGTGCACGCCTATACCAATGACCAGAACTTACTCGACAATTTTCATAAAAAAGAAAGACGAGGACGATCGGCAGCTGTAAACATGGTAATTACTGAAACAGGTGCAGCAAAAGCAGTTACAAAAGTAATTCCTTCATTAGCTAATAAACTCACAGCCAACGCAGTGCGCGTTCCGGTTCCAAATGGATCTTTAGCCATTATGAACCTTACCATCAATAAGGAAACGACGCTTGAGGAGGTAAATTCTGTAATAAAAGATGCCGCTCTCGAAGGCGATTTGGTAAACCAGATCAAATACAGTATTGAACCCGAGTTGGTTTCAAGCGATATTGTGGGTGATACATGCTGTTCGGTATACGATAGTAAAGCCACAATCGTACATCCGGATAAGAAAAATATCGTACTTTATGTATGGTATGACAATGAGTACGGATACACCAAGCAAGTAATTCGCCTGGCTAAATATGTGGCAAAGGTGAGGCGCCGTCACTACTATTAAGACTTCATTATTGATTTATTTTATCCCCATTGCCGTGGCTCTACACCAACGGCAATGGGGATTTTTTAGTTTCAACTGTATTTTATCAGAACATCCTTATTTGAATTAATTAAATGGTCATAGCTCTTGGTGGTATATTTATTTATTCAGAAGAACCCAAAAGGCTCGCTGAATGGTATGAGCATAATCTGGGGCTTACCTATAACTACATCGAAAAAAACAAAGTCTATTATATTTCTTTTCCGCACCGTGAAGTTGACTCAAATCAAATGCGATATACCGTTTTCTCGATTCTTTCTACCGACCACCGTCCATTATTGAGTGATAAGAGCTTTGCGCTGAGCTTGCGCGTATCAGATCTTAAAGGTCTGATCGAGAAATTGAAAAACTCCCACGTTGTAGTGCGTGAAATCGAAGTACACGACGGCGGAAAATACACTTGGATTAATGATCCAGAAGGAAATTATATCGAATTATGGGAAGCTGGTTCGGAGGCTTAATCCTTCACAAATTTCTCTCCGCCTGCGCGCCCGTCAATCCGAACAAGATAAACACCCGATTTCAATTCCGAAATACGTATAATCTCTGGTGTATCGGTCGTATTCGTCTGTTTTTGGAGAACCATTCGGCCGGTAATATCATATATTTGAATATTCTCCGACCTCTTATCTAATCCAGTAATTTGAATGAAATCTTCGGCAGGATTGGGAAATATGCGGAAAGGAGATTCCATTTTGGCGGAAGCCACACGAGTAGCCTCATCGATTGTAAAGGTACCAACATTGCTGTAAAGAAAGTCGCCGCAAGGATCGGGCTCGATAATTCGCCAGAAATAGGTAGTTTGATTGAACGGCATTTGAGCAGAAAAGGTCGTACCGGAATTAAAATATTCATGTTCGAAAACAATATTTTCAAAATTTTGGTCGAGCGCCACCTGAAGTATTCCATATCCGGGTTGACTGTCGTTAAAATTGAAATCTACGAGTTGATTGGGAAGCAAAACATTATTCGGAGAAATGATTTCCGGATCGGGAGTATTTCCGAAAGGATTCGCTTTAACAAGAACGAAAGGTAGTCGGGTTTCATTTCCATTATTCGTAATAACCACTTCGCCGGGATAGGAACCCGGGGCGAGAGTGGAGAGCCCTGTCAAAGTAAGTGTATTCTGTGCAGGAGCACCGTCCGTCTGACTTGTGCCGAGTTGCGGATCTAGTCCGGGCGTATTTTCCATAAGCACCGAATAATTTACCGGACCGAGGAATCTTCTGTTGATCTTAATGTCCATCGCGACCGTTTCCTGACTGCAAACACGCACCACTTCACTATCCAATTCAAAAAAGCGCGGTTTTACCAAGTGTAATCCGGAGCTAATACCACTGACGGGGATCACACCACTCTTGAAATAGGGATAATTGCTCCAGGTGCCTTCGTAAAACGGAAGATCTGTTTGTGGATACACATCAAAATAACCGAAGGGATGAAGAATTCCATCACCGATTTCGAGCAGATCGAGAATGCGTAAGCCGCTTGAATAATTAGACTCATAGACCATATCTCCTTTAATGTAGAGATTGTGATCGATGGATACAGTTCCCAATTCTGCATAACTTACTACTTGTGGATTGTCGAGATTGCTCATATCCCAGATAATGGTGCGGGTAGGGATACCGTAATCCACTTCGTCCGTTTCGTCATTGCTAAGTAGATAGTGACGATCTTCGGTAAACCAGCCTTGGTGGGTATAACCTACGTTCTCGTAGGTCGATTGAGAAATTACCCCAATATCGGTCTTATCGGTAGCATCGTAAACTACCATATGGTCTTCATTAAAACCCACAACAATTTGGCGTCCGTTGTAATCAGAATCTGGTCCTTCGTAGGTAAAAGCTTGCGCGTCGTGCACGTATCCGCCGATGGAATTACTTCCGGCATATTGCACATTCAGCGGATCGGAAACATCTATTGCGTAAAGGCCTCCCTCAAACAAACCGGTACCAACCGGATAAACGAATCCATTGGCGGTATCGGCCACGATATTATGGCAATGTCCAAAGGCATTGTAATATGCATCCATATCGAACTGAACAGGCAAATTATCAATAACCGACAAGTCTTCGAGACGATTGAGATCAAAAATCTGCAATCCGTGAAATGACGCCTCAGATACGATATATGCATAATGGCCGACGACCTTAATATCCCGCCAGATAGAACCGACGGTTGCTGTAGGCAAATAGCCAAGATAAATCGGGTATTTGGGGCTCGTAATATCAAGAAAAGCGGTGCGATTGTGGAGTCCGAGCATTACGTATTCGCGACCTGTAGCAGGGCTCGTCCAGCCCCAAATATCATTGGCATCTACCTGATTAAAAAAATCCAGATCGCGATGTGCGATTTGATCAACCATATCGCAAGGAAAATCACCTGACATGCCATTTTCACATGGTTGCGCAAATGATTTGAAACCGAAAAATGCGACGATTAATAAAAGGGAAATTCGGAGTATAGTTCTATTCATGTTCTTATTTAGATGCGCGAATGAGGTGATATTTCGGGAAAATTACAAATGTATTATTTCTGAATAGAGAATTCCTATTGGAATCTCAAATACGAAAAAGAATGAATTGGAGAAGCATAAGATTAAGCGGAATTGGGTAAATGTTGGCGGATAATGGGTAATTTTGCCGAAAGGCTTAATCGCATGAATTGGATTTCTGTAAAAGAAAAACTACCTGAACACGGTCAGCGCGTACTGGCATTTCTGCCAAAAAATGATATTTACCTTCCGGGAAATACGGGGCAAACGCGTTACCTTCCGGTTATTTTCCTTCGCTTTGAGAAAGACTTTTTTGGTGAGAAGAATCCGAAGCGGGCAAAATACGGTCCGCACTTCTGGTTAGGCGAAGGTCAGAGCAATCATTATTATGATGACGTTACGCATTGGATGGCTGTGCCCAATGGGCCTGGTGGTGAGGTGGAGGTTTTGAGGTAATTTGCAATGAGCAGTGGGCTTTTATGAGGGAATGACATGTTTACACTATGTTTCCCAATATGCTAATACCATATCCGAACTGATCACAGCGCATACGTTTAGGCTTGGTGATCTGGTGTGGATATAAATGAAAAAATTCACCTTTTTGACTCATTCCCTAAACATCTGATTCAGATTCTTGTCTTATACTGAGATTCACGTGCCAAATTGAAAATATTACTTACAGGAGTTACTGGATACATTGGAAAACGGCTGATGGCCGAACTCGTTAAGGACGGTCATTCGCTGGTATGCTGTACCAGGGATGCAGGACGTTTTACTCCTGAAAGATCCTTAAGGCCACATATTGAAGTAATCGAAATTGATCTTCTAAATAAGGAGTCGCTGGAGAAAATACCCAAAGATATTGAGGCGGCTTATTATCTGGTGCATTCCATGTCGGGGTCGAAGAATTATAAGGAACAGGAGTTATTATCAGCGCGTAACTTCCGGGCAGCCGTTTCCCAAACTGATATCAAGCATGTCCTTTTCCTGAGTGGGATAATAAACGAAGAAAAGCTTTCGGATCATCTTGACTCCCGCAAAAATGTGGAAGAAGAATTGGGCAGAGGTTCCTATGCCTTTACTGCGCTTCGCGCAGGAGTCATCATTGGTTCAGGAAGTGCTTCCTTTGAAATTATTCGCGATTTGGTAGAAAAGCTCCCAGTGATGATTGCTCCGCGCTGGCTCGACACAAAGTGCCAACCTATCGGAATTTCAGATGTGCTCCAGTTTCTTTTAAAGAGCCTCATGAATCCCAAAACATTCAACAAGAATTTTGATATTGGATGCCCGGATGTGCTGACGTATAAAGAGATGCTTCTCAAATATGCCGAAGCAAGGGGCTTGAAACGGCGCATAGGAATTGTACCTGTTATGACACCAAAATTGTCATCCTATTGGCTTTATTTTATCACCAGCACATCGTATAATCTGGCCGTAAACCTGGTGGATAGCATGAAGGTGGAAGTGATCTGCCGGAACAATGATCTGGAGAAGATTTTGGATATACATCCCATTTCCTATCAAGAAGCGGTCGAGCGGGCTTTGGCCAAAATTCAGGATCACACCGTGGTTTCCAGTTGGAAAGATTCCTTTATAAGCGGCAATTTTAGAATCTCCGTTTCAGACTTTATTAAAGTCCCGACGTATGGATGTTTTCGGGATTCAAGATCAAAAAAAATTACCGACGAAGAGCAGACCCTCGACAAAATCTGGTCGATTGGTGGAGTAACCGGATGGTATTACGGCAACTGGCTCTGGCGAATACGCGGCTTCATGGATAAGCTCTCGGGTGGGGTTGGCTTAAGACGTGGTCGAACCAATATTTCAAAACTGTCTGCTGGCGATACGGTAGATTTCTGGCGGGTACTTTTTGCCGACAGGGAAGAAAAAAGACTTTTGCTTTTCGCTGAGATGAAATTGCCCGGTGAGGCGTGGCTTGAGTTTTCAATTGAAGATGAGTGTTTGATTCAAACTGCAACTTTTCGTCCGAAAGGTTTATGGGGTCGGGTTTATTGGTATTCTGTGCTGCCTTTTCATGCGTTTATCTTTCAGGGGATGCTCAATAAATTGAGTGATGCAGATTGAGAATCATTTCTAAAAAATAATCAAATCTTTTCAAGCGCCTATGATTTCGGCGCTACCCAAAGTGTCAGTCCGGCCATATCCTGCAAATGTGATGGCGAGAATATAAAGTTTTGATTTCCGTTTGTTTTCGATATCAAAGCTTTAGCCCAGTAGGCTAACGTACGGGTTGTGCCGCTACAGCTCGAAAAGGCAATGCTTCATATCGGCACTGACCTAAACGGTCGGTATCCGAGATTTTTGCAGGAAATCTTTTGGAACATCCTGTATTCATCGGGAGCTGTACACCTCAAAATCGTGAAGGAATCTCTTGAATTGAACTGCTACATTTATATAGACACGATTTACGGCAAAAGCGGAATACTGACTTTAGACATACCACTCGTTTTTTGACCATCAGAAATTCTAATTTTGGGCGGATATGGTTGTGTTCACGCGAATCATTGTAATTTGGGCTTTCATTATAAAGGTTTTCTTATACTTACAATATGGCAACTAAAAAATTTGGAACTTTTGGAGGGGTTTTCACCCCATCCATACTTACCATTCTTGGTGTTATCTTGTACATGCGACTCGGTTGGGTGGTTGGAAATGCCGGATTAATCGGGGCCGTTATCCTTATAGCAGTTGCACACGTCATTTCGGTGAGCACCGGTCTGAGTATATCCTCGATTGCAACTGACAAGAAAGTAGGAGCTGGTGGAGTTTACTATGTTTTGTCCCGTAGCCTCGGCCTGCCAATTGGTGGTGCTATTGGTATCACCCTTTGGATCGCTACGGCTTTGAGTATCGCATTGTATTTGGTAGGTTTTGCAGAGAGTTTCAACGCTTTTTTAGGTTTTGACACGTCCATCAACGGTTTGAGAATCGCAGGAACCATAGCTCTGGCCACTTTGGCCGTCATCGCCATCATCAGCACTTCGTTTGCCATTAAAACGCAGTACATCATCATGGCGGCAATTATCATTTCCTTGGTGTCCATCTTCGCTGGCACCTGGGAATTCGCCCCAGCTGCAGTTCCATTATTCAGCCCACCTAAAGGTATTTCCATGATGACCATTTTCGCCATCTTCTTTCCGGCCGTAACAGGTTTCACAGCGGGCATCGCTATGTCAGGAGATTTGAACGATCCAAAAAAATCCATACCCAGAGGTACAATCGCTGCAATCGTTGTTGGCTTCGTGGTGTATGTATCTATGGCCATCTTCATGGCCTATGCCATAGATGCTGAGATGTTGCGGAGCGACTACAACATTCTCATGAAAATCGCGCTTTTCGCTCCTGCCGTGGTTGCAGGTATCTGGGGTGCGACGCTCTCCTCTGCATTGGGCGGTATACTTGGTGGGCCGCGCATTCTTCAAGCTATGTCATTAGATCGGATTACGCCAAAGATTTTCGGCAGAGGGGTTGGCAAACGCAAAGAACCCAGATATGCTCTATTGATCACTTTATTAATCGCCGAAGGTGGAGTACTGATCGGAGAGCTGGACATGATCGCAGAGGTCTGTTCCATGTTCTACCTGGCTGCATACGGATTCATCAATCTCTCCTTCTTTCTTGAAAGTTGGGCGAGCGCAGATTTCTCTCCGAGTTTCAAGGTTAAGCGATGGGTCGGGCTACTCGGATTCATTGCAACGTTTGCGGTCATGTTCCAATTGAATCCGGGCGCAATGGTCGCGGCATTCGTTGTCATTGGAGGAATCTATGTCCTTCTCCAGCGCAGGCAAATCGCACTAAGCACCGGTGATGTATGGATAAGTGTTTGGTCTTCTTTGATTTTGAAAGGACTCCAAAAGATGGACGCGACCGATGACACAACACGAAATTGGAAACCCAACATCCTCCTTTTTTCAGGGGGAACCGAGAACAGACCCCATTTGATTGAGATGTCTAAAGCGATTGCGGGGAAAGTGGGAATGGTCTCCAATTTCGATTTGGTGGAGAATCCGGAAGCCGATGTCCTCTTTCCAAAGCATAAACAATCTGTTCATGACTCAGTCCTGAAGGAACACGGCATATTTGGACGCAGGCAGGAGGTTAAGAATGTGTTCCAAGGCATAGAAACAATAGCCAGCACATACGGATTCTCCGGGGTAGAACCGAACACCGTAATGTTGGGATGGGCCAAGAATACGAAGGATCCAATCTTGTTTGCACAGATGACCCAAAAGCTTATAGCGCTTGACTATAATGTACTCTACCTTGACTACGACTGGAATCGAAAATTCGGGAAATACCAGCAAATTGATGTCTGGTGGTATAACTTGAAAAATAATGTGGAATTAACACTCAACCTGATCAAGTTCATCAACCGATCACATGAATGGAACAACGCAAAGATCAGAGTGATCCTTATAAATGACACGGGCAAGGAGGGATTCGAACGCAGGATCCACAAAATGCTTGACAGTTATCGAATTGAAGCCTCGGTCAAGGTAATAAACAATCATTTGGTAAAGAAGTCTTCTTATGACTTGATGAAATCTGAAAGCCAGAATGCCGATCTCATTTTGGCGGGAATACCGGAAATTCCGGAAGGTGAGGAAAAGGAATTCGTTGAGAAAACCACCGAGATGTTCGAATCAATCGCAACCACTTTGTTGGTCAAAACCAGCTCCACCTTAGGCGAGGATTTGGGTCACTTAAAACCACTGGGAAACGATGGGATGTATCTGTCTGATACCTTAGAAGATGATGAATTAGTGGCGCTTCCCGTCTTTCGTGCAACGGATGCACAAGAACAATTCTCTATGCTCTCGGCAGAGATAGAGCGGCTCACCAGTGACTTGGTCGATAATGAGTTAACCTCATTTGAAAATATTTTTCAAGCACTACTCGGGGATATCAACAAGGTAGGAGTTCATCATCTGAATACCGATATCGGGGAGTCAAAAGATACGCAGTGGCACTTGCTAAAAGAATCAAATGATCGGACGGATCTTTTTAAAGAAGAGGACATTCCATTTGTGAAAGAACGATTGGTCCTATTTGGAAATAAGATTCTTGATTTTCCTAAACAGGTCCCTTCAAAATTAAGTAAGCGGATACCCATCAATAAGAAGAAAAGAGCCTACCGAAAGCCTGTAAAGATTTATCTCGAAAATAGATTCTTGGAGCATGCCAAGGAGACCCAGTTAAGAATCGGAGCAGCCACAGCAATTCTGATCGACATAGTGAAAGATGGGCTAATTGAAAGTGAAAAGGTGTTCTCGCTCCACGAAAATGAGTCGGTTGATTATCGTGAACTGCTGGATAAGAGCTTTCATGAAACAAGCCAGAAAATACATGAAGTATGTCAAAGATTAAGGCAATCTGTAAAGAATTCCGGGCGTGAGATGCTCTCGAACTTAATAGGACTTTTAGAGGATGAGAAGAACGAAAAGGAAGCAAATAAAAGATTGAGTAATCAGCAGCGTAAAGCTTTGCTGGCCGACCTCACAGATTATCCTCAAAACTGGCTTCGGATCACAGATTTACTATGCTCAAAAATGGCCATAGACATTAAACTACATGGAGTACAGCTGGTCATTGCGCAGGTCGGAGAGCAGGTAAGACAGGAATTTGATACATCTATGACCGTGGTCACCCAGGGGCGTCTTGATGATGTGGAACACTGGCTCAGCTCACTAGAAGACCATGCAAATTTTGATCTCAATAATGTACCCCAAGTCGATCAATCACTTGTGTATGACGATATCCGTATTCAAAGCCTGCTTTCTTGGGCCGAAACAGCCGGGCAGGAACTCCCAGAGCAGCTTGAACTCATGAAATCAGATAGCCTGAATGAGATTTCTTTCCACCGGGCAGACGAAGTGGAAGTGCTCACAATCGACTCACGCTCTAGCTATACCCATTTACTTACCAGGGTACTGCATGTTCCCGTTCGGAAGCAACAAAGCCAAGCCTATCGAGCAGACATGGAAATACTCAGCAAATTGCAATATGAGATCAACAACATAAGTCAGAAAGTCGGCCTACAGAAGGACGCTCCGGATCCTCTTGAGATCAAGCGATTGGCGAGCAAGGCAAAAGAAAATTTGAACTCCTTGAAGGTGCGATTCAACTCCCAGAATATAGAAATGGTTCAACGGATCGAGGATATGATCCATAGTGCCAATAGTTCAATGAATGCATCTTCCCTCTTGAATTATGCGGTGCGTGTGATTCCTAAAGTGGCTCGAAAAAGATCGGCCACAAGCTTAAAGAAATGGTTTGAATTTGTATCGGAGGGAACATCATTATTTATTGAAAGATTGAACCGTTTATTTTCCAAATCATCAAGCTCTCAGACTTTGACCCAGTCGGCTCCGTCAGTAGATCAGAATCGGATCAATATGCATGAAGCCCTCCGAGCGTACACGGAAAAATTAAGAATCTCAGGCAGCGTCTATGAGCAGGTTCCTTTCTACTACCGACAGCTATTTGTGGGCAGACAAGCTGCAAATGTGGACAGTCTGAGACATCGTGAGCAGGAGTTGGAACGCGGACAAAATATCATGCGCCCAGAGCATGGTGAAGGATCAAGCTTAATCGTATTGGGCGCACCGCTTTCCGGCAAAAGTTTCTTTGCTGAGACTCTTGCAAAAGCAGTAAGCAACGTAGGAGTGGTCAAGATCAATCCTCCGGTTGCCGGGAGCACTTCGGTCATCGATCTTAAAAGGACGTTGGAGAAACTAAGCGGCATGAAAGATTCGGGCAAATCCATCTTTAAAACCGCGGAAGCAGGTACGATCTTTCTATTTGAGGACATCGAACTGTGGTGGAGTCGAGCTCATGGACAGAATCTGGCTATTCGATATTTGGTAGATCTGGTCAATAAGGCAGATAATAAGGGCAGGATCATCCTCACCTGTAATCCTTATGCCTTCAAACTCATGGAAGACCAAGGGCTTCTAGCTGACCTAACACTACCCCGAATATCAATGCTGCGTATGGATCGATCGGGCCTCCAAGATGTATTGTTGGAACGACATACAGCCGGTGGACTGAGCTTGAGGCTGAAAGGTAAACGTGAAGATGGGCTCAGCAAAAAGGAGCTACGCAAACTTGCAGATCGTTATCATGAGAACTCGGCTGGCATGGTCGGAATAGCATTGTATCAGTGGCTGAACAATATTGATTCCTATAAAAATGAAAAGATCACGATTTCGTTTCCGGTGGTTCTTCCCTTTCCAGAGATTTTGGAAAAAGAATGGCTCGTACTCATTGGTCAATTTATCATCCACAAGCATCTGGATGCTCGGCGCGTGCAAAAGCTCTTTAAATATCGCGACAAGGATCAGGCGGCTCGAATGATCTCCCAGCTTCAGGCAGATGGAGTGCTCGAAGATGTGCTGGGCAGTACCTTCCGATTGAGTCCGCTTGTCCAAACTGCTTTCATCAAGGAGGCAGAATCATGGGGTCTTATTTAAATAGTGTCTGTCCATAAAGTCCACTATCTGCGTTGCACTTACCTTGAAAACAGTCATTGACAAGGGTCAATTCCTTGATTACGCCCTTCGGTTGTGAGATCGCTGCGCTAAGTATTCAAGCCTACGTGCGCCTTGCTATTGAACTGTATGATCCAGCCACTTGAACCTATTGACAGACTCTAAATAACCTGCGTTCGATTATTTTTTAGGATTCAGAACGCCTGTAAATTACGCCATATAGTCTTCTTCCGGTCGTATTTACGCACTCGATATTGTCGTCAGTTGTGAGTCCGGTTCGCTTAGTTTTTTGCTGATCCAATTTTTAAACAAAAAACATGAAATAACTTACGATCAGAGTGCGTGCGCAGCCCAAGCGATCTCTATACATAGTTTGGAATCAATTCAGGCCAGAAAATCTCTATTTAAAGGAGGAATGCGCTAAGCTTTCCCATAAAAGTCGATATATTGCACTTCCTTTTTGCACTTTAGCCCGCTAAAGCTTTGAAAACGAATTTTATATATAAACTTTTATAAAAATCTGAATCTCCGAATAATAATCGAACTCAGGCTAATGCATAAGCGAAAATCATATTGAAATGGAAACTTCGATAGACGAAATGCAGCAGTTGCTTAACAATGAATTACCGGGGTATGGGTATGTAATCTGGACCGTCTTTATTGGTCTGCTCATAGGTTTGGCATACGGAATCCTCAAACGCATATTACTTCCAGCACTGGGTCAAGGAATAAAAGCGCGGCAATGGCAACGGCGATTAGCCATTATTGAGAGGCTCTACTTACCTATTTTGGCCTTAGCTGTATCGGTGAGTTTTCTGATCAGCAGACCTCTACCGGGAGTAGTCGTCACCACAATTTTGGTATTGCTTTTATACAAGCCCATGAAGAACTACCTGCTTGGTGTGATCTACCAAGCAGGAAATATTTATTCAATCGGTCAGCGAATAATCGTTCGCGGTAAGCATGGATCCATACATTCTTTCAATGCATTGAGCATAGAGATGGACTTAGGTGACGGTTCCATGCTCGACATTCCGTATGACATTTTCAGCAATGCCATTGTTGTACGCAGCAGTCCTAAGTCTGGTGTATTAAGCCACAGTATTGAATTAGCGATTTCAAAACCATGCGATATTGCTCAAGTAAAACAGTCCATCCGTGTAAAATTATTATCCATGCCTTACGTTTTGCCGAACCAAAAGATTACTATCGAGCACCTTTCTGCTGAGGAGGATCGCTATTTACTCAAGGTCATTATACACGGTTTGGACAAACAACAGATGTATGAGGTGGAGGGTAAGTTGAGGGCGATGCTGAAGAAAGGAGACATGAAGAGGGTGAGTTGAATTGGGCTTTGAGTAGTGAACGTCAGTAGAGAGAAATGCCGCTAAGGTTTTTTCAAAAGGTAAAGAGGTTACGTTCTCCGATCCTTGTTGAAAATCATTTTCGCGAAAGCGGAGATAAAGAGATGAAACTGTAAGAACATGTGCTTCCGAGATAAAATAGTAAGAATAAGTCGCCTGAGTTCATCGACATTCGTCAATAGATTTTGAAAGGCTATTCCGGAAGAAATTCCAACATAAAATCAATTTGAAATAAAAAATACTACTTTTCACCCCGAAGTAGTAAAACCTTCGCCTTCAACGTAAATTTTATTTCAAATGAAAAAATTCAGCGCGTACTTTTTGTCTCTTCTGTTGGTGATTTCATCCACAGGCGTATTTGGCCAGGATACTAAATCAGGTGAACCGGATTCTTTAAAAAAGATTGGAATGGCCGGTTTAGCTTTTAGGAGTATCGGCCCCGCCATAACAGGCGGCAGAGTGGTTGCGCTGGCAGTTAATCCATTCAATCACAACGAATATTATGTGGGCTCGGGTCACGGTTCTTTGTGGAAAACCACAAATAACGGAACCACCTTCACCCCGATTTTTGATCATGAAAAGTCGTACGCCATTGGTGCCGTAGCCATCGACCCCACCAATCCGAATATTGTTTGGGTAGGAACCGGAGAAAACAATAATCAGAATAACGTAATCTACGGCGACGGGATTTACAAAAGTGAAGACGGGGGAGGCACATGGAATAACATGGGGATCCAATCATCGGATCAGATAGGTGGTATTGTGGTTGACCCAAATGACCACAATACGGTGTATGTTGCAGCGTATGGTTCTTCGAGAAATCCGGGCGGTGACCGTGGAATTTTTAAAACGACCGACGGCGGAAAAACCTGGGACAATGTCTTACAGATTAGCAAATACACCGGTTGTTTTGAAGTCCACATGGATCCGAGATATTCCAACATAGTGTATGCGGTGGCGCACCAACGGATGCGGAAATTGTACACCGGAGTGAGCGGCGGGGCTGAGAGCGGTATTTACAGAAGTACCGATAGCGGAAAAACCTGGGAAAAGATGAAAAGCGGACTGCCAACGGAAGATGTGGGTCGGATTGGCATGGCCATTTCGCCGGTTAATCCGGATATACTTTATGCCATAGTCGAGGCCAAAAAAGATGGCGGCGTATACAAAAGTACCGACAGAGGTGTGAGTTGGAAAAAGCAAAGCGGCTATGTTTCCTCTTATCCTTTTTATTTTCAAAAATTATTCTGCGATACAAAAGATGTGGATCGGGTGTACAGCATGGATGTTTTTATGAAAGTAACCATCGATGGCGGTAAAACGTGGAAAGAATTGGGCCACGATAAAAAACATCCGGATAACCACTATCTCTGGATTGATCCCAACGATAATGACCATCTGATAGACGGGTGCGACGGCGGTGTTTACGTCACTTATAATCAGGGAAAGGACTGGGAATTTAAGGCGAACCTGCCCCTTGCGGAAATTTATAAAGTGACCACCGACAATGCCACGCCGTTTTATAATGTATATGCCGGATCGCAGGACAACAGCAGTTTTGGCGGGCCTTCGCGAACGATCAATTCCGGTGGAATTACCAATCAGGATTGGTTTTTCACCGCTTCCGGCGACGGATTTCAAACCCAGGTAGATTGGAAAAATCCGGATATCATTTATTCCGAATCTCAAAACGGAGGGCTGGTGCGATTCGATAAAAAAAGTGGTGAACGACTGTACATTAAACCTTACGATTTTGCAGATACCGCTTATCGTTTCGATTGGGACGCTGCATTGCTGATTTCAAAATTCGACCATCAGCGATTGTACTTTGGGGCGAATAAATTATTTCGTACCGACGATATGGGCAGCACTTTTGAAGTTATCAGCCCTGATGTTACCAGAGGCGTACCGAGAGAAATGGAAAATTTGATGGATCGAAGCTGGAGCATAGATGAATTGACAGGTAAGGGCAATATGGGTCAAATTACCGCAATAGCGGAGTCACCATTGGATGAAAATCTATTGTTTACCGGTTCCGGCGATGGTTTAATTTACTACACAAGCGATGGCGGAAAAAATTGGACTAAATCTTCAACTCCCGGACTTCCCAAATATGCGCGAATTTCTCAAATCATCGGATCACATTTTGATAAAAATGTTGCGTATGCAGCCTGCCATGATTTTGTCGGAGGCGACTACAAACCCTATCTGTACAAAACCACCAACGGTGGAAAATCGTGGTTTCTTTTTAATGGAAATTTACCGCCGAAAGGTAGTACCTATACCATAGCCGAAGATGATGTTGACAAGAACCTTCTCTTTGTCGGCACCCAATTCGGCGTATATTTTTCCAATGATGGCGGGAATCAATGGGTGCAATTAAAAAACGGAATTCCAAACCAATGCGTGATGAGTCTCACCATCCAAAGAAGAGAACACGATCTGGTCGTTTCGACTTTCGGGCGGGGGATCTACATACTCGATGATTACACCCCTTTGCGGCATTTATCGAAAGATAGTCTGAGCAAGGAAGCCTTTATTTTCCCGATCAAAGACGCGCTGATGTACATACCTGCTAATCCTTTTGCCTTTTCGGGAGTCGGATTTCAGGGAGCCGGATTCTATTCTGCGCCAAATCCGGAGCCAGGAGCTGTTTTCAGGTATTATCTGAAAGATGAAATAAAATCGCTGAAAGAGCAACGTAGAGATGCCGAGAAGGAAAAACAAAAGAAGAATGAGGAAATAAAATATCCAGATTACAATACTCTGATGAGCGAAAAGGAAGAGCCTGAAAACTATTTGCTCTTCACGGTTAGCAATGAAAAGGGAGACGTGATCCGAAAAATTAAGACAGATCCCAAAAAAGGAATTAACAGCGTTGTTTGGGATTTCAGATACAATCCGTTTACACCTGTTTCATTGGAGCCATTTGATGCATCGGTACCCTGGAATGAGCCCGATTTGGGATATATGGTGGTACCGGGGAAATACACCGTTTCACTGTCAAAATTTGTGGATGGGAAATTTACTGAACTTGTGGCACCCGTGGAATTTGTGTGTACACCGTTAAACAATTCGAGCCTTCCGGAAGCAGATAAAGCGGCATCGGACATTTTCAATAAAAAAGTTGCCGAGCTCACCCGGGCAATATCAGGTGCGGATGCGTACATGGGGTATTTGAATGATAAAATTGACTACCTGAAAAAAGCGACGCTGGATGCCTCCGGAGTTTCCAATAAAGAGTATGAAGAAATAATCTCCATTCAGAAACAACTCGATGATTTTAACCGGAAATTGAATGGAGATCCGTTGATTGCAAGGTATGAGGGCGCTTCACCGACTTCCGTTAAAGACAGAGTGGACCTTATTACTTCTTCCTTATGGACGACCACTTCGGCTCCGACCACGACCTATAAAAAGTCTTATGAAGTAGCCGCAAACCAATTTAACGATATATTGAGTTCATTGCAAGGGATAGATGCGGAAATAAAAGCGCTGGAAACTCGATTGGAGAAAGACGGTGCGCCGTATACTCCGGGGAGGTTTCCGGAATGGCGGAAGGAAAAATAGGCAAAGGGAAAAAGGCAATTGGCAATAGACAATCGGCAATGGGCAATGGGCAATGGGTAATGGATGACGCCTATTCAAGTAGGGGGTTCTGTGTGAGAAACGATCGTTCTTCGTGCGAGAGATAACTGTTTATGGAATCCGTTATTACCGGTGTAAGAGGGAAAACTTCTTGAAGATTTGTACTTTAAGTCTTGAAAGTAGATAATTATGAAAATCACTATTTCCGGTAAAGACAAGAATTTGCTCAGGCAAGTGGTAAAACTTGCATCGGAAATAACTAATACTATCATTATGACAAAAAAAAAATGTTTACTGTTTTTCCTTCTATTCATTTCTCTATATCAAGTAAGAGCGCAATGGGTTTCCCAAATTTCCGGAACAAATAATTCATTAATTGCAGTCTCTTTCCCAGATGAAAATATTGGATATGTAATTGGCCTTAACGGGAAAATACTTAAAACGCTTAATGGGGGGATTGAATGGGATACTTTACAGTCAAATACAACCCAATACTTAAACTCTGTTTTCTTTACAAGCAAAGACACTGGTTATGTCGCTGGTGGCTCAGGATTGATTTTAAAAACAATTAATGGTGGTTCTGACTGGATAGAACTAAATTCAAATACCCTAAGTGGTCTTCAATCAATTTATTTTACTGACGAAGATACTGGATTTGTAGCTGGTTTTTCAGGCACAATATTAAAAACAACGAATGTCGGTTTAAATTGGGAAGCTATAAATGGTTGCGGTGGATGTGCCTTTAGTTCTATTTTTTTTGTTAATCCAGATACGGGATATGTGGCAACCAATACTGGACTTGTGATGAAAACAATAGACGAAGGTGAACACTGGGTTGTAACGTCAAATACAAACTATATTTCCGAATTATATTTTACTAATTCTATGACTGGTAATGCGGTAGGTGGATTCTTTAGTCCATTTTCAAACGGAGGTTGGATATTAAAAACAGATGATGGAGGATTTAATTGGAATTCAGTCTATCAGAATGATATATGGGTAACTTCTTTATTTTTTACTAATTCGTTAACAGGTTATGCCACCGATGGCTCTGGTAATATTATAAAAACAACAGACGCCGGAGAAAGTTGGTCTTCTCAGTCGGTCAGCCAAAACCCATTAAATTCCATTTACTTTAATAATGAAAATAATGGTTGTGCTGTAGGCAATAATGGGAACATTTATACAACCAATAATGGCGGTACAAGTTCAATTAATGAGACAAATATTACTGACCAAATAATGAATGTTTACCCTAATCCAGTTTCAGAAAAACTAATTGTAGAAATTGAAAATCTGAAAAGCGATTTCACATTGTCTATTATTAATATTGCTGGTCAAGAGCTACTTCAACAGGAAATTAGCACAAATCGGACTGAGATAGATGTCCGTAATTTACCGAAAGGGATCTATTTGGTGACGATTCGAAATGAAAGACTTATAGAAGAAAGGAAAATAATTAAACTGTGAATTGGCAAGTCCATCGAGATCATAAAAAATAATAAAAGGTGTATGTTCTTGTCTAATAAAAATTCGAGTTACGTTTTGCTTATACAAAAGTGCTCACATTCGGGATGGAAAATTGCCGACTAAACTTAGACAATCATTTTTACAGCATTCTAGTTAATCTAGTTAATTATTAGTTTTGCCACACCTTGAATCCAACCCCAAATACAATAGATCGCAAAGCGATCAACAGACTCGCCATACCGGCGATCCTAACCGGAATTGCCGAGCCGGTTATCTCATTAGTTGATGTCGCTTTTGTGGGGAAAACCGGAACGACTCAGCTGGCTGCAGTTGGGATTGCGAGTGGGTTTTATGTGATGTCGGTTTGGATTTTGGCGCAAACGCTTACAGCCATCGCTGCCATTGTAAGTCGCTTTTACGGGCAAGGAAAACTGGGTGAAATCGCATCGCTTATCCCGCAGGCACTGCTGGCAAATATCCTTTTGGGAATTGCCTATTTCGGGCTTACCTCCTACTTCTCCACAGAGATCTTTATGCTCTACAATGCCGATGGGCAGGTGCTAGCCGGCTGCGAATCATATTTCGGAATTCGGGCTTTTGGTTTTCCGTTTACGTTGGCCACGATGCTGCTGTTTGGTGTTTTTCGTGGATTGCAAAATACTTCCTGGGCCATGATTATCGCGCTGAGCGGTGCATTGCTTAATGTTGTTTTGGATTATACTTTAATCTTTGGAATTGAAGGGGTTCTGAAACCGATGGGTCTTAAAGGAGCTGCTTATGCCAGTCTCGCTGCGCAGGTACTTATGTTTTTGATCGCGCTGGTTTTCCTCTTTCTGCGCACTCCATTCAATCTTCGTTTTTCGCGAAAGCTGAACCCACAATTTAAATGGCTGATGGGCATGAGTGGCGACCTCTTCTTAAGAACGATCCTCTTGAACCTTACTTTTTATCTGGCTACGCGCTACGCCACCGGCTATGGTAAAACAGTGATTGCAGCGCACACCATCGCACTGAATATCTGGCTTTTCTCCTCTTTTTTTATCGATGGATATGCCCATGCGGGAAATGCCATTGCCGGAAGGCTGCTCGGTGAGAACAAGATGGAAAGCCTTTTTGAACTCGGAAAGAAAATCGCCAAAATATCGTTTTGGATTGGTAGCGGATTGGGAATGATTTACCTCCTCTCCTATTCATTTCTGGCGAGAATATTCACGAATGATGTTGCGGTAATTGCGCAATTTGATGCCATTTTTTGGCTGGTCATTCTTTCTCAACCGATCAATGCGCTGGCTTTTGCTTACGATGGGATTTATAAAGGATTAGGGGAAACGGGATTTTTGCGAAATCTGTTGATTGGCGCAACATTGTTGGGTTTTGTGCCTATTGCTGTGACGTTCCATTATCTCCAACCGTCGCTGATGGGAATTTGGATCGCCTTTTTGGTTTGGATGATTATTCGTTCGGGTTGGATGGTCTGGGATTTTAGAAGGCGGTATGGGTGAACGGTGTGAGCACGTGGTTTCCGATATTTCTTAATCCTTGGTTTTTTTACCGCATGCTTTTTTTACCACATAGACTCATAGAAACATAGATTTGATGGAGAAAGGAAGATCAGAAGAGTTGTCTATGACAATTCACATAGACCAGCGCGTCTATATGTAATCTGAAGGATCTTTTTCTATGTGAGTACCGTATGATTTCTATGTGCCTATGTGTTTCAAATTCTTTACCATGTGTTTCTTTGTAACACATAGAAACCCGGCAGGATGCCGGACAAGAAGTCCCTCGCGAGACGCGAGCGACGGTGCCAGTGCTTCATTTACCACATAGACACATAGAAACATAGATGTGGTGGAAAAAAGAAGAGTGGAAGGGTTGTCTACGACAATTCACATAGACCATCACGGTCTATGTGAAAAATCGATGATTTCTATTCATCCTCTTTTTCTATGTGCCTATGTTTCTATGCGGTTAAATTTTTTATCCCCCCACGCTCGCGTCTCGCGAGGGTGGTTTATTCTGGCGTCCCGCCAGGTTCATTTTTACTAATTGAATATATGGGTATTCTGGAGGGATATTGAGTGTATATACTTCGAACCCGGCAAGATGCCGGACGAAAAGTCTCTCGCGAGACGCGAGCGACGGCACCAGCCCCATTAAGTATCTTCAATACAATTTCCAAATCCCAATAAAATGGGAAATGGCGCCACCCAAAACAAACACATGCCAAATAGCGTGATGAAACGGGATGCGGCGCACGAGATAGAAAACGACTCCAAGGGTGTAGAAAGCCCCGCCTATGGCGACCCAATAAATAGACTCTGCGGTCATGGATTCTTTAAATGACGCGGGTGCCGCAAAAATCATCCACCCCATTCCCAAATAGATAAATGTGGAAACGACTCTAAATTTTCCTGTAAAGAAAATTTTAAAAAGGGTACCTGCAAATGCCAAAGACCAAAGGATCCAGAGCATGAGAACGGCGTCTTCGTGCGATGCGTAGATCACAATAAACGGAGTGTATGTGCCAGCGATGAGGTAGTAGATACTTATATGATCCCAGATTTTCATCAAATGTTTGCGGCTTGGCTCGCCCTGATAATGATAGAGCGACGAGAAACCGAATACCATCAGGAAACCAATACCATAGACCAAAACGCCGATCAAATCTGCCGTGCCGTAAGCCTTCGATTGGAAAACATGATTGAACAATGCGGGGATTAAAATCACGCCGAGGCAGAAACCGGTGAAGTGGGTAAGAATGTTTGCGCGTTCGTGTTTTGGAGAATACTGGGATGTGGGAACTGATGACATTAAAACGAAAAGATTAAATTCTGAAATGACGAGTTTGTTTTCTTTTTAACCGCAAAGTACGCAAAGGAGGCGCAAAGTTCGCAGAGTTGAAGAACTGAACTCCAGAATAAGATGACTGTTAAGGAACTCTTTAGTTGAGATGTCACTTTTTTAAATGTTCTGTTCATTAAATTCGAATTTTCCCTGTGTGGGGCTCCTCTTTCGGGGTCGGGGGCGCGTGCGGGAGAGAATTGATAGTATTTACAACTGATGTTTCCGCCCTCGTTCCCTAAAGGGATGCCAACTAGTGAACATTTTTACAAACGACAATAATTGTTATTATATTATTGTAAATCAGATTTATAGAGATTAGCTATATAATTGAACGCAAAGGAGGCGCAAAGTTCGCGAAGGGCTATTGTTATAGCATTAATTCTTCGCTTGCTGATTCAAACGATACTTACCAAAACGGAAATTAACTCCGAAAACGATGTTCATTTGTCCAAAGAAAAAATTCTGGCTGGCACCATCGGCGGGATCCATGGTGGTGCGAATATCGGGCATATTGATGTAGCCACCTTTCATTTCGGTCTGAATAAAAAAGTAATTGTAAATTTCGAAATTGAGCCCTACCATTCCGCTCACTCCATATCCTGATACGTGAAACTCATCGTATCGGTCTCCGCTTAACAATTTAGTATTGGTACGCGGATAGAGCATTCCCACACCCATACCTTCTGTGAGATTTATATTAAAGTGTTTCCACACAAAAAGGGCATCAAACCGGCGGATATCGAAATTTATGTAGTTAAGTCCGTCGGTGTGTTCGAACGTCAGGAAATCACTCGATAGTATAATATTATCGTTTTCGTAGGTTCCATCGTATTTGGTTTCGGTGCTATCTATTGTGCCTGAAATTTTTACAACTTGGTTCCCCTGCATCACATATTTCATGTGATCGATACCAAAAGAAACATTATAATGATCGTTGAAAAAATAACCGAATCGAAAATTATATTGAGGGATAGTGGCTGAGCCGGGATTGAGATACAGCTTTCCTTCAAAAGGGCTTTGACGGTCTTTGGCGACTACATCACTAAGTACAAAATCGTAATTATCTCCCGTAAATTGAATATCACTTTTGGTAAAAGCACCGCGATTCCATCCCCAATAGGCGTAAAACTCGCCCTCGCGCGACTTGGCAGTCTGATGATTCAGGGATTGCGAAAATCCGGATACAGATAGCAGAAGCAAAAAACCGACTGCAATACTTTTTTTCATTTTGATAAATTAGTGCTGAATGGAAACCATACAATAATCTGTATTAATTTCCTTCTGCTATCTTTTTGATTTGAATCAAAATCGGATTCCAGCCATCTCCATTATTCAAGACATCCTGATATCGTTTGTCGCCCTCCGCGGCACCTTCAAAACCACTTTGTGTAACAGTTAAAACCGTCACCCCATCTTTTTCTTCCAACTTATTTTCCACAAGGAGATGATTTTCAGGAATAACGGGATACGCTGCGTGCGGATCAATAACAGTATAATCAAATTTTGTAGAAGGCTCGAAAGTGATAATATTTCCGGTAACGGGGATAAAATCTTTGCCCTCGTGCTGCATTTTCCAGTCAAGTGTGCTGCCTTTTTTCCAATCTGAAATCACCTCACAGCCGAACATATATAGCTTTGTGAATTTTGATTGGGTCAAGACCTCCCAGACTTTTTTAGCCGGAGCGTCGATTTCAATTGTATTGGTAATTTTTAAAATGGCCATGGAATATTGGTTCTAAAAATGGCGTTTAAAACACGAAATAATTTCGCCAAAAGTACTCAGGATTGGTGAGGATTAAAACATAAATAATCTTATGGGTGTATACTGTTAAATGGGGCATTAAAGACAGGGGTTAGCGATATATGAGGCTTGGTGTGAAAATGTAATGTCATTTCGAGCAGATTCACAGCGAGTAGGACGAATATTCAAATGGCGTATTTGAGCCACTATTAATTTGTATCGAGAAAGTCGTAGCATTTTATGAACCATTTTCAACCGTTGAAAGACTTCTCGATACAATTTTAAAACTTTGTATCTCTATATCGTTTCGCTTAAAGAGCTACAAAGTTTTAAAATCACTCGAAGTGACGTGCGAATGATACCATGTTCGAAAAGCATCCTACACTCACTTGATTTTCGAAATCTAAATTGATATTCTCTATTGACTTTTTTGGTAGGAATTATCCAAAACTATTTCTTCAAAGGATCTGGACCGGATAGTTTATCTTGAAAATTTGGTTTCGTTTCATAATCAAATGGAAAGAGTTCCGAAGGAGTGTGCTGATCGGCCATTATTGCAGCTATTTGTTTGACTATTTCAGGATTGGCGGCAGCCACGTCGTGTTTCTCGCCTATATCGGTCATCAGATTATAGAGTTCAATTGGTTGGTCCATTCCCTTGTCAACATGCAGACGAATTCCTTTCCAATCCCCCATTCTCACTGCCTGTGCACCTCCCCTTGCGGGAAATTCCCAATAGAGAAAATCGTGCTCTTTCTGCGTTTTTCCCATTAAGGCAGGCAGAAATGAAATCCCATCCGTCTTTTCTGGAACCGGCTGACCGGCGAGATCGCAAAAAGTAGGCATTATGTCCCAAAAGGCTGAAATATGATCTGATTTTGAATCGGGAGCTACGTGGCCATCCCAGCGAACAATCAGCGGCACGCGGATTCCGCCCTCGTACATATCGCGTTTGTAACCGCGTAAAGGGCCGTTGCTATCGAAAAAATCGGGATCGTTACCACCTTCCGTATGAGGGCCATTGTCGGAGGTGAAAAGAATAATGGTGTTATCCATCAGGCCGAGCGACTTGAGCTTGGCAACCACTTCACCGACCTGATCATCGAGCACGTTAACCATGGCCGCGTACGCAGCGTGAGGGTCAGGTTGAGAAGCGTACCCACCGGTACGGAAATGGGGACCAGCATCTGTGCCATTATATGGCTTTTCGGGATCGTATTTTCCGCGATACTTTTCCATATATTCTTCGGGAGCAACGAGTTCAGCATGAGGAATGGTGGTAGGATAAAACAGGAAAAACGGATGATTCTTGTTGGCCTCAATGAATTTTAATGCCTTCTTTTGAATTAAATAGGGCGCATATTCACCTTTCTCGGTTCCTTCATTTTCATCCAGCATTATTTTCTCCCGGTTGCTCCACAGGTGGTATGGATAATAGCTGTGGCTCATGCGCTGACCATTATACCCATAAAAAACATCGAAGCCTTGATTCATCGGATCGCCCTCAGAGCCCGGATATCCGAGTCCCCATTTGCCGAAAGCGCCGGTAGTGTAGCCGACTTTTTTTAGCATTTCTGCAAAAGTAAAATCCTGGTCGCGGATGGGCTCTTGGCCTTCGGGTTGAATTTCTTTATTCCCCCGGATCGTAGTATGCCCAGTGTGCAAACCGGTGAGAAGTGCTGAGCGGGATGGAGCACAAACCGTACTGCCCGAATAGTGCTGTGTAAAGAGCATTCCGGCTTCCGCCAAAGCGTCGATATTGGGAGTTTCGAATTTCTTTTGGCCATAGCAGCTCAGATCACCATATCCGAGGTCATCGGCCACGATGTATACGATATTTGGTTTGGAATCAGAATCCTGAGAAAAACCCTGATGGCTATAAGCGATTAAAAGTAGCAGCGGGTAAATGGAATAAAGAAGTTTCCGCATAATGCGCAATGTTTTAAATTTAAGATTGAAAATACAATCTTTGGCAAAAAGGATGCCAGCGCGAAATTAAGGAAATAAGGCAAGTCATGCCCAACGTTCTATTTTTAACTGCAAAGGACACAAAGGCGGCGCAAGGGTCGCTAAGAAAGCAGGTGTACATTCCACTTTTCGGAAATGGGGAATTTCTTATTTGTTTCAAAGCCAAGGAGCCATTGATATAAAAAACGGTGTTTGACCTTTTTTTCGACTTTCAAAATAGTGCGTCTTACCTGCCTATAAAACCTGACCCAAAATCGGTTGAGAAAACCTTTGTAAAGGCGTAGAAACTAATATACCTTTGCCGATTCCCGACAAAAGCATATTAACGAAAAAATGAAGTTCAAATTCAAACGGCTAATTGTAAACTTTTTAAAGTTTAAGCAGGCGTTTCAAGAATATAACTTCAATAAATTCAATCTTGCCGAGATTCTTGTCTTTTGGCTCAAGAGTCATTTGCACCGATCTCAATTTCTGGTACTTTCAGGGATTTTGGTTGGGCTTACTGCCGGTATGGCGGGTGTTTTGCTCAAAACCCTCGTTCACTGGATTCATGCTTTTATTGAGACTGACCTGCATTTCAATGAAAGGTTATGGGTTTTTGCCCTCCTGCCTATAATAGGTATTACGCTTACGGCCACTGTTGTAAAAATATTTTTCGAAGGAGATTTTAAAAAGGGAATACCGATTATTCTCAATGATATTGCTCGTCAAAGCAGCAATGTTTCTTCAAAAAAGATGTACTCAGAAATGATTCAGAGTGCCATCACGATTGGCTTTGGTGGCTCTGCCGGATTGGAAAGTCCAATTGCGGTGACCGGTTCGGCTATCGGTTCGAATTATTCTAAGCGCTACCGGCTCGATTACAAAGAACGTACGTTGCTACTTGCAGCCGGAGCTGCGGCAGGTATTGCTTCCGCTTTTAATGCCCCGATAGCAGGTGTAATGTTCGCTTTCGAAATGCTTCTTGTTGGATTGGTTTTTACCGATTTTATCCCATTGGTAATTGCTGCCATTTGCGGAAGCTTACTCTCCAAAATTATTCTGAATGAAGAGGTCATCTTTAGCTTCTACGCGCGCGAATCCTTCGATTATATAAATATTTTATACTATTTCGGCCTCGGAATTATTACCGGACTCTATGCACGCTATTTTCTGGTAGTTGGTGTACGAGTCCATAAATTTTTTCAGCGGTTTAATCACAATTTTTTGGTCAAGGCGTTGATTGGTGGGGTCATGTTATCGCTGCTCTGCATCGCCTTTCCACCGCTTTTTGGAGAGGGTTACAGCAGCATTCGCAAGCTTGAATTTGGTGAGGTTAATGCCATAATCAACGATAGTTTATTTCGATCCTTTGCTTCGCCTGAATTTATAATTGTGCTTTTTCTGGCATTGACCGTGCTTTTCAAGGCTTTTGCTACGGGCATCACTTTGCATTCGGGCGGTAACGGAGGGAATTTTGCCCCGGCACTTATCGCCGGAGGGCTTTTGGGTTATTGGTTTGGATATGTGCTCACCATTATGGGTTTTCCCGATGTGCCTATTACCAATCTTATGCTGGTGGGTATGGCAGGTGTCATGGCGGGCGCCTTATATGCACCACTCACGGCGATTTTTCTGATAGCAGAATCAAGTTCAGGATATGATCTTTTTATTCCGCTGATGATAGTATCAGTGATGTCTTACCTTATGAACAGATACTTCTCAGCCATTAACCCTGATCTCCAGAAGCTTGCCGACGAAGGAAAGATTTTCACCACACGTCACGACCGCAATATTCTCATTCAAATAGACATGCAGAAATGCCTTAATACGAATGCGCTCAGTATTAATATCAATGCGACCGGAAAGGATTTGATTTCTGCATTCCGCACTACTGCTCAAAATAGTATTGCTGTGGTTAATGATGACAACACTTTTTGGGGAACGATTACCCGCGAGCAGATACTTCCCTTCTTAAATGGCAGCGAGCCCGCAGAGAAGCTGCGCATTGCAGATGCCACGATCAACCCTGCTTTCCGCGTGATGCCTTCAGCAGATATTATGACGGTCATGAAACTGCTCGATGAAGCCGACGCTTGGACTCTCCCTGTAGTAGATGAGCAGAATAAATATCTCGGATTTGTGAGCAAATTTGAAATTCTAAATCAGTACAGGCTGTTGCTGAAAGACTATTCGACAGGCTAATGAATGCGCGTGGCGATTTAAATGCAGGTTTCAGACTTTCGTCAAAATAAATTTCCTCAAAAACGCTTCTCAAGGATTTTATTCCATTCTTTCTTTTTACGAAAATGGCCGGTATCCCTTCCGGGAAAAGGAACTATTAACGATTTAACTATCAAATATCGAAGTGGTCTTTCCGAGTCTACTCGTTTGTTGGCAGCTCGGCATTTTCCAGTTATACCATAGCAAGAGAAAGAAAAGCCTTAAGGCATTTTGAACTTTAATGGGTATAACCGAAACTAACCGAATATAAACGGAAGTAACCGTTTATCCTCCGGCTACTTCACTCAACGTGCTGCATCTTTGTCATGTCGATAAATCAAAAGCACGTTCTGACGAGAACTGAAATTAAAAATCAATTTAAAAAACCGCAGAAAGCTGAATAAAGCCCGAAGCACTTAAAATGTAGAAGACATGCAAACGCTAACAAACAAAGTACAATTAATTGGATACCTCGGAATGGATCCTGAAATCAAAAGTTTTGAAAATAGCAAAATGATGCGCATAAGTATCGCAACCGATGCGTCATACACCGACAAAAACGGGCAACGTGTGCAAGCTACGCAGTGGCACACCCTTGTAGGCTGGAACAAAACTGCGGAACTGGGGGAACGACTTCTCAAAAAAGGAAAACAAATCGCTGTTGAAGGCAAATTGGTAAATCGGTCATACGACGATAAAGATGGCAAAAAGTGCTATGCCACAGAGATTCGTATCGGTCAGTTCGTATTGCTCAGCAAAAAAGACGACTAGGCGCATCTTTTGAAACACAAAAAAGGCGTTCTGAAAATTCGGAACGCCTTTTTTGCTATCAATTTCTTTCGTTTAGATATGCGAATCCAATTTATCCGTAAGGATGTTTTTAGGAACGGCACCCACTGATTTATCCACAACTTCTCCATTTTTCAGGAATAAAATTGTAGGAATATTACGAACCCCGTATTTCATTGAAATGCTGGGATTCTCATCCACATTTACTTTTCCTACAATGGCTTTTCCATCATAATCTTTTGAAATTTCTTCTACAATTGGACCTACCATGCGGCAAGGACCGCACCATTCTGCCCAAAAATCAACCAATACTGGTTTGTCTGATTGCAATGCCAACTCGTCAAAGTTTGCTTCTGTGAATTCTAATGCCATTTTTTCGTGTTTTTGTATAGTGCTAATTAATTCTTTTCAATATTTCGTCTCAACTTTCCACTTAAGAAGTTATCCACGAATCAGATTTGCGCACAAATTTAAGCATTGAGCTTGTATTTCAAGTCCCGAATCGCATCTAATTCGCTTATCGTTTCATTGGACAAATCTATTTTCTTAGATCGGGAGGGCATCATAATAGACATTTTTCTCATGGTATCAAGCACCCGAAATTCAACCGGGAAGGCTTTTGTAGCTTTCTTTTTATCCACAACCTGATTCAAATTCCCGAGCATTATTTCATCCAAATCTTTAATATCCATTTCAAAAATCACCTTTTTCGTAAGCTTTTCCCGTAATTCGGATAGAAGTTCGATGGAAGTAATGCGAAATTCAAGCTCCCCCGTTTGTGTCCAGGGTTTTGGTTGTACTTTACCGCGGATAAATAAGAACGACCCGGGCACCAGAAAATGCTTCATCTTCAGATAATCTTCTGAAAAGAGGAAAAACTTATGCGAATCGTAAAAATCTTCAAAGACAAAAGTTCCAAAAGGTTTATTTTTCTTAGTGGTTCGATGTTCCACATCACTCACCATTCCTGCGATTGCTAATTCGTGATTGGCAAGTTCTTCAATTTTTGCTAGGTGACGCAAATCGCCTTTACAAAATTGACTAATTTCCAGTTTGAACTCATCCAACGGATGGGCAGAGATATAGATTCCCACCACCTGTTTTTCCTTATTCAATCGCTCAATGCTACGCCATGGGATAGTTGCAGGAGGCTGAGGCTTCATAATTTCCACATCCACACTATTTCCAAAAAGATCAGGTGGCGCATCTTTGGCAGATTGCAAAGCTCCACCAAATTTCACAAGCGTTTCCGCAAAAGTTCCGCCATTGGGCATTTCTGCAAAATACTGACTACGGTGCATTTCTGTAAATCCATCGAGCGCTCCCGCAAGTGCGAGACCTTCGATACAGCGCTTATTCACATGGCGTTTATCTGTTCGGATTACGAAATCATATACATCTTTAAACGGCCCATTTTGCTCACGTTCTTCTACTATCGAGCGTACCGCAGCTTCTCCAACTCCTTTGATCGCTCCGAGGCCAAACCGTATTTGATTCTCCTCGTTTACTGTAAATTTCAAATTCGACTCATTCACATCCGGTCCTAAAACGGGTGTTCCCAAGCGGCGACATTCTTCCATGAAGAAAGTTACCTGCTTGATGTCACTCATATTGTTGCTGAGCACCGACGCCATGTATGCTGCGGGATAATTCGCCTTGAGATAAGCCGTGTGAAAGGCGACCAATGCATAACAAGTTGAATGTGATTTATTAAAAGCGTAGGATGCAAATGCCTCCCAATCTTTCCAAATCTTCTCAGCTATTTTTCGGTCGTGTCCATTGGCTTCGCAACCATCTAAAAATTTGGGTTTCAATTCATCCAGAAGCGCGAGAATTTTCTTTCCCATCGCTTTTCGCAAAACATCGGCCTGACCTTTTGTAAAGCCCGCAAGTTTTTGCGAAAGCAGCATGACCTGCTCCTGATAAACGGTGATTCCGTAGGTTTCCTTCAAATATTCTTCCGATGCATCGAGGTCGTACGTAATATCTTCCTGCCCGTGCTTTCGTCGAATAAAACGCGGAATATACTCGATCGGTCCCGGACGAAACAAAGCATTCATGGCGATCAAATCATCGAAAGTTGTTGGCTTGAGGTCTTTCATGTACGCCTGCATTCCGGCAGATTCGTACTGAAAAACGCCGGTCGTTTCTCCTCGCTGGAATAGCTCGTACGTTTTTTGGTCGTCGAGCGGAATATCATCGGGAATAATCTCCACGCCATATCGTTCTTTGACATTTGCGACAGCGTCTTTTATCAACGTGAGGGTCTTTAGCCCGAGGAAGTCCATCTTGAGCAAGCCGGCACTTTCTACCACGTAGTTATCAAACTGGGTACACCACATAGTACTGTCTTTGGCAGTAGCCACCGGCACGTAATTCGTAATATCATCGGGTGTGATGATTACTCCGCAGGCATGAATCCCCGTATTTCGTACCGAACCTTCTATGGCCACAGCCTGATTCACCACATCGGCTTCGAGTCCATTGCCCTTCAACACTTTGAGCAATTCGACGGCATTGGTGTACTCCACATCCCGAAATTTCTCTTTCATGGTTTTGTCGTCCATTTTGAGAAGTTTCTGAAAAGTAGTGGGCGGCACGAGCTTCGCCACCCTATCGGTATCGCTGAGTGGAAGTTCCAACACACGGCCTGCATCCCGCACAGCAGATTTAGCAGCCATTTTACCGTAAGTAATAATCTGGGCGACCTGATTTGCTCCGTATTTATCAATTACATAGTCAATTACTATTTGGCGTCCTTCGTCATCAAAATCGATATCAATATCGGGAAGGGACACACGTTCTGGATTTAGAAAACGCTCAAAAAGCAGGTCGTATTTGATAGGATCTACATTTGTAATTCGGATACAATAGGCTACCGCCGATCCTGCAGCCGAGCCACGTCCCGGGCCTACCGAAACACCTTTTTGGCGGGCAACGTCACAAAAATCCTGAACAATGAGAAAGTATCCGGGATATCCGGAATTGGCGATAGTCTGCAATTCGAAATCGAGACGCTCACGAACTTCTTCCGTCAATTCGGGATAGCGTTTATTTGCCCCTTCGTAGGTGAGGTGACGTAGATAGGCGTTCTCTCCGCGCTTGCCGCCATCCGTTTCATCTTCAGGATCTACAAACTCCTGCGGAATTTCAAATTTTGGAAGCAGTACATCCCGCGCCAATTCATAACGCTCAATTTGAGATGTGATTTCTGCGGTAGTTTCGATTGCTTTAGGCAAATCGCTGAAGAGCTTTTTCATCTCTTCCGCTGTTTTTACATAAAACTCATCATTTGGGAAACCAAAACGATATTCTCGGCCACGGCGACCGATATATTTTTTGGGTTTGTGCACTGATTCGGCATCGCGGACACAGAGTAGAATGTCATGGGTTTTGGCATCCGACTTCTCGGTATAATAGGTATTATTTGATGCAAAATACTTTACGTCATGCTTTTTGGCGAAAGCCAGAAGCGTCTCATTCACCACATCTTCTTCGGGGATTCCGTGACGGTTTAATTCCACATAAAAATTTTCGCCGAATAGATCTTTCCACCAAAGGAAAGCTTCCTCGGCCTGAGTTTCGCCGACATTAAGAATCAGATTCGGAATTTCGCCCCAGATACCTCCGGTGGTTGCAATCAGATCATTTTTATATTCTGCCAAAACTTTTTTATCAATTCTGGGAACGTAGTAAAATCCCTCGGTATAAGCTTTGGAAGCAAGTTTCGCTAGGTTGTGATAACCCTTTTTATTTTTAGCAAGCAATACCGTTTGCGCTCCATTATCCTTGTGGGTTCGGTCGTGAAGGTCGTCACAGACATTAAATTCACACCCTACTATCGGGGTAATATCTGCCTTGAGGGCTTGGGCTACGAACTGATATGCAGCCATCATATTACCGTGATCGCTAAAGGCGATAGCAGGCATCTTGAGCTCTTTGGCTTTATCGATTAATTCTGCCACAGAAGAAGCTGCCTGCAAAATCGAAAATTGGGTGTGGCAATGTAAATGGACAAAAGGAATATCTTCGAGCTCACTTATATCCGCCTTTTTGGCTGCCTTTAAATCCGTTGCAGTTTCGGGCTCTAAACCTTCCGGTTTTGCAAAATTAGCATCTGCAAGTTTAGGAGCTTCATAGTGAATAGTCGTTGGATTCGGGACTTCAGTCACTTTTACAATTTGCCTTTCGACCAAAGCGAAAAAACAACGACCCGTGGCATGTACATCATAAGCAGCATCGTGAGCATCGGCAAAGCTTTCGCCAAAAAGTTTCTGGTGAAGTTCGTCGAGCTTTGGCCATTTATACTTTCCTCCTCGCCCGCCGGGAATGGCGCAAAACTCCGTCGATAAATCCTTGGTATCGAGTTGCTCCATTTCCACTATAGGGAAAGCTTCTCCTAAGCGGTGATTCTCGGCACCGATTACGTTCACATCAAATTCTACATTGTGACCTACCGCATATTTCGCTGTTGCGCGATCTTTTTCAAAGGCGGCAAGAACCTCTGCCAGAGGATGTCCGTCCTGAAGTGCGCGTTCGGTGGTAATACCGTGAATTTTTGCGGTATTAAAAGGAATCGTAAATCCATCGGGCTTAATAATAAAATTCTGAGCGGAAAGAAGCTTTCCATCCGTATCGTGAAGCTGCCATGCCAACTGGACCAACCGTGGCCAGTTTTCGCTATCGGTAACAGGTCGGTTGTAATCTTTGGGCAGACCAGTGGTCTCAGTATCAAAAATCAGGAACATAAAGGTCTCTTTCTACAATTATTAAAAGTCAATTCGGGTGAAAACACACAGAAAAACGAACGCAACTGCGGGGATCAAATTTCATGCGACAGCCCACAAATTTACCGAATTATGCTGTTGAATTCTTCGATTGTTTATAAGAATTGAGAACTTCTTTATTGAAATACACCCAGTGCTAAAAACAGCTTACCATCAACTGTTTAAATTCCATTCTTCCAAAAATGACTGAATGAAATTTTTCATTAAAAGATGTCTTTTCTCGGCCATCCCCTTTCCGGTTTTGGTTTGCATCCTGTCTTTCAATAAGAAGAGTTTTTCATAAAAATGGTTCACGGTAGTTCCTTCATCTTTGGCGTAAGCCATAAAAGTATCGTGAAGGTGTGGTTTCTTATCCGGGTTATATAGTTCGCGGTGCTTGCTTCCGCCGTAAGCAAAAGCCCTTGCGATACCTATTGCACCGAGTGCATCCAGTCGATCTGCATCTTGGACCACGGCGGCTTCAAGGGTCGTAACAGGTGTCTTCACACCTGCGCCTTTGAAGCTTACTTCGGCAACAATTCGAGATACCTTCTCGGCCAGATCTTTCGAAGAATTGTTTGCACGGAGTATCTCCCGAGTCCGTTCAGGACCAATTTTCAAATCACTGTTATGAAATTTATGATCGGCAATATCGTGAAGCAAAGCACCTAATTCGACTATTTCGGGATCGGCATTTTCTTTGGCACCGATAAAAAGGGCATTGCGGCGAACCCGATCAATATGAAACCAATCGTGCCCCGTTCCTTCGCCTTCAAAAAGGGATTTCACTTCTTTTTCTATGTTGTTAATCAATTGCCTATTTCGCATTTAATGCAATTTTAATTGTAAAATGATGGGTAAAGTAAATAAAAAGTTCGGCCCAAACTCATATAAAAAGGCAATAAAAAAAGCCCGCACGTATAGAGGCTTCTTTCTTAAATATAGATGGTAAACCGTGATTGTCTTCAATGGAATAATCAATCCGATAATCCTCTTTACAAGTTCGATACCCTACAGGCCATTCAACCTACTTTTTCTATTTAAAATATTGACGAATAAGACCTTGCTGTTTTCCATGTAAGAGGGTGTCGGAAATAGACAATATTTTTTTTGAGATGCCCCCCCTTGCCCGGACAAAATAAATGGAATTCATCACATTTTCGGCTTTGGGAAGTGTTGACCGAACTTAGTTCCAACAGAATTCGATTATTTCTTATTTCAATCAAAACCGTTTTCTTGTGGTCAGAATGTAATGGTTTCCGTAATTTTGCACCCGTGAAAATTTTGAGTGGCATATTGATTTCCTTCGTAAAAATATACCAGTTCGGTATTTCTCCTCTATTGGGGAGCAATTGCCGCTTCACTCCTACGTGCTCGACATATACCATTGAAGCGATCCGGGAATGGGGCCCTTTTAGAGGTTTATGGTTGGGAATCAAGCGCTTTTCAAAATGCCATCCCTGGGGTTCTCACGGTTGGGATCCCGTACCAAAAAAAAATAAAAACGAATGAAAAAAAACATTTTCACTATGCTTGCAATTCTTGCCCTGACGATCGCAATGGTTTCATGCGGTGGCCGTAGCAAAAATCGTAAATTAGTCCAAGCCCAGGAAATTCACAAAGAGATGATGACCAAGTATGATTCTATCTATAAAGCCGTGCAAGTTCAAGAGAATCGCGTTGCAATGAAATTAGAAAAGATCTCTGCCAATAACCCCGATCGTGCCGCCTATGCTTCTATGCAACGAAGCATAAAAAGAAGCTATGATTTATTGGAAAAGTGGAAACAAAATGTGACCAGCGTACCCGGCTTTGAACCGGATAATGATGGGGTGGAAAAACAGGATAAAGACCCCTCCAATAAAGTAAATACCACCGGTATGAATGATCAGGAAATACTTGATTTGCAAAACGCATACAGTGAAAAACTCGATCAAATTGGTCAAAAAATTGGCGAATTGGTCACCACCATGGATATGTACACAAAGCAATGATAAACCGCCCGAGAAGAAATAGAAAATCACCCGGCATCAGAGCTATGGTGCGCGAAACCCGTTTGGATTTAGATCAGATAATCTATCCCTTATTTGTAGTTGACTCTCCAAGCGCCCGAAACACAATAAAATCATTGCCTGGACAATTTCAACTTGGCAGGAAAGAATTGCTCACTGAGATTGAGGAATGCATCAATCTTGGAATCGGAAGCTTCGATTTATTTCCGGCCGTAGCCGAAAAACACAAAGACAAGATGGCATCGTACAGTTATGCCGAAGAGAATTTTTATTTAGATGCAATCCGGGAGGTGAGAGAAAAATTTCCAGCAGTGGTGCTCATGAGCGATGTTGCCATGGATCCCTACAGCTCTGACGGCCACGATGGATTGGTAGAAAACGGGGAAATAGTAAACGACAAAACACTGCCCATACTTTCGAAAATGGCAGTAGCTCAGGCACAAGCTGGAATCGATATTATCGGCCCTTCCGATATGATGGACGGACGTGTAGGAACGATTCGTGCGGCACTCGATAAGGAGGGATATGACAATACCTCCATAATGTCTTACACAGCGAAATACGCGAGTTCTTTTTACGGCCCTTTTCGCGACGCTTTAAACTCTGCACCAAAAGGGGGCGACAAGAAGACCTATCAAATGGATTATGCCAATATCAATGAAGCTTACCGCGAAGCCATGCTTGATGAAGAAGAAGGAGCCGATATGCTAATGGTAAAACCCGCACTATCTTACCTTGATATTATCCACCGCCTCAAAGAATTTAGTAATTTGCCCATTGCTGCTTATAATGTAAGTGGCGAATATGCAATGATTAAAGCAGCTGCTGCAAATGGCTGGGTAGATGAGGATAAAGCTATTCTCGAAATATTGACGAGCATCCGCCGGGCCGGTGCCGACATTATTCTTACGTATTTTGCAAAAGATTTTGCCCGAATTCTAAAATAAAGACATGCTTACGATCGATATTCATACCCATATTCTCCCTGAAAACATCCCCAATTTCAGAGAGCGGTTCGGGTATGGAGGTTTTATTCATCTGGATCATCACAAGCCCTGCTGCGCGCGGATGATGATGGATAATAAATTCTTTCGTGAAATTGAAGACAATTGCTGGGATGCCGAAACGCGTATGAAAGAATGCGGCCATCACCATGTGGATGTGCAGGTATTGAGCACCGTTCCGGTAATGTTCAGCTATTGGGCAAAGCCTCTTGACTGCTTGGAAGTTTCAAAATTTTTGAACGACCATATTGCGGAAATTGTACAGCGTTATCCCAAGAGATTCATCGGGCTCGGCACGATTCCTATGCAGGAACCCGAGCTCGCCATTCAGGAATTGAAACGGTGCAAAAATATCGGGCTCGTCGGTATAGAAGTGGGTTCGCATGTAAATGACTGGAACCTCAACGACCCGAATCTTTTCCCCATTTTTGAAGCATGCCAAGATTTGGAAATGGCTGTTTTCGTGCATCCATGGGATATGATGGCTAAAAGTAAAATGGAACGCTACTGGCTCCCCTGGCTTGTGGGAATGCCGGCAGAAACAAGTCTCGCAATCTGCTCAATGATTTTTGGCGGTGTTTTTGAACGGCTTCCAAAACTGAGAGTAGCCTTCGCCCACGGTGGTGGCTCATTCCCTTCTACAATTGGGCGGATAGAACATGGATTCAATGTACGCCCAGACCTTTGTGCCATCGACAACAATGTAAATCCCAGAGATTATCTCGGTAAATTCTGGATTGATTCACTTGTTCATGATCCAAAAGCATTGGATTTTATAGTTGATCTTTTTGGCTCGAATCGTATTGCTCTCGGAACCGATTATCCCTTCCCACTGGGTGAGCTTGCACCCGGAACCTTAATTAGGGAATCAGCATTTTCCAATGCAATCAAAGAAGATCTTTTAAGTGGTTCTGCGCTTCAATGGCTTCAGTTATCCAGCAGTGATTTTTAACTTTTACTGCTTCTTTTTTAATTGAATTTAATATTCCATTTAGAACCTCTTTTCATTCAATTTCAAGCGCCTTTCTATATCTGGTTCGTCGATAAAAATTTGTTTCTATTTTTTTTTGTAAAAATATCACCAATTCTATATATTTATATTAACTATTGATTTACAATCAATTAAGTAATTAATTTTGCTCAAAACCTCCTAATCATCTGAATGGCGCCATGGAGTTTATCGATATTTAATTTGACTTCGTCGAAAATTCATGTATTTTTGTAACTGTTCGAGTGAGATCGAATGATGAAATCTACCCCCGCACAATGCGTGCACCTTCTTCACCAAGTTAAATCGTTGCAGACCTATGGTTTGTGACACAGTTTAACTATGTAATTTTTAAAACCAATACAAATATGGAGAAGATGATTACTTCAAACAAGAAAAGGCTGAAAATCGGCCAACTGACAAAGCATCTATGGGTCTGTTGTATAACACTCATAGCTGCACTATTGATATCTGCGGGGGCAATGGCCCAAGACGGGTGTCAAAACTCAACAAGGTATCCTTCAGCAACGAAGAATCCAAATGCTGATGGCTCGCTAACTGGAATATCCACATGTTCTTATTTCGAAGAGTATTCAGAAATCGGTGGTATTATCGACGGGTATGAGTATGAGTTTTCGGGAGAAAAAAATTCGAACGGAGCTATGGCGTACATTACGGTGCGTTCAGGCAGCGTTGATGGTCCTGTAGTTAATGCAGGCTTTAGCCCGCTGACTATTACGGCCAGTGGTAGCGATAACCTATTCGTGCATTGGAACGCCGACTCTGATTGTTCGACTTCCACCGGTTGTTCTACCACCACTGTTATTTGTAATACCTGTGCTAATGTCCCCGATTGTGACGGTGTTCCCGGTGGTCCGGCTCAACCAGGAACTTCCTGTGATGACGGTGATCCGGCTACGGTGAATGATGTATATGGTGATGACTGTCAATGTGCAGGTGAATTGCCTCCTGACAATGATAACTGTGCCGGTGCAATTGCACTCTCATGTGGACAAGCGGTTAACGGAAATACCTCTAGTGCAACTGCTGATACCACCGGTTGTGGCACATCCAGCGGACCTGGAGTATGGTACACGTTTACTGCACCTTACAATGCTATCGTTACGCTTCAAACGTGTTACGATGGTACCGATTTCGATAATGTGTTGAATGTATATACCGGCGCCTGCGATGACTTGACTTGCTTTAATGGATTTAGCGACGATGGTTATGCCGATGGTGCGACCGGAGGGCTTCCTTATTGCTCAGGTTCTAAGGCCGGCGGTGTTTTTACAGCTTCTGCAGGAGAAACCTATTACATTTTGTTGAGTGGATATTATTCTTATTCTGTCGGAAACTATGAGTTAAGCGTAGATTGCCAAGAATTGACCTGCGAAGCTCCTTCACTCGACCTGGTTGTAGTAGATGCCAATGGAGGTACAATCGAAGGATGTCTTCCTTCTAATGGTGAGTTCTACTTAAACGCTAGTCTAAGCGGTGGTTCAGGAAATGCTTCTTACTACGTATTTGCTAATGAGGCTGACACAGTCACTGTTAGTGCCGGTAATGAAAGCCCAACTTCTTTTGGTCCTTATCTATCAGGCACAGCGGTTGAAGTTGGAGTAAGTGGTTTAGAGGATCAGCAATGTGATCAAATACAAGATGCGCTTATACCAGTAATTTGTCCTCCTGACAATATAACCTGTGACCAAGCCATTCCTTTAGTTTGTAATGCACCTGCCGATACCGTTTCATCCTTAGGATCTCAAGCAGTTGCTCCTGATGGTTGCTCAATTGCAGATAAAGGAGTATGGTTTACTTTCCCGGGCACGGGCGGAGATATCAACATCACATCTGATGCAAGTTTTGACCATAAAATGTCCATTTTTTCAGGTTCATGTGATGCACTTGAAAATATAGGATGTGATGACCAATCTACCGGAACTGAAACGTTTACAATAGCTGCTTCAGAAGACGGAACAGATTACTTTGTTTACATAGCGTATTGGTATAGCAGCTCATCTAATCCGTCAGTTGGAGATATTGCAATTTCAATTGAATGTATTGAGCCTCCACTTTGCGAAGCTCCGCAGCTTAATTTGATTGTGGCTGATATTGCCGGAAATCCTATTGAATGTTTGGATCCGGACGGAGAGTTTTATGTAATTGCAATCCTTAGCGGTGGTCAGGGAAACGACACTTTCAGCGTATCCGCAAATGATGGTGACCCTGTGATCATTCTCAATCAGAATTCGTATACTTTTGGCCCATTTCCAGTGGGTACCAATGTAGACGTGGATGCCACAGGTGCAGATGACGCACAGTGTGGTGCTATAGAAACAGCTAATTCTCCACCGCTTTGTGCTCCTGACAATGATGATTGTTCTGGTGCGGTAGCCTTAGCTTGTGACCAACCAATAACAGGAACAACTCAGGGAGCAACAGCTTCAGGTCTACCTACCAGCTGCGCGGGCTACAGTTCTGCGGGTCTCGATGTTTTTTATAGCTTCGAAGCCGATGGAGAAAGTAGCTACGCAGTAACTGTAGGAAATGTAGAAAGTAGCTTTAGTTTTGATGGAGTACTTTTTATTTATAGTGGTTCATGTGATCAATTGACTCAGGTGGGCAACTGTGAAGATAGTGGGGGAGCAGAAACTATTGAGTTAGATGCACCGGCTGCCGGCACGTACTACGTGCGTACATACGATTGGAGTGGAACATCTGCTTTCGTTATTAGTCTCGAATGCGTTGCTCCCGCACTTTGTCAACCTCCTTCACTCGACTTGGCTATTGTAGATGCCAACGGTGGTGACATCGAAGGATGTCTTCCATCAGATGGAGTATTCTATGTAAACGCTACATTGAGTGGTGGTTCTGGAAATGATTCTTACGATGTTTCTGCCAATGGTGGAGAGAGCGTAAATATTCCTGCCGATGGATCGGATCTTCTTGGTCCTTTTAATGCAGGTTTAGATTTGGATATATTAGCTACAGGTGCAGATGATGCACAATGTGATGCTTTGGAATCAATCGACTCACCGGAAGTATGTCCTCCTTCTAACGATAACTGTGCTGATGCTATTTCTTTTGAAGTAGGTGAAGCTGGTATTGTTGGAGACAATACAAATGCCAGTGCCGACGGTCCGGATATGGATTGTGGTTACGGGGAAATTGATAATGACGTATGGTTCAGCTTTGTTGCTCCTGAAAATGGAAACCTTACAATCGAAACCTCAGCCATAGATGGATCTTCAATGAGTGACACCCAAATCCAGATTCTTGATGGTTGTGGTGGTTCTTCTCTTGGATGTAGTGAAGACGAGGGAGATGTATATTTCTCACTGATCACACTTGCTTGTGGTGAGTACGTTCCTGGCCAAACCTATTTGGTGCAAGTTGATGGATATTATGGAGATGAAGGTCAATTTAAATTATCTGTTGTTGCGGATGACGCAATTTGCTATGACTGTCCTCAATTTGAAGCCAATCTCGGCGACGCATGTGATGACAACGACGCAAATACTGAAAACGATGTGATCGTGGAAGGTTGTGGATGTGCTGGTACACCTATTATCGTACCTCCAACTCCAACTTGCGATAACTTTGTATACTTCTTATCGGATCATGCATCTGCTGATGACGTCTCAGACATTTACAAAGTAACTTTGAATGGTGCAGATGCGATTCTTGATCACATTATCACAAGTGATATTGAAGTTCACCTTGCATACAATCCTGCTGACAACCTCCTTTATGCGGTAAGCAGAGATTTCCATTCTTACAGAACGTTGGATCCGTATGCAGCAGTTCCTGCATTTAGCAATCCTGTTGATTTGGGCAATAATCTTACGCAGATTACTGCCGCAGTATTTAATGCAGATGGTAAACTCCTTATTGGAAGCCAGAATCAAAACAAAATTTGGAGTGTGAATGTAAGCACGAACGTGGTATCACCTTACGATGCTTATGCACCTGTACAAGGGGGTGATCTTGCCTTCGCTTCAGATGGAATGTTGTATCTCGCTACACGCACCGGTGCAGGTCTTTACGAAGTATGGCCCGACCCTAGTCCTGACCAACTGATTCCCGGACCGGGAGTACCAGACAATGTTACAGGTATGGCTATCACCGACATCGATCAATTGTTGATTTCAAGTCGCGATAATACCAATCTGGTGGTGCGTAATACAGATGGCTCTGATGCCGGATCGTATGATGTAATACTCAACGGTGAGTCATTTACCCTTCGCAATGGAGATATGGCTTCAGGTTGTGATACACATACGAATGTGGAAGACGACTGTAACTACAAATTGTACTACGTCCATACTCCTTCCGGAGGTGGCAATCAACCATTGCTTGAAGTAACCTTGAATAACGACGGTACTGCTTCATACAATGCAATTATTGCAAACCTTGGGGGTCACATCGGTCTTTCACCTGATGGATCTACCATCTACAATGTAGGTGGCAGCAACCTGAAAGTGATAGATGTAGCGACAGCTTCAGTGATTAATACCGTAAACATTCATACCGCGGGTGGTCAGAATCTAAGCGGATTCCCGGCAGCACTAGTTTCTGCCGATGGAACCCTCTATATAGCTGGTCAAAATCAAGTTTATACTGTTGATCCTACTTCAGGAATCGCTATACCTTACGGCCCAAGCCGTGCAGTGAATGGAGGTGACCTAATCGAAGTTGATGCAGAAATCTGGTTGATTACCCGTAATAACAATACGTTCACAAACGTATTAACCGGTGCAAGCTTTACAGTTCCTGTTAATGAGATCAACGGTGCAGCCGTACTCAGCAATGGAAATGTATTGTTAGCTGACGGAAACGATGGGTCACTGATGAAAGAAGTTGATCTTTCAACCCAAGAAGTGGTTGGAACCTACGATATCGGATTGCCACTTTATAATGGTGACCTTGCCGGTAACTGCACAAATACCAATAATTTAATCGAAGGATGCTACGGAGTTGAAGTTCTTGAGTTTGCTCAGGGACCACAAACCAACGGTTCAGCAGTTCCTGCTAATCGTTCGGATGCTTCCCAAGCTTTAGGTGAGCCTGACAGAAGTAATGCTGCAGGTGGTTTTGTATCACTTGGTGTAGGCGGATCTATTACCATCGCTTTTGCGGGTGTAATAAATGACGCTCCCGGAAATGACATCAAAATCTGGGAGACTTCATTCTCAGGAGATGTTTGTGGTGCAAGCGATGATGAATCCGCTGATATCGAGCTTTCTGCTAATGGTCTGAACTTTGTATCTGTTGGATCTATTTGCCGCGATGGCGAAGTAGATTTGGCGGATGCCGGATTGGCAGCAGTGCGTTATATTCGCATTACCAACGCTGCAAGTACAGGATCACTCGATGGATATGATGTCGATGGTGTTGAAGCGATCAATGGATGCAGCAATGAGCCTGTGATTATTCCCGGCGAATGCTATGCTGCTGAAATGCTTGAATACATAGAAGGTGTCAGAGACAACGGAAGCCCGATAAGTATTGAGCGAACAGATGCGACCAATGCTCTCGGAATGCCTGAGCGTACCGATGCACTAAACTATGTATCACTCGGTTATGGTGGAAGCATTGTTCTCGGATTCAATGGTGCTGTTCCTAACGGTGACGGAGATGATATCGAAATTGTGGAAACAACTTTCAATTTCTCTTCCGTAGCAGCGTATCCTGAGTTTGCTGATGTATTTGTATCAGTAGATGGTGAAGCATGGACATGGGCTGGTTTGGTAGATCACGAAGATCGATTTATCGACATCAGCGATGCCGGTACCTTCGCTTATATCAACTACGTGAAAATCGTGAACAGCGACCTTTCAAGTACCGAAGATGCCTTTGATGTAGATGGTGTAGTAGCTCTTCACAACTGTGAAGAAGGCGATGACGCTCCTGCAACTACAGAGGCTTTAAGTACACTTACCTCCTACCCGAACCCAACTTCAGGTGCTTCGGAAGTGGTATTCACTCCAGCTCAAACAGGAACTACCCTTGTGGAAGTGTACGATATGAATGGTCGAAATGTAGCCACATTGTTCAATCAGGTTGCTAATTCAAATCAGCAGTACCGCCTGGACTTCAATGGAAATAATTTGCCAAATGGCGTTTATATCTATCGAATGACGACAAACAATGAAACAATCATAAATAAATTTATGATTGCCAAATAAGGCATACATTAGTAGTAACTCCGGCAGGCGACATTTCGTGCATATGCACTTCCGTCGGTCGTTCGTTACTAAGTAAGATGAGTCAATCGCTCATTCAGAAATCCCGATTGCCAGAAGGCAGTCGGGATTTTTTGTTTTTAAAAGTCTTACCGATTCTCGGTTTTCCTACAAATTCCCGGCAAAAAATAGCGAGATTTGAAAACCTCCATTATTCTCGACCAACCTTAATTATGAGTCGATTAATATTTATTTTTACCAGCTAAATGGTAATATCTCATTTGGAATATATACTTTTACTTAAACCAATTATTCTTTAACCATGAAATATCTCTTCGCTCTCGTCGTCTTCGTTCTGGCATGTTTTCATCTCAACGCCCAAAATCTTCAACCCGCAACCTATTCTACTAACGGTACCATATACGACATGGACCATGATGCCAATAATCTCTACATAGGTGGGGCTTTTTCAGAAGTAGGTTTCTCTACCAACCATTTCACCATTTTTCCGATAGGCGATGACAAACCAGAATTCGACCTTCTACAACCGAATAGTACGGTAAATATTACTATTTCCGATGGAAATGGGGGTTGGTATATTGGTGGCTCCTTCGGTCAAATAAACGGGCAGACTGCCTTACGGATAGCCCATATTCTAAACAATAATACCCTCGACCCCAACTTTAATCTTGGTCTCAATAATTCGGTTTCGTCCCTATTGTTAATCGGAGACGACCTGTACATTGGCGGAACCTTTACAAACGCCAACTCGATAGATGTTAACCGATTAATACGGGTAGATAAAACCACGGGTACGATCGACAACTCATGGCTCCCAGCCATCTTGAATGGCGAAGTGAGTGCCATTTTTGCTTCAGGAGATATTGTGCATGTGGGTGGCAATTTCAGTAATGTGGCAGGATCAGGAAACCAACAATACTACGCGCAGTTTGATATTAATTCGGCGTTACCTGTCACATCTTTTTCAGTTAATAGTACTGTGACGGATATGGTTGCAGACGGTAACAACTTATACATAGCCGGTTCATTTAGTCAAGCTGGATCATACAAGTCTTACCTCCTTTCTTTTGATGAAGCAAATATTTTTCCTGATCAAGAATTTCCCGATGCCAACTCAACTATTGAGGTAATAGAGCCGGACGGAAATGGAGGATATTATGTGGGAGGATCATTTTCTCAAATTGGCGGACAGACACAAACCCGTATAAGTCATATCTTAGCTAACGGAACGGTTGACCCGGCTTTTGCGGTAACGCTTAACTCTACTGTCTATTCGATTGCATTGGATGGTGAATCAGACTTGTACATTGGGGGTGCTTTCACTGTTGTAAATGGTGAAAATGTAACCTACGTAGCCAGACTGAACCGCAGCACCGGCGTACTTGACAATACGTGGATACCCTCGCTGAACAGCTATGTAAATGCCATAGCAGTGACCGGAAATACTGTACACCTTGGAGGATCGTTCTACGTTGTAAACGGGTCTTCAAGTCTTCAATATTATGCAGCTTTAGATAAAGCCACCGCCCAGACGTTACAAACGCAATCCCCGAATTCGTACGTATACGATTTCGAGCAAGATGGAAATAACCTTTATTTGGCGGGCAGTTTCAGTTCGACAGGATTTTATCAACCGTATCTTGAGTTGTACTCTGCGGATAGCGACATTCCTCAATTTCAATTTCCAACTGCAAACAGCACTGTCAATAGTTCCATTCCCGATGGAAATGGGGGTTGGTATGTGTCGGGATCTTTCTCTGAAGTGGGTGGTGTAAGTGCGCTTAGAGTGGCACATATCCTTACCGACAATTCTATAGATCCGGACTTTGTGTGCACCACAAACTCGACCGTGGATGTGATGCACATCGACGGAAACAACCTTTATATCGGTGGTAGTTTCACTACAGTAAATGGCGAAACCGCTATCCGCATAGCCAGGGTAAATAAAACCACCGGAGCACGTGACAATTCCTGGGCGGCCATTCCAAATTCGACAATAAACGCAATCGCAACCACAACCGACAAGGTACTCATCGGAGGCAGTTTCTATGAAATAAATTCAAATGGTAATATCCACTACTTTGCAGCATTAAATAAAACTGACGGAGAATTATTTCAAACTCCTTCACCAAATTCTACAGTGACTTCAATTGAAACCGAAGGAAATGATATTTATATTGGTGGTACTTTCAGTTCTATAGATTATATTGCTCAGTACCTGGCGCGTTTTAACAATGGTAGCAATCTTCCTGTATTTGATGAAGGGACTGCAAACAATGCAGTGAACGAAGTGATAAGCGATGGAAACGGTGGTTATTATGTTTCAGGGTTATTCACAAGCCTTAACGGTACGACTTCAAATCGAATAGCGCACTACCTTTCAGATGGTTTTCTCGATCCTAATTTCACCCCGGCATTCATCAATTCAACCGTAGAAACCATGGCACTGAGCGGCTCTAATCTTTACATTGGAGGTTCGTTTTCCACAATAAATGGAGTGTCAATTCAGCGTTTGGGAAAATTAAATGCAACAACCGGGGTAGCCGACGAAACCTTTGCCCCCAACCCCAACTCTACTGTATATGCAATCAAAATAGCCGGTGGGCTTATTTATTTTGGAGGTGCTTTTTCAATAGTGAATGCCACAGACCGTTTGTACCTCGCGGCAGTAAATTCTAGTGGGGTGTTACAAGAGTGGAATCCCAACCCAAACTCAAATGTAAATTCTATCGAAACGGACGGCACCACCATTTACGCCGGAGGTTCCTTTAGTACAATCGGCGGCCTTCCGGCAAACAGGCTCGCCGGAATCAATACCACTACCGGTGCGCTCACCTCTTTCAATCCCTCCTTTAACAGTACAGTAAATGAGCTCTTGCTTTCTGGATCTACCCTTTATGTTGGCGGTAGCTTCACCCAGATTGACGGAACCGCTAGAAACCGATTTGCATCGATGAATGTGAATACCGGAGCCCTCAACACGCTGACTATTGATGCAAATAGCACAGTAGAGGCAATCGCTTTAAATGGCAGCGGAATCGTTGCTATTGGTGGTTCATTTACACAGATAAATGGTGAAGATCACATGAGATTTGCAGAAGTAACTATCGCAACCGGAAACCTTACCGACAGGGATATAAACTTCAACAGCACCGTAAATGCGCTGTTTTATCAAGGAAGCGATTTGATTGTCGGAGGGAATTTCACCACTATTAACTCAATAGCGAGTCAACGGATAGCAGTATACAACACCAATGACCTGATCGCTAGCCCTACGAATTTTGGGGCAATTAACTCGACCGTTAATGATATGCTCATAGACAACGGTATTCTTTATTTTGCAGGTAGTTTTACTTCCGTAAATGCTACCACTCGCCTAAGAGTTGCTGCGGTGAATATTTCAGACGGATCGCTTACTTCTCTTAATCCCATCGTAAATTCGACGATAAATACCCTAGCGTTGGATGGTAATACACTTTATTTCGGTGGCTCATTTGATCAAGTAAATTCAGAAACCCGACAAAGAGCGGCCTCTGTTAATATAAATACAAGCTTATTAACTGATTGGAATCCTGCATTAAACTCAACTGTTGAAACAATAGCTATTACTGGTTCTGATATTCTTGTTGGCGGAAGCTTTACCTATTCACATTCCAAAAGCAATTATTATCTCGCAGTCCGCAATATCGATTCTCCGGAATTAAATCAGGTCACTGCAGCCAATATTAATTCAACCATCAACAAACTTAAAATAAGTGGAACTACGCTATATGCCGGTGGCAGTTTTACTTCATTTGACGGACAGACCAGGCAAAGATTTGCCGCCCTCGACCTCAACACCCATGCGATTACTGACCTTACCGTTAATGCCAATTCCACCATCAATGCTATCGATGTTTTTGACAATAAACTATACCTCGGTGGTTCATTTACACATATCGCGGGAGAAGATAGATCCAGGGTAGCAGTCTATAACCTTACCACGGATTTACTAGAAGATTTTAATCCGGGAATGAATTCCACAGCGAATGCTATAGCGGCAAACTCCGACAGAATTCTTATTGGCGGAAGCTTTAGTGCTTCAAATATATTGAATAGCCAATATGTAATGTCTGTTGATCTCACCACCGGATTACCCAATATATTCTTTAGTGATATTAATAGCACGGTCAATGCACTTGCCATTCAAGATAATAATCTCTTCTTAGGCGGTTATTTCTCACAAGTAGGCGGCGAGGAACGTTCACGATTTGCGTCTATCAATAAAACGACAGGAGCCCTCAATCCACTTAGCCACAATTTTAATAATTACATCAATGATTTTGAAATAGTAGGAGAAAACCTCTATGCCGTAGGAACTTTTACCACCGTAGATGATCTTCCACACCTACGGGGAGCTTCAATTAACCTGACAGACGGCTCAATGAATGATTTTAATCCCGGCTTTAACAGTAACGTACTTTCTCTAGCTGCCAATGGAAGCAATATTTGTTATACTGGAAATTTTACGCGGACCCAAACATTCAATCGCCAAAATTTTGCCGCCATTTCTTTGACTACAAATCTACCCCTCGATAATTTTGGAGGCAATGTAAATTCTACTGTACTTGCCGTAAAAGCCGGTGCAGAGGCAGTATATATCGGTGGCTATTTCAATTTGGCGTCAGAGCAGACCCGAGTCGGAATAGCCTCATTTTCAACTACTACAGGTAGCCTTAACGCTTTCGACCCTCAACTAAGCAGCGGTTATGTTGAGGCTATTGAAAATAGTGGCAACAATGTGTATTTCTCAGGTTCGTTTTCTACAGTTTCCGGAACCGCTCGAGGGGGTTTCGCAGGATGGAATGACGCTACGAATACCCTTCTACCCCTCACTATTTCTCACAACGGAAATTTCGAAGATCTCGAAATAGCTAATGGCATACTTTATCTTGGTGGGAGCTTTACCCAATTGATGGGTGAGACTAGAAACCGAATTGGAGCTGTTGATCTCGCCGCTGCTTCGCTCACCGCATTTGACCCTTCCGCAAATAGCACGGTAAACACTATTCAAATCGATGGAAATCTGCTTTATGCAGGTGGTTCATTTTCTACTATCGGCGGTCAGTCGCGCCAAAGGATTGCAGCTATAAGTATCGCCGATGGATCTGCAAATAGTTGGGCTCCATCCTTCAATAGTACCGTTGAAGATTTAGACATTGACGAAAACTACCTCTTTGCAAGCGGAAGCTTTACTACCTTGGACGGAAACACTGCAAACCGACTTGTCCTCATCGATAAAAACTCGGGGAATCTTATTTTCGATTTTGCTCCCTCGCTCAATTCTACCGGCTATTCATTAAAGTACATTGACGAAACCCTATATGTAGGTGGTCAGTTCACCCTCATAGGTGAAAACTATGCACATAACTATCTGTCGCAATTTCATATCCCACCGCCTGGCACCTCAACTTTTTCAGCATCCATGGCATCCACAACGGACGTCAATGGTTTTGACATTGCTTGCAACGGGGAATCCACCGGCGAATTGGAGATTACCGTCTCAGGGGGAACCGCTCCATATTCATATACTTTAACCAATACCGCATCGATAAACCGCAGTGGGAATATTGCTGGTTCTACCGCCACTGAATCAAATCTTCCCGCAGGAAACTATACCCTGAATGTGGAAGATTCAGATGGAGGAATAGCTGTTGCAAACTTGTCACTTACCCAGCCTACACCATTTTCGGTAAATGCAACACTTACATCTCCAGTGCTGACTGTAGATGGCAATGAAGCTTCTGTAACGCTTGCCATTTCGGGAGGAGTCGCTCCTTTCGATTATTCATATACCGTAGATGGTGGAGGAGAAACGATCGGCATTTCAGCTACAAATTCTATTCTGATAGAAAATCTTAGCGCGGGGAATTACAATTTTGAAATAACCGATGATAACGGATGTACCGCAAATGCAAGCAAACAGATTAATAATTATGTTCTCGCTACGGTCGCTCTTACGCTTTGGGACAACATTACGTGCAATGGCGACAACGATGGTCGACTCCGGATTCAGGTTAACGGCGGACTTGCCCCTTATAACTACATTCTCGATAGCGATGACGATACCTATGATCGCACTGGAACTATTAGTTCACAAAATTCAAGCAGCATCGAAACAAACCTCGGCCCGGGCACTTATAATGTAACTGTAACGGATTTTTCGGGAGCGGTAAATACCGCCGGTCCTTATGAACTCGTAGAACCAGACCTTCTTGCGGCAACAATATCCGTAGCACAGAACCCATCAGCTCCTGGCGTGAGTGATGGATCTTTCAATGTATCCATTTCGGGTGGTGTAGCAAATTACTCCATGCTCATTTATATAGATGGTGTTGGAAGCTTTTACCAAACGGCCACCACCACATCGGCTACAGTTATTAACCGGGCGGCAGGCTCATACTACATTGTTCTTACCGATGCCAATGGTTGCCAAATTACTACCAACACCATCGAACTCGTGGCCGGCATCGACCCGTGTATCGCTTTAGGTGGAGATAGCGATGGGGATGGAATCTGTGACGACAACGATCCCTGCCCACTTCTCGCAAATCTTGAAAATGGCAACGACTGCGGGATAAATGGAACTGTAGTGAACTGCGATTGTGTAGAAGCATGCAACCTCTCTCTGGGAACCCCGGTAGTAACATGCCTGGAAAATACAGAAGGTGATGATAGTTACACCGTAGCCATTTTCTATACAGGATCAGCTCCTGGAGCTATTATTAGCACAGGAGTGGGACCTGACTGTTCAAATGCGAACATTACACTATCAGGCGACGACCCCACTACAAATGTAAACGGCACAATACTGCTTACCGCTAATGAAGGCGAAGGTTGCTGGAGTATTTCAATTCAGAGCGATTTGTGCGATATTATCCTTTCAGGAGATGCACCTGCGTGCAGTCCGGCCGTTGACTGTCCCGACTTGGGATTAAACAATGGTGACCCATGCGGAGACGGGGGAACAGTCGTAAACTGCCAATGCCTCCTCCCCGATTGCAACGGTGATCTTGGTGGTGGAGTTTTAGATGCAGATGACGACGGTGTTTGCGACGATATCGACAATTGCCTCGGTCTCGACAATCCAGGCCAAGAAGATTTGGATGGCGATGGTGTTGGAAATGCCTGCGACCCGGATATAGACGGTGATGGAATTGCCAATGCCAATGATTGCGATCCAATGGATTCGTCAGTTGGTCTTGCATCAAATTGGTATATAGATAACGATGGCGATGGATACGGGACCGGTGATGACGCAGTCTCATCATGCACACAACCCGATGGATATGCACCATTAAGTGGCGACTGCGATGACAATGACCCGGATGTAAATCCAGGAGCGCAAACACTTACATTCCTCGGGACTGCCGGCTTTGAAGAAGCATTTATGTCACCCCTTCAGGGTAGTCCGAATACAACTTTCAACTTAGCTATAGTTTATACCGATGCCACAGGTGCAATTCCGCCGCTGGGCTTTCCTCGGGTATTGCTCGATTTTGAAGGAAACGGACAGTTCAACAATCCCAATGATCGTGCGATATTGCTTTCACCAGCCGATCAAAGCGACATGAATACAACAGACGGAAAAGTCTATGTGGGTTCGATTAATGAATTGCCTTCAGGATCGAATTGGAAAGCCCGTATTCAGGTACAAACAAATGGCTGCATTACCCAAATTGGCCCATTCGACTACCCCGATGTGCTCACAGAACCCGACCTTGAAATATTTGCAGATGATATCGTTTTTGACAATCCGAATCCAGATGTTTCCTCCCCACTTCAAATCTCAGCCACCGTAAGGAACACCTCAGATCTGCCGGCAGAAAACTTCGTAATGCATCTCGTAAATCAATACGAACCCGAAACTGTATTTCCGGATATTACTGTGAGTTATCTCGCTCCCCATCAATCTACTACCGTGGTTTGGAATATTATCACTCCAGCCGAACCTTCGTGGGATCCAATGGAGGTATACGTTGATTATACAAACGTCATAATTGAGTCGAATGAACTGGATAATCGTGCACTACGTCCCTTCACGAATGGCAATTATTTTATACCGGGTGCCATAGTAATTTATCCCGTGGTTAGTCCGGCTATTCAATATGCCGGGTCATATGCATCTGTGCATATTTCCGGCTACGCTTACTATACAGATACTGCCGTCCCCCTTCAAGATTCGAGCGTGGCCGGAGCTACCGTTTCCATTGCCAACCCATTGACGGGGGGTACCGTGGTAGGAAATACCAACTCAAACGGTTATTTCTCAGTGACCCTTTACGGTGGAAATACTCCGGGGGACTACAGCGCAACCGGAGAAATAACAGACTATACACTTACCGGACAATTTACGGTGAACTGGGAACTCCTTACTCCGCCATGTCTTCCCGATTTGAGAACACTTGTAACGATTAGCGATTCCCAGATATTTGTTGGTGAAACCATTGATGGAACTATAACCGTTACAAATGTTGGATGCGCTCCTGTGGACGTTCAGACATTGTTAGATGCCACCCAAACGGGAGGAATACCAATAATCGATGATGTGATGGTGCCACCCCTCGATCCAGGCGAATCTTTTAGTTACAACTTCTCGGATGTCCAATTTAATACGGTCGGAACCTATACTATTTGTGGATACGCCGATGCTGAATTTATAGTCGCAGAATCTAACGAAAACAATAATCTTGGTTGCAGAAGTGTAACCGTCGTACCGCCGCTTCCTGACATTACCCCAATTTACGGCCCTGTAGGAACTTATTATTTTTGCGCTAATCTTCCATTACCGGCCTTTACCATCAGAAATATAGGTTATGTGCCTACCGGCACGTTCGATTATACCGTTGATGTATTTTACGAAGGAGCCATTTCTCAGACATATACCCAAACCATTGCCAATCTTAATGCCGGTCAGTCAACAGCGGTTACAGTACCCTATGTGTATGAAAATTTGGGCAGTTACACATTCACAGTTACCTGCGACATTCCTATGCCAACAGGAATCGTGACTGAAATATCGGAAACCAACAATATTGGCAACTACGGCATCAATATTATTCCGTGTAAACCGGATCTTACCGTGCTTTCGTGCAACCAACTTGATGTAGATCCAGCCGATCTCCAAATTCCGGGTACAGCTACTTATACTGCTAGGGTACGCAATACTGGAAACGCTGCAGCCGTAGGACCGATTGACTTTGAATTTTCCGTATCAAACGGAGAATTATATGCACTGCAATATGCGAACGATCTCGCTGCCGGCGAAACTGTGTTATTGACCACTAACGCTCCTTCAGTAGCTTCTGGCACAGCGACGCTCACAGCATTTGTAGATCCCGACGATCTGATTGATGAGTTTAATGAAAATAATAATTCTGTTACCGATTCGCTTTGCTGGGAATATGCAGCAGTACCCAAATGCGGATACAATTTCTGGAATACCACTTATTATCAAAATCAATCCGCTTACATATCAGTTGGGTTAAAAGCCCGATTCCTCTACAAAGCTTCCGCAGTAAAAGTACGTTTCGAAGTGAGTGGTCCAGGGATTGTGGGTACCGCACTTCTCGGGGATGCTACCGTTCAAAATATTGAGCAAAACTGCGCATGTCCTTATGTGGCAGCACTGCCTACCTCATTTATATTTAATGAAATCGGCACCTATATCTTCACCATGACCGCTGATCCGGACAATGCATATTCAGAATGCAATGAAGGCAACAACGTATTAGTACGCGAGGTGCAAGTGACCAGCTTCCCAGACATGCGCATCTTATCTGAGTTTATCAACCCAACCTTGCTCAATCCCGAGCCTGGTCAGTCAGTATTTTTCGACATAACTTATGAAAATATCGGAGTTTCCAATATCGACGATCTAATGAATCTTAGCGTTCTTGTTGATGAAATTCCTTTGGGCGTTGTCGAAAACGTTCCAGGACTTATAACCGGCCAAAACACGACCATCACTATTCCTGTCCCTTATTCGACAGATCTTGCGGGAGCGCACGTCGTTAGAGCGATAATAGACTCTGATCACGAAATACAGGAAATCAATGAGTTGAACAATGAAGCCACCCGAGCTTTAATCGTTGGCTCTGCAGCCAATCTTTTCTTTGAGGCATTTCTTCCTTCAGACCCATCACCAATTGTAAGCCAAGGGATCAATATTGATGCCACCATTGCTAACAATGGAGATATAGATGTAGATGCGGATGTTCTGTTCTCTTACATTTCAAATGCCGGCGACACCATTCAAATTGGTAGCATTCCTATATCAGTGGGAGCAGGTGGTAGTCAGGACATTTCACTTCCATGGATGGTGCTCGACAACAATACTAAACTCCTTGGTGAAATTGTAAATGCCTCAGAAATAGAATTTAACTATGAAGACAATTTCGCTTCAGCAAACTTGAGTAACTTCGATGTTATAATTTCTTCCGAACCGAGCTGTCCAGGTCAGAATTTGGGTAGCCTTACGGCAAATGGCTCAAATGGATCAGAGCCATACACCTACAGCTGGAGTAACGGATTTGTGGGTGCCACACTCGAAGCCGCTGCTGGAACTTACTCCGTTACCGTTACCGATAGTGAAGGACAAGAAGCAAATGCAACGGCATCAATTAGTGAAAATCCGGATTGCATTGAGCAAATATGCGACATTTCTGCTGTGAGTTTCAATATTCCCAATTGCAATCCAGAAACAGGGGTGTACAATACCACATTGGTCATTGCATACCAAAATCCACCCGACGCAGGTTTTATTGTCGTTAACGGTATAGAACACGTTATAACCGGAAGTCCGCAAAGTTTCAGTGTTCCTTTCAATTCTGGGGCTGTGGTTTATTATGTTTCTTTTACGGAAAGTACAGACTGTAGCCTAACCATAATGACTGGCACTACACTTGAAGAATGCCAACCTGATTGCGAAGGGATTTTTGGCGGAAACGCCCAACCAGGAGCACCCTGCCAAACCCAAGATGGTACTACCGGAGTCTATAATGACGACTGCAACTGTGTCCCAACGGCAACAGTTTCGCTGCTCACACTCGAATGTGGTGGTCAGGTTATCCAAATAACCGGTGCCCTTGCAGGAATCAATGCTGGTGGAAATGCTACAACAAGCACTCGAACCATATATGGTTTTATGCCTGACAACGGAAACGGAACTCCGGTCTACACCGGCTCGACCTGGCCATATGTAATTATTGAAGGCAATCTTGATATTGATCCTACTATTAGCGCATCACTGACAACAAATTCCGATGGCATATTGCTCGTGAACGGATGGCCTGCATACCAATTTTCGGGTGATGCATCCTCAACTGACGTGGGCGGAACTTTCGGTCCCTGGAATTACTTCCTTCCGGATGGAACGCTCAGCCAAGACGCCTGTGAGGTGGAATACGATTGTCCATTAGTTCAGCAAAACTATGGTGATGCATGTGATGATGGGGATCCTACTACCGTAAATGACATCCGCCTAAATGACTGTAGCTGCTCAGGTACTCCGATTGAAATATTCGACTGTCCTGAAGTTCAGCAAAACTTTGGTGATGCGTGCGATGATGGGGATCCGAATACTGTAAATGACACGCGGCAAGATGACTGTAGTTGTGCTGGGACACTTATCGGAGGTTGCGTAGCTCCTTCACTCGAATTGGTTGTTGTAGATTTTGACGGAAGTGTATTACTTGGTTGTATTCATGCTGATGAATCATTTTATGTAAATGCCACTGTGAGCGGAGGTTCAGGCAATGATTCCTACTTTTTATCTGCCAATGGGGGCCCTGTTGAAAATGTGGCTGCCGGTGGATCCTTTCTTTTTGGTCCATTCATTGCGAGTAGCGACGTACAAGTTTCAGCAAGCGGTGCAGATGACGAACTCTGTGGTGCTGAAGAATCGATTGCTTCACCCGATCTCTGTACTTCTGATTGTGAATCACCTTCACTATCATTGAGTATATCTGATGCCTTTGGCAATGCTATTGAAGGATGTATACCCGTAGGTGGGGGGTATTACGTTGATTTTCATTTAACGGGTGGATCCGGAAACGAAATGTACGATGTTTCTATTAATGGAGATTTCTATGAGATCGTCAATGCAGGATCGCAATGGTTTTACCATTTCGGCCCATTCGATGCAGGCGAAGATTTAGATTTTGTTATTACAGGTGCCGATGATGCACAATGTGGTACCGAAGGATCAATTGCTTCGCCCGAAGTTTGTACTCCAGATTGTTTAGCTGATGCCGGAGCCATAGAATTGTTAGATGGCACAACCGTAATTACTGTATGTGTAGATGACAACATTCCAAGTATGGTAGATGTAGTTGTAGCAGAAATGCCTTCAGAAGACTATGCTGGTCAATGGGTTGTTACAGACGCAGACGGTAATTTATTAGGTCTTCCAGCTTCACTTGACGCAGTAAATAACATTGATTTTGACAATGCCGGATCCGGTCACTGCAAAATCTGGTTTTTGAGCTACGATGCAGAGAACAGCAATGTTCTTGATTTGGCCACTGCTTTTTCCGATGGTGCAAGTGTAAATGCTTCAGAGCTTGAAGGATGTTTCGAATTGTCGAATGCAATTGATGTATTCCGTGAAAACTGTACCACACCAACATGCGACAACTTTGTATATTTCTTGTCAGACCACAGCGCTGCCGATGGAATTTCAGATATCTATAAAGTGACTTTGAATGGTGGAAATGCAGACTTGGAGTACATCGCGACAAGCGATATCGAAGTACACATTGCTTACAATCCTATCGACAATTTGATCTATGCTGTGAGCAAACATACCAACTCATACCGGGTACTTGATCCGTATGCAGCAGTTCCCGTTTTTGGTCCTACTGTTGATCTCGGAGCCGACTATGGTGAGTTGACTGCAGCGGTATTCAATGCAGATGGAAAACTCCTTATCGGAAGTCAGAACAACAACGCTATTTATAGCGTGAATGTAGCAACCAACGTGGTATCTACTTACGATACCTATGCACCGGTAGCAGGTGGTGACCTTGCCTTTGCATCTGATGGAATGCTTTATTTGGCTACCCGTACAGGGAATGGTCTATATGAAGTATGGCCTGCCGATGTAATGCCAGACCAATTTATTGGAAGTGTTCCAAATAATGTAACTGGTATGGCTATCACCGATACAGATCAATTGTTGATCTCAAGTCGTGACAATACCAATCTGGTAGTTCGCAATACCGCTGGTTCTGATGCAGGATCGTATGAAGTAATGCTGAATGGTGAGTCTTATACACTCCGCGATGGAGATATGGCTTCAGGTTGTGATACACATGAGAATGTGGAAGAAGGTTGCGATTATAGCTTGTACTTTGCTGATAATGGAGACAATAATCCTACATCAACGGATATATATGGAGTTACTCTCAACGATGATAATACTACCACGAATACATTGCTCACAACAATTGACTTCAGATGTCAAGCAATCGCTGTTAGTCCTGAAGGTTTACTTTACCTTGTGAGTCGTGATAACGCTGGTACCTATATTGTATGGGACATAGCTTCAAATGCGCAAGTTGGAGGATCATTAACCTTCAAACCGGTGGTGGTGCCAATATTGTGAAATATTCCAGCAGCGGTGTACCATAATGGTATGTTGTACGTAGGCTCTACCGACGGAAACGTATATTCTGCGGATCCAAATACTGGAATTTCAAACTCTTCACTTCCTGGAAATGTAGTTGGTGGGGATCTTGTGTTTGACGGTAATGACGAACTGTGGTTGTTAAGTAGAGACCTTGGTAGATTCTATAATCTCAGCGGAGGTGGATCTTTCGATGTTGACATTCACGAAATTAATGGTGTGGCATTGTTACCAAATGGAAACTTTATAGCTGCCAATGGTGATTTAGGATCACTCTTCTATGAAGTTGATCCGGCAGCCGAAGCCTTAACAGGTCAGACGTATAATACAGGTCTTTTATTTGCGGCAGGTGACCTTGCCGGTGTATGTGTGCCTAACAATAATAATTTAATCGAAGGATGCTACGGAGTTGAAGTTCTTGATTTTTCTCAGGGACCACAAACCAACGGTTCAGCAGTTCCTGCTAATCGTTCGGATGCTTCCCAAGCTTTAGGTGAGCCTGACAGAAGTAATGCTGCAGGTGGTTTTGTATCACTTGGTGTAGGCGGATCTATTACCATCGCTTTTGCGGGTGTAATAAATGACGCTCCCGGAAATGACATCAAAATCTGGGAGACATCATTCTCAGGAGATGTATGTGGAGGCGCTGATGATGAGCAAGCTGATATCGAGCTTTCTTACGATGGTGTAGTTTGGGCTTCGGCAGGATCTATTTGCCGTGATGGTGAAGTAGATTTGGCGGATGCCGGATTGGCAGCAGTGCGTTATATTCGCATTACCAACGCTGCAAGCACAGGATCACTTGATGGATATGATGTTGACGGAGTAGAAGCCCTTAACGGTTGTAGCAGCGAGCCTGTTGTGGATTACGGCGACTGTTATGCATCTGAGATGATTGATTATGTTCAGGGAGTTAAATCAAATGGCGGTGCCATTGATATTAACCGAACGGATGCAAATGAAGCTCTCGGTATGCCTGAAAGAACAGATGAATTGGTTTTTGTATCTCTTGGATATGGTGGAAGCCTTACCCTTGGATTCAACGGAGCTGTTCCTAACGGTGCCGGAGATGATATCGAAGTGGTGGAAACTACTTTCAATAACAACAGTTGTGGTTCATATCCTGAGTTTGCCGATGTATATGTTTCTGTTGACGGAGATGTTTGGTACTTTGCTAAGACCATTTGTCGCGCTGATGGATTTGTGGACATCGACGATGCTGACCCTTCACTCGAATACATCAACTACGTGAGAATCGTAAACAATGACGCGATGTCAAATACTCCTGATGCATTTGATGTGGATGGTGTGGTAGCTCTTTACAATTGTGAAGTCGGCAGACCAGCCGCTGCTGGAGTAGAAGCTGAGAGTACAATTACCTCTTACCCGAACCCAACATCTGGTCCTTCGCAAGTGGTATTTGTAACAGCTGAAACCGGTACAACGCTTGTAGAAGTGTACGATATGAATGGTCGCAATGTAGCTACCTTGTTTAATCAAGTAGCTAATGCAAACCAGGAATACCGATTGGATTTCGATGGAAATAGATTGCCAAATGGTGTTTATATCTACCGAATGACAACAAACAATGAAACGATCATAGATAAATTTATGATTGCTAAATAACATACCTCAGTCTTGGTGTAACAACCGAAAAGCTGAAAAGAATGAACCCTTCCGTCCTTGTGACGGAAGGGTTTTTTATGCATGTCCATTATCTCTATACCCGAGTTCGATTAATCTTGGAAGATTCGGATTTTGTGTGAATGTTATTTTTGTTTTTCTGCCTCAGAAAATCCATTTTAGAACTAAAAGCATCTCGAACCAATATGGGGAGTTCAATTTAGCCTTTAGAATAAATACTCCAATTATCCCCTTCTATTAAATGAGTCTGTTTTTTTATGCTGTAATGAGATCGTTGCACTATTTTTCTACACGATTTATAATAGGAACTCTTCAACAAAATAAAGCGTTCTTATCATCTCCCCCACAGGGAGACCGTTTGGTAGGAAATAATATATTAGTTGTCTGAATCCTGAAGAATATCGAACTTAGGTTAATTATTAGAGTCCCGAATGCTCTTATTTAGCTATAACCGTTAGCTAAGACCAAGGATGTGTAACGCGGGATAAAACCTGAAGGAAGCTGAGCAAAAGTTGGCATCAATGCTAAGGAACTACGTTTTATTACGAAAATAACCTGTGATAAACTAGCTTGTAGACCTTTCAGAACTTGAAAGGTGAGACGGATTAAAAACCATTTTGTGCATGGAAAGTATCAGATAGCTCGTGAAAACCTGTAAAACAGAAATTGATAACAGATACTACGTAAGTTACTCGGATGAAAAGCGAATGATTTTTCAGAAGAAAATCTCAAACAACTGGTACATTGAAAATAAATTGTCAAGGATGCTTGATGAATCCTTGGGGAAGACAATAATTGAGAGCATTGTGGCAAGGATCTACAGAACTTTTTTTAGTTCGTCAAAAATTGCTTTGAACCTGACAGTAAATAGGAAAAAATGCAAGCTATGGGTGAAATAGAAGGGAAAATCAGCGATTGTTAAGCGTTTTTTTTAACATATATTGTGTATAATAAATTGATTTCCTCAAAATAATAAATCGGATTATGTCGTGAATTCAACTTTAATATTCGTAGCTTTCGCCCTCAGTAAGCGGTGGTTTTGATGCTTAACCGACCCTGCTCATTGTTGTATTTATTTTAATAACCAAATCATTTAAACTATGAAGAAGCAGTTTACAAGGTTGATCGGTGCATGCTGTGTGTCGGTCTTTCTATTACTAATTTCGACTACGGGGGCTTTTGCGCAATATTGTGCGAGTAGTGCTTCGAATACTGATCCCGATTTTGGGGAATGGATTACCAACGTTGTCTTCGCCGGGATTGATAATCCCAGTGGCAATACGGGCTATTCCGATTTTACAACTGAAATTGGGACAGTGGTACCAGGAGTGTCGTATGAATTTTCCGGGACATTGGGTAATCCAGGGGATTACACTGAGTACATCACGGTCTACATAGACTGGGATCAAAGTGAAACTTGGGATGCAGGTGAAGTTTATCAAATTGGTTCATGTGGTTCCGATGGATGTGTTATCACTGGAAATGTTGATGTACCCATTACAGCTACACCTGGTGAGACTCGCATGAGGGTTGTGTTGCGTTTTAATGCAGCTAGTACGGATCCTTGTGATCAGTTCTTGACTTTTGGTGAAGTTGAAGATTACACTATAAACGTGCAGTCGGGTGAATGTACACCTCCTTCACTTACGTATAGTGTAGTTAATAATTGTGCAGATGATACCTACGCGATATCAGTTACTGCTAACGATCTGGGTTCGTCCAGTTCAGCAACAATTTTTCACAAACGTTCGGATGGTGTTCCAATTGGGAATACTGGCCTGAATCAATTTACTACAGGTGTACCACTTACTTTTGCGACAGCTATTCCATTTGGAGTTACGGTGCGCGATAGTATTGTTTCAGGAAATCCGATTTGTACTTTAATACGCAATTTCGCTGAGAATATTTGTCCTGCCGAGAATGATGAAATTTGTGACGCAGTGTCAATGGCTTGTGGCGATACACTCGCAGACATGCCATTTATAGGAGCTACCGAGTCTATAGCTGACAATTGTCCGGGTTCAGGTACGCTTGATGTATGGTACACTTTTACCAGTGATGGTTCTGAAAAGTACATATTCGCAAGTTCTAATGATCTTGTTTTTTCTGTTTATACAGGTTCAAGTTGTAGCGATACGACTACTTATATTCAATGTTGGGATGATCCCAATACTTTGACTTTTACCGAAGCAGGTACATATTATGTGCGTGTCCGCAATTGGTCTGCTACCGCGGGTGATTTTCACACGGTATGGTTAGAATGTGTTCCTTTCGACTGTCTTGAAGAATTGGGAGATTATGGCTCCCCTTGTGATGATGGAGACCCCAATACAGTTAATGATGCCCTGCAAGAAGATTGTTCTTGTGCTGGCGAGCCCCAGTTAGTTAATGACGAAGCCTGCGGAGCAATTGAACTCTTTTGTGGAGATGATCTCTCAGATCAAACCTTTGTTGGAGCATCTCAATCTGTTGATGATGCTTGTGGGGGTTCAGGAACGGGTGATGTTTGGTACAAATTTGTTGCCGACGGTACACAAACGTATTTTATTGAAGAGACTGAGACCGATGTTGTTGTTTCGTTATACACGGGTTCAGACTGTGGAGACCTTACTCAAATCGGAAGTTGTGTTGATTTTGGCGAGAACTTTACGGTAACCGATGCAGGTACCTATTATTTCCGAATTAGACCTTATGGTAGTGCTACAACTTATGGTGTTGCGCTTTCGTGTACTCCGTTCGATTGTCCCGGTTTAGGGAACTTTGGAGGAAGTTGCGACGATGGCAATCCGAATACTGTTAATGATGGAATTACAGCCGATTGTGAATGTGTGGGTTATCCGCCAGCAGCAAACGACGAATTATGTAGTGCTGCAACCCTTAATTGCAACGAAACAGTTACCCAATCTTACCTTGGAGCATCTCCTTCACCTGAAGGTAGCTGTGCCGATGGCGTTACCAACGACATTTGGTATCAATTTACTGCTGAGGAAGGAGTATCGTACCAAATAGATATTGTGAGTACGGTTGACGGTGTTTTTAATTCTTATTCTGATGTCGAAGTGTTGGTCGGTGAAGCAGGAGCTGATTGCAATAGTGAGCTAACTGAGTATGTTCCTTGTGGAATTTATCTTAGTATATACGCTGATACAGTTGCTACGTATTTTATACGTGCCCAGCCTACCGGTATCCAAGATGAACTTCAGATTCGTCTAAGTTGTTATGAACTTCCTGATAACCCTACGTGTGAAGATGCAACGCCTGTGGTTTGTGGAGAAACATATACGGGAGCCACTTCGGCAGCCCCGCAGCATGATCCCAATCAACCATTCTGTGGTACATCGGCTCCAAGTGTGTTCAACACAGGTGTTTGGTTCTCGTACGCACCTGAAGCGGATATTGTTATGAATTTTGACCTTACAGGTTCTACTTTCAATACCAAGTTATTCTTGTACTCTGGAGCATGTGATGCCCTAGTTTGTGAAGCTGGTGATGATAATAGTGGTGAGGGAAACACCTCATTTTTGTCTGATACTTTATATGCAGGTACTACCTATTATGTATATGTAACTGGTTCTGGTAACGGTAGAGGAGATTATGTGCTCAATACATCTTGTATTGATCTCGAATGTTCTCCAACCATTGCTTCACTTACTTTAGTAGATGCAAATGGTACCCCATTGGGTGGCTGTGTTGATCTTGGTGCTGATTACTATGTTGAGGTAACCCTCGCAGGTGGTCTGGACGATGGTTACAATGTTTCATTGAATGGTGGTGCATCAGTTTTGATTGCACCCAACGGAACCGGAATAGTTGGTCCCGGCGTATCTCCTGCCCCCGGAAATGTTTCCGTAGTAGGATCTACTAACATTCAATGTGCGGTTCAAGGAACAATTGATGTGTCTGTATGTCCGCCAGCTTATGATGTGCCTTGTGGTGCTGCAATGCTTACAGTAGATGGTGGCTTAAGTGGCCCCTACTCTAATGTGTATGCCGGTGTTGACGAAGGTGAATTAGCTCCAGAAGCTACAAGCTGTACTACAGGTTGGTGTGATGGACCTAATCTTGATAATTCTATTTGGTTTCAAATAGACGTTCCTATTGATGTAGAAAGAATAAGTATCACTTCTTGTGATGCTGGAACTACTTTCGATACACAACTGGCAGTTTATACAGCAAGTGATTGTAACGATTACTCCACGTTCGCTTTGCTCGGTGCAAACGATGATCAAGTTGGAGGCTGTTCAGTTGCATCCTTTGCATCGACACTTGAACTTTGTGTAGAGGCGGGTAGCACTGTATATGTTCAATTGGATGGTTATAATGGAGCATCAGGAGATGCAGTTCTTAACGTTGAGTCAATAGCAGATGCAACCATTTGTCAATGTGTACTTCCTACAATTAATCTTGAATCATATCCAGTATGTACGGTAGACAGTTCTTCCTATTCGGTGGATATTACGATTGATGACTTAGGTTCTTCTGATTATGTGAATTTCACATTCACTATAGCGGGAGTAGATAGTGTTATAAACAACGTTACTGAAAGTTTCACCTTCGCTGGACTTCCACTGGGCAATACTTTATTCGCCACTGTCGAGCTAAGCGATCCTGCTTGTTCTGATTTTGGTGATCTGTCTGTTTCAGTATTTCAGGGTTCAGATGCTTGTGCTCCTGACTGTGAAGGTACTCTTGGTGGTGATGTCGGTCCTGGCAGCCCCTGTCCCGGCGGAACGTATGATCCTAACTGTAACTGTGTGCCAACACCTGCTAATGATGAATGCGCTGACGCTATTGCTTTGGAATGTTCTGATTATGTAGTTGGTTATAATGTTGGAGCCTCTTTAAATACAGGCTGTGATGGCGATGATCGTCAAACGGTATGGTATTCTTACACACCTGAGTCAGCTGGAACCGTTACGCTAACCACATGTAATCCGGAAACAAACTTTGATACAGACCTCAATGTGTATACCGGTTCTTGTGATGACCTTACTTGTTTCTCAGGATTTGAAGGCGACGGTTACGTTGATGGTCCTTCTAGTTGTTCTTACCAAAGCTTTGCTGGGGCAGGATCTTTCGAAGGAGTGGCCGGAGTGACGTATTATATAGCTGTAACAGGTTATTACCCAGCTGGTGGCTTTAGTGCTGCTGTGGGTAACTTCGGACTGTCTATAGAAGGCAGTTGTGCAGGATCTACCCTTACAGGTACAGTGAGCAACTGGAATAGCGATTGTGGAGGCCGCCCAGCAACAGTGAAACTTTACGAACCGGGAACGGCCACGATGGTAGCATCATATAATACAACCGTTGCTGGCGATGGAACGTTCAGCGTGGATGGTGTTGAAGTCGGTACTTTCGATATAATCGTCAAAGTAGCAGGGTACCTTGCCAAAGGAACACAAGATGTGATTCTTGCATCAGGCGACAATAACATGGCTCTTGGGACGATTAAGTTTGGAGATTTCAATGGTAATAATACGGTTGACATCTTTGACATCTCGACCTTCAGTTCAGCTTTCGGTAGCCAGGATGGGAATCCCGGCTATAACGAATTGGCTGATTACAACTGTGATGGAGCTGTAGTATTGTTTGACCTGTCAGCTATCAATCAAACTTACGCAGGCGGACCGGTATCCGGTGATGTAGCGCCTTTATAATAATTAGAAATAGAAACAATCAAAAAACCAATAATTCAAATGCATATGAACAACCTAGAAACAAGACTAAGGAATCACTTTAGTCAATTAACAAACAGCCTGCTTACTGTGTGCATGTTGCTTGGACTCGGCTTAGCCGGGGCCCAGGCACAGGTGCCAGAGGCAGATATTCCCGGTCAGTTTTATTTTAAGGTCGGCGATGAAATAACGAATGAAATTACGTCTGTGCCTGGTGATAGCTTTGTGCTGATCGTAGGGTATACGTCCGCAGGTCCATGTGATGGGGCAACGGTATCTCTGAATTGGGATCCAACGTTGGTTACCATTCCTGAGACTCAACCGAATGATTTGATTGGCTCACAAATGCCATTCCCATTCGGAGACTGGACGATCAACCATGAAACGGGTTATTTTAGCTGGACCAAAGCCATTTTTGGCGGTGCAGTTCAAGCCGATATGGTTGATGGAGTCGCAGTTCCTACGAACCATGATCTACTTTCAATCACAGTTCAGATTCCGGATGATGCTTTGAATGCAACAGAGGTATTTTACCATTCACCTACACCAAACATTGATCAATCAGCATTGGCCTATCAGGGTTCAACTTTGATTTATGGTGCTGGAGTTGATGAGGTTCCTACGTTTACTGTGAATATCGATGCAGGATACGACTGTCCTGATGCTCAGCAAAACTTTGGTGATGCGTGCGATGATGGGGATCCTTTAACAGAGAATGACATTCGTCAAGATGATTGTAGTTGTGCTGGTACACCAATTACACCGGTATACGACTGTCCTGATGTTCAGCAAAACTTTGGTGATGCGTGCGATGATGGTGATCCTTTAACAGAGAATGACATTCGTCAAGATGATTGTAGTTGTGCAGGTACACCAATTGCACCAATATATGACTGTCCGGATGCAGAGCAAAACTTTGGTGATGCGTGTGATGATGGTGATCCTTTAACAGAGAATGACATTCGTCAAGATGATTGTAGTTGTGCGGGTACACCAATTGCACCAATATATGACTGTCCGGATGCAGAGCAAAACTTCGGTGATGCGTGTGATGATGGTGATCCTTTAACAGAGAATGACATTCGTCAAGATGATTGTAGTTGTGCGGGTACACCAATTGCACCAATATATGACTGTCCGGATGCAGAGCAAAACTTTGGTGATGCGTGTGATGATGGTGATCCATTAACAGAGAATGACATTCGTCAAGATGATTGTAGTTGTGCGGGTACACCAATTGCACCAATATATGACTGTCCGGATGTAGAGCAAAACTTTGGTGATGCGTGTGATGATGGTGATCCATTAACAGAGAATGACATTCGTCAAGATGATTGTAGTTGTGCGGGTACACCAATTGCACCAGTATTCGACTGTCCGGATGTCGAGCAAAATTTCGGTGATGCTTGTGATGATGGTGATCCAAATACCACGAATGACGTGCGTCAAGAAGATTGTAGTTGTGCAGGTACACCAATTGTACCTTCTACATGCGACAACTTTGTATATTTCTTGTCAGACCACAGCGCTGCCGATGGAATTTCAGATATCTATAAAGTGACTTTGAATGGTGGAAATGCAGACTTGGAGTACATCGCGACAAGCGATATCGAAGTACACATTGCTTACAATCCTATCGACAATTTGATCTATGCTGTGAGCAAACATACCAACTCATACCGGGTACTTGATCCGTATGCAGCAGTTCCCGTTTTTGGTCCTACTGTTGATCTCGGAGCCGACTATGGTGAGTTGACTGCAGCGGTATTCAATGCAGATGGAAAACTCCTTATCGGAAGTCAGAACAACAACGCTATTTATAGCGTGAATGTAGCGACCAACGTGGTATCTACTTACGATACCTATGCACCGGTAGCAGGTGGTGACCTTGCCTTTGCATCTGATGGAATGCTTTATTTGGCTACCCGTACAGGGAATGGTCTATATGAAGTATGGCCTGCCGATGTAATGCCAGACCAATTTATTGGAAGTGTTCCAAATAATGTAACTGGTATGGCTATCACCGATACAGATCAATTGTTGATCTCAAGTCGTGACAATACCAATCTGGTAGTTCGCAATACCGCTGGTTCTGATGCAGGATCGTATGAAGTAATGCTGAATGGTGAGTCTTATACACTCCGCGATGGAGATATGGCTTCAGGTTGTGATACACATGAGAATGTGGAAGATGGATGTGATTACAAATTGTACTACATCCACTCTCCTTCCGGAGGTGGCAATGAGCCCTTGTTAGAAGTAACATTGAATGGTGATGGTACTGCTTCTTACAATGCAATCATAGCAAACCTTGGCGGTCACATCGGTCTTTCACCTGATGGATCTACCATCTATGATGTAAATGGTAGTAGCCTCAAAGTAATCGATGTTGCAACTGCTTCAGTGATTAACACCGTAACTGTTAAGACCGCTGGAGGTCAGGTTATTGGTGGAAATCCAGCCGTGGTTGTTGGTTCGAATGGAAGCCTATATGTTGGAAGTTCCAATACGAATCAGGTTTACATTGTGGATCCTGCCTCAGGAATCGCTATACCTTACGGCCCAAGCCGTACTGTAAATGGAGGTGACCTGATCGAAGTAGATGCAGAAATCTGGTTGATTACCCGTAATAACAATACGTTCACAAACGTAATGACCGGTGCAAGCTTTACAGTTCCTGTTAATGAGATCAACGGTGCAGCCGTACTCAGCAATGGAAACGTATTGTTAGCTGACGGAAACGGTGGATCACTGATGAAAGAAGTTGATCTTTCAACTCAGATGGTGGTTGGAACGTATGATATCGGATTGCCACTTTACAATGGTGACCTTGCCGGTGGATGTACAAATACCAATAACATTATCTCAGGATGCTACGGAGTTGAAGTTCTTGATTTTTCTCAGGGACCACAAACCAACGGTTCAGCAGTTCCTGCTAATCGTTCGGATGCTTCCCAAGCTTTAGGTGAGCCTGACAGAAGTAATGCTGCAGGTGGTTTTGTATCACTTGGTGTAGGCGGATCTATTACCATCGCTTTTGCGGGTGTAATAAATGACGCTCCCGGAAATGACATCAAAATCTGGGAAACATCATTCTCAGGAGATGTATGTGGAGGCGCTGATGATGAGCAAGCTGATATCGAGCTTTCTTACGATGGTGTAGTTTGGGCTTCGGCAGGATCTATTTGCCGTGATGGTGAAGTAGATTTGGCGGATGCCGGATTGGCAGCAGTGCGTTATATTCGCATTACCAACGCTGCAAGCACAGGATCACTTGATGGATATGATGTTGACGGAGTAGAAGCCCTTAACGGTTGTAGCAGCGAGCCTGTTGTGGATTACGGCGACTGTTATGCATCTGAGATGATTGATTATGTTCAGGGAGTTAAATCAAATGGCGGTGCCATTGATATTAACCGAACGGATGCAAATGAAGCTCTCGGTATGCCTGAAAGAACAGATGAATTGGTTTTTGTATCTCTTGGATATGGTGGAAGCCTTACCCTTGGATTCAACGGAGCTGTTCCTAACGGTGCCGGAGATGATATCGAAGTGGTGGAAACTACTTTCAATAACAACAGTTGTGGTTCATATCCTGAGTTTGCCGATGTATATGTTTCTGTTGACGGAGATGTTTGGTACTTTGCTAAGACCATTTGTCGCGCTGATGGATTTGTGGACATCGACGATGCTGACCCTTCACTCGAATACATCAACTACGTGAGAATCGTAAACAATGACGCGATGTCAAATACTCCTGATGCATTTGATGTGGATGGTGTGGTAGCTCTTTACAATTGTGAAGTCGGCAGACCAGCCGCTGCTGGAGTAGAAGCTGAGAGTACAATTACCTCTTACCCGAACCCAACATCTGGTCCTTCGCAAGTGGTATTTGTAACAGCTGAAACCGGTACAACGCTTGTAGAAGTGTACGATATGAATGGTCGCAATGTAGCTACCTTGTTTAATCAAGTAGCTAATGCAAACCAGGAATACCGATTGGATTTCGATGGAAATAGATTGCCAAATGGTGTTTATATCTACCGAATGACAACAAACAATGAAACGATCATAGATAAATTTATGATTGCTAAATAAGGCAGAAATCCTGACAGCCTAAGCTCGTCAGCGATGATTGCTAAATATGGCAATTGTTATGACAAGCGAGGTACGCAGTTCAACTGATCGTCAGAATTTATTTACGAAAGGGTATATAACCAACCCTCAACCATTAATCCCGATTGCCGAAAGGCAGTCGGGATTTTTTTTAGAAAAAAATACTGAAAATGAATGAATCCAAAAATGTTTGACTGATACCTCTTTCTTAAAAGAATCAGAAGCTTGTTAACACAAATTGATTCCTTTCTCAGCTAAGCAGAATTAAATTTAATCGAACCAAAACTTGACTTCGTCGTAATAATACCTATCTTTGTACTCGTTCTCGTGAGACAGAATGTATGAAATTTACTTTTCCCTGTTAATTGATTTTTCACCTTTTTAAACGCAATGTATTTTTTGGATTGCAATTAAATTAAGTAGTATTAAATAAAAATTAACAACTAAATCTATGAAACAGATGATTACTTCAAACTATGAGATGCCAGTGAAGTCCGGCTATTTTATGCAAATACTATCCAGCTTTTTTAGTCTGGTACTGTTTTTAATCGGATCTGGAGCCGCATCGGCAACACCTCCGGGTCAACCAGTTTGTGACAACTTCGTTTATTTTCTTTCAAACCATCCACTCGGTGAGACTAACACGGATATTTATAAAGTAAGCCTCTCCGGCGGAAATGCAGATTTACAACTCCTTCTCACTAGTGAAGAAGAAGTGCATATCGCATACAATTCGGATGACAATTTAATTTACGCAGTGGGTCGGAATTCGCATTCGTACAAAACGTTCGATCCGAATGCTGCCGTGCCTGAATTCGGCCCAAGTATTGATCTAGGCGACAGCCTTTCTCTTATTACCGCTGCAGTATTTTCTGCCGATGGTAAATTACTATTCGGTAGTTCTTCTTCAAAAAGAATATATAGTGTAGATGTGAACACCAACCTGGTTTCTGTTTATGACGCGTATGCACCTGTTGATGGAGGAGATTTAGCTTATGCATCGAATGGGATGTTGTACTTGGCTTCACGTACAGGTACAGGCCTTTACGAAGTGTGGCCGGATGGTGTGATGCCAGATCAACTCTTGCCCGGTTCGCTACCTGATCACGTTACAGGAATGGCAATAACCGACATGGATCAATTATTGATTTCAAGCCGAGGCAATACGGGTTTGGTTTTACGTAACACAGATGGTTCTGATGCCGGTTCGTTTGCAGTAATGCTCGATGGCAACTCTTTCACACTCGGAAGTGGTGACATGACTTCGGGATGTGATACTCGAAATAATTCAGAAGGATGTGAATCATTCAGCCTTTTCTATTCCAATCATATAAATGGGTCATCTTCTGATCTTTACAAAGTAGACATATCCGGAAATGATGCCGGGATGACACTTTTAACGACCGTTGATTTTGAAGAGCACATTGCATACAATGGAGATGATAATCAACTTTTACTTGTAAATGCAAACGGTTCTTTCGTACGAATTTATGATCCTGTTGGAAATACTATGATCGGCGATCTTCCCATTAGCGGTATCGGCAGTCACATCTATGCGGCAGTATACAATGCCGAGGATGGTCTCCTGTATGTAGGAGATGCTTCTCAAAATAAAATTTATACCATTAACCTTACAGATGGTACTTCAACTTTCTATGCCAATGCCCCTATTGATGGTGGTGACCTTGCTTTCCAGGATGGGATACTTTACCTTGCAACACGCCAAGGAGATAAACTTTACGAAGTTGTAGGTGGCGGAAGTGCAGTTTTGGTGGGAAGCATTCCTGCTGATGTAAACGGTATGGCCAAGGCTAACAACACGATGACTCTGTTAACTTCTAATGCTGGAGCGTCTATATTTAGCGAAGTAAGTGCAACCGACGGTTCAACTGTAAATTCTTACAATGCAATTTTGAATGGTGAGTCTTTCTCAATGTTTAACGGTGATATGGCTTCCGGCTGCGCTTCTGATGGCGGCAGTTCAGAGGGTGAATGTATCTATAGATTGTACTACGTGCACACTCCGACAGGAGGAGGCAATCAGCCTTTGCTCGAAGTGTCTTTACACAACGATGGTACTGCTTCATACGATGAAATTATTGCAAACCTTGGTGGCCACATCGGTCTTTCACCTGATGGGTCAACCATCTACAACGTAGGTGGAAGCAATCTGAAAGTGATCGATGTAGCGACAGCATCTGTGATTAACACCGTAAACATTCATACTGCCAGTGGTCAGAATCTTAGCGGATTCCCCGCAGCAGTGGTTTCTGCTGATGGAACCTTGTATATAGCTGGTCAAAATCAGGTATATTCGGTTAATCCTGCTTCAGGAATAGCTATTCCTTACGGCCCAAGCCGTGCTGTGAATGGTGGTGACCTGATCGAAGTTGATGGCGAAATCTGGTTGATCACGCGCGGCAATAACACCTTCACAAATGTAATTTCAGGTGACAGCTTTACTGTCCCGGTTGATGAGATCAACGGTGCAGCAGTGCTCAGCAATGGAAATGTATTGGTAGCCGATGGCGACGGCGGTTCACTAATGAAAGAAATTGATCTTTCAACTCAGGAAGTTGTTGCAACATACGACATCGCCTTGCCATTGCACAACGGTGACCTTGCCGGCGCATGCATTAGTTCAAATAATGTAATCGAAGGTTGCTTCGGCTCAGAAGTTCTTGACTTCACTCAAGGTCTTCAAACCAATGGAAATGCAGTTGCATTTGATCGTTCAGACGCTTCTCAAGCATTGGGTGAGCCCGACAGAAGCAATGCTCCCGGTGGATTTGTATCACTCGGTGTTGGTGGATTTATTACAATCGGTTTTGCCGGTGTGATAAATGACGCTCCCGGAAATGACATCAAAATCTGGGAAACTTCATACAAAGGAAATGTTTGTAGTGGAGGTAGTGACGAGCAAGCGGATATCGAACTTTCTGCTGATGGTGTGAACTTTCTTGCTGCCGGTACTATTTGTCTTGATGGCGAAATTGATATCGCGAGCACAGGATTACCATATGTCTCAGCTATCCGAATTACTAATTCGGCCAGCACTGGTTCTCTTGACGGATATGATGTAGATGGTGTAGAAGCTATCACCGGATGTAGCAATGAGCCAGTCATTGTACCGGGTGAGTGCTATGCTGCTGAAGTAGTTTTATACACTCAGGGAGTGAAAGACAACGGAAGCCCTATCAGCATTGAGCGAACCGATGCTAACGAAGCACTTGGATTGCCAGAGCGCAATTCTTCGTTAAACTACGTCTCACTTGGATATGGTGGAAGCATTATCCTTGCGTTTAATGGATCTGTTCCAAACGGTGCTGGCGATGATATTGAAGTGGTCGAGACTACATACAACTTCTCATCTGTAGCAGCTTATCCTGAATACGCAGATGTATATGTATCAGTGGATGGCGTAACTTGGTCACCTGCCGGAACGATAGATCACGAAGATCGATTTATCGACATTAACGATGCCGGTGCTTTCGATTATATCAACTATGTAAAAATCGTAAATAACGATGCACTTTCTAATACAGCTGATGCATTTGATTTGGACGGAGTGGTAGCTCTATATAACTGCGAAAATGGTGGTCAAGAGCCTATAGCCGTGGATTCTCAAAGCTCACTTACCTCATCTCCAAATCCTACTACAGGACCTTCCCAAGTATTGTTTACACCCGCTGCAACAGGCAAAACCTATGTAGATGTATATGATATGAATGGTAGAAAAGTAAGTACCATTTTTGATCAGGTTGCTCAGGAAGGACAAGAGTATCGTATTGATTTCAACGGACTATCGCTTCCAAATGGTTTCTATGTATATGTTCTTACGAACAACAACGAAACTACAATTGAGCGGTTTTTGATTGCTAAGTAAAATAAGATAAAACGCATTCGTTTCTGATTCCCGATTGCCATATGGCAGTCGGGATTTTTTGTTTTTGATCACGAATTAGTAAATCAATTACACTAAATTTACATGGTTCGGATGAACGCCAAACAAAGTGTAATATGAAAAGAATAGCTGCAATACTCGGAATAATCATTTCAATTATTTACTTACTCAATTTTTCGATGGGTATTTTCGAACTTCCCGACTATCTGCCTATAGTCGGAAATATAGATGAATTTGTTGCGGCAACGCTGCTGATTGCTTCACTGAAACATTTCGATATTGACTTTACGAATTTCCTTGTTGGAAGAAAAAGACGACAGAATAATCCTGCACATTGACACTATAAAACTGTACGAATGGAGCGTAAGCCTGAAATAAGTTGGGACGATTTTCAAAAAATCGATATGCGCATCGGTAAGGTAATCGATGCCCAACCATTTGCGAAAGCGCGCAGCCCAGCTTACAAGCTATGGGTAGATTTTGGCGAAATAGGCGTTTTAAAAACGAGTGCTCAAATCACAGAACAATATACTCCCGAAGAGATAATTGGCAAACAAGTCATTGCAGTTGTCAATTTTCCATCAAAACAGATCGCCGATTTTATGAGCGAATGTCTCGTTATGGGAATTTACACCCCACAAGGAGTCGTATTGCTCAGTTCAGAAAAAACAGTCGAAAACGGATCAGTAATCGGTTAAGCATTAAGCATTACTGGCATTACGAGCATAAGGATATCTTCTCCATCGTTATCAGCATTAACCGGAACAAGAATCCCCGCTCTGTTAGGTGCACTCAAATGTAATTCAACATCTTCGGTATCCAAATTATTCAGCATTTCAATCATGAAGCGTGAATTAAATCCGATTTCCATATCGTCGCCTTCATAACTGCATGAAAGGCGCTCATTGGCCTCATTTGAGAAATCAAGATCCTCAGCTGATACGGATAGTTCGCTTCCGCTAATGCGCAGTCGAACCTGATGGGTAGTCTTATTGGAGAAAATAGATACCCGACGTATTGAACCTAAAAGTGCCGTACGGCTTACCAACATAACATTCGGATTATCCTTTGGAATGACCGCTTCATAATTTGGATATTTTCCATCGATGAGGCGAGCAATTACAACGGTATTATCAAAAGACAAACGCACATTATTGCTGTCAAATTCCATATCAACATCGGAAGCAGTATTACCAAGAATACCTTTCAGCAAGTTGAGTGGTTTTTTAGGTACGATTATGGAAGCTGTTTTATCGGCTTTCGCATCGGTACGCGTATATCGAACCAGTTTATGCGCATCGGTAGCTACAAACCGAATATCTTCTGAAGACAATTCGACAAACATACCCGACATTACCGGACGCAAATCGTCATTACCAGTGGCAAAAATGGTTTTATGGATTGCTTGTGAAAGCAAATCCGAAGACACCGTGATTTTCGAAGGGTCTTCCATTTGCGGATTCTTTGGAAACTCATCTGCCGAGAATCCGGCAAGTTTACTTTTTCCGAAAGAACTTGAAATTTCCACCCCCAAGGTTTTCTCATCAATCGTAAATGTGAGGGGTTGTTCGGGAAGCGTTTTCAAATAATCAAGGATAAGACGAGCCGGAACAGCAATACTTCCTTGTTCTTCAGCTTTTACTTCAAGTTTGGAAATCATTGTTGTTTCCAGGTCACTCGCCGAAATCGTAAGTTCATTCTTGTCGAGTTCGAAAAGAAAATTATCCAAAATCGGCAGAGTATTGTTGCTGGCAAGGACGCCGCTAACATTTTGTAAACACTTGAGTAAATCGGTACTGGTAATTATAAACTTCATAGGATTTGTTCGTTGTAGCTAAACTATGTGGCCACAAATATAATTCATTCAGGCGAACGATAATAATAAGATTTCAAACAACATTTAGTTCTCTGATTTTTTGAGAAAAGCACTGAGTGGAGCCCGAAATTTATCCCATGCGTATCGTTGAGCCAGAGCAAGTTCTCCATTATCACACATTCCGTACACACGTTCCCGATCTACTTTTGAAGGAGTAACTTTATCATCTTCCATTTCTCCATCCCAAGGTTTTTTAGCCCAAAGCTTTATTTCGCGCTTCTGCCGTGGATCTTTTATGGTAATAATCTGATAGGGGGTCTGTGTTTTTACAGAATCTTCCTGGACATCGGTCAGGCCTGTTTCATAATTCTCAAAAGAGGCGAGTTTATAATTGAGCAGATAATCCTTCACCATGGAAGTATCAAATTCCGAAATAGGCTGATCACTTCCATACTTGAAAATTTTCAAATCATTTCCACCTCCATAGGTTATTTTGAAAGATTGATTTTCTTGTCCTGGATACAAAACTTCAACCTCTTGAAGCCCCATGTTTGGATAGCTGATAATTCTAGTACTTCGCCACTCACTTTCATTGGTGAAGAAACGTGTATTGAGCATACCGATAAAACCACGCATGTCGAGTATAAACGGAGCCTTGGACCTGCCACCCTCGGGAGTTTCGAGAACCATATAAGTCCCTTTTTTATCCATTGTGGCATAACCTACATACCAAGTTTTTAGCCACTTACCATTCCGGTCGTAAATTTCCACCTTTTTACTCATTCCGGCCATTACGCGAATAACCTGTTCCTGACCTTCTTTCGGAACTGGTCTCTGGATATAAACATTTTTAAAAGTCTTTAAAATCGTCTCAACGGCGTCTTCCCTCGCGGGAAATTTTCCATTCACATTCCACTCTCCGTTTTCCTCGCGCGTAAGTGTAATGGTCTTTCCTAACCTGTCTGCAATAAAAATCTTCCCTACAATCGAGGTATCCTGAATAGCATAATCTGTTTGTGCTTTTACCGAAGTACCGTCCGGATTTACCGTTACACTAAAATAGATGGCAATAGCGACAACTATCAAGACGAGAAATAATAATGGAAGGGTCTTTCGCATACTTATTTTCTTTTCACCGTGTATTTTTTCTTACGCCAAAGCCATTGACCTATGCCAAAAAGGAATGTGAGAAAAACTGGAATTCCAATATTAAACATCTGCCAAAAATACCGCTGATTATTGACTTTTTCAACATCCAATTTTCTAATTTTGATACTTCTTGAACGCACATTTATCAAGCTGGAATCTCCAAGCAAATAATTTACGCTATTGATCAAAAACTCTTTATTCCCGTACATTGTTTTCTTCATCACAGGATCGAAACCCAGGGGTCTAAACTGAGTTCCGTCTGGGCTCACTTCGTTTTTTATGATATCTCCATCCGCGATAACCATCATACGGTTAAAAGTGCTTTTATCGTGAAAATCGAATAGTTTTTCATTTAAAAAGTTCGGCGGAAGTCTGTTCACAAAATTGGATGTAAACTGACCTTCGAGAAGGACCGCAACAGTCTGATTGGGTCGGTTGGAATTTCCAAAATCAGGATTGATGGATACAATATTCAGACTCACCCGAACGGGCGATTTCATGACACGCGTATATTCCGAAGTAGTGAGGATAATCCTTTTCTTCACATTTGGTGATGCAACGGTATCGATGCTACTTATAAATTCGGTGAGAATGGGATCAACATTGGCCGTGATTGGATTCGACTTTTCAGGAATGAGAATCGGCTGGAAATACCAGGGAAATAGCTGCGATCGCTCGTTGCCTTGGGGTCCGGTGAGCAGCGAAATCGGTGCACAAGTGCGATCGATAAGCAAGTCATTATTGATACGGACTCCATAATTGAAAAGCATATCGTCCAGATTGTCGTTCAACGGAATAGACATATTCAGAGCACTGGTTTTCAGACTATCCATATCGATTTTCATGGCATCTAACAGCCAGAGCACCTTACCCCCTTCCATGATAAACTGATCGATAATGTATTTGTCTTTTTCGTCAAAAGATTTTTCGGGTTTGGCCACAATCAGTGCATCATAGCGATTAAATCGCTTGCCTTTTCCGGCCATGTTTTTGCTTAGAGCATCGACATTTCCAGCAATGGTCACACGATCGACTTTATAGTATTTTTCGAGTTCCTGTTGGAAATCTTTCGTTTGAATTTCAGAGAGTTCACCTTGCCCTTCGAGGAATGCTACTTTTGGAATTTCTTGGCGCCGCAGTTCGTAGATGGCATTCACAAAAGTGTACTCAAGATTGTTGATGGTACGGTTTACCATTTCTGCATCGGTAGCCCGCTCTTGGTTGTGCAAAATCTGGAGCGGTACTTCTTTTCCCTCATACGAAATCAAAGCACCGGGGAAAACGATTTTCTCGCTCATTCCGTCTTTTTCCCGAATCTGAAGAGAAGAATAGTTCAAGCCCTTTTTCACCAATTCGCCATACATGGCCTCGCGTGATTTCTTGTCTGGCGCTTCACTCGGGTTAATAAATTCGTACTGAATATTCGTCCCGGCATAGGCACGCATTTCATCCAATTTTTCCTTTACCGCCTGGCTCAACCGTTGATAATCGGCCGGGAAATCTCCTTTTAAGAAAACCTTCACATAGACCTCATCATTCAGTGATTCAAGAAGGTTGATTGTGGTAGGCGTAAGTGTATGCCGCTTCTCTTCCGTAAGGTCGAATCGCCTGAATACGAACGTACTGACATAGGCTAAAAGGATAAAAAAGGTGATTCCTAGGAGGGCTTCAATCCAAACACGATTTTTCTCTGCAGTTCGCTTTTTCATTTCCACTTTCTGCTTTGAAGAACGGTTTTCGTCAAGACGATAAATATTCCCGAAAGGGAAATAAAATAGGCCACATCCCGGGTATCGATAACTCCACGGCTCATGGAATCATAGTGCTCAGAGATTCCCAATTCCTGTACAAATCTATCCATTGAGCCAAAAAGGTCGAAAGAGGCGATTTGATCAAGGCCGCTGTAAAAAACAAAGCAGAGAAAAAGGGCGAGAATAAATGCAACGACCTGATTATCGCTTAATGCCGAAGCAAAAACACCAATCGAGGTAAAGCCGGCCCCGAGAAAAAGAAGGCCCAAATAAGATCCCCAAGTACCTCCCATATCGAGATTACCAACAGGATTGCCGAGTTCATAAACGCTGTAATAATAAACTAAAGTAGGCAGCAAGGACAAAAACACCAGCGCTACTCCGGCAAAATATTTAGATAAAATAATCTGAAGATCGGTAAGTGGACGGGTGAAGAGTAATTCGATTGTACCAGTGCGCTTTTCTTCCGAAAAGGAACGCATAGTGATGGCGGGTACGAGAAACATAAAAACCCAAGGAGCCACATAAAACAGCGTACTGAGCGTGGCATATCCACTATCAAGTACCTGAAGATTTCCTTCGAACCCCCACATAAACAGGCCAGTAAGCAATAGAAAAACCGCCACCACGACATAACCTATGACTGAACTGAGAAAACTACGAATTTCTTTGCTGAGCAACGCCCACATTGGCAGATTGAATTTTAGCGGTCAAAGATACACTATTTGAAAGGTGCGAATAACGCGATTCAAGTATCGGAAGGAAAAAGAAACAAACGGGAGGTCTATTCTAACAATTCTTAACAAGGCACTATTCAGGCATTTCAATTCTCCGGGAGCTCCATGCCTTGGCGGGTTCTGAAAAAAGCGGCTTCACCTGAGTCCAAAAAGCATTGAAAACTGCGGAATGGCGATATGTATTCAAATCCGATTCAGAATCCCAGTGGCTGTAGGTGGTCATTGAATCTCGGCTTTTCACATCACGAAGTATTTCAAGGTAGGTACATCCCTTCATAGCTCGCACTTTGGGTGCCACCTCAAGAATGAACTGTAAGGCTTCGTCAATATTTTCAGGTTCAATTTTGAGTTGAACTATTCTTACAATCATAAAAAAACTGAGCTATGAATGTGATATCCAGCGGATAATCAAAACGATCAGACAAATTAAAAACATAAAGATCGAAATACGGTTTATACCGTGCATCATTCTCAAATTGAAATTTCCATCGCCTTTTTTGAATAATGTGGCGGGATTCAAATAATGACCTATTCTTTTAAAAAACATAAGCTTCTATATTATGGAGGCGGCTAACGGAACAGGAAAAGAAATGCATTGATTAGTTTTGCAAAACAGAAGTCCGAAAGATACCTGGTATTTATTGAATATAGTTTAATGCAAAATTCGGTATTTCTATTGGAATAGACTCAATTAATTTTAAAAAACGAATTTGGAATTTAAGATAACATCAGAATTCGAACCTACGGGCGATCAACCGGAAGCTATCAAACAACTGACGACAGGTGTCTCGGATGGCGAGATCGCTCAAACCCTTTTGGGAGTAACAGGTTCGGGAAAAACATTTACCATCGCCAATGTTATCGAAAGGGTGCAGAAACCTACCCTCATCCTTTCGCATAATAAAACCTTAGCAGCCCAGCTATATGGCGAGTTCAAGCAGTTTTTTCCCGAAAATATGGTTGAATATTTTGTTTCGTATTACGATTATTATCAACCTGAAGCATTCATCCCTTCTAGTAATACCTTCATTGAAAAAGACTTAAGCATAAATGAAGAAATCGAAAAACTAAGGCTGAGTGCCACCTCTGCCTTACTCTCTGGAAGGCGCGATGTAATTGTTGTTGCTTCAGTTTCATGTATATACGGAATTGGAAATCCGACTGAATTTCACAAGAGTGTGATTCCGATTAAAAAGGGCGAGCTGGTTTCCCGAAATAGCTTTTTGCATTTGCTCGTAGCGAGTCTTTACGCGCGGAATGATTTTGAACTCGATCGTGGGAAATTTCGGGTTAAGGGTGATACTGTCGATATTTATCTCGCTTACGCGGATTACGGAATTCGCGTTGAGTTTTTTGGTGACGAAATCGATGCAATAAGTAGTTTTAATCCTGAAACCGGCAAAGTCCTTTCCGATCTTGAGTCAGTCAATATTTATCCGGCGAATCTCTTTGTGACCAGTAAAGACACTATGAACAATGCCATCTGGGAAATCCAGCAGGATATGGTTGCGCAAGTGGATTATTTTGCCGGGCAAGGCCAGCATTTGGAGGCCAAAAGATTGGAAGAGCGAACAACTCACGACTTGGAAATGATGCGTGAACTCGGATTTTGTTCGGGAATTGAAAACTATTCACGCTATTTCGATCGGCGCCAGCCGGGGCAACGTCCTTTTTGTTTGATAGATTATTTCCCCCAAGATTTTCTGATGGTTATTGACGAAAGTCACGCCACGATTCCTCAAATAAGGGCCATGTACGGTGGTGACCGATCGCGAAAAATAAATTTGGTAGATTACGGTTTTCGTCTCCCGGCAGCCATGGACAACCGACCTTTACAATTTGATGAATTTCAAAGCCTTACAAACCAAACTATTTACGTAAGTGCCACCCCGGCCGATTATGAACTCGAGCGTTCGGGCGGTATAATCGTTGAGCAATTGATTCGACCAACCGGCTTGTTGGATCCGAAAATAGAAGTACGTCCGAGCGAAAATCAGATTGACGATTTGCTCGAAGAAATCAGTATTCGCACTGAACGTCGGGAACGAACATTGGTAACCACCTTAACAAAGCGTATGGCTGAAGAGCTTCAGGCCTTTTTTGAAAAGGCGGGTGTGAAGTGTCGTTATATTCACAGCGATGTCGATACGCTTGACCGGATCGATATTTTGAGTGATTTACGCGAAGGAGTTTATGACGTATTGATCGGAGTGAATCTTTTGCGTGAAGGACTTGACCTTCCGGAAGTTTCGCTTGTCGCAATATTGGATGCCGACAAAGAAGGATTTTTGCGTAGTACGCGTTCGCTGGTGCAAACCGTAGGACGCGCGGCGAGAAATCTGCACGGAATGGTAATAATGTATGCCGACAAAGTGACGAAAAGCATGGCTCAGACCATTGAAGAAACGGAGCGTCGACGAGTGAAACAGCAAACTTACAACGAAGAAAATGGCATTACACCGCGCCAAGTAAAAGGCAGCCAAAAAACGAGTGCCATCCAAGGCAATCGCGAACGAAAAGGCAAACCGTATTATTCCGACCCCGAAGAAGCGAGTTTGGCAGCCGATCCGGTAATCGGTTATATGAAAAAAGAAGATCTGGAGCGATCCATTGATATTACGCGGTCCAAAATGCAGAAAGCAGCGAAGGATCAGGATTTCATGGAAGCGGCACGTTTGCGTGATGAATTATTTGCGATGCAGAAAGCGGCAAAGAAGAAATAATCAAGTTGACTTCTGCGACTCAATTATAAGCCACAATTGTATGCGGAAAGCTACCTGTGATTAATGCTTTGAGCAGATATTTCCGTGTATTGAAATCACGACCATTCGCATGTTCCAGATGTTTGAATGGAAGTGCATGAATCAATTTTGACTGCTTTTTGTAAAACGCCCAACGTACGCGCAATTCTTTGAAAGCTCCTTCAGTCTGATTGCGAATGGATTCAATCAAAAATTCCGGGTGAAGTGCGAGAAATAGTGCAGCATCCTTGCTCTGGAAAAATTCTTTTAAAGTGGGAATCAAGTGATATTCTCCACCTTCAATATCGATTTTGAGAAAGAGCGGTTTACCAGCTAAATGCCGCTCTACGATTAGCGAATTAAGATCTATGGAGTCCACTTTCCATGATTGTTCTTCATCCTGAAAGAGCACGCTGCTCATAGAATCGCCGCCTTCATTTTTACTTCCAAGTTGTATTTTTCCGGATTTTGCAGCAATCGCTTTTTGGTGGATCTGCAATTTTGAAAACCACTTCGTGCCGCTGTTTGCCTGAAAATTGGCTTCGAGTTCAGCATATGAAACCGGATCGGGTTCGAAGGCATGAGTTTCGGCGGCAATTTGTGCACCGTAAAGCGCGGTAGAACCAATCCACGCGCCGATATCGAGAAACACAGATTTATTATTTAGAAACCGGTCGAAAATAGCGTAGGTTTCGGGCTCCCACTCACCTCGCCTTACCAGTGACCAAAAATCCGAATGCGGCAAGGGTAATACTTGGAATGAATAATCATTAACTCTTATTTCTGAAGCGGGTTCCGATGAAAAATCCGATGCATTGTTGATTGCGAAATCACGTAATTCTTCGGATAGATCCCATATCTCCTGTGGGCTGAGTGTTCCAAGCTTCTCTCCTTCCAGAAATACTTCAACATCCGTCTCCTTCTTCTTAATTTCTATTTCAGTCATAAGGGAATTTTGATCCTACAAAAATAGTTGTAAACACGGGAGAAAAAACGAAAAATACCGAGAAGATACTCACAGAAGTATGAACAGCTAAAAAATGAAAAACTAAGTTTTTCTTCGGATCGTCAGTTAGAATCGATTAAAAATCAATGAGGCGGGTTAAATTCTTCTATTGCAAATATGAAATATATACCATGTGCAAAAAACCAATCCATATGAAATCAAGGTATTTACTCATTGCATTCTTCTTAGGTGGAATTTCACTTCATGCGCAAACCGATACGTAAACACCTGACACTATTCCACACCCCGAAATAAGTATGACCGAACCTTCGGGAAAAATTGGCGGCACCAGTATGGATTATACAGCACGTGCCTGAACTTTCGTCGTGACCGATAGTGAAAACAAACCCTGGGCATTGATGAGCTTTACGAGCTATACAAAAAGGCACAACAAGGATTCGAAAACAGGCGTAATTGACGGCAGGCGTCCTATCGTTTTCGCGTACAATGGAGGGCCGGGATCTGCGTCGTACCCACTTCATATGGGTATTCTTGGGCCAAGAAGGGAATCGTTGACAACCAATATTCTATTCTGGATATAGCCGACCTGGTAATGATAGATCCAATGAGAACAGGATTGAGCCTTCCGATGGGCAAACACGAATTCAAAGAATTTTGAGGCGTAGATGGGGATATACAAAGTTTGAGTGCTTTTATAAAACATTTCTTAATTCAAAATGGCCGACTCAATTCCCCCAAGTACCTGCTGGGCTAAAGTTACGGCACCTTTCGAAATGCGGGTGTGATGAATAATCTTCAGGAAGATGGTATCGCCATGAACGGCGTTGTAATGGTATCAGCAGTTTTTAATCTGTCTTCATTGATTTTCCCAAACCATTACACTTTGGTGTTGGGATTGTGATTCATTGCGCTTGCCAAATCGGGCGATGTCGTAATAGAAGAGCGCGTTCCCCAAGAGGTATTGCCATTGTGATCCCAATTCCAAGTCCATCCATCTATTACACGTGCACTCGGCTTATAATTGAGTGTTTTTCTGATACCCAATTTCTGATAAAAATAGTTCAAAAATGCGGTCGATAAAGGAGGAACAATAGATGCCATACAAGGATCATCATACGATTCCTGACTTAATAGATCGGGATTTATTCCTGTAAAACGACTGTCGAGGCGCCCCACGGTTTCGCCTTTATCGCGCAGGAGTTCGGCAAAATATTCGCCGGCGTTTACTCGTAAATCAGCTCGCAGCCAATACTCTTTGCTTAAACCGGAATAGTCAGAAAGTCTTTGCGCCATTTCATCCTTCTCTGGTTTGGTTAATTGATCTCCATTCATCAGAGCCACGCTGCATTCATCGCGGGTAAAAACGTGAACTTTCATCCAGAAAATCCTCAAAATTTTCAAGTCTGTTTGTAAGCTTATTGTGATACCAGGCAGTTGAAGCGTATGTTGGAATGTGCACCAGATAAGACAGGTCGTAATTCATGAAAGGGTATTTCGATTTAGGTACTCCTTTTTATCGGGTTGAATATACCATCGACCATTTGGAGCTCCGTCCTGAAATTAAGTCAAACATAACTATGAAATACTACAAAGCAGGCCATATGATGTAAGTCGAGAAAAATTCGATGAAACAATTTAAGGATGACCTTGTTGACTTTATTAATTCAACGTATAAATAAGAAAATCAGTTTGCGAATACATTTAAACTTCACGGCGTTTTCGTAGCTAAAAAAAGTATAAATTTTTATGGACAAATTAGAAGGATATTGGGATAAAATCTCAGACGTAGTGTTATTGTACGGTGGACGCGTAGTGCTGGCCATTGTGGTATTAATCGTGGGACTTTGGATTATTAATCGACTGGTAAAAGTAATCACGAAACGGATGGAAAAACGCGATGTGGATCCGTCGCTTCGCCCATTTTTGCGCTCTATAATCAATGCATTACTGAAAATAATGCTCATCATTTCGGTAATGGGAATGATAGGCATTCAAATGACTTCTTTTATCGCCGTACTTGGTGCCGCTGGCCTTGCTATTGGTTTAGCACTTCAAGGAAGTCTCGCCAATTTTGCCGGAGGAGTTTTAATCCTTTTGCTCAAACCCTTTAAAGTAGGAGATTTTATAGATACCGGCTCGTATTCAGGAACAGTGCGTGAAATCCAGATTTTCTATACATATATTACGACTACCCAAAAACAGGAAGTTATTATTCCCAATGGAAATTTGAGTAATAATGCACTGACCAATTACTCGTATCACGATACCCGCAGAATGGATATGACGGTTGGTATCGGTTATGATGATGATATTGATAAAGCAAAAAGTCTTTTAGAGAAAATAATTCAGGAAGATTCCCGCATTTTGAAAGATCCTAACTACGATATTTTCGTAGAAGGACTTGGCGATAATTCGGTAAATATTCACGTACGGGCCTGGATTCATTCGGGCGATTTTTGGCCTGTTGCCAATGGAATGAACGAAGTGATTAAAAAGACTTTTGATGCCGAAGGAGTAAGTTTCCCATTTCCTCAGCGCGATATTCATATTATCAAAGGAGAATAAGAAATTTTTCTTTTTGAATTGAAAAGCTGCTTTCATTTTGATAGCAGCTTTTTTGTATAATCAGGACGATCACGGGGAAGTAGCATTTTTGCAATATTGTTGGCTTTGGGTTACCAAAAATACCATCGTAATGAAACAAAATGACCTACCGTCGCAAATTATTGCCAGCAAAATCTTCCAAATTAAAAATGAAAAAGTGACGATGGATGCTGATCCTGCTGAACTTTACGAAGTGGAAACACGGAAATTAAACCAAGCAGTAAAAAGAGATGAGAGTCGTTTCCCCGCTGACTTTATGTTTAACCTTTCTAAAACAGAATGGGATGACTTGAAATCACAATTTGTGACATCGAGGTGGGGTGGACGCAGAAAATTTCCAAGGGATTTACGGGACAAGGAGTTGCAATATTAAATACCCTACTCGGCAGTGAAACTGCAATAGCGGTCAACATATTCCCTTCGGTCATGTGATCACTTCGTTGAGTTCAGGTTATCTGTGTCTTCACGGAAATGCGGGAAATTCTTTTGACAAACAAAGACATATTTCTTGAAATAGACAGCATCAGAAAAGATTGGGCGGGCAAGACGCCAAAATCGAACTTGTCTTTAAATATCTGAACGAGTTTATTAAAGCACAGCAAACCCCGAGAAAGGCTATTGGATTTCGACAAAATTTAAAAAAGAATTGATAGTTATATTCATCTTGGCTTTTGAAGCGCACTCCGTGGTATTGCCAACGTTGTGATATGGATGGTTTTTTTCCATAAAAAAAGGATGACCCACCGAGCCATCCTCTCAATTCAATTAAAAATTTCCAAATCAATTTCTCACTGGAAGCGTAGAATATTCATCTGAATAATACAGCATCTGAGAAGCAAAATCATCCGGATATTCCACTTTGACATCGGTAATCTTGCCGTCTTTTTCAACCGGCACGAGGCGTGGATTGATAAATCCTCCGTAAGGTGCGCTCTTGAATTTGGCTACACGCGCCAATACCTCAGCGTGTAACTCGGGATCAACTTTCACTCCGTAATTTTCAACAAGAGCTTTGCCGGCTTCGAAATCTCCTTCCGATTTTATGCGCTGAATTTCGCGTAAAAGCTCACCAAAAAGTTTACGAAGCTTGTCGTAGTCGTTGATTTCAAAATAGGTATTTCCATTTCGCTTCTCTTTGGAGATAACACCATCAGCCATTCCTTTTTCAAAAACCCAGGAAGCAATGAGCTGGCGGTTTCGCATATGATCTTCTTCGATTTGCTCACCCGGTTTTAGGCGCTGAAGCTGGAGCATCATTCCGTTTTTAATATAGCTGTCGTACTCCGCTCTGCCCACATCAAGATTGTCCATTACACCCATTTCCACCAATTTTGGATCCATCGTATAGTACAAAGCCACAAGATCAGCGCGGGCTTCTTCGAGGGTGGATCGGTAGTTTTTCAGTGTCTCGGTAGGAGTGCCGACCCCCGGGTTTATTTTTCCACTAGCGTGACCGATTACCTCATGAAGAGCCGTATGCAATTTGGAAGCTTGTTTTCCGTATTTTTTGGAAAAAGAGATTTCGCTAGAATCATTTGAAAACTCTTCTAAAAAGCCGCTTGTACTCGCTTGAGCATAGGCTGAAACAATATTTCCAAGACTTACTGATTTCGAGCCGTATTCGGCTCGTATCCAGTTTGCATTTGGAAGGTTCACACCGATTGGTGTAGACGGGGAAGCATCGCCGGATTCACCAACGACATTTATAAAGTTATAGGTAATCCCCACAACTTTCGCCTTTTTATGTTCATCCATAATAGGTGAGTTATCCTCAAAATACTGGGCATTATCACTGATGACTTTCATCTTTTTGGAGGCATCCAAATCACGGATTTGAACAATACTCTCATACGATCCTCGAAATCCTTGCGGATCATTATACACTTCTACAAATCCCTGAATATAATCCACAACGCTTGTGGTATCCTGCACCCAAGCAATATTGAATTTGTCCCAGGTATCAAGATCGCCGGTGGTGTAATAATCGATGAGCAAGCCGAGTGCTTTTGCTTGTTGATCATTGTCAGCAACACCTTTTGCAAGTTCGAGCCAATGAACCATCTTTTCAATAGCCGGGCTGTACATCCCTCCTATTTTCCAAACTTTTTCGCCGAGCGACCCGTCTGCTTTTTTAATGACTTTTGAATTCAGACCATACGAAAGTGGACGCTCCTTATCTTTATTCACTGTTTTTTTCTGGTAATACTTGTCGAATTCTGCTTGCGTAACTGTGGGGTCATAAAAATTGACCGCGCTGGCAAGAACAATGTCATGACTCGCATCCTTACTTACTTTTTTCGAATCGATAGTCGGATCAAAAATGACCTTCTCGATGGTATCGCTGAGCGATTGATTCGTGCTGGAGAGGAGGCTGTCCAGGTATTCTTTCGAGAATTCAGGGGTAAACTTCACATAAGAATAATGGTGGTGAATTCCATTTGAAAACCAAATACGCTTCAGGTATGTTTCAAACGCTTTCCAATCCGCGCTCGTTTTATCACCGTTGTAATTACGGTAGATATTCTCTAGCGTGTGGCGAATGGTAAGATTGTAACGGTAGTTTTGATCCCACGTAATATCGCGACCGGCATAAGCTGCCTGAGTCAGATAATACGCGAGTTTCTTATCATTTAGCGACAGCTCATCCCAGCCCGGGATCTGATAGCGGATAAGTTTCAGATCGGCAAATTGTTCGGCCAGATATTTAAATTCAGTGCTGTCTTGTGAGACTTTAGAATTATCGGAAGTTTGTTCCGTCTTATCTCCGGAGCAGGCCGAAAAAATAAGAACAATTACTAGTAAGACAGCTGGTAGGAAATACGTTTTTTTCATGTATAGATTTTTACAAAGAGAATTCCAAAGATAAAAGAAAAGGGGAATTTATAACGGGCACTAAATAATAGGCGATTTGAAGCTGCCTAAAGAAGGTTGACCACTTTTTTAGAAAGCTTCTGTGGATGTGTTAACTTGGGACATCTATATGGAGTAAGTTATCGTCTTGGCCAAGTAATCCTTAGCGCTAATGAGTAAGAGGTCGCTTCATAAAGTTACTATGCCACTGCAAAAGCGCCATTACCACTCCAATTGCATATTACCTATTGCTTTGTGATTGATTATCAGCGCCTGATATCAAGTCCTAATTTATTTCATCCTCTTAAGTCCTTCCAAAAAATCATCTTTACTACTGGCGAAATCTTTGGTGAGTAATTGCGGTTTTAGGGCTAATATGAGGCTTCCCAGTAGGTTCACAATATCCGACGTGTCATTCACGCCAACAAGCTTTTTCAACACTTCAGATTTAGCATTTTTCTGAAATGAAGAACCCTTCAAGCTCCCAACGAGCGACTTTAAACTTCCTTTCATGCCGGAAATATCATTCTCATTCATTCCGGGAATTTTGCTTGCCATTCAGTCATATCGAAACCTCTTTTAAAGGCCTTCGGATTGATCCCATTTGCAACCTCCATAATGGCAATTGAAATATCCATCTTATCACCCATCATAAAAGCTGCTTCCTCCACACCGTCATGATCCTGAGCCTTAATCTGAGCCGCGGAAAATAAAATTCCTGAGATGAAAAGTAATTTTATTAAATTTTTCATAATTGGTTAATTTTAATCTGGTTAAACCTTCGGGAAAAGAAGAAAGCTACTAAAAGTACGAAATAATCGAAGCTTCGAATAAATGACTTCACTTAAAATCTGGATCTCCTAATCATAATCGAACTCAGGTTTTTATATTTGACGCAAAAGTTTAGCGATCATGTCTGACAGAAAAGAAAAATTTTCGGTTGAAATATCCTCCGGTTACACATTTAAAGGAGAATCTATAATGATGGGAGGAGCCATTTTGGACGGAATACCTGTAGATGGTCTGCAGGTGCATGCACCCCTGTCGATGTTCAACCGCCACGGATTGATATCGGGTGCTACCGGCACGGGAAAAACGAAAACCCTTCAGGGAATTGCCGAAGGATTGTCAAATGCCGGCGTGCCGGTAATCCTGATGGATATTAAGGGCGACCTGAGCGGGCTGGCAGCACCGGGAAAACCACATTCGAAGATTGACGCTCGCCATAAACATATCGGCACCCCCTGGAAAGCAGAATCTTTTCCAGTGGAATTGTTGAGTATTTCAGACGAGCCGGGTGCACGAATGCGGGCAACAATCAGCGAATTCGGTCCGGTTTTGCTGAGCAAAATTTTAGGGTTGAATGACACCCAGGAAGGAGTTGTTGCACTGGCTTTCAAATTCTGTGATGATCATCGGTATCCTTTACTCGACATCAAGGATTTTCGTGCGGTATTGCAATATATCTCCGGGGATGGGAAGGCCGAAATTGAAAAGAAATACGGATTGGTAAGCTCCAGCAGCGTGGGTGCCATTATGCGTAAACTTTTGGAATTGGAAAGCCAAGGAGCGTCTCGTTTTTTTGGTGAGTTGAGTACCGAAGTTTTTGATTTGTGCCGTCGCGACAGTCGTGGGCGCGGGTTTATCAACACCATCCGGCTTTCGGATATGCAGAGCCGTCCAAAGTTATTCTCCACTTTTATGCTTTGTCTGCTCGCTGAGATATATGAGAAATTTCCTGAAAAAGGCGACGCCGAAAAACCGGAACTCATCATTTTTATCGACGAGGCACATTTAATTTTTGACCAAGCTGGAAAGGCCCTGCTCAATCAATTGCAAACCATAATCAAACTCATACGTTCGAAAGGTGTAGGAATATTTTTCTGTACTCAACTTCCTACCGACGTGCCCGATGATATTTTGAGCCAATTGGGTATGAAAATTCAGCATTCGCTGCGTGCCTTTACGGCAAAAGACCGCAAGGCAATTCAAAAAGTAGCTGAAAACTACCCGATTACAGAATTTTACGAAACCGATCAAGTACTTACAAAAATGGGAATCGGTGAAGCACTGATAACCCTGCTCAATGAAAAAGGAATTCCAACTCCGCTGGTGCACACACTTTTGACGGCTCCAGCTTCACGGATGGATGTGCTCACTGATTCCGAGATAAGAGACTTGATTTCCAAAAGTGCTCTGGTATCCAAATACAACACGGAGACCGACCGTGAAAGTGCGTATGAAATACTAACGCAAAAGCTGGCTAAAGCTGCTCAAAACGAAATTGAGAAAAAAGAAGTTGAAGTAACAACAAGCCGCAGAACTTCGCGTAGCAAAAAGAGTACATTGGAAACCATTATGAGCAGCTCGGTAACGCGCACAGTGGTGCGTGAACTGACACGTGGTTTTATGGGAATATTAAAAAAATGGTAAGACTTTCAGGCTTTACCATTTCACGTAAAATTTCTAAAATCGGGAATTAATTGAACATCCCGCCGAGGGCATCTTTTGCTTTTCCCATCATATCAACACTTCCACCCCCGACCATTCCGGAAAGGAAAGAAGAGTCCGAATCTGGAGTTTCTTCATTTTTGCTGGTAATCATAGACATCAATTTTGGAATTACAATATTTGCAATGCTTTTAGCTTTCGCCTCATCAATTCCAAATTTTCCTGCGAGAGAAGACACGATTGCTGAAGTCAGTGAAGTTTGAATACCATTAGCTCCGGCCGAATTGCGCTTATTACTGAAGAGATTCATCACGGAATCAAGATTTCCAGAGGCTACTTCGCCGCCAAGTTTCTCTTTGGTCACTCTTCCTATCTGATCGAATATTTGCGGAAGCTGATCTTCTGATACTCCTGCTTTTTCCCTAAGTTCGCTGGCAACGCTATCTTTAAGTGAGCCCAAGATATTTGAAAACATAGTTTCTGAGAATTGATTTATAGGCTAAATTAAGAAAAAGAGACCAGTAAGTTGAAAGAACTAAGTTAAAACCCTATAAACCGGAGTTTAGAAAGTTCATCTCATACTATTCAAAACCTGATCAATACGCCGGAGAATAATCCGCGCAGCAGTTTCTTTTTCAGTATCCGAATTACACATGCTCATTTCTGAATCACAATCTCTGGACGGGAAATAAAATTGCCCCATTCCGGATTCACATTGACGGATATAATCGAGATTTAGACTAAAGTATAAGGACTTCAATTCACGAATCGATCTTTCAGTGTTGTTCAGATCCTGTTTGAGTTGAATAATATTGGCAATAAATTTATCGCGAGACATGTTGAATAAGGATTTAGAGGTGCTGTAAATTCTCATCTTTGTTTTGGTTAAAAGCAATTTCTGCTGTTGTTTGAATTCAAAACTAAGTAAACCAAAAGCCCTATAAAAATCGAAATAACAAATACCGTAATAATACCCCCTCGTACTACCGTATAAACCCCCTTTTTGAAATCGGGTATTATGACAGATATTAGACAACTCCAACAGCTACCGATTCTGGCGGAAAATGTTAAAATCAATACCAACGCCTAAATTTTATCGCTATAAATATGGATAATTGGGATGAAAACGTACTTTTGAATCGCCAATTTAATTAAAAACTAAAAACATGAAGAAAATCACTATTTTGCTCTGTGCACTCGCTCTGACTATTGGTGCCAAAGCACAATCTCCTACTTTTTCCCAATCGGATTTGGTAATTAATGCTGGAATCGGATTTGGGACGAGCCTTTATTCAGGAACGTATTACAAATCTACGTTACCACCGGTCTCCATTTCGGCCGAATACGGTGTGGCAGACGACTTCCTTACCAGCGATATGACTCTGGGTATAGGCGGTTACGTCGGATTTGCCGGTTCCAAGTATGAATATGATTATGGAGGTGGAAATACCTATGGTTGGAAATATAGCTACACAGTAATAGGCGCAAGAGGTGTGCTTCATTATCCATTGGTGGATAAGCTCGACACATACGCTGGTTTGATGTTGGGGTATAATATCATTAGTGTAACAGAAATCGGAAGTGCTCCGATCGGATTTTCATCGGATACTGGGGGTGTTACATTCTCAATTTTCGCTGGTGCACGCTATTACTTGACTGATAATTTTGCAGTAATGGGTGAACTTGGATATGGAATCGCATATTTGAATCTTGGAGTTGCTTTCAAGCTGTAAGTGAACATTTAAATAACACCTACAAAGGGATTTTCCAGAGTTTACATCTGGAAAATCCCTTTTTTATTTTGCCGATACTTTTATTAAGAGGATCTTCCAGCATTTTAAAAACCTGACAGGTTGTGTAAGTGAAAAAAAACTGAAATTTATTGATCCTTGAAAGGAGTTTTCAAATCTTCCCTTCAAGGACGAGCTTGAGATAATTCCATTTTCATTAAAAAATGTGAATTAGGGCTTCTTACCCATTGATTCCTCAGTGGAAACAAGACCATTCTTTCACAACGCAAAATATTTTTCAGTTCTTTGCATCAAAATAACTAAGAGAGAATGAAAACAATATTGATATTAAGTCTATCCACTCTGGCATTTGCTTTTACTCCCGCTTCCAAGAAGTTGGAATTACAGTTTAAGTTGGAAAAAGGAAAAACATACGAGCAAACCATTTCGCTGACAAGCACTACCAAACAAACTTTTCAGGGAACCGAACAAGTAGTCGAGCAAGCAGTATCTGCCAAAACTTCGATGGAGGTGAAAGAAGCCGGTGAAAAGACCGATACGTATAGCATGTGGTACAACAATATAAATTTGGGCGTAACGCAAGCCGGGAATGAGCAAAATTTCAATTCAGATACAACCCAATTGGCCACCGTGGATCCGATGTCCGCATTATTCTCACACCTCGTGAATAGTAAATTCGAAGCCACATTCGATCACAAAGGCAGAGTGCAAAGTTTATCTGGATTAGAAGAAATCATTACCGATGCTACTTCCGGTATGGGGCCTCAGGGCGCGGCCATAGCTCCCCAACTTTCAGCGAGTTTTGGTGATAATGGACTGACAAAAAATATAGAAATGATCACCGCCATCGTGCCCGATGAGCCTGTTAAAGAAGGATCTACATGGACCAATAAGCAATTTACCTCTTCAGGCTTGCCGCTGATTCTCAACAATACCTATACTTTGAAAAAAGTTGATAATGGAATCGCTTCCATAGATGTAGCAGGCAAGCTCTCTGTTGATCCAGCCAATTCTACGGCAGATTTACAAGGCATGGAAGCCACCTATTTCATGGATGGTACCCGTACCGGAACAATCCAGATGGAGGTCGCTACAGGATGGGTGAAATCTGCCGAATTTACTGACAGTATAGTTGGTAGTATTACCCTCGCGGGAAATGAGCAAATGCCTGACGGAGCTACCATTCCAATAGAAATGAATACAAAAACCACCGTTTCTTCAAATCAGTAATTTGGAGATAAAAGTCCCATAATAAAATAGCGTTTATACTGAGTCGAAACCCGCATAAGCTTCTTTTGCGGGTTTCGTTTTACTTCGAAATGGATGGTTGTTGCTGTATTAATAAATTACTTTACCAATGAAATCAACTTTCTTTAAATTATCCGTCTTGTTCGCCTTCTTGCTATGTGGATTGACGGGTTTCGGTCAAATCCTGAATATTGAAAAAGCCCGTCTCGACAGTCTCGACAAGAGCCATCCGTACCGTATTAGTTTTGAATCAAAATTCAATTTTTACAACCGCAGTGGCGGTGAAGGTGAGCAGGCAAAATTTGCGTCATTCTCAAACGATCTGAACGCCGTGCTCGCTCCGGGAAAAACATCGTATGTAGTTTTAGGAAATCTGGCTTATACCGAAAATAACGGAAGTACGATTTTGAACAACGGCTATTTGCACCTTCGAACAAATTTTAATTATCAAAAGACTTGGAGTAAGGAAGTCTATGGTCAATTACAATACGACAATTTCCGTGGTCTTACGCAGCGCTATCTGCTCGGTGGCGGTGTTCGCTGGAAAGCTCTTAAGAATCGAAAATTCGATTTGATCCTGGGTACAGGGCCGATGTTTGAAAGAGAAGACTGGAAAATTCCGGATTCAGAAGATATTGAAGATGTAGCCTTCCTGAAATTGAGCAGCTACTTCATTGTGAGATGGGACATAGTTAAAAACGTGAATTTTAATACCATCTTTTATTATCAGGTAGGCTACGATCAGCGCATTAATGCCGCACGAAATCGCATAAGCTCAACGACCAATTTCAATTTTAAAATTTCGAAGCACCTCTCATTCACCACAAGTATCGCAATGGCATATGAAGACAAGCCAATCATTCCGATCACCCGGTTTATTTACAGTGTAGAAAATGGATTGAAACTCGAATTTTAAATTTTACCATTCTAAAATTTTAAATCTTCAAACCGAGGGTATTAATGAGTAATTTAGAAACCTGATATATGAAAAAAGAAAAATCCTACAAGGTTTCGGGAAGCATTGGTATCAAGGTGCTATTAGCCATTGGACTTTCTATCGTGTTTCTCATTGCGGCAATTTATATCACTCAGCATACGTTTTCGAAAGTAAACAAGACTGTAGCTCAATTATCGGATCCCAATCAAAAAACATCGGCACTGAACAAAATTTACAACACCTTCGGTGATTTTGAACGCAATTATCAATCTCCACTTATTGCGGACCCCAACGGAGGAACGTATTCCTATTTTCAGGCCCTCGATACGATCAACAATTTGATTGACAGCACCGCCAGAAGTATCGATTTTAGCGAAAGCGAACGAGCTTTGCTCGACAGTATCCTTCGCATGATAGAAAATCAAAACACACGATTGCTGACCTATAGAATGCTTAAAAAAAATGAGCAACCGCTCCTTGAACAAAATCTTGATTCGCTCATCAAACTCATTGCTTCTGAGAGAGTGATGTCGCAACCCGATATAATAACTACGCTCAAGTCAACCAAACGAATTCCCGCTGAGAACGAAAATGATCTCGAATATAGCGAGGAATCCAAAAAGACCCTTTGGCAGAAGATTTTTTCATCCGATGAAGAAAAGCAGGAACCTGTGAAACCAGCGAAAACGCCCCAAATTATTGAGGAGACGTATATTCGCGTTGACACCGTGCCCCAGGCTAAAAGTGATACATCAAAGAAAAAAGCCGGAGCTTTGATAAAGAATATTGAGCGGACACAGGCCAGACATCAGCGACGAACGCGAAATGTAGAAATGGAGATTTTGCAGGGTAGCGCCCGAATCCAAAATTATATCCTGGCCTTGATTCGCAACGCTGAAGAAGAAGAACTTGCCGAAATTCATACCGAATCGCGTCTTGCCGACGATATGATGCAAACTGCATTGAGTCGGATGTATCTGGTGCTGGGGATTTTTGCAATTCTTGCTACCATGTTGGTTCTGAGAATACTTAGTGACCTATCAAAGGCTAAATATTACCGTCGACAACTGGTGACTGAGAAGGACCGGGCGGAAAATCTCGGACGGATTAAGGAGCGCTTTCTTGCCAATATGAGTCATGAAATTCGCACACCATTGCAGAATATTTTGGGATATTCGGAAAGAATGGCCCTCGACGAAAAGAATTCAGACGCACGTATTATTCATCAATCGTCCGAACATCTTCTACAAATTGTAAACGAAGTACTTGACTTTAGCCGGATTTCTACGGGTAAACTCATTCTTAACCCTAAGAATTTCAACCTGGCTGAACTTATCGAAGAAGTAGTTGCCAGCATGAAAATCCAGTCATCCAAAAAAAATATCCATCTCCTTTGCGAAGTGTTCTTAAGCGTGGAGCATGTTTATGCGGATCCATTTCGAATTCGACAGATACTATATAACCTACTGGGAAATGCCATAAAATTCACCAATGAAGGATTTGTAAAGCTCGCTGGCCAAAATCGCCTTGCTAACGGTAAGATTATATTCGAATTTAGTATTGAAGATACCGGAATTGGAATGAATCAGAGCGAGATCGGAAGACTTTTTGAAGAATTTGAGCAAGCCCATACCTCTAACCACGTGGCAAATGGCACAGGCCTCGGCTTGACCATTGCGAAGGCACTCATAGAAACCTATAATGGCCAAATAAACGTCACAAGCGAAGAAGGCACCGGAAGTGTATTTAGTGTTATGCTCGAACTTGAGATTGTGCATGAAGAGACTGAGAATGAAGATAAAATATCGTTGAATCCAAGAATGAATTCTGTGCTTCTGGTAGATGATGACATGAGCATACTGAAACTTACAAAACAGATTTTAGTGGACAAGGGTCTATTGGTAATTGCTACCTCCTCGCCTATTGATGCAATTAAAATTGCAAAGGAACAGTCATTTGATATTGCACTAGTCGATTTCAGAATGCCCGAGATGACCGGGGCGCAATTGTGTACCGAATTGAAAAAGATTCACCCTAACCTTCCTGTGATTGCGGTAACCGCAAATGTCCTGAAATCGGATGCGGGCGAAAATGCCGACGGTACATTTGACGGCTATTTGCCAAAGCCCTTTAAATCACAGGATCTACTCGAACTGCTCGGTTATTCCATGTCGGAAAATAATGCAGAACCGCGTCAGAATTCTCTTCAGAAAAAGCTCAATACCATAACAATGGGCGATAAAGAGCTTGCGACTCAATTAATGGATCAGTTTAAAGCTGATTGTCGTCAGGACGTTGATCAGATTACAGGATTGCTGGGTAAAAAAGACTTCTCACAATTGCGCGAAATTATACACCGGCTATCAGGCAGATTAGGATTTTTTGAATTTACCGGCCTTGCCGGAACATTTCGTATGCTCGAATCCGAATTAGAGAATAATTCCTTTTCAGAAAAATCAGAAGTCAAACTTCAGCAGTCGGTTGAGGAGTTGAAAATAGAATTGGCGAAGCACTAAAATTTAAGCGTCTATATCGTATTTGCTGATTTTCAAATACAGTGTTTTGCGATCGATATTGAGCATTCGGGCGGCCTTAGATTTATTGTATCGTACTTCTTCAAGCGTTTTGATAATCATTTCTCGTTCAGACACCTCTTTTTGTGCTTTTAGATCGTACGGTCCGGAACTCTGAACCGTTTTCGAATCAGAAATATGTTTCATTTCCGGAGGGAGCGTCAGCGCCTCAATTGTTTTGGAATCCATGCTGAGCAAAACAGCCCGACGAATTACATTGCGCAATTCTCGCAAATTCCCCGGCCATAAGTAAGATTCAAAAATTCGTATTACTTCGGGTGAAAATTCTTCTACCTTTCTATTCAAATCCGCATTAGCGTTCTTTCGAAAAAAATTGGCAAACTCCCAGAAATCGTCTTTTCGTTCGATCAGTGCCGGAACCTGAATTTTGAATTCGTTAATCCGGTGATACAAGTCTTCACGAAAATCGCCATCGCGAACCGTATCCAGCAAATTTTCATTTGTAGCAGTAATGATTCGCACGTCGGTCAAAATTTCATTATTGGATCCCAGCGGCTGTATAATACGTTCTTGTAGTGCACGCAAGAGTTTCACTTGGACTTCGTAGCTGAGGTTGCCCACTTCATCCAAAAACAATGTTCCACCTTTTGCTGCAACAAATTGTCCATCTTTATTGGCATGAGCTCCGGTAAATGCACCCTTTACATGTCCGAACAACTCACTGATTGCTAACTCTTCGGTAAGCGCTCCACAGTCTACGGCAACGAAAGGGCCATTGTGCCGATGGCTATTGCGGTGAATACTGCGTGCCACATATTCTTTTCCTGTACCGCTTTCTCCCAAAATAAGTACAGTCATATCCGTGGGAGCGACAAGATTAATATGCTCATGGAGCGTCTTTGACTGAATACTGCTGCCTTGCACAAATCCAGTGACTATTTCCGGTTTTGGTTTTTTAGGTGTTCTTTGGGTAGATTTCTCTGCGCTTGGACTTGAAACCGGAGCCGACTTCTTTCTGGACGCTTTTTCGATCAGCAGTTTCAATTCATCGGGATTCACTGGTTTAGTAATATAATCGAATGCACCTAACTTCATCGCTCTCACCGCAGTGCGAATGTCTGAAAATCCCGTCATTAAAATAACCTGCGGTCGACTTTCCAATTGAATAAGCTGGGGTAAAATTTCCAATCCGGTTCCATCGGGAAGACGATAGTCCAGAAGAATCAGATCTGGAAGAACTTCTTGTGCTTTTTTGCTACCATCGGCTGCCCGTGAAGCAGAAAATACTTCATATCCGAGTTTATTTAAGTACACTTCCAACGTCTTTAGAAACGTTGGATCATCTTCAATTACCAGTATTTTTTCCATCCAAAAGAATCAGGTTTCGAAGGTACTACAATCTATTGAAACGGAATAAAAAAAGGCCGGACACTGCGTCCGACCTATTTTAGAGGTATTCATAAGCTGCAAAATGCTTAACCCACTACCTTACCGTTTTCATCAAATTTATAAGTAGCTTCTTTCTCACCATTGGTAAGCACTACTTCATACATTTTTTGCTTTGAATCTGTATTGATCTCATAAGCTTTACCCACTTTCCAATCTTGAAATTTTTCAGAGAGCAAGGTTTTTTGAACTGCGTCTGGCAATTTATCAGCTTCAATTTCAACTTGCTTTTCCTGTTGAACTTGTTCTGTAGCTACGAAAGCCTTCTCAGTTTTCCCTGTTTGGGCACTTGCCACACCTGCTGAAAGAAGTAAAACGGTCGATAATGCAATAATTGATTTTTTCATGGTAATCTATTGTTAAGGTTTAAATCTTTTAAATTAATCTGATTCTATTAAGGCATAATTTGTACCGCAGATTAACTTAAACGTTAAATCACTACTAACTGGAGTGTTATGACTTATGCCACGATATAAATTCTGGTATTATTGCTGAATAAAGTATCAGTTTGGGTATTCAAACTGTGGAATAATGACCAATTCGATTCAAAATTGAAGAAAATGGAACAAAGAGAATGAATGGAGAATTCCAGTTCATTATATGTAACTTTGCATTTTGAATATAATAATTTGATTGTCCGGTAAATTACCAAAATCTGTCTTAATGTTTTGGATTTTTCGAGGTCTTCTATATTAAAACACTTAATTTAATTGGAACGTTCAGAGGGATATCAGTATAAAGTTAACTGCTAATGATCTGAATATCATCAACCGAACATTGGTATTTTTTCGGATTTTTAAACGTATAAGTTTATCTAATAATGAGAATTTTTCATTTTCGCATATTAATGGACAACTCCCCGGACGTATTTCGGGATATTGAAATTCGCGAAAGCTCGACCTTTCTTGAATTACATGACACTATTATGAAAGCCTTTTCATTTTCAGGAATGGAAATGGCCTCTTTTTACGTAAGTAATGACGACTGGGATAAAGGCGAAGAAATAGCGCTAATGGATATGATGGATGATATCGGTACCGAGCCGGTACGGGCCATGACTGATACTCTGCTTAGTGAAATAACTGACAAAGAAGGGAGCAAAATGCTGTATCTATATGACTTTATGCGTATGTGGATCTTTTATGTGGAGTTGGTTTCCATCGTCGAAGAGCGTGAAGGAGCCGAATACCCTAACGTGGTTCTGTTGGTGGGAAATGCACCATTAGAAAATTCCAAAAAGGAAGCTGGACCCATGCCATTCGAAACGAATGAAGATAACCCCATGTTCGATTCCGAATATGAACTGGGAGAGGATGAAGGAGGGTTTGAATCCTTCGATGATTCACTTGATTTTTAAGGGATTTTTCCGGATTGGAACCAGCGAAATATGTCCTACCTGTAATTTGTGGCCCCACAGCAGCGGGCAAAACGGCTTGTGCAATTGCAGTCGCACAGAAATTTGATGGCGAAATTGTTTCTGCCGATTCACGTCAGTTTTATAAGGGTATTGATATCGGAACCGCCAAACCCACCGTGGCTGAACAAGAAAGTATCAAGCATCATCTCATTGATTTTCTTTCTCTCGATGAGAAATACACCGCCGGAAAATTTGAAACGGATGCAATGCGATTTATTTCTGACATTCACCACCGAAATAAATTACCAATCGTAGTTGGCGGTTCAGGAATGTACATAAAAGCCGTGGCCGAAGGACTTGACCCTCTACCTACGGATTCAGGGTTGAAAGCTGAAATACAAGCTTTTTATGACCGAAATGGCCTCACAGCTCTTCAAAACAGGTTGAAAAAGGCGGACCCAGAGTATTTTTGTAAAGTGGATGTTCAGAACCAAATGAGACTGATGCGCGCCATTGAAATTGTGGAACTGACCGGAAAAAAAATTGAAGGTCTTCAATCCACGGATCCTAAAGACCGTCCATTCAGACCCGTGTTTATCGGACTAGATATACCGCGAAATAATCTCTACAATCAAATAAACTGTCGGGTAGACAAAATGATTGAAGAAGGGCTGATCGAAGAAGCTCGAGATGTAATGAAATACCGTAATTGTCAGTCCCTTCAAACGGTCGGGTATAAGGAGCTCTTCCCTTATTTCGATGGAACATATGGTTTGGAGCGAGCTGTCGAACTTATTAAAAGAAACACACGGCGATATGCCAAAAGACAATTGACCTGGCTCCGAAAGAATCCTTCAATACAGTGGTTTAAACCCACAGATTATCAAAGCATTATCAACCATATTCAGGAGGTAATTCAAACCTGAATTCGTCTGATTCACTTCTAGAGAAACCAACGTTGAAAACTTCCCTCTTTTCTGGTCTTTGCGGCTATGAGAAGCAAAAATATAGCCGTAAATTTGAACCTATCACGTAAGAATGCTTATCAACTGACACGAAGAATATGGACATCATGAGTACGAACCGACAGGAGCTGATAGCTGAAATGTTGGAGAAAAATCCGGACGATACTTTTCTGAACTACGCTGCTGCACTAGAGCACAAAAAGAATAATGAAATTAAAAAGGCCATTCGTATTTTTAAGAAAATTGTAAATCATGATCCGAATTACCTTGCCACCTATTATCAACTTGGTAAGCTTCTGGAAGAAGTGGATAAAACAGATGAGGCTATTGAGGTGTATAAAACCGGAAGAGAATTGGCAAAGAAAACCAAGGATGTAAAAGCGGTGGGTGAATTATCGGAAGCTTTGATGATTTTGGACGCAGGCGATGGAATGGCCTGGTAGTATGTATTTTTCTCATTGAACCACTTTTCTTTTCAAGTGTTTTTTTAAAATATAGAGTAGTTTTCAACTTCATTTACCCACTCCATTCAGCGTGAGGGATATTTCTAAATTTGCTACCTTTTTAAGTGGAATCTTGGCATTCGTGCTCAGTTCAACCGCTATTCTTTTTTTAATTTTAGCCCTTTTGGTTCCTTCGTATCAGCAAAATGAAGTGAACACATATTTTCTCATTGCGGGTATCATTTTAACCGGTATTGCCACTCTTTTTAGTGCTGGGCTAAACGTGTTTAAAAAGAATAAGCACAGAGGCGCAAATTTCCTAATCTTCGGTTCGGTACTTTTTATTGTGGCTTGTATTTTACCCGCTCTTCAGCTCATTGTTTCGATTCCAAATCCCAAAGTGAAAGTCCTGATTATCATATCTGCTCTGATTCTATATTTCCCTTTTGCATGGTTAATATTTTATCTTTGGCGGTTTAAGAAAACCAAGAAATAGATACGCTTTAGCAGCGGAATGAAAACTTCAATTTACATAGTAATAGGTCTCATAATCATTGCTTGCTCCGGTTCCTTTATGCTTCAGGAAATGGGGATAAATTCGCATGGTGAAAATGGATTCAAATCTCAGTAACCTGTGCGTTTAAAGCGATTTGCATTTCAAAATCCAGGGATTATTGCTTTTTTGACAGCGGTAATAATTCGGATTATTTTCGGTATTAATCAGGAAATTTTTAATACCGTTTATTTCAATTTGCTGTTTCCGATTGTTCGAAATTTACAATCTGAATTGAGCCCGGTATGGATTATTCCGGGCTACTATGTTTTGCTTATTTTGGGAATCGTATGGATTATTCTCCGGCTTCCGAGAAGTAAAAAAAAGTGGAGGCTGTTTTTAAAGCGGTTTGCCAATTTTGCCGGAGCTATTGTAGCTCTTTTTCTCTTTCTCTGGGGTTTCAATTATGCCAACGCGGGCTATGCTTCCCGTGCAGGACTTCCAGCTCTTCCGGATTCCTCTAATATTGCCGCCCAATATGAAGCAGTGATGAATAGGGCATTGATGCACCGCAGTGAAATTCCGGAAATTGCTACTGTTCCAAGTGTCGAAAGTCTTCAGGAATGGCCATTGGATGCAGAAATAAACGAATGGGTTCAAGCCATTCTATTGCCGGAAGGCTACCCGGCCAAACCCAACATCCGGGTGCGCCATATACAGCCCGAAGGTACTTTGCGCCGCATAAATATCACCGGAATTTACAATCCTATTTCAGGAGAGGCGAATGTTGACTCAGGACTGCCACATCTTCTATTGATATTTACCACGGCACACGAAATTGCTCATGCATATGGAGTTACGAGCGAAGCTGAGGCCAATTTTGTAGCCTATCTGGCATGTTTGAAAAGTAAAAATCCTGCCGCCCAATACGCGGCGGAATATGCCTTGTGGCGGTATTTTGCGAATGAAATAAATATGCATTTCCCCGAAGATGTTCTTTTGGCACTTGCTGCGATAATTCCGGAGCCATTGCGCAAAGACCGTGAAGAAATACTCAAAACGTATTTTAAATACAAAGGCTATTTCCCAGAAGTGACGGATGCTATAAATGACACCTATTTGAAAATTCAGGGGGTAAAATCAGGAACTGATGATTACAATGACTTTCTCAAATTGTACTTGCGCTGGAATCTTCAAAATCAGAAGTTGACCGAAAGATAATTTCAAAAGGAAGTGCAGCCCGATAGCTGCACTTTTGAAATTTCTTTTTGGATTGTCTTAAAAAACAATGTTGATCGGCTGAAGTTTTTCGGTATACACTTTACCATCCACACCCACGGCACGATAACTTACAAAATACTGGGCATCTGATCTTCCATGCAGAGCCAGATCGTAATTCCACGGTTCATTTACATTCTGTGTTTGGAATACCACCTTTCCTTTTTCATCGTTAATAACCAAGTAAAAGGATTTGATATTCTTAGCCGATCCTACCTCATACGTATCATTTAGGCCATCTCCATTGGGAGAAAACGAGTTAGGTATATAAAAAGAAGATCCTTCTTTGACAGTAATTTGCATAAAATCCTGACTCATATCACCTTCGGTATTTGAAGCTGAAAGATTTACCGTATACACACCAGGCTCTTCGAAAACTACTTCCGGTTCTTTGTCAAAAGATTCGGCTACTGAGCCAAATTCCCAATAATATCTCTGACTTGTACCATCGTTGTGAAACTTAACACGAAGCGGTGCATATCCAACGGTTTTGCTCGCTGCAATTTTGGCTTTAACCGGGAACCCATTCGCAGAAGCAGGCGTTGCGCTTTTTTCTTTTGAGTCCTTGACCAAATTTCGGGCTTCTTGTGATTTCACTCCGTGCGAATCTATTTCGGAAAGTTCATTTTTGGTTATTGGCTGAAAATCGATACTCTTTCGGCGGTTTTCGTTAGCCGCATGTGTGTTTGTATTCTCCGGATTAGAAATAACCTTGATGGTCGCACTGGGCGCGTCTTGCTTCAAAGGTTGATTTATATTCGCAGGGGCCTGACGATCCAAAGATATAGTATTCAGCTTTGCATTCTGTTGTTGAGAAACAATGGGAAGTTTTGTTTGTACTTCAGGCACTGCAATTTGCGTAACTCCATGGTCGACTTCTCCGGTTCCATTGTTATAAATAGCAAGAGAAGCCAAGAGTACAACGCCAGCCACTAACCCTACAATAGGGCCGGCTGGAGAAATAGATGCTCCGGGTTTATCTACGATATTGGCTTTTATTGCATTCCACGATCCGGCCGGAACGGGTGCTTCGGCATTGCGAAGCTGTGCACCAATTTCTATTTCAAATTTATCTTTAATCACTTACTGAATTTTTTAGTTCTTCTTCAATCAAATTTCGCATATACGCTTTTGCCTTTCGGTACTGCGTTTTTGAGGTACTTTCGGAAATCCCCATTTGCTCGGCAATTTCCTTATGACTGTATTCTTCGACCACATACATATTAAAAACGGTGCGGTAACCTGGAGGCATTTCCTGAATCAAATTAGTAAGGCGTGCATTTGACAATTTCGGTTGGTCATCGTCAAAGGGTTCAACATGGCCCTGGTTCTCAAGTTTAAACTCCACTTCATACTGCGAAACGTGATCGTTCTCACGTTTATTTTTGCGAATCTGGTCGAGTGCATTATTGACTATTGTGCGCCGGATCCATGCCCCCAGCGCTCCTTTTCCATTGTACTTTTCCAGCTTTTGAAAGACTTTTATGAATCCATCCTGAAACATATCCTCAGCCTCTTGATGGTCACTACCATACCTCAGACAAACTGCCATCATCTGACCGGAATATTTTTCAAACAGCCGCTTTTGCGCCTTTTCATTACCATTTACGCAAGCACGTGCCAACTGCAAGTCTTCCACTTCGCTATTTAATTCCTTTTTCACTATGACTCAGAAATTCCGCATAAGTTGTCTGTAGAACCATTTTCCAACTTTTCTTCTCATTTTCTTAAGGAATTTTATTTCCGGAAGGGATGCAGCACGCAATTTGGAATAAATGAAAGCCCTATCTAAATTTTTCGTAAGGCCTAATAATGAGACGTATATCTTTATTGTAATTAATGAAATTATTGGCCCAGTTGAAAAAGACAACCACCTTATTTCTGAATCCTACAAGTGCCATGAGATGTACAATTAGCCAAATAACCCAAGCGAGTGTACCGTAGGCTTTCCAGTGCGGCAGATCAGCTACGGCACGGCTGCGGCCAATGGTTGCCAAGGATCCTTTGTCGTGATATTCAAAAGGCTTCATCTTTTTGCCTTTGAGCGACGCTGAAATATTTCGCGCTAAGAGTCTTCCTTGCTGGATGGCGGGCTGAGCTACCTGCGGATGTCCTTTGGGGTATTTCGGTGTTTCCATGTAAGCAAGATCGCCCAAAGCATAAAGTCCTTCGATGCCCTCCACTTCGTTGAATCGGTTTACTTTGAGTCGATTACCTTTCGCTTTCACTTCAGCGGGAATACCTGCGGGAGGCATGCATTCTACTCCTGCAGCCCAAATTAATGTTTGCGTTAGCATGGGTTTATCAGACGTTTTTATCGTCTTACCGTCATAATCTTCTACTTTGGTATTTAGCCAGACACTTACTCCGAGCTGCTCAAGATATTCCTGTGCTTTTTGCGAACTTTTCTTCGACATAGGGGGCAGCACACGATCCATTCCCTCTACCAGGTGAATGCTCATGCGGCGGAAATCCAAATCGGGATAGTCGGTTGGCAGCACGTGTTTTTTTAATTCGGCAATGGCGCCGGCAAGCTCCACTCCTGTTGGACCTGCACCCACAATAACTACATTCATAAGGCTCTCCCGTTCTTTGAGATCATCTGTGAGGAGTGCTGCTTCAAAATTTTGTAAAATCAGCGAGCGAATATTCAGCGCCTCAGGTACCGTTTTCATTCCCATGGCACGTTCCTGTATGGCTTTGTTTCCAAAAAAATTCGTCTCGGTGCCTGTGGCAAGGATCAGATAATCGTATTCTAATTCTCCAATTGTTGTTCGCAGACATTTCCTTTCGGGAAAAACTTCGAGAACCTCGGTCATCCGAAAATAAAAATTGGGAATCTCCTGAATAATCTTTCGTAAGGGATAAGCGATACTGTCGGGCTCAAGCCCTGCGGTAGCTACCTGATAAAGAAGAGGCTGAAAAGTGTGATAATTATGTCGATCGATGAGAACGGTCTGGAACTTCTTTTGAGGTAAATGAAGGCCAAACTTAAGGCCGGCAAAACCGCCTCCCACAATGACAATTCGGGGGAGATTGGTATCTGAAATATTCATAGACTAACTTTGAATGAGCAAAAATAGGTATTTTAACCGGTGAGTTCCTTTTTTGATAAAAAATAGCGAGTTGTACGATGGAGGTTGGAGGAAAGCTGAAATGGACAGAAAGGTGCGACATTAGTTAAGTCGAAAAACCACCCTTAGAATGGTTTCACCTACTTTCGGGTCGACTCTGATTGAAGAATTACTTCACCTTATCTGCTTATATTTTTTCGTATGTGTTTCAAATTCGAAAATGATTCAAATATGTCGCTTGTAAAACCGGAATATGGAAGCATTCGAAAATCCGAACCAATACATAGCCGTAATTAGCGTAAAAAGAAATTGAAGTTTGAAGATACCAATCCGCCTGTATTTACGTGCCGAAGTGATTATTTCAGGTTTTAAAATATTAAATGTTCTTCTTTGCAACAGCTTCCGGCAGATATGTATATCTTCCATAATTTTATGATTTTCATTATATTTTCCGATTTCATTAAAACATTTTCGGGATACGAAAAGTCCCTGATCCCCTCCCCGGGCGATAATCCATTTAAATCGGGTAAACCAAGCAAAGGCGGACAGGAAACGACTCTTTATGTCGAATTTAAGTCGGAAGCATCCGGATTCAAATTTTTGCCGAAAGGCTTCTAAAATAAGGCGATCAAAATGTTGGGGTGGAATACTATCCATATGCAGAAAAAATAGAAATTCAGCTTTTGAAACCGAAGCACCATGATTGCATTGTATTGCCCGTGAAGCTTTGTTTGCGAAGGTGTAACGGCAACCAAGATTTTGGACATATTCGCCGAATTCAGGTCTTTCAAGAGCATCGGTAAAAATCACTTCTACAGCGAACCGGTCGGCAATGTGTAAGAGTATTTTCGGAAGAAAAGTCTCCACTATTTCCAGCGAATCATTGCAAGGAATAATGATCGACAGCTTTTTCAAGCAAGATGCTTACGTAAAATGCCCAAATCTTTTTCTTCATCGACATCCGAAAGTGTGGGCAACAAACTGTAACTCAATTTCAATTTCTTTAAATCGAGGAGCGTGTCGAGGAAAACGTCGGGTGTAGACCAAATTTTATTTTTGAAAAGATGTGGATAATGCCGATCCATTCCCAGAAGGTAGTAGCCACCATCCTCGGCAGGGCCAATTACTACGTTATTATCATTGAGAGCTGTAAAGGCATCTTCGATTATCGCTGAATTAATTTCGATGCAATCTGAGCCAATGATTACCACTTTATCATAATTTTGGGCGAAAGCCTGACCAAATGCACGTTCCATACGCTCACCGAGATCCTTTCCTTTTTGGAGAAATTTTGGAAATTTATAGTAATCGAGGATATCAAAATCTTGTACTTTGTTGGAATAGAAGATCGCCTTATCGGCAAAAACCTTATCGGCAACCGCATGGGTATGCTCCAAAAGTTTCAGATAAATCATAAGTGCTTTTTCGTTGCCAATGGTTTTCGCGAGCCTTGTTTTCACTTTTCCCAACTCGGGGTTTTTGGCAAATATCATGAGTAAGCTATCGTGGTTCATATCGTTTTTCATAATTATTTACCCAAAAACCCCAAGTGGTGCTGTAAGGATGAACATATTTAACAGGTTCGTTTTGGTCGTTGACAACTATTCCGTTTCGGTTTGTCCAGTCAAAAATACCACCGTATAAATTCAATACATTTTGATAACCGGCTTCCTTCAATTTTTCACCGATATCGCCGCTCCTTTTTCCGATAGAGCAATAAACGACTATAGTATCTGATTTTGAAACTCCTTTCAAACGGTTGAGATTAAAATCATCGTAACCCACCCAATGCGCTCCCAATAAATGACTTACGTCATACTCAGGCTTTTCACGAGCATCGAGAAGTATTGTATTTCCCTGTTGAATCTTAAGCTCTAAATCCTGTGTTCCAATTGTATCCACATTATTCGAAATAAGCGCATTGACCATCATATCAAAACCTATTTTGTTTTGACCCCTGGCAAATAGTGAAAGAGCCATTAATCCGATCATGCAGAAGGTTGTTTTCATATTTCTACGCCTCGAATATAGGAAGAAACGATTAGTTGACACACAGAAAAAAAGGGAAATATCCATTTTAGGGTTAGGTACGAACCTCGCATTTAAACAGATTCGTATCATTTTACCAACAGATAGCTAACATTCAGTAATTCCACAATCACAAAGTCTTCGTAACTTCGGATCGGAATTTGTAACCCATTAATGTATGTTTAAAATCGGAAGTATATTCTTTATCTCTTTCTTCGCTATCGCATGCCTGAATTCTTGCAGCTGCACAAAAAAAGCAAGCGCAGCGCCCAGGACTGAAAATCAGAAAGCAAACCAAAAATTCTATTTAATGCTTCGTCTAATCCAAGAAGGAAATGGAGTAAGTGTACGTATAGGGAATATTGAAAAAGAGGTTTTTACAGATCCCAATAATCCATTACCCCTTCCACCAAGTGAAGAATCCGGTGAAACTTTCCGTTGCGAAGTATTAGACAAAAACAACAAGCTAATCACAACCCACGAAGTGAAATCCGAATTTAAATACGGAACACCCGATTCCAAGCCGGAGGCTATTGTAAAATTCATTTTTAGGATTGATGGAGATGCTCATTCCGCTCGGGTGAGCAGAAAGTTGAGAGATGGAGTTTGGGAAGAAATTCTTACCACCCGAATTGAAAACGAAAAAAAAGAAGGGAGTAAAAAATAGCAATCCGAGCACTTGCCCGGACTGCTAACTAAGGAAGATCAATTAGATTGAGAAGATGAAACTATAGGGATCTTCCGTAAATATTCCGATTGCATTCTGTGTTGTTAATAGAAGAATTATGAGCTCTTCTATATCCAAAAATAAGGTGAAATTCTTATCGGAGATAGCTCTGGAAAAAAGATTACATTCATTTAACAGAAATAATTTCTTGGTTGTTTCCATTCAATTCAAACTTCTCCCCTTTGGTTTGACCCTGCATTTTCTTGTAAAGTGGAGAAGCCGTAGAAATTCCGACAATTGCTACCCCGCTTACCTCCACTGATTCGTTCGCGGCAGCGATCAATACAATTGACTTATTCGTTTCGACGAGACTTCCAAACTGAACCTTCTCCATTTCCATATCAATAGGAATATTTTTAAGCAGCATAATCTCCTTTTCCAGAATTTCCACGTTGTGATTAAGTAATTCGAGTTCGTAAAGGGTTTCTTCATTTTTAGAATCAATGTGCCTATTGTCCATATCGTCGCTGCTTGCCTGATCGAGCTTATTGCGTTGGTTGGATCGAAAATCTTCGAGCATTTCTTGTTTGTCGTTGATTATTTTTTCAATGACCGTGTTTTTATTGAGAGCTTCTATTTTTGACTTACTCATGGTTTGAATTTTGGTTTTTAATCTTGCTTTTTGATTTCAACAATTGAAACCCGGAATTGATTTGCGAATTTACTATTTGGGATCAACTTTGGTTTCGAAAAGAAAAAAAGCGTGGCTTACATACCACGCTTTTTACATATTTTAGGAATACTTACGTTTATGCGAGTGTTTCCTGTCCTTTATGAATTCCTTCTTTAAATTCTTCAAGCATTTTATTAATAAAAGCAGGAATATCATCCGGTTTACGGCTCGTTACGAGTCCATGATCTACCACCACTTCTTCATCTTTCCAGATGGCTCCGGCATTTTGGAGATCCGTTTTAAGAGATGGATACGAAGTTAGTGTTCTTCCTTTTAGTGCCTTGGTTTCAATCAGTAATTGAGGTGCATGGCAAATGGCAGCAATAGGCTTCCCTGAAGCAAAGAAGTGTCTTGCAAAATGAACTGCCTTATCGTTGGTTCGCAATTGATCCGGATTCATTACTCCTCCGGGGAGCATCAATGCGTTGTAGTCTTCGCTATTTGCCTCGTCCAATGTTTTATCAACATCGTATGAATCTCCCCAATTATCCGAATTCCAGGATTTTACTTTTCCTGAATTGGGTGAGATAACCTCAACGGTTGCACCGGCATCTTTCAAAGCTTTTACCGGTTTGGTAAATTCTACTTCTTCAAATCCAGTGGTCATTAATACGGCAACTTTTATGTCTTCTATATTTTGCGTTTTCATAATATTATTGTTTTTAGGGTTAATAATCAACTAATTAATGGTAATAGTGAAAGTATCGTTCCAAAAACTAACAATCTGGCTGTCAGACATAGAAATTTTAGAAATGTTGAACGAAAACCACAGAGTGTAGAAAATAGATGAATACGAGATCTTCATGACAACGAATAGCCCTTAGACCAAAATATTCAATTTCAAACCGTTATGACTCTTGCTCCAAACCGTTATGACTCTTGCTTCTACTTTTATTCTCGCTCAAAAAACCTCAGACACCTCATGAGAAGGACTTGAAAGCATGGAAGTACAATTGGATTCCTATGAAAAGGATAGCGCACCGTAAGGGTGAGTCTGAAGCGAATACTAAAAAGAGTGTGTGCTTGAGCACATATAAATTCAGGATCCACCGGGGCATTATAGTGGATCACGTTTACCAAGGAGCCAATCTTATAATATAAAGTGCAAGTTAACCCGCAGAAGTAAACTGCTAAAAGGGCGAAGGAAGCCAGATTTGCAGGTCAAATAATTCAAAGATAAAATGGGTATTTAGCGAAAATGTAATTTTCAATTTAAGGAATAAATAGAGAAGCTTTATGAATTTAAATTGAAGGCTCCAAAACTTTCGCCACCGGTTTGTTCACATGTTGAAAATATGTTAATGTGAATAGAATGTTAACACTTTATAGTACTGGTATTCAAGCTATCAAAAGATCGACGCAATTATCTCTAATCTTACTTAACCACTTGTATATCTATACGTTATAATGGCCTCGGCGGGGCTTTCAAACAACCGATGTGCATAAGTACAATTCGATTTTCCTATTTCAAACCATTGGGCGTGTACATTTGACAAGTACGAAGTCTTTCGCTTAGAACCACCTTTTATCCAGGGTTACTTAAACGTTAATTAAACCTTTACACCCCGGTTTAACTGATAGAAATTGTTTTTAACTAAACTGCATTTCAATACCGCAAAGACAGGATATAGATTACTGGTAAAATTAAAGGAGCGGATTAGAGCTTTTAATGTATTTACCCATTAGGGATAATCGATTTTTAAAAGACAAAACAAGTAGCAACATAAATATTAATCATTTTCATTTTCATTAAAAAACCCTTATAAACCTATGCTTAGCTTTAAATTAGATCCGGAATTTGTAGCCCGTTACCAAGACATTACCCCCGACTTTGGCTTTAATGGTCTTGGACTCCTAACTTATTACCGAACATACTCACGCTTGAAAAGTGATGGTACCAATGAACATTGGTTCGAAACCGTTCAACGTGTGGTAGAAGGAGCTTACACGCTGCAGAAAGATCATATTCTGAAGAATGAATTGGGATGGAATGATAATAAGGGTCAGCGATCAGCGCAGGAAATGTACGACCGTATTTTCACTATGAAATTTCTTCCACCGGGTCGGATGCTTTGGGCGTTGGGTTCTGCCATCGTTCACGAACGCAGGGTAGGACAAGCACTTTTCAATTGTGCCTTTGTATCTACGGACAATATAGACGCCACTATTATTGAAGCCGTTAAGCCGTTTACTTTTATGATGGATATGAGCATGGTAGGTGTCGGAGTTGGTTTTGACGTGGAAGGTGCAGAAAAACTGACCATCCGCACGCCTCTCAATCTTGAAACAGAAGAATTCATTATTCCTGATTCACGCGAGGGGTGGGTAGCAAGTTTAGCCGCACTGCTCGAAAATTATTTTGAGGGAAGCTTTGGTGAGCCAAGCATTAAAGAATTAAAATTTAATTATGATAACATTCGTCCGGCGGGCGATGCTATAAAAGGTTTTGGCGGTGTTTCTTCAGGTCCTGCTCCTTTGATTCGTATGCACGATCAGATTCGTGATATATTAATTGGCTTGGATGGAAAAAGTTTGAGTGTTACGGCTATTACCGACATCATGAATATGATTGGCCAGTGCGTAGTAGCAGGAAATGTGCGTCGTACTGCTCAAATCGCATTAGGTGATGTGGATAATGCCGAGTATCGAAAACTAAAAGACTATTCCTGGAATTCGGAAACTGGCAGCTATGAAGGCGAACAAGCACACAGAGCTGCTTACGGTTGGGCTTCAAACAATAGTGTAAAAGTTGATTACAAAACTGATTTCACAGAAGTTGCAAAGCAAGTGGCTATTAATGGTGAGCCCGGCTTTGTTTTTATGGATAATATCCGCGACTTCTCCCGTCTTTGCGATCCTGCAGATTTTAAGGACATAAAAGCGAAAGGAACCAATCCTTGCGGAGAGCAATCGCTTGAGTCTTACGAGCTTTGCTGTTTGGTTGAAACATTTCCTTCGCGTGCTGAATCGAAAGAGGATTATTTACGCACCTTGAAATTTGCCTATCTCTTAGGTAAAACTGCAACACTCGTGAGCACTACCTGGCAAGACTCCAACCGCGTACAGAAGCGAAATCGCCGAATCGGTACTTCTGTATCGGGTGTTACCAATTTCATTTACGAAAACTCGCTTGAGACCCTACGTCAGTGGCTCACTGCAGGTTATTCTGAAATTCAGCGCTGGGATGATATTTATTCGTCATGGCTTTGTGTACCGGGCAGTATCAAAACTACCAGCGTAAAACCAAGTGGTACGGTAAGTTTGCTTGCAGGGGTAAATCCAGGATGTCATTTCCCTGAGTTTGAATATTATATCCGCAGAGTGCGTATAGCTAAAAACTCCCCTCTTATTCCCGCCATAATCGACTCTGGTCTGCATATTGAAGATGATGTGGTTGACAGTTCTTCGGCGGTAGTGGCCTTTCCGGTACACAACCAAGGTCGCAGTTTGAAAAATGTAAGTATCTGGGAACAAGTAGCATTAGCCGCATTCCTACAAAAATACTGGTCCGATAATCAAGTATCTTGCACCGTGACGTTCAAACCCGAAGAGGGCGACCAAATCAAACCGGTACTCGATTTCTTCAAATACGAAATCAAGAGCATCAGTTTCTTACCTAAGATAGAAACTGGAGCTTACGCTCAAATGCCTTATGAAGCCATTACAAAAGAAAAATATTTCGAAATGGCTAAGAAGGTAACTCCACTTAACCTTATTGTAATGTCGCAAGAAGCGAAAGGTGAGAAATTTTGCAACAATGACACGTGTGAAGTTATAAGTCTCTAATTGGCAATGAGCGCGTATTTTTTTCGCGCAATCCGAACCTTAAGTAATAGTCCGCCAGTGGTTTTAAATAAACAAAACTATTGGCGGATTTTTTTTGTGAAAGCCACTTACTAACATTTGGTTCGTAGGCTCAATGCTGAATATATCTTCTCTGCATTTGCGAATGCCGATACTCGTTCCAACCTTTTAAAGGCAGGCAAATTGGCATTCAACTGTCTAGGAATAAGGAAAATGCCGTGGGTAGTTCCTACGAATCGAGAAATTATAGAAAGCAAAAATTAATTATCACCCAAGGGTGCGGTGTCTCCGCTGTGGCCGAATACAGTACCAAACAGAGAAATGTCCAGAACATTTATGAATCCGTCACAATTCAGGTCAAACTCGGGAGATGCGGGGTCGGTAGCCATATTGAACCAAACATTGAGTAACGATGCATCCATAATAGATATAAAACTATCTCCATTAAGTTCACCGGCTGTTAGCTCTCCACAATCCACAATATTTGACGTATTTTGGACGAAAAAATGAGGATAACCTTTCGGTAAATAGCCATCAACTTTTACAATAATATCGTACGTACCGAGAAGAGGATATTCAATTACAAACGCTCCATTAACTCCTATATCAACGTTATAATAAGCGGCTAAATTGGTTGTTCCGGGTTGATATAACGACACTTGGCCGGGGCGTTGCAAACAACTCGAATTCCAATCAAAAATTCCTGTAAGCGAGGCCGGAGTAGAACCACAGGGCTGAGTAGGCAATTGAATGTTCGAAACCACATCGGTACAATAATTTGAACTATTGCCGTAAGCGACCACAATATTATAAATAAACGTTCCTTCGACTTCAATATTGGCAGTCCAGGTATTCCCGGTTTGCACATCATATGTAAAAAAAGTGCCTTCGTCAGTTTCTATTTCCACAAACGGACTGATGTACGAATCCCAATTGTCCAAACTTCCGGATATGGCTACAGCAACTTTTCCATCATCAGAAACACAGGGGTAGACGTTGTAATAGTCTATTGAAATATTACAAATCGGTGTGGGATCCACACTATTAAAATTGAGGGTATATGTACTTAGATTCGGAAGCACCAGTCCGACGAGTCTAACAAAATAGGTGGCTTCGGGAGGACTAAGGAGCTCTGCGTAGCAGGTAGTTTCAAATGAAGGGTAACAATTCTCTAAATCGAGTTCACGGCATTTGCCGCTATATATTTCCATAGCACCCACAATACCATCCACGTAAAAGAAATAATTGGAGATTCCATCGCTAGTGAATTTGAACCAGTATTCACGAATGGGAAAACCCTGATTTGAAGTCATGCAGATGGGAATATTTGCGGACTCAACCAAACCGCCCTGAGAAAAATCGCCGGTATAATAGGAAACGCTTTCAGCAATTTCTAGCGCTGAGTCGCATGAGATATTGGTTCCCTCTTGGGCGAAAGTGAGGGATGGAAGCAAACTAAAAAGAATGCATCCCAAGGGTATTATTTTTCGAAATAGTTTCATAACAAAATGGGCTTGAATTAAAATGTGCTTCACCGTCAGGACACATTGGTATTCATATCTTTCACCAAAAGCTCCGTTAAGACCTTGATGTATTCCTATTTTGAAAGTTGATTTGATTCATTAAATATGAACTCCACAAAACAGTCGATAATAACAGGCTTTGAAGGTACGAAAGTTTTCGGTCGTACAATCAGAAATAAAAAAAAAGTTAATTTATTTTCAAACAGACTAATGAACAATGTGCGACGCAATTTTATGAATCCCAAATCCGGCTACTTAATGAGGTATGATGGAATCTCGGATTCATATACGGTTAGCATCCTATCTATGAACATAAGTATTTTCTCGCTCGAGTTTGCACCTCTTTCTATAGTTTCATTAGGAAGGATAAAAAATAAGTGCGCGTGTCGGATTAGTTTATATTCGCAACCTAAATTCGACTTAACATAATATGAAGCACCACTATTGGCTCCTTTTATCTTTCATTTTTTTGACGGCCTTAGCGAAAGGGCAATATGACCCGTCCAAAATATTTGTTACTGATTTATATAAATATAAAGGCGACGCAATGCGCAGCGCCAGTGGCAAACCAGGTAGTGGCTATTGGCAAAATGAAGCGAACTACGCAGTTAAAGCTTCCTTTGATACAGATTCACATCGATTGGAAGGGAGTGTAGAAATCGACTACACAAATAGTAGCCCCGATGCGTTGGATGCCCTTTGGCTGCAGCTCGACCAAAACACATTGAAGCCAGATGCACGTGGTAATATGTTGGAAAATCCGACAACGGTACCAGACGATTCAAAAGGGTACAATCTGCACAAGGTACAAATGAAGAGAAACGGTTCGTGGGAGGAAATTTTATGTATAAAAGACGTCACCCGCTTGCAGATTCGATTGGAAAAAGCAATACAACCGGGAGAAACAGTAATACTGTCAATTGATTATGCTTACAAGCTGGAGGAAAATGGTGGTGGAGGAAGATCCGGAATTCTGTACAGCGAAAATGGAGAAGTATTTGAATTCTCTTACTGGTATCCGCGCATGTGTGTGTACGACGATTATTATGGCTGGAATACATTGCCATTTATTGGTGGCGGCGAAATGTATCTGGACTATGGAACAATAGATTACGAACTCACGGTACCGGCGGACCAAGTTGTGGTTAGTAGTGGCGTATTGGCAAATGAGACTGACCTATTGAACAAAACCACGCTAGACAGACTAAGTGAAGCCAAAAAATCAGATAAAACTGTTTTTATTAGGTCTGCTGATGAAATCACCCAACCTGTTACGAAAGCGAAAAAAGGAAATGTAACCTGGCATTTCAAAATGGAAAATACGCGTGACGTGGCCTGGGCTATGTCCAGTGCTTTTGTCTGGGATGCTGCACGCGTCAACCTTCCTGACGGAAAAATGGCATTGGCGCAATCGGTTTATCCTGTAGAATCTACGAAAGAAGGTCGCGGCTGGGCTCGATCTACAGAGATGCTCAAAGCATCGGTTGAAGATTTTTCTACAAAATGGTTCGCTTACCCCTACCCTTCGGCCACGTGTGTGGGCGGAAAAGTCGGCGGAATGGAATTTCCGGGATTGGCTTTCAATTATTGGGATATCAAACCGGATATCGTTTTCTTATTGGCATCCCATGAGATAGGTCATACATGGTTTCCGATGATTGTGGGTTCCGACGAGCGGCGACACCCTTTTATGGACGAGGGTTTCAATACCTTCATTGATATATATGCAGAGGAAGATTTTAATAAAGGCGAATTTGCTCCAAAGCGTGATGGTGAATACGCACCGGGCGGGGGAAATCCGGCAGATGAGATAATCCAGGTAATTGAAAATTGTAAAAACGGGCCAACTATTATGTCCTTTGCAGATGATATAGATTACAAATTTGTTCATCCATTAGCCTATTTCAAAACTGCTTTTGGGCTGGTTCTGTTGCGTGAAGTAATTCTGGGGCATGATAAATTCGACTACGCCTTCCGGAAATACACAGACCATTGGGCTTTCAAGCATCCGAAACCTGAGGACTTTTTTAGGGCGATGGAAAACGGCTCGGGCGAAGACCTTATGTGGTTTTGGAATGGATGGTTTTACCACAACTGGCAATTGGATCAAGGGATTAAGAGTGTGGAATATGTGGATAAGGATCCTTTGAAAGGAGCAGTAATTACGGTGACCAATAATCAACAAATGGTGATGCCAATTTTGATAAGAATCGAAGAAGAAAATGGCAAAATTCAGAATTTAAAAGTGCCTGTTGAGATTTGGAAATTTGGTGGTGAAGCGACTTTTACGGTTGGCACTACTTCTAAGATTAAGAAAGTAGAGTTGGATAGTGAACATCAGTTGCCGGATATTGATCGGAGTAATAATGTATTTCCGTCGGCCAACGAAAATGACAATTAAATCACATCTTATCTTTATACTTCTTGCCAAATTTTTCGATCTCATCGTTAAAATTCTGTTTGCGATGATGCTCTTCCTGATTGGCTATATAGTTGAAGACCCATTGGAATGGGATTCACTTAGACTCACCGCCCAGTAGTCATCTTGCCACATACATTTTTCATCGACAAGTTTATTTTTGTTAATCCAACGATGTGATTCACCTTTTATAAGCTGATTAGCTGTCGAAATAGTCATGTCCCTGTTAATAGACAGCAAACTATGGGCATATTCTGAATATGCGTTTATGATGGCAACTTTCATCTTTTTTAATTCGGGATTCTCCATCATGTGCCTGAAAACTATCGACCTCACTTTTTCTGGCAAAAAAGGAAATCTGTTTTTCGTTGCAAAAACTATGTGAATCCAAGCACGAACCCAACTCATATCTAATGGTCTGATTGATTGACTTGAAAGATAGAGAAAAATTTCTTGATCCTTTTTCAGTTGGGTGTAGCAATTGCAATTAGTATTAATCAGTTTAATTCACGTGAATTCCCGTCGGTTTCAACCGACGGATCCGATTTCTCCTCCACAATCCCCAACAAAGAATTCGTTTCTCCCGCATCCTTCAAATCGTCAATAACCGATTTTCGCCACAGTGGAATGCCTACAAAATAAGAGGCTTTTCCAATAAGGTGGGCAGAAATAGGTGCGGTGAGCAACAAGAAAAACACAATGGCCAGCACCCTTGTAGTAATCGATGCTTCCTGAAAATAGAGAGAAGCGCCGACCAAAATCAATCCTACTCCGAGTGTAGCTGCTTTGGTAGTAACCGAAATACGCAGATACAAATCTGGCATTCGCACGATCCCAACGGCTGCAAGCAGAACGAATAGTGCTCCAAAAGATGAAAATATAATTATAAGAATATCCATCATTTTCGTTTCTTTTTTTCGATGTAATATGCAAAGGCAACACTGCTCAGGAAGGCGATAAGCGCCAGTATAATCCCAACGTCGAGATAGGCTTCCTCATCAGACACCACGCTATATACCGCGATGGCGCCAATTCCGGTGGTGATCAATAAATCGACCGCCACTACCCGATCGCTCAAGCTTGGCCCCAGCAAAAAGCGCACGAAAATAAGGATCGTGCTGAGCACCAAAATGGGAAGGATAATAAACTGAAGATATTGGTGTACCGTCATCTCAATAGTTCAAGAACTTTACGTTCAAATCCGTTTTTAATGCCAAAAATAAATTCATCTCTGTCCAAAACATACATCGCATGAACATAGAGTACTTCGCGCGATTCGGATACGTCGAGGCTCAAAGTGCCTGGTGTTAGCGATATTAAATTGGCGAGTGCCGTAATCTCCAAATCCGTTTTTACATCAAGCGGCACACTTACAATCCCGGGTTTCATGTGCATAGTGGGTGTCACCACCTCATAGGCAACCTGAATATTGGCTTTTATCAACTCGTAAAGAAAAAAGAAAACGAAACCGGCCGCACTCGGAATCATTCGGAAATATTTTTTCCCCATACGATCTCTGTTTACCAAACCAAGGGCAATAAAACCAATAGCGAAACCAAACGCGAAATTGAGGAATGAAAAATCTCCTGTGAGGGCGACCCATACCAGCATTAACATATTATTGAGTAGAAACTTCTTACGCATCAGTTTTCTATTTTCCTAAAACGGTTTGGATATACATAGTTGGATCCGTCAATTCTGCAGCTACGCGAGCCGAAACTTCCTGAATAAACTCAGCACCAAACCCGATAAAAAGGGTAATTCCTGAGAGAATGGCGATACTGCCTACCATTAATATTTTTCGTCTGGATGACATGGCCTTAAAATACTCAAAATTATCTTTTGTTTTAGTGGGAGCTGCCGTTTTCCAAAAAACTTGAGACCATATCTTAACCACCACCATCAAGGTTATAAAGCTACCAAAAAGGATAGCTGCAACCGAAAAATAATTATCCGCATGAATCCCGCCTAAAACCAATGACAATTTGGGCCAAAAACCCGAAAGTGGAGGAATACCCACCAATGAAAAAAGCGAAACCGCAATTAGCAAACTCAGCCTGGGCCAATCGGAGTATAGATCGCCTAAAAGTCGCAGCTTTTCAGTTCCTTTAATCTTGTAAATCAATCCGCTGATCAGGTAGAGATTAGTCTTGATAATGATATCGTGAATCAGGTAAAAGACCGCTCCGAGAATGGCGACCTCTGTAAATAATCCCAGCCCCATAATCATATATCCGATATGACAGATGAGCAGGAAAGAAATAACCTGTCTGAGATTTTTTTGCACCAACGCTCCTATTCCACCACTTAGAATAGTTAATGCAGCAAGAATTATAAATAGCTGACTGAGAAAGGCATCCGGAATAAAAATTAGTGTAAAAACGCGAATAAGGGCGTAGACTCCTACTTTGGTAAGCAAACCTCCAAAAATGGCCGAAATCGCTGCCGGCGGAGTGTGATACGAATCAGGTAACCAGAAATACATCGGAAAAACGGCTGCTTTTATTCCAAATCCTATAAGAAAAAAGAGTGAGCAGACATCTACGAGTGTTCGGTTGTCAATGGCGGCAATTTTTCCAGCAAGGTCAGCCATATTCAGCGTGCCGGTCAGACCGTATAAAATACCCAAACCGGTAAGAAATAACATCGATGCAAGCATGTTGAGTGCAAAATATTTAACTGCTCCTTCGAGTTGTTTTCTTTCGCTACCTAATGTGAGAAGGACAAAGGAGCTGATAATGATAATCTCAAACCAGACATAAAGGTTGAAGATATCTCCGGTCAGAAAGGCCCCGTTGAGACCCATTATTAGAAAATGATAAATGGAAAAGTAGCCGAAACGCAATCTATTGTGTGCTATAGTAGCAGTGGCGTAGAGTGTAACCGCGAGGCTCACAACGGAAGTAAGCAATACCAGCCCTGCGGCAAATAAATCGGCTACAAAACTAATACCGAAAGGGGCAGCCCAATCGCCAGCCTGAACCGACACGGTGGTGTCCTGATAAACCGAATAAAAAAGCAACGCCGAAATACCAACCCCAAGAAGGCTTCCCACAATACTGATAATTTTTTGCGCACGAATTTTAGTCCAGAAAAACAGGAGAATCACAGCGAGACATGCCTGAAAAAGGATGGGAAGAAGAATTATTTTCGTCATATTTCGTCTCCTTCTTCGTTTCTGCTCAGCGTATCAAGATCATCCGTTTCAACCACTTTATAAACGCGTTTAATCAGAACAATAGCAAAAGCCTGAAGCCCAAAACTGATAACGATAGCCGTAAGAATTAGGGCTTGTGGTACCGGATCGGCATACGCATCGGCAAAAGTACTGAGGTCGGCTGGGATAATATCCGATGTTCCTTTTGTGATTCTGCCAAGTAAAAATATCAGTAGATTCACCCCATTTCCCATAAGGATAAGCCCTATGATGAGCTTGACCAAACTCCGGCGCAACATCATATATATTCCTGCTGCGTAAAGCGTCCCAATAGCTATAGCGATTAATAATTCCATCGATCAGGCCTCTTCTGAAATGGTGAATAAAATAGTGAGCGACACGCCGAACACAACCAGGTAAACGCCCATATCGAAAAAGAGCGGTGAACCAATTGTTCCAATAACAGGAATAGGGTGCTCAAACCAGATACTTGTCATAAAAGGTTCTCCTGTAAGGATTATCGGGGCAAACCCACTCATTAAAGCCAACGACAATCCAATGGGCATCAAATAGCCGGGATGAATATGCAGAAGCGCGCGTGTTTTATCTATACCAAAAGCGAACATATAGAGCACGAAGCCAACGGCAGCTACAAGCCCACCGACAAATCCTCCACCGGGAAGATAGTGACCCCGCAACAATATGAATACTGAAAACATCAGCAGCAAGGGAAGTATATACTTGGCTCCTGTGCGAAGTATCAATGAGTTCATTTAGTCAACCTCCTCTTTTTTCATTTGTAGCTTCAGCAAGCTGTACACTCCGAGGGCCGAAATCGCCAACACTGTGATTTCTACCATCGTATCCATACCTCTGAAGTCAACGAGTATAACATTTACAACGTTTTTACCGTGCGCCAACGTATATGCATTTGCAGCGTAATAACTACTTACATCCCGACTGAACGGTTCGCCAAGTACAGCCAGACAGATAAAAGTAATCAGTACCCCAAAACCTATAGAAAAAATTCCATCGCGAATCCGTGATCGTGTATCGGAAAGATTTAAATATTTCGGTAATCGGTAAAGAACCAATACAAAAAGGATTACTGTGAGCGTATCGATGGCAAATTGAGTCATGGCGAGGTCAGGCGCTCCGTAAAATACAAATATGATACACATGGCATAGCCCAAAACTCCCATTGCCGCGATGGCAGTGAGTCTTGATGAAGTAAATACCGTCAATAAAATGGCGAGGAGCATAATGACAATAGTGCCCATTTCAAACATTGAGACTTCTTTAAGTTTCGAAAAATCCATGTAGATCAAGGGCTCCTCAAAAAGCTTAAAACCAATAATTCCAATGATAAAAATAAGTACGGTAAGAATATAGTAACGTACATATCCACTGTTAAAAAAACGTGTCCAGATGGTTGAAAGCCTTTTGAAAAAAAGCACAAAAAGATTCGTTAAAAATTTGGGAGCCAGGAAGTCAATTTTGGAAATCGTTTCTACTTTCTTTTGGGATGGTTTGAAAATGAAATAAAGTGAAAAGCCGGTGCCAATGGTTATCGCACTAAGCAAAAGTATAAGCGTAAACCCGTGCCAAAGCTGAATATGCGTGGTGAAATCTGATCCGAGAACAGCGGTTACAGCCGGAGCTACAAGGCTTTCGCCCAAAGAAGGTACCAATCCAAAAATAATTCCAAGAGAGCCAATAAGCACAGCCGGTGCCCAAATTAAGAATGGCGATTTTCGGACTTCAGCTTCAGGTTGAGAAAGTTTTCTGAAAAATGGTTTTATACCTACCACAAATCCGGCATAGAGAAGGAATATATTGGTAAGGATGGCCAGAGCGGTAATCACTGCTTTTCCCCATGGTACACGAAGCGTGGCTTCGTAAATAAGATCCTTGCCCAGGAAACCAATCGATGGAGGAATACCGGCATTGGCGACAGCCCCTAAAAAACCTGCAATCGTTAAAGGGAGTAGCCATTTTCTCAGACCCGATAATTTGGTTACATCTCTCGTTCCCACAGCAAAATCGATACCCCCGGCCACTAGAAACAAGGTAGCCTTATAAATAGCATGCACAAGTATAAAAAAGATTGCTGCGAGCATGGCAGCTTCCGAGCCGATGCCGATTAAAAACACCAAAATACCCAGTGCAGAAATAGTGGAATATGCCAAAATACCTTTTAAATCCGTACGGAAAAGCGTGTGAAATGCACCAAAAATCATGGTTATTCCGCCGATGATCATCAAGGTATTGTGCCAAAGAGGATCCCCCCCGAGTACCGGAGCCATGCGTAGCAAGAGATAAATCCCAGCTTTGACCATAGTGGCGGAGTGGAGATAGGTCGAAACCGGCGTAGGTGCTTTCATGGCACCAGGTAGCCAAAAATGGAATGGAAACTGAGCCGATTTCGTAAACGCCGCTCCGAAAATAAAGAATAGAATTAGCGCGTAATAAGGATGTTCAGAAAAAGAAATTCCCGATGAAAGCAACTCCTGAATCGAATAAGAGCCTCCAATCGAACCAATCAAAAGCGCACCCGCCAGAAACAAGACACCTCCAAAACCGGTGATTCCCATTGAGGTCAATGCAGCCTTGCGGCTTCCTTCATCATAATTTTTAAAGCCAATCAGAAAAAATGATGTAATACTCGTAAGCTCCCAAAAAACCAGAATAGAAATCAGGTTATCGGCCAGAACCAGACCGAGCATTGATGCCATAAACATTGACAAATACCCATAAAACCGGTCGAGATGGCCATGGTTTTTCAAATAGGCCACGGTGTATAAGAAGACCAGCGAACCAATACCGGTAATGAGTAAAGCGAAAATTAACGAAAGCCCATCAAGCGTAAAATTCAGATCAACGCCGAAAGATGGAATCCAGTGATAGTTGAACTTAACAATCTCTCCACTGGTGATTTGCGGGATAAATGAGCAAAAATAAACAAAGAGTACTATCGGAATGGCAGCATTCAGTAACGCTACTTTTCCTTTTAAAATTCTTCCGGCCGGAATCAGTATACAAGCGTGAATAAATCCAAGTAAAACTGCGATGAGCATTATTTCCTTTCAAATTTTCAAGAATGGCGAATATACGGATAGAAGACTAAATTTTTAAAATAGAATTGAGATTCCCTTCTAAAAAATTGGATAAAGAAAAATTTTGAACAATGTGAAAATCAACTTTGTTAAGTTGATCAAACCAGGACAACCGAATAATAATAATCAAAAATTCGAATCATGAACACAAATAGATTATCAAAAAGCACTGAAGACATACTCAATGGTCAGGTAATGAAGGAAGCACAGGCCGCCCAGATATATTTATCTTACGGATGTTGGGCCGATAGCGAAGGTTATGCCGGAGTTTCCAACCTCCTATTTCGCCATGCACAGGAAGAGCGTGACCATATGATGAAAGTAATGGAATACATTATGAGCCGTGGCGGAAGAGCAGTAATTTCTGCACTTTCAGAACCTCCAAAAGATCCAAAAAATATCCAAGACTGTTTTGACAAGATATTCAAACATGAGGTTGATAATACCAAAGCGATTTATAAAATCGTTTCACAAGCGCAAAAAGAAGAAGATTGGGCCACATGGAATTTTGGTCAGTGGTTTGTAAAAGAACAGATAGAAGAAGAGGCGCTTGTTATGGACATCATGGACAAACTGAAAGTAGCAGGCGGAAATAAAGCCACCAAGGAATCTTTACTTCTTTTTGACACCTCAATGGGGGAGAAAGAAGATGACGCGGAGCTGGCGCGAAATTCGAGTGCTGAGAATCCGTAAATAAATGATTTTATGACTTTTTCCGATTTTAAAATGCATTAGTTCAATTGTATAAATTTGGACTATGAACCGGGAAGTTGGCCCTTTGGGTGGGCTTCCCTTTTTTATTGATTTACCGATTCTTTCTTTTCTATCTTTCGCTCAAGCCAATTAAAAATATGAATGACAGTTTTGAGTTGAAGAAGTTCCATGGCATTATCTTCCCAAAACTTTATAGATATTTACAGCTCAATTCAAACGGATGTCGATCGAAGTCAGAACCGTAAATGTAACCCGCTACATCACCCCACTTCGCGAAGGCGGCTCCCTGCCGGCAGTTGCTGAGGCCGATGATGATTTTAAGTATGTCTTAAAATTTCGCGGAGCCGGTCATGGTGTTAAAGCACTCATTGCCGAATTGCTCGGTGGCGAAATAGCGCGTTTACTTGGATTGCGAATCCCAGAAATCGTTTTTGCAAATCTCGACGAAGCTTTCGGGCGCTCAGAAGGAGACGAAGAAATCCAGGATTTACTGAAGGCAAGCCAAGGCCTTAATCTCGGTCTCCACTTTTTGTCGGGTGCCATCACCTTCGACCCGGCAGCTGTCAAGGCCGACCCAGAATTTGCATCAGCGGTGGTATGGCTCGACGCCTTCACAACCAATATAGACCGTACCGTGCGCAATACGAATATGCTTCTTTGGCACGAGGAATTGTGGTTGATCGATCAGGGTGCCTCGTTCTATTTTCATCACAGCTGGGACCAATGGGAAAAACACGCCACAAGTGCTTTTCCGCTGATAAAAGACCATGTACTTCTCCCACAAGCGAGCGAATTGAATCAAGTCGACGCCGAATTCCATAAAATTCTCACATCCGAAAAGATTCATGAAATCATAAATCTTATTCCCGACGATTGGCTACTTTGGGCCGATTCAGAGCTCAATCCACAGGAAATTCGTGCAGTCTATTTCGAATTCCTCGCCCGCCGCCTGGCCCATTCCGAAACCTTTGTAAAACAAGCCATTGATGCAAGAGGTTAAATTTTATGAATACGCGGTCATTCGGATTGTGCCACGCGTTGAGCGCGAAGAGTTTTTCAATGTGGGTATTATTCTATATTCAAATAGTGCCAAATATCTGAAATCAAAGATTCAATTAAATGAAAATAAGTTGAACTGCTTTGAGCATGAACTCAACCTTAAAGAACTGAAAAACAACCTTGACTCTTTCGAAAAAATCTGTCTTGGCGATCACACTCACACCGCTATTGCTACCGAAGATATGGCTTCGCGCTTCCGTTGGTTAACCGCAGCTCGAAGTTCTTCAATCCAAACATCACGTCCACACGTCGGCTCAAGTAGTGATCTCGACCTAACCCTGGAGCGGCTTTTTCAAGAAATTGTGATTTAGTCCATTAAAATAATTTATACCTTTCCATTCATAAACCTTAATCGCCATGGAAAATAAAAAGTCTGTCCCCGTTTGGTATTACTTTATTGTAAGCCTTCTGCTTATCTGGAATATTATTGGAATAGTAACTCTTACCGGTCAAGTCACCCTTACCAAAGATGCGATGGCGATGATGACCCCCGAAGAACAACAATTTTATATCGACATGCCTATGTGGGTCACCTGGGCTTTTGCGCTGGCAGTTTTCGGTGGTACTTTCGGCTGTATCGCCCTCTTGGCCCGGCGTAAATGGGCACGACCTTTTCTAATTTTATCGCTTATAGGCGTATTGGTTCAAATTACATACAATCTCGCTTTAGGCAATGGTTTGCAAGTATTCGGAGGCGGCGCCATAGTTCTGCCGCTTTTCACACTTGCCATCGCTATTTTTCTGGTATGGCTATCCGGTGCAGGTATTCGCAAGGGTTGGTTAAGTTGATTTGCTATCCATTGGTTTAGCCTTTCGGCAAAAGGATTTCGTATTTCGACTCCTTCTGCCGCGAGGCTTGATTACCTTTGCCCCATGCATCCCCAAGGATTAAAACCTGAATTACTCACCGGCCTTGTAAATACCAATATGCCTTTCGGCAAATACAAAGGCCGAAAAATCTGCGACTTACCAACTTTCTATCTCGAATGGTTCAAGACACAAGGTTTTCCGAAAGGAAAACTCGGCGAAATGCTCGAAACGGCTTATGAGATTAAAACCAATGGGTTGGAAGAAATTCTGGTTCAGTTGAAACGGATGAATAGGAAGTAAATAAGGGTCAAATACGGAAATTATTCTCCAACGGTACCACGCTTTACAATCCCTCGGTAGGCGGGTTAAGAAAACGTTTACTATAATTTTATTCGCTCCCCGAACAAAATCGCCTATTTCAAGTTTGACAGATAAAGAACCTTGTATGGAATCAAAAGAGTGGAATATAGAAAACAGTTCTTCCCTCGCAGGAAAAACAGCTATAGTGACCGGAGCGAATACCGGTTTGGGATTTGAAACTGCAAAAGCCTTTGCCGATAAAGGCGCCAAGGTTATTATGGCCTGCCGCAATATGGACAAAGCTGCCGAAGCGAAAAATAAGATTCTTGCCGATTTGCCAGATTCAAATATTAAAATCATGGAAATCGACCTCTCTAAGTTGGATTCGGTTCGTGATTTTGCTTCAAAATTCAATCTGGAATTCAGTCATCTCGATATTCTGGTAAACAATGCCGGGGTAATGATGCCACCATATACAATGACCGACGATGGCTTCGAACTGCAATATGAGGCCAACTATCTCGGCCACTTTTTGCTTACCGGTTTGCTATTGCGAAAGCTTGAAAATGCCGATGCCGCTCGTGTGGTTTCACTGAGCAGTCTTGCTCACGAGTGGGGAGAAATCTACTTTCACGACATGCAATTCAAGCAAAAATACGACAAACGTAAATCTTACGGACAGAGCAAACTGGCCTGCCTAATGTTTGCATACGAACTGGAACGACGCTTGCGGAAAGCGGGGAGCAAAATCCAATCGCTTGCGGCTCATCCCGGTATCGCCGACACAGAGCTATCACGCTATCTTCCTTTCCTTTTGCGGTTTATTTCACCTCTTATTGTACCTTTTATTGCACAAAAACCAAAGGCCGGTGCACAACCTGAAATCCGCGCTTCTCTTGACAGATCACTTCCCGGAGGCACCTTTGTTGGCCCCGATGGGCCCGATCAATACAAAGGAAAACCCGTGGTCGTCGATTCAAATTCAAGATCGAAGGATGAGGAAGTCGCGGGTCGATTGTGGGCTGTTTCTGAGAAAGATGCAGGGATTGCATATTTGGATTGAGGGAAAATAGCTTGGTTTTAAAAAATAGCAAGCTGCTATCCAATTTTGAAAGTCACGATATTTCTGTCAGCTATCGCCATATTTTTCAATTAGTTCTTGGATCAAATTATCAAATAGTCTAAAACCTTTGTTCACTAATAGGAGGATTTTACTAAGAACATCAGAAAGCAATCCCTCATTACCAGAAATCAAGATTATTCCAATAGTGCCTATTATATTATCAGGTCAAACAAGTAAGAAACATCATAGTGAAGTATCAATTAAACTTAAACAGAGATGAAGAATACTCATAAATATGCCATCATCATAAATTGGAGCAAAGCAAATAATGCCTATATCGCTGAAGTACCTGAATTAGCAGGGTGTGCGGCCGGCGGAGATACCTATGCCAAAGCTCTAATATTGAAGTGATAATAGACGAATGGATGGAAACAGCCAAAATAAAAGGCAAAAAAATTCTAAAACCTAATGGAAAGCTCATCTCCATGTAATGAATACACCTTCTTCAGCCTTCTGTTTTGATGCATAGCAAGTGCAGAGAACCTCTTCTCATTATTTTCGTAAATTTGCCGCCTATGCGATTTACTGCCTTCGTATTCTCAGTTTATATCTTCGCCTTAGCACTTATGCCATGTGGCGATAGCGCGGATCATTCCCACGAAAGTGAAAATCAAATCGCAATAACGCAAACCCACAACGACCCTGCCGAGCACCAAGCCGATATGTGCAGTCCTTTTTGCCTTTGCCAATGCTGCCAGACAAGCGTAGTAAAACTCAGTTTGGCTTTTATTCCCAACTTGTCGGCTGAATTTATATCGGTTAAATCCAACTATACCCGCAATTTCCAAAGCGGTTTTCCAGCCGGTATTTTGCAGCCGCCAAGAGCATAATTCAGTTTTTCAACGGGATACCTCTATCCTATCGCTTCGGTCAAAATCCATTTTGATCGGCATTTATAAATTCAAATACTGAATTAATTCATCTTATATGATTAATAAAATCATTGCTTATTCCATTCGGAACAAGCTTATTATAGGACTACTGATTATAGCTCTTGTAGGAATCGGTCTGTATTCGATGACCACTATAAATTTGGGCGCTCAGCCCGATATCACCAACAATCAGGTTCAAGTAATTACGGTTTCCGAAAATCTCGCTACCGAAGATATTGAGCAATTTGTAACCTACCCGGTCGAGTTGGGAATGGCCAACCTGCCAGGCGTTACCGAAATCCGATCTATTTCACGGTTCGGCCTCTCGGTGGTTACTATCGTCTTCAAGGACGAACTGGGCACCTATCTGCCACGTCAACTGGTTTCGGAAAAACTCAACGAAGTAAAATCGGAAATCCCCGAGCAGTTCGGTAGTCCCGGAATGGGTCCAATCACCACCGGGCTGGGCGAGATATTCCAATATGTACTCGAGCCGCAAGAAGGCTATGAAGATAAATTTTCGCCTACCCAGTTGAGAACCATACAGGACTGGATTGTCAGAAGGCAATTGGCACTAACCGAAGGTGTGGTGGAAGTGAATGCTTTCGGCGGAAAAGTCAAACAATACGAAATTGCTATCGACCCGGCAAAGCTCAATGCCATGGGTAGCACTATGACAGAGGTTTTTGATGCCTTGCAAACGAATAATGTGAATACCGGTGGAGCCTATATCGAAAAAAACAAAATGGCAAATTTCATCCGGGGCGAGGGTCTGGCGCGTTCTCTCGATGATATCCGGCAAATTGTCATTAAAAATCAAAACGGGCTACCTATTTTAATTAAAGATGTAGCCGAAGAGGTGCATTTTGGAAGTCAAGTACGATATGGTGCTTTCACACAAGATGGCCGTGAAGCCGTTGGTGGTATGGTCTTGATGCTGCGAGGCGACAACCCGAATACAGTAGTTCATAACGTAAAAAATCGGATGAAGGAAGTCCAAAAATCTCTTCCCAAAGGACTCAAGATTGTTCCTTTCTTAGACCGTAGCGAGCTCATCGGGCGCACAACAGCCACCATTGAAAAAAACCTGATCGAAGGCGCGCTTATCGTCATCTTCGTATTGGTCTTGCTATTGGGAAGTTTTCGGGGAGGGCTTGTAACCGCATCACTCATTCCACTTTCACTTCTGTTCGCCTTTATTTTAATGAAGCTCTTCGGAGTCTGGGCAAATTTAATGTCACTCGGCGCAATTGACTTTGGGATCATTGTCGATGGTGCCGTTATCATCGTTGAAGGAACGGTCCATGAAATTGAGAAACGTATAAAGGCGAAGAAACAGATTTCGAGTCAGGCCCAAATGGACGAAGTGGTTTACGAAGCCAGCAGCAAGGTGATGAATTCCGCATTTTTCGGACAGATAATTATTCTCATCGTGTTTACACCGATACTTTTCCTCACCGGAATCGAGGGAAAAATGTTTCGACCCATGGCCTTTACATTTGGTTTTGCCGTTTTGGGAGCCATCATTTTATGCCTTACATACGTGCCCATGATTACCTCTCTCACTATGAAGCCGACTACCAAAAAGAAAAATTGGTTTCATAAAATGGAAGATCGAATTTCCGGATTCAGCACCCACATCATTACACGAATCAACAACGGCTATCGACCTGTAATTTTGAAATCACTTAAGCACCGTATTGTCGTTTTGGTGGTCGCAGTAGTATTGCTCGTCGGTGCCGGATTTACTTTCAGCAGGATGGGTGGCGAATTTATCCCCAGCATTGATGAGGGTGATATCGCCATGCAAGCATTGATCAGGCCCGGTAGTTCGCTCAGCGAGTCGATTGAAACTTCTAAAAAAATTGAAAATATCATTCTCAATAATTTTCCCGAAGTCCAAACGATGGTGGCGCGAATTGGGGTCGCCGATATTCCCACCGATCCCATGCCGATGGATATCGCCGACACGTATATTATTCTCGATAAAAACAAGGACAATTGGGTTTCTGCAAAAACCAAAGAAGAATTGATTGGAAAAATCAAGGAAAAACTTTCGGTACTGCCGGGAGTGAATTTTGTGTTCAGCCAACCCGTCGAACTGCGCTTTAACGAGCTATTAACCGGAGTGCGCGAAGATGTCGCCATCAAATTGTACGGCGAGGATTTGGATATCCTTTCGGAAAAAGCGGCTCAAATGGCCAAAATCATCCAAACTGTTCCCGGTGTGGGCGATGTAAATCTCGAAGCCACTTCGGGGCTGCCCCAAATGACGGTTCGGTTCAACCGAAGAAAAGTAGCCCAGTACGGGTTGAATATTTCCAAGTTAAATCAATATGTGAGTACCGCTTTTGCAGGAAGCTCTGCCGGGGTGATTTTCGAAGGCGAAAAGCGTTTCGAATTGGTCGTTCGTCTCGATGAAGCGCATCGCAAGAGTATTAATGATTTGAAAAATCTGTTGATTGACCTGCCGGGCGGAACGCAAATTCCAATCAAAGAAGTAGCAGAAATTAGCTACCAGCCGGGACCGATGCAGATTTCGCGCGACAATACTTCGCGGAGAATTTCTGTAGGTGTAAATGTCCGTGGCCGCGATGTAGAATCGATGGTTCACGATATTCAAGCCAAGCTGGATGAACAGTTGGATTTGCCACCGGGATACCATATTACCTACGGAGGTGCATTTGAAAACCTGCAGCGCGCCAAAGACCGGTTAACAATTGTGGTTCCGATTGCGCTGGCACTTATTTTCCTATTGCTCTATTTCGCTTTGGGTTCCTTCTCGCAATCCATTATGATTTACATGGCGGTTCCGTTGGCGACCATCGGTGGAATTTTTGCGCTCGCCGTTCGCGGAATGCCGTTTAGCATTTCTGCCGGCGTTGGTTTTATTGTGCTTTTCGGAGTAGCTGTTTTAAATGGTTTGGTACTTATCAGCCGATTAAATTCATTAAAAGAAGAAGGAGTTATGGATATACGCGAACGTATTTTAACCGGAACACAAGAACGAATTCGTCCCATTTTATTGACGGCTCTGGCCGCTATTATGGGCTTTTTCCCAATGGCACTTTCCCATGGGGCAGGTGCTTCCGTGCAGCGTCCATTGGCCACCGTAGTTATCGGCGGATTGATAACCGCAACGCTGCTCACCCTTATCGTTGTGCCCATCTTATATTCTTTTGTGGAAACGGTAGGTAATAATAAGAAGAGGAGAAAGCTGAAAACCACAGCCACGGTATTAGTCATTCTTTTTAGCGCAAGCTTTATGGCAAGCCCCGATTCAGCCTCGGCACAAACAAGCATTTCTGAAAAGATAGAAAATGACTTTGTTCCACTTTCGTTAAATGAAGCGGTAAAAAAGGCGCATGAAAATTATCCGGCTTTGCGTGCTGCGCAATTGACCATAGAACAGCAACAAGCCTTGAAGAAAACCGCCTGGGACTTGGGATCTACCAAAGTATTTACCGGTGGCGAGGAGCTACCCGACAATGGTACCGGTGGAATTTACACCACAATCGGTGTGGCACAACAGAATATTGACGTCTTTGGAATCGGTGCGAAAAACAAATTGCAAAATGAAAAAATCACGCTAAGCCAAACCGCTTTAGACCTCACTTCACTTCAGGTGAAAAGGGAAGTGAGCAAAGCTTGGAGCAATGCTTATACTTCGCGTCGAAAGTACCAGTTGTACATCGAGCTAGATTCTATTTTTAGCAATTTCGAACGGGCAGCAAAACTCAGATACGAAACCGAAGCCACCTCAAAACTTGAATATCTGGCGGCTACAAATCAAGCCAGGCAGGTAACCCTCCAAAAGAAGCAAGTCTATCGGGATTTTTTGGGTGATGTGCAGAAGTTGAACGTTTGGTTTGGAAGCGATACCGTATTCACCATATCGGAAATAGATCTGAGTGAGATAGATCAACCTTTGGTGGAAACCAATGACTCCATCCAAAATCACCCGATTCTGACTTACTCAAGACAGCAAGTTGAAGTAGCGAACGCCGAGCACAATGTAAGTACCAAGGCGTATTTTCCAAAACTCAATGGGCAATACGGTCGGCAGGAAATTGCCGGACAGTCCGGGTTTTATTCCTTCGAAGTAGGCGTATCCATCCCCTTATTCTTCGGGCCGGAAATGGGTCGTGCCAAAGCAGCAAAAATTCAAACTGCCATTGCCGAACAGAACTTTTTAGAGACACGACTCAAGGTAAATTCCACCTATCAAAATCTGCAACAAGCGTATTTTAAGTGGCTGGAATCCTGGCAATTTTACGAGCAAGAAGCACTTCCGCTGGCCAAAGAACAGCGCGATGGAGCTGTGTATGCTTACAAGGAAGGTGGCATCGATTATACCACTTTCTTGCAAACCGTTCGCGATGCCATTGCCATCCAAAATAAATCGTGGATTGCCTTAGACAAGTATTTAAACGCAAAGTTCGAACTGGAATTTTTCCTCAATTCTTCAAAATAATAATGACATTTATCATGCACTATAGAACAAAATCAATCTTATTTATCGCCCTGATTATCTTCAGTTTGAATTCCTGTAAACCGGAAAATACCGGTAGCGATGAACACAGCGATCACAAGGAATCGGAAATGACCGAAGGCGGACATGAAGGTGAAGGCAACAATCAATTGGAAGCACAAAAGCTACATCTTTCTCAGCAGAAATTTGAAACGCTGGGTCTCAAGGTCGATTCGCTGCCCACAAAGAACCTGACCGGCTATATACAAGCGAATGGTCAGCTGGAGGTTCCACCTCAAAATGAAGCGGCTATCACCGCCATTATAGGCGCCAACATTACTCAAATAAAAGTAATAGAAGGCGATGAGGTTCGTAAAGGAGAGGCACTCGCATATTTAAGTCATCCCGATCTTATCAAATTGCAAACCGACTATACAAGTGCCTACAACAAATTCAATTTTCTTGAAAAAGAATATGCCCGCCAGAAAAAATTGTATGAAGCCGATGTTTCCTCAGGCCAGCAATATCAGGAAACGGAATCGGAGTTCTTGAGCACCAAAGGAATGGTTAGGGGAGCCGAATCGCAATTAAAGTTGCTCGGTTTGAATTTGGAAAAAATACAAAACGGAGAAATTTACGAAGAAGTGCCCGTCATAAGCCCAATAGCCGGCTTTGTGGAAAAAGTAAATGTCAAAATTGGTCAGTTTGTGCCGCAACAAAAAGAGCTTTTCGAAATCGTAAACACCCATCATATCCACGCCGATTTGATGGTATATGAAAAAGATGTAAGCAAGGTTAAAGAAGGGCAAACGGTAGAATTCAACATTGAGTCCTTACCCAATTCTGCCTTAAAGGCGAAAATTTATTCGGTGGGAAAAACATTTGAAAAGAACCCAAAAGCGGTTCACGTCCATGCCGAAATTGAGAATAAACAAGGAAATCTATTGCCCGGAATGTACCTCACGGGAAAAATAGCCACGTCTGATAATGAGGTCACCGCTCTTCCTGAAGAAGCCGTCATCGCCGAAAACGGCGAGAATTATATTTTCACGGCCAAGAAAATATCCGAAGATGGCGAGGAAGAATGGGAACTAAGCCCTTTAAAAGTAATAACCGGCGCGGAAGATGACGGCTGGGTAGAAATAAAATTGTTTCAACCCATTCCTGCGGATCAAAAAGTTGTGTGGAATAAGGCGTATTACCTGATTTCAGAAATGAAAAAAGGGGAAACGGAACACGACCATTAAAACTGGAGGGTTTAGAGACCTGCCAGGTATACTTGCTGCGCTGCGTGAGACCGCTCCGTAAGTTTGAAAACCTGGCAGGTCTTATCCAAAATTTCTCTCCATGAAAAACAATACCCATCCTAATTTGCTTACATTTCAAGCATAATCCCACCCAAAAAATGGCTCACACTCATTCCCACACCACTCAAAATTACGGCAAAGCGTTTGGAATTGGTATAGCGCTGAACACCATATATGTGGTCGTAGAAATAGTTTACGGTTTTATCGCTAATTCGTCCGCACTTCTGGCGGATGCCGGTCACAATGCAAGTGATGTTTTCAGCCTTATCCTCGCCTGGATTGCCATCAAAATAGCTACTAAGAAACCTTCCAAGCGGTACACCTACGGCCTACGGAAAACGACAATTCTGGCTTCATTATTCAATGGAATACTGATTGTAGTTGCTGCCGGATTTATTGCCTACGAAGCCATCGACAAATTTCAAAAACCTTCGCCCGTTGCCGGAAATATTGTGATGATTGTTGCCGGGATTGGTTTGATCGTAAACACCGGCACCGCTTTGCTTTTCTGGAAAGGTCAAAAAGGAGATTTGAATGTGCGCGGTGCATTCTTGCACATGGCTGCCGATGCGCTTGTAACGCTTGGGGTTTTGCTCGGCGGACTGGCCATAAAATATACAGGGTTGGAATGGATTGATCCGGTGTTGAGTTTAATTATCGTTGTTGTGATTCTATACAGCGCCTGGGGTCTCCTTCGCGATTCGCTGGAAATAGCTGTGGATGCGGTGCCCCGAAATATCGACATCGATGAAGTCGAAGAATTTTTGAATAATTTGAAAGGAGTCGAAGAAGTTCACGATCTGCATATTTGGGCGATGAGCACCTCCGAAACTTCACTTTCTGCGCATCTCGTAGTTCCGAATGGCTGCCAAGATCAATTCTTATATGATATTCGTGAAAAATTGCATGCACAATTTGAAATAACACATACCACTCTGCAGATTGAAAATGAATTTGGGGATGAGGAGTACTCACCATATCAGGAGAAAAAGGATTGAGATTTAAATTTCCGTCAGCTGAAGCAGCCGGCAATTGAAATCACTTCTAAATTTCTTCAAAATCATTCCTCAAATTTGTCCAAAATTGAAGAAATTGAAAGTACCCTTCATCGTTGTATGTGTGTTTATTCTCAGCCTTTCGGTAAAAGCCCAAAACAACCTCGACTATTTTATCAATCAAGCGATTGAAAATAGTGCAATACTAAAAGATCAATCCAATCAAATCGCGATTTCGAAGTTGGAAATGCAGCGATTGACACGAGAGATTAGCGGGTTCAAAATCTATGGCACAGCAGATTTGCTCTTTGCACCTTATTTTAACAACCCAAAATTAATCGACACCAATCCGGAAGCGCAGGCTTATGGATACGATCCGGGCATAACCAATGGCGGACTGTATTCTGCGCTGATCAATGCCTCACAGCCCATTTTCACTTCCGGTATTTTAGATGCCAACCTTCTCGCGCAGCAAGCCACCCGCACGCAAAGTAGATACGTGTCAGAGCAGGCAAAAACAGATCTCAAAAAGCAAGTTACCGATCAGTATATTACCGTATATAGCGATCAGGAAATGGCGAAAGTAAATAATGACTTATTGTCCATAATTTCCGATCAATCGGTGGTATTTCAGAAACTTGCCGATGCCGGACTGCGCAAACCATCGGATGCGAAGGTGGTTCAGCTTGAAAGAAAAAATCAGGAAGCCAACATCCGCGCTTCGAAGCTCAAATGGAGGCAGGATTATCTCGATTTATATATCCTTTGCGGACTGGCAGATACCGCGATGACTCCATTAGATCCACCCATTTTTCCATCCGAATCTTTATCAGATACGCTTTCAGTCTACAAGGCAAAATTTGTGGCGGATAGCCTGAATGCTGTGGCGACCGCTGCTGTGTTTGACACCAAATACAAGGCTTCCGCAAATGTCTTTGCAAATGGCGGTCTTAATGCAGTAGAATTTGACCGAATCCCCCACAATGTCGGATTTAGCTTGGGCTTTGGATTGCGGGTACCGATCTACGACGGAAGACAAAGAGAACTAAACGATCAAAAGAAAATGCTCGGTCTGAAAACTGCCGAAGCCTATAAAGTCCAAATGCAGCAGGAAGTAAGCAGCACGATTACCAAATTTCAGAATGCAATTATGGTACAACGCCAAAACCTTGAAATGCTGCGAAACCAGTCGCAAGATTACCAATCGCTTTTTGATCAGTACAAAGTCGAACTGAAATCAGGGTTGATCTCGGTGATCGATTATGTAAATGGATTTCAACTTTACCAAAATTACCGGAGCAATGTTGTGCAAGCGCAATCCAATCTATATACATTGCAAAGCGGATACCACTATTGGAACCGGAAGTAATTAAGTCAAGAAAATGAATACCACCTTGAAAACAAAAATCGTCCAAATCAGCGTCCTTACGGGAATTATTATCCTCAATTCCTGCGGCCAAAAAGCTGATAATACCTCGAATCAGAATACCGCCAAAAGCTATCCGCATGTGGTGACGACGACCATCAAAACCGGTAATATTGGACATCATCAAACGATGAATGCCTATTCGCAGTATCTGTCAAAACAAACCGTGCGCGCACCGATTTCGGGATTTTTGGTTCAGGTATTTACGGATGTGGGTCAATCAGTAAAGAATGGCGAACAGCTTTTCGCTATGCGCACACAAGAAGCCGCAGCGCTGGCGGGAACAAAATTGCGCAACGACAGCATCCTCGATTTTGGTGGAACAATTGCTGTAAATGCGCCGAAAGTGGGTATTATCAACTCAATTCAATATCGTAAAGGCGCATTTGTGCAGCAAGGCGATGCGCTGGCTGAGCTGATTTCACCTCGTGATGTAGTGTTTATATTGAATGTTCCGTTCGATCAGGTTGACAAAATCAGCCAGAATAAGAAAGTAGAAATTGAGCTGCCCGGCCGAAATCCGGTTCCAGCACATATCGGCAATAAGCTGCCGCTGACCAAGGGAAGCGGCCAAGTGCAAAGTTATTTGATCCATCCGGACGAAAATCTCTTCGTTCCCGAAAATCTGAATGCGACCATCCGATTGAAAACCAACGAACATAAATCTGCACAGCTTTTGCCAAAAAAAGCAGTTTTGTCCAATGAAACGCAGGATAAATTTTGGGTCATGAAACTCATCAACGATACGCTCGCCATTCGGGTCGATGTGACTTCCGGACTTCAAACCGACAGCATCATCGAAATTGTGAAACCTCAATTTTCCAAAACAGATCAAATTTTGATCGATGGACAATATGGGCTTGAAGATTCGACTCGGGTGCAATTGAGTAATACCCCTCAAAACTAATCGAATCTTCTGATTTTGAAAGCAATAACCCGAACGGTTTGGATATTATCAATGGTCAGCCTCTTTACAGATATGGCGAGTGAGATGCTCTACCCTATCATGCCGATTTATCTCGAATCTATTGGGTTTTCAATCTTGCTAATCGGAATTCTCGAAGGCCTGGCGGAAGCAACCGCAGGACTCAGCAAAGGCTATTTTGGCAAAGTGTCTGACCTTTCGGGAAAACGAAGACCCTTTGTGCAATTGGGCTACAGCCTCAGCGCCATCTCCAAACCGATGATGGCTGTTTTTGTTTTTCCGATTTGGATTTTCTTTGCGCGAACCATCGACCGGCTCGGAAAAGGATTACGCACCGGTGCACGCGACGCCATTTTATCCGATGAATGCACACCGGCAAACAAGGGGCGTGTTTTCGGTTTTCACAGATCAATGGACACCCTCGGTGCGGTGCTTGGACCGGCTCTTGCGCTGGTGTTTTTGTATTTCTATCCCGAACAGTACAAGCTCTTGTTTTTCATTGCTTTCGCACCGGGATTGCTGGCCATTCTGACCACATTTTTTCTAAAAAAAGAGAAAGGAAAAACCGACAAAGTGCAACTCAAAATTCCGTTTTTTTCCTTTGTGAAATACTGGAAAATAAGTTCACCGGCTTACCGCAAACTTCTGATCGGCCTATTGGCATTTGCCCTGATAAACAGCTCAGACGTTTTTCTGCTTTTGCAAATAAAACAAGCTGGAATCAGCGATACGGGCGTGATCGGCGTCTATATTTTTTACAATTTCATTTACGCACTTCTGGCTTTTCCTTTGGGAATCCTTGCCGACCGAATTGGGTTGAAAACGATTTTCACGCTCGGACTCACACTCTTTGCGATCGTCTATTTCGGATTTGCTTTTAACGAAAGTGAAATCCTCTTTTTCGGTCTGTTTCTGCTCTACGGAATTTATGGTGCCGCCACCGAAGGGATTTCAAAAGCGTGGATTACCAATATTTCCGCGAAAAGCGAAACCGCAACGGCCATAGGCACTTATACGGCTTTTCAAAGTATTTGTGCGCTGATAGCCAGCTCGGTTACCGGAGTAATTTGGTTTGCGTTTGGATCTCAAATGGCGTTTATAATTATTGGAAGTGCCACGGTGCTTATTCTTATTTATTTTTTGTGGATGGATGGGGGGATTCCATTGGTGACGCGGCTTAGAAAGGCTAATCCTCTCGAGCCAAAATTAAGAAGAGGAGGTTCTTTTGCTTTTTTTAACCGTCGACCGAAAGGTAGCCCGTATGGGAGAGGCCGCAATGGTTTTACGCTGAGTTCACAAAGGATTTTACGTGACAATGTAAATTTTCGGAAAACTGGATTAAAAATTCTTTCCAAAACATCGAATAATTCGTTGACAGGAAAGCTAAATATGCAATAGGATGAAAGATATTTTCGTAAAATACAAGAGTCCGGTAGCGGTATTGATTTGCTTTATTCTCGCCGCGGGAGTATTTTCTTATACCAAAATGCAAACCGGGCTTTTTCCAAATATTACCTTTCCGAAAATAAAGGTAATAGCCGACAACGGTCAGCAACCGGTGAACAAGATGATGGTCACCGTGACACGCCCGCTCGAAGAAGCGATAAAGCGTGTTCCCAATTTGGAGACCGTGCGCAGCATTACCAGCCAGGGAAGTTGTGAAATATCCGCTTTTTTGAATTGGAACTCGAATCTTGATATCAGTAAGACACAAATCGAATCGCGGATTCAGGAAATCTTGAACACCTTGCCGCCGAATACATCGATCACCATCGAGAAAATGAACCCATCGATACTGCCCGTAATCGGATACTCTCTCGAAAACCCGAACCTCAACAAGATTGAGCTCAGAACCCTCGCGGAATACACCATCAAACCCTACCTGAGTCAAACTCCCGGAGTGTCGGCGGTAGAAACGATCGGTGGTAAAATCAAGGAATATCAAATTCATCTCAATCAGGTTAAACTCAGCGAGCTTGGACTCACGCCCGATACGATTGCAACGGTTTTAGATCAAAACAATTTCATTCAGGCCAATGGTTCTGTGGTCGATTTCAATCGGCTTTATCTCTCGGTGACTCATGCTTCAATTGATAATTTGGAAGAGCTGAAAAATCTCGTGGTTTACAACCGGGCCGATCGCATTTTACATTTACGCGATATCGCAGAAGTCACCATTGGCGAGCAAAAACAATACATTCGCATCAATGCAAATGGCAAGGATGTGCCGCTCATCGCAATTCTCAAGCAGCCAAATGCAAATCTGATTTCCGTATCGGAAGCCGTGAAGAAAAAGGTTGCCGACATGCAGAAAATTTTGCCGAAAGGCACCGTACTAAAAACTTTTTACAATCAATCCAATTTTGTAGGCGATAGTGTAAAAAGTATCACGGATGTACTTTGGATTGGGCTTTTTCTGGCCATTGTAACGGCTATAATCTTTTTGCGATCATTTAAAGCGAGTGCGGTTTTGCTGATTACTATCCCTACTACTCTGGCACTTACAGTTGTGGCACTCTACGGCTTTGGGTACACTCTGAATATCATGACGCTTGGAGCTATTGCCGCATCGATTGGATTGGTCATTGACGACGGAATAGTAGTTGTCGAGCAAATCCATCGCACCCACGAAGAAAACCCCAAGGAGCCGACCAAAAAACTGATTGGCAAGGCCATCCATTATCTCTTCCCGGCCATGGTGGGCTCGTCGCTCAGTACCATTGTTATTTTTGTTCCTTTCATATTGATGTCGGGGGTTGCGGGTGCTTATTTCGGGGTCTTGACTATCTCGATGATTATCACTTTAGTTTGCTCTTTCTTTGTGAGTTGGCTCTGTTTGCCAGTCATCTATCTTCTCATTTCTAAAATTCGAAAGAAAAAGAAATCAGACAAGAAGAAAGAAGACCACGAACCCAAACAGCGAAAATGGGTTGGGTATTTCATTCACAAGCCGGCTTTCAGTATCGGTTTTATGGTGTTATTGGCCTTGAGCATAACCCTTATATACCCACAGCTCGGCACCGGCTTTCTACCCGAAATGGATGAGGGCACGATTGTACTTGATTTTAATAGTCCGCCGGGAACATCGCTCGACGAAACCGACCGGATGTTGCGCCAAGTGGATCAGATTATTCAAAACACTCCCGAGGTTGATAGCTATTCGCGCCGAACCGGCACGCAGTTGGGATTTTTTATTACCGAGCCCAACCGAGGCGATTATCAAATCCGGCTCAAGAAAAAGCGGAGCAAAACCACGACTCAAGTTTCGGATGAAATCCGCCAACAGATAGAGGCAAAAATACCTGCCTTGACGGTTGATTTCGGTCAGGTAATAAGCGATATGCTCGGCGATTTGATGAGTTCGGTGCAACCAATTCGCATCAAGATATTCGGATCTGACATCTCCAAACTTCACGAGCTCGGCAAAGAAGTAGCCGGGCAAGTAGAAAAGGTGAAGGGCACCGCCGATGTTTTTGACGGAATAGTCACCGCCGGCCCTATCATTCAGGTCGAGCCAAAGAAAAATATGCTGGCGCAATACGGGATTACTTTACAGAATTTTCAGGGTCAGATTCAAATGGCGACGGACGGAAAGGTAGTCGGTACGATTTTGGAAAGCGAAAAGGAAACGAATATTCGAATATTGCCGGCGGTTTCTCAAAAAGAGTCGGTAGAAAACCTCAGAAGCAGCCAGTTGATAGCACCTGGCGGGCATCTCTTACCGCTTTCGCTTTTAGCAAATGTAACCCTTAAAACGGGCGAAGCAGAAATCGAACGGGAGAATCTGCAATCGCTGGTGCCTGTAACCGCACGGCTCAACGGACGTGATTTGGGCAGCGTGATGGGCGACATAAAAAAAGCTGTCTCGGCAAATATTGCCTTACCCCAAGGCTACGAAATTGTGTATGGGGGTTCGTACGCCCAGCAGCAGCAATCTTTTCACGAGTTATTGCTCATCCTGATTACGGCCGCCTTGCTAGTTTTCACCCTTATTCTCTTCCTGTTTCGCGATCTTCGGGCAGCTCTTGTCATTTTATTGGTAGCCATTCTTGGTGTAGCAGGTAGTTTTGTGGCACTTATTAGTACGGGCACTCCGCTCAATGTGGGCAGCTATACCGGGGTAATTATGATTATCGGGATTATTGGCGAAAATGCCATTTTTACTTTTCTGCAATACAAGTCTTCTCTGGAGAAACTCGGTCGCGATGACGCCATCGTCTTTTCGATTTCCACCCGTCTACGTCCCAATCTCATGACCGCTTTTGGAGCGATTGTGGCTTTGATGCCGCTCGCTCTTGGAATAGGTACCGGTGCCGAGTTGCACCAACCCCTTGCCATTGCCGTTATCGGGGGCTTTCTGGTGGCCATGCCGCTTTTGCTAATCGTGCTTCCTTCGATGATACGACTTTTCTCGAAAGATGTGAAGCCGGAGATTGAAGAAGCGGCTTGATTTATCTTCGGAGCTTTTCTTCATACAATTATAAAACTGCTCGCTCAATTTCGAAATAAATTCTGATAAAGCGTGATTTTTTTACTTGCAAAGCCGCCTTTTGATGCGCAAAGATAGTGCGTTAAGAACGCATAGAATTTACGGTTTTTATCTTAGTCAAATCATTTGGAGGTAATCGTGATCCAGAGCCGAATAATTTTATTATTAAAGTATATGTTGCTAATTTATGAACTCACATCTGTTGAACTAAGTTCTTGGCGGTTAACATCGGTGTCTCTGCGGATACATTTTTTCAAAACTAAATCCAGCCATCACTCCCTACCTTCCAAATTCAAAATTTCTTCAAAATTATCGCCCTACCTTTACCCCATGAAAATCCTGATTGTCGAAGATGAAACAGAACTTGCCAGAGATATTGTCGGCTACCTCGGTGAGCAGGACTATTTATGCGAATGGGCGAGCGATTTTGCCACAGCAGAAGAAAAAATAGCACTTTATAGTTATGATTGTGTCTTGATCGATCTTATGCTTCCCGGCGGCACCGGGCTCGACTTATTGAGTCAGCTTAAAGCTACCAACCGGAAAGATGGTGTGATTATCATTTCAGCCAAAAATTCTACTGAAGACAAAGTTCGCGGTCTCGATATCGGCGCTGATGACTACCTCGCCAAACCCTTTCACTTATCCGAACTTGCTGCCCGCATTCACGCCGTAATACGCCGAAAACAATTTGGCAGCGCCAATAAAATAGTTCAGAAAGAAATTGAAGTGGATAATCTTTCCAAAATGGTCACCGTGAATAACGTCCCAGTCGATTTGACCAAAAAAGAGATTAGTTTGCTTTTACTTTTTATGGGGAATAAAAACAAAGTGATTTCCAAAAGTGCCCTTGCCGAGCACCTTTCCGGAGATATTGCCGATATGCTCGACAACCATGATTTTGTGTATGCCCATATTAAAAACCTGAAGAAAAAACTGAATGAAGCCGGTTACGGAAATTATTTGAAGACCATATATGGCACCGGATATATTTGGAAAAATGGGTAAAGCATTATGAGTAAACTACTTCAAAAGCCTCTACGGGCGAATTTACTTTATGCCCTTATCGTACTGATTTGCAGCATTCCTATTTACTTTTTTGTGATTGATTACATCTGGCTGGGTGAGTTGGATGAGCATAATGAGATGATAAAAGATCGGATCGAGGCGCATTTTTCAAATCATAATTTTAAGCAGACCGATCTCAAAGAAATTCTTGCCGATTGGGAAGTCCTTCAGCCGGGGACTTCTTTGCAACCGGACAATGGTTCCGTATCTTCTCATGGTACTATTTATACGGAAACGAGTCAGGAAAAATATTCCGATGAAGGGGAAATGGATCGTTTCCGAATATTGCAAACTTCGCTTTTGATAAATGGAGAGCCGTATATTCTGACCGTAAAAACCAATGTCGAGGAAGCCGATGAAACCCTGATGGCCATTGCCATGGTCACGTTTTTCTTTTTCACGATTCTGCTGATTGGCTTCCTTATTCTGAACCGATTTATTTCAAAACGCATTTGGAAACCCTTTCAAACGACTTTAACCAAAGTAGAATCTTTTGATTTGAACAATCAAGAAAAGATAGATTTTCAAAAGACGAATATCGAAGAGTTCGAGGCACTTCACAGCAATCTTCAACGGTTAATTTCGAATAATGTCGCTGCCTTTCAACAACAAAAAACTTTCATTGAAAACGCATCGCATGAGCTGCAAACCCCCTTATCCGTTTTGAAATCGAAAATGGACACGTTGATTCAAAATAAAGAACTCACCGAATCTCAGTTGAGGGTGGTCGATGAGATGAATCTGCCTCTGGCGCGGATAACCCGGATCAATAAGAATCTATTGCTACTTGCAAAAATTGAAAACCGGCAATTCGCTGATAGTGAATCTAATTCCGTAAAGAAAATAATTCAAGAAAACATCGAAATGCTTGGGGATTTTGCAAATGAGAAGAACATTGAAATTAAAACACACTTTACAAAAGATATAATTGTAAACTGCAATAAAACCCTTGTCGAAATTCTTTTTAATAATTTAATAGTCAATGGAATTAAACACAATAATTCAAATGGTGAGTTAATCTTATCATTGCAAGACAAAATATTAGAAATTAAAAATACCGGAGACCAAGCACTCAATTCCGATACCATTTTCGGTAGGTTTTCAATTTCAAAAAATCAAACAGCAAATAGTGGATTGGGTCTCGCTATCGTCAAGGAAATATGCCAGCGGTACGGTTGGAATTTGTCTTATGAATTTGAGAATCACAAGCACAATTTTCGTGTACGATTTTAAATTTCAGGATTATCATGACAAATAGAAAATTCCTATACCAAAAGCTCTTCAGGCTATAAATATTCTTTCACGCTTCACTCTGTCTCATTTTTAATCCATCAATTGCTTTGAAGCCATCCTAAATTTAAATTTGTAAAATTATAGGATAACACAATTAGAAGAACTATTTTTGTTTAATCTTTTTTATTATTACTTAAACATTATGACATTCTTTACTGTTTGAGCTTAATAATTAGCACAACAGCAAAGAGATGGGAATAAAAATAATATTTAAATATATGGATTTCATTTACTTACATCACATTCTTTTAAGCGTACTGAGCTCCATTATAAATAAATTGGGATAAAATTCAAGAATAGACTATAACTAAATTCTTTAAACAGTATATAAAATGAAACCAAACACCCTTTATCACTCTCCAAATGAAGATCTTAAAGTAGTTGACATTGATGATGATCATTTCTTTATCAATTCAGACACTCCTATGAAACCTGATGCATTTGCTCTAAATGATGAGGATAAGATTGCTAAAATTGCCCGTCATTTCAGCGAAATAATGGATACACTTGGACTCGATTTAAATGATGATTCTCTCAGAGGAACTCCGGAGAGAGTGGCGAAAATGTATGTTAAAGAAATTTTCAGCGGTCTGAATCCTAAAAACAAACCGGAATCCACTCTTTTTGAGAATAAATTTGGCTACAACCAAATACTTGTTCAGAAGAACATTACGTTAAAGTCCATGTGCGAACACCATTTCGTTCCTATTGAAGGAGTGGTTCACATAGGCTATATTTCAAACGGTTATGTAATCGGACTCTCTAAGATGAATCGCATTGTGCAGTATTTTGGTAAGCGACCTCAGGTACAAGAGCGACTAAATATGCAAATTGCTGAGGAATTGAAACGGGTGTTACGGACGGATGACGTGGCAGTTGTAATTGACGCAAGCCATAAATGCGTATCGATGCGCGGCATAGAAGACGAAACAAGTAGCACTATCACAGGCTCGTATCACGGTCGGTTTGAGGACAGGGAAGAGCGCAATGAATTTTTAAAACACCTATCGTAATGTTTGGACTTTTTGGAAAACCGGATCCCACGGCAAAATTGGAGAAAAAATACAAGAAATTATTAGCGGAATCACACCGTTTATCTACTATAAATCGTACTAAATCAGACTTGTTGAGATCTGAAGCAGAAGATGTTATAAGTGAAATTGAAGAAATTAGAAAATCGAATAAATGAATTATCTAATAATTGGAGGCGCCACAGGAGTAGGCAAAAATCTAACTAAAATTCTGCTGCAAAAAGGACACCAAGTAGTGGTTGTTTCGCGAAACGCGAAGGATAAGTCAGAGGCCTTATCCAATTTACAGGCCTTCGATCTCGATGCTACGAAGTCCGATTCGAATTGGTCATTCCTTCCAGAAACTATAGACGGCGTCGCCTATTGCGCCGGTAGCATAAATTTGAAACCTTTCAAGCGGTTGACAGCCGAAGACTTTAGAAAGGATTTTGAAATTAACCTTCTTGGCGCTGTAAATACAATTAAAGCTGCTTTGCCTGCTCTCAAGAAAGGTCGCGGTTCGATCGTTTTATTTAGTTCGGTAGCAGCCCAGCGAGGCCTTACCTTTCACGCTTCAGTAGCTGCTGCCAAAGGTGCGGTAGAAGGTTTGACCCGAGCCCTAAGCGCAGAACTGGCCCCGGATATTCGCGTGAATACCCTTGCCTTGTCGCTTACTGACACACCGCTTGCCGCAAACCTGCTGAATACGGAGAGAAAACGGGAAGCATCCAGTTTACGCCACCCGCTCAAACGCTACGGAAAGCCAGGTGACGCAGCTGCGCTCGCCGCATTTCTTCTATCGGAAGAATCAAACTGGATTACAGGTCAGGTTATCGGTGTAGATGGAGGAATGAGTACTATTCAGAATATGTAAGGGTCGACATTATTCTCTCGATCAATTTCTAAACCGATTCAAATTAAAAATTCCTGGGTCCGTTTTGTAGGTTTCCAATATTCTCAATAATTTTATGTTTAATCTTTTTGCTTTTACGTTAAACACTATTACATTTACTGTGTTAAACATTCAAACAAATCTTAACTCTTTATAAATCAAAAATTATGAAAAAGTTTTTACTAACAACACTCACTTGCATCGCCCTAAGTTTTGGAGTGAATGCACAAACTATTGCAGAAATTGTAGCAAATAGCCCTGATCACAATACGCTTGAAGCGGCCTTGAATGCCTCCGAGCTGACTGACGTACTTGACGGAACGGATGAATACACACTTTTCGCCCCCACTGACGAAGCATTTGCCAATCTACCAGATGGTTTGGTAGAATCCTTACTCACAGATCCAAGCGGGGTATTAACTCAAATTCTCACCTATCATGTGGTTCCAGGAGTAGCTCCTGCGAGCAGCCTTTCGGACGGCCAAATGGTTACATCAGTTAATGGCCAAGACGTTACAGTAACCATTAGTAATGGAATGGTTATGATAGATGGTGCTACAGTAACGACAGCCGATATACAAGCAGACAACGGTATAGTGCATGTAATCAATGCGGTACTTATTCCGGCAAATGCAACGTCAATGTATGATGTGGTAGCTAATAGCCCAGATCATACAACTTTAGAAACCGCGATAGATTTAGCAGGATTAGATGGAACGCTCTCCGGACCCGGCACTTTTACACTCTTTGCCCCAACCGATGCCGCGTTTGCCCTTGTCGATCCCGACGTTTTGAGTGCACTTCTGGCTGACCCCCAAGGTTTGCTGACTGATGTACTTTTGTACCACGTTGTTGGAAGTATTGCTCTTTCCTCTAATTTGGTAAATGGACCGGTGCCAACTCTTTACGGTGAAGACGTCAATATTTCAATAAATGGTTCGACAGTAATGGTCAATGATGCCATGGTTTCGGCTGCGGATATCGTGACTGTAAATGGTGTTGTACATGTAATTAATGCGGTACTTGTTCCAACTACGCTTAGCGTTGATGAAATTCCATCTTTAAAATCGCTCGATGTGTTTCCAAATCCAGCGGTTGATCAATTTTCGATTTCAATGGATTTGATCCAAGCAGAAAATGTGAGCATCGATTTGACCGACATAACGGGAAAGGTAATTTACACGGAAGATTTTGGAAATCTATCTTCTGGTCAAATTACCAAAACCGTTGATGTGAATAATTTAGAATCAGGTATTTATATGGCGAATATTATGATAGGGACAAAGAGTGTTACAACAAAAGTTTACGTTTCTAAGTGAGAAGATAGTGTTTAAATAGTGGTTAGAAAGACGCTGTGCCTTGGGTACAGCGTCTTTTTTATTGTATTTCTTTTCACTGGCATGTGTGAAGGTTCTTTTAAATAGGTAGTTTAATTCTAAATTAATTCAATTTCATACCCTAGGTTTGAATTAAATTATTTTTAACCCTCAAAATTTATAAAAATGAAAAACTACTCAATTCTTTTCGCAGGTTTGATGCTAACCTTCGGAGCCTGTGCTCAAAAAAACGTGCCCCAAAATGTAGAAATGGCATTTAAAAAACAATTTCCAACGGCTCAAAAAGCTTCTTGGGATAAAGAAAGTGCCGAAGAATGGGAAGCCGAATTCAGAATGAATGGAATGGATTACAGTGCTAACTTTTCAAATGACGGAAAATGGAAGGAAACCGAGTACAAAGTAAAATCTTCCGATCTGCCCGTCAAAGTTCAGGAAACACTGAAAACTGAATTTGGAACCTATAAAATCGCTAAAGTAGAAGTATCCGAATCGCCTAATGGAACGGTCTATGAGGTTGAACTGAAAGGTGAAAACGAAATGGAAGTCGTGATGGATGAGAATGGAAAAGTTATAAAACAACAAATGGAATCGGATGAAAAAGATTCCGATAAAGAGGATTAAGTTCCATTTATGTGATTCATAAAATTGCCGTTGAGGGGGATACAAAAGCTCGCTCTGCGGCTTTTTTTTTACTCTTTCCGAGTCTGACTGTATCAATTTTCATAATTACAGCTTAAAATACGTAATTTCGCAACTCGTTTTTTTAAGGTTGTAGGTGAAAATCAATAAAAATCAATCCGTGATGCATACTTCACCCGAGTTTCGAATGACCGTAATTATACCCGTGTACAATGAAGCGGATAATTTGGAGCGCATTAAAAATACTTTCATAGAATATTTCGCCAAATCTCCGACCACAAGCAAAGTATTATTCGTTGACGATGGTTCAAGCGATGGGAGTTTTGGCCGGATACAGGAAATCTGCAAAGGCAACCCCCAATTCACATACATAAAGTTTAAAGAAAATCGGGGTCTCAGCGCTGCAATCAAAGCTGGTTTTGACGCGTGTGATACCGAACTTGTAGGATACATTGATGCTGATTTGCAAACCACCCCTTTCGATTTTGATCTTCTGTTAGAGGATATTGATCGCTACGATGCCGTAATTGGTTTTCGCGCTAAGCGGAAAGATACATTAAACAAGCGCGTACAATCGAAGATAGCCAATGGATTTCGCCGACGAATGATCAACGACGGAATCCGAGACACGGGCTGTCCTCTCAAAATTATACATACCGATGTGGCCAAAAGCATTCCTTTTTTTCATGGTATGCACCGCTTTATGGCGGCTCTCATTCAACTCCAGGGTGGAAGCATAAAGCAAATTGAAGTACAACATTTTGAACGCACCGCCGGGAAATCAAAATTCAATATCTTCAATCGTTCCGTCGGCCCCTTAATCGATACCTTTGCCTATCGCTGGATGCGCAAACGCCATATTGATTATGAAGTCGAACAAACTGACGTAGATTCTAAATCTTGACTAGTCCATATTACATCTATGCAATCGGTTTTGCTGCCCAGATATTATTCTCTGTGCGTTTGCTGGTGCAATGGATTCAATCCGAAAAAGTAAAGAGAGTTCTCACTCCGGAATTGTTCTGGGAACTGAGCCTTATGGCCTCTTTTCTCCTTTTTATATATGGTTGGCTTCGCGACGATTTTGCCATTATTTTAGGACAGTCGCTCACCTATTTTATTTACATCCGCAATATGCAATTGCAAGGATCGTGGAAGAAATTACCGAAAATAGTGCACCCCTTAATTTGGATGGTACCACCCATGGTTGTCTTGTATTCATTCAACAACGGCGAGATTGATTTTAATCAATTTTTTCACAATGAGAATATTGGTTTATCTCTTCTGATTTGGGGCATTGCAGCGCAGGTCGTGTTCACCTTTCGGTTTGTCTATCAATGGATTTATTCGGAGCGCAGAAAAGAATCCAGCTTACCACGAGGATTCTGGATATTAAGCCTTTGCGGATCATTGATGATTTTGAGCTACGCAATCATCCGGCTCGATCCGGTCTTATTCATCGGCCAGATATTTGGGGCAACAGTATATATTCGAAACTTACTTATATCCAGAAAGCAGCGAAAGGCAAAGTCGAATTAATTATCTTAAATTTCGGCCTCCAAAACATTTTGCTTAAAGCAAAAAAGTTATATGATAAGATCTCACGCGCAAATAGTAGTACTCTTGCTAATCTGTGGTTTGGCCTTGTTGATAAATGTGGGCAGCTACGGCGTGGTCGAAACCAGCGATGCGCGCTATGCCGAAATCGGTAGAGAAATGTTCACATCAGGCGATTATATTCATCCGAACCTTCTCGATGTACATCATTATCATAAGCCCCCTATCACCTATCAACTTGCTGCGATTGGCTACAAAATGTTTGGAATCAATGCTTTCGGAGCACGGTTTTTTCTTCAATTGGCGGTATTATTACAAGTTCTTTTAGTCTACGCCCTCACCTTTCTGCTTTTTGAAAATCAGAAAATGGCACTTTGGGCAGCGATGATTTACTTCAGCTTGCCGATGGTTCTCATCTCATCCCGCAATCTCACTACCGATGCATTTCTCGCGACTTTTGCACTTTTGAGCATCTATTGTTGGGTGCGTTACCGCAAAAAGAATGAGCTCGTATGGCTTTATGCAACTACAATTTCCTTAGCTCTCGGTTTTCTCACGAAAGGTCCGGTAATTTTTATTGTGCCGGTGATATTCATCATTTTCTATAATCGTTTCGAACCATCGAAGCGGAAATTAGGGATTCATCATTTTTTAACATGGCTTGTTTTTTTAATTCTCGCCGGATCGTGGTTTGCCGTTTTACTTCATCAAAATCCCACCTTTATTGATTACTTTCTTGGAAAACAAACGGTTGACCGTTTTTCTGCCGATGCCTTTAACCGCACCGAGCCGTTTTGGTATTTTATTGCGTTTGGACCGGTCGTGGCTTTACCCTGGATATTTAGTTTGCCAATACTTGTAAAACGAAAAAGAATAAGCCTAAAAGCACCTTCCATAAAATCCGCTCTAGTTTTCGCAATCCTCATTCCGCTGTTGTTTTTTTCCATTTCGCATTCCAAACGTATCCTCTATATTCTTCCTTTTTATAGCCTCTTCGCCATTTGGATCGCTCAGTTATGGTCAGAATTTCCCATCGAAAAAACCAATGTTTTGAAGAAATATATTTTCATTTTCTCTCTTCTTCTCATTTTAGGAGCTATGGCTCTGATTTTCATCAAAATTGATTTTGTAATTCCTTTTTCTTTTAAGGTGGGTTCAGTTTTTGCGTTTTTACTTTTAGTATGGCTTTATATGAAGAAAAAAAGTGACAGGAAAACCGTTGTTGTCGCCATGCCTTTCGTTCTTGGTTTATTTCTTTTGATGGGCAGCACCGAGCTCATGTCCGCCAATGAATTAAAAATCAATAGCACCAAGCCGATTTCTGATTTTATTAAAAATAAAGGTCTTGGAAATCACACTATTCTAGTTTACAATGAGCGTCTTCCCTCGATTGCTTTCGGATTGAATAAATCAATTATTTCGTTGTACGACGGAGACAGGAACCTTAACCGCGAAACACAATTTGAAATAAATGATCGATGGAAAAATTATCTGATTAATTTAAAAACCGATGAAGGTGTGAGTCACTTAAAAAAGAAACTCGTTGAACCATCAGTGCTTATTGCGGAAAAAGGAAAGCTACCGGAAGAAAAAAAATGGATTTTGAGAGGATTTACGCACGCAAAGCGGATAGGCAAATGGGATATCTATTATGTGAGGTAACATTCTCAACAAAGAATATCAACGGGTTCTAAGCTTATGCTTATCTTTATCCCTAAATTTTTCACAAGAAACAATTTAAACTATGCACATTAAAAAATCTGGTATTTCGCTATTGTTTTCGATATTAATCGTTCTTTTTATAGTCTCATGTGGCGGTCAGTCTGAAGAACAAGGGCATGGAAAAGCGCCCGAAAAAATTGAAGTTCCTGAGACGTATGAAGGGAATTCCTCTATTCAGGCGTATCTTCATTTGAAAGATGCTCTGGTGCTATCTGATTCCCAGAAAGCCCGTATTAATGCTAAAACGCTTATTGCCTCTCTTGATAATATGGGAGACGAGCCGGAATTGAATAGCGTTCGTGAAAACGCGATGAAAATTTTGAAAAGCGAAGATCTTGAGACACAACGGGAAGCATTCAAACCACTTTCAGCTTCTTTGGCAGATTTTGCGTCGCGCAAAGACATGGGTGTGAAGCTATACAAACAGTATTGTCCAATGGCTTTCGACAATGCCGGGGGCTATTGGTTAAGTGCACAAGAAGAAATAAATAACCCTTATTTTGGAAAGAAAATGCTGCATTGCGGAGTCGTGGAAGAAGAAATTTAAATCTATCTCATTTGGCATGTTATACGTTTGAGGCCTTAATGAAGATTATTGGCTGTCCTGCCATTTCGAGACTTTGCCGGGATTTACCGTGAAATAAAATGTTCTGACACTTTTATAGAATCGTATGACTTTTTACTTTTGAATATTTTAGAGCTATTAAAATTAATTGCAAGTTATTGAGAGTTAGCTATGAAACCCCGTATTTTACCGAATTTCAATCATCGTTGGAGGGACAAGATTCAACATTGTGCAACAAAAAGAGATTTTACCGGAATTTTCATTTAGCTGGACTGATATTTTTTTGTATTGTTTAGAGGATTATGATCAGAGATATGTCGTACTGCCATATAGTGTAGGGCTGAAAATTCTTTATTCGATTGAGATTATAAATTTTTAAGGAAAGATTATGAAGGCGGCCGTAATAATTGTCACTTACAATAACGAAAATGACGCTTTAGATGCCATTGACAGTATAAGGCGACAGAGCTTTACTGATTGGCAGTGTATCATTATTGATAATGGGAGTACGGATACTACTTTTGAGTTGGTAAAAAATAATATTGCAGGTGATCATCGTTTTAGTGCCTTCCAAAAAGAAAACGAAGGCCCCTCAGCCGGTCGTAATTGCGGATTTGCTAAATTGGAGAAAGACACACAATACGTCCATTTTTTGGATGGTGATGATATGCTACATTCCGATTTTCTTTCGATTATGATTTCTTATTTAGATCAGCATCCGGAAGTAGGTCTCTTGGGCTGCCAATACAATAAAGTTGATAAAACTGGAAATTTTTTGCAAAAAGGTCACAGAAGTCGCTACCACTCAGGCTTCTTAGGGGTTCCACAGAATTTAAAAAGCTCAATATACAATACTCCTTTCGAGTCTTTTTTTTCGGCAACCGGTCAGGGATCCTTCGCCATGTACAGAGTTAATGTTCTGGCACGGACCACAGGTTTTGAAGAAAGTTTCTGGTCGCATGAAGATTCAGATATGTTTTGTCAGATGTCTCTCCTTGCGGAAGTACACTACTTACCTCTAAGGCTTTATAATGTAAGAATCCGGCAAAACTCACTCACACAGTCTAAGAAATTGCCCCGAAACAGATTTCGTGATAAATGGGATTTGTACCAATCAGAAGTACCAGGGGAAAACGAATTAATTGAAAGGGCATTGAGGTATTATTATATGCGTCATAAGCCTATGCGGGATTTTAAAGTATCAATGAAAGCTTTTCGGCGTTTTCTCAAAACCCGAAACTTGCATCAACTCAAATGGTCTTTTGAGTGTCTTCAAGCGGGAATCAAGGATGTGTTATTCCGAAGTAGCTTTAAGAACCGTATGTCGCAACGAAGAAAGCAAAAAACATGAAATTAGAGATTTGAAAGGAATTTCACGTTCCACATTAAAACTACTTCAACCCCATTCCCCTTTCGAATTATTTCCTATTCTCCTATAGCCAGAATATTACATATTGAAATAATTCATCCCTATTCAAATAAGACGCGAATTTAATTCAGTTTTATCGTCCTATCAATAGGCTTTCTCATCACGCTTGATGGCCTGCCATACCGTTAAAAAGACAATTTTGAAATCGAGTAAAAAACTCCAGTTTTCCATATACCAAAGATCTGCTTTCACTCTTTTCATCATTGAAGAGGTTTCTTTGGTTTCACCGCGCAAACCGTTGACCTGCGCCCATCCGGTAATCCCTGGATTAACAAACTGCCGCACCATAAAATCATCAATAATTTGCGAATAATCTTCAGAATGCTTAAGCATATGTGGTCTTGGACCTACAATTGACATATCGCCGCGCAATACATTGAAAAATTGCGGGAATTCATCGAGGCTTGTTCGACGAAGAAATGCGCCAATCCGGGTGATACGCTTATCATTCTTAGAAGCTTGTAAAATATCTGCCTCAGCATTTACTCGCATGCTCCTAAACTTCAAGCAAAAGAAGGGTTTATTGTCCTTACCTGATCTCAATTGTCTAAAAAAGACGGGGCCCCTTGAATCTAGTTTAATAGCAATCGCGATAATCGGCACAAGCCAACTCATAATAAAAAGGACCACTCCCGTTGCAAAAATATAATCAAAACTTTGCTTGAGCAATTCGTTGACTTTTACTTCTAAAGGTTCTTTCCGTGGCGAAATAATAGGAAGAGCACCATAATATTCAACCATAATGTTTTTATCGAGGAAAACGGATAAATCCGGCACAAAGCGAAATCTGATAAGCTTATGATCTGCTTCCTGCATCAAAGATTTTACCAGTTCGAGTTGGTTACTTGAAAGTGCACTAAAAATTTCAGATATTCCATTTTTAGAAGCATAAGCAACTGAATTTGAAACTGCCCCGAGATAATGAAAATCTTCGGGAAGTCCTTCTTCCTTTTGCTCAGCAAAATATCCCTGCACCACGTAACCTGAATTGGGGTTATCTTTAAAATAATGATAGAGTTCCAGGCTCAATTGACTTGAACCGAGAATTACGATTTTTTTATAATCGACCCAAAATTTGCGTTGTGACTTTCGAATAGATAAAAAGCCGATTTTAAAGCCAAGAATCGTGAGAGAATAGAGAAGTAAGAAAGGTATAAGGTAACTCTTGGAAATAATTAGTTTTGGACTTAATAAATTCAAAAACAGCAATGAAATTGCGAAAAGGACTAAGGTCCAAATGGTCTTTTTCAAAAATGGAACTGCTTCTGTTTTCAGTACCCGATCATAAAGTTTAAATAGGGTTGCGGCAAAAAACCACAGCAAATTAACCAGAACCACATGAAAACGCATGTCTCCGGCAATTGTGTTGGAAAACGTATCCGGGGAAACCATTAACAGCCCGCAAATCAACATTGTATTCAATACAATGTAATCCACTAAGGCATTTAATAGCTTAAAAAATGTAGCATATCTATATTCCATATCGCATCTTATTTCATACTCAAGAATCTTTTCTAATTAGATCATCAAGCATAGTCAATCCTGAAGATTTGTGTAAATCAATACTCTCGTTTGATTTACGCACCGGTTAAGTCAAATCTTCAAAACCGTAACAAATTCCTATTCTATTGAAACCCTTCGCCCGTTTCGACGAATTGGCACAAATATAAGACAAAATACCTATAATGTCCAATCTAATAGATTAAGATATTTTAAAATTTTAGTTAATATTCCGTCCAAAGAACAACCGAAAAAGGTTTCAGATGTTTACAAATGAATTAAGAATTCCTGTTAGCCCATGAGAACCAGAGCATTTAAATAACTTAAAGCTGATCTAGCACGAATCGGTTCATAATCGCTTCCCGGTCAAGATACATTTCAGCATAAACACGTGCATTTATACGTATTGCATCATTTTGAGAAGTTTTTTCGATCGCGTTTTCAATAGCATGATTCAGAGCATCCTGATTTTCCGCCTCCGAAATTATTCCCACGTTATGGGCGTGAACAAGGGCAAACAATCCTGAACCTTTGTTGGCGGTGATAATCGACAAGCCACCAACTGCAAGAATAGTTGTGAGTTTTGAAGGCATCATGAGATCACTGGCATCGGCTTTTTGAACCACTAAATGGATATCGGCAAGGTTTAAAAATTGGTTGAATTTTTCAAAAGGTTGAAGGGGCATAAACGAAAGATTATGCAATTTCATATTTTCAGCCATTTCTCTTAACGTAGTTTGATAGGGGCCCGAACCGCAAATAATGAATTTAATATGAGGCTTGTCTTTGCAAAAAAAAGCGGCTTCCAGAATAGCCTCAAGACCTTGCTTCTGACCAATGCCACCGGAATACAGTAATACTGTATCTTCGGGATCAAATCCAAAATCTCGTTTCACTTTGGCCCGGTTACCGACTGGGTAAAAGGCAGAAACGTCAGTCCAGTTCGGGAAAAAGTAAATGGATTTATGAAATTTCTCATTCAATTTTTCAATCATTCCAACCGATATACTACTTATAACCTGCGCATGACGGCCAATAAATCTTTCAAGTGCAAATAGTAATTTCAATAGCCTTTTTGATTTGATCATACCTAAATCGCGAGCCGCTTCGATTTGCATATCCTGGATGTGATATACGAAACTTCCCCCACGCAGAAGCCTATAAAATAAAGCAGGTAAACCAATCAAAAAAGAGGGAGCTACTGCAAAAACCAGATTGTACTTTTGCTTAAAAATAAGCCCCATCAATGGGAAAAATGAACTTATTAAAAACGAGAAATCAAGCACAATACGCTTGAAACCCGAAGGTTTTTCCGGAACATAGATCGGGCAACGTATTACATTAATCCGCCCTCCCGAATCAAAATTTTGAACTTCTCTCTTATACCAGAAACGTGATTTTCTGTAGGGCTCCTGTACACGCCAATGTGGGTAATACGGATATGTGGTAAGAACCGTGCAGGAATGGCCACGTGCCGCGAGCCACTGCATCATCTCACCATTGTATTTACCTATGCCAGTAGGTTCTGGTGCGTAATTGTATCCAATTAAGAGAATCCGTTTTTTCAATTATCCGCCGCTATTAACACTAGTATATTTCATCAGTCGCACGTCTTGTCCGTTTACCTACGTCTCTTAAATGACTCCTTCCGATTTTGCATAGCGTGCCGATAGGATTTTCTGAAAATAAGATCAGAAACACCAGCCCAAAGGCATTGCATGGACCATTTAAATGAATGAATATTCCTATCGCGAATAAAAATTCGGAAAGCCTTGGCTGAAACTTTAAAATCTCGCAAAGGTTTATGCTTGAGATAATAATATTTCAGGCTTTTTTCAATGAGCTTGTTAATCTTCGGATCTTCAGAATGATACATATCCCATTTTTTTCGAAATTTACTATGGGTGGCGCGGTATTTTGAATCGTTAGCCAAATTACTCATCGTTCGTCTCTTTACATACAGATAATCAGGTAGATAATGAACTTCAGCCAGCAATGCCATTTTGCAAAACATATCCGTATCTTCCTGAGATTCCAATTCATAACCGCCTGTTTGAATATATACCGAGCGTCGGTATAAGCCAAATGGCCCCTGGGCTGTACTGGCAAAGAAAGCTACAAAGGGGGTTGGAAAAATCGACGTTGGTATATCTCTGGGAATCCCCCATTTTGAAGGAGCAAAACGACTCCTATGACCTTTCCCGATAAAATTTCCATCATTGTCGATTTCATCAAACTGGCAAGCTACCAAGCCGACTTCCGGATGGCGCTCGAGATAATAGGACATCCTTGATAAATAGTTTTTATACAGGATATCATCGCCATCGAGAAAATGTACAAATTCGACATCATCCGGCAAATTTGAAAATCCAAAATTCCGTCCGGGCCCTGGACCTTCATTCGCCTTTCGAAGAGCTTTGAATCGCACATCATTTGCAATGAACCGCTTCCCAATCTCAAAAGTATGATCCGTGCTTCCATTGTCCACCCATACACAAATCCAGTCTGTTAGGTCCTGAATTTGTAAAGACTTAATGGTGTCCTCAATGTGGTTCTCATTGTTATATGTAATAACGACAACACCTACTTTCATATCTTGCTTATGCTCAAGGGATAATCCGTTGTTCTATGATTTGTCATTCACTTCTTTCAACCGGCAATAAATCTGAGTAAAGTAAGCCATTTTAAAAATGGCAAATGCGAAGCCCCGACTTCCATCTCTAAAACCGCCCATAAATATGAAGCTCCCAATAAAAAATATGGGACCAATTAATACTGTATTCAACAATTTGTATTTAATCTTTTGTTTCCATGTAAATTGCTTACGAAGCACGGAATCGTTTTGCAAAGTTGAAAAACGAGCAGCTTCCCATGTCGAATAATCGATGTGCTTTCGCAAATAACTGTCAACACCACGCAAATCACGATGATCAATTTTACTTTTGATCGACCCAACCGGTCCTTGCAAAATCGGATGCTCATGAATTTCCATGTCCATTCCACTCCACTTTTCTTCCTCAATTTTTTCGTATTCTCCCATTCCAACCTGAAATAGTGCCAGTTTTGTTAATGGATAGCCTCCTTTTAAGGGTTTATCTAAAAAATAAATGGTGTAATTTAACCAAAATCCAACATAGGAATCTTTTAAAATAGCCTTCTCAACCTCTGTCTTAAAATTTGTGGTAATATATTCATCAGCGTCCAAAAAAAGGATCCATTTTGTATCGGGAGTATGATTTCTTAAAAACCAATTTCGTTTTTTAGGAAAATTTCCATCCCATTTGAAATCAATCAATTCAACACCCCTTCGGGTTACTATTTGGGCTGTAGCATCGCTACTGCCCGAGTCGATAACAACAATCTTTTTTGCCCATCCACTTCCAATAGCATCCAGGCAGCCGCCGAGGTTGATCTCTTCATTTTTGACAGGAATAGCTATAGTTAAATCGAGCATTTATTAGTCTGTTTTTTCAAGTGACTTTCGAAAAGATTCTATTTCTGAAGCAGCAATTCTACGCTTAAGCGGTACGCATGGGAAGCCACTGCATATCATCCATTCAGGCATATTTTTGGTAACCACCGAGCGTGCTCCAATAATAGCACCTTGATGTATCACCACCCCTGGATGCACAAACGCCTGAGCCGATATCCATGCGAAATCTTCAATCACGATCGGTTTGGTAATCAATGGAAAACCCGGTACTGAATAATCATGAGTACCAGCACAAATATAGGATCCTTGTGAAACAACTACTCTGCGACCGATGGTTATTTTTCCTTGAGAATACAGGATGACTCCATTGGCAATTCCACATTCATCCTTCAAGATCAGGTTCCAGGGAGCCCAGATTTGAACTTGGGGATAAACATGAACACCTCTCCCGACTTGGGCGCCAAACAATCGCAACCAAAATACTCTCCAACCATGAAAGGGCTTGGGCGAAAACCGGAAGAAAATGAAATAAAATATATTCCAAACCAGCCTTGCAAAGCGATTTTTCAAAGAAAAAGAAGGGTCTCTATGTGCCTCTTGGTTTGACATCCTTACAACTCATCTTTTACAAAAGTACCCGACAAAACTCGTAAAAGGGCTTTTATATTCGTATTTATTTCAAAATTCTTCTGAAATGCTTGCAGCGCTTTGATCCGCATATCACCTTTTTCCGCTATCGGAAGAGTTATCCATTTTGAAATCATTTTTTTTGCTCCATCCTTTGTATCTGTTTCAACTATACCCGCCTGTTCAGTGTCAATTTCACGCCAGATATTGATTTTATTTGAAATTAAAACCGGAGTTTTGCACGCCAGTGCTTCCACGACGGCAATCCCAAAATTTTCCTGATGACTGGGTAATACGAACGCTTCGGCACCGTATAGAGCCCCCCATTTACTAGGACCACTGAGCATACCGGGAAACAGAACCTGACCAGCAAGTTGCTCATTATTATTCACTTCCGTGAGGATAGACTTACCGAAATCGGTATCCAAACCAGGACCCGCAATCACCAATATCGGAATTTGATCAGCGGAATGTATACTCCCCATACAAGCTGCATAAGCCTCTATGAGTAGGTCCACTCCTTTTTTAGGATGAATACGGCTGAGAAACAAGAAATACTTTTGATCAGGCTTGAGTCCTGATGCTTTTTGAAATTCAAATTTCATCTTTTCAGTGAGCGAGGGTGGAGGCTGAATCCCATATCCTACATTTATCGCTTGCTTTGGTCGGTAGTCCGGAAAAGTATTTTTCGCAAGCACTAATTCCTCGGCACTTGTAAAAAGAATTCCATCCGCATTATTGATTATCTTTCGTTCAATAATTTGCCAATAGATCGAGTTTCGAACTGCTTTCAGTTTGCGATCAGGCGCATTTTGAAAATAGGGATCGAGCATTCCATGAGGCATTACATACCAAGGTCTACGGTCTTTTTCTTTGAGCTTATGCATAGCTCGCATCACTGCAAAGTCGGGATAAAGCCATAAACCATGAACAATAACCGCATCGTATCTGGGAATATTTTTCAGGAGCCAAGGAAGTAATAATTTAGAATACGCCCAGGGATTTTTGCCCGTCCCCATCGGGAATATTTTAAAAGGATCACTTTTAAGAAATGTAGCATTTGAAGGATCCGTGCAAACTACCTCATTGGAGATATTAAGATCTTGCATTGCCTGAATGGTATTCCGGATTCCCTGACAAGGTCCACCTGACACCGGGTCCATACTAGCTATCACTCTCAGAATCTTCATTGCCCTTGAATAGTTTGCAATAATTTTAATACTTCGACTACGACCTGTACTGGTTGAATGGTTCGTACGCACCTCATGTCCGGATTTACACATTTCTTAATCCCAGAGGCAGCACAAGCAGTACTTGGCATCAGGATTCTGTTATTCTCACCTTTAGGAAACCATTGTCTTGGCCTGTTGATACATGAAAAGATGGCAACACAAGGGGTACCGACACATGCGGCAAGATGGGTTGGTCCGCTATCATGGCCTACGAAGATTGATGTCTTACGGAGAATTGCAGCTGAAACACGGGGAGATGATTTACCACAAAGATTTATTCCCTCACCGGCCCATGCTTCGAGACATTTTTCTGCAATTTCGTTCTCTTCCTTTACACCGATGATTACTAATTTATACCCCCTGAGTTCCTTTCCTAATAAGCGCATTAAATCAATCCAATTATCCACTCCCCAATCTTTTACTTTCATTTTTGTACCAACGTTCGCAGCGATAATTTTTGAATCGTTCGAATATGAGCCCAGTAAAGTCTCGGCCTTTTGAATTTCGGAGTCGAGCAAATGCAAATCCCAATATCGATCTGCCATTAGATTAAAATCACCCAACGCTTCAATCTTTCGCTTCAAGCGGAATGCTTCCCACTCAAATTCACCCGTATGAGGATCGAGAGAAACTTCATAATCCTCGGGTGACTGGTCAAATCCGATGAATTCAGAGACACCTGCAGCTGAGAAAAACAAGCGATCGCGAATATCTGCCTTACGCGAGCGGGATGCCGTAATATTTATTACTATATCGATGCCCAAACGTCTAATATCATAAATTAATCTATTTATTAACAGTGGGTTACGCGTGCCAACCGGGTAGCTCAAAGTTTGATCAAAAAAGAAATCGGTTCCCAAAACTGCTTCAAGAGGAGCGGCCTTGCTGGCTACAGGTTTATTTGTGAGCAGGGTGATATTTGCCTGTGGAAAAATTTCTCGAATCCGGTTGAAACAAGGTAGAGCAATGACCGTATCTCCAAGACTTCCGAGGCGGTAAATCAGAATATTTTTAGTTTGGGTGGGCATAGGTTTTATCACTCAGATTTCAACGTTCAGTTTTATTAAGCAAATCTTATTCGTTTTGTTCACTCAGGTTAAATGAACCGATTAAAAGCCCCATAATTAATGTACTAAATCCCAGAGTGGTCGGTTGGGCCCATTGTCCTTGAGGGAAAACCAATAGAGCGAAACTCAAAAGCATCCAAGAAAGCACTCTCCCGGACTTTAAGGCTCGAAAACTTGCAACAGATACTTTGAAACTGATGAGCACACGGATAAAAATGACTGCAATTCCCATCAAGGCACCCATTTCGCCGATTAATCTTCCCCATTCCCCCTCAGAGATCAGAAAAGTCCGGCTTCCACCGAGGAGAGCACTTCCCGCATTGGTTCCCATCCCCAGGCCTGCACCAAAAAAAGGCATTTCACTTGCATCGGAAATTGCTTTTACCATTCCACCCAGATAGCGATCGATGAGCGTACCTTGCAATCCGCCTTCGCTGACAGCGGCATTTTCAAAACGTTTAAAATAGACTTCGGTAGCAGTTTGGAAAAACTCCATTTTGGAAAGAAGAGTAAAGAGAATGATAATCCCGACGCCAGCCACCACGATTTGTCCTAAATACCTACGCTGCTGCGAAATAGACATAAGGGCAAAAATGACCATAACAGCAATCGAAAAAGTTAACCCGCGGCTAATTGAAAAAGGAATGGATACAATAAGGCCTAGGGTGGCAGATACGAGAATCCATTTATTTATTTGTTTCGGACGTAACCAGAAGTACAATATATAGCTCGCGGCCAGACTAAAAAACAGGGTAGTACCATTTGTAAATGAGAAGGTACCCGGAGGCCTAAAATATCCCATGGCCCCACTAAATCCTGCTCCACCTACGCCTCCTACCCCTCTATTAACCAAGGCAGACTGAGGACTAAAAAACTGGACGGATATTAACACAGCCATCGGGATTGCGAGCCAAACTATCACCTTGCCCATTTTCAAAACATCCTTCCGTGTAAATATTTTTCCAATAAGGAATATGAACGGAAAATGAAGGAGTAGGATACGTGCACCATAGGCCGTTACAAAAAGATTTCCATGGCCAAAAAAAAGAGTAGTAAAAATCGCTATTCCCCCTATTATTAGCATCCAGATTACGTAAGAAACCGTAGGAAAAAGATTGCGGTACCAGGCATAAAGAATAAGAATAATTGCTATCGGGTCGCGCACAATCAGCAAGGCTTCCGACATTCCCGGCAGAACCCATTTTCTCAAGGCTCCTTCAAAAATCAAAAGAAAAAAATATACCCAGATTCCCTTTTTCAGAAATTCAATGGGCCCTTGATTCTTCGCAAGAAGCACAGAATCATCTTGCTGACTATAAATTTCTCTCTTGAGAGCGCTATGTGCTTTTTCGGTCATGAAGATCAATTCGATTCTTCGAGATATTCATTTAAGGATTGAACGATCGTATTGCCATAGTTCTCCCAAGTTAGCTTGGCTGCATGGGCAGCAGCTTTCTGCCCCATCGAGCAAATTTGGTCTTTATTTTCAATAAACCAATTTAATTTTTCAGCTATTTTTTCCGGAGAACGTATGGGAACCAAGAAACCTGTTTCCCCTTCCACGATAAGGTCTTCGCCACCGGTATTGGGTGTGATAATTATCGGCAGCCCCTGACTCATCGCCTCTTGCATAACCAGGGCCCTACCTTCAACAATGGAAGGAAGACAAAACACATCGCAGGAACGCATTAATTCCAGCACTTCGTTATGTGGGCGATTACCCTCGTGTTTGAAATCCGAATAAATGGTGAAATACGTCTCCAGTGGCATCAAAGGTGTACCCAACACAATAAGTTCAACTGATTTTTCCAACAATTTTACAGCTTCAAACAGATCGCCAAGCCCTTTTCGTTGTCCCATTGAGCCCACGAATAAAACGCGGAGAGGACCATCGTTGCCCTTCTTGATCACCGGTTGTATGGTATGTGACGCAGGTGAGCCAAATGGGGCCATAATTAACCGCTTCGACTTTGCCCCCTCAGGAATAGAATTCAAGACAAAACTTCCCGGTGCCACCACCACGTCGGCGAGCTCCATTTCCTGCATTTTTCGATCAAGTTTCTTTTGCGAATCGAGAATTCCGCCTCCTAGAGTAGGAACCCATTCGGGATAACGCGCAGCCTCCTCTAGCAAAAGCTTACGACCTGTTTCCCAATATGCTATAGGCAAATCATAAATACATTTTAATCCCAATTCTTTTGCACTTTTAAAGCTCTCGAGAGCTCCATCTTCATACGCGTAGACCGCTTTTAAATCAACCGAAGACCGTTCAGACTTTATGGTTTGAGCAACTTGTTTATCAAATCTCTGATACATCGAGTCGACCGAAAAAATTCCTTTCTCGTGCCGTGAAAAGTAAGGCATATGCATTTTTTTTGATGCCAAGCGACCAACTTCCATTAGTGGATGGGTTGTAACGAATTCTGGAGGTATGGCAAACGAGCGCCTCTTCAATTCGCCTGCAATACCTTGAGGTAAAAGCTTAAGCCAGACAGCTTGTACGTCTATACTCATGGATGTATGAAACTTGTACAACATATCATGTCTGAATAAGGCGTCTAACACAGCGCGCAAATTAGAATTTCCGGTGGGGTGTAATACAACTATTTTCATAAAAATAAGCTGTTTTGCCCTCTATCACATTTCCAGTTATTTAGAAAACTAGAATCGTAAAGGTTGATTTTCATCCAATCACAAATACCGAAAGACGAAGACATGAAACCAAGATTAAATTTATAAATAATACACATTTCTCTTTCTAAATTAATTCAGGTCACCTAACATTTTTGCCAAAGATCACTTTTTGAAGCAGACTACCTATTCAACTCAAATGGGTAGAATTGACTCTTTTTGAATTTCATATTTTTTTGATAATAAATTTAAGATTGTCTATGCTTATTCTTATATGCCAGTAAAGATTTTGAAAGTGTTCTGTACTGTTTATAAGTACTTATACTAACACGTCCTACGTGTTTGAATTCAAGCGGTATTAGTTTAAAAAAAGTCCAAATTTTTTCGGCCGGACGGTTCGTTTTACGCACCTTATTACGTAAAGTACGGTATATACTCAGCATCAAAATTGGGGCGACATACAGCAGTGGTACTCTTCTGTATTTATACACCAAGTCATTGATAATAAAACCTCTGTCTTGATCGGGATTATTTCTTTCTATCTTTGTGTTGTCATGCCACACATGAACTCCTGGCAGCAGCCAAATTTCATATCCAAAATCGAGCATTCGAATGGCGAGATCTTTTTCTTCGTGTCCATAATTTAGTGGAAATGGAACGTAATATCCTGCTTGCTTTACGCTCTCTATACGCAAAGCATGTCCGCAGCCGATGAAAAAATTCGTAGGTATCGGTTTGTCACGCGGAACTTCTCGAAATTTATACGTGTTCTTTTCAAGAATATCGAAAGCAATGGCAGCCAAGTTATTGTTATTTTGAAAATATTCAGCTGCAATGCTTACTTCATTCTTTTTTAAAAACCAGGCGTCGTCGTCGAGACTTACAAAAATATCAGCATCACAAGTGGACATCATTTTGTTTCGCGCTTCGAGCAAACCGAGACTTACTTCCGATCGTTCCCAGCGCACATTTGTGTACTCGGCTTGCAATTGTGAGGTACCGTCCGACGAGCCATCATCAAATACGAAAACTTCACAATGCTCATAATCCTGCGCCAAAGCAGATTCAATTGCCATTGGCAGAACGCTTTTTCGATTTTTAGTCGTAATTCCAATGCAAACTTTCATCTCCTTATCTTATTCTTAACAGCGTGCGCTTTGTTAATCACGGCCAAGTATTTTAGTGCTACCCGTTCGGGGAAATGCTCTTCGAGATGTGCAGGTATTTTATCTCTTTGTTCGGCTTCCAATTTCGGATGCTCTATAATATTTAACATTGCTAAGGACAGTGCTTCTGCCGATCCAGCTTTAAATTGTATGCCCGCTGGTCCCGCGGCCTCTGGCAAACCGCCTGTATCTGATACAAATGGTAGACAGCCGCAGGCCATCGCTTCAAGAGCTATATTTCCGAATGCTTCCCAACGGGATGGAATCAAGATGTATCGGCATGTATTTAGTAATTCTACCAAATCCGATCCCTGCTTTTTTCCTTCGAAAGTTACCTGATTTTCCAAGCCGTATTGAACAACCAGATTTTTGAGCTTTAACATTTCAGATCCTTCTCCAATAATTTTTAAAGAAGGTTTGTCAACTCCTCCAGCGAATCTCTCATTAAATTTTGAAAACGCCTTTATAGCGATATCCACCCCTTTAATAGAAACCAACCTTCCTAAAAACACAAAACTTAATGGTTTGCGATCCCGGTTAAGGTTTTTGAAAAGATAGTTGCGGTAGGGATTACCAATAACGGTTGAATCAGGAAAATTCTTATCTCCAATCGCTGAACTTACAGCAATTACTTCATTCGCTCGTTTCAATATCTTTAATTTTAGCAGATCCTGCAATCTCAACCCGCCGTCGGTATAATCGATTCGCTGCCGAATAGCAATCACTGATCCAGACGAAAAGAAAAAGCGTGGCCAACTCAATCGCAATGAGGGATTATTCTCAAATACCACATCTGCCCATTTATGAAGTTTTATAAGTTCCTTCAAGTTGGGATTTCTGAAAACCGGGAAAGGAAATGTTTGTTCACCACTTTCGGTAACAGCTGTAATCAATCTCACTGGGTAACCGAATTGAAGGAAATATTGCGTAAGAATTTCTGCATTAATCTCTATACCACCGAGTTGAGGATAAAAAGCATACGATATAAAAAGGATATTAGGTTTTTTCATAAAACAGCATTCGTATTTTGCGAGCGGTTCAAGGACAAAACATATTTCGTAACAATCTCCTCCAATCTACTTTCTGGGGCAAATTTATGTTTCTCTTTTCTCAAATCAATTAAATTGGCAAAACATTGATCCGTCCGAAAATCGAAATGGGTAGCAATCTGAATACCATCCTCCGCGAGCGGCACCCAGAGTCGCAATCCATGTTCGAGCATGGCTATTACTGATCCGCTTTTTCCGAGCAAATTCGGTGGCACCCGAGCTATTCCAAAATCTACTTTTAGAAAGAGTTCACTTAAATCTCTCGCACTCATTTTTCCTTTTTCAGTAATCTTGAGGCGCTTAGGATTTGCATTTTTTCGAAGGGCGTCTGCAAAAGACTTACCAGCTTCTCCCGATTTCCCACAAAGGATAATTTCTATTTTCGAATTTGATGTTTCAGATACATTTTGTATAGCTTTTACAAAGATCTCACAATTCTTATTTTTTGGTACGGCGCCAAAATATACCCCTCTGAAAACATCTGTTGTATCTGAAGGCGGAGGGTTTGTTATTAAGGGAATATTTCCAAAAAGGCCAAGTAATTCTGTTTGAATACCGATAGACTTTAATCGGGATTGATAGCTCAGGTTACTTGTATGGATTACTGAGACTTTCAATTTTTTAATCAGATTTTTGATCACAAATATCTGTAACCATTGAATTCCTTTTTCTTTAAGACTCAGATTATGCGCAATAAACGATTCGTGCATCATGAAATGCCATTTAAAACTGGCATTTTTCATTTTTAAAAATCTGGAGAGCTTGAGAGGAATTCCTTTTGCGGAAAACGCATATGGGACATATTGAAGACTTATCCAGTCGGGTTTAAATTCGGAAGCAAGCATTTGAAAAGCAGCTCTCCTCCGGGTAAAAGAAAGGGATGACCCCATGCGTACGGCCTTGACATCTTGATGCTGGGTTGGTTGATTTTCCTCTACAACCTCTGAGACTCCGCGATCCATTAATGCCACAATTTTGATCGTAATATTTTTTGATTGCAGTGCACCGGCTAGTTCACGGGTATAGTCCCCCACCCCATCTTGCCCTGGTTCTAGATTTCCACAAACCAATAATATTTTTCCTACCGTCATTTTATTCAAATCTCAAAAACCGTATTGACCAACATTTGAATGCATTTCTTAATTGCGGCGATAAAATCTGCAAAGGAAAACAGCTAAAGACAACGCCAGTTTCTTTCGGCGAATCCTCTTGTGAGAAAATACGCGAATAGGGTAATCTACAAATCGCCAATATTCCTTGTCAATCTGTTTTGGCGTCCTTCCTTTTCGCGCCAACTTTAGATAGTTTCGTTCCCACGGCTTGGGATGACCGAGGGCGTGAGGAAGAATGGCGTGTGAAGATTCAAACCCCATAGCGTCGCGTCCTAAAATACTTACTTTACCAGCGAATGCTTCTACGGTTGCATTTAGCGCATCTTGATCTGTTTTGCCGAAGGGTGAAAAAATGGTCATTTCGTCTTTGTCCATTGCTTCCCCTTTTAAAGAAGATTTTGAAAGACTACCAATGCGGTGCGCCATGCTTTCCTGTATTTTCAACCAAATTTCGAGAAAGTTCCTTTCCGATCGCTTTAAGCCCACAAAACCTCCATTAACATAGATTTCTGTTTTGAACTTTAGAGTCAAATCGTACGCACTAAAATATTCACGCCATTGCATTCTCTTCGGATGGTGTTCGGTCATTGGGGAATTTACATCAGCACAAAGTGCAACACCCGAATTTACCCACATTCTAAAAACCGGCCAAGCCAAACAAAGCACAATGTCAGGGTCGAAATAATACATTTCTTCGGCTTGCCTTGCGGGTCCATCCCAAAGTTCCAACATGAAGTTTGGTTTGTAGTTGGTGAAGTGATAGTTTGTAGAAAGTGGTAGGAAGTAAACTGTAAATTGGGGATCTATTTCCATTACTGACATCCCCTGCCAGGTCCAATTCGGAATAAGCTCCGATTTTCTCACCCATAAGGGAAGATCACCACGATATCCAACAAAAAATTCGCCGGAAAAATTGTTTGCTTTCAAAGAATTAATCAAAGCTGCCGCACCAAGATTATAGTTTCCTTCAAATAGTGTACATACGGCAACATCTCTTTTCATAGTCAAATTATTTTACGGTTTTTCCGTTTCATTGTTCTTCTTTTTTGCTTGCAAATAGGTAATGATAAAATAGCCAACATTTACTATGACTTGAATAGACGCGGTAAAAATATTGAAATACAAGACGCCAGTCAAAGTGGATATATTAATAAGTAGCACGCCGGCAATGATTGAAGCTATATTAATGGAAATTGAAATTCCAGGGTGTATTGCCCAGCCGCGTTGCGTAGTCATTTTAAAAGCTCCGCCACTAATCATTATGATGCAGCTGCCTATTATGGCCAGAACCAATTCATAATTCAAATTGCTGTATTTGTCGCCGAGAATCCAAAGGATTTGATCGCTAAAGAGCCACACGCTAAAGACAATACCCATACAAACTAGAATCAAAAAGCCTGTAATTTGTAAAAATCTCGGGAAAAGTTTCTCGGAAGCCGCTGGTAAGCGAGCAAATCTTGGATAAATTAATATTCCAAACATTTGATTAACCACCGTAAGCATCAGTGCTATACGTCCTATCGCTCCTATTTGTGCAACATTGTCGGTAGTTCCAAAAAACGAAATTAACCACAAACTTATATGGCCCGAAACAACATAATAAATAGCTCCGGGCATCAGCCGTTTAACTACTTTCAAGATGCGCTTTCTAACTTCTAAATCGGGCTTTTGATTCCAATCAGCGTATCCGATTGAGTATTTTCGCAGACGGATATTTGTAAATAGTCTTGGAATACCAGCACCGAGGATGGCGATAAATGTCCAGGGCAATATAAAAAGCGAAAAAACCGTCGCAAATCGCGCAACATTTTCAACGAGTTGATTTTTTTGAAGCGGTTTGATATCTTGTTTAAGTTGTAGGGGCACCATAAAGATGGATCCTGTAAGCGAGCTGATAAAGGCAGGGATAAGTGAGATCACAATGAGCAATGACATCCATAAAGGAGCACCGTGGTAGTGAAGCAAATAAATCAGAATGGGAGATGCAACTACTAAACTCCCAATAGCAAATTTCTTACGCAAATCGAGGCCCGTTACCAAGGCTGTGCCAAGTTTCTTTTTGTCTTTCCAGACTTTTCCACTCTCGGCAATTACCCCGGAACTTATTCCTCCATCGGCGAGCACAACCATTGTGCCGAGCATTGTATTCGCGAGTGTATAAAGGGCATATTCTTCGGTAGGGAGGAGCCGAATGACCACAATCCCACTCAAAAGGCCGATAACCTGAATTAGCAGCTGGGAACCACCGGTAATACTCGTAAGCATAAACCACTCCTTAAGGGTAGGATAGTCAGGCCTCAATGCGATTATTTGATTAAGTTTATTTCTCAATTGGGACATAATCCGGAACGACTATCAGTCAGTTGGTTCATGGCAAATTTCCACTGGGGAAAATTTCATTTTTCCATCCATATCATTCAAGAAAAGCGTGTTCAACGGAAAAGTCGTAACATATTGACTATTAATATCCATATGTATAATTTCCACTATTGACTTTTTTTGAATCATTGAGCACAATCAATGCATTTTTTAATTTCTGATTTCGAAAAATTTCATCAATTATTTTGATTTGATCCTTTTCCGTCCGGTTATATCGGACCACATATATGGAGGAATCGATGTAATCATTCAGGGTGAGGGCATCGGCAACTTTTCCTACAGGGGGACAATCGAGAATAATATGATCGTACTCTTTAGAAAGTCTTTCGATTAATTCTCCCACACGCGTATCCAGAATAATTTCTGCAGGATTTGGAGGTAGTGTTCCCGCGGAAAGAATTTTAAGATTTTGATCGATATGTGAAGGCCAAATTACAGTTTGAATATCCTGAACATCACCAACTAAATAATCGGTGAGTCCTTTTGATTTTGGGATATCGAGTCTTTTGAGCAATTTCGGGCGTCTAAGGTCAAATTCAATTATTAGCACCTTTTTACCAGTGCCAGCCAGAGTAGCAGCAAGGTTGATAGACAAAAATGTTTTTCCCTCTTCACTCATACTCGAGGTAATGAGTATCACCTTGTTTTCCTTACCTGCCATCGAAAAACGCATATTTGAACGCAGTAGCCGGAACATTTCGGCAATTGGCGTACGCTCATTGGGTTGAGCTACAACGACATTCCCGGATTTGTCGTGGCAAATTTCTCCCAATATTGGGGTATTCGTAAGTCCCTCAACTTCAGACCTTAACTCCACCTTTTTACTGAAAAGGTTTTTCAAATACAGTCCTAAGAAAGGAAGGAAAAGACCGAGGAGTAACGAATAGGCATAAACATTTGTTTTTACCGGAGAAACCGGCCCTTTAGAAATGGGCAAATCGATCACACGCAAATTGGAAACGGATGCAGCCAGCGACAATGCTGACTCCTCTTTCTTCTGCAATAGGTAAAGATACAAGGACTGTTTAATTTCCTGCTGCCGGGTGATCTCGATGATTTGGCGCTCCATCATCGGTACCTTTTGAATTTGATCCCCAACCGCACCAGACTTGGTCATCAGGTTGTGGCGAGTGATGTATAGCCCTTTTTTAATATTTTTCAAATTCTCAAGAATGTTCTTTTGAAGATTTTTAAGCTGTTCGTCAATATTTACGATAATCGGATTATTCGGTAATTGAGTGCGCAACATTCGTTCTCTTTCGAGCTGGAGTTCATTAAATTTTGAAATCAAGCCATTGAGGGTGGCGTCTTGGATAGTGAGCGTACTTGGCACGAGTTTGTAATCCCCTGCATCACCAGACGAGTCGCTCAAATAAGCTTGAATAGACCGTAAGACATCTATCTGATTATCTATTTCTTCTACCTGTTTTCTATTCGCGCTCGCAGTGGCGAGATATTCTTGAGCCTGAGAATCAACATCCGTAAGCTCATGCTTTTGCTTATAATCCTCCACATTCATCTCCACATTGCTGAGCTCTTGTGTAAGATACGTCAATCGATCGTCGATAAAATTGACCGTTTTCTTGGCTACCTTATTCTTATCCTCCTTATTTTCCTGATCATAAACTTTTAAAAGTTCAGTAAGAATGGCGATTGCTTTCGAAGCTACCGGATCATTCATCGTAATATTGAGTGCGGTAGCATTATTATTTACGGGAGCAACACCAAGTTTGGATGCGTATTTTTTAGCGACATCCTCGAGATTGTGAAAATGCACGGTAATAGATTGATTATTTTCACTTAAGGCAATATCCGCATCTGAAACGATGGTAAATTTGCCGTAAGGCTTATCGATCTCGTCTCCAAAGCGATAGGTATGTACCTCGTTGTCTTCAAGTTCAAAACTATTATCATCTTTAAAATGAAGAATAAACGACTTTCCATAAAAAGCCGGTGAAAAATTATTGATAATTATCTTTACAGGAACATCGTCGTCATAGATTTCCACATCGCGCACATGGCCTTCCACAATATAACTAATCTCGAAGTGCAACTGGGTAACTACCCGTTTCATAATACTCTCCGATTTCAGCATAAGCATTTCATTATCAATACTTCTACTCGTATTCAAGAGAGCTATATCGCTAAAAGCAGATGTTTCAGAAGGTCCTTCTCCTCCTTTTTCGCTTTTTAGCATTACCGTGGTCTTCGCCGAATATATCGGTGTTGCATACCGCAAATAGACAAATGAAATAAGGAGCGCCACGAATGCACCTATAGCAAACAAATACCAGTATTTCAGGTATTTTTGAAGAATGCTTTTTATATCCTTTTGATCCGGTTTTTGTTCAAACATATTTTGATATTACGCCCTTACCTATTGAGAGTTACAATGAGTGTCGCTATGGTGAGTGTGCTTAATATAGTTGACAATGCGAACTGAACATTTGATCTTCTTAAGCTCGCCTGAGCTGCCTTATAACTATCGGGCTCAACATAAACGATATCGTTTTGTTGCAGAAAATAATTAGGAGAATTAATCAGATTTTTATCATTGAGGTTTACGCGAATCAAATTTCTATGACCGTTTTTTTCACGGATTATCAATACATTTTCGCGCTTGCCCAGCACTGTCAAGTCACCTGCAAGACTTAACGCTTCAAAAATATTAATTTTTTCAGTAGGAATGGTGACCGTAGAAGGTTGTTTAACTTCCCCCAGCAGGGTGATTTTAAAATTTAGAAATCGTATATTAACGGTTGGATTTTTTATATACTGTGCGTTTAGAATATTTTGAATGGTATCGGTAGCGGCATCTTTTGTGAGACCACTCAGATGAATTTTTCCGAGAACGGGAAAATTGATATTTCCATCCTTATCCACCAGATAGCCTTCAATCTTGGTATTACTGCCGTCATTTCCTGAAATATCACTTCCGAGTGTTCCCAATACGCCTTGATTGAATAACATATTTGACTCAACACTTAAGCTGTTTACGGTAATGCTGAGCAGATCATCGGGTTGTATAGTAGGAGTTACCACATTATCAATCACTTTATTTTGATTGAGATCTGATGGCGTCAGATTACTCATATAAACCAAATCGCGGCTTGGGCCGCATCCAAATAAAATTAATATCAAAAAGTACAGTGGAAATCCCGGAATTGAAAAACGCATCAAAATGAAAAAATTATTCATTAAAAAAACAATAGCCCAAATATATCATTCAGAGCTTATCGACACAATTTTAATAAGGTTAAAGGTAAACAATGCCTCAGGTACCGGTGATTAATTCCGCCAAAAATACACTATAATCATTTACCGAGCAAATCGCAACGTTTGTCGACCCCCGTTCCTGTTTGATGGACAATATTACTTATCCACATCAGCTACGTCGAAGGTTTGTGCTCCTCCTTTGGATTTACTTTCTAAAAATTGTGGCCAGTGTGCATCGATTATTTCAAAAGTATTGCCGGGCGAAGCATCAAGAAGATCCTTCAAGTCGTTGTCATTGAGTTGAAGACCGACAAATACTTGGTTCAAATCCGCATCCATGATTCCTTTTGGCGCATAATCTATTTCATTGTCAAGGAGTTTGGAAATATTATTGTGAAAATCTAAAAGAGCCTGATCTTTCGATTCGCCTTTTTCAATCTCGAGTTTTATCGTTACAAATTTCATTGTGCTTTTTAATGGTAAAGATAGCCTTCCGGAAAAGGATTAAAAATTCCTCTTTAGAAAAATTGTGAAACCGCAATAATCATCTAATTATTTTGCAGGAACCTTCTCGAAGACCAAATAAAAAGGAATTGTATTTTTGATGCCGGCTATTCTGCAGAAAAGAATATTCCTTTTAAATTAAAAATGAAGTGATATCCCCGATGGCAAATTGGATTATAAAATCGAAGAGTATATTTCGTGGAATTCAGGCCGTTTTTGGAATACGGCTAATTGATCCGATCGAGGTGTTTTATTTGCCGAGTGAAAAAACCTTTTATCCCATTATTTCAAAGTCTGCTTGTTCATCGATAAAAGTGATGCTTATTCAAAAATTTGTTCCTGATTTTAAAAGCAGTTTTCCAGAAATACATCATATTGACCCATGTTCGATTACTGATAATCAAGCACAAAGAATATTTTTTTATCAAATGCGGAACTATGAAAAATGGACGAAAGGGAAGAAGATGGTACTCGTAATCCGCGAGCCTGCTTCGCGGTTTTATTCCTGTTACATTGATGTGAAAAAAGGAAAAAATCGTATGTATCAGTATCCGTCTCAATTGGATTGGTTTTACGAATTTAAACCCGGATTAAGTATTTCTGCCTTTCTCAAAAGCGTTTACAAAATTAACGATTCCTTTGCCGACAGGCATTTTCGCTCCCAGACATTTTGTTTGAATACACGCGTCCGAAAGGCAATTTCTGAACTGGAAGTGTATGCCTTAGATGACTTTATGCATACAATGAAAATTATTAAATCAGACGAAGGAATTCGCCCTACCCGATTGAATACCAATAATGAATCAATACCTCAGAATCTGCTTTCTGAACTGGAACTTGACCTTCGCTTTATGAAAAGATTTGAAGAAGATATCAGGCTTTATGTGGGAAGTGAAAACCACATCGGAAGACACTTCACAGATTTGACCCCGAATATGTTCAAAATTGCGATATTGTGCACACCAAATAATTTAAGCTTATGCCATCTCTCGATATAGTCTCAGAAGTCGATCTGCAAACGGTTGACAATGTAGTAAATGCAGCAAAAAAGGAAATCGAAACCCGATACGATTTTAAAGGAACCGGAAGTGAGATTTCACTCGACAAGAAGAATCTGGTTATCCAATTGACCACTGAAAACGATTTTCGAATCGATCAAATGGAAAAAGTACTCATTGGAAGATTTGTAAAGGGAAAAATTGATCCGCAAAGTCTGGATTTGTCGAATGAATTCTTTACTTCAGGTAAAGTGGTCAAAAAAGATATCCCTGTAAATCAAGGAATCGATCGCGAAACTGCCAAAAAAATCGTAAAAGCAATCAAGGATTCAAAAGTGAAAGTCGATGCGCAAATTATGGATGAGCAGGTTAGGGTAACGTCCAAATCGATTGATAATTTGCAACAGGTCATGGCAATTTGCCGCCAAGGTGACTTTGGACTTCCCCTTCAGTTTACAAATATGAAATAGAGCGTCAGCAAAATCCTGCCCCTCAAAGCGTAAATTTTAACTTATTAAAATACAAGTGTTTCATTCCGACGTAAATACCTATGAATGAATACGCGCAACCCTATAAACAACGAAAAAAGACTCAACATGAATGGTTTGATCGTGCGTATTATATTGTTCTATGTGGTCCATCCTTTTAGAAATCAAATCACACAAATAATTCACCCGTGACTGCATGTGGCTCTTTCCATGGCAGGACATCGTTCTACCGTACCCGTTTTATCGAAGTTTGGATAATTGTTTTGAGCGAGAATAGGTAAATCAAATATGGTCAAAGATCTCAACGGTTTCTAAAACATTTGAGATCTTAACCACTGAAAATTATATTATAATGGAGAATCTAAAAAGAAACTATCGCGATGGTTTTTCCAAATGAAAGACCCATCCAAAGACAATATTATACTGGCCGAAAAAGAAGCTTTGGGTTCCTTTGTCTGTTGAAGATGGAGTCGTGCGCAAACTGGGCATATCAATAAAGCCTCCTTTGGCCTCCGTTTGCACGAAAAAGTGATTGAAAAAAGTGACATTTAATCCGGCGACGATTCCCAATCCGAAACCCGACAAATGATAGCGGTCGTTGTCATCGAAGTTTAAAAGCTCTGCATCGGTGCGAGGAACCAGTGCGCCAATACTTAGACCTTCGGTGAAGTTGATTTTAACTTTTTTGAAATCGAAAAGTTCATCCTGCCTTCGTAATTCTACATTTATGTAATTGAGGCCGTCGGTATGTTCAAACTGCATAAAATCTGGAGAGATGACAATATCAGCATCATGATAATCACCATCATATATCATTCCGGTATCATGAATCTCGCCTGATATTTTGACCGTTTGATAGGTCTGCACCACGTATTTCATATGATCGAAGCCAAAGGAAATATTATAATGGTCGTTGAAGAAATAGCCGATTCGAAAATTGGTTTGAGGGATAGTTAGTCGGACTGGATTTAAGTATGGATCGGCTGAAAATGGTGTTTGACGATCCGTTGCGACCACCTTATGAAGGGTAAAATCATAATTATCTCCGTATAAATGCATATTCGAATTTGTATAAAAACCTCGGTTCCAACCCCAATAGAAATACATATCCCCTTTGTGCTGATCTCCAACAGAAAGATTTTGTGCATGGCAGTTCCCTATACAGAAGAAGAATATACCAATAAGGAGGCCGCGCGATTTAGTATAATTAGAATTCGGATTCATTTTCTATTCGATAAGGTGCTAAATTTAAAGAAATATTATTGTTTCACATTTCCATCGCATTAAGGATACACTATTTATTTTTTGGTTCTTCTTTTGCAGAACTAAAAATAAACAATACCTTTGTCGGGCAAAATAAAATTTAAATGGATCACGTTGTAAAATTAACCGAAAAGCAAAAAGAATTGATTGAGCGACTCGGTGTATTCAATGAAGAGAATGGTTATCCACCAGCGATATCGCGAATATTGAGCTTACTGCTTGTCTCTCCCGAAACCGCGCTAAGTTTTGACCAGATTCGCGAAACGTTGAATTTGAGCAAAAGCGCTTGCAGCAATGCGCTAAACCTCTTATTAACCTTGGGTAAAATCGAATATATCACAAAACCAGGAGATCGTAAACGCTATTTCAGGAACAAAATAACCTCTTGGCAAAAAGATATTAAGGAAGGATATAAGAAAATAAATAGTGCCTCTGACATCCTCGAAGAGGTGCTAGAGAACAGACCTGGAAGTACTACTGAATTTAACCAGTCACTGAAAGATCTCATCAGTTTTATGAAGTTTTTGAAAAACCAACTTCCCACGCTTTACGAGAAGTGGGAAAAAGAACGCAATTAAAATTTTTTCAAATATTAGTTCTTTTACAACTGAACTAATTACTTTTAACAATATTTTACGAATGATAAATAGATTAAAAATAACCGCAACTTTTCTTCTTGGTATCGGAATTTGGAGCTCGGCTGCAGGTCAGGACTCGTCATTTACCTTTAACCTTACAGAAGCTCTACAATACGCTTTGACCAACAGCATCGAAATTCAAAAGTCTATTCTCGATCAAAAACAAGCAGACTATAAAGTGAAAGAAGTGCGCTCTCAGGCACTCCCCCAATTATCAGGAAGTGGTGAGTTGCAATATTTCCCTAACATTCCTACTCAACTTCTTCCCGGTGAAATTATTGGACAACCCGGCCAACAAATACCGGTGAAATTTGGAACCGATTACAACCTGCAGGGTGGTTTTGATGCTTCGCAAGTTTTGTTCAACCAAAGCGTATTTACAGGCTTGAAAGCTGCCAATAGCTCAGAGGAATTATACTCACTACTCAAAATTCAATCAGATGAAGACGTCATCTATCAGGTGTCAAGTACTTTTTATCAAATTCTTGAAATTCAAGCTCAGATTACGGCGCTGGATTCAAATGTAACAGAAATAGGAAAGCTCGCAAACCTAATGAAGGTTCAATATGAAAATCAGCTGGTTACAAAAACGGACTACAGTCGTCTTATGGTAAATAAAACAAATATGGAGACGAATCTTCAATCATTGCGTACAACCGAGGAACAGCAAAAAAACGTACTCAAAGTATTGATGGGAATGGATGTTGCCAAGCAACTCAAGATTCAACCTGTAGAAGATCTTCAGGAAACATCTTTACGCAGTCTGCAATATGAGTACAATACCCCTATCCAAATGCAACTTTTGCAAAAGGAAACCGAACTCAATATACTGAATAAGAAAGCAATTCAAGGCGAATTTTACCCAACGCTCTCGGTATTTGGTCAGCAAACCTGGCAAGCACAACGCAATGAGTTTAACTTTTTTCAAAATAATCAAGCTTGGTTTCAACAAACGGTAATTGGCTTGAAACTGAGAGTTCCGATTTTTGACGGGTTCTATAAACACAGCCGGGTACAGCAGAGCCAAATCGATATTCAAAAGCTTGAACTCGATCAGACTAATACAAAACGCCAACTCGATGTATCTTATGAAAATGCCCGAGAAGAGCTCGTAAACACCATCAAATCTGTGGAAGCCCAAAGAGATAATCAGCAACTGGCTCAGGAAGTATATAACCAAACTCAGGATTTATACCGCGAGCAGGTTGGTTCTCTCACGGATCTGCTCGATGCCGAAAACGCATTGCGACAAGCCCAAATCAATTATCGACGTGAATTATTAAAATATCGTGTTGCGGAACTCAACGTGTTGCGCTCACTTGGTCAGCTCAAGCAACTTATCCAGAACTAAACAACAAACTATTGAATCAACCCTTTTCCCGAAAAGGAAAACACAAGAAAAAATGAAAAAAGTAATCACAATCATCCTCATTATAGCAGCCATTGGATTGGTAGTATTCACACTGGCTAACAACAAAGAAAAAATGGCAGAAAAAGCCGCATTGGCTGAAAAAGTGAGCGATCAAATCCCTGTGGAACTTGGAACCGTAACCCGAAAAAAGATGGATTCAAAAATCAGTGCCATCGGGAATTTCGATGCCAATACAGACTTGACCATGCTTTCAGAAACCGTGGGGCTCGTTACAAAAAAATACCGCGAAAAAGGAGATTATGTGAATAAAGGTCAACTGCTGGCGCAAGTAGAAAACGAATCGTTGAAAGCCGATATGGAAGCCGCCGAGGCAGCTCGTGACAAAGCTAAAATCGATCTTGAAAGATTTTCCACTTTAGTTAAAAAAGACGCTGTGACACAACGTCAACTTGAAGATGTGCGTATCAATGCGGCCAATACAAATGCCGCTTTCAAAAAAGCTAAAAAAGGCTATGAAGATAGTTTCATTCGCGCCACTGCCAGCGGGACGATTAATGAAGATTATTTTCAGGAAGGAAGTAATATTGTCAAAAATGCTAAGCTTTATGATATCGTTGATGTAAGCATTCTCAAACTAAATATTCAACTCACCGCATCGAATATTGTACATGTTCACGTAGGCGATAAAGTGAGCATTACCACCGAGATGTATCCCGACCAAGAATACACCGGCACGGTCACCGCTATTGCCAATAAGGCCGATAAAAGCCTTAAATACGGAGTAGAATTGCGCATTAGCAACCGTGAGGACAAACCGCTCAGAGCCGGCATGTTCGGTACCGCACATTTTGAATTCCAACATCCCGCAGATGCACTTTACATCAATCGCGATGCGCTAACCGGAAGCATAAAAAACCCAACGGTATTTTTAGTACAAGACAGTATTGCAATAGCAAGGACAATAAGCATTGGGGAGATTTACGACACCGAAGTACAGGTGCTCGAAGGCTTGAAAGAAGGGGAACAAGTTGTCGTTAACGGCCAGATAAACCTGAAAGACTCAACGCGCATTCGTGACATCGCCAAAGCAACTAAGACTGACACTTCTATAGCTATCAATCAATAAATAGTCAAAAGAAATTTAAGAAATGAATATTGTAAAAACATCCATAAAACGCTCAACCCTGGTGGTGGTAATTTTCACCATTCTGATAGGATTAGGGGCTTTTAGCTTCACCAAGCTCAACTACGAGTTATTGCCGAAAATCTCATCTCCTGTAGTCTCGGTTACGACAATATATCCTGGTGCTGCGCCTTATGAGGTTGAGAATTCCGTAACTAAGAAAATTGAGGACGCTGTATCTTCGATGGAGGGAATCAAGAAAATCACCTCCAACTCAATGGAGAGCGTTTCTTCGGTAGTAATTGAACTCGAGCAGAACATGGATGTTGACCTTTCACTCCAGGAGGCTCAGCGAAAAGTAAATGCAATTCTCAGTGATCTTCCTGATGATGTGGAAACACCCTCACTCGGGAAATTTGATTTTGGCGATCTCCCTATTATGCGTCTTGGTGTTTCAGCCACTATGGCACCTACCGAGCTTTACGACTTGGTGGATAATAAAATTGCACCGGCATTGTCGAAAATCCCGGGAGTGGCACAAGTGAATATTATAGGCGGCCAGGAACGTGAAATACGTGTGAATATCAACCAAAACAAACTCGCCGGTTACAATCTAAATGTTCTGCAGATAAACCAAGCAGTGGCAAATTCGAATATCGATTTCCCCACCGGAAAAATTAAAGACAAAGGGGAGCAAACAACTATTCGCTTAAATGGAAAATATGCCTCAGTGGATGAGTTGAAAAATCTGGTGATCGCAACCGATCCAGATGGTGGAAATGTGAAGCTGAATGATATAGCCGAAGTTATTGACACCAAGAAGGACGCCGAACTTATCAGCCGGATTGATGGAGAAAATGCTATTGGTCTCAGCATTCAAAAACAAAGCGATGCCAACGCGGTAGAGATCAGCAAGATTGCGAAGAAAACAATGACTGACCTTGAAAATCAATACGGCAAAGATGCGTTGAAATTTAAAATAGCTTCCGACAGTTCTGACTTTACACTCGAAGCAGCCAATAGTGTAATGCATGACCTTTTGATAGCGATCATTCTCGTTGCGCTGATTATGCTCCTCTTCTTACATAGCTTTCGCACCGCGATAATTGTAATGATTGCCGTTCCGATTTCAATTATTGCCACCCTTACGGCAATGTACATTGGGGATTTTTCACTCAATCTTATGACGCTTCTCGCGCTATCGCTGGTGGTTGGTATTCTTGTGGATGATGCGATTGTTGTAATCGAAAATATATACCGTCACATGGAGATGGGCAAATCGAGATGGCAAGCGGCTTACGATGGCGTTCGCGAAATTCAAACCACCGTGGTATCTATCACGCTGGTCATTATTACAGTATTCTTGCCTATTGCCCTGACCGGTGGTACGGTGGGTGATTTGCTCTTGCAATTTTCGGTAACGGTAGCCGTGAGCACGGCACTGAGTTTGCTCGTTGCCTTTACGGTTATTCCGCTGCTGGCATCGCGATTTGCAAAAGTTGAAAAATTAAAAAAGACCAGTGTGATTGGAAAAGTGGTCAATGGCTTTGAAAGCATTATTAACCGTTTCGAAAATGGAATGAGCGATGCGTTGAAATGGTCCTTCAATCACAAAACCATTGTATTGGTTGCTACTCTAATTCTCTTTATTAGTTCGTTTGCCCTTGTCGCATTTGGATTTGTTGGTAGCGAGTTTGTCGCCGCTGGTGACCGTGGAGAATTTATTGTGGATGTTGAATTGCCTAAAAAATCTACGCTGGAACACACCAATTTCGTGACGCGGAATATCGAGGAGTTTATTAGTAAATATCCGATTGTAAAATCGATCAGCACAACGGTAGGACAAACAACCGGGCGCTCCGCGAATACGAAGGAACCGTATAAATCGGAAATAAACGTAACGTTAGTCGATCAGAATAAACGGGAAGTAAGCACCGAAATTTTTGCCCGAAAAATAAAGATAGCACTAGAGGAGAACATTCCCGGTGCAAAAATAAAATCGGTACCGATCAGCGTAATGGGAACAGCGGATGACGCTCCAATTCAGGTAATTCTGAGTGGAAATGAACTGGACACATTACTCACCACTTCAAAGGATGTAATGGCCATGCTCAGCCATGTGAAGGGCGCATCGCAAATCGAAACCAGTGTGGATGAGGCGAATCCCGAATTGAAAGTAAATATTGACCGTGAAAAAATGGCTCAACTCGGCCTGACACTGGCACAAGTAGGTGGTACGATGCAAACTGCGTTTGCAGGAAGTCAAGACACAAAATACCGTTCAGGTGAAAACGAATATGACATTACGGTTAGACTCGATGAATTTGACCGCAAAAACGCAGCCGATATCGGAAATCTGACACTGATTAATCCCCTCGGTGAGAGTATCCGCTTAAGTCAGTTTGCCACTATCACCAACGGATCTGGTCCTACCCGACTCGAAAGGCTGAACAAATCGACCACCGTGACGGTGAAAGCTCAGGTCATCGGCCGGCCTGTAGGGACTGTGGGAAATGAAGTGAAAGTGAAAATGAGCGAAATGAAATTGCCGAAAGGAGTTTCCTTCTCCATGGGTGGCCAGCTTGAGCAACAAGGAGATGCCTTCGGAAGCCTCTTCTTCGCACTCTTTGCGTCGTTAATATTGGTTTACCTTATCATGGTGGCGCTCTACAACAGTTATGCTTATCCTTTTGTAGTAATGTTTTCGCTGCCCCTTGCGGTTATCGGAGCACTACTCGCACTGGCCATGAGTGCCAACTCACTCAGTATTTTTTCCATTCTCGGAATGATTATGCTGATTGGGCTTGTCGCCAAAAATGCAATTTTGGTGGTCGATTTTACCAATCAGTTAAAAAGCGCAGGGCTTGAAGTAAAAGACGCGCTAATGAAGGCCACACAAACGCGAATTCGACCCATTTTGATGACCACTTTGGCAATGGCAATAGGTATGTTGCCAATAGCACTGGCTAACGGTCCTGGTGCCGAATGGAAAAATGGATTGGCATGGGTCTTGATCGGTGGACTTACAAGTTCGATGTTTTTGACCCTTATCATTGTACCTGTGATTTATTATCTCATGGATAGGCTTCTCGCCAAATTTGGTTGGGATAAAGAAATAGAAATCGATTTGGTGGACACCCCGCGTGAAGAACTCAACACGGAAATTGAAGAATCTGTCCATCACCATTCGGGACAAGAAAAGGGTGTTGATAAACCTGAATTAGCAATGCACTAAGTATTGGTTGGTTAGTTAGTAAAAAGGTTGCCCATTGTTGGGTGACCTTTTTTTCTAAATCGCACGGCAACAACTCCTACTCGCAAGTTGAAGTCCCACGCCGAGCATATTCCCCGCTACAGTGTCTTTGCATTTCAATTAGTCTATGTGTTCCAAATTGGAAATTCGTATTTCGTAATTAAATTCCGTTTCTTTGCAGCCCAAATTTTACCTGCTCCAAAAGATTGATGAGCCGGAACTTATACGAAGCGCATGCAACGAGAAATACACCAATGGCATAGCGATGCCCTCAATAAAAATATGGAAATAGTTTGCTATGGCCATTACGGATTTTCACTTCTATTATTACCCACTGCTGCTGCGGATTATTTGGAATATGAGCGGTTTCATTTAATTGAAGCTATTCAGCCGATGATAGAAGCCGGAAAATTGAAAGTCTTTAGCATAAATAGTATCAATAGCGAAAGCTGGCTGAACAACCGCATGAATCCAACGCATAAGGCGATTCGCCACAATCAATTCAATAATTATGTTTACAACGAGGTAGTTCCATTTATTAAGAATAAAACAAGTACCGAAACCCCTATTATCGTGAGCGGTGCTTCTTTCGGTGCTTTGCATTCAGCCAATTTATTCTTTAAAAATCCTTGGCTCATTAACGGTTGTATTGCCATGAGCGGAGCATACAACCTTACGGATTATACCAAAGGCTTCTGGAGTGAAGATGTATATTTCAACAGCCCAATGCATTATCTACAAAATCTGCACAATGAAAATACGTTGAACCAAATTCGTAAAAGCAATCATATCCATCTAATCACAGGTTCAGGAGATTATGAAGCACCCGATTCATCGCGTGCACTTTCTGCTTTGCTCAATCAAAAAGGAATAAAAAATGATTTGGATGTATGGGGATCCGACATTAAGCACGACTGGCCTACATGGCGAAAAATGTTGCCTTACGTCCTTGAAAGAAAATTTTAGATTCAGTGGAGCTGCGGTTCAATATTTTATCCTTGATAGAAATATACCTCAAAATTCAGCTGGGATATTTTAAAGAACTTTTATACCTAATATTTACTAGGTCATCCCTTTCACCAAAGTGGACAAACCGCCAAAAGCAATCTGAAGGCCGACACAGAAAATCAGGAAAGCCATAATCCGGTTTACGATTTGCTCATTTCGGGATCCCATATATTTTACAACCCTTGAGGCATTGGTAAAAAATAGAAAAACGAAAATACACATGACCACTATGGCAAAAAATATGGCACCCATATTGATCAGGTGGTCGTGAAACTCCCCACTTTCTGAATGAGCGCTCAGGGTAAAAATAACAGATAGTGTTCCAGCACCGGCAGTCATGGGAAAAGTAATTGGATAGAAGAGTAAGTTTCGCAATTGGGTCATTTTGGTAAGCTCATCCGTCTGCTCCGTGCGCGGAACCGGACCCAGTGTAGGAGTAGCACCCAGCATTTGCCACCCCATTTTGCTGATCATTATTCCACCGGCTAGTTGAACGATTGGAACCGTGATGCCAAATAATTGCAATATCCAGTGGCCTGAAATCAAAGTGACAGTACATACAATAAGAACATAAAGACTGACCCTCAGCACCGCAGCCATCCTGTCCTTACGGTTCAATCCTGAAAAATAAGGAGACACGATAAAGGAAGTTCCAAGGGGATTGATAACCGGAAAAAGGGCAATTATCCCAAAGAAAATTAATTTGACGAAGGTATCGACGGATTCAGTCATTGCTAGAAACAATTCAAATTTTGCCTCGAAGATAAATTATTAAGAAGAATCAACGAAGTGACATAGATGGTATTACAAGAGATGGTATAATAACCGATGCACTTCTTGATTCGCTTTTCTGAATGGCAAAATAGCCTGTGTATGTCTTACACAGGCTATTAATTTTTTTGTGAATTTCCGTTACTGAGCTTACCTATAAAAAGTTTGCAATGAGGGTGACAACGAAAACAATCAAGAAAATATAAAACAGTATTTTAGCAATTCCGGCAAAACCACTTGCCATACCGCCAAAGCCAAGGATGGCCGCTATTAAGGCTAATACTGCGAATACTATTACCCAGTGTAACATAATGTTGTGTTTTTAGTTGGTTAAGTTGAAAAAATCTATCGAATTAAATCTATCGAAAGACTCAGTTATAAAAAATTCGCTATCAGCGTGACAACAAAAATTATTAGAAAAATATAAAAAAGAATTTTGGCAATTCCGGCAAAACCACTTGCCATACCTCCAAATCCAAGAACAGCTGCTAATAAAGCCAATACTGCGAAAACAATGATCCAAGTTATCATAACATAAATTTTTAGTTGGTTAAGTTGTTTTAACAATTAAACAAATCAGATACCAAAACCCAATATTTCAAAAAACTAAGAATACTTCTTACATTTTTTGTGGTCATTACGAATTTCTTCAAACACGAACAAATAACTGTTTTAAAGGCAATTAGAACATTATTATTTCTCTAATTATTTTTGAATTCTCCATTCCCAATAAGATTGACGGCATTTATCTACACAACAAAGATTGGGGTGCCCGCACAGACAATTGGATACAAAATGCTACAAAAGTGTGGACTGAATCCCCCTTCGAAATGAATCTTTGTTGATTTTAAAATATTGGTTTTACATGTGTTTTGTAAAAAATGCATATGCATTCTTTGAACATAGGGAATGCCGTATTGAAAAAAAAAGGCGACCTCGCGGCCGCCTTTTCCATTTATGAAAAAAGGAAATTCTTATTCAACCATCAACTTGTAAACAGCACGCTCATTTTGCTTATTTACAATATTGAGGAAATACAAACCTGAATTTAGATCACTGGTGTTGAGTTCAAATCGAGTTGAATTGATTAGTGTATTCGAACGCACAGTTTTACCCGTGATATCAACAATGCTCATTTGTAAATCAAAACCGTTTGGATTTTCGATTGAAATAAATGATTTACCGTTGGTAGGGTTTGGATAGATAGAAACTTTACCAAGCTTAGCCTCGTCTATACCCACTGAACAGTCTGAGCAGGAGTTGTAACAAACCACATCAAGAACGGCATTCTCCGCAGTTCGGTCGTAAGTACGGTTGAACCCGCCGATTCCATTACCAACACCACAACCTCCGGCTAAAAAGTCACCTGATTCTTCTATAGTATTTGGATCTCCATTAGCAAATTTGTACTGAATTTCAGATGGACCTGAAATATTTTCAACTGTAGCTTCGTACACACCGTCACTATTTGCATCGGTCAATTGAACCGCACCTGCTTGCCACTGAGGATTTGTAAAGCTACCCATCACCCAAACACCTTCGGGAGCGACTGTTTCGTCCGCCATATTCACGCGGAAAGTAATGTCAGAAGGATCGGGATTAGGAATGCACTCAGTTGAGCATTGATTAAAGCAGTACGCTGAAATAACCGCATCAGTACCTACTTCCAACGTGCGATTACCATCCACATTACAAGCAGCCGGAACAGTTTCGCCACCATCCCATGTAAGACCATTTACAAACTTGTACGCGTATGAACCCTGATCTAACATCATAGTCACTTCATAAATTCCATCTGCATTATCATCAGTCATGAGTGTAGCTCCGGGAGTCCAATTTTGAAAAGATCCGGCAACACTCACCCCATCGGGGTTTCCACCACCAACACCGTTTAAATCGACTTTAAAAGTTACCTCAGTTTGAGGTGCACAAAGACCGCAGGTACCAAAGCAGTAAGAATCAGTAATAACATCTTCTGAAGCAACAGTTACCGCACGATTATCACCAACCGCACAATCGGTAGGAACGCTTTCATCATCACCCCAAAAATCGCCGTTCAAAAATTTATAGGCATAAGTCGCATCAGGATCAACAGATGCAATATATGCATATTTATCGTCTGAGCTCGAAAACATCAGTGCAAGCTGAGGCGTCCAAACTGGTTCAGAAAAGTCACCAGCCACATGCACTCCAAGTTCCGAAATAGGAAGTTGATTTGCCATATTCACCTGAAGACGAACCGCAACTTTCCCTGCAGGGGCAGAACCGCTGAACTTAACAGCCGGCAAAATCAATCCATTTGGAAGATTTGCGATATCCGCATGCCATGCATTTACATTAAATACACGGTTAGAGTTTCCGCCACCTTTTTGGTTTATTACAGGAATATTCTCAGGATTGTCCCAATTCGCTCCATTTACAAATTTGTATTCGTACTGACCTACAGTATCCAGCATAACAGTCAAACTATAGATTCCATCTGAGTTATCATCGGTAAGTTCGGCTGTATCTGGCTGCCAATCACCGGGATACCCCGCCTCCGATTGCCAGTCACCTGCGACATGAACGCCATCCGCAGAAACGGTTTGGTCGGTCATATCCACTTGAAAAGTAACACTTACCTGAGCCATCATAGATGCCCCGCAAAATACGGCGAGTGCCATTAAGTAAATTTTCTTCATAATTGTGTTGTTTAGAATTTCATTAAAGAGTTATTGTACTTTTGACACTAACAAAATTAAACTAATTTAATTACCTTCAATAATTATTGACTATCAAATTCCGAATAATGCCATATAAAACTGATTATCATATATTTAAAATTGTTAAAAACCTTGGATTCTTAAGTGCTTATATGCTCTTTTCGTTTTCGGGATTTAGTCAGAACGGTACGTATCAAAGCCAAACAAAATCATTTTTGAATGTTGATCCACCAAGTTGGTGGGTAGGTATGTCCGATCAAAACCTTCAAATTTTAATCCATCAACAGAATATAGGATCGAATACATTTTCGCTGGAGAAAAATGGCGATGGAGTGCAATTAGAAGATGTTGAACTATTCCCTAATTCGAACTATGCGCTCCTCAACCTTTCCATTTCTGAAAAGGCAGTTGCTCAAACTTTCCTTATAAAAAGCCAAGGAAAAGCTGGTGTATTCACCATTCCCTATACGCTCAATGATCGAAAATCACATAAACGTGGGATAGATCAAAAAGATATTATCTACCTTATTACACCTGATCGATTTGCGAATGGAGATTCGTCAAACGACAGTTTTACTGGTATGAATGAGACAGGTATTGACCGCAAAGAGCCTTATGCCCGTCACGGGGGGGATATTCAGGGAATAATCGATCATCTGGGATATATTAATGATTTAGGAATGACAGCGATCTGGCCAAATCCTCTTCTAGAAAACAACCAACCGTTGGAGTCTTACCATGGATATGCCTTTACCGATTATTACAAAATCGATCCGCGATTCGGAACGAATGAACTTTATGGCGCCTTATCTGATTCACTGCACCAACGCAATATGAAACTTATACAGGACGTGGTTTACAACCATATAGGAAATAAACATTATTTATACCGCGATATCCCGGATTCTTCCTGGTTTCATTTTTGGGACACCTATACCAAAACGAACTATCGCGCTCCGGTTTTAATGGATCCGCATGCTTCCGATAACGACAAAAAACAGATGACCGATGGGTGGTTTGATAAACACCTGCCCGACTTGAATCAGCAGAATGAAGTGCTTGCGAAATATCTTGTTCAGCAAACCCTCTGGTGGATTGAGAAATATCAAATCGACGCCTTACGTATTGACACGTATGCCTATTGCGATCAGGAATTTATGCGCTACTGGGGAAAAGAAGTTAAAGAAGCATTTCCGGATATTTTTCTCTTTGCCGAAACGTGGGTTCACGGTCCCACAGTTCAGGGATATTTTCAGGGAGATGCGCTTGCCCCAGAGCCAAATTATCTCGACGGGCTTACAGATTTTCAAACGTATTATGCTATTAACGATGCACTCACCAAAGAACAAGGTTGGACGGAAGGCATCAACAAACTCTATTACACATTGGCTGCTGACTACATATACCCCCACACCGAAAATCTGGTGACTTTTCTTGACAATCACGATTTGGCGCGTGCTTTTGGATATTACAAAACAGACTTACGTAAAATGAAAATCGCGTTGACGCTGCTTTATACGTTGCGTGGAATTCCGAGTGTGTATTACGGCACCGAAATACGTATGAAAGAGACGGATGGGCACGGTAAAATTCGCGAAGATTTCCCGGGTGGCTGGCCAACGGATACTATCAATAAATTTTTGCCGGAAGGCCGAACAGCCGCAGATAATGAAATCGTAAAAGAAATGCGTCAATTAGCATCCTTACGCAAAAATAATCCTGCTATATATGAAGGTACGCTCACGCAATACGTTCCTGTGAAAGGTCTGTATGTATATTTTCGCAAAAGCGGAGACGACTTAATAATGGTGCTTATAAATTCAAGTGAGGAAACCAGAACGGCACCTTCTTCAAAATTTGATGAATTTCTCAAAGGCAAAAAGAATTTCGAAAACCTGGACGGAAAATCGAGTGCCATTGGCGACAGCCTCGATGTTCCTGCTATGACTTCACAAATCAGATTTGTAAAGAATTAAGCAACTACCCCTTTTTTCACCACAGCCTGTTTGTCATTATCTTTTACCAAGAGTGAAAACAGACCGGCGATAAACATGGCTACCCCACCCACAATCAAAGCATAAATAGCGTCATCAGCAAAGAATGTCCTTAAGATGTAGCCCAAAATTCCGGCAGCAACGATTTGTGGAATGACAATAAAGAAATTGAAAACACCCATAAAATATCCCATTTTATCAGCTGGAAGTGTACTGGAAAGCATGGCATACGGCATCGAAAGAATACTCGACCAGGCAATTCCTACCCCGACCATCGAAAGTACCAACATAGTTGGATCGGTGATATAAAAGATCGAAATTAGTCCAAGTCCACCGGCAAAAAGACAGAGCATGTGGGTTACTTTTCGAGAGGTATATCGCGCTATTACAGGCAGAGCAAATGCAAAAATCGCAGCTACTCCATTATAAATTGCGAATAATACGCCTACCCAATCTGCGCCTTCATTGAAAATCGAAGAAGTAGGATCTTCGGTGCCATAGATATGACTCGTAACGGCTCCGGTTGTATAAATCCACATCGCAAATAATGCAAACCAAGAAAAAAACTGAACCACGGCAAGCTGAACCATAGACTTGGGCATCGAAAAAATACCCTTAAAAGCCTCAATCAAATCACTAAACACTCCCTTTCGCTTAGCTTTTGCAGCCAAAAAAGCTTCCATGTCCTCAGGTGGATATTCGGTAGATCTAACCACTGTCCAAATTACCGCTCCTAAAAAAGCAACCGCCCCGATATAAAATGACCAACGAACTGAATCTGGAATGATTCCTTCGGGAGCGGTATTGCTTACGCCAAACCAATTGGTAAAAATATAAGGTAACATCGAAGCCACGACAGCACCAGTTCCGATAAAGAAACTTTGCATTGCAAACCCTTTGGTACGCTGATCGTTCGGAAGTTTATCGCCTACAAAAGCACGAAAGGGTTCCATCGAAACGTTGATTGAACCATCCATTAGCCAGAGCATACCTGCCGCAACCCACAAGGTGGGGCTATTTGGCATCATGATTAATGCAATAGACGCCAAAATTGCACCAGATAGGAAGAAAGGACGTCTTCTTCCAAGTCTATTCCAGGTTCGATCGCTGTAATAACCGATAATGGGCTGAACTAGGAGTCCAGTTATAGGAGCTGCAAGCCACAAAATGGGCAACGTATCCTGGCTGGCTCCTAAAGTTGTGAAAATCCGGCTGACATTGGCATTCTGGAGAGCGAATCCAAACTGAATTCCCAGAAATCCAAAACTCATATTCCAAATTTCCCAAAAGGAAAGGTGTGGCTTTCGCTCCATAACTTTATAACTAAAATGCCCGGCAAGTTAGAAAAAAATGAATAAGTGTCATATATACACGAATTCAAATAAATGAAAAAAAAATGGCGGCTCTTTCGAGTCGCCATCAGAGTTAACCAGCTCTGTGAATTATTTTAATTTCATTACCCGTGCTGTCTGTACTCCACCGTTGTGGTGGAATTGAAAAACATATTTTCCAGCCGGTCTATTTGCCAAATTATATGCTACTTCTCTTGTACTGCTAAATTCCTTAATATCGACTTGGGTACCATTTCCGTTAAACACGCGGTAATATCCCGCTCTGTTTGTGTTGAATTTAAATGCTACTCGTCCTACTGTGGGATTTGGATATACAAAAATTGCAGGAGATACCGGACTTTTCAAAGCTGAGAAAACACCTAAAGTTCCTTGCAACTTCACATCGTCGAGCAATACGAAACTACCATCTTTAGGAGTATTTCCCTCTGCTTGGCTACTTGACTTAAACTCGATAGCCATATAATTTGCAGTAGTCATATTTTCTTCAAGATCCTGAAGAAAATTATATTCCATAAGAGAGTAATTCTCATTTGGCTCAAGATCCAAAGTCTTGTCATAAACTTGGGTAAAGGAGTCGCCATCTTGTTGGTAAAAGATAATATGTGCCTCTCCATGGTCGTCTTGACCGGAGTAGTAATATCGAAAGCTAAGCATGGAAGATTCATCATCCAATTGAATCGTAGGTACAATTTCATCCTCGTAAAGATCGCCCATCAAAAGATATCCAACATCTACATTGTCATTACGTAGAGTAGAGAATAATTTTAGTGCAAAAGAACCTTCAAATTCATTGATTGATTTTCTAAAATTTAATTCGAACGGTTTTACATCTACATAACAATCAGAGGGTATCATAATAGAGGGCACATACGACCATTGTTCGAAATCTCCACTTGGTACGACATCTGAAGTTCCAAGGAATTTAATATTATCCACGTCAATATAAGAACCTAAAGCAAAAGGGCTATCGCTGTTCATTACATCGGCTGATGCAATCCCGATAACACATTGATCTGGGTTAACACCCAGTGGGGTTTCAAAGTCGAAATGGACATTGTTCCAATCCTGAGACCCAGTAATCGGAAAAAAATAGGTACCCTGACCATAATTTCCTTCACCCACCAATTCACCTTGATTTTTAAACTGAACAATGACAAATCCTTCGGAATTATCGACCATATCGTATTTCAAATCCATAGAAATACCACTGATTTGGCTATCCGTTACCGGAAATCCACCGGCAAATAAACCGTTCTCATCCGGTGTTTTTCCAAATAAGAAATATCCGGGTTGCACTTGGTTTGTACCCATAATGTTTTCAATGTGCATTACATTGCCTCCATCGACGGGCATTTTATAAACATTCAGCAATCCGTTATCGAAAAAAGTCTCATAATTGGAACTGAAGGTATTTGTTCCTACGCCGGGGTGTTGAAAAAGGATCATTTTAGTCCAGTTTTCAAATTGACCATTGCTAATTTGAGCAGAGCTTGAAAAAGCATAAGCGCAAAGAAAGAGAGGGAGTATAAGTTTCTTCATCCTTTCGGGGGTTTTGTTTTTCTGTTTCATAGCCCATAGCAGGCTACCTGTTTGTGAGGATGTACGAAACTATCCGAATGAATGTTACAAATCTGAAAAAAACGGCTTTAAGATTACTAACATTTCAGCTGCTTACGCAAAAGGATTAGAATTATATTAAAATCAAAAAAAAACTGCGCAAAAGACAACAGTCCTTATGCGCAGCTTATTATAACAGATTGGAGCTTTCCATTTGAGGGAAGTCCGATCTATGTTTTACTCTAACTATGCGTTTTTGTTGATACAATTAAGATCCTCGAAAGCAATTTTCAGACGTGCGACAAAGGACTCCTCACCTTTGCGCAACCATCCCCGAGGATCGTAATATTTTTTATTGGGTTTGTCATCTCCTTCGGGATTTCCTATTTGACTTTGAAGATAACCTTCGTTGGCTTTGTAGAAATTCTTAATTCCATCCCAAAAAGCCCATTGCATATCGGTATCGATATTCATTTTAATGGCACCGTATGAAATGGCTTCACGAATATCTTTCTGCGAAGAGCCACTTCCACCATGAAAAACGAAGTTCACGGGTTGAGCACCGGTATTGAATTTCTTTTGGATATAATCCTGAGAATTTTTGAGAATAATTGGTTTGAGAGAAACATTCCCCGGTTTATAAACTCCATGAACATTTCCAAAAGCAGCAGCAATAGTGAAATTGTCAGAAATAGCTTTGAGTTTCTCATAGGCATATGCCACCTCTTCTGGCTGGGTATAGAGTTTCGAGCTGTCTACGCCGGAATTATCCACTCCGTCTTCTTCACCACCAGTCACTCCCAATTCTATTTCGAGGGTCATGCCCATTTTGTTCATTCGCTCGAAATACTTCGCGCTGATTTCGATATTTTCTTCGATAGGTTCTTCGCTGAGATCCAGCATATGTGAACTATAGAGCGGTTGGCCGTTTTTCTTAAAAAATTGTTCACCCGCATCGAGCAAGCCATCGATCCAAGGAAGCAATTTTTTTGCAGCATGATCCGTGTGTAAAACGACGGACACTCCGTAGGCTTTTGCCATTTCATGCACATGAAGGGCACCGCTAATTCCTCCGGCGATGGCACCTTTTTGGTTTTCATTACTCAGTGCTTTTCCACCAAAGAAATGCGCTCCTCCATTAGAAAATTGAATAATCACGGGAGAATTAAGATCCCGAGCAGTTTCCATTACAGCATTTACTGAATCTGTTCCGATTACGTTTACCGCTGGAAGGGCGAAATCATTTTGATTTGCATAATTAAACAGGTCGGTAACTTCCTGTCCATGAAGTACGCCTGAACGAAATTTTTTACTCATCACACTAATCTTTTTAGGCTTTTTCGAAGCCTTTCATTATTAATTCGGCCGTCGCCGGATTTGTTGCCAAAGGTACATCATGCACATCACATAACCGCATTAACATGGCAATATCAGGTTCATGTGGATGCCTATCGAGAGGATCTCGAAAAAAGAAAACAGCATTTATTTCTCCTTCGGTAACCATTGCGGCTATTTGGGCATCCCCGCCACGGGGACCGGAAGCCACTTTTCGAACTTCGAGGCCAGCACGCTCAACATGTGTTCCGGTAGTTCCTGTCGCTACCAGTTTTACATCATTGCTCTTCAAAAAATCGTGATGGTCAGTAAGAAAACGAACCATCTCCGCTTTCTTACCATCGTGTGCTATTATTGCGAGCTTCATTCTTATCAAAATTAATTACACTTTCATCATTTGTAAAAAACATGATACCCAAAAGGAGCAAGTTCGAGTCCATTTTTTGCAATTAAGCTTAGGTCTTCATTATCGAAAAGCGGTTTGAAATCACCGTTGGGAATGGAATCAAATTTCACACGCGTAATATTGTCATGCAAATTGCAAATCGTAATGACTTCATGATTATCTTTTTTACGAACAAACGCATATACATTCACATCATCCGTGGTTTGCAAGCGGGTGCAATCACCTCCGTATATTCCATTCCACAGTGCAGGATTATCCCGGTTCAGGTTGAGCAGCTTTGTGTAAAAGCCCTCATATTTATATCCATCCCAGGTGATCGAATCCTTTTCAAAGAAGGAAAGCGCCCGGTTTAATCCGGATTCTTGCCCGCTGTATACCATTGGCATACCCGCTATAGTTGCTGCCAAGACCGCAAAAGTCTCCGCTCCTTTTTTTCCGTAGCGTTCGAAAGCAGTTCCATTCCACGAATTTTCATCGTGACTCGTAGTAAAATACATCCGATAGTCCTCGGGAGCAAATTTGGTTTTTTGCTCCTGAAGATACGTATCAATATCAGAGACTTTCTTTTCTCCTTTGGCAATTCCATTCATTATATGTAAAAATTCAAACGCATAGGTCATATCAAAGGCCTTATGAAGTTTTGGGTCCTCACCCTCAGCAAGCATAAAGACGTCATGTTTTACATTTTTAAGTGAATCGCGACATGCCGTCCAAAAATCCATCGGTACCAACTCGGCTTGATCGCATCGATACCCGTCGATACCGGCATCTTCTATCCAGTATTTCATTGCGTCGATCATGGCGGCTCGCATATCTGGTTTGTCGTAATTAAATTCGGTGACATCCCACCAATCCGTACCTTTTGGGGGCTGAAGCTCTCCGAGGCTATCCAAATCGTACCAATCTTTATGATCGACTGTCCAAACATTATCAAATGCCGAATGATTGGGCACCCAGTCGAGGATAAGTTTCATATCCATGGAATGCGCTTTCTCCACAAGTGCTTTAAAATCAGCAAATGTGCCGAATTCAGGATTTACCCCTTTAAAATCTTTTATGGAATAATAGCTCCCCTTTGTGCCTTTTCGGTTTTTCTCGCCAATGGGATTAATGGGCATGATCCAAAGGATTTTCACGCCCATGTCTTTCAATCGGGGTAAGCTTTCGCTAAATGCGTTGAAAGTACCTTCGGGAGTGTATTGACGGATATTGACTTCGTAAATGGTCGCGTTCTTTGACCAGGAGCTGTGGTCTGCAGTTTCTTCTTTCGTATTGTCCATTTCAGAATTCGCTTTTTCTTTTTGCGGATTGCCGCAGGAGATTACAGCAATGGCAATTAAAGCCAAAAATAAGTTAGTTTTCATATTTTAATTTGTAATTATTTCGAAGGAGACAGGAGGCAATATCACGTTCAGGGTGCGGTCTTTCAATTCGATTGCATGTCCGAAGTTGGCCTTCAAATTTTCAATATTTATAGCCGGCGGAATTTCTACTCTGATGATCTTTTCCGAACGAGAAGAATTAAAGAATACGACGGCTGTTTTTCCAAAATAATTGCGCAAGTAGGCGAAAGTTTCGTCCGTAGTTTCTAAAAACTGTAAATCACCATAAAGCAGAACGATATGCGATTTTCTCAAATTCGCGATTTGAGTCACTTCGGTAAGCATTGCTCTCTCGCGGGGTTTGAGATTATCGCCAAACCGCATCATTCGCCGGTTGTCGGGATCGCCACCTCCGGGCATACCGATTTCGTCGCCGTAATAGATGACTGGCACTCCGGGTATGGTAAAATTAAAAGCATGAAGCATGGCAAGTCGGTCGTAACCAATAGTATCCTTAATCTCGATCTTTCTTGTCCAGCCAGCGAGCTTGGCATCTTCACCAAAATCCACTGATCCGTCGGCATACGAGATAAAGCGTGTACGATCCTGATTGCCCGAAATATACCCCATTAAATTGTGGTTTCCATACACCGATAAACTTTGCGAAAGCACCTGTTTCAAATTTGGGAATGATCCTTCATTTTTCGCGAAAGCGGCCACTGCAGCATCGTAGACATTGAAATCGAATTGCGCATCGAGCAACCCGCTACCAATATAGCTATCAATCAATTGTGGATTTCCGTAAGTTTCACCAATTTGATATATCGATCTTTTTTCAGGCACAATGACCCGGTATTTCAATTTTCGTGTAAGCGTACGCCAGAATTTAAGCTGAATGTGTTTCGTAGCATCGTGCCTAAAACCATCAATATCAAAATTTTCAAACCAAAACAAAGCGGAATCCGTCATGGCATTCACGACATCATCACGATCGAAATTGAGGGTGGGCATAAACGTGTCAAACCAAGTAGTGAGACGGTATTCGTCCCATTTTTCAGTATTCACTGTGCCGTCTGGTAAATAGAGCGGTGTGGCCCAATCAGGATGTTCCTTATATACCGGGTGTTCTTGGTGCACGTGGTTAGCCACATAGTCTAAAATGACGTTCATTTCATTGCCATGTGCCTCATCAATAAGATGTTTAAGCCTACTTTTATCACCAAAACGGAAATCGACTTTGGAAGAAGAAATCGGCCAATAACCGTGATACCCTGAGAACTTGCTTCGCACGCCGCCCTTGTCCCAAAGGCCATAAGCGCCCAGCGGATTTTGCATAATTGGCGAAAGCCAAACGGTATTCATACCCAGTTGACGGATGTATCCATTGGTAATCTTCGAAGTGACCCCGTCGATATCGCCGCCATAATAGTTTGCCGGGGGCAGGATTTCTGGATCCAGGACCGGGAAATTGTCGGTCGAATCGGCATCTACAAACCGATCGACCATCATGAAATACAACGACAAACGATGTTTATCGTTGCGCGGCAAATGCGAAGGATCCATCAATGGTTTTCCATTTTCGAGTGGGATGAGAAGGTCGTTTGTACGACGGTTTTCATCTGAGCCGAAAACACGGATATCTGCACGTTTCAATTTCGCGGAAGCGCTCGGAATATCGAGGCTCAAACGATCGCCATTGCGGTGATACCAAGTAGAATCGAGAATTTGATTTTGCCAGTAAATAAATGGGGCACCCAATGAAACGGGGTAATGAATAACTATTGAATCGCCCAAAAATCCATAAGTAGAAACCGCAGAAAAATCTGCCTCGGAGCCTACCCGAAATGTAGAATTGAACCCACCCTGCCCGTTGTCTTTCTTGTCGGGATTGTTGGGATCGAGCATCTCTTTTCCATCTTCCACCACGAGATATTCGTAAAGTGCCGGTTCCAAAATGAGGTTTTTTGTCCATTTATCGCCGTCCTTCTCCAGTTGAGTAGCTGCTGCATTCCATCCGTTAAAATTGCCTTTTAATGCCACCGTTTTAGGAGTGCCACTTGGCGATTTATAGGAAAAACTATAATTCAGTTTATTGCTTCTAAAAACCGGAATATGATAAATTTCACCGGCGTATCCAACTTGAAAATCTGTAATAGGAGCCTCACCGGCAAAACGCGTTACCATAACAATTGAGTCGCCTTTTGCAAAGTTGAAGCCTACGCTGTCGCGAAAAGAAATAGAATCAATTTGGGCATAATCCTCAAAATAATCGCCGAGAAAAATACGGGTCGTATCCGGGTTTAACTTCACCGGAGTTGCCAGTCCGATTATTGCGCTACCAGCTTTTATTTCCGGCTTTGGATTCTCATTGGTGTTTACGCCGCAAGAGAACCATATAGCACTTGATATCAAAAGAATGTATATACCTTTCATACAGTTGATTTAATAGTCTCACCTGCTTTCAAAGTGTATTCTTTTCCGTAAAGGGCAAAATGAGCATCACCTTTTGATCCTGCTGATACACTCACTTCTGAGGCTGCGACCTTCACAGTGAGAATAGCTCCGCGAAACACCAAATTAAAGGAATACGATTTCCATTGGTCGGGAATCGTCGGATTGAGATGGAGCATTCCATCTTTGATTCGCTTTCCGCCAAAACCTTCCACAACAGCAATCCAGGTTCCCGCCATTGAAGTGATGTGTAAACCTTCATCGGCCTCGTGGTTGTAATCATCGAGATCGAGTCGTGCGGTTCGAAGGTACATTTGGTAAGCTTTTTCTTTCAGACCGAGCTTGCTCGCGATCACGGAATGTACACAAGGAGAGAGCGACGATTCATGCACCGTTCTTTTTTCATAGAATTTAAAATTGTCCAGAATTACTTCATCCGAAAAATCGGATTCGAAGAAATACATTCCCTGAAGTACATCCGCCTGTTTTATGAATACGGAACGCAAAATACGATCCCAGGACCAGTGCTGGTTTATCGGTCGTTGATCCGGATCGAGGTCTGCGGTGGTTAGATCTTCCTTGTCCAAAAACCCATCTTGCTGGAGGTAAATATTCGTGCCTTCCTGACGGGGTTCATACACGTTGTCGGCAATTTGTCGCCATTTAGCAATTTCAACTGTACTTTTGAAATTTGTTTTCTCACAAAACTCTGACCAGAAACTAGCATCTTGTTCTTCGACTGCAGCCAAAGACTTCATTGTATAGAGAATCGTCCATCGAGCGATATAGTTCGTATACCAATTGTTATTTACATTATTCTCATATTCATTTGGACCTGTAACTCCAAGCATTACAAATTTATTTTTTGCATTGCTCCAATTAAATCGTTGTGCCCAAAATCGTGAAATTCCGAGTAAAACTTCCAAACCGCCAGCTTTCAAATAGGAAACATCATTGGTATGGCGGATATAATTGTAAATTGCAAAAGCAATTGCTCCGTTTCGATGAATTTCTTCGAAGGTAATTTCCCACTCGTTGTGAGATTCTTCTCCATTCATAGTCACCATTGGATAGAGGGCTGCTCCGTCTGAAAAACCGAGCTTTTCGGCATTTTCAATCGCTTTACCGAGCTGTTTATACCTATAAAGCAATAATTTACGCGCCACATCTTTTCCGACGGTTAACATGTAAAATGGTAGACAATAGGCCTCAGTATCCCAATAGGTACTTCCGCCATATTTCTCGCCGGTAAAACCTTTGGGACCGATATTTAAACGAGCATCTTCTCCGGTATAGGTTTGGCTGAGCTGAAAAATATTGAAACGAATGGCCTGCTGTGCTGCCACATCGCCTTCAATTTGAATATCATTCATTTTCCAACGTTCTGCCCAGAATTTTTTCTGTGCCGCGAGCATTTCATCAAAACCGTTGACAAAAGATTGTGAAACCATCTTCAACGCCTCAGGCAGAAGATCTTCTTTCGCAAAATTAAGGGAAGAAACATTCGCAGCAAACTTATAAAGACTGATATTTTCACCTTTTGCAGCAGAGACAGATATCCTGTTTTCAACATATTTCTCCTTTTCAATCTGCTGGCTACTGAATTTAATCAAATCTCCATTTCGCGTCAATGCAATTTTCTGTGCGGTACAAACCTGAAAATCAAGTTTTTTGGTTTTAAGTGTGAGCACAGCCGTATCATTTCCGGTGTTTTTTGCTACTTCATCCCAGAATTTTTCGTTATAGTTTGCATCCTGATTCTTAATATCGCCATCAATGTAACATCCAAATTCGAGATTGCACGAGGTTGTAAGCGGTTTTACGCTGTAGCGAATAAATCCGCAACTGTCGGTGGCCATGCTCAAGAACCTCAACGCATTGACTTCAAATTCATTACCATTTGGGAATACTGCAATAAAGGAACGTTTAAGTGTTCCTTCTCTCATATTTAGTTCCCGTTTAAAATTGCACACCTTGCATTTGGCAAGATCAAGAATTTGGTCATCGACACGCAGGTGTATTCCTATCCAATTGGCAGCATTAAGCACTTTGGCAAAATATTCGGGATAGCCATTTTTCCACCAGCCCACACGGGTTTTGTCAGGGTAATACACACCGGCGACGTAATTTCCTTGAAGGGTTTTTCCAGAATAATCTTCTTCGAAATTAGCACGCTGCCCCATTCGGCCATTTCCGATGCTGAAAATACTTTCAGACATCAACTGTTTTTCGGGATCGAAGCCCTCTTCAATAATGCTCCAGGGGTTTTCGGTATATAATTTTTTCATGATTTACAGGGCAAACAATAGTTCAACATCAACATCTTCAAATCCGGGAATAACACGATCGGCAAGGTTCAAAATATCCGGATCACCAACACCTATGGCGTACATCCCTCCTGCCTTGGCGGCTTGAATTCCTGCAGCGGCATCTTCGAAAACCACGCAGTTTACAGGTGGGGTATTGGTGGCCTTGGCTCCAAGTAGGAAGGTTTCAGGATCAGGTTTGCCCCGGGTCACTTTTGTACCATCGATTATCGCATCGAAGTAGTCTGTGATTTCGATTTTCTCCAGAATATGCATTGCGTTTTTACTCGCCGAGCCCAGCGCTAATTTCCGTCCCGATTTTCTGACAGAAGTCAAAAAAGACTCCACGCCGGGAAGTATTTCGGATTTATCCATAGTATCAACATATTCCAGGTACCATTTATTTTTTTGATCGAGATACTTATCTTTTTCATTTTGCGCAAGCGAAACCCCGCCATTGTGCAAGAGGATTTCCAATGATTCCACACGGCTAATGCCTTTGAGCTCTTCGTTTTCATTTTCCGTAAGGTCAAAACCCAAGTCATTGCACAAGCGCTTCCAAGCCTTGAAATGGTATTTTGCAGTATCGACTATTACGCCGTCAAGATCAAAAAGACATGTCTGAATCTCGGCCATAAAAAAAGGGTTTAGAAAGGGATTTTTAAAAAATAATGCTTGAGATGATATGTGTAAAGTCCGTCGATGGGTTTCTTAATAATTTTTCCAACAGGCACTTCTTTGGCTTGAGCTACTTCGCGCAATATATCTTCCTGATAATGCGCCACGGAACCGATAAAATTTGATTTTACGGTATGGGCATCGCGAAAGCATTTAACATGTATATCAATAAATTTACTTAATCCTTCTTGTATCATATCCTGAACATATTGCTCCGATTTGCAACTGGTAATAAAAGGCATAAAGGAGGCAAGATACACATTCGCATGGGGCTTCATATATACTCTATCCATTATTGTATTTTTGTTCAGCGCCATTTCATCGATGAGTCTATGATGCATTTCTTCGGGTAATTTTTTATACAAAAAATCAGTGAGGAGTTTTTTTCCAAAATAGCTACCACTTCCCTCATCGCCAAGAATATAAGCCAAAGCCGGCACTTCCTCGCGCACAATATCTCCATCGAAATGGCAGGAATTCGAGCCTGTGCCGAGAATGCAAGCTATGCACGGTTCGTCTTCATATACTGAAAAGGCTGCCGCTACCAAGTCGTGATCGACATAAATTTGGGCGTTTGGAAATATTCTTCCCAAGCCCCGATCGACTACGCGTTTCAATTCGGTAGATGAACAACCAGCGCCGTAGAAGAAAAGAGCGGTTACCTTGTCAGCAAAGTCCTCAATTCCAGGAACTTTTTTCAGCTCAGCTTCAATAACATCTTCTTTATGGAAATAAGGGTTGATTCCGATGGATTTAAAATCCCGGTAGGTTTTGTCGGCTGCCACGAGGCGCCAATCGCATTTGGTAGACCCGCTGTCTGCAATTAAGAGCATATTTTTTTTAATTTTTAAAGTCTTTAAATAGAAAGAATATCTGCTATTCGGATCAACTCGGGATCAAGGGTGAGTTTATCAGAAATACTTTCGGCAAATGGGGTGAGCACAATTTTCTGATTTATCATTCCCACCATACAGTCGCGTTTTCCTTTCAAAAGATTTTCTACGGCGGCTACTCCCAGTCGGCTGGCAAGATTCCGGTCGAAACAAGAAGGACTGCCACCCCGTTGGATATGTCCGAGAATAGTAACTTTCGTTTCATAATGGGGTGCCATTTCATTCACCTTTTTGGCGATTTCGGAGGCATCACCGCTTTTCCCCCCCTCGGCTACGATTATAATGCTTGAAGTCTTATTTTGACGCCGCGATTCACTCAGTCTCTCCACAAGGCCTTCTATCGACATATTCCTTTCGGGAATGAGCACGGCGAGTGCTCCCGAAGCTACCCCCGCATGAGCCGCAATAAAACCGGCATCGCGCCCCATAACTTCCACAAAGAACAATCGGTTGTGAGAAGCGGCTGTATCACGAATTTTATCCACGGCATCGATAACTGTGTTCAGGGCGGTATCAAATCCAATGGTATAATCTGAACCAAAGAGATCATTATCGATGGTTCCGGGAATTCCGAGGATGGGAAAATCAAACTCCGACATAAAAACATGAGCACCGGCAAAGCTGCCATCTCCACCGATAACTACGAGTGCATCCACTGCTTGTGACTGTAAGTTCTCATAAGCCTTAGCTCTGCCTTCCGGAGTTCTGAACTCTTTGCTGCGAGCCGACTTCAGCATAGTACCGCCCCTTTGAAGAATATGATTTACCGATCGGGCAGACAAAGGTTCTATATCTCCTTCTATTAATCCCTCATAGCCACGGTAAATTCCGACAACCTGAAGGTCATTGAATATGGCGGTACGGACGACTGCCCTGACGGCTGCATTCATTCCCGGCGCGTCACCACCCGAAGTTAATACGCCTACTTTTCGAATTGATCCCATATTTTTTTTGTACCCTTGGGGAAATTAGTGTAAATATAACACTTACTAAATTTAGAGCACAAATAAAACGAATTAATTGATATTTTTGCCTTCGAAAGGGGAATCAAATTCATAGGTATGCCGGTAAGATCAGAACAGGAAATAAAACTCAATCCCAACGTATCAGTCGATTGTGTAATCTTTGGCTTTGACTCAGAGAAACTCAAAGTGTTGCTCATCGACCGCGGACAAAAATCGAAGAAAAAAGCTGATAAGGTGTATGCACTTCCAGGAAATCTTATCCGTGAAGATGAAGATCTCGATCAAGCAGCAGGCCGCGTTTTGGAAGAACTTACAGGTCTTCACGACATTTATCTGGAGCAATTTGGTTCTTTCGGAAATCCGAACCGACTTACGAAGAAGCAAGATTTGGAATGGTTGAAATCCATTCGTGCCGAACCCGACGCACGTGTAATAACAGTGGCCTATTATTCGCTTATCCGATCAGACCTTTATGAGCTTCATGCCAGCAGTTTTGCCACGGAAGCCTTTTGGCATGATTTGGATGATTTGCCTACTTTGGGATTCGACCACGGGGATATCATAAAAGCCGCTTCGAAGGAACTCATGTTCAAAAGCAAATATCAACCTCTTGGATTTGAGCTTTTGCCTGAGAAATTCACCTTGGGTCAATTACAGAAATTATATGAGGCTATCTTGGGCACCAGGCTTGACAAACGTAATTTCAGAAGGAAATTTCAAAAAATTGACTTGCTCACCCCCCTCGATGAAAAAGAACAAGGCGTGGCCCATAAACCGGCTCAATTTTTTAATTTCAATAATGCGAAATACGAAGCGTACCGCCAGCATGTCAATGATTTCTACTTCACATTGTAGCATCTCAACTGCACTTATATTTCCACAAAGGCAAAGATTGATTTGAATTCCCTATGCGGGTTTTGCCAGCGGGAATTTCTTTCAAAATCGGAATAAAATATCCGCTTCCTACTTTTTAATAAAAAAGGAAATCCGGAGCATGACAGCACCGGATTCCCTTGCTATGAAACAGAAAAACACTTGGAGAAAATTTAAAGAGTAAGAGGAATAAACTCCAAGAATAATTCGAAAGATACGAATATTTTGATCCATACTGGTTCACACTCCCCATCTAAAACATTTTATTCTCTTGCAAAAGCAAAAAATACATATTGAAATTCGCTTTTAATATGCAATAGCAAGAAAAAATTTACCGCGTCTTAGCAGATATATTTTCTACCAATGTTAAGATTTCATTTCCAGTTGGAGCGGCTTCTATTTCGGCCATAGACTTTTGCAATTCACTCTGAAGTGAAACATCTGATTCCTTTTTTATCACAGCTACAGCCTTAAGAATATTTTGTTTTATATATTCTAATTCTTTTTGATAGTCGTCAATACTTGCAATTTCTGAAGTCCGATCTCCATTTTCATAAGAGAAAACTACATTACAAAACCTGTGAATTTTTTCTTCTGTAGCGGTGGATATTATTAGATGACTTTTAATAAAAAACTCAATGGTCAGGCATTTTACTTCGATAGTCATCCTTGCAGGTATTAATTTTCCCTCACCCTTATGCCTATCTGATGGCAAGGTAAGACTTTAAAGCGAAAAACTATATTAATTTTTCCGGTATTGTAGTAATTGCAATATTTCGAAAAAGAAACTTGGTTTATCTGGGCATTAACCTTTACCAATGAATAAACTCTGAAAAACAAAAGGAAATTTACAAAAGAAATTATTTCAATCTTTCTAAATAAAACTGCAAATTTTCATGCACGAGGGTTAGCCAAAATTTTCATCCCACTTTCTCAAATAATTCACAACGATCCGGGCTTGGCGTGTAATTCGGGAAACCTTTGCCGAAGGGCAGACTTTACTAAAGGAATCTATTTTGGCATGGGTCGTACAATTAAGAAAGTATCCTTTGAAGGCGGTGAGAAGTAGTTAATTCGTTTCACGTAATACCCTAAAAGCCAAACACTATATCGTAGTCAATGCATTCCTTCAGAAACTACAATTTACACTAAGTAGGGTCACTTTAATCCATTTTACAATTTGAAACGTTTATAGTAATAATGTATGAGCCTTTAAATCGCAAAGCGCATAAACGGTCTGTATATTTACCTTTTATGAGAAATAAACCTCAACGAAAATTAATAAATAGCCATAAACATAATCACCAAAGGAGATGCGGAAACTTATTCACGAACCACTTTTTCACTTTCTTTTACTCGGCGCGGGAATATTCATTCTCTACCTGCTCGTACAAAAAAATACTTCCGGCGACCACCAGATTATAATCAACGATAACGATGTTGCGCATATTTCTTCCCTTTACGAATCACAATGGCACCATCCCCCCACATCTGATGAGCTCACGGGTTTGATAAGCGAAAAGATCCGCCAGGAAGTATTTTACCGTGAGGCCCTTAAAATGAATTTGGATCAGAATGACGAAATCGTAAAACAGCGGCTTGCCGAAAAAATGGAATTTTTGAGCAATGATCTTTCAAAACTCGTGGAGCCTCCAACGGACGAAAAATTAAAAACCTATTTTGAAAAAAATAAGGACAAGTATCTCACCCCATATTCACTCAATTTTTACCAAATAATTTTAACTCCTGAACGACATACCGATACCCGTGAAAGTGCTGCCGAACTACTTCGCCAATTTTCTAACGCAAAACCAGAAGAGTTGAAAAACCAAGGTGACCCCTCTTACCTTTCTTTTTACTTTTCGAATGAAAGTGCTGCGAAACTAAAAGTCGACTTTGCAGGTGAAATGGCAGAATCTATTAGGACTCTACCCTTAAACAAGTGGGCCGGGCCGATAAAATCCGCGTATGGCTGGCATTTGGTATATATTACTAAGAAGGTGGCTCCACATCTTCCTTCTTTTTCGGAGGTGAAAAAAGATTTGAAACGCGACTATCAAAACGATCAGGAGCAAGAGAGTAGAACAGAAGTATATCTCGATTTGAAGAAAAATTACGAAATTGAAATTACGGCTGATACCTTGACTACCGATCAGTATAAGGAGATTAATGAAAAGCTCAACGAACCAATATGAAGCTCAAAATTGTCGGCTATTTGATTCTATTTTTCTCACTGTCGGGGTTCTGGCAAATGAGCTACGCACATGAGGTTCGACCTGCGTACTTGCAAATAAAACAAGTAAGCGACAATGTTTATCAGGTGCTATGGAAGGTTCCACGAATCGGTGATCAGATTCCTGAGATTGAACCACAATTTCCTCAAAATTTTGAACTAAATTCAACCGCACTTGAACGCCCTATTTCGGGATCGATGCTTTTTATCTACAAGCTTGAAGGCCCTGCCCCCCTTGCAGGAAATGCCATCCGAATTCATAACCTCAACAAAACGATGTTAGATGTACTTGTGAATGTAGCGTATCTCGACGGAGAAGAAGCCACACTCTTGCTCAAGCCGGACAGAATTGAAGGTATATTACCTGGCAAGACCAACACCTGGTCTGTGATCAGAACTTATACCGGATTGGGAATTGAGCATATCCTTTTTGGAATAGACCATTTGCTTTTTGTTCTTTCGCTCATTATTATCACGAAAGGTTTTCGGAAAGTGGTGAAAACCATAACCGCATTCACGCTGGCGCATAGTATTACTTTGAGCCTTGCCGTTTTAGGCTTCGCCAATGTGCCAGGTCCGCCTGTTGAAGCCGTTATTGCGCTGAGCATCGTTTTTCTCGCGCTGGAAATCGTTCGGAATATTCAGGGTCACGAAACCTTAACGAGTCGAAAACCTTGGCTCGTGGCATTCAGTTTTGGTCTTCTTCACGGATTTGGATTTGCCGGTGCACTTGTAGAAGTCGGACTACCACAAACGGATATTCCCATTGCTCTGGCGTTTTTTAACGTTGGAGTAGAGATTGGTCAGTTGTGTTTTGTCGTTTGTGTTATAGGTCTGATAAAGGTCTTGTCTCTTTATAAAAAGTGGCCGAAGGTTGTCCAAAAAATACCGCCTTATGCTATTGGTAGCATGGCGACTTTTTGGGTTATTGAGCGGATTGCTGCTTTTTGGGGATAAAGTTGAGCCACAAGCTTTAGGCCCCAAGCAGGAAGAATATGATGAAAACTGGTGTTGTAAACCATGTAAATTTCGATTAATTATCTCACAAAGTTTTAGTGACCTGCAAGCTTCTGCAATTCTTCAAAAAGCTCAGTTTCTTTTTTTGAAAGATCAGTTGGCACCTTAATCTGTACTTCGAGGGTAAGATCACCGAATTTGCCTTCCTTGTCATAATCAGGCATTCCTTTTCCTTTGAGTCGCAGCTTTTTGCCCGACGGTGTACCCTTGGAAATCGGCATGTTCAATTTGCCGTGAAGGGTACGCACTTCAACTTTTCCACCAAGGACAGCGGTATAAAGATCTACATCAATTTTTTTGGATAGATTCAATCCGTCCAATTCATATCCGGCAGGTTTTGGAATTTGAAGTGTAATGATCAGATCGCCCCCACCTTGCCCCTTGCCGCCGAGTTTCAATTTTTGACCATCTTTTGCGCCTGGCTTGATATTGAGTCTGATTTTCTGTCCATCGAGTTGCACTACTTTGGCGACTCCGTTAAAAGATTCTTCAAAACTCAATTTTAACGTGGCCTGAGAATTTACTCTTCTTGCTTGACGCCTTTGTTGGCGACCAAAAGGATTTTCCTGACTGCCATAGGAACCTTCCGTTCCGGCATAACCACCCCCTCCAAAAAAGGAATTGAAAAAATCGGAAAAACCTCCCCCCGACTGACCGAAAAAGTCGCTGTAATCTCCGGAGTATTGATACTGACCTTGGCCGCGCTGACCACCGGCATTCTGATATTGCTCATACTGTTTCCAATTGGCGCCGAGCTCATCGTACTTCTTACGCTTTTCGGGATCGCCCAATACTTCATACGCTTCATTGGCTTCCTTAAATTTGGCCTCAGATGTGGCATCATCCGGATTCTTATCGGGATGGTATTTTATAGCGAGCTTCCTGAATTTCTTCTTAATCTCAGCTTGGGTAGCTTTCTTATCTAAACCGAGTATTTTATAATAATCTTTATAGTTCATTTTAATGGCATTATTGCAATCATGATTTGAATCAGATCTCTTTCAAAAGGATTAACACTTCATGATACAGTTCGTTCAGCACTTACGGATACAAATGTCGCTTTATTTTCCAAAAAAAAATGCGGAAGGTTTAACCCTCCCGCACTTCCCACCAATCAAAATATTCACGTGTGCTTACTTAATATCGATACTCCGTATTTTCTTTGCTTCAATTTCTTTTTTAGGAATTTCGAGTTTTAAAATTCCATCGGTGTACGAGGCGGAGATATTGTCAGCATCTACTTCTTCGGGAAGTCTGAAAGAGCGTACAAAAGAGGTGTAGTTGAATTCGCGCTTGGTATAGCGGGTTGATTCTTCTTCTTTTTTTGATTCTTTTTCCGAACGGATCGTCAGCAAATCTTCATCTACTTCGATTTTAAAATCTTTTTTTGCCATACCAGGCGATGCGACTTCGATGTGGTATGCTTTATCAGTTTCCTGAATATTGGCGGCCGGAGTGGATCCGCTTCTCATTGCAGGGCGACCGGGCAACAATTCGCCTTCAAAAAAGTCATTAAACAAATTTTGAAATGGATTCGCAGGTGCTGCGTCGTTGGTTCTAACTTTAATTATTGACATCGTTTTATGTTTTTAGGTTTGATAATTTAAATTCTAAAAGAAGCCTTTCAAAATGAATACCAAATTGGATTAAACAAATACTTACGTCATTATGTCAGTATGTGATATTTTATTGCGCCAATTTGGCTGCTGTAATTATAAACAAAAGGTCGATAAGTCATCTTTACAAGGATAAACTCAAATTGATTTAATTTTTCGAATATTGATTTTGGCTTCCGTTAACCGTAAAGCGCGCAAGGGTCAGGCGCAAAGTTCATTATGGAAATCTGCAACTTAGGAGATGTTATCATTTTTTGATAAATAGAAACATATTCAATAAAGCATAATCCATGATTCAAAATCCATGATCCATCCATTATGGATTCTCTCCGCTCCCTTTGCATAAAGACCTTGCGCACCTTGCAGTTAAAACTCCGCTACCTGAATACGATTAGATATCCTCCCAAAAACTCTCACCCTATAGAGACCGGAGGCTAATGACGCGAGATAGTTTCTGCCAGCGCATTCCAAACCGGATCGTCGGGAAGTGGTGCCGAGATCGTCATTTTTTCTTTTTGAACCGGATGAAGAAATTCGATCGTTCTTGCATGAAGGTGGATCGAAGCATCTTTATTACTGCGTGGCGCACCGTATTTGAGATCACCCTTGATAGGACATCCCATGGCAGAAAGCTGAACGCGGATCTGATGATGCCGGCCCGAAACAGGTTTTACTTCGAGAAAGAAATAGCGTGAACTCTCTCCGAGCAATTGATAGATAAGAACTGCTTCCTTTCCTGCTTTATTATTCGAATTTACTGTCCGTGATCGGTTTTTTGATGAATCTTTCATCAGGTTGTTTATCAATTTACCGGAAGGCTCAGGCGGAAGGGCACAAACCGCAGCAAGGTAAGTTTTAGAAATTGTCTTGGCTTTGAATTCGGCATTGAGTCGAGTGAGTGCCTTACTCGTTTTTGCGAAAAGCACTACCCCGCTTACGGGCCTATCTATGCGGTGCGCCACACCGATAAAGACATTTCCGGGTTTATCGTATTTCTTTTTTAGCCAAAGCTTGACAACTTCGCTCAGCGGAGTATCGCCCGTTCTGTCGCCTTGCACGATATCCGACGGCTTCTTATTGATGGCTATCAAGTGATTGTCTTCGAAGAGAACTTCAAGATTATCAATGGTACTACGCGCCATTAATATTGTTCATTTTCATTCGGAAAATTACGCGATCGCACATCACTAACGTAATGTCCTACGGCACCTTTTATATCATCATAAAGATTTGCGTAACGGCGTAAAAATCGTGGATTGAACTCATTGGTAATACCGAGGAGATCATGGACAACCAAAACTTGGCCGTCGGCTCCCCCACCGGCACCGATACCGATTGTCGGCACATCTATGCTTTTGGATACCTTTTCCGTTAGGTGAGCCGGGATTTTTTCAAGCACAATGCTGAAACAACCTATATCATCGAGAATTTTAGCATCATGCATCAAGTGATCAGCTTCATCTTCGTGTTTGGCGCGCACAGAATACGTTCCGAATTTGTATATACTTTGCGGGGTCAAGCCCAAATGTCCCATTACTGGAATTCCGGCAGAGAGAATTCTTTCTACGCTTTCTTTGATTTCTATTCCCCCCTCAAGTTTTACCGCGTGGGCACCGCTCTCCTTCATAATTCGGATAGACGAAGTGAGGGCTTCTTTGCTATTTCCTTGGTACGCACCGAAAGGAAGATCGACCACTACCAGTGCACGCTTTACACCGCGCACAACCGATGAAGCGTGGTAAATCATTTGGTCAAGCGTAATAGGCAGCGTAGTTTCGTGACCCGCCATTACATTCGACGCCGAATCTCCAACAAGAATGACATCGACTCCAGCTTCGTCCACGATACGTGCAATTGAGAAATCGTATGAGGTGAGCATGGCTATTTTTTCACCTTTTTGTTTCATTTCACGCAAAGTGTGCGTAGTTACGCGTTTTACCTGAGAGTGGACCGACATATTTGTTCAATTTAATTTGTCAAACGTAACGAAGATATTTGAACCTGAAAAATTCTATGTAAGGATTGGAATTCCAAGACGTGAATTTAATTCGACCTTTCCTGAATTCACGCCTTTCTTAATTGACGGAATACCTTACATTTGCAACCATTCAAAAAACAGTATCTGCTTATATGATTCGAAGATCGGTAATTTTCAGCTTGATTGCCTTCATAGGCCTCTCCTTTTTTTTTAACGGGTGCTCATCCGAGGTCGATTTATTGGCACCTTATAAAAGCACTCCAGTAATAATTGGCATTCTCGATTATTCAGTCGATACGCAGTTCGTGCGGATCAATCGCACCTATCTGGGAGCGGGCGACGCGAACAACTACGCCCAAATAAAAGATTCCATAGAATATGATCCTTCTGAGGTTGAAGCAACGCTTTATAAGAAACGAAATGGGGTGATTCAGGATTCCATCCAACTCCAGTATATCGTTAAGCCATCGCGGGATCCAGGCGTATTTTACGATCAAAATGTAGGATTTTACTACACGGCTCAGCCGCTTTTTACCGATGCTGAGAAGATCGATATCAGGAATGTGCCTATTACAGCAGTACCGATAAATATGACGTATGTTCTGAAAGTTGTGGCTCGCGGAAAAACATATACCGCCGAAACTGATTTTTCATCTTTTACTCCAGCAAGTATATCCGGATCGCCGAATCCAAACCTAACTCCTAAGCTTCCACTATATACCCTTGGCTTTAACTCTTATAATAATTACAATTTCAACTTCATCGAAGACTTTACATCTGCCCGATTTACAGGAGTTTTTCGCTTAAATTACGACTATAACACTGCAGATGGCAGTGAAATCACCAATCAAATTATCGATTTTGGAATTGGCAAAATTGATAATTCCGAATTGACGAGCGACAATAATTCTATGATATTAACGTCAGAAAACTGGTATAAATTTATTGGTAATAAATTTAATGCTATCCCCAATCTCAAAAAAGTGCGGATAGACCATGTTGAACTTCGGATCACTGCTGCAAATAAAGATTTAAATACCTATTATAAAATTGCCAATCCGGTAAGTGATTTCACTCCTGTTCTGAATACATTTTCCAATTTTGATAATGGCGCAATAGGAATTCTCGGCTCCCGGATTACTGCCGTTAAAAAATACTTTCTCTCAGAACCAAGTATGCAGGTCATGAATGAAGGTGTTTTCACAATAGGCCCATGTTACTGTGATATCGACTGGCCGGGGAGTAACTACGTTTGTGAAGATGGTATTATCTCCTGCCCTTAGTTGGTATCTTTAGAATCTGACCATTCTTCGCATTGCACCATGCCTTCATTTGACCTAAGTACTTGTTCTGAAAATATTATCCACCGGTGTAATTTCTTTGATGACGCCCTGCGGTTGAAAGAATGTTAAGCTAAGTATTCAATTGCATACGGAGTCGCTCATCAGCGGGAGGCTCGTAAGGCCTATTGAACATTCTGGCTGAGATACAAGTCTATTCTTTTGACCGACTGGAATAAAACATGAATTCTGTCTTTTTGTCATTTTATTTGACATAAAAAGTGTCAATCCTGCCCAAAAATCGATTTTTTCGGTATTGGTATAGTCCTTGAGTTATGTCAAGCAATTACAAACCAAAAGCACAAACACACATGAGTAAAATAATCGGAATTGACTTAGGAACGACGAACTCCTGCGTTTCAGTAATGGAAGGGAATGAACCCGTAGTTATTGCAAACAGCGAAGGAAAACGTACAACGCCATCTATAGTCGCTTTTGTAGAAGGTGGAGAACGAAAAGTGGGTGATCCCGCCAAACGACAGGCAATTACAAATCCCGAAAAAACAATTTCCTCAATCAAACGATTCATGGGTAACTCCTTTGATGAGGTGAAAAAAGAAATAGCACGGGTACCTTATAAAGTAGTAAAAGGTGATAACAACACGCCACGCGTTCAGATAGACGACCGCCAGTATACACCGCAAGAGATTTCTGCAATGATTCTTCAAAAAATGAAGAAAACTGCCGAAGATTTTCTTGGAACAAGTGTATCTGAAGCCGTTATTACAGTACCGGCATACTTTAATGACTCGCAACGTCAGGCTACAAAAGAAGCTGGAGAGATTGCCGGATTGAAAGTACGTCGTATTATCAACGAACCTACCGCAGCCGCTTTAGCTTATGGTCTCGACAAGAAATCGGAAGATATAAAAGTAGTGGTATTTGACCTTGGTGGTGGTACCCACGATGTGTCTATCCTCGAATTAGGCGATGGCGTTTTTGAAGTACTCTCTACAGATGGTGACACTCACCTAGGTGGTGATGACTTCGACCACGAAATAATAAACTGGTTGGTTGCAGAATTTAAAAACGATAACGGACTCGACCTAACAAAAGATCCAATGGCGCTTCAGCGTTTGAAAGAAGCTGCTGAAAAAGCGAAGATTGAATTGTCGAGCTCAAGCTCTACTGAGATCAACCTGCCATACATTATGCCAGTGGATGGTGTACCAAAACACTTGGTGAAAACACTGACACGTTCAAAATTTGAGCAACTCTGTGATTCTTTGATCAAAAGATCAATTGAGCCTTGCACCAAAGCTTTGAAAGCTGCCGGATTGAGCAAAGGGGACATCAACGAAGTAATTCTCGTTGGTGGATCTACACGAATTCCTGCGGTTCAGGAAGCCGTTAAGAAGTTCTTTGGAAAAGAGCCGTCAAAAGGTGTAAACCCCGACGAAGTAGTATCGATTGGTGCTGCCATTCAAGGGGGTGTATTAACAGGTGAAGTGAAAGATGTTCTTCTTCTCGACGTTACTCCACTATCATTGGGTATCGAAACAATGGGAAGTGTTTTCACAAAATTGATCGACGCGAATACAACGATTCCAACTAAGAAATCGGAAACATTCTCAACAGCGTCAGATAATCAACCATCTGTAGATATTCACGTATTGCAAGGTGAGCGACCAATGGCAAACGACAACCGTTCAATCGGACGTTTCCAATTGACCGATATTCCACCTGCACCACGCGGTACACCTCAGATTGAAGTAACCTTCGACATCGACGCCAACGGTATTATGAACGTAAGCGCGAAAGACAAGGCTACAGGTAAGGAGCAATCCATCCGAATTGAAGCTTCAAGCGGACTGACCGATGCCGAAATCGAGAAAATGAAGAAAGAGGCGGAAGCCAACTCTGAAGCTGACAAACAAGCCAAAGAGAAGGTAGAAACCATGAACAAAGCAGATGCATTGATTTTTCAAACGGAAAAACAATTGAAAGAATTCGGTGACAAAATACCGGCTGACAAAAAACAGCCTATCGAAGATGCGTTGGCAGAGTTGAAAAAAGCACACGAATCGCAAGATATCGAAGCTACAGCCGCTGCTACCGAAAAACTGAATACTGTTTTCCAGGCCGCTTCGCAGGATATGTACAACGCACAGCAACAACCACAGGGCGATGCCTCTGAAAATGGATCTGCTGATGCAAATGCCGAAGGTGACGAAGAAGTAACCGATGTGGACTTCGAAGAAGTAAAAGACGAGAAATAAACCGAGGTTTATTTCATGCAGTGAAACAATGAGCGACTCCGTGAGGGGTCGCTTTTTTTTATGCCAAATAATAGAAATAAACCGTCTTATGATGAAATCTCATAATCGAATATAAACATGAAGTAAAATTCCTTGTTATGATGAGCAAAAGTTTATTTTTTATTGGATGAATTTCCCAATTAATATTCACCCCCACCCTCTTTTATACTAAATTTGCACCCGATGATTCGCAGCGCAGAAGAAAACACAAACGCGCCATTGCCATCTGGCTTTTGGTGGGTGTTTTTATGATAATGATTCAGGTTTTGCTGGGCGGAATTACGCGTCTCACAGGTTCAGGACTTTCTATTACCGAGTGGGATCCGATCATGGGAATGATTCCGCCGCTTAATCATCAAGACTGGATGATAGCGTTTCAGAAGTACCAACAAACGCCGCAATCTTTACTTCTCAACTCTGACTTTACACTTTCGCAATTTAAAAACATTTTTTTCTGGGAATGGTTTCACCGTTTCTGGGCGCGTTCTCTCGGAATCGTTTTCTTAATTCCTTTTATCTATTTTCTGGTTAAAAAATGGTTTACCAAAGCCATGACCAAACCAATGATTATCCTGTTTTTACTTGGCGGACTGCAAGGTCTCGTGGGGTGGATAATGGTGGCCAGCGGATTGACCGGCGATCGCGTGAGTGTGGATCATTACAAACTGGCAGCTCATTTTATTTCGGCTATGATCCTGCTCTGCTATACGCTTTGGTTTGCAATGACTTTGCTTTTCAGCGAAAGCAATAAAACACACGCACCCAAACTCCGCCACTTTACATTAGTTGTACTGGTCGTTTTGGGTATTCAGCTTGTTTATGGTGCCTTTATGGCTGGCTTGCACGCTGCGCTTGCCGCTTCGACGTGGCCTGGTGTGAACGGGCAATTTTTTCCAACAATCTTTTTTGGTGGCGATCCATGGTTGTATTCGATATCGGGTTCGCTGATTAATGTTCAGTGGATTCACCGTGGAATGGCGTATATACTTGCAATTCTCATTGTTTTCTGGTGGATCAAAGCACGGAGAACTACAAAAAATCAGCCTCTTTCCCGGCTTGCCATCGTTCCAATTATTTTGGTTTTGATTCAAATTACGCTCGGGGTTCTGACGGTTTTGAATAGTACTACCAAGATTCCTGTTACTTGGGCTGTGCTGCATCAATTTAATGGGATGCTTTTGTTGATTTCGATCTTTATCGGATATTTTTTATTGACAAAAAAGATTGAAAATACCGTTCCTGTTGGTTGAAAAGAAGACCGCCATATCCAAAACACATTAAAAAACTGATAAAAGTACAGACCGGTTTTTGAAACCTGGAAGGTCTCGTCAGTTGGAGAATTTCAAATTCTATTCTAAGCCTGAAGATTAACTGCCATCGCTATAAATTTCTTACTTTTGATCCCGAATTTGTGGTAAATCATAAACTATTAAAGATAAGATTGACTTAAATTGAAATCGAAGGTTAAAATTCTAACGTAAGTATTTAAAAATCGGATTTCTAAAAACACAAAAAATCATTAAAGCACTTTGAATAGACACTTATCTGAACTATTTCGAGTTAAGCCTAATCAGAATTTAGCGTAAGCATCAAAATAAATACGGATGAAAAACAAATCACAGTTTATAAACGGATTTTCGAAAAACAATAGCGAGGGAAAACTCAAAATTGTGAGTGAGTTCTTTGAGAACAGAGATGAAGCACTGAGCCAGCTCAAGAGCTTTCATCATCAGGACGAAAAATTCCAGGAACTCATTGAAGAGTTTAGCGAAAACACGATTTCCAATTTTCATTTGCCCTATAGTGTTGCTCCCAATTTTTTGATCAACGATAAAGTGTATACCGTTCCGATGGTGATTGAGGAAAGCTCTGTTGTAGCGGCTGCATCTAAAAGTGCTAAGTTTTGGTTCGACCACGGTGGTTTTAAAACCGAAATCGTCGGAACTGAAAAAATCGGTCAGGTACATTTTGTTTGGAAAGACGATGTGGCATTGCTTAAAAGCAAATTCAGCGAACTAAAAGAAGTGCTTACTCAAGCTGTTGAAACCCTTACGGAAAATATGCGCAAGCGCGGTGGCGGCCTTCTGAATATCGAGCTTAAAGATCTGAGCAATAAAGAGCCCGGGTTGATGCAGCTTTTTTGCACCTTCGATACCAAAGACTCGATGGGAGCCAATTTTATAAACTCCTGCCTTGAGCAATTTGCAGCTACCTTTAAAGAGTGGTACAAAAAGCAAGATGATTTTTCCGGCGAAGGTCTGGATATTATCATGTGTATTCTTTCAAATCTAACCCCCAATTGCAAAGTAAGATGCTGGGTAGAAACGGAAATTGAAAACTTCGATGATTTGGTACCCGGAATGTCAGGAGCTTTATTTGCGAAACGCTTTCAAATGGGTGTGCGCATTGCCGAGGTTGACCCATATCGGGCTGCCACTCATAACAAAGGAATTTTCAACGGTGTAGATGCCGTGGTTTTGGCCAGCGGAAATGATTTTAGAGCGGTAGAAGCTTGCGGCCACGCTTCCGCAAATCGCGATGGCCACTACTCGCCCCTCTCCCACGTAACAGTAACGGATAATAAGATGAAGTTTATGCTGGAGCTTCCCATTTCTCTTGGTGTTGTAGGCGGACTTACAAATCTTCATCCGCTTGTGAAATTGTCTTTGGAATTGCTGGGACATCCTTCTGCTGAGGAATTGATGGGTATAGCTGCCGCTTCCGGATTGGCCAATAATTTCGCCGCAGTAAAATCACTCGTTACCATTGGTATTCAGGAAGGACACATGAAAATGCACCTTTTCAATATAATGAAACAATTGGAAGTTCCGGAAAAATACAAAGCATCTATCGTAGATTATTTCAAACACCACAAGGTATCCGTTTCTGCCGTTCGAAATGTTTTTGCTGAACTTGTTCTTTCGGGGGAAAAATCCGGTAAAGACGCAGTAGCAAATCGGCAAAACAACTGATTTAGAATGAAGTTCTACGCTTCCGGCAAATTGCTGCTTTTTGGAGAATATTTGGTTTTGCGCGGTGCGGAGTGTCTGGCTATTCCCTTGAAATACGGACAAAGTCTGGAAGTAGAAAAGCGTGAGGATGAAGACGTAAACTGGATAAGCCAGACGGATGAGGAAACCTGGTTTTCTGCACGCTTTTCAAAAGAGCTTGAAATCATTAAGAGTACAGACACCAAAAAGGCTAATGTAATCGGTGAACTTTTGATGCATCTAAAGTTGGAAGATAATTCCCTTTTTCAAACGGGTCTGGATTTCAAAACAAATACTGATTTCCCTACCGAATGGGGTTTTGGAACCAGTTCGACTCTTGTGGCATTATTGTCACAATGGAGTGGAGTGGCTCCTTTTGTAATTTTAGAAAACACTTTTGGTGGCTCGGGATATGATGTAGCCTGCGCTTCGGCCGAGACACCGATTTTGTATAAAAGGCAGAATAATGAGATCGTCCCGGTTAGCCTATCACCAGCGGTTACCTCAAAAATCCTTTTTATTTATAGCGGCCAAAAACAGGAAACAAAATCCGAGATACTGCGGTTCAAAACGCTCGAACTACCCGATTTAGCAGTTGAAAAAAAGAATAAAACTGTAGAGAAGGCAGCCAACGCAACCCATATTGAGACTTTTGAAAATTGCATGAATGAAAGTGAAAATCAACTTTCGGAAATTCTGCAACTGCCGACGATTAAGTCAGATAAGTTTGACGATTATCCATACGCCGTCAAATCGCTCGGTGCGTGGGGCGGTGATTTTTTTATGGTAACGTACCGAGATGAAACCACTGCACGGAAATATTTTACTGAAAAGGGTTTTCCTATTCAATTTACGTACCCCGAACTGATCAAAAGATAAATGGAAAACATCCAACCTCGACCTACATTTTCATGGAAATGTCCATCGAATATCGCCATCGTGAAATATTGGGGTAAAAAACCAAATCAGATTCCGTGTAATTCTTCATTGAGTATGACGCTGTCTGAGTCGTATACCAAAACGACGCTGGAACTTTTGGATAAAAAATCTACTTCAGGAATCGAATTGGATTATTTCTTTGAAAACCAAAAGAATAGTGTTTTTGAAAATCGGATTCAGAAATATCTTAAGGAGCAGCAAAGTCATTTTTCATTTTTGAAAGATTTTGCGCTTCGGATTCATTCCAGAAACAGTTTTCCACATTCGGCAGGTATCGCATCTTCAGCTTCGGCTTTTGGAGCATTAGCATTGACATTGTTGGATGCCGCTGATCATTTTTCGCGAAAGCGAGACCCAGATGATTTTATAAAGACGGCTTCAAATCTGGCGCGTCTCGGTAGCGGAAGTGCTTGTAGATCGCTCTTTCCAGGCTTTGCCGAATGGGGTGAAAATAAATCTATGCCTGCCTCCTCAGACGTATGTGCAACAGGTGTTACAGATATTCACGCGAATTTTCAAAAGATGCACGATGCAATCCTAATAGTTGAAAGTGACCCGAAGAAGGTTTCAAGCAGTGCCGGGCACTCGCTTATGAACGGACACCCATATGCTGAAAACCGTTTTGCGCAAGCAAATAACCGAACTTCTGAACTATTGGAAATTTTGGCAACCGGCGATTTTGAAAAATTTATTGCCATTACAGAATCGGAAGCATTAACTTTGCACGCCATGATGATGACCTCGGGAAGCCATTATATGTTAATGAAACCGGCAACCATTGCGGTCATTGAAAAAATTATTGATTTCAGAAGAGAAACCAATATTCCGATTTGCTATACACTCGATGCCGGCCCCAATGTGCATGTGCTATATGCTGATACGGATAAAAATCACGTGAATAACTTCTTAAACAAAGCGCTTGACGGGAGCGTTAAGGAGATTATATTTGACCAATTGGGTAAAGGGCCCGAAAGATTAGTACGTTAAAATTACTGAATGGATCGTTTCAATTCGAAGGTTTTACTTTTTGGCGAGTACAGCACGCTGTACAATAGCATGGCTCTTGTAATTCCTTACGACCGTTTTTCGGGTCAGCTTACTTTTGATTTGGAAGGCGATATCAGTCCTTTCGCAACACGCTCGAATGAATACCTAAAAAAGTTTTCAGGATTTATAGCCAGCCATCTTGATGAGGAGTTCGTACTTGAAGTAAAACGGTTTGAGTGGGAAATCGAAAACGGACTGTTTTTCAAAAGCGATATTCCGCAAGGCGCCGGTCTTGGTAGTTCGGGAGCATTGGTTGCCGCCATTTTTCTGCGCTATATGGTCAAGGCCAAATATCTGAAGGATGAGTTGAAAATGATGACTGCGGAGACTATTCAAAAGCTAAAGCTGAAGTTAGCAGAAATGGAGTCCTTCTTTCATGGCACAAGTTCAGGTCTCGATCCTTTGAGTATTATTCTGAACCAGCCGATTCTGTACAGGAATGCCAACGACGTTGCGCCGGTTACCATTCCGGATAAAAAGGAAGATGGCAAGCATGTAATTTTCTTGCTGAATACCGGCATTGAGCGCCAAACGTCAAAAATGGTAACTCAGTTTAAGAATCTTTGCAAAGAGGATGCTTATAAGAAAAAAGTAGATGGAGACCTTACCACCTATACCAACGACAGCATTCACTCTTTCTTGAGAGAAGACACTCAAAGTTTGTATCAAAATCTCGATAAGTTGATTCATTTCCAGCTAGATGAAATGAATTTTTTAATTCCTCCGTCTTTTCAAAAATCGATTACTACCGGACTGGACAATGGAGATTATTTCTTGAAAATATGTGGCGCTGGTGGGGGTGGTTTTATGCTCGGTTTTACCGAAAATTGGTCGGCAACACAGGAGCAATTAAAAGGAAGTGATTTAGAGGTTATTTATCGGTATTGATTCCATCCACGTTCTGGAATACGCTTATTAAATCTACCGTGAATTTTAAAAAGTACGGCATGAAAAATAGTTTTCTTTTTATGCTCGTTTTCTTCTTGGGTTTTCAAAGACCGCTTTCGAACCGGACGATTCAGAAAATCAAAAATCCATAAAAGCTCAAAATTTCTATTATGCCGAAGGCACTTATCAATATGGACATATGACGATCTACCTTTACAGGAAAAAATCCGTAATCACACACCTGTTTTCTACCAAAAAATGGGGTTGAAATATCAGTTGAATGATGATCTATTTGTTGGGATTACCCGCCTCGATTATTCCTTTCACATTTCCGATTTTGTGGAATGGACGGTAGGTTATTAGATAATGTGGAGCAATCCACATCGATGATGAATGACTATTTAGCTTAAATATAGCCACTTAATCTATTTCCCTTCTTTCAGCCTGATTGAAATATTCTTGGGTATAAGAACTTGGGAGATTCTTCCAAATTTCTTCAAAATTGGTTTGGTCCTTTGCCTTTTAAAGAAGCACAATGTCGGGACATCAGATTTTAGGAATCGTGGGAATGCTGTTAATTACCAACACAGCTATTTCTCAAACCAAAGCCGACTCGCTTCACCCTGCGAAACCGGCAGAATCAAATTTTAAGCAATACAGCTTCAAAAAGCCTGTAATAGTATCAGGATCCCTAATTGGTTTGGGACTTATTGCGCTTTCCGAAAATGAATTTCTGAGCAATAAAGAATATGAAGAAGAGCGAAATGAGCATTTTTCAAGTTTTCAAACAAGCTCAGATGACTATTTACAATATGCACCAATTGCAGCGGTATATGGTCTGAATATCGCAGGGGTAAAAGGGAAAAATAATTTTCGAAACCGGACGGCCCTTTTGGTAAAATCGGAGTTACTTACAGCCGTTGTGGTTTGGTCCTTGAAATATACCACCAAGGAAGAGCGACCCGATGGAAGTAACCGTAATTCTTTTCCGTCAGGGCATACCGCACAAGCCTTTACGGCGGCTACCTTTATGAGCAAAGAATATGGAGATTTGAGTCCGTGGTATAGCATAGGTGCTTATGGGGTCGCAACATCAGTGGGTGCCTTGCGGATATTGAATAATAAGCATTATGTATCGGATGTACTTGTAGGAGCCGGAATTGGAATTCTAACAACAAATCTCGTATATGCAACCCATCAGTATAAGTGGGGAAGTCGGACGAATGTTTCAATTCAGGTGGCACCGACGTATGATCAAGGAAAGTTTGGTTTTTATGGGAATGTGCGGTTTTGAAATAGGTTTTCTGCTGCTCCATATTCCGATAATCTGCAAAAATGAAAAAAATAGATTTTGATACAAGACGATGCTCGCGTAATTACGGAAGGCGGTATCCACGCAGCACCTGCAGGAAGATATAGCCTGCAGAACGACGACCGATTGGATTGATATATCTTCCTATTTGCACAAAATGTAGTTGAAATGCCGAAAGGTCAATTCTTAAAAAGCCGAAGGTCGATACGCCCCAAAGAAAAAAAACCTTACCTTGCTCCTTATCAATAATTAAGGGGATCGATGATAACCAAGTTCATCACTGTACTGTTTTTTTGGGTTTGCTTTATTGATTTCACCTGTGCTTTTGGTGCTTTCGAAAACGGGCTCACGAGCGAAAATACTGTACCTGCGGATTCCTTAGAGGTTTCTGATTCTGCGGCGATATATCAGACACTCTGGGCGAAGGTAGCGCAAGCAAAGTCAGAAAAAAATCTGAAAAATTTAGCGAAGAGCTACACCGATCTGGCGAATTATCATCGTGAATATGGACATGTTGATAGTGCCTTGACATGTCTGGAGTATGCCAAGGCCATTTATGCCAAACATGGGGATAAATCGGAACTGGCTCAAACTTTCCTTTTACTCAATCAAATATACGGGTTGAAAGCAGAATATCTTGACGCAATGAATGTTACGTACAAAGCGCTTAACATTTACGAAGCTCAAAACGATGAAAAAGGTATAGCGGAATGTTACAGCAATATTGCCAATTTGCTCTATTTCTCTGAGCGAAATGAGCAAAGCGTGGAATATAGCGCGAAGGCCATTGCCATTCAGAAAAAATTGGGGTTGAAGCGCGATTTAGCGGATTCATATTACACAAAAGCTTGTCCCGAACTGTTTATTTATGGGAGAATGGATAGTGCCCTAGCGAGTATCAATGAGGCACTGAAACTTTATAAGGAACTGGGCGAAAATGGTTTTGATTATTTGAAAGCACGCAACTGGCGGGGAAATGTTTATAAATACTTGGGTCAATATGATAGGGCACTTGCCGATTACAACGCGAATTTGGAAAGTGCTAAAAAACAGAATATCAATCACTATGAGTTGGCTTCCTACGCCAACATAGGACATGTATATTTACTGGAAGGTGAATATAATAAGGCTCTTCCGAATAATCTCAAGGCCATAGCGATGATGAAAGAAACGGGCGATAAAAGCAATTTGTGGGAAAACTATATGCACGTATCGAACGCTTATGAAAACCTTGGACAGGCGGACTCAGCCTTAAAATATGAAAAACTTTACAGTGAAAATTATTCGGACTACTTAGGTTCGATTATAGCACGTCAAGAAACGGAGGCAGAAGTAAAATACGAAACCCGCAAGAAAAACGAAACCATAAATACCCAAGCGGAAGAATTGGTCGCTCAGGATCGGATTCAAAAACGCTATATACTTTTTGCGGCTTTCCTTTTCTTCTTTTTATTGCTGCTTTTGTTCAGTTACTTACAAAGACAAAAACGCAATCTTCAACTGAGCTTGCTGAATGAAGAACTCGACGCTAAAAACCGCCAGAATGAACTCTTGATGAAGGAGATTCACCACCGGGTGAAAAATAATTTGGAGATGGTGAAAAGTTTGTTGGCTTTGCAATCTGCCAAGACCGATGACCCTGCGAGCCGTGCAGCGATTCTCGCAGGTCAGAGCCGGGTGCAGTCGATGGGGATAATCCACCAAAAGCTTTACCGAGGAGACAAACTCGATAGCATTGAAATGAAGGACTATTTTGAAAATCTGACGGAAGATATTCTAGACAGCTTTCAAGCCGCAAATCAGGTGAGCATTGATTGTGAAATGGAACCCCTCGATCTTAATATCGATACCGCAATACCGATAGGATTGATCGTCAATGAATTAGTTTCCAATTCATTGAAGTATGCATTCCCAAATGGTCAAGCGGGCGAGATTAAACTTTCGCTGAAGCAAAAAACAGATGGACTCCATCTAAAAGTTAGCGACAATGGCGTTGGCTTTACGATGGGAAGCGAGCCAAAAGGCACCGGCTTCGGTTCGCAATTGATTGATCTTCTCACACGCCAGCTCAATGGAGTACTTTGCAAAGAAAACCAAGTAGGTACCTCTATACTTTTTCATTTTCATCCCAACAAAGCTGCATAGATGAATTCAAAAATGCACATATTGATTGTGGAAGATGAGATGCTCCTGGCGGCACATACCGCATTGAAAATAAAAGAGATGGGGCATGAAGTGCACGGGATTTTCCCTCGTGGGGAGGAGGCAGTTTCACAGATCGCTCAAAACCCACCAGATCTGATTTTGATGGACATTCAGCTAAATGGTAAGCTAAACGGAATTGAAACAGCTCTTGAAATCCAGAAAACACATGACATTCCGATCATATATGTGACGGCCAATAATGACAAAACACATTTCGATCAAGCCATGGAAACGCATCCATTTGCTTTTATTTCCAAACCGGCAAAAAAACTTGAGCTTGAGCGTGCGATCGGTTTAGTTGGAAAGCAAATAGAACACGAAAGGCAAAAGAGTGAACAATTTTCATCCATAAATGAAGGAGGGACACCTTATATGGTAAGTGATTGCATATATGTGCGCGACCACGAAAAAATGGTAAAAGTTTGCATTGATGATATTTATTATGTGGAGGCCGATCGCAATTATTGCCGTATTCATACCAAGCATAAACAGCATATGCTCGTGGTTACTTTGAAGGAGATGGATCAGAAACTACCGCCGCGTTATTTTTTACGTATTCACCGCTCCTTTATCGTAAATCTTATGCATATCGATGAAGTTGCTGCGAGCCATATCGTTGTGGATAAACGAGCTGTACCTGTTAGCAAACCACTGAAGGAGGAATTGCTGAAGCGGTTGCAAACCATTTAGTATTTTTAAGCATACCCAACTTTATCAGGTAGCATTTCAAGAAAAGGCTTAAAACATTCATACAATATTCGCGTTGTGATACAATTGTCCGTAACTTTCGTCAAAATTAATTGTACACATCTCAAAAACGCAGCTTATGACACGTCAGCATCCCTTTTTTATTATCGGAAGTATTGGAATAGCTCTTACTGCGTTGATACATCTTCTTGCCACGGCACTTGCTGACGTTATTAACCACACAGTTTTCTTCACATTCTATCTCATTTTCGGATTAATGCTACTTTTCGGCTCGGGTAAAACGCGTCGTTTGGAACGGGTGCGAGTGCGTAAGTATTAATTTTTTCCATTACATCCCCTCCCCTTTCTATATGGAATCCCAAACAGTCAAAAGAGGAGACAAATTTTTGCACAGATGGAAATATACAATCGATTAGTGCGGAAATAATCAGATAACGGGGCATGTGATTTAAAATTCACGAATCCTCATATCGCTTGCACCCTTCGGGATAATTTCGAAGACTGAAAATTCGAGAATTTTTTCTCACTCAATTTCGTAATTGATTTTTTTTCAGAATAGCATATTCAGCTTCTGCCACATTTCATCGTGAAAAAGTACTGGCACCAAAGCATTATCGGGTGCTTCGCCCATTCGTATCACAACCATATTTTTACTTGGAATGACATCTACAAACTGGCCATTCTTGCCCATTGCTGCAAATAAATCCGTCGGTGCATTTGGTGAGATGGATGTATTGAATGAAAATGGTAACCCGGGCAAAATAGTAGATTCTTTCCCATTGAGCCAGGTAAGAAAACCGTACGAAGGATTCAAATTCTGAGAAGAATTCGTCATAGAATCGAAATATTCCGGATCGTTCAAAATGGAATCCGTTTCCCAAACACCCGTGTTTAGAAGTAGAAGACCAAATCTTGCGGCATCGCGAGCTGTGCTCCAATACACATTGTTGTAATCAGAGGGAATCCAGGTACCTTCCATGCCTATCTTGGTCTCAATGCGCTGATCAGTAAAATCATTAAAAGTAGTGCCAGCTGCATTGCTAATTACCGATTCGAGAAGCGTGTAGGGCGCATTGTGATAATACCATTGTGTACCTGCATCTGCTTTATACTGGAGACATTCGGGATCGGTGCAATCAATATTTCCGGTGTTATAATCGAGACCGGTAGTCATTGTAAGCTGGTTTTTAATCAAAATCAGATTCTCTTTTTCAGTGGGCTCATTTGTCCAGCCCGTTCCCAGATAATCCGACGTTTTATCCTCTATATTGAGAAGACCTTCATTTTGCGCGACTCCCACGAGAAAAGCGGTAAGTGTTTTTCCGGCAGATGCCCAGTACCATTTTGTGTCGACCGTAAATGGTCCAATATTAAGTATGTCATTTCCCCAATATTTTTCGGAAACGATTTTGCCATTTTTTAGAATCATGAAGGCTCGGGTGCCGTTCAACTCAAGAAAGTTATACAAATCGGCAACACCGCTTGTGTCCCACCCCGCTTCCGCAAAAGAAGTAGTATCCCATTCGATTCCGGTTGCTGGCGGAAAGTACATTCCGGAAGCTGTTGTTGGATTTTCGACCGGAGTTTCATCGTCTTTTTTGCAAGAGGTTGCGCCTAGAAAAATTAACAGGAATAGAAGTAGCGAAGTTTTCATGGTGGTTTGACTGTACATTTTTGAAAAGGTTTAAAAGGCTTTAAGGAATAAGCATTAAGCTGAGCTTGCCTAAAACACAATGGCAAATAGGAATAGCCAATTCGTAATCAATATCATCTATTACAGCAAAGGAGTCGATATCTCTTTAACAGCGACGAAGGGGAGTATTTTCATCACAGTAAGGAGCCGGGAGGGTTAGCGCAGCAAATAAAGCGCACGAAGTTGACGCAGAGAATTCATAGAAGTTGAGGCACTCGCGCATGTGATAGTAGTCATGTGTTCATGGTTCTTCAATCTTAAAACACTCATACCTATATATCTGGGATTTTCTTTGATTCTATTTGGTTCAAATTGGCGCATCTTAATTCGCTAATTCGTAATTCGTAAGTGCCCCCGATAACTCCACCCCTATTTTCGGACAGTAATTCGATTGATTCGTCCTAGTAGGCTTTTGATTTTTGTTTTCAGGTGGTTATTTGGCTCTATAATATAAACAGCCATTAACTAACGGCACTAAAAACCAAACCATGAAGTATTCAACTTTAGCAGGATTTGCACTAATCCTCATTTCACTAACAGCTTGCCAATCCGAGCAACGCTACACCCAACAATCGCCTGAAATAGACACGGTAAAAAAGGCACTCAAAGACTACAACAACAAAGACTACAACTTCAGCTATTTTGCCGACACAGCAAAAACCTACTTCAACACCAGCGAGAAACCCATGACCAACGCTGAGACGGTCGCTTTTCACGAAGGCAATGATGCCAATTATTCATCACGGGGATTCACAGGTAAAAATGAGGAGTATGAAATGGTGAAAACCGACGACGGAGAAACCTGGGTAAACTATTGGGGCGACTGGAGTTGCACCTTAGCGGCAAATGGCAAGAAAATAGGTTTTCCAATTAGTCTGACCTATCGATTTGTAGATGGTAAAATCGTACGACAAGTCGGTTTTTGGGATCCAACTGAGGTAGTACTCAGCCTCATGGAATTGGATGCTGCCTCAAATATGCCGGCGGATGAGAAAACCATAAAATCAGTAGCGGACCAAATCGCCAAAGCTTGGAACACCAAGGATATGGATTTAATAAAAGCCAATTTGGTCGATAATTTCGTGAGAAACACAAATGGAATAAATCAGGGCAACAGCGTGAAAGACTACATAGCCATCATGCAAGGCAATTTTACAGCTTTTCCCGATTTAGGTATTCAGGTGGACGAACTGACCATTAAAGGAAACAATGCTTTTGTAAAATGGACGCTTACCGGCACCAACACCGGAGAATTTAACGGGAATGCGCCCACAAACAACAAAGTGAAAATAGAAGGATTCAGCAAATGGAGTTTCGACACAGACGGCAAAGCAACGCAGGAAGACGCCTACTTGGATAATCAGGCCTTACTTGACCAAATGGATTTAACGGCATCGAAATAATCACATTCAACCGATGAAACGAGGGTAAAAAATAGCCGATATGGGTATTTGAACACCCATTATTTAGGATTTTTAAGATTATTAATCGCAACGCTCAGATAGAATGAAAACTGTAGGCATCATAGGAGGTTCGGGCTTTATAGGAAGCTACGTCACTCAAAAATTCCTCGAAGAAGAATTCGATGTTAAAGTAGGAGTTACTGATATAAAGAACAGCAAGAAGTATCGGCATTTATTCAAAATGAAAAATGCCGACAACCTTACGATCAGTGAACTTAAGGTTGAAGACAAAGAAGCATTAGCCGAATTTGTAAGTAACTGTAGCATCGTGATTCACGGAGGAACCCCATTTATACTCGAAGTAAAAGATCCACAAGCCGAACTCTTTGATCCAACGATAAAAGGCACCGAGAATTTTCTCGAAGTGGTGAGCAAGACAGTTGGCATTGAAAAAGTGGTTTTCATAGCATCCATTGCCGGGTGGAATACAAACTTTCCGATGCCTGCCGGCTCGAAAAGGTTTACCGATACATTTGACGAAAGTGACGCACGCTATACCAGTACCGAGAGTCATCCCTACGCTCAGGCAAAATTTATTGCCAACCAAACGGTGCGTAATTTCATAAATGAACATCCGAAATTATCTTTTGAAATTGTTACGGTTTCGCCGGTAGGGGTCATGGGTAAGGCTCTATCAAACCGAGAAGACAGCACATCGCAGGGCTTGCAGTATTTGTTTAAAAACAAAATTGCTCCTGATGATTTCACGAAAATGCTTTATGCGAATGATGTGCCCTTTGCCTTAGTAGATGTGGGCGATGTGGCAAATGCGATTTTTAAAGCAGGAACCATAAATGGACTCCACGGTAAGGATTATTTGCTGACAAGCGAAACATATAAAGTCTCGGATATGCACGAAATGCTGAATGGTCGTGAACCGAAAGTCAAACCATTTATAGCTTATAAAAACGATTTAGCGAAAGCTGATCTGGGAATGAAATTTCGACCGGTAAAAGAAACGTTACATACTTATTCAAATCAATAATCAATAAAAACCGTTTCGCGGAAGCGAAACACAAAAACCAAACACCATGAAAAAGTTAATTATAGTATTGCTCTTTCTGCCCCTTTTGGCAGGAGCCCAAGACAAAAGCGAATACCGGATATTCGAAAGCGCTAACCTCATTCCAAAGTCAGGCGAGGTAGAAGAATTAGAAGCCGGATTAAAAGAGCACAACAAAAAATATCATAGTAAAGACGACTTTGCGGCACGCGTCTATTGGATTGCCAACGGCCCAAATACCGGAAGTTATCACTGGTCAATGGGAAGTCTCCCTTGGAGTGCATTGGACAATGTACCTTATGATAAAGCCGAACACGCTGCCGACTGGAATAAAAATGTACAGGCTCATTGCACTCCTTGGAGCGGCGATCAAGGCTACTGGAAATTCAACACCGAGTTATCCCAGTTTCCAAAAGACTTCACCATAAATAAACTTCTGGTAACTTACTACGATGTAAAACGCGGCGAGTGGGATAAAGCCATGGCATTGGTAAAAAAGGTGACCGACGTATATCATCAAAAACTACCGGCTGATACCTATGGCATCTACACGAATGAACTTCCGAGTACGAAAGAAGGTCGGGACATCGCAGTGATTTCCTTTTTTGAGAAAGCAGCATGGATGGGCGAAGATCACAGCATTAAACCAATGTATGAGGAAGTATACGGTGCCGGTAGTTTCGCCGAATTTCTTAAAGAATGGATGGAAGTAACCATCGGATCTGAAGATGAGCTTTGGATATTCCGTGACGATCTTAGCGGCAAAAACGGAGATGTAAAAGCTCAGCCTAAAAAATAGATTAGCGAACCATCAACCAAAATCAAATCATCATGGATTGCGCTTCACCGTTCTGATTTTTACTCGCGTCAAATGATCGTGTAAAAATTCGGTGTCGCTCAATTCGGATGATTATAATGAGACTCATGTAGATCACTATATAGGATTGAATCGGAATGAAATTCAAACAGGTAAAAGAAACTTTACATACTTATTCAAACCAATAATCAATCAATAACCAATCAGTATGAAAACAACAAAAATCTTGTTGCTTGTTTTTACAAGCCTTTTACTCGTCGGATCGATAACGAGCTTTCAAAATGCATCTTCAGCATCTCCCGATACTCCGGATGAATCGGAAAGATGCGCCGAACTTGAAAATGCCCAAAAACAATTAGAGGCCAATCTCGAAATGTACCAAACGGTATGGGATGAAATAATAAATGAAGGCAAAATTGATGAGATAAATGCGGACAATTTTGATGCGAATATTGTAGGTATCGCTTCACCGGAAAATGTAGTCGGTATCGATGCTTTCAAAGCCTATTACCAAAACTATCTCACCGGATTTTCGGATGTCTCTTTTACAGTTACTGATCTTTTCGGTCAAGAGGATAACATCGTGAAGCGCTGGAATTTTAAAGGAACCCATACAGGCGACTTTTTTGGAATTCCGGCAACGGGGAATACGGTAGATATTAATGGTGTAACGATTGTAAAAATGAAGGATGGTAAGATAGCTCAAGAGGAAGATATTCTTGACAATCTGGAATTTATGCAACAACTTGGATTGATACCGAGAGAATAAAATTGGATAACTGATCGAAAACAACCATGATATTAAATTCCAAAATTAGAAGTCAGGCTACCATCGAGACCTGCCAGGTTTTTAAAACTTAGCGAAGCGATCTCACGCAGCGAAGCAAGTAAACCTGGCAGGTTTTAAGCCAGATTAAAAATAAAACTCATGATAAAACTAACAGTAATATACGGACACCCAACAGACAAAGAGGCTTTCGAAGCCTACTACAAAAACACCCATTTGCCGAAAGCGGCCAAAATGAGCGGCCACGAAAAAGTGGAATACACAAAATTCTTAAGTGCCCCTGATGGCTCAAAAGCGGACTACTACCGAATGGCGGAGTTTTGGTTTTCCAGCCCAGAAGCTCTACAAAAAACGATGGGCTCGCCGGAAGGACAAGCGACAGCCAGCGATCTATCCAACTTTGCCACAGGCGGTGTAAAACTTATAGTAGGCGCAGTGGAATAAAAATATTACAGAGAGAGAAAGGGCGGGATCGTTTCAGTCAAACGGATCGGATCGGTTTTGCCCTTTTACTTTTAAAGCAAAAATCCAAAAGATATGAAAGCATCAATCAAATACACCCTTTTATTCTTTCTGGGTATCGCCCCTATCGGATTTTTCATTCTTAAAGCTCAAAATTTCCAAACATTGGAAAATATGGAAAATCCATCTGAAAAATGGTCTCAAGACCAACTTGAAATTAAAGCAACCGTTGAAAGATTTTTGGCAGCAGCCGGGAACTACGATGCCAAAGCCATCGAAGAAATGCTCTTGAAAGATGCCAATATCGGTATTGCACGTTTACGCGACGGGATGTGGAGTACCCAAACTAAGAAAGCTCAGGATTTTTTGGAAAGCCTGAAAACCGGAGATAAACAACCCTATTTTGAACCAGTGAGCGAATATACCATTCTCGTAAGCGATGGCCATTTGGCAATCGTCAGAGCCGATGCCACCCTCCACGGTTTTGGCATTCCACTTACGCGAAATTTAGACAACTTTACGTTACTCAAGGCTGACGACGGCACGTGGAAATTTGTGAACTTATCTTACAGCTCTACGCGCATTCCGGAAAACCAAAAAAAGTTTGATATCGAAGCTTTCGCCAAAGGATACAACCAGGCTTGGTGCAGCCAAAATCCCGAATTTGTGGCTCAATTTTTTGCTGAAAGCGGTTCACTGAAAGTAAATGATGGTGAGCCTGCAGTTGGAAGAACGTCTATTGAAAAAGTCGTGAACGGCTTTATGACTGCTTTTCCGGATTTAGCGCTTACTTGCGATGCTGTTATTCACACGGAAGAAGGAACCGAGTTTCACTGGACTTTTACGGGAACGAATACCGGCCCGGGAGGAACCGGAAATAAAGTAAAATTCAGCGGAATGGAAATTTGGCACTTGGCGGATGACGGGCGGATAAAAATTTCGGACGGGCATTTTGATGCAGAAGAATACAATGAACAGGTTGAAAATGGAGTCAAAGAATGACAATTCAATGCAAAATAGAGATTTTACCCAAAGAAGAAAACAGTGAAATTTATATCTAAGATAACCACGTTCATTATTTTGCTGGTAGCCACATCGCCGGGTTTTTCGCAAACAGCAACTCCAACAGCGGGAAGCAAAATAACAGGCCAGTTGATGAACGCACAAAATGAGCCGCTACTATACGCGGCGGTGGCGTTGTTATCACTTGACAGTACCATCGTAAATAGTGCCATAAGCACACCGACCGGCACTTTTTCAATCGCAGATGTGAAAGCAGGAACGTATCTGGTGCAAGTTTCGCATTTGGAATGCCAAAAGTACACCAGTGCAGCTTTCTCAGTTATTGAAAATGAGAACAAAACCCTTCCCACTATCACAGTCTATCCCTCGGTAACCTCACTGAAACAAGTGGAAGTTTCTGCGCACAGAGCACTGATAGAAGTAAAAGCCGACAAGCTGATTTTTAACGTTGCGAGCAGCCCGAGTGCAGCAGGAACGAATGGGCTCGACTTGCTGAAAAAAGCACCGGGAGTCGTAATCGATTTAGACAATAATATATCTCTTTTGGGAAAAGACAATGTACAAATCTATATGAACGGAGTGGCTTCGAACCTTTCGGGAAATGACTTGACCAGCTTTTTGCAAAGCCTTACTTCCGATATGATTGAGACAATCGAAATCATATCCAGCCCCTCTTCAAAATACGACGCCGAAGGTTCAGGTGGTATTATAAATATTGTGTTGAAGAAGAATTTGGCGACCGGGTTTAACGGAAGTGTGGCCTCCAGTTTTACGAAGGGAATAGAATACATTTATAGCAATAGTCTGGCACTAAATTACGGTACCGAAAAAGTTAAAACCAATTTCGACTTCACCCAATCATTCAACAATGATCTCGAGTTTTTTGATGACAATACGCAGCAGAATAATGCGTCGCTTGATTTGCATTCTCAGGACAATGCGATTAAAAATGGAATCAACACTGGTCTGAGCTCTCAGTTTCAATTTTCTGAAAAACAATTGCTTATTGTGAGTGCACGAGCAATCTTTTCCAAGAGAGACAATGCATTGAATAGTACCACCGACATCTACCGCGCCGGCCCCCCTGAATATTCAGAAATACTTTCTTCGAAAGCGGATCTCGATGGCACGTCAAGCAATTTCGTTTTGAATCTCAACCATATTTGGAACATTAACAAGACCTCGTCTCTGAGTAGCAATGTGAGTGTGGGAAAATATGATTATCAAAGCAATACATCTCAGCCAAATATCTATTACGGACCCGACGGCGAGACCATTCTTCGGGAAGAGAATAACGCATTCGACTCGGATACGCGTATCAATTTAGCTTCCGCAAAAGTGGATTTTGATAAGTCCTGGGATAAAATAACCTTCTCGGCGGGCGTGAAATATTCACATATACTTACCGAAAATAGTTTTGAATTTTTCAATATTGAAGGCGACCAACCCATCTTAGATCTTACAAAAAGCAATGATTTCAACTACGATGAAAATGTAGCAGCAGCTTATGCCAACATCAATTATACGTTCAATCCTTTCCTTACGGTAAATGCCGGAATACGGGCTGAAAATACTTCTTCACAAGGACAGCTTATTGCAGCTGTAGAAGTTGAAAACAAAGATGTGAAGCGCAACTATCTCAACTTTTTTCCCAATGTGGCCTTCTCTTACGACAAACAGAAAGATCATGCCTGGAGCCTGATGGTAGGCCGCCGGATCACCCGACCCAATTATCAAGATCTAAACCCTTTCGAATATCCCACCAGCCAGCTTGTTGTTTGGAAAGGAAATCCATTTTTGAATCCCAACTACATAATGAATTATCAGCTATCGCATATCTACAAAAAGAAGTTTGTCATAACTGCTTCTTACAGTGTGACCACTGATTTTTTCGCAAAAATAATAGAGCAAACCGGCGAATTGACTACCCAGATTATTCCACGGAATTTAGATCAAGTAACCAACTGGGCGCTATCGGTAAATTGCCCTATCACCGTGAACAAATATTATGAATTGTTGATATACGGAACCGGTTCACAACGCTCTTTTTCGGGAAGCCCCGAAGGAACCGAAATAGATTTGAAAACTACCCAATGGAATTACCGCATTCAGAATAACTTTTATTTGCCGGCAGATATCCTTTTAGACATTACTTTCTCGCAAGGCAGCGATTGGGTATGGCGTGGTTCGGTGGTTATAGAAGGCAACTATCAATTTGATTTTGGACTGCGCAAAGACTTTTTTGATAAGCGACTACAGGTGCGCATCACGGGGCAGGATATTTTCAATACCGGAACGGCTTACCCCTACTACGCGGATTACGGCGGGATCGTGATAGACGGTACTTACACCGATGACGGGCAGCGGTTCGGTGCAGGAGCAACTTTTAAATTTGGAAATCAAAAAGCCAAAAACAGGGTAAGAAAGAGTAATGGTCTGGATGACGAGTTGGACAGACTGGGGAATTAATGAAGAGAAGAATTAAATTAAACGTGAATCAAACTATTTAACAGATTTACAAAATAAAACCCTAAACCACATGAAGAGCAGCATTACATTAACGCAATCGCTTGTCCTTGCCGAAAACAAAATGCTGCGTTATTCCCTCTTTGTGGTACTCTATTTTGCACAAGGGATTTTCGAGGGCTTCACGCTCTATTCTATTTGTGTGTGGATGGCGGCCAATGGAAAAACGGCGGCGGAAGTTGCCGGTTTTGCAGCTGTGCTTTTGATCCCTTGGTCTTTTAAATTCCTTTTAGGCCCACTGGTTGACAAGTTCACTTTTCTCTCGATGGGTCGCAAAAGACCTTGGATCATTTTTGCGCAGCTTGGCATTTGCGGCTCTTTCATTGCATTTAGTTTTCTCAGCGATCCGCTCAATAATTTCAGCGGACTTATGGCTATTGGCTTTATCCTAAGTTTTTTCACGGCTTTTCAAGACATTGCCACCGATGGACTTGCGATAGAAGTTACCCCGCCGGAAGAACAGCCCAAGGTGAATGCATTGATGTGGGGGAGCAAAGTAATAGCGATTTCTATTTGGCTGGCCGCCGGCACCTGGCTCATCAATACGTTTGGATTTCAGCAGGCTGTACTTTTTCCTGCAGCGGCAATTTTGGCCATAGCCTTGGTCGTAATAATGCTGCGCGAACATGCCGGTGAAAAACGAATGCCCTGGTCTGAGGGAACCGCTTCGGCGGTATCAAAAGCTACACAACCCGAATCGTGGAAAATTCTTTTCAAAACCATTTTGAAAATGGTGACAATTCGCACCAGCATTTGGTTTATGGCGCTTATGGTGCTGCTGCAAACAGTCTATAATCTGATCAACACCCTCAACACCATTTTCATTGTTCAGGAATTAAATTGGACAGAGTCGGAAGCCTCCAACTGGATAGCCACAAGCATCCTCATTTCAGGAATCTTCGGTTTGTTTACTGCCGGATTTCTCATAAAGCGCTTTGGCAAGACGAACATAGTCGTGTATTGTTTTTGGTTTATAGCATTGATATGCGCTGGAATGTTTGCGGCTCAGCAATATTGGCAAAACGCGCTGGTGGTTAAGATTTTTACGCTGGCTTTTTATTCGCTCACTACTTTACTAACAATAGCGATTTTTGCCATAGCCATGACCCTTTGTCTGAAGAGTATTGCCGCATCACAGTTTACGGTTTACATGGCCATGGGCAATGTGGGGTATATGCTTGGCGCAAAGTTGCTGGGAGTTTTGAAGGAGCGATTCGAATGGTCAATGATTTTTGTAGCAACTGTTGGGGTGGCTCTGTTTGCGTTGATAGTTTTTAAACAGTTTCAGAATGCTGTAAAGAGGCAAGCAGCAATAGATACTGTTGCCGATTTGACCGCCGCCCCCGTCCCCTAAAGGGGTGCCAACCGAGGAAGATTACTTCAATGTTTGAAACTATGGAAAATGAATTTTTTGAAGAAAGTTCGTTGCGCATCGGCTCCCCTTTCGATGACAAATTATATCGTCCGTATGGAAGCGGGGGCAGCGCGTGGAAGATCACAAATACCCTGTCTTATTGAACCCAGAATAAAGTAATTGCTCTATGATAAAATTCTTCCGAAATATCCGCCGAAAACTTCTCACAGAAGGTAAAACTATCAACTACTTGAAATACGCGATAGGCGAAATAATCCTTGTGGTTATTGGGATTCTCATTGCCCTTCAACTCAACAATTGGAATGGAGCTCAAAAAGACAAAAAGTTTGAGAAAGAAATAATGGCGCTCATCGATCAAAACCTTCAACAAGATTCTGTTCTGTTATCAATTGAATTAAATAAAGCAAAACAGGCAAATGACTTAACCGATCGATTGCTCCAGCAAGTGGCTGAAGGAAATTATGGAGATAGCTTGAATTTTTGGATGGGTAAAATAATTTCTTTCGAACGATTCAAATCACAATCGAGTGCGTTCGAAGTTTTGAAGGCTAAAGGCTTGGAGAATATTTCAGATAAAAAGCTGCAATTGGAATTAATCTCCTACTATGATGAGAGTCTGTTCAGACTGTACGAAAGCTTGAACGATGTGCTAGGTTCATTTAATATCGATTGGATTCCTGTGGTAAAATCTGAATTTTCGGATTTTAAATGGACGGAATACTGTACTCCAACGGATGCGGAAGCTTTCTTTCAAAAACCATCATCCATTATTCTCTTTAAACTATACAAAGACAATAGAACCGGCGAAGTGGAGAAAATGGAAAGTGCTTTACGCAAAATGTCAGAAATAAGAATCTTAATCAAAAAGGATTTGCATGATTAAACTCTTCCGAAACACCCGCAAAAAACTACTCCGAGAAGGCAAAACCGCTAACTATCTCAAATATGCTGTAAGCGAAATAATCCTCGTGGTTATTGGGATACTGATTGCTTTGAGCATTAATAATTGGAAACAAAATCAGAACAAAAAAGCACTAACTTTAAATTATCTTGAAGATTTTAAGAACGACTTAATAAATGATACTATAGTTTTTAATTCGGCCATTGAACGTGCTACAAAAACGATTGCGAAAGACCAATCCATCCTAAAAATAAAAGATCTTTACGCTGTTCCGGTCGATTCTTTGGGTGACATATTAAGAGTACACCATTCCATGCGGATTTATCAAATTAATAATTCTACCTATTCAAAGTTGCTAAACACTGGTTTTACAGAATCCAAAATGTATGGTGATTTATATAAATCTATAAGCTTATACTATACCAAAGAATTCAGAATTTATTCGGAATACATTGAGTGGGACAAAGAAGAAACAATTGACTTTGTGAATAGCGACTTTCTTGGTGAAAGCAAAAACATTGTTGACCTTACGGTATTACGCCAAAATCTGGATTTGAATTCTTCAAAAAACCAAGATGAAAATAATTTTAATGGCATCATTGAATTTATTGAGTCCAATGAATTTAGAAATAGGTTAACTGCCGATTATATCAGAAAAAAACTCGTTGTCGAACGGATTTTAATCCAAAAACAAATAGCCACAGATTTACTGAAAAAAATAGACGATAAACTTTATCAAAGATGATAAAACTCTTCCGAAATATCCGCAAAAAACTTCTTAGAGAAGGCAAAACGACCAACTACCTAAAATACGCTATTGGCGAAATAATCCTTGTCGTTATTGGGATATTGATTGCTTTGAGCATCAATAATTGGAATGAAAACAGGAAAGAAGGTATTCTGGAAATTCAAATACTTAAGGATATACGAAAATCATTATTAGCGGATATTGACAATCAGATAAACCCGAATATCGAAACCATTCATCAAGATTTATCAAATATCTACACCATTGAAAAAGCCATCAAAAACAAAGAACCATACAACGATTCTTTGAGTTCAAAATTCAGATCTCTTATGTTCAGTAAATCATTTAAATATGAAGTAACAGCTTATAAAAATTTAGAGAATGAAGGGCTTCAAATCCTTAAAAACCCGGATTTAAAAAATGAAATTATCAGACTATATAATACGAATTATACTAGTTTGGAAGACTATATCTCAAATTTCGGGGAAAATCTTCATTCATTTTATAGACCGGAAATACGGACAAAATTCAGATTTTATTACAACAACCGAGAGGAGGCCTATTACATCCCAATCGATTACGAAGGTCTATTGAACGATCCCATTTTTATGAATACAGTATTGACCTGCGAAAATAAATTTTCAAAGTATAGATCGTGAATTGAATACCACCAAATTGAAAGTAGAAAAGGTTATTGAAAAAATAGATAAGGAACTCCACCAATGATTAAACTCTTCCGAAACACCCGCAAAAAACTACTCAGAGAAGGCAAAACCGCCAACTATCTCAAATATGCTGTTGGCGAAATTATATTGGTTGTCATTGGAATTTTGATTGCCTTGAGTATCAATAACTGGAATGAGCAAAGAAAAAAAGTTCAGAAAGAAATCGGTATGCTCATTGACCTTAAATCAGATATACAGGAAAACATTCTAAATTTAGAAACTGGCATTCCTTATCTGGAAACAAGTATGAACAGTAATTTTAAGCTCATTGAATATTATGAGAAAAAAACATCTTATAATGATAGTCTGATACATGATTTTTCTGAAATATTTACCTACTGGGATCCTGATTTCACTTATGCTGCATTCGAAAATTTAAAGACCCAAGGCGTTAATTTAGTTGCCAATGACATTTTGCGAAAATCCATCATCAATCTTTTTGAAGTTGAAATGGATATTTTGGATGTTTCAGAAATGAACCGATTGGATGCTCTAAATGAAACTTTAGTCATACCACTTCAAAAAAAATATTTCTATAGAGATTATACTTCAAGCAAGAAAGTATGGCCTTTGCTACCAATGCAATACAGCAATATGATGAAAGATCCTGAGTTTTATTCAGCTTGTTCAGAATATGCGTACAGGCAACATCGATCCATTATGAGGTTTGAAGCATTTAACAAAAAATCTCAAAATGTTATAACTCAAATTGACAGAGAATTGAAACAGATGAAATAAGAACCAATGATTAAACTCTTCCGAAATACCCACAAAAAACTACTCAGAGAAGGCAAAACCGCCAACTATATCAAATACGCCATTGGCGAAATATTCCTTGTGGTTATTGGGATATTGATTGCTTTGAGCATCAATAATTGGAATACCAACAAAAACAAAAAAACCGAAGAACACCTTGCCCTTATTAACCTTAAGCAAGATTTTAATTACAATAAGGGACATCTGGACACCCTTATTCTAGAATCCAATTTTTTTATTGAGCAAGGATTGAAAATTCTAACATATACGGGTACAAAAACGAAACCACCCTCGCAATCAGATTTCAACAAGCTGATCAACGATTTAGCATCTACTCCACACTTTTACCCTCAAAATGGATTTTTAGATGATTTAATGAACTCCGGCCGATTGAACATTATTACCAATTCAATTTTAAGAAACAGACTATCATCATGGAAACCCATTCAAGATTATATTAAATATAGAGAAGACCTTTTGACCCATTATAATCAAGATATTATCAACTATATAATAGAAAACGGAAGTTGGCTCAATGTAGATGAAGTAAGTAATTCCAGCTTGATTTTTCCAAAATCTGGGTTTAATGTAGATAACCGGGTTTTGTTATTGGATTTGAAATTTGAGAATATGACCGAAAACCATATCAATTTTCTTCAGGAGCTTAAGGAAAATCAACTGAAAGCACAGAAATTGATTGTTCAAATTTTATCAGAAATAAACAACGATCTTGAACAATGATCAAATTCTTCCGAAATACCCGCAAAAAATTGCTCAGAGAAGGAAAGACCGCCAACTATCTCAAATACGCTATTGGTGAAATTGTGCTGGTCGTCATTGGAATTTTGATTGCCTTGAGCATCAACAATTGGAACCAAAACAGAAAAGACGCCATTGAGGAAAAAGCAGTTTTAGAAAGTTTATTAGAAAATCTACGGGTAGCGAAAAAACAATCGGAAGAACTCATTTCTCAGGAAGACACATTAAAATCACGACTGATACGCATTCTGCGAATCGATTCAAATCCATCTGAGACGAACATTGCCCAAATTCCCGATTCCATTTTTGTAAGTGCAGTGTGGGACTTAAATAGTGATGAGCCAACTTTCAACGCTTACAATAATTTGAAGAACACCAATAAGTTGAGTTTAATTAAGAGCAAATCAATAAATGAAAAGTTTACAGAATTGGAATTTCGCCTTAAAAGACTCAACGATATCCTTGAAGACCGATTGAGTGTCCATCAAATCCGAGTGGATGATATATTGGAAAACGATCTAAATTTCATTCCGCTTGTAAAATCTAATATCCCCGCGATTAACATTGAAGGCGAACCGCATAACAACTACGATGAATTGTTAAAAGTCAAAAGAGTTCGAAATCTTCTGGGCATGAAACTGACCTTCACCCAAGATGTGATTAATTTTCGAGAAAATCTTGATTCGGAAATCAAGGATTTAATTGGCTTAATAGAAACCGAATTGAATGATTCGGAATAAAGAAAACAAACAGCCTTAACCCATGATCAAAGCTCTTCCGAAACAACCACCGCCCCCGTCCCCTAAAGGGGTGCCAACCGAGGAATATTTCTTCAAAGTTTGAAAATATGGAAAATGACCCACTTGAAATAAACGGAATGCATGATGGAGCAATGCCTGAAATATTCAGGAACGCCGAAAGGCTTCCTGCGAATATGACCGAAACGGAGGTTTTGGTATGGGATTTTCTTCAGAATAAACTTTTAGGATTTAAATTTCGGCGACAGCACCCCATTAATAAATATATACTGGACTTCTATTGTCACCGAAAAAGACTTGCAATTGAAATTGATGGTGAATATCATTTGAGTTCAGAACAAAAGGAGAAGGATAAGGAGCGAAGTGCCTATTTGTAGAGTGTTGGAATAACAGAAATACGATTTACAAATTACATGGTCATTAAAAATATCGAAGAAGTATTAGAAATGATAGAGATGAAATTGAGTGACATTTAAAAAATTTCAAAAAGTTGAATTAGATATGGAAAAGACAATGATCATTAGCCAGTTTGTGCTACTATGGCTCCCCTTTAGGGGTCGGGGGCGGCGCGTGGGCAATGCAAAATATTAAGTCAAATTGAAGGCAGAAATAAATACTCAATGATAAAGCTCTTCCGAAACACCCGCAAAAAACTTCTCAGGGAAGGCAAAACCGCTAACTATCTCAAATACGCTATTGGTGAAATTGTGCTTGTGGTAATCGGGATTTTGATTGCGCTTCAAATCAATAATTGGAACCAAATTAAAAACCAACGAAGTAAGGAAATTGAGATTCTAAAAGCCTTTCATAGCCAATTGGACAATGACCTAAAAGAATTTGACCAAAGTCTCAAGTTTTATCGCGGTGCAAAAACATCAATGAACACCATTCTTCGATTTGTCGATGAAGATTTACCTTATCAAGATTCCTTAAAATACGAGTTCTTCATCACCACGCGAATCTACGGAACCTCGGCTCTCAACAACAGTGTTTTTGAAACCTTAAAATCCACGGGCATCGATTTGATTTCCGATCAGAAATTGAGAAATAAGATTGTGTCGCTCTATGACGATTCAGATTCGCAAATTGAAAAATTTGAATCCAAATACATCGAACTTCTTTTTGACGGAAGTCAGCATGTGCTCAATACACGATTTGTTGACTTTTGGCAAGGCGATCCAAGGAGCAATTATCAAGGAGAAATGGTGCCTTTGGATTTTGAAAAATTGAAAAAAGACCAAGAGTATATCTACTTTTTAAGGACCCTGCGAAATGAAATGGGTTGGCTCGTCGAACGGCCTATTGAGGACACGAAAATAAAGGTCATCGACGTGTTGAAAATGATGGATGATGAAATAAAAACCCTCGAAAACAAGTAGAAATGATAAAACTCTTCCGAAACACCCGCAGAAAACTTCTCAGAGAAGGCAGAACCGCCAACTATCTCAAATACGCTATTGGTGAAATTGTTTTGGTGGTAATAGGTATTTTGATCGCCTTAGGCATTAACAATCAAAACGACATCCGCAAACAAAGAAAAGTTGAATTGCACTATCTCACCAACATTAAATCGGACTTACTCCTAAACGAACGCCAGCTCGACAAATACATCACAACGAGACAGGGATATATTGAATCTGCGAACAGCATTATCGCCCATTTTGAAGGGGAGCCTGTCACTGATTGGTCCGCTTTTAACGCTTTGTGTGTGCCCATTTATAACTGGCAGAGATTCTATCAGGAAGACAATACATATCAAGAGCTTACCAATTCAGGTAATCTGGCTCTGATATCAAATGATTCGATAAGAAATTTATTGCAAAATATTGATTCCAAATACAAGATCTTAAAAGCCGAAGAAGATCACTTTCGTTTTGACACAGAAAACCTGATTTACCTTCCACTTTACAATACGATGGATTTAAATCCTCTGGTCAATAATTTCGCTTTTAGGGAGTCTCACGGTCAGGCGGGAAGCGACTTGCCACTAACCGATGAGAATTTTAAAGAGTTTATGAAAACCAGAAAACTCAAAAATGGATTTGTTATGGCTGTGCTGGAATTTGGCGTGATGAACGATATGATGGTTGAAATAAAGAAGATGTCTGAAAGCCTTATTAAACTTATTGACAAAGAAATACCCAAACGCAATGAAGTTATTTAACAAGATTAGGAAAACCCTTCTCCTCGACGGTAAGACCACCAACTACCTGAAATATGCTATTGGCGAAATAATCCTTGTGGTAATCGGGATTTTGATTGCCTTGAGTATCAACAATTGGAATTCCAACCGAATTAATCAGCACAAGGAATCTGTTTATTTGAAAAATATACAGCGAGACTTGCAAGAGCAACTCAAAGCCATTGAGCAACAAATGGTTTTTGAATTTGATATTCAGAAAGATGCAAGACCCCTAATTATTTTCTATAAAACACATCAGGACTTTAAAGTTGACAGTAATTTTACGGCAACCATTGGCAACCTGACAGCGCGAAGGACTTTTGTTCAAATCAGCCCAACTTATATTGAATTGCTATCGTCCGGAAACATCGATATTATTCGCAATGACAATTTAAAAAACAAGTTGATACAGTACTATCAGGAAATGGAACGGATTGAAAAAGTCATCAATAAAAACAACAACCTTTTCACCGATGCCGTATTTGTTCCCGAAATGCTTAAATTATCTGAGGTTCAGACCTCTCACCTTTTCTATTCAGACATGTTTAAAAGCTTCGTACAGGAATCTCCTGCAGATTTTTCGAACAATATTGTGACCATAAATGAAGATTATTTAAAAGAAATTACGCGATCGAATTTGCAGAAGCCGGAGAAACAACTTGTAATGATCAATGCAATAAATTACCGATACCAATTGGCCATTCTTCATTATGGGATTTTAATTGCGCAAAAAGAGAAGACGAAGGAATTGATGGACAAACTGAAAGCGTATGATCAAAATTTTTAGAAATATCCGTAAACGACTTGTGGCAGAGGGAAAAACTGTGAATTATCTGAAATACGCTATTGGCGAGATAATCCTTGTGGTAGTCGGAATATTAATCGCCCTTAACATCAATAATTGGAATGAGCAACGCAAGGCCAACAAATTAGAAGCAGAATATTATTGCCGATTATACGAAGATCTGATTCAAGACGCAGATCAGATTGACGCATTAATAACACAAGCCGAAGAAAGGCTAAAAGCTTCAAACCAAGCATTGCGATTGCTTCAAAAAGACAAGCCAAATAAAATTGAAGTAGCGACTCAAATTAATTTGTCCACGACGGCTATTTTTATTGATTTTAAGCCCAATAATTCTGCCTTTGAAGATTTAAAATCAGGTGCCAATCTCAATATTATAAAAGATAAAAATGTAATAAAGGAACTGAATGCATATTACAATACTTTAGAAAGCATAAAAAGTATCGCCAAGATAAATGGTCAAAATGCCGTGGATGTCGCCTTTGCCCACACCGATGGTTTTGAAAATGGGCAAACAGCTTCGTACGTACTCAATGGAAAGTTCAAGACCGGATTGGATCCGGATGTTCGGGCGGCTATTAAAATTGATACGACGGCAACCCTATCTGGATCTATCCAATATAGATTGTACAACGAAACACTACGATATACTTCGGCGAATATCAGGCAACTGGAATTGTACAAAATCCTTCAAGAATCAACATCAAAGTTAACTGGATTATTACAACAAAAATGTACTGCCAAAAATGATTAAACTCTTTCGGACTATCCGCAAAAAACTTCTTAGAGAAGGGAAAGTCACCAACTATCTCAAATACGCTATTGGCGAAATTGTGCTCGTGGTAATCGGGATTTTGATTGCCTTGAGCATTAATAATTGGAATGAAAATCACAAAAGTGAGAAAGAAGCACGTTTTCAGTTGTCAAAATTAAGAGCAAATCTAAAACAAGATAAAAAACAAATAGAAAATGCCATTGCAGATGACAGTACCTACATTGCAAACCTATTAAAGTGTGTCAGCATACTTTCGGATCAAAGACAGGCCACTAAATCGGAATTTATGGATTACTTTCAATTTCTGATGACCACCAGCAGTTTCAATCAAACCAGAGGGAGTTTTGAAAGCCTTATTTCATCCGGAAAAATAGAATTGATAGATAATCAGGACTTGCTCGACGCACTATTTGCGTATTACAACACTATCACTTTTCGCGCATGGGATAGCTCTATCATCGAGTATTCGCGAAACATTTTTGCTCCGTACATAATGCATTTTGACCATGTACCGAATGTTACGGATGAAAGGGAAGGAAACCGTTTTACAAAATTCGATATCTCAAAGTTTTCTATTCCCGGAAAAACGATCGACGACTATAAAAACGATCAATTTATCCTCAATGCCCTGCGTACTAAAATTCAATTATTTGAAGGACAAAAAATACAATATCAGGAATTATTGGTATCGATTGACACACTGATTCAAATGATCAATCAGGAATTGGAAGATGAAGCGGAACCTTAATTTCATTGGCCTACTGAACCTTTTCGGAAATCACGTTTAGAAAAGGAATAGTAACCCTTCGGAAAGAAATTAACCCGGTTCGTCCTAATCGACTCGTTATTGTTCTAATGAAAATGTAGGTTTAGATTGCATTAAATGAAAAACACTGCCGAAAAGCAAAAAGCTATTGCCACGAAGAATTTGAGAAAATTTTTCGAGGTGAACGATATGACCAAAACTGAAAAAAATAAACGATTGCTACCAAAAAATAGCTGCTAAATTCTATCAAAAAATGCTTACCAAACTCGGCGAAAAATTCACTAATATTTTTCTGAAATACATGCCCGATGCATTTGTGTTCGCACTGATATTGACACTTACAGCGGCTTTCGGTGCTTTTATTTGGCTGGATGTATCCCCTTTAAAAATAATCCAATCGTGGTATGATGGATTTTGGTCTCTATTAGAATTTGGGATGCAAATTGTTTTAATAATCGTGACCGGATTTGCCATTGCACTTTCGCCTCTAGTGAGCAAGGGAATTGATAAACTGGCCCATTCGATCAAAACCCCGCGTCAAGTTTATTTTTTCGTGGTATTTATTGGTGCTTTACTGTCCCTCGTTAGCTTCGGATGGATAGTGATTACATGTGTTTTAGCTCGGGAACTAGCACTCCGCATTCGAGGCATTAACTATCCGTTTTTGGTAGCTTGTGTTTATTTTAGTGGCGGCAGTTGGGTTACAGGACTTTCCAGTTCTATACCCCTATTGCTGGGGACTGAAAAAAATTATTTGATCAATGCCGGGATCCTTACGGAAATAATTCCCACCGGTTTTACATTGGGTTCCTACCTCAATTTTGCCGTGATGGCACTCTTTTTAGTCTTCGCGCCGCTGATGATTCTCATACTCATTCCGAAATCAAAAAGCATTCAAGAGTTAGACGATATGTTGGAAGATAAATCGGAGAAAAAAGAACTTTCTATCAAAGAGGAAGCCCAAACACTCAACTTATCTTTTAAATCCGTTTCCGACAGATTGAACAATGGGGTATTTCTTCAATTTTGCATCGTGCTAATGGGATTGACCGTTGTGATCTTTCATTTTTACACCCACGGTTTCCAATTGAATTTTAACATCATGATCTTCATTTTTCTGATCATCGGATTGGCGTTACACAAAACACCCATGCGGTATGTGATTGCAATGAAACGGTCGAGTTCTAACATTTCAGGGATTTTATTTCAATACCCATTTTATGCGGGCATCATGGGAATTATGCTCTATACCGGTTTGGGCGAGAAATTGGCGGAAATACTGACATCTCATGCCTCTATGCATACCTATCCTTTTTTCGCCTATGTCACGGGTGGTTTGGTCAATTTTGCCATCCCATCTGCAGGCGGCGAATTTGCTGTTGTGGGCCCGAGCATCATCAACGCCGTGAAAGATATGGGTGCCGGATTACCTGCAAGTGAAGTAACCGAAATGGTATCGAGAGCCTCATTGGCCATTGCTTACGGCGAGAGTTTGACCAATCTCTTACAGCCCTTTTTTTTATTGCTGGTATTTCCAATTATGGGAAGCGGAATAAAACTTCAAGCACGAGACTTGATGGGCTATTTGGTGATTCCATTTGTCATTCTCTTTGTTATTCAATCAGTTTTAGTGACTTGGATGCCATTATAATTTACAAATAGGAAAAATATGATCCCGAAAACCAACCGAATAGAATCCATCGACCTCCTGCGCGGAGTCGTAATGGTAATCATGGCTTTAGACCATGTACGCGACTATTTTATTTATGGATCATTCTTCAACGACCCAACCAATATTGATACCACCACTCCAGCACTTTTTTTCACGCGCTTCATTACTCATTATTGCGCACCCGTTTTTATATTCCTTGCGGGTACCTCAGCCTTTTTGTACGGCAGTAAGAAATCAAAACGGGAATTGTTCAAATTCCTTTTTACGCGTGGTCTCTGGCTCATATTTTTGGAAATTGTGGTCAATAATCTCCTTTGGAAATTTGATGTTTTTTATTCGGTCGCATGGCACTTCAGGTAATTTGGGCCATCGGTTTGAGCATGATATTTCTTTCGGTATTCATATTTCTTCCACGAAAAATAATTCTGGTCATAGGAATATTACTGATTGCCGGGCATAATCTTTTGGATGGGATTACGGCACAAGGTTCAGGTATTAAATCAATCATCTGGTCCATTTTGCATGCGCAAAACGATTTCGCATTAAGCGAAAATCATGCAGTTGTTATTTTTTATCCCATAATGCCATGGATCGGAGTGATGGCGTTGGGATATTTATTCGGAGCTTTTTATCAAAAAGACTATGATCCCTATGTTCGTCGAAAGTGGCTGCTAAGATTGGGCTTCGGCGCCCTGATTTTATTTTTTGTTTTGCGGGGAATAAATATTTATGGCGATCTCAAACCATGGGCGGTTCAGGACACCATAGTAAAAACAATCCTTTCCTTTTTCAACGTTACAAAATACCCGCCATCCCTGTTGTATCTCTGCATTACACTCGGTCCGGCACTTCTGTTTCTCTATGCCTTCGAAAACTCAAAGAACAAGATCACCGATTTCTTTTTGGTTTATGGCCGGGTTCCGCTCTTCTATTATTTCTTGCACATATTTGTGATACACCTTTTGGCAATTGTGGGTTTGCTGATTTTCGGAGGCGATTGGCACATGATGATTTTGAATAACGAAAACTTCAGTCCAGAAAATTTTGCAAACTACGGTTATCCGCTTTTTGTAGTCTATATCATTTGGATTTTGGTGGTACTTATGCTCTACCCTTTTTGCAGAAAATATATGATTTACAAGGCTACTCATAAAGACAAGTGGTGGTTGAGCTACCTCTAAAATCTGCAAGACATTGATATAAAGAATTAGACCAACTATTCGAAAACCCAATACTATGAAAACCAGACTTACCAACTTCGCGGTAATCGCCATCCTCACCGCGGCCATTTCGTGCTCAAGCACGAAGCAAACCAATATGGCCAACATCGAAAAAAAGGTGTTCATTCTTGTTCCCGAAGAGCCCACGCCTCCGGATGATTTACCGGCAGAGCGCATTGCTATAAAAATTGACGACCGCACACTTTACGCCAATTGGGTCAACGCCGGTGACACTGCGCCCGCTTTTTTTCTTCTTCATGGAAATGGAGAATACATTGGCGAATGGCGTCCGCTACAAGCCTATTTATTGCAAAAAGGCTATTCTTCTTTCGTGTTTGACTACACAGGTTTCGGCAGCAGCACGGGTGTTCCGACAGTTTCAAAATTGAATGAAGACGGACTTGCAGCTTACGCAAAATTCGTTGAGCTTTCGCCAAAAGCCAGTAGCAGAATAGCCTTCGGTCACTCGCTCGGCACGAGTATTTTGATGGAAGATGTCAATCAGTTCAAACCCCTTCCGGATAAGGTGGTCACGCATGGCATGTTTACCACAGCACGCGAAATTCTTGTGGAAAAAGGTGCCATGAAAGCTGACGAAAAGACGTCCATTCCCAATGCATGGAACGGCTACAAAAACGTAAAAAAATGCAAGGCTCCGCTTTTCATACTACACAGTAAAACAGATCATGTCATTCCGTTTGAAATGGGTCAAGAATTAGCGGAAGCCGCAGGAAGCAACACAAAATTTCTGGCTCTCGAAAACGCCAGTCACAACGACGTTTATAAATTGCCTAATGACAGCATCTGGCAACCCATTCTCAACTTTATAGATGAAAAATAAATTAAGTCCTCAAAATAAAACACATTTTTGACAATATGAAAACACAAGACGAAGGCTTAATTCGCTCCATAGGAGTCTGGGGCTTAACAGCCAATATTGTAAACGTAATTGTAGGCGCCGGAATTTTCGCGCTGCCAGCAATTGTAGCTGAAGATATGGGCAGAACAGGTATTGTTGCTTACCTCTTTTGTGGCTTTCTCATCGCCTTGGTCATGCTCTGTTTCGCAGAAGCGGGAAGCAAAGTCACCGAGTCAGGCGGAGGCTATTCCTATATTGAAGTTGCTTTTGGAAAGTACCCCGGCTTCATAAGTGGCTTCATGTATCTTCTGGGCGTTTTCACCGCGGATGCAGCAGTATCCAACGCCTTGCTTAGTGTGCTCGGCGCAGTATTCCCGGTGTTTCTCGATCCATATATCCGCGTTCTCTCACTCTTTATAATCTTTTTTGGTCTCGCCGGCATCAATATACTGGGCGTAAAACAAGGGATGGGCGCAGTCAAGTTGCTCACCATTGCCAAACTGACGCCGCTGTTTTTGCTGGTATTGTTGGGATGGAAAGACGTTTCGATAGCCAATTTACTTTGGGATGGTGCCCCATCGCTCACACAACTTGGCACGACATCACTACTTCTCTTTTTTGCCTTTCAGGGTGCTGAAATCGGATTATCGGTGGGTGGCGAAATCAAAAATCCGCAGCGCACCGTACCTAAAGCCGTTCTATTCAGCATCATCATAGTTTTGGTATTCTACATGCTAATACAAACCGTTTCGCAAGGAGTCTTGGGCAGTGATTTGGCAACTTTCAAAGCCAACCCACTAGCCGAAGTAGGCAGAGTAATTTTTGGCCCGGCTGGCTACACCTTGCTATTTATCGGTGCCGCCGTTTCGATGTTCGGATTTATGAGCGGCGAACTTTTGAATAATCCAAGGTTGGTATTTGCCCTTGGGCGTGACCGGGTAATTCCCATTAAAATGCTGACAAATATCCACAAGGTTTTCAAAACGCCTTATGTTGCTATTCTTATATATGCCTCTATTGGATTTATAATCGCCATTTTTGGTGGTTTTAAGGAATTGGCGCTTATCGCTACCGCAGCCGTTTTATTTCTCTATTTCGGAGTGGCTCTTGCGGTGTTGAAATTACGCCGAATGAAAAATACTGAACCCGTAGGATTCACCATTCCCGGCGGCCCTGTTGTCCCTATTCTCACAGCCGTCATCAGCCTATATTTTCTCTCTAATTTGGGAACGGATGAGATGATCGGAACCGTATTATTTTGTATCGCTTTGACCGTAATTTATTGGTTGATGAAGATTGTGAAAAGACGGAATAAGTAAGTACGAATGAACTTTCCCGATTCTACGATTTAATTAGTGTAGGAATATCCCGAGAGGAGGCTTAGTACCGGAAATTTCATTCCGTACTCATAAGATTAAAATATAATCCTTACTTTCAGGCGCGAACCAAACCTATCAGTATGAAGCATCTAACCACCCTTTTTCTCTCAATTTGCATCCTGTTTTCATTTGTATCTTACGGAGAGAATAACCCATCTCCTATCCTATTTATTTACGACGCCAGCGGATCCATGTGGGGCCAAATAGACGGAAAAACCAAACAAGAAATTGCTTCCTCCGTTTTGATCGAAGTGATCGAAGGGTTGCCTGACAATCAGAACATCGCGCTGATAGCTTATGGCCACCGCAAAGAAGGTGATTGCCGGGATGTGGAATATCTCGCCCAACTTTCCAACACTTCGAAAACACTCGTTACATCCGCCGTAAAGCGAATAACCCCGTTGGGCAAAACTCCCTTAGCCTACTCGGCTTCGCTTGCAATAAACGCCTTAAAAGATTCGAAAACCAAGGGCACTATCCTCTTAATCACTGATGGAATAGAATCTTGCGATGGCGATATTTGTGAAGTGGTAAAACTGGCAAAAGCTGAAGGAATTGACTTCAAACTGCATATTGTAGGTTTTGGACTCAAAGAAGATGAAACCAAACAACTCAAATGCGCAGCCGCAGCCGGCGATGGGCATTATTATGATGCTGCAAATGCGTCCGGTTTAAGTGAAGTGCTCAATGAAGCTACTTCGGAAACCATCGACGAGTCTTCTGGAAATTTCACGGTTTACACTGAAAAAAATGGGCAGCCGGTTGATGGTCTTGTGCAAGCCTACTCAGCAGATATTAAATTGGTAGACGGTGTACGAACTTATGGCGACACCGCATTTTTAACCCTCCCGGCTGGAATTTATACATTTAGGGTAAGTGCCCTTGAGAATAGTCGAATTCAACCGATTACAATCTCCAATATCCAATCGTATCCCGACACTATAAACCACAAAACAATCTCATTCGACGGAGGCAAAATAAATCTCATCACCCTCAATAATGAAGAAGGCTGGGATTGTACCAGCAAAGTGATCGACGCCGATGGAAAAGTAGTGGGTGGCAGCAGAACTTACGGACGACCGAAATTAATTGAAGTGGATCCCGGCGAGTATTCAGTCGAAATAGCTGCACTAAAAATGAGTGGGATCCAAACCACGTACCTTTTTGAAAAAGTGAAGGTAGAATCTGGAAAAACGGTTGAACTATCGCACAGTTTCAAAACCGGAAAAGCATTAATCGGAGTAAAAAGTCGCGAAGAATTGATCGATGCAGTAGTAGGAATTTCTGAAAAGAAAACAGGCAAAAATGTCGCTGGCGCAAGAAGCTATACTTCCGCAAGTAGCAATCCCCGTGAATTTACCCTCAACCCCGGAATATATGAAGTAACCGTAAAACCGGTCAAAAAAGAATACGCCCGAAAGATGGAAAAATTCACAATCCAAATAAAACAAGGTGAAACAATTGAGAAAACTTCAATTTTTTAAGCTATGGCTCATAAAATGATCAAACCTTTCTCGCTACTTTTCTATTTTTTGGCATTTTTTACGGGATTTTTCGTTGGGGTAATTATCGCCGGATTGCTCCAAGCAGGAAAAGATCAAATGCTCGCGGCAGGTGCCATTGTTTTGGGATATGGCGTCTTGGGAGGTGGTATTGGTTTCATCGCTTCATTATTCCTTGCCAATTCACTGAGCAGAAAAGTGCTTTTGAGAATAAATTTAATCCTATCCATCTGTTTATTCATATTTGTGGGCTATTTCTATACAAACTATCAGAAACGAAAAGCTGAAAAATTGCGTCAAAAACAAACAGAACCATCGTTTAAACCGAAGCCGCCGGGCTCAATTGAGATCTACCCTGGCATGATCGCAATGTCCATTCCCAGCAACCCTTCAGGATCATTTAAAACGAGCTCTGGAACAAATCAAACCGGAATGGGAATGTTTACACCGAATTTCTACGAAAATCCAGTCTTCTACTTTTATGGAAATCCCACACTTGAGAAAAGTGTAGACGATCATACGCCGAAGGATAGCATTACATTCAAACGTACCGAGACTGGTGAATTTGAGATTGCCACCGCCCCTCCCTGGCTGGTACCCGCACATCTAAAAATGGATTATGGGATGTTGTATTTTAAAGTGCAAACTCTCACGCACAATTTTCTGGAAGTAACTGTAAATGAAACGACCAACTTAACTGCTTACGTGGATAAATATGCCGGAAGAATCCAGTATTGGCCGGAGTTTCTTTTAAAAATGAACAGCGTAGAATTTCCGGAACCTACCAACCATCAGATTCATGTTCGACCCTTCGAAAATTCCGGAACAGTAACCACATCATACGAATTTCTTCGGCCATTGCACATAAAGAATCAATGGATGTATGTCGCTCTTTTGGGAAATGATTATAAGGAAATCGGAAAAGGATGGATTCAATGGCAAAAAGACGGCGAGTTGCAAATTAGGTATTCATTGCTGTCATAAATTAGGGATATATTTTAAAATAATGATTTTATCCAAATCGTATTTTACAGTAGAATTTTATCAAACTGTAGAGAAATTTTCTACTTGTTACCAAATTCTAAAGACCCATTATACATTTTGACGATTCAAATTCTAAAACCAATCAAAATATATTAATTATTTTTACCAGGAAACTATTTTGATTAGCTATGAATATCAAAGCATTAGTATTTAGCACTCTCTTGATTCTTTTCTCAATTTGGTCTGATAATGTTGTTGCCCAAAATTTCTATGGTACACAGTTTAGACATACGGTAAGTCAGGAAAATAGCGCAGGTGTTCAAACGTACCTCGACAATGAAGAATTGAATGATAATCCCGAGGCAATAATTATTGCCTCAGCGAATCTGGAACCAAACCAAATCCCTGTTGGCGATAACTTTACAGTAATCTATGACACGGACTCAGCAAAATGGGCGATTAGAAATGCCGATGGCGAAAATGCCTTTCCCATAGGTTCCACATTTAATGTGTTAATACCATCTACTGGCGGAACAGCTTTTAGAGCTATCGCACCTGGTGGCAACAACTACTTTCTTTTGGATAATTCTGCTACCAATGGTCTCTCACAAGTAAAAGTGTTCATCACCCCTATTTATCCGGGATATAATCTGGGAAACGGAAACGGCCAATTTGTTGTTTCTTATCTTCCCGGTGGGGTAAATAGATGGGATATATCATCGGTAAGTACGATAGACCAAGGTGCCACGTTTAATGTTTTTGTACCGTACCAGTCGGAGCATACTTTTGTGCACCGAGTTACTGATCCCGATAACAGCACATCTATTACTGAGCTGGATCATCCACTCCTCAATGGCAATCCCGAAGCGAACTTCATATTTCAACGCACGTTTTATTTTACGAATGGCTCGTGCACAACGTATAATAACAGAAAAAAAAGTGCGGCCTATTTTAATGGAAAATGGCATATAAAAATCGATGATGGAAATTACTTTTATCACAATGAGGATTACAGTATTGCAATTTTAAATGACTCCCCAAATAGCGCCCCCATAGAAATAGATGGTTCTAGTGATGTACTTATCTATCCAAATCCTGCAGATGGAATACTTGCGGTAAACGTTGCGCAAGGTGATAATGCTGAAAAAATAATTGATTATCAAATTCTCGATTTTGCCGGTCGATTAATTCAGAACGAAAGAATATACACGAAAAGCACATTCGAAGTAAACGTTCGTTCGTTACCTGACGGAATATATTTTTTAAAACTCATTTCAAGCGAAAACCTTATTGTCAAAAAATTTGTTGTGGTCCATTGAGGCTATTGCCAAATGACAGAAAGCAATCTATATTTCTAAACTCCAAATTATTTTTGACAACCTAAACCCTGTTTTGCAACAACGTACACCCCCTTTTTTCATGCCTGAAATTGCGTTGCACCAATAAATCTCCATGCAAAAACCCTGGGCCGTATTCTTCCTCACAGCAGTCGTCATCACCACGCTCCTTTTCGGTTTCACGCTGCCGCAAACCCATTTCGATTACGAATTCAACTCCTTTTTCAAACCCGACGATGAGCCTACCCAATATTTCGAGCGGCACAAAAAAACCTTTGGCACCGACAATGATTTCATCCTTATCGGTCTGATTTCCAAGTCAGGTGTATTCGACCCCGGCTTTATTTCAAAAATCGAAAAGCTAACCCCTGAATTAAAAAAACTCCCCTTCGTTCAAAAGGTCATCTCGCCAATCACACTCAAAACCACCAGACGCGCTCCACTTATTGGCACCATTTTCCAAACGGATGTTTTGCGTGGAAAGCGGGAGAAAGATTCCCTCCGCGTTTTTAGCGATCCATCATTGATGGATAATATTTTCTCGAAAGATACCACAGCCATCAGCATCGTTCTGATCACCGATCCCGGATTGAGCAAAGCCAAGTCGGACGAAATATCTGAGGCCCTTCACCATACCCTTTCCCAATTTCATTTCGATGGGATTCATCTCGCCGGGCGCGCCATCGGGCAAGTGGTTTTCGTGAATAAAATCCAGAAAGAATTCGGCCTTTTTCTCGTGATTTCCCTGCTTTTTATTGTGGTGCTTCTCTTCATCATGTTTCGCAGTTTTCGCGGCGTCATTCTCCCACTTGCCACCGTTTTAATCGCGGTGATTTGGGCACTTGGCATTCTCAACCTTTCGGGAAATGGAATAAGTATTTTGCTCAACATGTTGCCACCTGTCATTCTCGTGGTAGGCATGAGCGACGCGGTGCATCTATACGCGCGGTATCTAGAAGAATTGCGCGCTGGTGCGACAAAATCCGTAGCCCTTCACGAGATGGTTTTCGATACCGGGCTTGCGGCATTTTTCACCAGCTTCACCACCGCTATTGGTTTTGCATCGCTCTATCTTACTGGCATTCCGGCATTGCAGGATTTTGGAATTTTCACCGCTGCAGGTGTCATGTCTGCTTATATTATTGCCATTAGTGTATTGCCCGGATGCCTCGTGCTTACGCAGATTCCAAAAAAGCTGGGCGATACCAAAGGTAATTGGGAAACTTGGCTTACGCGTTTTCTTCAGCCAGTTATACGTTACCGGAAATGGATTCTCGGCGTTTCGCTCTTTCTGGCAGTTAGTCTCACCTTTGCGATCAGCAGGCTTGAGCTGAATAATTTTATTCTTGAGGATCTCAAACCCGATGAGCCTCTGCGCAAGGACTTTGCATTCTTCGATCATTATTTCGCAGGAGTACGCCCTTTCGAATTGGGTGTAAAACTCAAAGATTCTTCCGGTACTATTCTTTCCAAAAACAATCTGGTCGCTTTGGAAAAAGTGGAATCCGAATTGCGCGACAAATATGATGTACACGCCATTCAATCTCCTCTTACTGCCGTAAAAGAGATCAACAGAATGCGCAATAATGGAAATAATGCGTATTATACTCTTCCCGAAAATGAGCACGACTGGAAACAAGTAGAGAAAGATATCGAAGAAGCCCGGAACACGGGAAAATTAAAACACTTCATCACGAAAGACGGTCGCTATGCGCGGATTTCCGGAAGGACGGAAGATCAAGGTGCTCAATATTTCGATCAGGCGGACACAGAGTTACAAACTTTCATCAAAAAGAACGAACTCAATCGCAATCTCGAATTTGAAGTAACTGGCACTGGCACCCTGATCGATCGCACGAATCAGAACCTGGTATGGAGCCTCGGGAAAGGTCTCGGGGCGGCATTTTTATTAATCGCCATTTTGATGGGTTTTATGTTCCGCTCGTTCAAAATGGTAATTATTGCTCTGATTCCCAACATTATGCCCTTACTTGCATTAGGTGGAATAATGGCCTTCTTTGGAATCAATTTGAAAATGAGTACCAGCATTATCTTTACCATCGCTTTTGGCATTGCTGTAGATGACACCATCCATATTTTGAGTCGTTACCGTCTTGAAATGGCAAAAGGGAACACGCGTCAGCTTGCACTAAAAAATGCATTTGTTCACACCGGAAAATCGGTAATTATGACGAGTATTATCCTCTTCGGTGGATTTATTACTCTCTGCTTTAGTTCCTTTCAAAGTACTTTCTACGTGGGGTTACTCGTTACGCTCACTCTGGTTTTTGCACTTATTTTCGACCTTATATTATTACCTGCCCTGCTTTCGCAAAAATCAGATGAAAAACATTTATCCGCTTAAGGGTACCACTTCTTTTCCGAAGAAACGAATGATTAGGAACAGGACCAATATTCCAAGTGGAAAATCGAGAATCCATGGAATGTCCATTAAAGCCCCAAGGGTAGTAAAAAGTAGTGAAACTGCCCCTACCGTGAGGGCATAAGGCATCTGGGTTCGCACATGAGCTATGTGATCGCAATGCGTGGCAAGAGAACTCAAAATAGTGGTATCGCTAATGGGTGAACAATGATCTCCCAGCACCGAGCCGGCTAATACACATGAAGTAACATTAAAAAAGTGACCCAATGCAACTTGGGCATCTACGCCGCCTTGCATCGACAACTCCCAACTCAATGGCAGCATCAATGGATATACGATCGCCATTGTACCCCACGAAGAGCCTGTGGAAAATGCCACGAGCGCAGCAATTACGAAAGTGATTGCGGGCACAGCCCATTCCACGACCGTGCCAGAAGCAAGTCCTGCTAAATAATCCGCCGTATGCAATTCTGAGGTGAGCGAAGCAAGCGACCATGCAAGTATCAAAACTAGAAGTGCGCTGATCATAGTTTTAAATCCCGAAATACTCGTTTCGATGGTTTCAGCAAAACTCTGAATTCGCTGACCGGCAGTAAGTGCTATCGCAACCACTAGTCCGGCCATTGACGACCACAACAATGCTTTGTAAGAATCAGATTGACCGATGGTAAGCGATAATTTTTTTCCAAAAGTAATGGCAGAATCACCCCAAATACTGTGATCGTATCCTGTATATAACAATCCGCCAATAGTACCGAGAATCACCACTCCAATAGGAATTATTGCATTATACAACCTTGGTGTAATCCCTTTCTCAGGCTCGAATTCCGAAACATCAATACTGGCTTTCATCTTTCCTTTGCCGACGCCATATGTTCTCGCTTGAACTTCAGCTTTGTGCATAGGGCCAAAATCGCGATTGAGCAAAATCAAAATAAGCATGAATGCCAGTGTATAAATCGGATAATACGCATACTCAAGGGAGCCGAGAAAAATGGAATACGCACTTTGATCAATCCCGATGGAATATCCTGCTTCTGCCACGGCCTTAGCATTAATGGTATCGAGTGCCCCCTGAATATATCCCAATTCCGCCCCGATCCATGTCGTAATCAACGCAATAGCCGCAACTGGCGCCGCGGTAGAATCAACAATATAACTCAACTTCTCACGAGAAATTTTCAAACGATCAGTTAACGGTCGCATGGTATTTCCGACCACAAGTGTATTTGCATAATCATCGAAAAATATAGCTATCCCCAATCCCCATGTTACGAGCTGTCCACTCTTTGGGCCGGTGGCTTTTCGCGAAAGCTTATCCACGACCGCTTGCATCCCTCCATTTTTGGAAATAACCGCAACGATTCCACCAATTAAAACCGAAAAAACCATTACCGAAATATGGCCGGTGTCTGCCATAGCATTGATGATATAGGTATCAATCACCCGGAGAAAACCACCGCCAATGCTTCCTGCGTCGGAATAAAAGCCCGCAATACAGCCACCTGCAATTATTCCAAATATAAGGCTGCTGATTACTTCCTTAAAAATCAAAGCAAGAAAAATAACCAGTAACGGCGGTATGATCGAAAGCCAGAGTGGCATCGGATTGACAGTATGGACAAAGGTAAAGCCCCCTGCTTTTATCGAAAGAGGCTCTTTTCGGTCAATAAGAATTGGGAATTCTGACTTAGAATTCTTAAAAGTGAGAAGCTGTCTTTGTCCATTTACAACCACCGACACCTGAAAATTTGCCTCTGCGAGTTTATCGCTATTCAGGCAAATAATCTCGCCCTTCGTTTCAACTCCGGATACGAATAAATCGGGAACCTCCACCTGAAAATCGTCTGCTGCGAAAGAAACTTTCGACTGAGCCATGGCTGTCGATAAAGCGACCACAAAAAGTCCAATGCTAAGAATGAGAAACCGTATTTTGCCCATAGATTGCCGCTAAAGGTAAAATTTTATAGAAATATTCATATATTCATTCCCCATCAATGTTAATTCCCTTTTGCTTCTCTCATAGTTTTCTAATTTAGCTGTATGAAATTTTTTCAAGGTATCCTCTTGTTACTGATTCTGGCGAGTTGCTCCACGCCCCCCCCCTTAAACGATAAATTTGAGACTGCGACCGGCAAAACTGTAGAATTAAACCAATACTTGAAGGAGAATGACGGACTCGTGGTATTGTATCTTTCACCGGAGTGCCCCCTTTGTCAGAATTATTCTGTCGCCATTCGTGATTTAGAAGATCAGTTTCGAGGAAAAAAAATTGAATTCGTCGGAGTCGTTAGTGGCGATTTCTATCCTAAAGAGCAAGTTGCCGAGTACCAGGTAAAGTACAAAATGAATATGGACATACTGCTCGATCCTGACTTTATTATCTCTGACTACTATCGGGCTCAACTCACCCCTGAAGCGCATGTACTCGACAATAAAGGCAAACTGATGTACCGAGGAGCCATTGATAATTGGGCCATCTCACTTGGAAAAAAACGACTACGTGCAACTTCAAATTACCTCCACGATGCGCTTTCAAATTTTGTTACCGGAGAACGTATCGACCCAAAAGTAACCGAACCTGTTGGATGCTACATCGAGTAATAAGCCCTACGGCGATTTTAGCCTGCATTGTACTTTTTTGTTTCTGTGGTCGCGATCATTCGCAAAAGCATCACGCAGAAAATCCCATTCCTTTCGAAACGAATATTAGTCTCCCAGATTCGATTTTTTATTGGAAAGACGTGGCTCCGATCGTTTTTTCGCATTGCACACCCTGCCATCACACCGGAGGGGCCGGCCCATTTCCACTTACAACTTTTCTCGATGCAAAAAAGCGGACCAAGACCATCCGTGAAGTTGTAGCAGATAATGTAATGCCACCCTGGCCGGCTGATACTTCTTACAGCCGTTTTAAAGATGAAAAAGCAATCACAGCAAAGCAAAAAGCCACAATTCTGAAATGGATTTCGCAAAAAGCACCCGAAGGAATTAAGCCGGAAAATCCACCCGAACCTGAATTATTTGCCGTAAAAGATCTCGGCATGCCAGACAAGGTAATCCCCTTTCCCGATACGGTATTTATTTCAGGAGATAATATTGATAAGTTCCGCATTGCCAAAATTGCTTTCGAACTACCGCGAGATACCATCGTCAGGGCTATATCTTTCGTTCCGGGAAACCGGCAGTTGGTGCATCATGTAAATGGTCATCTCATCAATTATGAAGACGATAAAAAGAAAGACCCGTTTTCGGGAGAATGGATAATCGATGCCGAAGCAGTCAATTCGCTCGAAGCCTATGAGGAAATGAAAATACCCAATGACGACGGAACCTATCCTCCTTTACTCGTTTCCGCCTTCAACTATTTACCCGGTGTAGAACCACCGAGCTATCCGGAAGGAATGGGCTCCATTTATTTAAGAAAAAAGGGAGCTTTTATCCTGAATACCTTGCATTATGGCCCTACGGCTGTCGATACTTTTGACCTCAGTAAGATTGAATTATATTACGCAAAAGTGCCACCTGAGCGCCCATTGAAGGAATTGCAGATGGGATCACTCGGAGCTACCAAAGTGGAGCCCGAATTTGTAATTCACGCTGGAGAGATAGCGCACTTTACCACAAAATATACAGTTCCGGAGGATATGTCGGCGCTAACCATAAATCCGCATATGCACCTTCTGGGAAAAGAATTTACAGCTTTTGCTGTATCGCCCGATAAGATGGATACCCTTCATTTAATTCATATTAAAAAATGGGATTTCCGCTGGCAATTTTTTTATACTTTTAGGCATATTTTAAAAATTCCGAAAGGGTATGAAATAATCGTAAATGCCGTATTTGATAATACCATTCACAATCCGTATAATCCATTTACTCCACCTAAAACGATACGCGAATCAGGAAGAAATATGAAAACCACGGACGAGATGTTCCAGTTTTTTATAACTTTCGTGCCTTATCGTGCAGGCGATGAGAAAATAAAACTTTAAAAAATCGACCAATGAAATTAAAAATGACACTTATTGCGCTTATAATCATTGCTGTTACAGCAGTTCAAGCACAGACCAGTTCTGAAAAATATAGTGCTAAGGACGAAATGTCTTCACAAATGCGCTTAATTGTCAATGGTCTCGGACTTCAACCTGAGCAAATTGTGCAGTTGGGACAAATTATGGAAGAAAAACGCATACAACAGGAATCTCTGCTTGAGCAAATGGACCAATTGAAAAAACAAATGAATCAGGCGGAAGTTAACTCCGAAAAACAACTCCAAGGAATGTTAACTCCTACCGAATGGAAAAAATACCGGGAAGAAATTAAACCCCAGATTGATAAAGAAAATGCGGAACGAATGGAGAAATTGGATAAGTAGTGTCTGTCAAAAATGTCCGCTATCGGCGTTCCACTCGTCTTGAAAGCAGTCATTGACATTAGTCAATTCCTGATTTTTCAATCCTACGTGCGACTTGCTATCGAACATTCTGGCCGAGACACTTGAGCGAGTTGAAAAACTCTAAAAAATTTATTCCTTTTCTTTATTGGCTACCCAGCGAATTTTATCAATTATAATACCTGTACTTCGGTCGCCATCGAATTGAAACCCACATACTACATTGACATGTGCCATTCGTATTTGAGCAAAATGCCGTATCGGTATATTTACTTCCGTAAAAGTAGAATCATTGAAAGAATGTGTTGAAATTTCAACAAACTCACTTCTTCTGTGAGGGGAGCATTCTGCACTTTCCAAAATTTTACCTCCGATATATAGGCGAATATAATCGGGCGATCCTTCCAGTGAATCAGGAAGTCGAATACCCATTCTAAGGCTTCCTTCGGCAAAATCGCTTGCGTTTCGCTCATTTATTAAACTGAAAAAAGCCCGAAGCTCAGTTCCACCTCCGGTACCCAAATACAAATTACTGATTGTCGAGGTGGAATCTATCTTTTGTATGGATTCACTCATATCGCCGGTACATAATTCCAATCGAAAAGCACCTTCCTGTAAATCTCCATTCCATCCGCCACGCATTCCGTTTGACCAGATGAGTTGTTCGTCCTGATTGAAAACGCATGATCCGTCATCTTTCAAGGCTCCGGGATCATAGTTTACTGCAAATTGATCAGTACAACCGGTTTGCTCAGGATCTTTGTCGCAGGCTGCAAATGTGCAAACAACAAAACCGGCCAAAATTATTTTTTCAAAATACTTCATGTTTAAAGGGGTATGGAGTTCTTTCTATTTGATAGATACTTATTATTCCCAAAAAGGTTTCGGGAAAATCATATATGTTTTAGTTTTGTCAATGGAATTTTGAATTTTAATAGATTTTATAAATGACTCTAATCCAATTAAAATATCTTATTGCTGTGGATACATACCGGCACTTTGCAACCGCAGCCGATCACTGTTTTGTGACCCAGCCAACCTTGAGTATGCAGATAAGCAAAATGGAAAAAGAGCTTGATGTATTGATTTTCGACCGGAGTAAACATCCTGTACAACCCACAGAGATAGGAACTAAAATCCTGAAGCAAGCACGCTTGGCATTGCGTGAAGCAAACCAAATCGAAGAAATCGTGAAAGGAAGTAAAGGACAAATATCAGGAGAATTTCGACTTGGAATCATTCCCACCGTATCTCCCGCGCTTCTACCCCGTTTTCTGCGAAAAATCATCAATGAATATCCTGATATTCACCTGAAAATAGAGGAACTCCAAACGGAGCAAATTTTAGACAAAATGGATAAGGATCAACTCGATGCGGGCATTTTGGCCACTCCACTCGAGATCAATCGGTTTATCGAAAAAACACTTTATTATGAACCATTCATGGCCTATGTCCCTGAGCAACATAGGCTTAAAAATGAAGAATTTATTTTGCACAGCGAGTTGCATTTAAATGACATTCTTCTTCTCAAAAACGGTCATTGCTTTCGTCACAATGTCATAAACCTTTGTGATGCTGCTTTTCCCAATGAACCAAATGAAAATAAAGTTCTGGAATTTGAAAGTGGAAATTTCGAAACTTTAATAAAACTCGCCAATCAGGGATTTGGCATGACTCTTATCCCCTACCTGACCGCACTCGATTTGAACGAATCGGATCGCGCAAATATTAAACCTATTGAACACCCCCAGCCAATTCGCGAAATAAGCTTGGTGCATAGCCGGTCGCAATTGAAAACAAGTATTATCAATATTTTGGTGGACGAAATAAAAGATCTTGTTCCCAAGAAACTTTTAGAACGGGAAGGAAATGAATTAGTTAGCCCATTGGAGAAAGTAAAAAAGAATGGTTAAGTTCTATTGAACAATACATCCCTTTTAATTTATGATCACATCTATACATTTTTGGAACAATTTTAGCGCATGCGAAACCGTTCTAAAACCAAAATTGACACATTCCGAACATATTTTAACTCAATCACGTTAAACCTCCATAACTTCGTTACCTTATGAACCGCATATTTTTTCTAATTTCTCTTTTGACCGGCTTATCTCTAACAGGCCTCAAAGCACAAGAAGACTTTGCTGATCTCTCGACAAAAGAACGGATTAATCTGGCTGAAAAAGAAGAGTCGGAAGCAGCTACTGATGCTGATTTTCAACAAATGATGCAGTCAGGTCATGAATTATTCAAGGATCGTCATTACTTAAAGGCAATTCACGCCTACGAGAAAGCACAAGATCGACGACCATATAATGTTTATCCCAAAGTTATAATTGCTGACATTGAGCTCTCGATGAAAGACACTCTCCAGACTCTAAGGGCTGTGGAAAGAGCTCAAAGTCAATCTCAAAAAATGCATCAAGATCAGAAACCGATTAAACAGGAGACAGATCCAGCAACTGAACCCCCGTCGGAAACCAAGCAAGAAAGATTGGAAAAATTGAATAACTGGGAAAATGAAGAACGAGCTCGCAGAGAGCACGAACGTGCCGAAGAAAAAGAGCAGGATGCAAAACCAGCTGAAAGAGTCATGGATGGAGACGTTGTTAAACTATCTACAGCAGACTATCAAAAAGAACTGGCATCCAAATACCCCAGTGGAATCACTGAGAAAGTGAGCAAAGAAGGAAATAAAACAATTGTTACCAGGGTAGTGGTTTCAGATAACATTGGGAATGAATACAAGAAAGTAATCCACGATTGGGGCGGCGTATTCTTTTTCAAAAATGGGGAAGCAGTAACAGAACGTGTTTGGACGCAGGAAACTGAAAAATAGATACTTTTCTATTTTGCTTTAGCCCCGGCTTCGATTTTTACTTTCAATGTATTTTCTTTCGGAGGTATTGGACATGAATAGGCATGACTATATGCACAATACGGATTGTAAGCCAGATTAAAATCAACAATCAGACTATCAGATTCAGGTCGTGAAAAATCAAGATAACGTCCTCCACCATAGGTTTCAAACCCATTGGTTTCATCCAGGAAAGGCACGAAAATATAATCCTTATACTCCATATTTCGCATTAAATCCAAATTTTGATATGCAGCAAGGTGCAGCGAATCTCCTTTTAAGACAAAACTGATATTTGCAACTTTCTGATAGGTATCTCTTCGGTCTCCGCTGGCTTCTATTTTAAAAGGTTTTTGTCTTTCCACAGATTGCCAACGCGCTACAACGCGATACTCAGAATTGAAATTATAGCGAGGAATAGTATCAAAGTCAACAATATCTGCTTTCGGTAGTGGGCTTGTTTCTGGATTTCTGAATTCAGCATCCGATTCACTCCAAAATTTTGCGTAAGCAGCACCGTGATCATCTGTTTGAGCAAAAAGTGAAATTGAAAGAAAAGCAAACAATAAAAAAGTGAACACGTTTTTCATCTGCCAAAGATAACCAACGTGTAATTGAATCAACCAACCTTGGTAAAAAGTTACGTCTATATTTAGCATATTGCACCCGAATGGAAATAGCACAATCGATAAAGGATTCTGAAAACGCACTACGCGACTTTGTGGCGTACAGCCTTGAACGTACTTTGGGTGAAGAATGGCTGCTGAAATGTGGGTTGCCTTCTGCCAAAATTGATGTGTGGAAAGAGCGTAAGCTGCAAAAAGAAGCTGATTCAGCACCAAATTCGGGAGAAGAACATCTTATTTTCTATGTGCCGTACGAAGATCTTAGTGAGTTAATATCCAAAAACTGGATCGGTGATTTTCAATCTGCGTTCATAGATCGTGATCAAATATTAACTTACCTGCGAATTCTTGGACGTTACCGCAGTCCGGATATGCAAAGACGCGAATTATTTGTGTACCAAAAGCACCTTCTTCTTGGAATTACCGGAGAGTTGCGCTCAAAAATTACTGCCTATCGAAGCCTTATGGAGATTGGCAAGGAAGGTTACCCGCGCATTGAGTATATCAAAGACAATTTGGGAAACATGTGGGTACCCGGAAAACCGCGGAGGGTAAAAACTTCCAATAATATAAATCCTGGGATGACCATTGAGTTTATCGTGAAAGCCCACGATCCGGAAGGGATGCCTCTGGAATATAAACTTCACGGCGGAAAATGGCAATCCGGAAACATTCTCTTTTTTGAAGTACTTCCGAAACACATACAAAAACAAGCTCAGTTGAGTATTACCATCCGTAGCCCCAGAAAATTTCACGCCTATCCGCTTGGCTACGACGACCGAATCGTTTTCGAATACCAGATCCTGCCATTGAAATAGTCAAATGCACATTTGAAACTCCTAGGCTCAAAGAAAATCATCGACCCATAGGATATATTCGATAATTGCTGGAATCCGTTTTTTTCGATACCCCTTTTCTCTGCGCCTTATAACCGCTGTGCTTTTTATCCGCTCTGCTAGGAGGCACTTGAAAAAATTAGATCGGATTTTTCGGGCTCAGCTAATATACAACCGAATTTCCAATCAAATCGACCATTCATGAGGTGAGGGATGAACTTCGTGAAACCTCCCCTACTTCCCAATCTGAAATCCCGATATTTAACCAGTTGAAAATCAAAAAAACTTGATATTCTTTTGATGGTTGCTTTGAGCAGAGCACCTAAAAGCGAACACGCCTCAGGCAGTTCGCTTTTTTTGTTTTCTTTTTGGAAAACATTTCAAATAAAATTGTGTACTTTTCAATTCAATTCAACACAGATGAAATTTCTACACAAACCCTTTCAAGCGAAAGCCAAAGATCGCATTGTTGTTACATTCGATAAGCCCACACGTGTTTTGTTGATACATTCGAGGTACTTCGACAAGTATAGAGGAGGTCGCACTTATGACTATCGCGGTGGCTTTTCAGAAAAATCCCCCGTTGAATTTATAATCCCATTTGATGGAACATGGCATGCCGTTATCGAAAAAGGAACCCTGAAAGCTCCACTTGAAGTACAAGGCAATGCCAAATTGCACAAGCCAAGATATCGGACTCTAAATGGAATGGAGCAAAACGAAACCCATCAAGAGGTTTCTGAATACGATGACACCTTCGAATAATATTTTGCTGTTTGATTCGAAACCAATTTATTCCCGGTTACTTTTACCTTCTATTACTATTTTCGGGCTGCTCTTCCGAAAAAAGTAAAAAGAACCTCGGGGTTTATTCCGAAGATTCTTCGCAGGTGAAGCCACAAATCGAACCAATTGACACAACGGATTCACAAGTGATTGCCCCCGCTGATACCATAAGTTACCCCATGCTTTCCAGCGAAAATGCGGTTTCCTTTTTACTTGAGTATTTCAAAGAAAATCCCGAAAGAAAAATCCAGCTTACAACTAGGCTTGGAACTATTAAATTTCGCCTTTATGAGGATACACCGATTCATACCGCAAATTTCCTCATGCTTGTGAAAAGACATTATTTCGACAATACGGAGTTTACACGAGTTGTGAAAAATTTTGTGGTTCAGGGTGGAAATAACGACAAAGAATCGGAAGAAATAAAAAGACTTGTGATAGGCAGCTATGAGCTCCCGTCTGAAATAAAAGAAAATCACATCCACGAAAAGGGAGCACTGGCCATGGCCCGACGTTACGACGAGAATCCTGATAAACGATCTTCCGCTTATAATTTTTATTTTGTGGAAGGTCAAAAATTCACGGAGCCCCAATTATTGGCCATCGAACGAGATAACGAAGTCACCATTCCCGAGTGGAAAAGGAAAATTTACCGCGAGGTAGGTGGAGCTCCCCATCTCGATGGCCAACATACCGTATTCGGAGAAATATACGAAGGGCTTGAGGTACTTCACGAAATGGCAAATGTAAAAACCGATCAAAGCGATTGGCCAAAAATTCCGCTCATAATGAAAATGGAAGTAATTTATGAATAGAATTCCATGGTGTCTCGCGCTATTATTTCTCTATCAAATAGGTATTTGTCAGAATCCTGCGAAAAAAATTGAAATAGCTAAAAGCCTGAAAGGAATGAAAGCAGGCGTGTCATGTGCCCACCCGGCTGCTGCCGAAATTGGAGTAAAGATTCTGGCTGAGGGCGGCAATGCAGTCGATGCGGCGATTGCTGTAGAGTGGGCACTTGCGGTGTGTTATCCGCAAGCCGGGAATATAGGTGGAGGAGGATTTATGGTTCTTCGACTAAAAGATGGAACTGCCACTACGCTCGACTTTCGTGAAGAAGCTCCGGCGGCGGCATCTGCTACCATGTATCAAGATTCGATCGGAAATTTGATAGATAGATTGAGCATTGACACCCCTCTTGCAGCCGGAGTACCCGGATCAGTGAAAGGAATTTTCGACCTTCATGAAAAGTATGGCAAACTGCAAATGCAACAGCTCATTGAACCGGCTATAGAATTGGCGGAAAAAGGGTTTCGCATTACCGACATACAGGCTAAACTTTTGAATTACACGCAGGCAGATTTCGATTCGCAAAATCGATTTAAAACGCCTTTCCAAAAGGTGGAAAATTGGGTGGCAAATGATATCGTGGTTCAAAAAGATTTAGCAAATACGCTACGACGCATTTCTGCCAATGGAGTTGATGAATTCTATTCAGGTAAAACAGCTGAGCTTATTGCCGATGAAATGAAAGCGGGTGGTGGAATAATTACCAAAAAAGATCTGGCAACCTACAAAACTGTTTGGCGCAAGCCTGTTTACGCCACTTTTGGGGACTACCGAATTATTTCAATGCCTCCGCCATCAAGCGGTGGAATTGCGCTGGCTCAGCTACTCACCCTTTGGGATTTGTTTGGGAATAATTCGATTACACACAATTCTCCCGCATATATTCATTTGCTTACTGAATTTGAAAGACGCGTTTATGCCGATCGATCCAAACATCTGGGCGATCCGAATTTCTATAATGTTCCGGAGGCGGGATTGACGGATAGAACGTATCTCAAAGCGCGAATGGCAAATTTTAATCCAACGACCGCAACACCAAGCAGCGAGGTAGGCGCTGGAAGACCGTCTCCCGCCGAATCTACTGAAACGACCCATCTTTCGGTTGTCGATGCAGAAGGGAATGCCGTCTCGATCACAACTACCCTCAACGGGCATTACGGTTGTCAAATAATGGTGAAAGGTGCCGGCTTTTTTCTTAATAATGAAATGGACGACTTCAGTTCCAAACCCGGTACTCCAAATATGTATGGCCTTATTGGAGGGGAGGCCAATGCAATAGCACCCGGAAAAAGAATGCTTAGTTCTATGACACCAACCATAGTCGAGAAATATGGAAAACTCTATCTGGTCGTTGGAACCCCTGGCGGATCCACCATTATAACCTCCGTTTTTCAAACGATTATGAACACAACCGTTTTCGACATGAATTTGGCCGACGCGATCGCCGCACCCAAATTTCACAGCCAGTGGCTTCCCGATGCTATCTATTTTGAAGAAAACAGATTCGATCTTAAAACCATACGAACTTTAATAAAAATGAGCCATGAAGTCGATTATTATCCGTCTTTGGGTAGAGTCGACGCTATTGAGATAAACAGCGATAAAACACTTGACGTATGCGGTGATCCGCGTGCAGAGGATACGGCTGCAGGATACTAAAATAACCGGTTAGGAAAACGATGAATAAAATTCTTGAAAAATACAATGCTGTCAATGCTTTTGGTAAGCAAATTGGTATGAAATTAAACGTAATCACCCCCGGCAAAGTTGAATACCGACTTAAAATAAAAGAGGAGCATCTCTCAAACCCAATGGCAGCGCACGGAGGTGTAATCGCTGCGATGATGGATGGAATTTTGGGTGTGGCTTGTCTTTCTTTAAGTGTGGAAAGTGCTCGACTGACGAGTACTGTAGAATTCAAGCTCAATTATTTTACTCCAATAAAACTTGGCGACCAACTGATCGGCGTAGGCGAAGTAGTATTCGAAGGCAATAAGTTAATGAGTTCAGAAGGAACAATTTATTGTGAAAACAGGGATATGCAGATCGTATGCAAAGGATTAGGGACTTTCAACTCTTATCCTATTGAAAAGAACCATCTTTTTAACGAGCAAATAGATTAATGGTCATTTTTTTTTTGAAAGATAAGACGTAAAAATACCTGAAAATTTACCAGATTATTTTTCAATTTCAAAAGGCCTGTCAGATACGCGTATAAATTCCTGACTTTGCTTGATAGCACGCATTACCTGAGCCAAAATTTCTTCAGTCGAAGCTTCGAAGTCAATGTTTAAAGGTTGATAAAACTTCATTAGGAGTCGGGTATCCTTCATCTTAATCTTCAACCCTTTTTTGTCAAAAGCTCTTCGAAAACCATCAATATTCACCGGAACTACAATGGGGCGATACGTTTTTATGATATGTGCGGTTCCTTTACGTCCCTGTTCAAAGGGTTTGGTTGTTCCTTGCGGAAAAGTAACCAGCCAGCCATCGCCGAGGGCTTTTCCAATTCTTGCGGGATCCGACAAGTCTACTTCTCTATGAATTTCCTTACCGGCTTCGCGCCAGGTCCTTTGCACAGATACAGCTCCTCCGTAGGCAAATATTTTTGGCAAAAAGCCACTCTTCATTGTTTCATTGGCGGCCACATAATAAATTCCAATTCGCGGCCACAAAAGATAGATTGGATTTCGGATACCGCGTTTCAGCCCCCAATAAGAAGCGCTAAAAGCATGATACATAAGCATTACATCAGCAAAGTAGGTTTGATGATTGGACACAAAAAGCACATTGCGATCCGGAAGATTCTTGAGAACATCCATTCCGGCAACGACCGATTTATTCGTCCATACGAAACGAGGCCACGTGACCATTCCAAGAATAGAAATCATCAATCGCTTCAAAAACTTCCACTGACCAAAAACGTTTTTCAAAACCTATAGATTCAAAAGGGGAAAGATAGTAGAAAATGCTTTATTTATTGGGGATCAACATTTATTACGAGACGCACTGAACTGAATTCCTTTTGGCTAAAAATTCGATTATTCAAGGCATTGAGTTTTCGTTTGACGTCAGAAATATTCGCCACCCGGTCTACTTTCAAAATAATATTCTTGTTAAACTGATTCTTAACCCGAGCCACTGCCGGATATTCCGGCCCGAGAAGGTGCGATTCTGCTATGAATGTCTTAAGCTCATTGAAATATTGAGCAGCGCAGTAATCAACTCGCTCCACCTGCCGATGCCGAAAAGTGAGAAGAATCAAGCGTACAAAAGGAGGATAAGCGTACTTGCGCCTTTCCTGAAGTTCTTTATCGGCCACTTCCTCAAAATTTCCTTTAATGACCTGCTGGATTACCCATTGACCCGGGTCGTGACTTTGAATAATCACTTTCCCGCGTTTTTGACGGCGGCCTGCCCTACCTGCCACCTGGGTCATCATTTGAAAACCGCGTTCGGTGGCTCTGAAATCAGGAAATTTCAGCAGTAAATCGGCATTGAGAATTCCAACGAGATTCACTTTGCCAAAATCCAATCCCTTGGTCACCATCTGGGTACCAATCAAAATATCTATAAATCCATCCTGAAAATCGCTAAGAATCTGTTGGTAAGCATTTTTACCTCTGGTACTATCAAAATCGAGACGGCCCAGCTTTGCATCCGGAAAGTGGATTTGCATTTCCTCTTCGATTCTTTCGGTACCGAATCCTGCCAATTTCAGTTTATGTGAGCCACAGGCCGGGCAAGTTGGCGGTGTATTGTATTTGCTTCCGCAATAGTGGCATACAAGGCGGTGCTGAGCTTTGTGAAAGGTTAGGGTAACATCGCACCGCGTACATTCCGGCGACCAACCACACATTTCGCAAACCAGTACGGGCGCATATCCGCGTCGGTTTTGAAAAAGGATAACCTGCTCACGGAGTTTGAGCGAGGCACTGATTTCTTCTAACAATTCCCGGGTAAAGTACCCGGATGGAGCATTCTTATGGCTCAGTGAGGCAGTGTTCATTTGGGGAAGCTGCATTCCACCATAGCGCTCTGATAAAGTCACATATCCAAATTTTCCAGTTCTGGCATTGTAAAGCGATTCATAAGCCGGAGTTGCTGACCCCATAAGGGTTTTGGCACCGTGTATAGAGGCCAGAACGATAGCTGAATCCCTTGCGTGGTAGCGTGGAGCGGGATCAAATTGCTTGAAAGAGGTTTCGTGTTCTTCGTCGATTATGACAAGTCCCAGATTGCTGAAGGGTAGAAAAACAGCGCTTCGTGCTCCGAGAATCAAATTTCCTTTTCCTGAACCATTTTTCAAAACAAGGTTCCAGATTTCTACGCGCTCGTGCTGGTTAAATTTTGAATGGTATACCGCCACCTTATTACCGAAATAACGTTGCAACCGTTCAATCATCTGTGTGGTCAAAGCTATTTCCGGAAGGATGTACAATACCTGCTCTCCCCTATCCAGCGCTTCACAGATTAAATGGGTATAAATCTCCGTTTTTCCCGAAGAGGTAACCCCATGAAGCAATACCGTGTCTTTGGTTTCAAAAGCTGATTTTATTTCTGTAAGAGCTTTTTCCTGAAAAGGATTGAGCAAAATTTTGGGTTTGGCTTCATCCTGCACCATAGGTAATCTACCCACTTCTCGATCTTCGATTTTGAGAATTTCCTTTTTTACCAATTCATTAACGATCGCAGCACTAAATCCACCTTTTTTTTGGAAAAAAATCCGTTTCACATCCTGCTTCCCCTCGCCATAATGGTTGCTCATTTGTATAAAAACCATTAGTGCATCTTGCTGTTTTTGTGAACGATGCAGTTTCTCAAAAGCAGATTGTAATCCCTCCTCTCCCTGTGCATGCTCTCCGAGATGCAAGTACGATTCAATTTTTGGCTTGTAGCCTTCTTTAAGATTTTCAACGACCATTATGGCAAAGGCTTCCAGCAGTTTTTTCAAAATCGGCTGGATTGTTTTTATCCCAAGAATGTCCGAAATCTCATCGCTACTCAAGATTTCTCGTTTGGCGAGTGCTTCTAGAAACCCGATTTCACGTTCCGAAAATTGGGTGAGATCTCCATCAAAAGCGGGGTTGAGAATATATTTAGTTTCACTCGAAAGGCGCAGCCCAATGGGCAGTGCAGCAAGATAAATATCGCCTCTATTACAGAGATAATAGCCGGCCATCCATTCCCAAAAAGTAATTTGTTCGGCCGTCACAATCGGCTCCTCATCAAGAAGCGAATCGATATACTTTGCCTCATAGGCGTTTGGCGGATCAGTGTGAATCGAAAAAACGATACCCGTATAGAGCTTGTTTTTGCCGAAAGGCACTACCACGCGCATGCCCACCTGGACATACGGCTCCATACTCTGTGGGATGCGGTACGTGAAGGTATTCGGGACGGAAAGCGGGAGGAGTATTTCGGTGAAATAGGTTTTCAAACTGAATTCGGAATTTTTGCAGGTAGAATCGAAAGAACAAATTTAGTTGAATTTACCAACATTTCATCGTGGCAATTTTTTCAAATTTAATCTTAAACGCTTTTCATAAGATGGTATTTTTCAAGAATAGAAAACCTGTATGGGACTTGAATTTATAGACTGGGCGATAATCGTCCTATTTTTGCTTTTCAGCCTTTTAATTGGGCTTTATTTTCGAAAGCGTGCTTCCAAAAGCCTTTTAAGTTTTTTCCTTGGCGATCGAAATATGCCGTGGCTTGTGGCCGGAATCTCGATGGTGGCTACGACTTTTGCGGCTGACACACCCCTTGCCGTTACGGAGTTGGTCGGTAAAAATGGTATTTCAGGAAACTGGATTTGGTGGAGCTTTTTGGCAGGTGGAATGCTCACAACCTTCTTTTTTGCCAAATTGTGGCGGAGAGCCGGTGTACTTACTGAAGTAGAATTGATCGAACTGCGGTATGGAGGCAAACCTGCTGCCCTACTTCGCGGTTTTAAAGCGGTTTATCTCGGGCTTTTTATGAATGTGATGATTATCGGTTGGGTAAATCTGGCAATGATTTCGATTATTCAAGAGTTCTTTGGTTTGGATACGCAAACTGTATATATGATTGTGGGTGGCTTGATGGTTTTGGCGGCGGTCTATACGTCCATTTCGGGAATTTGGGGAGTGGCTGTAACCGATGTGGTCCAGTTTATTGTCGCAATTACTGGAACCATTATTCTGTCGGTGATTGTATTGAACAGTCCCCAGGTTGGTGGAATAGCCGGCCTTAAAGCGACCTTGCCCGAATCGACATTCAATTTTTTTCCATCCTTTGGCAATGGAGAACTGGGTATAGAAACCCTCACTTTAAGTGCAGGAGCATTTTTTGCCTATATCGGAATTCAGTGGTGGGCGAGTTGGTACCCCGGGCAAGAACCCGGCGGTGGCGGCTACGTGGCGCAACGGATGATGAGTACAAAAACTGAAAAAGGTTCTGTTTATGCGACCCTCCTTTTTCAGGTGGCTCATTACTGTTTGCGCCCATGGCCATGGATTTTGGTTGCGCTTTCTTGTTTGGTGATTTACCCAGAGTTAAATCCGGCGTTGCATCCCGATGTTTCTGCCGGTGTACTTCGAAATGGCTATGTATGGGCGATGCGCGACTTCTTACCCGCAGGCCTTAAAGGATTACTGCTTGCTTCCTTTCTCGCAGCTTATCTCAGCACTATTTCTACCCAACTCAACTGGGGGGCGGGATATCTCGTAAATGATGTTTACAAACGTTTTATCTCGCCAGATACAAGCGAAAAAGGATTCGTTTTTAGTTCCCGCATCGTCACCTTATTTTTAATGGTACTCGGCCTTGGGGTCACTACTTTAATGACTTCCATAAGCGGAGTGTGGCAATTTATTATGGAATGTGGTGCTGGGCTTGGATTGGTGCTTATTCTTCGGTGGTACTGGTGGCGTATTAATGCCTGGAGCGAAATAGCAGCCACCGTTGCTCCATTTGTGGCTTTTGCAATAGCCCGATTTGGTTTTGACTGGCCATTTCCAGATAGTTTTTTCTTCACGGTTAGCTTTACAACAATATCTTGGTTAATAGTAACATATGCGACAAAGCCAGAATCTGCTGAAACCCTCACCCGATTCTATAACCAAGTAAGGCCTGATGGAAGTTGGAAACCCTTCGCGGAAAAAACCATTAAAAAGGCAAACAATATTCCGTCTCTTCTCGTATGTTGGGTAAGTTCGGTTGTTTTAGCGTATAGCGTGTTATTTGCAACCGGCAAAATAATTTTTGGTGAATACCCGGAAGCCGGAATATATGGAATTTTTGTAGTGGTGTCGGCCTTTGTGCTTACACGTGCATTGAAACGAACAAGCATTTGGGAATAAGATTAAAAGCGAAAACTCGTGAACGATAATAATTTATGTAATTTCATGGTGCCCCTTAAAATCAAAAACGATATGAATCGATGGACACAATTTTGTGGTTTCCTCATCCTTTTCACAGCAATTTCACTCCTTACATCGTGCAATGAGCAAACGGTAGGTGATGGATCGGATATGAAAAACGTGGAGATTGACAGCACCCGAGCGGATATCGTAAAGATATCGGGAAAACTTTTCAGCATTCCTTCTCCCATTCAGACTGCTCTTCTCATCAAGCGTACAGATACACCCTACAACAGAGAAGCACTGTCGAATTCAAAAAATTCGGAAAACTTTCAAACGAAATCTTCCCGCGCATTGAATCTCGGAGTTTATGGTACAGATATGGCTTATTCTTCCTTATATGATGACAGCCAAACTTCCCTGAAATATTTTAAAGCGGTTGATAATTTGGCAAATGCTCTCGAAATAAAAGGCGCCATTGATCCTTCAATTGTGAAAAGACTTGGCAGCAATGTCGGTAATTCGGATTCGTTGCTTATCCTTAGCGGAAAATTCTATCACGCCGCCGATGAATATCTCAAAGCAAATGAGCGGTATGATATTGCTGCTCTTGTACTTGCAGGTGGCTGGGTTGAATCTTCATTCCTTACGGTAAAAGCTGCAAAGAACGGAAATGAAGCAGCACGAAAAAGATTGGCTGCTCAAAAAGAATCGATTCAAACCCTTTGCGAAGTTTTGGGAAAACTGGATGATGAAGAATTTGCGTCAAGCGAAATAAAAATGAAACTCGACAGTCTCAACGGTGAATTCAAAAATATCGAATACACCTATACTTTTGAAAAACCGGTGACCACTCCTGAAACAAAAACTACAAAAATAACCAGCAAGTCTGATTACAATCTCAGCGATGATCAACTCGCTTCCCTAGCCTCCCGAATTGAAGATATTCGTTCGATAATAATTAAGTAAGACCATGAAAATACATATCCAAATCTTCATAATTTTCCTTTTGTCTTTCTTGACACATAGAGGATTTTCTCAATGTGACTCGACAGCTTTTTATGCTGAAAAATATTTGAGTAATAGCTATATATCTGATGGCCAATCGTATCGGGCTCTATTATTCGATGATCAGATTGCAGAGTTCAATACCACTTTCTACGGAGGTGCCAAATATCGAATCGTTTCCTTTGCGGGAATGGACAGAGGTCAGCTTGAATTTACACTTTTTGATGAAGACAATAATGTGCTCTTTACGAATGCCGATTATACCAATAATCCGTATTGGGATTTCGAATTTGAATCGACTATGAAGTGCAAAATTGAAGCGAAACTGGATCTTACGAAACAAAAATCAGGATGCGCCGTACTACTCATTGGATTTGAGCGTTAGCAGACCCTACTAAAGAAATATGTTTGCAAGAAGCGTCTGAAATCCGGGACGCTTTTTTTGTTTTACACTCCCCAAACTATGAGCGAACGAATTCTCAAAGCACTTATTCAACTATTCGCGATTATCGCGCGTGTAGATCCTACGCAAAAAGATGATACACTCAACGGACGACAAATCGTTGAGTCCTTTTTGGTTGAAAGGCTTCCAAAAAAGCTTTTTAGTAAATACATGGATCTCTTCGAAGAATATCTTGAAGTATATCAGAAAATCTCATCGATTAAAAACGGAAAATTTAAGCGAAATGCCGTAAACTCCGTAAAAATTCTTCGCATCTGTACACAAATTAACGAAGAACTTACCCAGCGTCAGAAAACGATAGTACTTATCCGCCTTATCGAATTCGTCCATACCCATGACGAAGTAAACGATATCGAAAAAGACTTTATTCAGACCGTGGCTTCTACGTTCAACTTTGCGATGGACGAGTTCAAACTGGCCTGCAATTTTGTAGCTGAACGGGAAGAAGAATTAATCACCTCACCCAACGTACTTTATATTACCGACACCACTGATTCGGCCGCTATATTTGGAAAGTATTTCTTAAGTCAGGGACTCGAAGGATATATTCGGGTTTTGCGTTTTCCAAGTGTCAATATGCACTTTATCAAATACAAAGGTAAAGGCAGCTATAACATTTCCGGTCAGGTGGTTTACAACGACCGATTCTATATTCTTAATCAGGGAGCATCTATTCGCGGATCGAAAATAAAACCGATCTATTACAGCGATATTATCGGAACTTTTCTCAAGGATGAAAGTCAAGAGAAAATTACCTTTACCTCTCAAAATCTCAGTTATAAATTTAAACGCGGAAATATTGGTCTCCACACTATAAATCTCAGCGAAGAATCGGGACGAATGGTTGGTATTATGGGTGCCAGCGGAAGTGGTAAATCGACCCTTCTCAATGTCTTGAACGGAAATTTAAAGCCTTCAGAAGGAACTGTTTGCATCAATGGGATTGATATTCATACCGATTCTGAAGAGATAGAAGGATTGATAGGTTACGTTGCTCAGGATGATTTACTTATCGACGAATTAACCGTATTTCAAAATCTTTTTTACAACGCCAAGCTCTGTTTTGGTCAGAAAGAAACCGAGGAAATCGCAGAAATGGTCGAAGAAATGCTTTCGATACTCGGACTGAGCGAAACACGCAATTTGAAAGTCGGGAATCCGCTTGACAAAACAATCAGTGGAGGACAACGAAAACGGCTCAACATTGCCCTGGAGCTTATTCGTGAGCCGGCAGTACTTTTTGTAGATGAACCTACTTCCGGCTTGTCGTCACGCGACTCGGAAAATATTATGGATCTGCTGAAGGAACTATGCCTAAAGGGAAAACTAATATTTGTGGTTATTCACCAGCCTTCGTCGGATATTTTCAAAATGTTCGATCGGCTATTTGTCCTCGACAATGGCGGCTACCCTATTTATTATGGCAATCCCGTGGATAGTCTTGTGTACTTCAAACGAATGGTCAATCATATAAACTGCGATGAGGCTGATTGCCCCTCCTGTGGTAATGTTAAGACCGAAGAAGTATTTAACATAATAGAAGCAAAGGTAGTAGATGAATTTGGGAACTTAACCCATCAGCGGAAAATCACGCCGATTGAATGGAATAATCTTTATTTGGAAAATATCGAAGTAGATGTTCTGGAAACTACGAAACGTCTTGCTGTTATTCAAACACATTTTACTATTCCAGGAAAAATTAAACAATTTGGTGTTTTTATAAAACGCGATTTACTTTCAAAACTCACGAATAAACAATATGTGTTGATCAATTTGCTCGAAGCTCCGGCACTGGCATTGATCTTAGCATTCTTCATGCGATTTTTTATTCCCTTAGGAAATGATGGCTATATTTTTCGTCAGAACGAAAATATCCCAGTTTACATTTTCATCTCTGTTATTGTGGCCCTTTTTATCGGTCTTACTGTAAGTTCGGAAGAAATAATCCGCGATCGCAAAATCCGAAAACGCGAATCTTTCTTAAACCTTAGTAAAAGCAGTTATCTCTACAGCAAGATTTCTATTATGTTGGGCATATCGGCTCTGCAGATGTTTCTTTTTGTGATAATTGGAAATTACGTTCTCGAAATTCAAGGAATGACCTTCTCTTACTGGCTGATTTTATTCAGCACATGTTCCTTTGCCAACTTATTGGGTCTGAATATCTCATCGAGTTTTAACTCTGCAAAAGTTATTTATATCCTTATCCCGATTATTATAATTCCACAGCTACTTTTCAGTGGTATTATTGTAAAATTTGACCGGTTGAATCCGATTTTTGCTTCGCAAGACGGTGTGCCGTGGATCGGAAATGTGATGGCAAGCCGATGGGCGTACGAAGCCATTGCGGTAACCCAATTTAAATCGAATGATTACGAAAAAGAATTTTTTGAACTCGAGAAACGTAAAAAATTCTCGAATTGGAAGAAAGATTACTGGCTCACTGAGTTGAAAAACAAAGTTGCAATGGTCAGCCGTGAACTCAATGATAATGCATCAGACACTGACCTAGAAAAAAACCTTCTGGTTCTCAGGAATGAAATAAAAAAGGAAAATGGCTTCTTGAAAGGGTTAAATTTTAAGAATGTAGACGAACTCACACCCGATCATGTAAATCAAAAATTGCTGAACAAGGTTTTGGCACATCTTGAAAAGCTCAATGAACACTACAAGCGGGTATATTTAAAAGCAGATTCTGAAAAAGAAAACGCCATCTTTGCGATGACTCGTACCGACGACAAAAACGAGGCGTATCAAAAACTTTACAATAATTGTAAAAACGATCAGCTCGAAATCTTTGCTACGAACCGCAACGATATGAATTATATCGCTGAGTACAATGGTGAGCTCATTCAGAAAAAAGACCTAATTTATTTAATGCCATATAATAGCAGTTTCTTTGGTACGCATTTTTATGCGCCCGCTAAGAAACTATTTGGTCGGTTCATAGACACTTTCTACGCAAACTTACTGGTTCTTTGGGGAATGACTATTCTTCTCGCAATCTGTTTGTTCTTCGACATTTTCCCAAAGACCATCCAATTTCTGGAAGCAACACTCAATTTTTCGAAAAACCGGGGTGCTGAATAGCTAAGGAATAAATCTCTTTGTAAAATCTTTTCCTATTAAAAATTAGCGCTCTAATTGAAGGTCCCTTCGGACTCTGGGCACCGCCTTTCCCATTGCACTTTTAGGGTGTATGGGTACCGTGAAGAATAAATCCAATCAACCCCTCGGTGTCATTTTAATAACCGGCAAGGATTTCTCTCGAATCAATTCATTAAATGATTTTAATTCATTCTCTTGCAAAGCTGTGAATTTGGCTATAGGTTTTTGACAAACGGGCTGAAGGTTCTCATACGCATCCACTATCTGCTGTGAAGGAGCTCCGGTCTGTGATTCACAAGAAGCATAGATTCCGGCCAATTTATTGAGCAATTTCCCCGGGTATTGGAGCAAGTCCACCTCCGCTTTTGCTTTAGTCTGCATTATCTCAGCTTCAATTCCCTTCATCTTTTTTTGAATACTATCGGCAAGCTGTTTCACATCTTCAGGACAACTGTCACCTTGAAGTTTAACAAAATCAGCGATTTGTTTATTCACTTCTTTGATGCCATTTACCGTCTTTACCAAATCATTAAAATCTCTTTCGATCTTGCGTTGCAATTCAAACTTTGCATCAAAGCCGGCCTTCGAATCATTCAGATTCGGATTGGCCTTCAATTCAAAAGGCACTTCCATCGAATCCGTTTCTGATTTGAGTCGGGCAAAGTATAAACCCGGCGGTGCTAAAATCCGGTCGGGATAACCAAAAAATAAAACGGCACTTTTCAACGAATCAATTTTTGGATACCGCATATCCCAAACATACTGGTTCATCCCAGTTTTTGCTCTGAGTGGGTCCTTCTTATCGCTGGTTTTAATGGTGACAATTTCATTTTTGTTCGCATCCATAATTTCAATACTCACTTTGGCACTATCAGATGGATTCTTTAAGAAATAATTAAAAACCACCCCAGTATATGGATTTGAACCAAAATTTGGTTGAGGATCTGATTTTTTCGTTGGCCCATTTACACTGTATGTTGGACTTACGGCAAAAAGATGCGCACTCTGCGAAGTAATTTCAGGATTCATTTGCTGAAGCACGCTTAAGTCGTCGAACTCCCAAAATGCGCGACCCTGGGTAGCCACTGCCAGACTATTATTGCGGATAATCAAATCCGTTATCGGCACTTGGGGCAGATTAAGTTGGAATGGACGCCAGTTTCGACCGTCATCAAAAGAGATAAACATTCCGTATTCCGTTCCGGCATATAGCAATCCTTCGCGGACAGGATCGGCACGGAGACAGCGCACAAAATAATTGAATGGAATTCCGGTGGTACGCAGCGACCAGGTTTTTCCGTAATTTTCTGTTTTGTAAATATACGGAGTGTAGTCGTCCATTTTGTAACGTGTTCCCACAAACCAGGCGGTTCCCTTTTTAACCGGATCGACTTCCACGCAATTCCACATCATCCATTTTGGACAGCCAGAAGGTGTAACGTTCTCCCATTTTTTTCCAGCATCGCGGCTGATAGATATCACGCCATCATCGCTTCCCGTCCATAGCAATCCGGGTTCGATATGCGATTCGGTAGCTGTAAAAATGGTGCAATAATATTCCGCCGTAGAATTGTCAAGCGTAATCATTCCACCACTCGAACCTTGCTTGGTGGTATCATTTGTCGTCAGATCCGGCGAAATTTTAGTCCAGTTTTGTCCACCGTTTTCGGTTTCAAAAAGCACATTCGCTGCAGCGTAGAGCTTTTTCGGATTATTGGGTGAGAAAAATATCGGGAGATTCCACTGAAATCGATAAGGTACTTTGCTCGCCGGTTCACCAAGTGGAAAAATCGGCCAAACGGATATATCGCTGCTTACATCCGTAGTGTGATTTTCCTTATTAATCATTGCGAAATAGTTACTTCCGTACACGATTTGTGGATCATTTGGGTCTGCCGCGACATATCCGGATTCAAAACCTGCAGTGGGTTCCCAATCGTCGCGACCAATTCCTGCAGAGCTATACGTGCGATGGCGAATACGAACGGTGGTATTGTCTTGCTGCCCGCCGAGCAGTCGGTACGGAAACGCATTATCGGTAGAAATTCGGTAAAACTGAGCCGTAGGCTGATTGTAATAAGTACTCCAGTTTTTCCCACCATCGAAAGAAATTTGTGCTCCACCGTCATTCGCTACAATCATCCGATCGGGATCTTTGGGATCGATCCACATATCATGGTGGTCGGGGTGAGGTGTGCGAATACTCTTAAAATTCTTTCCACCATCGAAGCTTTCAAAAAGATTGACCCCTTCATAATAAACGTGGTTTTCATTTTTCGGATCGACAAATATTTTGCTGAAATACCAAGCTCGACCGCGTACTTCATTGCTTGTATTTATCAGTTTCCATGTTTCTCCCGAGTCGTCGCTCATGAAGAGACCACCTTTCTTATTTTCGACGGTGGCATATATTTTCTTCGGGTTTGAAGGGGCTATTGCCACTCCCACTTTCCCCCAGGTGCTGTCGGGAAGCCCTTCATTGGTCGAAATATTCTGCCATGTATCTCCTCCATCCGTACTCTTCCAGAGTCCACTCCCGGGCCCGCCACTCTCCATACTGTATGGGGTACGCTTTACATTCCAGGTTCCTGCAAAAAGAATAGATGGCTGGCCTTCATCAACTACAATATCGCTGCAACCCGCTATGTCGCTCACAGCGAGCACATGTTTCCAGGTTTTGCCCCCATCGGTAGTTTTATAAATTCCGCGCTCGGAGTTTGAACCAAAAAGTTTGCCTATTGCACCCACCCAAACAATATTGGGGTCAAATGGATTGACCACAATTTTATCAATATGGCGTGTATTGGCCAAACCGATATTTTTCCAACTTCGGCCTCCGTCTTCACTTCGCCACACGCCATGGAGTCCTTCACTCACATTGCCCCGGAGCGTTCCTTCGCCTTCGCCGGCATAGATTATCCGATCTTCAGATGGAGCAACCGTAACCGCACCTATGCTCCCGCCAAAAAATCCGTCAGAAATATTTTTCCAGTTGCTACCACCGTCAGTAGTTTTCCAAACTCCACCTCCGGTCGAACCGAAATAAAATGTGTTTTTGTCGGTATAACTACCTACTACAGCATCGCTTCGACCACCACGAAAAGGTCCGACCAAGCGATATTCAAGATGTTTGAAGAAAATAGAATCAAGATGTTGGGTACTCCCGTAAGATTTGGATCCTTTTTTGTTTTGACCAAAAAGAGTTCCGTTAATTGCCGTAAGTAGGGCAAGAAAAAGGATGCGTTTCATAATTAAAAAAATGAAATGAATAGACTGCGATGATAAAAGAGAGGAGTGCAATGTAAAGAAATGACCGTATAATTTAGCATCCACAACATTAAAATTAATACGTGCCTCTTCCAAAACGTGAAATTAATGGGGCATTCCACGGTAGTATACAAATGCTATAATTCTATATTTAAAATAAATAGTCACTCTTAGACTCACAATTTATATGAATTAGGTCGAAACACTTTTGTTTTACACATGTAATTCGATAGAAGATTTGAACTCATTATAACATTGAAAATATGGACGACCTGAAAAGGACACTACCTGAACTTCCATTTTTAAGTTTGGAGTATATTCGTAACCAAGGAAAAATATTTTATCTTGATTTCTTTCGATGCTCAAACATTATTCGATGCTCAAACATTAAAAATTAAATAGCCCCCCTTAAAGGAACCATTCTTTTCAATTCTATTCTACCATGCACAAAATCTGCCTTTTAGGGCTAAGTATTTCCTTCTCGCTTCTCATGCAAGCACATTCCAATCCACAACTTGACTCGCTGATTCAACACTACCAAAACCATAATGCATACAACACTGAAGAATACCCGTTGGGGCGGTATGATGAAGATTTGGCAAAAGATGAATCGGCTTTCGCCGAAGATCTTCTTCAAGAATTGAAAGAATTGAACCTCAAAAAACTTTCTCAATCGGAAGTAATTTCAGCTGAATTGCTTCGCTTTCAACTTCAGGATATGGAAGATCAATACACTTACAACATGTATCTGAATCCGATTCAGGCGGATCAGGGATTTCATTTAGATTTAAATTACTCAGTTTTGCCAATTGCAAACAAAGTGGAGGCCCTTGAATATCTCAATAAGCTGAAAGCCATTCCGTATTTTTCCAATAGCCAAATTTCCCTAATGCGCAAGGGCTTGAAAGAAGGAATCTCACAACCAAAAATTATTTTTAAAGGATATGAATCAACATACAACACCCACATCGTAGCTGATCCAGAGGATAGTTATTTCTATTCGCCATTTTTGGATTTACCTCCTTCAATTTCAGCTGAACTTCAGGATTCTCTCCGCACGGCAGCTTTGATTACGGTGCGTGATAGTGTAATCCCGACTTTTGAAACAATCAAAACCTTTTTTGAAACGGAATATATACCCGAAACGCGTGACTCTATTGGCGTATCATCAGAACCTAATGGTGCGGCCTTTTATCAAAACAGAATCAATTATTATACGACCACGACCGAGTATACCGCAAAAGACATCCACACACTTGGACTGCAAGAGGTATCGCGTATTCACAAGGAAATGGAAGACATAATCAAGGAGGTAGGTTTTGAAGGAAGTTTCGCAGATTTTTTCCACTTTCTCCGAACAGATCCACAGTTTTACGAAACATCCGGACGCGATCTGCTCAAGGATGCACGGGATATTTGCAAACGGATAGATGCGCAACTTCCACGGTTTTTCAAGGTGCTTCCGCGAAAACCGTATGGTGTGAAAAAAGTAGCTGATGTCATTGCGCCCAAATATACAAGCGGTCGCTATTCAGGTACTTCAATAAATAGCACTGAACCCGGCTGGTTTTTGGTAAACACCTATCAACTGGAGAGCCGCACACTATACACTTTACCGGCTTTGGCTGCCCATGAATCGGTACCGGGACATCACTTGCAGATATCTATTTCTCAGGAATTAGGTGATAGTTTGCCCCCATTTCGAAGGGACTTGTATCTATCTGCTTACGGCGAAGGCTGGGGATTATACAGCGAATATCTGGCTGACGAAATGGGAATTTATACTACGGACTATGAAAAATTCGGTCAGCTCACCTATGAAATGTGGCGTGCTTGTCGCTTGGTGGTAGATACCGGAATCCATGCTTTTGGCTGGACGCGTGATGAGGCAGTAGAATATATGACAAAAAATTCCGCACTCTCACTCCATGAAATTAACACAGAAATTGATCGCTACATAGGCTGGCCGGGACAAGCGATATCTTACAAAATTGGAGAATTGAAAATTCGGGAATTGCGAAAAAAAGCGGAGAAGAAACTGGGATATAAATTCAATATTCGCGATTTTCATGAAATCGTATTGGGTCATGGTACCGTTACTATTCCCATTCTTGAGCAACTTGTGAATGCTTATATTGCTCGCACAGAAAAAAGAGGGCTAAATTAGAGAGCATTTCCCATTAATTTACGGTTTACGAATTCTCATGCTTATTAAAACGGAATAAAATTGGAGTCCTTCAATCGTTGGAACGTCTATATTAATGCTTCAAATCTCCCCAATTTGTGAAAACTCTTCTACATTAATTTCGCTCACATAAAGTCTAATAATTGATTTTCTATCGATTGCAAATTGGGCTTTAATTTGAAGCATTGTTTTCTGGAAATTAAATTTATAACCCTTTAAAAACTAAGATCATGTCAAATCCAAAAGCAACAGCTCAAAAACCGGAAAACAAAAAAGATCAAAAACCACAAAGTAAAGAAGGTCAGAAAAGTCCTCAGGCTAAAACTCCTTCAAAACCTTTAGGTAAGAAATAAGAATATCTTATTCCTTGCAGGAACCATTTTATTTAGAAAATTGCCGTTACGCAACGCATGACGGCAATTTTTTTTTGCCCTTCGTATGAGGAGAATAATGAATGACAAAGGCCTGAAAGACCAGAATAAAAGACGGATCCAATACGTGAGGAGAAAACTTGATAAAGTTGATTCTGAATACAAATACTTATTCAAACTCCTCATAATCAGAAGAATCATGGTGTTGCAACGCATAGAGATTTATGATACTTCTCAGCTTATCAAGATCAAAAGGCTTTTTGATATAGAGTTTATTCAACTGTTGAGAATGGTATTCGATTCTTTCATCTCCGGACATAAAGATTACCGGTATATGCGATGTTTCTCTATTCTTATAAAGCATCTTAGCAGCATCTACTCCATTAATATCGGGCATAGAAATATCCATTAGGATCAAGTCAGGATCAATTTTTTTGACATTTTCTATTAATAAATCCATCGAGTTGAGAATCGCCACATCGTAATTATTTTTCTTAAGTACTCTGGCAATTAAAGAGGCCATTTCCTGTTCATCATCGCAAATTAATATCCGAATATTGTTCATCATTCCAGTTATTATTTCATTCTAAAAAAGTTCTCTTCTCATTCGTATTAATCAATAATCGTACCTGAGCAGTTTCAATTTGTAATTTGATTTATCAATAGAATTCAACACTACTCCAAAAAATGGAATCAATTTCAAATCATTCAACAATGCAGCCTGAGACCCACTCCCGGATCAAAACCCATATCGTTATACAAAGAAACTATTAAGTGCTAGCAGGAAAAAGCTCTTTTCCCCTCAATCTGAGATGGAAATTCCCATAAACCGTTAGGTAAATAGCAATCTCCTGTTTCACTAATTAACTTATGGAAGTATCATTAAGCAAAACCCCAATTCGACCAATCCCTCGGGTAAATCATTGAACAATAAAATCTTGTCGATTAATGCATTAATTGCCAACTATCAATGATTTGCAACAATCTAATGTGCATATTTAATTCGATAATTTTCTCTGAGAATAAAGAATAATATTCACCTTCACGACAAGTATCCAACATTTTTCCACTCACTTTCATGGGGTAACCAGCCCGGTTTTAGAATTGACTTATATGCCTAAAACACATTTAAAAGTTCCGACGCATGAAATATTTTCCAATCGTACTCACTCTATTTTCTTTTTTCGCCGGCAGTATTTCTTGCTTTTCTCAATTGGTGATTAAAGGGGTGATTTATTCTGACAATTTAGTAATGGCATCTTTGAAGTCTGAACATTCCCTTGAAAGAGAGGTCTTATATCTATATCCACCCAGAAAGAATGATGGAGAAGAAGACACCAAATTTTCTACGAAATATCAAGTGCCGGAAAGAATGGTGAAAAATGAAAATTACATTTTGCGATTCACAGATGGAAAAGTAGAAAAAATGGTTTACATAAGTGGTGCTGTTCCAAAAGATATAGCTCCTAAACAAAAGTTCAGAATCGATATTGATATGTTGTCAAATGACGAATCTGACATGACCTTGATTGTGTACTGGTCTATCAGTCAATCGTCATACCGTGCATTGCCACTTTCGCAAATAAATGAAATTCGCAGCGACGCAAGCCCTGATTTCTTTTGGGAAGACGGAACTATTCCCGAAGATCAACTTCTCAAAGAATCTGCCAATTGATTTCACTTTCATGTAAAAGTGCTCGTTCAAACACTGTACTTTCCTTCCAAAAAATTGAGATAAAATCCATCAATCTCAGTCGGTAAAGCGAGTGATTTATATCATCAAATCAAGTCGAAACCTTTCCATGTATCACTCGTATTTAAGGGAGCTTCGAATGATCGAAATTCAACATCCCCTTAAATAATCAATTAATAATGAGTACAATAAAAATAGGATTATCCGGCATAAGCCCTATAGAGCTGGTAGACAAAGCCCAAACTCTAGTTGAGAAAATGACCCTTAATAATCATTTTCTACATCTCGAGCCAGCGATTTCCGTTTTAGCTGCACGAACAGATATCCTCGCTGACTGTGTTTCAAAAGCTTTTTTTAATGATCCAGAAAATATTAAGAAGCAAAAGGAAGCATTCAACAATTTGGTTGAAATGATACATCAATTGGCTGGTTGTGTAAGTCGGGTGGCCGACGGAAACAGCGAAATTATTTTGAGCTCTGGTTTTGAGATTCGTAGCAAACACAAGAAATCGCCAATGCCGGAACATCCTGAAAACTTTCAGGTGCACATTTCAGACCAGAGCGGCGAGACCCGATTAGAATGGAAAAAGGTACCGGGAAATTATGCGTACGTTATTCAAATAACCTCTACCAATCCGGAGACCGAAAATGCCACATGGGTCACCGCTGGTGTAACAACTAATACTGAATTGACCATTCAAAACCTAAAACATGGGATGAGGTATTATTTTCGAATCAAAACAGTTGGGAGGGAATTCGAAAGTCCATACAGCAGTGTGGCCACTTTTTGTGCGGCATAAGATATTGCTCCTTCCAAGGATTATAGTAACAAAACATTCGCCCGGATCAGAAATACATGATCGGGGCTTTTTTTGATGGATCCATTTCATGATTAGTCGATTCACTTCAAAAGTCGAGATAATTCGTAATTTCGCAGCCTAATCTTGTGAAAATCGAATCGAATGAAATATGACGTTATTGTTTTAGGGAGCGGACCCGGTGGATATGTTGCTGCCATTCGCGCAAGCCAACTCGGACTAAAAACGGCTGTAGTAGAACGTGAATCTCTTGGTGGAATTTGCCTGAATTGGGGATGCATTCCTACAAAAGCGCTCCTCAAAAGTGCCAATGTTTTTGATTATATGAATCATGCCGAAGAGTATGGAATTACATCTGCCGCACCAAAGGCTGATTTTGGAAGTATGATAAATCGAAGCCGAGGAGTAGCCGATGGGATGAATAAAGGGGTTACCTTCCTTCTCAAAAAGAATAAAGTCGATGTGATTATGGGCGAAGGAATGCTGAAACCAGGCAAGAAAATTGAAGTAACCGACAAAGACGGCAAAAAAAACATGGTTGAAGGCGACCATATAATAATCGCTACAGGAGCTCGTGCCAAAGAATTGCCTAATATTAAAATGGACGGTAAAAAGATTATTGAGTACCGCAAAGCGATGTCACTTGAGAAGCAACCCAAGAAAATGGTGGTTATGGGAAGTGGAGCAATAGGGTGCGAGTTTGCCTATTTCTATAGCACTATTGGCACGGAGGTAACGATTATTGAATTTCTCGATAATGTGGTACCACGGGAGGATGAAGAGGTTTCAAAGCAGCTTGCAAGAACCTTTAAGAAAAATGGAATCAATATAATGCTGAGCAGCAGTGTCGAAAAGGTTGATACTTCCGGAAATGGTTGCAAAGTGCATGTAAAAACCAAAAAAGGGAATGAAGTAATCGATTGCGATGTAGTACTCAGCGCAGTTGGCGTAACTCCGAACACCGAAAAAATTGGTCTAGCAGATGTTGGTATTGCAACCGACCGTGGTTTCATCACGGTAGATGAGTATTATAAAACCAATATCCCCGGATATTATGCCATCGGCGACTGTATTCCCGGTCCCGCGTTGGCACACGTGGCCAGCGCAGAAGGTATCTTGTGCGTTGAAAATATCAAGGGAGAAAAAGTTGAACCAATCGATTACGGCAATATTCCAAGTTGTACGTACTGCTCTCCCGAAGTGGCAAGTGTAGGTATGACCGAGGCTCAAGCCAAAGAAGCGGGACACGAAATAAAAGTGGGAAAATTCCCTTTTTCGGCTTCCGGAAAAGCGAAGGCGGCCGGACATAGCGACGGATTTGTAAAACTCATTTTCGATGCCAAATATGGCGAATTGCTGGGAGGTCACATGATCGGTGCCAACGTTACGGAGATGGTTGCCGAGCTGGTTTCCATCCGTAAACTCGAAACAACCGGACATGAAATCATCAAAACCATTCACCCGCACCCTACCATGAGCGAGGCCATTATGGAAGCCGCGGCGGCAGCTTATGATGAAGTAATTCATATTTAGTTTTCCCTTTCGGGAAATGAAAAAGCGGCAGAGATGTCGCTTTTTTTTTGACCTGCATTTCTGTTAAGTAACTTTAAGGTGTACAGGGCTGAATCGATGTAACCGTATGTCCCAACTCGGGGCTCAGGAATGGAATTCCCAGACCTAAACCTCTTAGAATAAAGAGCAAGGCAAATATCGTAGCAATAATCGGAACGACTTTTTTAAATTGAGAGCGGAGCGAGATGCTGATTTGCCTTCCGGTATATCCGACTAACAAAAGAGCCGGTGCGGTTCCCAATCCAAATGCTACCATAAAAAGACCGCCAGCCAGCGGACTCGAAGCCGCTGCTGATCCTGCCAATGCCACATAAACAAGGCCACAAGGTAGTAAACCATTAAAAAATCCAAGGCCAAGAAGTGCGACCATCCGATGACTTTTCAATCGTGTGGCCATGAGCCGTGTGACTTTCGACTGAACTCCGGCAAGCTGCATCGCCAGAGCCGTTTTACCATACATTTTAGGAAACCAGATAAACGCCAGCATAAGCAGACCCACGCTCAGCGAAAGTCCTTGCTGAAAACCAGCGAGATTCAAACCCAGCCCCAAAATTCCCAAAAGGGTACCTAATAAAAAATAAGCCGTAATACGTGCGGAATGGTAAAGCATAAAAGCAAATGATTGACGAAGGCGCGAACCTTTGCCCACCGGTACCGCCATGGCAATAGGCCCGCACATACCCACACAGTGCAGGCTGCCCGCAAAACCCAATACCAAAGCCGGAAAGAACATCATAGCACCACGCTTTGTTCAGTATAATAGGACATGCCCGAAAGCTCAAAACTCACACTTACTTTATAGCGACCGTGATCCCCTCTCGGTTTTATAATCATTTCATTACCACTATCCAATGTCAGCGTTAGTGATTCATCCAAATTAATATCATCAGGCTTATAGAGGTTTACCTCTCCCATGGTAATATCATTTGATGCCAATGAGTCAAAACGAACAATAATCATACGATTCTTGCTTGATATATTAACGTGAAAATCTGCATTCTTAAGATTCCTGTCTGCATCAATTTTGTCCTGATAAACCAATTCACGCTCGTAATAATTTTCAGTGACTAGCTCGTGCTTTTTCTGTAGGCTCAAATAGAGCATAAAAAGCATGAACCCCACAAAAAGCGTATAAACAATGGCAATTTTATGTCCCCAATTTAATTTCATAATCCAGTTTTTCTATAGCGGTCCGGTAATTCGAACCTTAACTTTATCAAGTTCTTTTCCATCTGTATCGTAAATTCTAACTTCAGTAAATGCTTTCCCAAGTTCGAATGCCGATCGGGGAGCGGAAACAAAAAAAGCGCCCTGACTCGAAGATTGTCCGGCCAGATCCAAACCATGCCCAACCAACTTCAGCTTAAAATCTGCATTTTCAAGTACAAAGTTGAGCGTCATTGCCCGATTGGTTTTATTAATGACTTTGTAATTATACAAATTGCTGATCGTACCATCCTCATTTTTCTGGTACAGCATCCCCGGTGTCCTTAACACATTGAATTCTACAGACGTGCGACTAGCGAGCAATACAACGATTACACCAATCAATCCAATCAGAAGAATCGAATAAGCTTTTGCGCGCGCACTTAATTTGAATGGTTGCCGGGTTTGAATTTGCTCCTCACTTGTATAGCGAATCAAACCTTTCGGTAAATCCACCGCTTCCATCATTTCGTCGCAGGCATCAATACAAGCGGTACAGTTCACGCATTCGAGTTGGGTTCCATTACGAATATCAATGCCTGTAGGGCACACATTTACGCATTGATGGCAATCAATACAATCGCCTTTATTGACTTCGTCACGATTTTCATTTTTTCGAAATTTACCTCTTGGCTCACCTCGCAATCTATCATATGCTACTACAATGGATTGGCGATCAAGCATTACCCCTTGTAGGCGGCCATAGGGACAAATCGTAGTACAAACCTGCTCACGCATAAATGCAAAAACACCGTAAAAGACACCGGAGAAAACAATAACCGCAATGAATCCACCGAGATGTTCCGAAGCCGGTGCAGTCATAATTTCAATCAATTCATCTGAACCAATAATATAGGCAAGAAAGGTGTTGGAAATGATGAATGAAATGACAAAAAAGATGAGATGCTTCGCCGATTTTTTGAAAATCTTTTGGGTTGTCCACGGAGCTTTATTCAACATCCGTTGTTGCTTATAATCTCCTTCAATAAAATACTCAACCCGGCGAAAAACATTTTCCATGAAAATGGTCTGTGGGCACATCCAGCCACAAAATAAACGACCGTATACCACCGTGAAAAGTGCGACAAATACCACGAGAATAATCATTCCCAAACCAAAGAGATAGAAATCCTGTGGCCAAAATACCTGGCCGAAAATGATAAACTTCCGATTCAGCACATCGAACAAAAGCAGAGGCTGACCATCGATTTTGATAAAGGGAGCTGAAAACAGAAAAGCTAACAGGAAAATACTCACCCAGCCCCGCGCCTTCGTGAATTTACCCTTTGGCTTTTTCGGATATACCCATTTCCGTTTTCCTTTATCATCCACCGTGGAGATGGAATCGCGAAAGGTTTCCGTGTCTTTTATTTGATCACTATCGGTCATTGTATTGCCCTTGTTAGAATTCAGGCTGCTTATGCTATTTATTTGGTAAAATACTATCTGTTGGTAGAATCCTATCTGTTGCTTTCAATGAGTCCGGGGCGATTTGATCTGTATTTACCGGATTCCAAACAACACCTTGTGGATCCTTGGGAGCGGCTGGCATCGTACCACTTAAACTATGGATATAACTGGCTACCTGAGCGATCTGTTTGGGCTTGAGCTGAGCCTCCCATGAAATCATCCCTTTAGCAGGAACACCGTATTTTATAGTTTTGAAAATATTTGGAATTCCACCGCCGTGCAACCAGTATTTGTCCGTGAGGTTGGGACCTACACCTCCTCCCCCATCGGGAGCATGACAAGCTTGGCAATTGGCGGTGAAGATTTTCTTACCCGCTACTAAATCCGCTGGATTATCGAGATATGATACCGTATTTTCATCTACTTTGTCCTTTACCGTTGCCAAATAGGCTTCTTTATCCATTTCAGCTTGTTTGAGCTCAGCGACATATTCTTCCTTTTGTGATTGGCCGTAAGGCAAAATCCAATAGTAAGCAAGGTAAACAAAAGCAAAGATGATGGTAGCATAGAACATCCAGACCCACCATGGTGGCAAGTTATTATCCAACTCGTGAATACCGTCGTATTCATGATCGAGCATGATAGAGTCCTCTTCTTCCAAAGGTACCGCATCCACAAATACTTTGGATAGCACGGATTGCTTTTCTTGAACCTCTACCTCAGTTTTCACTTTTTCCGGGTTGGCAGGAGTGAGTAAAGAGACCGCTTGATAAACAAGCCGAACGACATATAGAAAAACAAGAAACAAGATCACGTTGAGGATAATCAGCGCAATAGCGTTTGAATCCAAAGGCTGCGAATTAGCAACAGCGAGCGTATCTTGCGCTTGCAAGAGACCTACAAAACCAGAGAAAAAAATCAGGAGCAGAGTAGATTTCAATATATCGGGTGAACCCGAATTTTTGGATGCAATCTGTTTTTTCATTTCAATTAAAACATCCGACTTTCTCGCGATATTTTTCAAAGTACCTGAAAGACTTAAAATTCCAACCGTTTGTATAAGAGCCAGAACACCCAGTAAAACATTGACACTGGACAATACAGATGCCCCTGTCGAAACGTTAGAAGCGGCAGCAAAAAGTGGTGTAAAACTTATAATTGCCGCGCATGTAGCTATTATCGTTAATCTATTCATGATCCGAAGAATTTGAGCTGTTAGTGGTTTCCATTTCATCGTGGAGAGGCAAAGCACTGATTTCATCTATGCTACTCTGCTTCATGCGGGCAACATACATGATCAACCCCACAAAAAAGAGGAAGAAGATAAGAAAAGAGATAATCGGGAATATTTCAATTCCGACTATTGTATCCATATTTTGTTTTATGAACTTCAGCATAACTATTATTTTTCAGAGGTTTGATCAGCCATTTTAATATCTGTACCCAGGCGCTGCAGGTATGCAATTAATGCGATTAGTTCGGAATTCGGTTCAGCCTGGATATCGTCTACCGCAAGACTCTTGACGATTTTATTTTGTTGAGCCACCACGTCTTCGTTGGCTTGCAATTCATACCCCTCGGCGTATGGCACTCCAAGAGTTCGCATCGCATTGATCTTGGCTACAGTCGTAGAAGTATCTATCGGGGTGGTGGCCAGCCACGAATAAACAGGCATAATGGATCCGGGCGACATACGCTCCGGTTCTATCATGTGGTTGTAATGCCAACTATCAGGATATTTCCCCCCTACCCTTTGCAGGTCGGGACCGGTTCGTTTTGACCCCCAAAGAAACGGATGATCATATACGAATTCCCCCGACTTGGAGTACTCGCCATATCGCTCAGTTTCGTGCCGGAAAGGCCGAATCATCTGCGAGTGACAGTTATTACAACCCTCGGAGATATAAACATCACGGCCATGAAGCTCAAGTGGCGTGTACGGCTTCACTGATGCGATGGTTGGCACATTTGAATCTATCAAAAAGGTGGGAACCATTTCAATTATACCGCCGATGAGGATTACTACAAGTGAGAGAATTAATAATTGTACCGGACGACGCTCAATTTGTCTGTGCCAGTGCTCTCCCTTGTGTTTAACGTAGGTTTCGGGCAAAGCGGGAGCCTCGGCGGCTTCGTTTTTCACAAAACTTCCACGCCTAATGGTTGCTACCAGATTGTAAACCATCACCAAAGCACCAGTGAGGTACAGCAATCCACCTAAAGCGCGCATAGCATACATCGGGATAATCTGAATAACAGTTTCCAGAAAGTTGGGATATACCAAGAATCCATCTTTCGAAAACTCTTGCCACATAGCCCATTGCGTAAAAGCAGCCCAGTACAAGGGAAGTGCATAAAACAGAATTCCGAGTGTTCCAATCCAAAAGTGAACATTGGCGAGCTTCCGCGAAAAGAGCTTTACATTCCACATTTTTGGCACCAGCCAATACAACATACCAAAGGTGAGGAAACCATTCCAACCCAAACCGCCAATATGAACGTGAGCGATTGTCCAATCGGTAAAGTGGCTTATGGCGTTGATGCTTTTTAGCGAAAGCATCGGCCCTTCAAAAGTAGACATACCATACGCTGTGACAGCGACAACCATAAATTTCAAAACCGGGTCTTCGCGGACACGATCCCAGGCTCCACGAAGTGTGAGCAACCCGTTGAGCATTCCTCCCCAACTCGGTGCGATAAGCATAATGGAAAATACGGTACCGAGATTCTGCGCCCAATCGGGAAGTGAAGTATAAAGCAAGTGGTGTGGGCCTGCCCAGATATACAGAAATATTAATGCCCAGAAGTGAATGATGGATAGACGGTAAGAATATACCGGACGGTTAGCCGCTTTGGGTATAAAATAATACATCAGTCCAAGGTAAGGAGTAGTGAGAAAAAAGGCAACCGCATTGTGCCCGTACCACCACTGCACCAGGGCATCCTGAACACCTGCATACCAACTATAAGACTTCATAAACGAGATCGGAAGTTCGAATGAATTGACAATATGCAATACGGCAACAGTAACAAAGGTGGCGATGTAAAACCAAATAGCCACATACAGATGGCGCTCGCGACGCTTAATAATGGTCATCATCATATTGAGTCCGAATACCACCCAGATAATTGCAATCGCAATATCGATTGGCCATTCCAGCTCGGCGTATTCTTTGGATGAAGTGAATCCCATAGGGAGCGTAATCACCGCAGAGACAATAATCAATTGCCAGCCCCAAAAGTTAATTTTCGAAAGGGAATCGCTCCACATCCGGGTCTTCAGCAAGCGCTGCAGAGAATAATAGACTCCGGTAAAAATTCCGTTTCCAACAAAGGCGAAGATAACGGCATTGGTGTGAAGGGGCCTGATTCGTCCGAAAGTAGTATAAGGAATTCCACCGCTGAGCCACGGAAACACCAACTGCAAGGCAGCATATAGTCCTACCAGCATTCCGATAATTCCCCAGATTACTGTGGCGTAACCAAATAGTTTTACAATTTGGTTGTCATAATAAAACTTCTCGATTTTCATCTATTTCTAATTTGTGTCGTTGTCTGATTGGTTTGTGTAATCCTCGTCATCGAATAACATGCGAACCGAGGGAGTAAAATCATCATCAAATTGTTTGGATCGAACCGCCCAGATAAACCCGGCCAAAAATGCCAGGGCCACCACAAGGCTAATTCCTATTAATAAAAAGAGTGCTTCCATTTTTACTTTTTTGTTAAAGTCAACAAAATACGTTCTTATCTATTTTTAAAACAATGAGCAATATCATTTCAAAAACCGATTTTTATCCATCTTCTGAGATTTCGAAAAGTTTTTATAAAACATTACCTGGCTGCCGATAGTCACAAATAATACTACTGTAATAGAGCTCAATGGCATTAAAATAGCGGCAATAACAGGGGTTAAAAGTCCTTGTGCAGCAAAGAATACGCCGATTCCATTATAGAGAAAAGAAAACACGAAACTGGCCTTAACCAGATTTAAGCATTGTTTTGAAAACCGGAAAAATGCATCGAATCGTGCAATGTTTTCTGAAAATAGAATAGCATCTGAAGCAGGTGCAAATCGGAAAACATCGTCGGCTACCGAAACTCCGAAATCACTTTTGGCGAGTGCACCTGAATCGTTGAGTCCATCGCCAACCATCGCTACCACTTCACCCTTATTTTTCAGAGAAGTAATAAATTGTTTTTTCTCGTGTGGTGACTGGTTAAAAAAGAGGCCTTCTTTTTGACCAAAAAGCATTTCCATTTCCGCTCGCTCGCTGGCGTCATCGCCAGAAATAAGAAATAAGGTAAACCTATTCTTTAGATTCCTGAAAAGGGTGTTAAGGCCTTTTCGGTATGCTTTTTGAATTGAAAATGCACCCAAAACAGCATCTTTCGTTCCGATGTACACAGAGCTTTTATTATTTCGGTCATCTGGATTATCAGCTTTCAAAAATACCGCAGATCCCAACAGATAAGTCGTATCGCCGATTACCGCTTCCAACCCTTTTCCGGGTATTTCGCGAAAGCTATCAAATAAAGGAGTTGTGGAAATGTTAGCAAAGTAATGGGCTATGTGGCGGCTTAATGGATGACCCGACTGCGCTGCCATCGCCGCGAATATTGACTTTTGGTGAAACGATAATTCATTCCCTGAATATGAAATTCCTTCTTCCATTTTTCGCGTAAGCGTACCCGTTTTATCAAAAACCACGGTCGTAACCTCTGCCATTTTAGCCAATGCATGCGCGCTTTTCAGGTAAAATCCTTGTCGGCCAAGCAGGCGCATAGCATTTCCAAAGGCAAAAGGAAAACTTAAAGCGAGCGCACAGGGGCATGCCACAATGAGCACCGAACTCAATGCATCAAGGGCAATAGAAGAATCGCGAATGAGCCAGAACACTGCAGTAGAAATTGCGACCCCAACTACCACGTACGTAAACCGCCTGCCCACCCGATCGGCCAATACTTCCAGAGGATGTCCTGTTTTTTCGTCTTCGCCACTATTCCATAGAGATGTGAGGTAGCTCTGATCCACTGGTTTTAATACCTCCAAGAGAATAGACGCGCCCATTTGTCGACCACCTGCGTATATTTTTGCACCCGCTGGGATTGAAACCAAATCAGATTCGCCGCTCACAAAACTATAGTCTATCGAAGCCGCGCCATCGATAAGGCGGGCATCGGCAGGCACCAACTCTCCACTGCGTACTCTCAAATGATCGCCTGTTTTGAGGTTTTCTATAGGCACAGGCATTTCTTTCCCATTTTGCACCGCCTGGACTGCTATGGGGAAATACGATTTATAATCGCGCTCAAAAGAAAGGCCGTCATACGTCTTTTGCTGAATCCATTTCCCGATAAGGAGAAAGAAAATTAAGGCTGCGAGGCTATCCATATAGCCCCCGCCATTTTCATAAAAAATTGAATATGTACTCCTGAAGAAAAGCGCAAGGACCCCAAGACTGATTGGCACATCCATATTGATACGCCTTGTAGTCACGGCAAGCAATCCTGACCGGAGATAGTCGTTTGCTGAATAAAGCAAAACCGGAAGGGCGAGAATAAAGTTTAAGTACCCAAAAAATCTACGGTACTGATCCGCAACTCCCGCACTCCCGGCAATGTAGTCGGGAAAACTCAAAAGCATAATATTACCGAAGCAGAAACCGGCAACACCTATTTGATAAATCAATCGCTTGTTGGTCAGGGTTTGCTTCTTTGCATCCGTTTTATCGAGCTTTAGCTCAGGTGGATAACCAATAGCCGCAAGTTGCTCCACCAAATGCCGCAATGAAAGTTCACTGGGATCGTATGAAAAATGTACTTCACGCGTCACGAAATTCACCCGAGATTCAATAATGCCAGGCACCAGCTTCCGAAAATTTTCGATCAGCCAAATACATGAAGCACAATGGATGGCAGGTAAAACCAGTTTTACACGAACCATGGAATCGTTGGAGAATGCGACAACTTTCTGTTTTATCTCTTCATTGTCGAGATACGCGTATTCACTTTTTTGAGGTGCCTTTAATTGTTTAATACCGGGATTTTCCGCATAAGCATAATATCCACCGAGGTTACAGCTCTGAAGTAGTTCGTAGACGCTTTTACAACCATGACAGCAAAAGTGTTTTTCTTGAAAAAGGACATTTTCCGAATCGCAGGCGTCGCCGCAATGAAAGCAAATATCGGTTTGAACATCTTTAGTCACAGAATTATTTTTCTCCCTTCCAGCCATTATTTAGATTTCAGCGGGTAAAAAAATCATTGACTTTGTAGGATCGAATCCAGCAAGCAATCCTTTGCTATACGTTTCCTCTATTGATGAAGTATTTGTCTTTACGATCAGTGTTTGCGCATCGCACTTTACAGCTCTCAATTTATTAAATGTGAGCGGCTTGGACAATTTTAGCACACCTAATTTCCCGCAGTATTGCTTTAAATAATCGACGAGCAGCAATTCATCGATTCTTCCGAAATCGATCATATCATCCATTAGGAAAATGAGGGTGACATCAATGTTCTTTATCCTTTCGGAAAACAATTGGGCGAATTGTTTCAAAGCGCGAATTGAAGTCCGAGAACCATCAACAGTGAGAATCGCATGATTGACCATGTGAAAATTCTCCTGCAAAATCATCACCGGACAGCTATTTTCACGCAATCGGGCAGAGAATTCAGGAATTTCCAGAATTTCACGTTGAATGATGAGCAAGTCAGCGAAATTGCAGCGTTTCGCAACGCCATCGGCATCGAATTCATTGTATAATTTTAAATGAAGTTCAATGGCGTTCAGGGCACAAATCTCAGTAATATCTTTTAATGCCTCATGGGTTATTTTTGTCTCCTTCTCAAGGCCGATAACGTATACGGTGAGGTGAATATTGGTACCGCTCAAACAATATGACACCAGATCGAGAACCCCATGGTTAAGAGTAGAAGCATCAATAGCAAGTAAAATTCTTTTGTGCTGCATTTACACGATTTCGATGCCGCAAAATCTATACATTCAACGATAAAAAAAATGATATATATCAGTTATAAAACTGATTTTTATCAGGAATATCAGAGACGCGAAACGCGAAAAAGACCATCCTGATCTTTTACAGCTATTTTTCGACCCTTGGTAGCAATTAGACCCCCTTTTTTAAATTCATTGAGAAATCGAATAAGCGATTCGGTCGCGGTGCCAACTATATTTGCCAGATCCCCTCTTGAAAGATTGATTTGAATTTCACCCTCTTCTGCTTGCTCTAATCCATAGGTATCATGGAGCATAAGAAGGCTGAGTGCCAATCGCTGACGCACTGATAATTGTGCCATTTCAGTAATTTTTGAAGAAATTGTTCCGTGTTCCAGACACACCGCTTTGAGTAAATTCTGATAGAATAAAGAGCCTGGTTGGAGAAGGGCAAGAAATTCTTCTCTGGGAATAAAACACACCAAACAATCTTCGAGTGCTTCGGCATTCAAGGAGTATAGCTGTTCCGATATGATAGCCTTATAACCAAGTAGGTCGCCAACCACGGAAAGTTTGATAATTTGTTCCTTACCATCTTGACCCTTTCGATAAACTTTTATTCGGCCTGCGCTTACGCAAAAAACTCCTAATGGGCGGGTACCCTCGTGGAAAAGAACTTGTCCCTTTTTATATTTTGTACACGTTTTTGCCTCATCTACTATCCCCTGCTCCTTTTCGGTGAGACCACTGAACATAGATCGGTCATAGGATTTGCAAACTTTGCAACCCAAGTTATTATTGGCTTCACAAGAGGAAATGTTCATGCAATATTACCTTTAAGCTACTGCGTGAAACTACATTAAAATGTTCGAAAAGCAAAATTAAGTAGCGTAAAGTGAGTTAATTTACTTCAGTGAGATATACTGATAGAAAGATATCCTCTGAGACCTCTCTATATCATCCAACAAAATTAAATCTATATAGGATATATTCTCCTTATTTTTGAAAATTCAAGGTTGCAATTTATGGTGAAAAACGCATGCATTCTACTTACTCTTTTTTTATGGGTTTCTATCCCGGTGGTTGCACAGGTTCAATTTTCAGATTCCACTTTTCAGTCTCTAGTCCATCAGGCAAAAGCTGAAGGAAAAGGTGTAATGGTAAATGCGTATGCAGATTGGTGCACTCTGTGCCAGAAAATGGATAGCACAACTTTTGCCGACACTACCTTAGGAAATTTTATCGATGAACGGTTTCTGAGTCTCAGCCTCAATGCCGAACAGGGTTTCGGAATTGATTTTGCGATGAAATATCGGGTGAGTCGTTTTCCGGAAATATTGTTTTTTGATTCAGATGGCCATCTCAAATTTCGATGGGAAGGATACGTTGAAGCTCCTACGCTGAAATGGTGGATTGTAAACTCTGATTCTGCATGGCCCCATTTAGCTCCCCTGCCCTACCCGCTCGATTTCACACTCGACTATCCCGCTTTTTATATAAATACCTACAAAAAACGTGGTGAACGATCCTTTCCCACTGATGCTGAAATTACACGATTTATGGCCTCCCGCGACAGCATAACCGACGAGGTAACCTGGGGCGTATTGAGTAAACTGGTAACAGATTATTCCTGGGTCGATTCAGTCTATAAATACCGCGATACACTGAGCAAACGATTTGGGCAGTTGGAAGTGAATAATAAACTTCAAAAATCGGTTTATGACCGGGTGAAAGTTGCCATAAAAGACCGTAGCGAATCGGAACTTTACACGGCTTTGCGAAAAGCGGATATCTATCTAGGCAACACTGCGCCCCCGATAAAAATGCGCTACCAGCTTTATTATTATCAAATGCAAAATAATTGGATTACCTATGCGGAACTGGGAAGTGAGATAGCCCGTGATACCAGTTTGTATGACAATGAATGGCTTACAGAAATCGCGCAAACCATTCACCGCAACACCAAAGAACCTCAAGCCTTATCGCCTGCCTTAAAATGGATGAAACCCATTATTCAAACCGATTCTACCTACGCTACCCTCGGAACAGAAGCGTGGCTTTATTATAAATTAGACCAAATACCACCCGCTGAAAATGCCGCGAATGCCGCGCTAAAGGCTGCCTCGCAAAGTGAAAATATTGATACTTCAGAGGTAGAAGCATTATTGAAAATGATTAACTTGTCCCGATAATGGAAAAGAGATATAAAAACATGAAGGAGTTCTATCCTTATTATCTGGAGGAACATCGACAAAAAGGCACCCGGATGTTGCACTTCATCGGTACTTCCCTTTTTTTTGGTTGGATAATACTCGCCATTGCGTTCCTCAACCCGTGGTTTATACTGTATGCTGCCATAAGCGGATATTTCTTTGCCTGGGTAGGTCATTACTTTGTTGAAAAAAACAAACCCGCAACATTTAAATATCCCGGACTCTCGCTTATGAGCGACTTCAAACTCTATTTTCAAATCCTTACCGGAAAAGAGAAGTTCGAAGGAAGAAAAGTCTGATCATCCCGGCATTATTTTTATCTTCATATTGTTAATCCTTTGATGCTACTGGTTTTGATAGGATTAATTGCTTTCCTTTGTCGCCGCAAAAAAAAGAATTTTGTTAATAAAACTCATACACCATACTGACAATCAGTTTTCTAATCGGATCAACCACTCTATTTCAAAAAAAATTTACCAACAAAATAGCGATAAGAATGTTCGATCCTAAAATCCACTTTTCTATGAAAAACATTTACTTCTCCTTTATTATTTTCCTCTTGCCATTATTTGCATCGGCACAAAACAATGCAGGCATTTTAAACGACGATGACCGCGCTAAATTAAATGCAGCTCAAAAGTTAGCTGTTGCGCCGACAGATACCATTTGGAAAGTCGGTGGAACAATCGGACTGAACTTCAGCCAATCGTATTTCAGCAACTGGGCATCGGGTGGTCAAAATTCGGTTTCTGGTACTGCTCTCATAAATCTGTTTGCCAAGTACCAAAAAGAACACAGTCTTTGGGACAATTCTTTAAACCTTGCTTACGGTCAAATGATGCAGGATAATCAGGATCCCATAAAAACGGATGACCAAATTGATCTGACATCCACTTATGGGTATCAATTAAAAAATCCAAATTGGTATTATACTATTTTATTCAACTTCAGATCTCAATTTGCTCCAGGGTATACTATTGAAAATGGAGTGGAAGTTGGCGATAAGGTTTCTGACTTTCTGGCTCCGGGATACCTTATCCTCTCACCGGGTATCAGTTATCACCCGAATGACCATTTTGCCTTAATGCTTTCACCAATCACTATGAAGATGACTATCGTAACTATCGATGAGTTAGCAACAGCTTATGGCCTAGATGCCGGAGAAAATATACGAACAGAGTTTGGTGCGTTCGTCAAAGCGAGCTATCAAAGAGACATTTTTGAAAATGTAAACCTCCTGACTAAAATCGATTTATTCTCAAATTATACAGACAATCCCCAAAACATCGATGTAAACTGGGAAACTGTCATTACAATGAAAATAAATAGTTGGCTTTCAGCATCGCTCAGCACTCGGGTCTTGTACGATGACAACATCGCCATCGTAATTGACCGCACCACGACAATGGTGAATGGTGAGCCCGTAGTTATTGAAACAACCGGGCCAAGAACCCAGTTTAAAGAGGTTTTTGCTCTTGGACTTTCGGTGAAGTTCTAAGATACTACAAGTGGACTTTTTTTAAACAAAGGATATTTCTCTTTGAGAAGTATCCTTTTTTTCTAGCCAATAAAACACTACCAAAATAATCGTTTTTCAATTTATAGATCGATCATGAATGAAAGTTTTAACTTAGCTGAAAATATGTAGCTATGAAATCTCTATTATTCTTTATCTGTATATCTATTACGACACCAATATTTTGCCAATCCATAGAATACAAAGTTATTACATCTATAGAGTCAATTGTACCAGGTGGAATGGGGCGCTCGAGAATTATCACATCCCGCGAAGAAGCAAATGTTGAAGATCTTACCACCACCAGAACCGATGGCAAAAAAAGTGACCAGGGGGATGTGAAAAGGAAAGATGCCAAAATCGATAATTTTGACGAAACCAAATTACTCAACTTTTATAGTTTGACTGGAATTAATTTCCAAAACATTGCTTCCAACGACGCGCTAATCTCAGATAAAATTAATGATATGGTTGCTGCGGGCTGGACACTCGCCTTTGTCGTAAGCGGAGTAGAAAGCGATGCCGGTTCATCCGATGGGCAGGGTATTTTTATTACAAGGTATATTTTCAAACGCTAATTCTTTTTATTTGGGGTGAATAATTCGTTCACTAAAATTCAATAAATACAGCTTCTCACTCGCCCGAGTAACCGCAGTATAAAGCCATCGGAAATATTCGACATCGATCATGTCCTCCGTAACATAACCTTGATCGACTATCACAGCAGGCCATTGTCCCCCCTGAGCTTTATGACAAGTCACAGCATAGGCAAATTTTATTTGTACAGCGTTGTAATATGGATCGTTCTTGACAGCTTCGCGTCTTTCTTTTTTTGTAGGAAGATCGGCATAGTCTTCTGATACACTATTATACAATTTCTCCCAATCGGCGCGACTCATCGATGCGGATTCCACAAAGAGTGAATCTGTCCAGAGCACCATTTCAGTATGCGGTTCGCCGGGATAATCCACCAAACGCAAAGTGGCGTGCACAAAATTAAATCCATGCATATTCTCCTCTTTTCCTATCCGCATAACTTCCATTACATCTCCATTTGCCAAAAATCCGGCTTTGGATTCCGCATTCACCCAATGGTAATTATTCTTAACAGCCATTACATAATCGCCGGCAGAGAGCAATTCTTCACGAAAAAATACCCGCGCTCTTATTTCCCGGTTGAACTGATTGCAGCGTTTGTTCGACCGACTCACAATTACAGCTCCTTCGGTGCCATAAGTCGCAAAAACATCTTCGAGACATTCCTGCAGGTCGTTGCCAAAAACCTGAACTACATCCGGTTGAGAGGGCAAGTTTAGCGGAAGTTTCTCCAGACCACCCTGCTCCTCAATACAAGCGCGCATATCGGTGGCGAGCTCGAGAATGCCTGACTCTTCTTTTTGCCGCATTACTTCGGTGAGTTCGCAGAGCGCAGCCGTAAGTGTAAATTCACTCTTTAAGAATTTCAGATCCAGCGCCGGACTTTCTACACTCCCCACCGGAGGAAGCTGAGCACCGTCACCAATAAGAATAAGCCGACAATTCTGACCATTAAAAACATAAGTAAAAAGGTCAAGCAGAAGATTGCCACCTCCCGGGGAACCAAAATTTTCCCATCCAATCATCGATGCTTCATCCACTACAAAAACTGTGTTTTTATGCAGATTCTTTGCTGGGACGAAATGCATTCGTCCGGAAGCAGATTGCTGTCGAAAGTATATTTTCTTGTGAATGGTAAAAGCATTTTCACCCGTATAGCCCGATAAAACTTTGGCCGCTCTTCCTGTTGGCGCAAGCAATACCGACCGCATACGAAGCATCTCAAGGGTTTTTACAAGCATATTTACCATACTCGTTTTCCCGGTTCCCGCATATCCTTTTACCATAAGCAAACAATGCGGTTTATCGCTCAGTAGAAACCGCGCCATTGCTCGAATCAACCGATATTGCGAATCAGTTGGTGTAAAGCCAAAATTTGCTTCGAGTGCTCCTTCCAGTTTCACAACATTCGATGGTGTAGATTCGTTATTCATGCCGACCACAAAGAACGAATTTTAAAACCTGAGTTGGATTATTTTTTGGAGATTCAGATTTTCTTAATAGTCGATACGCAAGTCGAAGCTTAGCGGAGACGATGCCACAGGCATAGGCGTTTTTTGAGAGATTTAGCGAGCTAAATCGCGAAAATACAATGCAGCTTATAGGCTTTTATAAGAATGTTGTTTTATAAACTTACTCCAGACATTCAAATTTTGATAAAACCCTGATTTTCAGAATAAATAAAATCAAGCCTTTTACAAATTACCTTTCAGGCGCCTATCCATCAACCGATAATCAATTATCAAAAGAATCGATCCACACTTATAATCCATTATAAAAGAGTAAGTAAAAAGGAAGAAAGTGCTATACCCGCTGGATAAAACAAGCAGTAAATATTTTGAATCAAAAGGATAATAATAACTCAGGTTCAACCTTTTCTTAATTCATTTGTCGGAAAGGATGATCGAATAAAAAAAATTGTAGATTTGTTGCCGGTCTATAAAAATTAGCTCAGATGCAAGAACTCGGACGTGTAATAAACAAATACTTATTTCCAATCCTATTAATAGTGCTTGGAATTTCCTTACTTATCATGGCCAGCGGCCAGAATGGATTGTATAAAATAGGAGGTGCAGGCATTCTGCTAGTAGGGATTCTGGGATTCCTTTTTATAAAAGGTATAATTAATAGACAGGTTCAAGTAATTGTTGGAATTCTAATTGGAATCGGTGCCCTTTTTCTGGCATTTAAAGATTACGATGTAATTAACGATCGATTAAAATACGACGATTTAAAGAAAAAAGTGAATTCGAACGTAATTCAGCGACTTAAAGATATTCGTAAGGCAGAATTGGCATATCAAAAAGAATACGGAGTATTTACGCCTAGCTTCGATACCCTTACCGACTTCCTGAAAAACGGAGAACTTTCACTGATAAAAAGGCTTGGCTCACTTCCCGATTCAGTGCCTACTGAAGAGATGGCACGTGAAAGAGGCCTTATCAAGCAAATGCCCGATTCGATGACTGATGAGCAGGTAATCGCAGCCGGAATAATTGTACGTGACACTGTAAAAGTAAACCCGATGACGTATATATTTGATGATGAAGACCGCGCCGACAGACTTGGAAAATTTTATGTGGACTCATTGCCTTACGTTCCCTTCTCAAAACATAAATTCGTTATAGAAACCGGTATGATTGAATCGGGGGGTATAAAACAACCCGTTATCCTAATAAAAGACCCGGAGCCGTTCGAGCAACAATTTACAGTAGGTTCGCTTGAAAAAGCAACGACTGCCGGAAACTGGAAGGAAGAATAAAATGATCGAAGGGCTTACATATTTTGGTGGCCATTCCATCGATGATCTTAAATCTATTGGGCTCGTTTTCGAGCCCAATTTTTTTACGATTTATTTTTACGCCGATATTGAATCACATCAGATCGTTGGCTACCGCAAATTTAATTCAGGCGAAAATCTTGAGAACATAGATTTGAACGATTTAAAAGCCAACTTCGCTTTGAGTTTTACCTCCTACTGGACTTTGGTTCCTCAAAATGTTTTTCACGAAGAAGACGCTCTAAAATTTCTCCAATTTAATACTCCTGCCGGTAATAACCAAGTAGAATGGGAACGGCTAATTGGTTTCGAAGCCGTGCTCATATTTGAGCCGAATACAGAAGCAGATAGAAAATTAGAAACTGTTTTTCCCGGACTTCAACTCAAGCACGGCATTGGCTCCTTGCTTGAATTTTGCAGAAATCGGTGTCAAAAAAGCACTCAAATTTCTTCATTTCTCCATCAATCAGAAGACAAATACAGCCTTGTCATTTTTGATGGCAATCAGTTAATATTTACAAATACCATTCAGGCGCAGTACGATGAAGATGTGCGCTATTTCGTATTGTATTCCTTCAAAACCCTAAATCTCGATCCGGGTCACAGCGTATTTTTACTCGGTGGTGCTGTGAATAACGAATCGCTTAAAAAGAATCTAAGCGTTTATCTTTCGCAATTGGAAACGGGTGTGGTTATCCATGAGGAAGGCATTCAGGGAATAAAATCAGAACTAAACGCCGCGCATTGGCCGGGAATATTTGCTAAGGAATGCGCATTGTAAGCGGCACATACAAAGGCAGAAGATTTAGTCCGCCCAACACCATAAAAGCGCGACCAACTACTGATATGGCTCGCGAAGCACTTTTTAATGTACTGGCTCAGGAAATTGATATTCACAATTTAGATATACTCGACCTTTTTGCCGGTACCGGAGCTATTTCTCTCGAATTTATTAGTCGGGGAGCACGGTCGGCTACAGCTATCGAGATAGATTTTGTAGCTAAGAAATTTATGGAAGCACTGAAACGGGAATGGAATGTCCCTAACTTGAAAGTCGTGAGGGAGGATGTTTTTAAATTAATGAAGCATCCCAATCAATCTTTTGAGGTCGTTTTTGCTGATCCGCCTTATGCACATCCCAGATTTGCTGACCTCCCAACGCTTATTTTAAATTCCGGATGGCTGAAAAAAGATGGATTATTGATTCTGGAGCATAGTTCGGATCATAGTTTTAAAGAACATCCTGCCTTTTTTTCACACCGGAATTATGGAAATGTGAACTTTACCTTTTTCAGGGAATAAGAGGTGAACTAACAATCTCGTCGAGAAAGGCTAATTTTGACCGATAAATTCTACCGTTTTGACCAAAGAAAAAATTCAACAACTGATTTCCAAAGAAATCGAAGCCATCCAAAACATACCGATCAACGGAGCGATAATCGACGCGGTAAACCTTATTTTCGAGCAAGTCCATGAAAAAAACGGAAAAGTCGTTGTTGCCGGAATGGGCAAAGCCGGTCAAATCGGTGATAACATTGCCACTACCCTCAGCTCAACAGGTACCCCCGCAATATTCATCCATCCGGCGGAGGCGCAACATGGTGATCTAGGTGTGATCCAAAAAAACGACGTGCTTTTTGCCATTTCTAATAGCGGAAGGACACGCGAAGTAATCGAACTGGAATTTTTGGCGAAACGCCTCCATCCGAGTATCCGTATGATCGTCCTTACGGGAAATAAAGATTCTGAGCTGGCTTCAAAAGCAGATGTTACAATTTTTACCGGCGGACCTGAAGAAATATGTCCGCTTGGGCTTACGCCAACAACTTCAACTACCGTCATGACTGTTGCCGGAGATATTTTGGTCGTATTATTGATGGAAAAAATTGGTTTTACAAAATCCGAATATGCCAAGCGCCATCACAGCGGATATTTGGGAGAAAAAGCAAAAACAGAATGAAAAAATTCTTTTTAATAGCAGGTCCTTGTGCCATCGAAGAGCGAGAGACAGCTTTCGTCATAGCGAATGAGGTAAAGCGTATCTGCGACAATCTCGGAATTCATTATATTTTCAAAGGAAGCTACGAAAAAGCCAACCGAAGCAAGCTGGACAGTTTTACAGGAATTGACAAATACGAAGCACTGAAAATTCTAAAAGAAGTACGTGATAAGCTGGGAGTTGAAAACATTACAGACGTCCATGAAAGCTATGAACCAGCCGAAGTAGCAGAATATGTCACGCACCTGCAAATACCGGCATTTCTTTGCCGTCAAACCAAATTGCTCATTGCAGCCGGAGAATCAGGTTGCACAATAAATATCAAGAAAGGACAGTTTTTAAGTCCTGAAGCAATGCAATTTGCTATAGAAAAAGTGAAAGCTACTGGAAATGACAAAGTGTGGATCTGCGAACGCGGCACCACCTTCGGATATACCGATTTGATTGTCGATGCGACATCTATTTACAGAATGAAAAAGCTCGGTGTGCCTGTCGTTATGGATTGCACCCACAGCGTCCAAAAACCGAATCAAACTTCAGGCATTACGGGCGGCGATCCCGAATTGATCGAAGCAATTGCCTTATCGGCTATGGCCAGTGGAGTGGATGGACTCTTTATGGAAGTGCACCCTGAACCGCATACGGCACAGAGTGATCCCTTTACCATGCTGCAGCTTGACCGATTGGAACCCATTTTGAAGAAATGCATGAAAATTAGAGCAGCCTTAAATAACTGATTATGGAAAAAATTGCCGTTTTTCCGGGTTCATTTGACCCAATTACAAAGGGTCATGAAGACCTTATTCGACGTACGCTGCCGTTGTTCGATAAGATAATTGTGGCAATCGGGGTGAATGCAGAAAAAAAATATGTGTTTTCACTGGAAAAACGCATGAATTGGATCCGCAAAACTTTTCAAACTGAAAAAAATCTCGAAGTCAAAACCTACGAGGGACTGACTGTCAATTTTTGCATAGAAGAGGGTGCGAAATTCATCATTCGGGGATTGCGGGATTCCAGAGATTTTGAATACGAAAAATCTATTGCCCAGATGAACCGCGAACTTGTTCCCGAAATCGACACCTTGTTTTTGGTTTCAAAACCGGAGTATTCAGCTTATAGTTCTTCCATTGTTCGCGATATTATTCGAAATAATGGCGATGTAAGCCATTTTATCCCCACTGCAATCCAACTTTCTGAATGAGTTTAAAAATCCCTGCATTTCTGATACTATTCCTGATCGCTCTTGCGAGCTTTGGCCAATCGGTAATTAGAGGAACAACAACAGATTGGGCAGGAAAAACTATACGACTGTCTCAGGTTGCTGATCCCATTTCCGGAAAGGAAATTTTACTCAGCAGCGATGAAATAGCCGCAGATGGAAGTTTCGAATTGAAATGCAATGTGAAAACAATCTCAACTCTATGGATTTCTGTAAAGAGATATAGCGCACCTATTTTTATCGATCCGGGCGCCAATTATGAAATTGTGATCGTTCCAAAACCGGAGAACAAACTCGTAGACACCTGGCTCAAAGGTTCGTTTGAATACGGATTTCAAAACCTCGATTCTACGGACGTCAACGCAGTTCTGGGAGATTTTGACAACGCGTATTACAATTTTTATCTCGATAATGCGCAACTCGTTAACTCTCCTCTTATTCGGAAAAAAATCCAAGCTTTTGCAAATAAACAACCTACTAAAACTAATTCGAACGAATTTATAAATATATACCGCCGCAGCACTTTTGGCGAGATGAACCTCTCTGCCGGAATCCCGCCTAAAAGTATCTACGAAAGCTATTTTCTCAATAAACCTGTACATATGAATAACTCTGCCTGGTACAGCCTTTTTAATCTCTTTTACGCCGATTATTTTCAAAACTTCGATTCCCGATTTGGAGGAACGACTATTCTAAACAGAATTAAACTCGGAATGACCCCTGACAGCTTGTCAAGGCTTGTAGATATAGATCCATTTATGGCCAATGACACTTTGAAGCAATGGGTTTTGCTAAAATCGATCGATGAGGTTTACGAAAATAATGCTTACCCCAAACCTTTTTTAATGAATACTTTACACTTAGTTCTCAATGATCCCGAAACGAATGAAATATCGGAGGTAGCTGAACGAATGATTGAAAAAATCGAAAATCAATTATTTGGAAAATCGATTTCCACGCTTTTAAGCAATTGTGAACCCGCTTATGCGCCTGATCAAGACACACTTCCACAACTCCTTATGGTTTCGTCAGATCAAAGTATTGAATCGCTCAAAGAAAAGCGGCTTTTGGAAAAACTAATTGAAAAATACAATTCTGTGTTCCATGCGATAGAAGTAGAAATTGATACCCCTATATTAAGGGAAGAAAAAGACTGGCCGATTTATAAACCTGAAAATGATTTTACTTTTCTAGAGAAATTTCAAATCTACTCGATTCCGTATTTTATCTGGGTCGATGGGGATGGAAATATTGCAGAGGTGGGCATCGAAAAACCTAGTGAAGGTATTGAAAGCCGGCTTTACAAGCTAAAGACTGAAAAAGAAAACGAGCAAAAAATTAAAGTTGGCCAATAGTTTTTGAGAATTGGTCTATCACCATGTGAATACTGGCAAAAGATGGATGGCTCTTCCAATCGATTTTATCCGGATTCACCCATTTTATTTGATCGATCCCCTCTTCGGTTTGAGGGATAAAGTTTTCCTGATTGGATTTCATAATATACCAGTCTGTCTTTTTTAATATCCGAAAACCTTTTATTCGATAAGTGTGGTACGATTCCATCAAATGCTCATTAAGAATCAAATCCGTAATTCCACATTCCTCCTCCACTTCTCGCATAGCGCAGTCTGCCATACTTTCTCCTTCTTCCCATTTTCCTTTGGGAAGATCCCAAAGTCCATTTCGGTGGATCAGTAACAGTTCCTTTCGGTCGTTGAACACCAGACCGCCGGCGGCGTCAATTTCTTTGAAATGCGCTCGAAAATCTGCCCAGAGTTCGTCAATATGGTCAGACCTGATAATTAAAACATCAATTAAAGAAGATTTCTCGAGCAGATTGAGCAAGTAATCAATTTCTTCAAAATCGTCGTACTGTATAAAAAACTCACCGGTACGAATATGACCTAAGTCATAATTTTCCACCAGTAAAACGCATTTGTTGTTGAAGAAAACTTTATACATTTGCCACTATGCAATCAAACCGTGATTCGGCCTTAAAAGTAGCGGAATTTCTTCTACAAATCAAGGCCGTAAAACTTCAACCCGATCAACCATTTACCTGGGCAAGCGGTTGGAAGTCTCCAATATACTGTGACAACCGCGTAACCCTCTCATATCCAAATATCCGGACATTTATTCGGCAAGAATTTGTTTCAGCGATAACCGAAAAATTCGGTAAACCGGACCTGATCGCAGGTGTGGCCACAGGCGGTATAGCGCTGGGCGCGTTGATCGCGCAGGAACTCGGATTGCCCTTTGCGTACATTCGGTCGACCTCCAAAGGACATGGAATGCAAAATAAGATTGAGGGCCATGTCGAATCCGGACAATCAGTCGTGGTGATTGAAGATCTCGTGTCAACTGGAAAGAGTAGTCTTGACGCTGTAGATGCATTGCGCCAGGCAGGTGTCCATGTTAAAGGAATGGCTGCAATTTTCACCTATGGCTTTCAACAGGCCACAGACGCTTTCAGGAAGTCGGATGTCGAGCTAATAACACTTACCGACTACGATTACCTCATCAAACAAGCTGTAAAAGCCGAATATATTGATGAAAAAGACATAAAATCCCTTCAGGAATGGCGTGTCCTACCGGAAAAATGGAAACAAGAATCCTATGAAAATTGAAAGTAAAAAAGTAAAGGTGCCCGCTTCGGATGAGAAAGTATTTAATTATCTCTCCGATTTAAATAATTTTAAAAAGCTTCTACCGGCTGATCGGATTTCAGATTGGGAGAGCACCCAAGATTATTGTAGTTTTAAAGTTCAGGGCACTGCTACTATCGACCTGAAAATGAAGGAATCAACCCCCAATTCTCATATATTGCTTGAGAGTGGAGCAAAATCACCCTTTCCATTTACATTAAATATATATTTTGATAAGGAAGAAGGAAATACAACGGCATACCAAATAATGAATGCCAAGATTAATCCTTTTTTGAAAATGATGGTCGAACGGCCCTTGACAAATCTCTTTGATTATATCGCCGACCGGCTTACTGAAGAAATCAATACCTGATTTTCACCTGATTGGCGTGATAATTTACGGCCCGCCCCTGTTTTGATTTTACGAGAATTATACCTTCCTGATCTACGGCTCTGATTTGCCCAAAAAAGCGACTTGAGTCTTCCTCAAACTCAATCCATCTGTCCGAGCCGAATAAATGTAGGATATATTGCGCATCGATAAAATCGAAATTATCCTTCTCAACCATTTCCAGCATATGATTTATTTCTTTTAAAACATCCTCAATAAGACCATTAATCCTTATCTTCTGATTAAGCTCAAGTGCCATGCTTGTAGCCTTTATTTCTTCCGGAAATTGAATTTGGTTAACATTCAGCCCTATACCAACAATGGTAAATTTTCGACCATCAATATATTTATTCTCGATAAGCATTCCGCCAATTTTTTGACCCGAAACAAGCATATCATTCGGCCATTTTATGGAAATATCAGCTGGCAAATACTTAGATAGAAAAGTATAAAGAGCAACCGAAATAGCTTTTGAAAGAAGAAAATTTTGATGACTCGGAAGAAAATTTGTGTCGATAGCAAAGCTAAAAGTGAGGTTTTCGCCCGGCTCACTCTGCCAAAACCTGCCGCGTCTTCCCCGTCCATTCGTCTGAAAATATGCCAGAATTACCTCTCCGGGAGTGTATAAACCCGTTAATAGCTGTTTGGCAACATAGTTGCTTGTGCTGTCCAGCGAAGAAAAACGCGTGATTTTATTTCCCATCATGTGTAAAAAATCGAAATGCTTTGACACAATGTAAGCCTTCGTGGGCTAAATTGCTTAATTTTGTTGAATTAGCGTAATCTATTTTAATGACGAAAAAAAAACATTCTAACTCTGAAGATCTTGCAGAAGCCGCCGTACGTGGAATTCAGGAAGTTAAAGGACACGAAATACTCTCTATTGATCTGCGCAAATTACCAAATTCAGTAAGCGATTTCTTTATCATTTGTCACGGAAGCTCCAACACACAAGTTGAAGCCATTGCCAAATCCGTTGAAAAGACCGTTTTCTCAGAATTAAAGGAAGACCCGCGCCATAAAGAAGGAAAAGAGAATGCCACTTGGATATTACTCGATTACTTCAATGTTGTGGTTCATATTTTCGCAGAAGAAGCCCGTCACTTTTACAATCTGGAAAAACTTTGGGCAGATGCAGACGTTAAGGAAATTCAATACCAACTATAAAGTTGAAAGATACCACTTTGAAATGACAGACAAGAAAGATACGAAGCCAAATAAAAACTTGAAAAAGAAGGTAACCCCACCTAAATTGAGTGGTAGCGGAGACAATAATCCGAAGAAACCGTTTAATTTTTACTGGATATACGCTATTATTGGCGTGGTACTTATTTCCCTCACCCTTTTCAACTCCAATGGCAATATGGCAGACACCAATTTGTCAGACTTCGAACAAATGGTGAAAGATGGAGATGTGCAACGCGTAGTGATTTACAATAAACAGATGGCCGAAGTCTACCTGAAAAAAGAAGCACTTAAAAAAGAAAAATACTCCAAACGCATTAAAACCCCACTCATCTCGGGAGCGGAAAATTCAGGGCCACATTATAAATTTGACATTGGTCCTTCAGACAATTTTCAGAAAAAACTGGATGAATGGTCAAGTGAATACGACCTAGCTTACGACTATAAAACACGGAGCGACTGGGGAAAGGAATTATTTACCTGGGTACTTTTCATAGGAATAATGATCGCCGTATGGATGTTTGTAATGCGGCGGATTAGTGGCGGCGGCGGTGCCGGGGGACAGTTATTTAATATTGGAAAATCCCGTGCACAGCTTTTTGATAAGACAAAAGGAACGAATGTTACATTCAACGATGTAGCAGGTCTCGAAGGCGCTAAAGAGGAAGTGCAGGAAATCGTAGATTTCCTTAAGAATCCGAAACGCTATACTACTCTGGGCGCGAAAATCCCGAAAGGTGCCCTGCTCGTTGGCCCTCCCGGCACAGGAAAGACCTTACTCGCTAAGGCAGTAGCAGGTGAAGCTCAGGTACCATTTTTCTCACTCTCAGGATCCGATTTTGTCGAAATGTTTGTGGGGGTGGGCGCCTCACGTGTGCGCGATCTTTTCAAACAAGCTAAAGAAAAAGCACCCGCAATTATCTTTATTGATGAGATAGATGCCGTGGGAAGAGCTCGGGGCAAAAACGCGAGCATGGGAGCGAACGATGAACGAGAAAATACGCTCAATCAGCTTCTTACAGAGATGGATGGTTTTGGCACAAACAGTGGAGTTATTATTCTCGCCGCTACCAATCGAGCCGACGTCTTAGACCGCGCCCTTATGCGTGCAGGCCGTTTCGACCGACAGATTTATGTAGATATGCCGGATCTCAATGAACGAAAAGAAATCTTCAGAGTTCACCTCGCTCCTATTAAAGTCGATGAGAGCATTGATATCGATTTTCTTGCAAAACAAACTCCCGGTTTCAGCGGAGCAGATATTGCCAATATTTGTAATGAGGCCGCTCTTATCGCTGCACGTAGGAAAAAGAAGAAGGTTACAAAAGAAGATTTTCTCGATGCGGTAGATCGTATTATTGGAGGACTGGAAAAGAAAAACAAGATTATTACCAAGAAAGAGAAAAATATTATTGCCTACCACGAGGCAGGTCATGCTACCGTATCCTGGCTTCTTGAACATGCATCACCCTTGGTCAAAGTAACTATTGTACCCCGTGGTCAATCTCTCGGAGCTGCGTGGTACCTTCCCGAAGAACGACAGCTGAACACGATCAACCAAATTTTGGATGAAATGTGCGCTGCCCTTGGAGGAAGAGCCGCTGAAAAAGTTATTTTCGACGAGATTTCAACAGGAGCACTGAGCGACTTGGAAAAAGTAACCAAGCAGGCGTACGCCATGGTAACGGTATATGGATTAAATGAGGAAATTGGAAATATCAGTTTCTACGATTCATCCGGTTCATCCGATTATAATTTCACAAAACCCTATAGCGAAAAAACTTCTGAAAAGATCGATGCCGAGGTGAAGAAGATAGTTGAGTCCCAATATATACGTGCGAAAAAATTACTCGCAGACAATGAAGAAAAACTCACCAAGCTTGCCACTCAATTACTTGAAAAAGAGGTGATTTTCAAAGAGGACCTGCAAACTATTTTTGGAAAACGTCCGTTTGAAACCGAAGAACACCTCATCCCTCACAGCAAAAATGGCGAGCAAAAGCAATTAAAACCGCGAGAGGAAAAAGATCCCTCACTGGGAGACGGAATTGCTGAGGCCCTCGAGAGAGATGAGCAAGATACTGAAGGAAATAATGCAAATGCTCCGTTTTCAGCGATCAAAACAATTGAGAATCAGAAGACTTAAGCCTTCTTTTTATGGAAAAAGATTGGGTGAAAGTTTATAGCTCAAGCCAATTGCACACTGCAGAATTATTGCGTCATTTGCTGCATGAAAATGAAATAGAATCCGTTCTTCTTAATCAACAGGATTCTATTTATGTCAGCATTGGTGAGATATACCTTATGGTAAAACGTGACGACATACTGCGCGCGAAGCGAATAATAGAAGATTCAGGCCTGTGAAAGAACTCGTGCTAAGAATATCGACGGGTCTCATTTTTCTGGTGGTGGTCATTAGCTGCATTGTATGGAATCCCTATTCCCTCGCATCCCTTTTTTATATCGTTGGAGTACTCGGGATGCTTGAATATTACGGCCTCACAAAGCTTGGCGGCATTCATCCTCAAGGTTCCCTCGGTGTTATTACTGGCTCGATACTTTATATGGCCATCGAATTGGTAAAACTCAATATTCTGCCCATTGCTGCGATAGCGCTGAGCATCCCGTTTTTCATTGCCATTTTCGTTTACGAACTCTACCGCAAAAGACCCGACCCTTTTAATAATATTGCCCATACTATCATCGGAATAATGTATGTAATGGCACCCTTGGCTTTGCTCAATGTATTTAGTTTTGAAGAGATTATCAATTCATACCAACCCATCGTCGTGCTCGGATTTTTTGTAATGCTCTGGCTGAATGATACGGGTGCTTATGTTTTTGGACGCCTTTTTGGCAAACATAAACTCTTTCAGAGAATCTCACCTAATAAAACCTGGGAAGGGACCATCGGTGGAGCCCTTACAGCTTTTGGCGGCGCTTATGTGATTCACTTTTATGATACACAGTTTCCTATTCACCATTGGTTTATTCTCGCACTTATCATCACCGTTTGTGCCTCTTTTGGAGATTTGGTTGAATCCATGTTGAAACGAAGTCTAAAAGTGAAGGACTCCAGCAATCTCCTTCCAGGACATGGTGGAATTCTCGATAGATTTGATGGCGTATTGCTCGCCAGCCCCATGGTATTTACTTATCTGATGCTTTTCGTACATTCAACTTAAGAAACAAACTCCGAATTCATGAAAATTCACAAAGAAGGATATGTTATCATTCTGATTACCATTCTCCTGTTGATTGGAATCAATATAGCTGTTTATCGGCTTATTTGGCCGGTTTTCCTCTATTTTTCTATCCCAGCCAGCCTTATATTCCTTTTCCTTATTGTCCAATTCTTTAGGGTTCCTAAAAGAATTATATCGGCATCTGAGGGAAAAGTTATTTGTCCTGCCGATGGAAAAGTGGTTGTAATTGAAGAAACCACTGAAACCGAATATCTGAAAGATAAACGGATTCAGATATCAATTTTCATGTCGCCCCTCAATGTCCATGTCAACTGGTATCCTGTGAGTGGAATGGTAAAATATTTCAAATATCACCCCGGAAAATATCTCGTGGCGTGGCATCCGAAATCGAGTACTGATAATGAGCGAACAACAGTTGTTGTTGAAACTAAAACCGGTATCCCCATATTATTCAGACAAATAGCTGGTGCAGTCGCGCGACGCATTGTTTGTTATGCAAAAGAAAATGATGTAGCAGAGCAAAGCACTGAGTTTGGGTTTATTAAATTTGGGTCCCGAGTCGATGTATTTCTTCCGCTTGGCAGCAAAATAAAAGTAAACATCGACGACAAAGTGAAAGGGTCGCAGACTATTCTTGCTGAACTGCCTACAAAATAGTTCTTAGCTCCGAAAGCTTTGTTATTTCATGGGTTATATCATCTAACCCGTGGGGTTTTTGAACAGGATTGAAATAGACCTGGTCCATCGAAACATTCTTAGCTCCAATTATATCTGCCTCCAGATCATCTCCTACCATCAAGCTGTCAAAAGTATTGGCTCCTGCCATTTTACAAGCCAGTTGGAATACAATCGGATCAGGTTTACGAGCCATTGCTCTCTCGCTGGTCATGATGGTTTTGAAAAAAGGAAGTAAACCGGATTTATTGAGCTTAATATGCTGGACTTCTTCAAAACCGTTGGTAATAATGTGCAACTGATACTTCTCAGCCAAATATCCAATGGTTTCGAGCGCCTGAGGCAATAGTGTAGTTTGATGTGGACTTATAGCAATATATTCCTGATCGAGTTTTATCCCAAGCTTCTCATTTTCATAGCCAAAATGTGCCAATGTTTTTGAGAAACGTCGGGTTCTCAGATTAACCTTACTTAAATTACCAAGACGATATGAAGTCCACATTTGCTCATTTATTTCTTGATAAACCTGAATAAATTCTTCGAGATTGGCAATTCCGAAAGTATTGAGTTCATTCTTCTGAAAAATCGCCTCCAGAGCAAATCGCGAGTTTGTATCAAAATCCCAAAGGGTACGATCGAGGTCGAAAAAAATATGTTTATACCGCATGCAATTTAATAAGTTATATTGGATTCAATTACAGAAACCACTATGGTGAGTAAAATTGCCCAAAGTATAGTAGAAACCAGAAGAAGCGGATACGTGTAACGATTGTGCCTGTAGAATTTTGCAGCTACTGCACAACCTATCGGAATACTTAATATACAAGGTGTTATGATCACCAACCCTATTAGGCCGAAAGATAGCTTCATGCGTATTATACGGCGGTTTCGGCTTGTAAAAATTCTTGGCTTCTTTCCGGTTTTTTTCATGCTATTACGCATGCGCCATTTCTCAATTCTTTGAATAGCTATGGTTCCAAAAAAATAAAAGAAACTAATGCCTGTCATCCCTCCCAGCGAGGTAATGATAATCGTATGAAAAACAGAAAAACCTGAAACTATGGCAGTGCCGGGTGCCCATAAAAATTTTGTTGCACTGAGAAAAAAGATACTTAGAATTTTGGCAATTAACGCTTTATCCATTTAGCTCACTTTTGGCCATAGCTGAGATCACCAGCATCGCCAAGACCAGGAACGATATAAGCCTGAGCTGTTAGTTCATCATCTATTGCTCCGACCCATACGGTAGTATTTTTCGGAGCATTTTTGCGAACATAGCTCAATCCTTCTTTTGTTGCCAATAAAGTCACAATATGGTTATGTGAAGGTTTGCCTTTTTCGAGAAGTGCTTTATGAACCATTACCATTGATGACCCCGTGGCAAGCATGGGATCCGCAATTACCAATTCCCGATCCGTAAGATCCGGACAACTCATATAGTCAACTTCTATTATAAAATCTCCCTGATCTTTGGAGTGTTTCCGGTAGGCCGAAACAAAAGCAGAATCAGCATGATCGAAATAATTGAGCATTCCTTGATGAAATGGAAGACCGGCACGCATAATTGTAGCCAGCACCGGGAATTGCTTCGGCAACCGCATATCAGCGGAACCCAGTGTGGTAATGACTTCAGAGGTTTCGTAATCGAGCACCTTACTCAATTCATAGGCAAATATTTCTCCCATCCGCTCCATATTCCGACGGAATCGGGCACGATCCGTTTGAATCTTTTGATCGCGAACTTCGCTCAAAAATTGATTGAAAATTGAATTTTGAAGACCTATTTCGTGAATCATGTTTGGGATTTTCAGAAGTACAAAACTAAGGATTTATGTGAGTTCTGTCGTTAATTCCTTTACGGGTATTTTAATTCTGGCTATAAGCCAACATTAGAGCGATATTGATGCCATTTGACAGAAGCAATAAAGGGGCATTTGACTTTTACAAAAATCAAAACACCAATCGCGTTCAGATTATTAGATAAGTCCCTCATCTGCAAAGCTATAATATCCTGAATCCGTATAAATTATATGATCCAAAATTGGAATATCAAGCAATTTAGAGCTTCCAAGAAGCTTCTTTGTCAATGCTTTGTCCTGCTCACTCGGGTGCAGTGTGCCGCTGGGATGATTATGACACAAAATAATTGCCGACGCCAACTTCGCAATAGCAGCTTTAAAGACTAAGCGCTGATCGACTACTGTACCCGAAACACCCCCCCGGCTGATGCATATTTTATCTTTTACTTTGTGGGCTCTGCTCAACAATAGTATCCAAAATTCTTCATGGTCAATATCACTCAGGTGTGGCCGTATAGCGTCATAGGCGTCCTTGCTCGATGATATTCGTTCTAATTGGCGCGCCGTACCTTCCTTCCTTCTACGCCCCAGCTCAAGGGCGGCAAGAATAGCAATGGCTTTAGCCTCTCCAATGCCTTTAAATTGTTTGAGATCTTCGATCTGAACTCGTCCAAGTTCATTCAATTCATTGTGATACGCCAGAAGGATTTGTTTCGAAAGATCTACCGCCGATACATCGCGTGTTCCGGACCCAATGAGAATGGCAACAAGTTCAGCATCTGATAGTGCTTGACGACCTTTGAGGAGTAATTTTTCTCGGGGACGATCGTCCTCAGCCCAGGATTTGATACCTGATATTTCCTGAATACGTTTCATACGTTTTGATTAGCCGCAAACAAGATATAAAAAAAACCCGTCGCATAAGAAATTTCTTTCGCGACGGGTTTAAATACGTTGGTGAAACGAGCTTAAAGCGCGTTTACATGTTTGGTAAGATTCGACTTAAGGTTACCGGCCTTATTATCATGAATAATATTTCTTTTCGCCAATTTATCAATCATCGAAGAAATACTCTTCAACAAGGTTTCTGCTTCCTTTTTGTCCGTTGTCTCACGCAATTTCTTAATTGCATTACGAGTTGTCTTGTGTTGAAACCTATTTCTCAAACGTTTCGTTTCGCTTGAACGGATGCGTTTTAGGGCTGATTTATGATTTGCCATGCTTATATATTAATTCGCTCTTCTCAAAAATTTGGAGTGCAAATATAGTAATCTTTTATTTAAGAGCAACACTTTTTTTGCGGAAGCATTACAAGGAATTCAATTAAACTTTTGAAAGAACACCGTGTTAAAATTAAGATTAATAAATTTGAAAAAAAAAAATTAAACCTATGTCAGAACTCGTAATTATCCGTCATGGCCAAAGTGAATGGAATAAGGAAAATAGATTTACAGGCTGGATGGATGTGGATCTCAGCAAACAGGGAGAAGAAGAGGCACACCAAGCTGCAAAACTACTCCATGATTATAAATTTGATAAAGCATATACTTCGGTACTGAAACGCGCAAACAGGACTTTGGAAATAATTCTAAACGACCTTGACCAAACGGAAGTACCCGTAGTGCACAGCGAAAAATTGAATGAGCGTATGTACGGCGATCTTCAGGGAAAAAACAAGGACGAAATGCGCGAGGAATTCGGAGAAGAGCAGGTTCATATTTGGCGTCGAAGCTATGATATCGCTCCTCCAAATGGCGAGAGTCTCAAAGACACTGCCGAGCGTGTACTCCCCTACTTTGAAAACACGATTGTACCGGATCTACGAGCCGGAAAAAGAATTATCATTTCGGCTCACGGAAATAGTCTACGCGCATTGATGATGAAATTGGAAAACATTGACCCAAAGGATATTACAAGTGTTGAAATTCCTACGGGTATTCCGAAAGTATATGAGCTAAACGAGAATATACAGGTGAAATCTGCCAAATTCTTGAAGTAAATATTTTACATTTCTTGTGCATATTGAGAAAATGGCCGACTCGGAATATTCTTTGAGTCGGCTTCAATTCATTATCCAAAATTTTTTCCTGAACACCTCGCTGTATTCCACTCATAAAAATATTGCGAAAAAAAGAGACTCCGGATTCAAAAATTCTCTAGTAGCCCGTAGAAGAATTTTCATGGGAATTTGCTTTTAATGAGTGTTCATGAAATCGCTTCGCTAATTCGAACTCCAGTTCGCATCTCCTCCGGCCTGAGTCATCCAATAAATAATGGGAATATAAAAAAGACTACTCTTGGGAATAATCTCTTTCTTTAGTAGCCTGTAGAAGAGTATCCTGTAGCAGAATTTACACAAGTGCATGTTTTCAAAGGTGGTCAAGGCTTCACTAAGTTCGAACTCCAGAGTTCGCTTCTCTTGCGGCTTTGTCAATCTATAAAATATATCCATAAAAAAAGAGACTACCCTTGCGAATAATCTCTTTCTATAGTAGCCCGTAGGAGAATCGAACTCCTGTTACCAGGATGAAAACCTGAGGTCCTAACCACTAGACGAACGGGCCAAAAACAAGGCTATTTTTCAATAGCGGGTGCAAATATATAACCTTTTTTGCTTTTGCAAATTGGAACAGTAAAAAAAAAATCTCAAGTTGGGGGCTCAGATTCTGAACTAAACTGAAAACCAAGCCTTTTGCCCGTTTTTAAACTGATAATATCTTTCAGACTTGTGGCATCCCGGACCGTAATTTGGTCCACATCATCATAATTTGGACTATATAAATCAAATTCGAGTGAATTGCGTACAATTGCTAAAATGATTTTTTCAATACTATCTTTTGTGAGTTCAGAATTCACAAAATCATTAAATAGATACCCGAGCTCTTTCTTACCTTCCAAAAAGAAATGGTTCTCATTATTTATAAAAATACGTGCCAACATATAACCAATATCATTTTCCCGATTAAATCGAAAACTATCAGCCAGAAAGTTATAAACCTGAATGGAACCACAATATCCTCTGGTCTCATCTTCCTGAAGATATCCTGATTTCCAATATATACTATTTCTGGAAAACTGAAAAACATTGGTATGCATATAGAAGAGCAAAATATCTCCAGCTATCGTAACCTGACAATAATACTTGCCAAGATCTTTATAAGAAACTTCGAGTCGTGGATCTTTTTTGGCAATAACTTTTTTCCACTGATTCACTATTTCCGAAAGCTCGGTTTTAAAGTCATTAAAACGAGTGGTTGTCAACTCAAAAATATCGCGCTTAAGAATTGACTTTGTTTCAATAAGGTCGAGAATATCTAAATATTCTTTACTTTTTTTCATCCTGCTTATTAATACGCTTTCGCAAAAATGACACGTCGATTCGATGGCGCCCCCGAAAATATGCACTTACCCGCTTCGGACTCTCCATCGAGCGGAATACATCGGATTGAAGCCTTGGTTTTCTGTTTGATCAATTCTTCAGTTTTTGCGGTTCCATCCCAATGTGCCAATATAAACCCGCCTTTATGCTTGATAATATCCACAAACTCTTCCCATGAATCCGCGGTATGGGTATTGTCTTCACGAAAGGTTTTTGCTTTTACAAACATTTCACGCTGAATGGTTTCCAGAAGATCCGAAATATAAGTATCCACCTCATCAAAATTCACACTCGTTTTTTCAAGGGTATCACGACGCGCAACTTCTACGGTATTATTTTCCAAATCACGTGGCCCCATCGCAATGCGAATCGGTACTCCTTTCATTTCATATTCTGCAAATTTCCATCCGGGTTTGCGGTTATCGTCGTCGTCAAATTTTACAGAAATATTTTGTTTCTTCAATGAAGCAATAAGCGGCTCAAGCTTTTCGCTAATGGCTTCCAATTGCTCCATGCTTTTATAAATAGGAACGATCGCCACCTGGATCGGGGCTAATTTTGGCGGAAGCACCAGCCCCATATCATCGCTATGCGTCATAATTAGCGCTCCCATAAGTCGCGTCGACACCCCCCAACTGGTGGCCCATACCCATTCTTCTTTCCCACTTTTGTCAACGTATTTTACATCAAAAGCTTTAGCAAAATTTTGTCCTAAAAAGTGAGAAGTTCCGGCCTGAAGGGCTTTACCATCCTGCATGAGTGCTTCTATACAATAAGTTTCTACAGCTCCAGCAAATCGCTCACTCTCCGTCTTTATACCTTTTATAACAGGCATAGCCATCCACTCTTCCGCAAATTGGGCATAAACATCGAGCATTTGTTCCGCTTCAGAAATAGCTTCCACGCGGGTGGCATGGGCTGTATGTCCTTCTTGCCAGAGAAATTCGGAAGTACGCAAAAATAACCTTGTGCGCATTTCCCAGCGTACCACATTCGCCCATTGGTTTACAAGAATGGGCAAATCCCGGTAACTTTGGATCCATCCTTTATATGTATTCCAAATAATGGTCTCAGAAGTAGGCCGAACAATAAGTTCTTCTTCGAGCCTAGCATCTTCATCTACCACAATCTCACCCGTAACCGGATCGTTTTTTAATCGGTAATGCGTTACTACGGCACATTCCTTCGCAAAACCTTCTACGTGGCTGGCCTCTTTCGAGAAATAAGATTTTGGAATAAAAATTGGGAAGTAGGCATTGGTATGTCCTGTATCTTTAAACATTTGATCTAACTGGCGCTGGATTTTCTCCCACACGGAGTACCCATGAGGCTTAATGACCATACAGCCACGTACTTCGGAGTGCTCGGCCAAATCGGCTTTTAAGACCAGCTCGTTGTACCAGTTGGAATAATTTTCTGCTCGGGTTGTTAATTTTTTGCTCATTTATTGAATTTGGAATAATTCTTGTTAACTTAAGGGTGCGAATTCTATTCGTAAAGAAACTTAAGTAGGATTGCCGAAATTAATATTTTTAACTTTAGCACTTGCTTTCAATTAAAGGAGAAATTCATGAAAAACGCAAATTTATATCTACTCGCATTTTTAGCCGTTTCATTTTCGGCTTGCACAAGCAATCAGGAACTAGCTACACTTGATGAATACGACGACGTATATTATCAAGGTGGAAGTGAATTTACTGCCAGTGTACCTGCATCAGAAGCTGACAATTTGAATAATGCCAGCAATGCTGAGCAAAGTTACTATGGCAATGCGAGCTATACGGATGAAACCGCTGAACCTCATAAAGCCGAAACCTCAGAAGTTGACGATTATTATGATCAGGACTATGGACGACGAATAGAAAATTTTCAATATTCTAACGATGCCCAATATACGTATGGCAGCCAAGGATACAATGGCAATAGTGGTTTCAATTCTCCCAGAGTAAGCTATAATATTGGCTTCGGAATGAGTAATTATGGTTATGGGTCAGGCTACTCGATGGGTATGAACTATGGATCCGGATACGGCTTTAGCCCTTATGGAGCAGGTTTCAGTCCGGGATTTTATGGCGGCTTTTCAATGGGATACCGCTACTCTCCCTGTTATAGCCCATGGTATGATCCATTCTATTACCCATTCGGATATTCTGCGTTTTACAATCCCTGTAATAGTCCATTCTATTACGGATATAATGCTTTCAACCCATATTTCAATCCATATGCGGCTGGTGGATATTACGGAGGTGGATATTATGGGGGTGGTTACTATGGTGGCTATCCTGATAATGGTTACAATCGAAACACTGGAATATCAAATGGCTCACGTGCAAATTCAGACGCCAATACAAGACCTTCTCGCGGAGGAGTGATTAGTCAAAAGGCTCCATCTGGCGTTACCCGCCATGGACTGACTGAAAAGCCAAATACCGAATTGAATTCCGAAGAACAAAGCCCTGAAAGAACAAAGTCATTGCGCACATCAGGAAATAAAGACAATACGAAAACGGATGAAGTCATCACCAGATCCCCGCGATCAGAATCTAACAAAGATTACTATAATAAGACTGATGCCATAAAATACAGTGAGCCGCGACAACCTCGCACTGACTATAGCCGCAAGGATGCCTATTCGAGGGATCGCAACTTTAGTACAAATCCCGATACGCCTACTAGGTCATATCCGAGCAGAAGATCGAATGAGCCCACTCGGAATATAGCGCCCACACCACGTCCGGAAAGATCTCGTAGCGCAAGTCCTTCTAATTCCAAGTCGCGAAGCTATGACAACTCCTCACCAAGCCGCAGCCGGAATCAGTCTCCAAGTCGCAGCTATGATAGTGGAAATAGCAGATCGGCTCCCTCATCTACAAGTCCCTCAAGGTCGGATAGCGGAAACAATTCCGGAGGATCAAATCGTTCATCATCACCAACCCGCAGAAGATAAATAATTAAAAAATGACGTTTCTCAAAAGCACATTTTGCATCCTTTTCATAGGGATTGCCTTAGCTAGTACTGCCCAAAATGACGCTGATGTTCAGCGCTATTCATCTCAATATGTATTCGGAACAGCTCGTTTTAACGGAATTGGAGGGGCCATGGGAGCATTAGGTGGCGACATGTCCGCAACCCATATCAACCCCGCAAGTTTGGGAATGTATCGTTTTGGAACTATTTCGTTTACCCCGGCAATCGAATGGAATACCATCGAATCTAATTTAAATAGATCAACTTTAAGTGATGCGAAAGTAACTCCGGTAGTCAATAATATTGGTTTTGTTCTAGCGAGTGAGCTTAAAGACCCCTATTGGAAATATTTCAATTTTGGCGTTTCTTACAATCGGTTGAACACGTTTAACGATCAATTAAAAACATACTCCCAAATTCCGTTGAACGAGTCGCTTATGCAAGATTTCGCTTTGGAGGCAAATGGCTCAATTCCCGGAGACCTTTCGGAATATAGCTCCGGACTCGCCTGGGAGGGATATGTGATTGATCAACCGGATACGATAAACCACCAATATGTTGGCAGGGTGACAGATGGTGAAATGAAACAAGAACAAACTGCCGTACGCAGCGGTAGGCTTTCAGAAACTTCGATCAATTTTGGAACTAATTATGATAATATTTTTTATTTAGGTGCCTCGCTTAATTTTCAATCAGTAGCCTATAAGTCAGTTGTTGAAACTACTGAAACTCCCACCGACCAGGTAACAGATTTGATTTCTTATTCTTTTCGTGAGGAGCTTAAGACCGAAGGTGTTGGATTTAATTTTAAGCTGGGTGGTATCATCAAGGCCGGTAAAATCCTACGTTTTGGTGCATCTATGCAGACTCCTACAACTTTTTCTCTTACTGACAATTTTCAAAATACCTTAAGGAGTCAACTTAAGCCGAATGAGACCAATACCCCCAACAACGATCTTCAGTCATCAGTAGGAGTTTTTGATTATCGTCTTAAAACTCCTTGGCGATTCATGGCAAGTGCTGCAGGCATTATTGGAAAAAAAGGACTTGTTTCTGTGCAGTATGAATTTGCTGATTTTGGATCTGGAGAACTTAAAAATGCTAAGACGGGTGGATATGATGGCAATTTTGGCAATGCCAATAATACAATCGCGGACTCTTACGGATATTCCAATATCATTCGTGCCGGAGGGGAATACCGGGCAACAGAAAGTATATACTTTCGTGCAGGTTTTGCGTATTTCAGCAATCCAAATAAAGCGAATGAAACTTTTGGCCTGGCAAACCTGAACCGCTACCAATATAGCGGAGGTTTAGGATATCGTGCCGCAAGCTGGAATATTGATCTGGCCTACCAATTGGCACAGGTGGAAGAACTCTATCTCACCAATAATTCTTCTAACCTCGGTACCTTGAAAGATAACTATACCAATATCGCTCTGACCATCGGCTTCAGATTGTAATTCTGATTACGCTCCTTTTCAAACAAAAGAATTTCTTGAGATTATCCACAAAAAAAAGTCCCGTATAGCAACGGGACTTTTCTTTATAGGGTTCTCAAAAAAAAAAAATTATTTCATCAATTTAGCGATCAGAGTATCCATTTTATCTTGCTCTTCCTGTGCCAATTCGGCATCGACTAGGATACGCCCACTGTGCTCATCTACAATGATTTTCTGACGGGCAGCTACATCCAATTGGCGTTGGGGTGGAATTTTGATATAAGATCCGGCTGAAGCTTGACGGTCGATTGGAACTACCGCCAATCCGTTTTTCGAACCATTTCGAATACGGCGGTAGGCAGCCACGAGGCGCTCATCAATTTTCTTTTCAGCTTCTTCCGATTTACTCAAAAGCGCTTCTTCTTCCTTTTTGGTCTCGCTGATGATTTCATCCAATTCTTTCTGCTTGGTCTGCAGGTCTTTTTTACGACCTTTCAACTCTTCGTCGGTTGCTTCCAAAATTTCTTTCTTGGCATCGATTTTAGCTTTGAATTCTTTAATTCGCTTTTCAGCCAATTTTATCTCTAAATCCTGAAATTCAAGTTCTTTACTCAATGACTCAAATTCTCGATTGTTCCGAACGTTATCTTGTTGCTCTTTGTATTTTTTGATTAGAGCTTTCGAATCGGTAATCGCGTTTTTCTTATTCGTGATTTCTTCGTTGATGCTATCCGCTTCGGCACGCATCTTTTCCAGGCGCGTTTCCAATCCGGCAATATCATCTTCCAAATCTTCTACTTCGAGCGGTAACTCACCGCGTACAGTTCTGATTTTATCAATGCGTGAGTCGATCAATTGTAGGTTATAGAGTGCGCGCAGTTTCTCTTCAGGTGAGAGCGTTTTTTTTGTAGTTGCCATATATTAAATATAATGGATGGGATTTGTGTTTACTTCCGTTAAATGGGTGGCAAAAGTACTAAATTTTTTGCGTATTTTTTCAGCAATTAAATCAATTGTAAATCGCTCACTTTCATAATGGCCGATATCGGCAATTACAATCTCATTTTCAGCATCAAAAAACTCGTGGTATTTGAAATCTCCGGTAATAAATATATCTGCTTTTTGCCTTTTGGCAGCTTGAAGTAAAAAACTTCCGGAACCTCCACAGACAGCTACTTTTCGAATAGTCTCCGACCCCAATGAAGTGCATTTTATCACTTCCAATTTCATTTCTTCTTTTAGCAATTTTATAAATTCCATAGGGCCTATTTCCTCCGGTAAATAACCAATCATTCCTGATCCCACATATTGATTTTTGTTCTCAATCGGCTGAATAAAATAAGCTACTTCTTCATATGGATGCACTTTTTTTAACGTATCCAATACCTTGTCTCGCAAAAAAACAGGAATCATTATTTCAATTCTCATTTCTTCTTCATGGTGTGGAGTTCCCACTTTTCCGAGTGTAGGATTAGCTCCTTCCCGGGCTGTATAAGTTCCCTCTCCGGAAATATTGAAGCTGCACCCCGTATAATTACCAATCTGTCCGGCTCCAATTTCAAAGATGGCATTCCTGACCTCATTCGCCTGTTCGACGGGAACGAAAAATACCAGTTTTTCAAGATTCTGACCTTTTGGAGATAGTATCTCTGTATCCTTCAAGCCGATTAAATCACATATCTTCTTGTTCACTCCATCGCTTACATTATCCAAATTCGTATGAATAGCATAAAGTGCAATATCATTTTTGATTGCCATGGCTACTGTGCGCTCCACATAATTTGATCCGTTAAATCTTTTGAGTCCTTTAAAAAGTATAGGATGATGACTTATGACCAAATTGCAACCTTTTGCAATTGCCTCTTTCACAACATCCTCTGTGCAGTCCAGACTGATTAAAACAGAAGTAATCTCAACGTCTTGATTGCCAACGAGCAAGCCAACATTATCGTATGATTCAGCAATTGCCGTAGGAGCCCACTCTTCAAGCGAATGAATTATATCTTTGATGCGTATCATTTTGAAATTTAATTTAGTTGATTTCCGAGAGCAAACTTAAGCAATGAAAAAGTTACGTGTACTACTTCTTCCCCTCTCCTGGCTCTATGGACTTATTCTATGGTTGCGGAACATTGCCTATAATTTGGGACTATTCAAAACTTACCATCCAGATATAAAAACCATTGCAATTGGAAACATCGCACTTGGAGGAACTGGAAAAACTCCTCATATTGAATATATAATTCTTCTATTAAAGGGAAAAAAAGTGGCCGTTTTAAGCCGGGGATATGGACGTGAATCTGAAGGTACAATCCTAGTGAGACCCTACATGACAGCTATTTTGTGTGGAGATGAACCTTTGCAAATTGCCCGTAAGTTTCCGCAAACGCCTGTAGTTGTGGATCACGACAGACGACGAGGTATTCAGTTCATTCAAAAAACGATTCCTGAAGTGGAAATCATATTGCTTGATGACGCACTTCAGCATCGAAAAATAGCGGCTGGCCTGAATATTGTGCTGACTACTTTTCAAAAACCATTCTACGATGACCATTATTTGCCCGCGGGAAATCTTCGCGATCATAAAATTAGAGCAAAAGATGCAAATTTGATTATTGTGACCAAATGCCCTCAAAAAGTGGATGTCTCAAAACGGATTGAAATAAAAGGGCGATTGAATAAATATAGTCGTGAGGTGGTGTTTGACAAAGTCATCTACAAAAGTATTATCCCAATAGATAACAGGACATTACATCCCATTACCGCCTTCGAAAAAATACTGGTTGTAACAGGTATAGCATCTCCTATTTATTTTTTAAAAGCTGTTAAATCTGAATTCAATGTCACCGCTCATTTTGAGTACAGCGATCACTATAGTTTCAAAGCGTCTGATCTGGCTCGTTTTCGCAAATTTATTGGTAGCTTTGCCCCGGGCAAAATTGCGATCTTAACTACTGAAAAAGACGCGATGCGCTTACTGAACACAAAAGATAAAACGGATGATGAGCCGTTGCCAATTTTTTATTGGGAAATCGGGCTCGATCCGGATGAGGATAAAACGAAATTAGACAACTTTATATTAGACTATGCCAGCCAACCTGAATGACACTCTTGAATTTTTAAAATCAAAACTCCCCTACACACCCGAAATTGGAATTATTCTTGGCTCTGGCCTCGGTGAACTGGCTGATGAGATAGAAATAGATATTGCAATTCCATATGCTGATATTCCGGGATTTCCTACTTCCACCGTTACTGGCCACAGAGGAGATTTGATTTTAGGGAAATTTGGAGGAAAAAATGTTATGGCCTTTCGCGGTCGTTTTCATTTTTATGAAGGCTACACCATGGGCCAGGTGGTAATGCCTGTGCGGGCTATGGCACTTCTTGGTGCCAAATATCTTATCGTTTCCAATGCCTGCGGTGGTGTAAATCCCAAACAAGAAATCGGTGATATAATGTTTATAAGCGATCATATAAATCTTTTCCCAACCAATCCTTTGATGGGTCCTAATAATGACGCATGGGGTACTCGCTTTCCAGACATGAGCAAAGCATACAGCCCTGCCCTATTAGAAAAGGGCCTTAAAGCTGCGAGAGAATTAAATACGCATGTAATTACCGGAGTATATGCCGGATTAACAGGTCCCTGTCTCGAAACTCCTGCCGAATACAAATATATTCAGATTATAGGTGCCGATGCTGTAGGAATGAGCACTGTGCCAGAAGTAATCGCTGCAAACCATATGGGAATGGAATGTTTTGGCGTAAGCGTAATAACAGATATCGGGGTAGAAGGACGAATCGTTGAGACAACCCATGCAGATGTCGTTAAGGCGGCTCAGGAATCATCCAAAAGATTGCTCCCGATTATCAAAAGGCTTATCGAAACAATATGAATACTGTCTCTCCCGAAATTGAAGACAAATATCAACTCGTAGTCGGTCTGGAAGTACACGCCCAATTGACTACGCTCTCCAAAGCTTATGCCGGTGATGTCAATGCTTTTGGAAGCTTGCCCAATTCGAATACGAGTCCGCTTACACTCGGCCATCCCGGCACATTACCACGCATAAATGAAAAAGTGATAGAGTATGCCATAAAAATGGGCTTGGCTACCGAATGCAAGATTACTGAGGATATGCACTTCGCCCGTAAGAATTACTTCTACGCCGATTTGCCGAAAGGCTACCAAATTACTCAAGATACTACGCCGATTTGCACGCTTGGAAAACTGTTGGTGAAAGATGCGGAAAACCGTGATAAAACAATCGGAATCACCCGAATACACATTGAGGAAGATGCCGGCAAAAGTATCCACGATCAGGATCCATACAATACCCTAATCGATTTGAATCGTGCCGGAGTTCCACTGATAGAAATCGTGTCTGAACCTGATCTTCGTTCAAGCGAAGAAGCATATAATTACCTGTCAGAGATTCGCAGACTCGTGCGCTATCTCGAGATTTGCGATGGCAATATGGAAGAGGGAAGTATGCGCTGCGACGCAAACGTTTCCGTGATGTTAAAAGGGTCGAAAACTTTTGGAAATCGCTGTGAGGTCAAAAATATGAACTCTCTTCGAAATGTTCAGCGCGCTATCGAATTCGAAATGAACCGTCAGATCGAAATTATTGAAAATGGAGGTAAAGTTCATCAGCAAACGCGCAGTTTTGATGCAGCGAAAGGAATAACTTTTGCGCTCCGGGATAAGGAAGATGCCCATGATTACCGTTATTTCCCAGAGCCTGATATCCAACCACTTAAGGTACAGAAAGAAGAGATCGAAGCTATTCGAAAAAGTATGCCACCATTACCCAGAATGCTATTTGAAAAATACACGGGCGAGCTGGGTTTGTCGGAATACGATGCTAATATTTTGGTAGATGCCAAGCCGATAGTGCTCTATTATGAAGAATTAATCGGGCTTACCAAAAACTATAAATCTGCGGCTAACTGGCTGATGGGCGAAGTAAAATCTTATCTGAATCAATCTGCAACATCGATTGAAGATTTTCCGATACGGCCTAAAAATATTGCCGAGCTCATCGCATTGATTGATGAAAACCTTATTAACAATACCATCGCAGCTCAACAACTATTTCCAAAAATGCTGGAACATCCGGAACTTTCACCGCGAGAAATTGCCGAATCGGAGAATCTTTTGCAAAAAAGCGATGATGATTGGTTGCTCAACCTTGCTCAGGAAGCCATAGCCATGTATCCCGATAAGGTGCAGGCATATAAAAATGGGAATAAAGGGCTTTTAGGTTTGTTTATGGGCGAAATGATGAAGCTTTCTAATCGAAAAGCAAATCCTAAAATGTCGAGCGAAATTCTTAAAAAATTATTAGATCAATGAAAAATGTAATTAAAGCATTTGTGCCACTTGTGGCTTTAGTTAGTATTGCTGGATGCAGCTCCAACTCAAATATACCCACAGTAAGTGGGACTATTGAACATGCCGCCGGTCGTAAGATTAGTCTTATCGGTTTTAATGAAGGGCAAACAGATACCGTGGCAACAGCAGTTTTGGGAGATGATGGAAAATTCAGCATTCCGGTAAATGCCGGTCCACTATCATTTTATGCTCTTTCTATTGGTCAAAGCGGTTCGATTGTGCTTGCCTTCGATAGCACCCAGTCTCCGGTCATAGACGCTGATCTTGAAGATGTTAATGAAACTTATGAAGTTTCTAATTCAAAGGACAGCAAGGAAATCCGGGATCTTTTTGTAAATGTGGTACCCTATGAAAGACAAATGGACTCACTAAGATCACTATTGCAAAACGCTACAAAAGAGAAAAATAATAGCGGTCGACTCAATTACAGCATGGAGTACAATGATCTCCTGACAAAGTATAAAAATCTGCTCCTCGAACAGATTGACGAAGACAGTACCAGTATCGCCAATTACACAATACTTCAACGGTTGGACCCGGAGGAAGACTTTGCGTATTTCGTAAAAGTTCGCAATGGATTGGAACCCCGATTAAAAGGCAATTTCTTTTATGAGCAATTAGCCAATAGAGTCGCTCAAATGGAAGCGCAGCAAAAAGCCGAGGCCGCATTTGCACCTGGTGCCGTTGCTCCGGATATTGTCCTGCCTAATCCTGATGGAAAAGAGATCGCCCTTTCTTCGCTAAGAGGCAAGTATGTCCTGATCGATTTCTGGGCTTCTTGGTGTAAACCTTGTCGAATGGAAAATCCAAATGTGGTAAAGCTTTATAAAAAATATTCGAAGGATAAATTTGAAATTTTAGGTGTTTCGCTGGACCGGAAAAAAGAGAATTGGTTGAAAGCGATTAAGGATGACAAATTGATGTGGCCCCAAGTAAGTGATTTAAAATACTGGAATTCGGCAGCAGCTAAACTCTACAATATTACATCCATTCCGCATACAGTACTTGTAGGACCCGATGGGAAAATTGTAGCTACAAAACTGCGTGGCCCTTCCTTGGAGAATAAACTTGAAGAACTTTTCGGACATTAATTTGAAGAAATAAATGGCCGGCACGTATTATTTTGCATCTGATTTTCATCTTGGAGCACCCGATAAAAAGAGCAGTTTCGAGCGAGAGAAAAGAATTGTTGCCTGGCTCGATGAAATTAAAGAAGACGTAACCGAGCTATTTATTCTCGGTGATGTCTTCGATTTTTGGTTTGAATACAAGCATGTCGTACCCCGCGGATTCGTGCGGCTGATGGGGAAGATTGCCGAAATAAGTGATAAAGGTATACCCATCCACTGGTTTATTGGAAATCACGACATGTGGATTTTCGATTATCTTCCCGAAGAATTAAACGTAACCTTACATCGCGACCCGATTCAGCGGACGCTCAATGGAAAGAAATTCTATATAGGGCATGGGGATGGTTTAGGCCCCGGTGATTACGGATATAAATTTATCAAGAAAGTCTTTCGATCCACCTTTTCGCAATGGTTATTCGCAAGACTTCATCCCGGTCTTGGGATTGGTCTGGCTAATTATTTTTCATCTAAAAGCCGAAAAACAAGTCAGGAAGACGACAAGAAATTTTTGGGTAAGGAAAATGAATGGCTTGCAATTTACGCTGAAGAAATCGGTGCCACCACTCAGATCGATTACTTCGTTTTTGGCCACCGCCACTTACCCATGAAATTACAACTTAAAACGGGAGGTATATACTACAACCTTGGAGATTGGATTAGCAATTTTACATATGCGGTGTTAGATGAAAACGGATTTAGACTAAAGGGATATGGTACTAATCCCACAATTTACTCCAATACTTAATCAAATCAATAAGCCGGCTTGAATAACCAATTTCATTGTCATACCAGCCCACCACCTTCACCATATTTCCGATAACCGAAGTAAGCAGCGAATCAAAAACACACGAATGGCTATTTCCTAAAATATCAACACTTACCAATGGTTTCGTAGTATATTCGAGAATACCCTTCCAGGCTCCTTCGTTGGCCGCTAATTGAAACGTACGATTCACTTCTTCCACCGTCGTTTTCGCTTTCACGATATAGGTAATATCTGTGAGCGATCCATTTGCCACCGGCACCCGAATACCTGCTCCTCCCAATTTTCCATCGAGGTGCGGAAAAACACGCGTAATAGCTTTAGCAGCACCAGTCGTAGTTGGTATAATGGATAATGCCGCTGCTCTTCCTCTACGCAAATCATCATGCGGTCGGTCGTGAAGCGTTTGATCGCTTGTGTAAGAATGAACTGTAGTAATATAGCCACTTTCAACTCTAAAGTTACGATCAATAATATCGACCAACGGAGCAGCACAATTCGTTGTGCACGAAGCATTTGATATAATTTTCTCAGAACCGTCTAAGGTAGATTCATTGGCCCCCAGGACTATGGTTTTCACATCTTCTCCTTTCGCAACAGCACTGATTATCACCCTCTTTGCACCCGATTTCACATGCACCATTGCAGTCTCACTTGTTTTAAAACGACCGGTACACTCGACTACTACATCAACTTTGTACCGTCCCCAATCCAGCTTTTCGAGTTCAGAAATATTGGTCAATGAAATTTTTTTGGAATTGATAATTAGGGAATTTCCTTCAGATTTTACCGATCCATTCCAGCGACCGTGGACACTGTCAAATTCAAATAGATGAGCCAAGGTGGAAGGCTTCCCCAGATCGTTAATCACAACGACCTGTATATTTTGAGAAAAATCACTGGCTATCAATTGTCTGAGAAAACCACGACCTATCCTTCCGAAACCATTAATACCAACGCGAATATTTTTCATATCTACATAAAAAAAGGCCTTACAAAGAAGGCCTTTCAAAACGAAATTTACAAATTAATCTTAATTCGTTTTAATGAATTTACCGGTTTTAACCGCTTCTCCAGCCTTCAACATAACAATATATGTACCTGTAGCAAGCTCGGAAGCATTAAAAGTCAATTCCTTCTTTCTTCCAGATTCCATTTGCTTTGGAGCAATAGAGCGAACCAAGCGTCCATCAAGTGAATAGATTTTCATGCTCACCGCGTCATTGGTGCCGAGATCAAAACGAATGGATCCATTTTCACGAACCGGGTTTGGGTAGATCGTCAATTCACTCAAAGCAGGTATTTCCGATTCAACGCCTTCTATACCCGTACTTTCATTGAGTAAATAGTCGGTACGGAAAATACCTCTTCCATGCGATCCTGCATAAACTACACCGCTGTTATTGACTTTATAATTAGGTCTTTTTTGTTGACGAAGGTCAAATATTGGAACACGGTTCATGGCTCCATTATTGGCAACAGACCACGTGGCTCCATTGTCGCCGGAATAATAAATTCCGTATTCGGTACCTACCAAAAACACATTGGGGTCATTTACATCCATAACGATAGAATAACACGGCATTCCTCTAATAGCATCATCCACATTCCAAATATTCTGAAATGAACCAGCACCATCAGCACTTGCTGCAGTATCAGAAACACGTACTTTACCAAAACCACCGTAATTTCCTTCAGTGATTGCTACCCTTTCGCTTGAAGCAGGCTGACCAATAGTAGTACCTTGACCTTGGGAATAATCGACGTCTATGTCGGTAATAACTCCCTGACCATTGTGAATAACTTTTCTATCAAGTGCAAAAGCAGGGTCCTGATAATTCAATTGAAGGGGCCCCCATGCACTATTAAATCCTTTATACCGGATTAACTGACCTGAATCGTAACCTACATACAGAATATCTCCATCCGGTGACCATTCCACACATGATGGATTTGAGCTCTCTCCCTGATGAATTTTGAACCAATGAGGTGTACCGTTCGTTTTTAGCGGTTGGCGTGTAACATATATTCCATTTGAAAAAGCGGCGGCCAACATGAACTGTCCTTTTTCCTGAATGACTGTAGTATCAGCCACCTCATGAAGGATTACAGAATCACCCCCAATTATTCGCACATAATACGAATAGAAATTGATATCCTCATCAAGGACTGTGGTAACCATTAGATCGCTATTGTCAGCATCAGTCACAATTTGGGTACCGGCAGGGATTTTACCAATGATGGTATCACCCGCTGCGGTAACTTCATATTGCCCATCACCGAAAAAATTCACATAAGGATCATCGCCGCTGGGAGTATAATGGACATATTGTTCAGAATACTCATTGTTTTCATTTTCATAAAGGGAAATATCTGTAAAGAAATCATTTCCACCTCCGGATCCAACGGTCGAGAGGTCACCTACCTCAGTGACATTCCCACCTCCTGTTGCTGAACGATAAACGGCACCATTATAAATGGTAGAAAACATAAAATCGGGAATTACTTGTGAAATTTCACAAGAAAAACCATCCCCCCCGGTAAACTGAACCGCCTGTTGAGGAGTTGCACCATTCAGCGTAACAAACAGTGTACCGTTATCTTGAGTACCACCCATTACTTGTCCTGACGGACTGAATGCGATTGCATAAAATTGGGTTGTTACATAATTCCTATTCAAATCATTCCAAGAAAGACCCTTATCATTGGATCTAAAAATTCCACCGTCGGAACCGATATACAACCGATTATTTGCATCCCAGGCTGAGGTATGCATATCAGGGTGCACGTAAGCCGATGATGGAGGCGAACCCGGTGCTGATACATACCCTTCACTAATAACTTCCCAAGTAAATATCCCGGGAACAGTATTTGGAGGCAACGTATATCTATAATTGCTTGCTGATCCACCCATTATAATTTCCTGAGCATTGTTTGCATTTGTTCCAGGTACGATGGTAATCATATTGTCATAATTACCCTGACCGGTAAAAGGGTCAAATTGGGAAGAACTACCAGAACTTGCGGGAGCAATAACATACCAAGTCAGACCCGCATTCTTTGTAGCATATATAGCCTTTAAATTTCCGGATCCTGAAGCCACCGAAGCCGCCATAAAGTTTTTATCATCAGCAGATATTGAAAGGTCAATGGTCGAATTTCCAGAAAGTCCGAAAGGTGCATCGCTATTCCTCAATTCGAAAGTAGCTCCTGCATCGGTAGACACATAAACCCTTGGTCCTACAGCTACAATTAAGTTTTGCCCATCAGCAGAAATAGCCAGATCACCTACTGGCGCAATGTTTAATCCCTGAGGAAGTGGTCCAAGCTCTGTATCACCATGAGTAAAAGGATAAAGTCCAAAATTAGAACCAATCCATAGTTTGTCAGGATCGTTTGGATCGCCAGCAAGTGAGTTAGTATAAGCCCAAGCATCGCTTGGACTAAACATGTTCGGTTCAAAATCATTCACAAGATTCCACGTACTTCCTTGGTCGTTAGAAACAAATAAGCCACCACCAATAAAATTAGAATTCTCTGTGCCACTTGGGGTACCACTTTCTCGGCTATGACCCGTTCCAACATAAATAGCACCATTGCCAAGCATTGCTATCGAGCCTACAATGAGATTCTGATCAAAATTTGTAAGTCTGGACCAACTCTGACCACCATTGGTAGATTTAAACAATCCTCCCGAAACACATCCCGCAATAAGGGTATTAACATCATTTGGAAAAGGTAGAATTGCACGCGTGCGACCGCCCACATTATCAGGTCCCATTGCTGCCCATGAAATATCGTCATTTTTGGCTGAGAGGTGATTTTTGTCCATTTCACGCACAGACCGGCGCATTCCGATAATATCTTCAGGTTCTATTTCACCTGTATATACGTTGGAACGTATGGATTTATAATATTCCCATGCACCTTCAATCCCTTGAGATGAATGAAACTCACTTCTCGGAATGTAGGCGTTTTCAATTCCTTCACCACAATTATCCGTGGTAAACCATACGGTGGCAGTAAGAGCCACGATAGAAAGTGAAATAAGTAAAAATCTGAATTTCATGTGTTTATATTTAATTTCAAAAATTAGGCAATTTGTACTATTATTTGGGTGCTAAATATAGACAATTCCTTTAATTCTAAACCATTTTAGAAGCGCCAGAAATTTCCATACTATTGTACTTAAAAAAGATGTTTCTCTGCGTGATAGGATGATCGGACAAGGGGTCCGCTCTCCACGTACCGAAATCCTTTCTTCAATCCTATTTCTCTATATTCATTAAATTTTTCGGGAGTAACAAATGATTTTACAGGCAAATGTCTTCTTGTCGGCTGAAGGTACTGCCCTAAAGTTAAGACATCTACACCTACAGAACGCAAGTCGTCCATCGTTTCCAAAATCTCTGTTTCGGTCTCACCAAGTCCGAGCATTACTCCTGACTTGGTGCGCATGTCTCCTTTCTTCAATCGGCGCAAAACCTCAAGACTCCGATCGTACTTAGCTTGAATTCTTACCTGTTTTGTCAAACGACGAACGGTCTCCAAATTGTGGGAAACGATCTCTGGAGCGACTTCAATGATACGTTGGAGGTTCTCCCATTTGCCTGCAAAATCAGGAATTAAAGTCTCCAAAGTAGTATTCGGTGACTGTTGACGAATCGCTTTCACGGTCTGACTCCAAATAATACTTCCTCCATCAGGCAGGTCGTCACGATCGACAGATGTAATTACACAGTGTTTAACTCCCATGAGGCTCACTGAACGTGCTACTTTTCCGGGCTCGAATGTGTCTACAATTCCCGGACGACCTGTTTCGACAGCACAAAAGCCGCATGAGCGTGTGCAGATATTTCCAAGAATCATAAAAGTAGCAGTTCCTTCTCCCCAACATTCTCCCATATTCGGGCAGCTTCCGCTTTCGCAAATGGTATGGAGATGATGCTCATCGACTATTTTTCGAACTTTTTTAAAGGCTTCTCCTGTTGGAAGTTTTACGCGGAGCCATTTTGGCTTCGCAACTTTCATTTGTTTTTCTCTCTCTAAAATTTCCGGCATTTATTTATTGAATTTTTTTCCGAATTGTAAACAAACATAAAAATTTAGAAATAGTTGATAGTTTTTGGAGAAAGCCATAATTTCTATCTCATCAATCGGATAATAATCAACCGTTGCGCCTACCTCAATTCCTTTTATCCCATTTCGATCAGCATCATATTCAAAATTAAAGGCAAACGCTCCGTACAAACCCGGGTGCAATTTTAACTCATCAATTCCACGTAATACTCCGGCTCGGCCTATTATATCTTGTGATTGATGCTTGTCGGGATCGTACTTCTCAACGATTATTTTGGAATACCTGTATTGTTCGGGAATACCTATTTGCAAATATACAGGTTTAGTAATTCCCAAAGATGGACCCACCCGCCACGTATAACCAACAGAAACTCCCGATTTGCGGATTTTATCGAAACTTACCACGCGCATACCGTATGAAGGTCGAAAAATGAAAAAGCTATTGAGCTTACCGAAAATGTAGCTACGCGTATTCTCAATGGTATTATAGCTTTTGATTTCTTTCGCGTGTTTCATCCCCACCATTTCAAACTGAAAAATGCGGTACTTAAATGCAGTTTTGCCTTTCCCAAAAGTGAGGTGAGCACCCCAACCGTTGGTATGCAAAATCCCTCCGCCATAAATTGAGTTATTATATACGATAGTGGCTTCATCGAAGATGGTGGATTCTTCCGTTTGGCAATAACTCACCAAAGGTAGAAGCAGTACGAACCAAATTATGTATATTTTTCGAACCAAATTAATATTGTAAAACAGTTTGCTAATTTAACACTTTTCAAGTTTATGTCTAATCCCACAGCACATATTTTTCTTATACTCGAGATTTGCGCACGCTCTGTATGCATCATGCCTCGGCTATTTTACTCCAAACCGATGCCCCAACGGACAATCATGGTAAGGTTGAAAAATTCTCTCCGACTGATCTCATAACCACCTCCTTAGAGGGTTGCATGATCACAATTATGGGTATTGCTGCCGACACTCATGGATTCACCTTCGGAAATGGAGAAGCAGATATCTCTAAAAGCATGGCTTCCAATCCGCGCCGGACACATAAAATACAAATAGTTTTAAAGTTTCCCGACTCATACTACCAAGAAAAGCAAAAATTAATTTTGGAAAAAGGTGCTCGAAACTGTCCCGAGGCCAAAAGTTTACATCCAGATATTGATCAGGATATTAAATTCCAATTTGAATAACAGCATTCAGTCGAAGTGAAATTTCGCTTCCACTAATCGCCATATGGGACTTTACATCAATGAGTTGATGATTATGATACAAAAATATTTGAGGTGATTCGTGTTGGACATCGGTTATTTCGGAGAGTTTATTACTCACTGCACGATTTCCGATCACATCGATAAGAAAATAAGTTAGGCGTGGATCCGGATTACGTTCGAGGCGAACTTTTGCAACACTGCTTATTGCACAGCGATTGCTGTGTTTTAATAGCAGGAAGCAGTCAGTGGAAATCTCTGAGTCACCGTGGAGAACAGCTTCAAGCTCTGCTTCAGACGATATGGAATGCCATACTACTGGCATTAGCTATTTGACTGATTGCCTGTTGGCTGTTCTACCTTGCTATAAGCCGCGCAAGCCTGATGCTGCGATCGGCAAGAAGAAAAGACCAAAGCACCTACAAAAAGTAAAACGAGTATGAATGCAGTTTTTTTCATTTCTTTAATTAACGTAATGGATACAAAGATAGTTTAAACGAATAATATCCCAATATATTTGAATTGGATACCACAATATGCTACTATTTATTCAGTTATATCACACCGGAGCCCACATCTTTTGAATAAGACCATCTTAATAATTCTTTTTGGAACCTTCCTGCATGCTTTTGCAGGATTCAATCCGGTTTCAGCTCAGGAGTATCTCTTTGTAATACATTCTGACCAAGATTTTCCCGAGAGTTCGCGGATTAATATATTGCGGTCTGCGCCTGATTCCGTTGGTGTGCTGGTAAAATTACGCCAAATACGCTCTGATCTTGTTAATCTGGGATACCTCACAGCAGGTTTTAATAGCATTCATTGGAAAACCGACACAGTAGTAGTAAATCTAGAAGCCGGCGGTCGGTATGAATGGGCACGACTAAAACCCGGAAATGTTCCTGAAGAATATCTTTCGCAAATCGGCTTTCGCGAAAAGCTATACAGAAATGAGCGTTTTTCACCGGGAAAATTGGCCGATTTATATGAAAAAACGGTCAGAATTGCAGAGAGTAATGGATACCCTTTTGCATCGATTCATTTGGATAGTATATCGATTGCTCTTCATGAAATTGAGGGTGTACTTCAGTTGGATCTCAATCAATTTACACGTATAGATAGCCTGATTTTGAAAGGAGATGTGACGACCAATCGCCGCTACATCAAAAACTATTTGGGAATCGAGGACGGCATGCCTTACGATCAAAGCCTTCTCGATAAAATCCCGGTTCGGCTTAAGGAGCTGCCATTTATAAAAATAATTAAACCATACGAGGTCGGAATGCGACCGGGAAAAGCAGATATTTACTTGTATCTCAATCCGAAAAAAGCGAGCAATTTTAATGGAATTTTGGGAATATTGCCAGATAATGAAACCGGCAAAACCCAAATCACAGGCGATGTAGCCCTGAATCTCCTCAATAGTCTCAAGCATGGTGAAGCCATTAATCTGAAATGGCAGCGACTTCAAACACGAACCCAACAACTTGACCTTCATCTCGCTTATCCGTACATTCTCAATACACCGATCGGTACGGATTTAAATTTTAACCTGTACCGTCAGGATACCATCTTTAGCCAGGTAAATTCTGTTTTAGGATTGCAATATTTTTTCAAGGGGGGTAATAAGGTGAATCTATTTTATGAAAATCATCAGGCAAATGTGATTTCGGCACAGTCTTTTTCTATAGAGAAATACATCGATTCGCGTACAAATATGTTTGGAGTCGGAATAGAAACCATGCGTCTAGACTACCGTTTCAACCCCACAAAGGGCTATTTCATTGATGGATCCGTTGCTGCCGGAAAGAAGAAAATCCTAAAAAATCCGGAGGTGGAAGAATCGGCCTATGACGGAATTAACACTGTGAGCGACATTTACAATTTGCATTTATCTACCGGAATTTACCTTCCTTTCGCCGGTCGCTCAACTCTATTACTAAGAATTCGTGGTGCTTCGATTGTCAATGAAAAAATTTTTCGAAACGAAATTTTTCGTGTCGGTGGACTAAAAACCTTACGCGGATTTGATGAACAGTCTATATATGCCTCTTCATATGGAATTGGAACCATCGAATACCGGTTTATCTTAGAAGAAAATTCAAATTTTTTCGTATTTTTTGATCAGGGAATTTATGAAAACCGCAGCGTCGGCAATTATTCTTCCGATACTCCTTTCGGTTTTGGAGCAGGAATAAATTTCGAAACGAAACCGGGTATTTTCTCGTTTACCTATGCTTTAGGCAAACAATTTGACAATCAAATTTTACTGCGTAACGGCAAAATACATTTTGGATTTATAAGTTTCTTCTAATGAAAAAACTTGGTTTCGTTTTTCTTCTTCTTTCAATATTAGCCTTTCAAAAGGAGAGTATTGCCGTGACTCCGCAGGATCCATTGGTGCGTTTTCTCAAAGAATATTTGAAAATTAAATACAATGGCGTGCCTTTCGCTAAATTTATTTATGTCGCCGCGAAAAGGCAAAGGCTCTATCTTATCGACGGAGATTCGATCGTAAAATCGTACCGCATTTCAACGGCCGAGAATGGAATCGGAAACCTCTCCGGAAGTTACCAAACACCTGAAGGGCTGCATAAAGTTGCTGAAAAAGTTGGCGACGGTCTGCCTGTGAATACAGTTATCAGAAGCAAAATCGCAACGGATCAAAGAGTCGTACCTATCATAAAGGCAGAAAAGGATGATACGGACTACATCACCACACGGGTCATACATCTCAGAGGTTTGGAAGAAGGTGTAAACGCTGGAGAAGACAAAGATTCTTATACTCGGGGAATATTTATTCATGGCACTCAGGAGGAGGGACTGCTCGGTACGGCAGCAAGCAAAGGCTGCATTCGGATGTCGAATAAAGATATTATCGACCTTTTCGATAGCGTAGAAGTTGGTACATTTGTGATTATCCTGAATAATTAGGAAAAAACACAGAATGAGCACCGCTGTTTACTTTGCACTTTTCTTATTGGCCGGAATCTTATTTGGAATCATCATAACTTATCTGCTTATGAGGATACGCGTAAGCAGGACGAACAATCTGGAAAAACAGCTTGATGATAAAAACCAAGCCTTTTCTGCACTGGGCCAACGTGCCGAAATATTGGATAGGTCTGTATCCGATTTAAAAGAACAAAATAAACATCTCGAAACGCTCAAGGCCAATCAGGCTATTACTATTGCAAAACTCGAAACAGAAAAAGGAGCTCTAACCTCTCAAATGGAACAGCACACAGAAGACATTCGGACAATGCGCGACCAGTTCACCAAAGACTTTCAGCTCTTGGCGAATAAAATATTTGATGAAAAAAGTGAAAAATTTACCCTTCAGAATCGATCTTCTCTCGATCAAATCCTAACCCCTCTAAAAGAGAAAATCGCTGACTTTCAAAAGAAAGTAGAAGAGACCCACTCGAGTAATTTGAAAGAATCTACCGGCCTTCGTCAGGAATTAAAAAACCTGAAGGAGATGAGTCAAAAAATGACCAGTGAGACAGAAAATCTTACAAAAGCGTTGAAAAATGACTCAAAAGTTCAGGGAAATTGGGGAGAGATGATTTTGGAAAATATTTTGCAAAACTCCGGCCTCAGCCCCGACAGGGAATATTTTACCCAACAAAGCTTTACAACCGAAGACGGAAGAAGATTGCAACCCGATGTGCAGATAAAATTACCTGATAATAAATGGGTCGTAGTGGATAGTAAAGTTTCTCTCAAGGGATACGAACAATATATCTCAGACTCAAATGAAAATGCGAAAGATTCTCATCTCAAAAGCCATTTGAATTCTATTCGCACCCATATTAAAGGACTTTCTAATAAACAATACCAGAATCTCGGTGGTGGAAAAAAGCTCGATTTTATACTAATGTTTGTTCCAATTGAGCCTGCTTATCTTTTGGCTTTAAATTACGATCAAAGCCTTTTCAATGAAGCTTACGAAAAGAATATCGTGATGGTAAGCCCCTCAACACTAATAGCCTCGTTGAAAATTATAGCGTCTACCTGGAAACACGAGTACCAAAATAAAAATGCGCAGGAAATTGCCAAAAGAGGAAAACATCTTTTGGAAAAATTTATTGGATTTGCCGAGGATTTCGAAAAAATAGGTGATTCAATCGGGAAAACACAAAATACGTATCTTGACGCGATGAAAAAACTACGCGATGGCAGGGGAAGTCTTGTAAGTCAGGCAAAACAACTCGAGGATCTCGGCGTGAAATCGGCCAAGCAGCTCAGTGATACATTTTCAAACGAAGAAATGAATTAAAGAAAGAATATGCCCTTACCATGCAAGCTTTTACTTTTTTCGGTGTGCTCTCTGTCATTAATTCTTGGGTCCTGCGGCTCGAGGTCGAAAGTCGCTGACAATGCCCTTGCCGATAAATATCAAAACACCCAATCCGACATTGATATCCAATATACCATTTTTCATTCAAGCGATGATTCCTCACGTGTGTATGTAAGGGTAGATTCCGAAAACCTTCTTTATGCCCGAAGAGGCGGAAAGGAATCTACAGCAATATTGCGCATTGATATTCAGCCGTTTGAAATTGTCGGACAAGCTGCAAAAGAATTAGAAAGCAAATCATTCCGCATCTTGGATCAAAACAAGTCGAAGGAAAGCAAACTGCTCATAGCCTCCACTAATCTGGCCTTACCTTCTGGCAATAAATACCGGTTAAAGATAACGGCGAGTGACATGAATAAAGGTACTTCGCAATCGACAATTATTGAATTGGATAAGGTGAATTATTCCAACCGGCATAATTTTATTATTTCAGAAATCGGTTCACCTGTTCCGCTCTTTAGCGACCACATAAAACCATACCATTCATATCTACTGAAAGCAAATGACTCAGCTCCTCAGGTTATTTCAGGACATTACTACAACCGCGATTTCCCACTACCTCCCCCGCCCTTTGCAATATACAACCCTGATCCGTTTGACTACACGCCTGATTCAACTTTTACATTGATTGCTGACTCAGCGCATTCTGCGATCTTCAAATCTACGGATACAGGCTTTTATCATTTTCAATTTGATAACAAGCAAAAGGAAGGCTTCAGCGTGTTCATTTCACCTGATGACTTCCCGGAAGTAAAAACCATTGAAGAAATGATAAGCCCTTTCCGGTATCTCGTTGGCTCAAAGGACTATGAAGAAGTATTGGAAGCTCAATATCCAAAATCCAAAATTGAATCTTTCTGGATCGAATGGGCAGGTAGTCGTGATCGTGCGCGAAAGTCAATCCAGGCGTATTATGAAAGAGTCGAAGACGCCAACAAACTGTTCAGCAGTTATGTAGAAGGGTGGAAATCGGATCGTGGTCTGATTTATATCGTTTACGGAAAACCAAATAAAGCCTATCGCGAAGGTCAGGTTGAAACTTGGATTTACGGAGAAGAGAACAACCCGTTATCTATTACTTTTCATTTTATAAAAGTGATTAACCCCTTTACAGAAAACGATTACCGACTTAATAGAGAAGAAATGTACAAACCCGCATGGTACCGCGCCGTAAATATCTGGCGTGACGGAAGAATTTACTAAAAAATGACAAAGAAAGAACAATTAATATACGGAATACACCCAGTTTTAGAGGCACTTGAAACTGGGAAAAGCATTGAAAAAGTTATGATCCTTAAAGGATTGAATGCCGATAGTCTGCATAAAATTTTACCTAAGCTGAAAGGAACCGGCACCCCCTTTCAATTTGTGCCGAAGGTAAAGCTCGATAAAACCACCGGAAAAAATCATCAGGGAATCATAGCGATGATGTCGCCAATAGAATTTCAGGATCTTGAATGGCTCATCCCTTCTCTATTTGAATCCGGGAAAAACCCTTTGATTCTGCTTTTGGATCAAATCACAGACGTCAGGAATTTTGGAGCAATCTGCAGAAGTGCAGAATGTGCAGGTGTCGATGCCATTGTGATTCCGGATCGGGGTGCCGCCCAAATCAATGAAGACGCAATAAAAACATCAGCTGGCGCACTTCTCCGAATTCCTGTTTGCCGCAGCGAATCTTTTAGTTCAACTCTGGCCTTTTTAAATCAAAGCGGTTTAAAAAGTATTTCCTGCTTTGAAGGCGGAAAAGAAGTGTATTATAAAGCAGATCTTACTATGCCTCTGGTTCTAATTATGGGATCTGAGGAAAAAGGGATTCGCAGAAATATTATCGAAGAAAGTACCCAAAGCGTAAAAATTCCAATGGTGGGTAAAACGGAATCTTTGAACGTATCGGTGGCTACCTCAATCATACTCTTTGAAGCTCTAAGACAACGGAGTATTTAAATAGACAATTGTGGTTCTTAGTTGTTGGTTTCTCGCACTTTGTACGCGCCATAATAGCGTTGACGTGCCCAGATATTGCGAATCAAATGTGACCAAATGATCTTGCTTTTCGTTCATCGCTACTTGACGATTGTTAAATGTTCTTTGCTTCTTGCCAAATGCATTTCCGAAAACATTTAGTTTAAACTGTCGTATACTCTCCTAAAACTGCGCATTGAACTGCATTTTGGATAGTTATCAGTACTCGATTCTTAAAAACTTGTTAAAAGAGAGGCAGATGAGGTGCATTCAAACGCTACTTTTAGCTTTAACCAAAGTCCGATTTGATCACTTAATCAATACAAAAGTAAGTACCCGATGAATAATTTCAGGCTTCTTATCTGCATGCTTCTCTTGGTTGCGAGTATGAATGGTATTCATGCGCAGGAATCCCAAGCCACCCGATATTACCGGTATTTCACCGTTGAGTTTAAAAAAATTAATTCAGCTGATTTTCAGGCTCTCACGGCCAACCAGCGTGAAACGGATGTTTTTTCATTTAAAAATCTTTGCAACAGCTCTTCCCAAATATTGGTCGCAGTCGATGCTTCGTATCCCAAACGTGTGGACGATATGAAATTAGAAATTGAATCGATTATCCATTCAAAATTGCCCAATGCAAAAATCAGGGCTACCGAGAATATTTCCGTTTCTGACGAACCAAACTTTTGTCAATGATCTCCCCAAGAGCCATTTCAATCCAAAAATTTAAATTGGGATTCTTCGGAATTCTCATTCTGCTATTTACGGCCATTATTCCAAAAATTGCTGATGCACAGGAATTTGACCTGACCTTTGGTGGGACTGCTACCAATCTGGCTGAAACCATAACCGGTAATGGAGTTCAAATTCTCAATCCACAATTGACCTGTGCTGACAGTGCTTATGGAACCTATGATATAATTGGAATTCCCGATTTCCCGCATGGACCGGGAGTAGTATTATCAACTGGGAATATAAAAAATGTAAGGGGGCCGAACATCAGTCAAACGACGACAACCGAATGGGGAACCCCCGGAGAAGAATTACTTTCTACAATAAGTGGGCATCAAAGTTACGACGCCTGTAAACTCGAGTTCGATGTGGTCCCCGTCGGAGATACACTGCGATTCAACTTTACTTTTGCAAGTGAGGAGTACAATGAGTATGTCGGAACCCCTTTCAACGATGCATTTGGTTTTTTTATCAGCGGCCCCGGTATTACAGGAGATCCGGGACTTGGTGGTCAACAAAACATTGCCCTAATTCCAGGCACATCTCAACCCGTAGAAATTAATTCTGTAAACAATGGAAACCCCGATATCGGATACCCACCAGTGAACCCTCAGTATTTTGTCAATAATCCACTGAGCTTTTCAAACCTCATGCAGTATGATGGCTGGACAAAAAATGTTTACGCCGAAAAAATTGTAAATCCTTGTGACACTTTTCACCTAAAATTGGTCATTGCAGATATTGCCGATCGGAAATGGGATAGCTCTGTTTTCATAGAAAAAATTGAAAGTAATAACGTATCACTAACCAGTTTTACCGATGGAGGTATCGAAAATATGGTTGAAGGTTGTAACGACGGTACAATAACATTTACCCGCGAACCCGTGACAGCGCAACCTCTTGTAGTAACCTATTTTATTGACGGAACAGCAATTAACGGAACCGATTATCCCTTAATTGGTGGCGATCCCAATCCAAATAACCCAAAATTTATTACCATCCCTGCTAACCAGGCGCAGGTGAGCATTCAAATCTCTCCTTATTCAGATGGATTGAATGAAGGAAATGAAACAGTAAATATTTATGTAGGAAATCCATTATGTGCCGGTACGGTGCAAGATAGCCTGACTTTTATTATCCAAGACTCTCTCGATGTATCCATCACACCTCCGCTTTCTTTTGTCTGCTTAGGCGATAGCCTTGTGTTGAACGCAGAAAGCAGCGCAACGAATTTCTCATGGAGCCCTACCGATTATCTGGATGATCCAACGATTCTGAATCCCACCACCACTCCAACTTCAAATACTATTTATACCTTAAATGCCTCGGCTGCAGGTTGTACCTCCAGCGCCACAACGGAGGTTCACGTTACAAATGTTCAACTCTCGGCTGTGCCAACGCAAATTCTTTGTGGAGGATCAAACAGCGGAGCAATAGATCTCACCACCAACGGTGGGCAAAGTCCTATCGAAATAAATTGGGTGGGACCAAACGGATTTATCTCGTCGAATGAAGATATTAGTAATCTCGCCCCGGGAACTTATATTGCTCTAGTTACCGATCGGGATGGCTGTAACGCAGAAATGACAGTGCAAATTACAGAACTTCCACCGCTCACTGCAAATCTTTCGAGTCCTGTTTTTACCGGGGGAGACAATATTTCTTGCTTTCAAGGCAGCGATGGACAAATAAATTCATCCATTTCCGGAGGCACGTCACCTTATACTTTCGAGTGGAATGATCCGAATGGACAAACTTCTCAAACCGCAACCGGACTTGCTGTGGGAACTTATACCTTGACCGTAACAGATGCTAATCTGTGTCAGTCTATTGACAGCGTAACCATTACCGAACCTGAATTGGTTACTGCCGATCTACTCGAACGCATAAATGTACTTTGTAATGGTAATAATTCCGGTTTGGCAACGATCGGAGCCACCGGGGGTCATCCTTCCTATTCTTACTTATGGAATACGCTGCCTCCCCAATCAGGAGCCACCGCGTCAAATTTGAGTGCAGGCTTTTATACCGTCACAATCACAGATATCAATGGCTGTACGGGCAATCTGGAAGTAGAAATCGAACAGCCCGATACGCCTATCACAGGTGCTGTGGCCTCAACAAATATTCTTTGCAACGGTGATTCTACCGGATCAGCCACAGCTAGTATTCAGGGGGGCACGCCGCCTTACACGTATTCTTGGAGTGCAGATCTGAACGAAACCGAATCGACAATCTCTGATTTACCAGCAGGCAACTATGCCTTGACGGTACAAGATGCGAATGGATGTACATTCGTCATTCCTTTTAATATTTCACAACCACCACCAATCAGTATCAGCATTCTTTCACAATCCAATATCCTTTGTGCAGGAAGTAATACAGGCAGCATTACGGCCAATGCATCAGGTGGTGCAGGTGCATACACCTATACCTGGAATACCAATCCCGTTTCAAACGGCACCACTATTAATAACCTTAGTGCCGGAACATATACGATTGACGTGTCTGACCAAAACGGATGTACCGAATCACTCGATGTAGCTATCACAGAGCCGGACTCACTAGACATTCTTGTCATTGCGCAAACGAATCCAACATGCGCCGAATCAACAGATGGAGCTCTGGAAGTAGAGGCCGTAGGAGGCATAGAGCCATATACGTATTCATGGAATACTGTTCCACTTACGGATGGTCCTCTCCTTTCGGGAAAAGGTGCCGGCACCTACCAAGTAAACGTTACTGACGCAAATGGATGCGGCTCAACTCTTTCAATAGATTTGATCGCTCCCGATCCAATTATAATTACAAAGGAATCAAGCCAAAACGTATTATGTAATGGCGCTTCTACCGGCTCGGCTACTGTGAGTGTAACAGGCGGAACCTCTGATTATACATACGCGTGGAATGATCCCTTAAATCAAACGACTGCTTCAGCCAGTAATTTGCCAGCAGGAGACTATACAGTAACCGTAACCGATGGAAACGGATGTACTGCGCAATTAAATATTTCTATTACTGAACCTGAATTCCCGCTTGGCGTTTCTCTTGTGTCCAGTGATGAAGTAGCATGTTTTGGTGATTCCTCAGGATCAGCCACGGTAATCGGAACCGGCGGAAGCGGAAACTATTCATACTTGTGGGATGACCTCAATACACAACAAACCGCTACAGCTAATAACTTAATAGCCGGAACATATCACGTGACAGTTACTGATAATAATGGGTGCGACACACCTGTAATTTTGGAGGTAATCATCACACAGCCGGTTTCTGCGTTGGCAATTACACTCACTCCTTCTTCTTTTTCAGGCGGTGTAAATGTGATTTGCGCAGAGGATAGTACTGCAACTATCGATTTGGAAATTACCGGAGGCACAGCTCCATACAATATCCTTTGGGATTTGCCGGGATTGGATACCTCTACCGACGAAGACCTGAGCAATCTTGCACCGGGAACCTATTCTGTTACCGTCACCGATGATAATGGCTGTGAGCAAACTCAAAGTATTACACTTGTTGCTCCTACTCCTATCGAAATTTCTTATGAAATGACTCCAAGCCTATGCTTCGGTAGCCCCACAGGAACTATTGATCTTCAAATAGCTGGTGGCGTCCCGGCGTACACCATATTATGGAGCGGCCCGGGTGGATTTACCAGTAGTGATCTTTCCCTAAACACCCTCGAAGGTGGAATATACAATCTCAGTATTACAGATTCTAATGGGTGTATATACCTCGACGCAGTAACGGTGACACAGCCCGAAGATCTAATAATTCAAGTAGATTCGCTTTCAGACTATAATGGTTTCAATACCTCATGCTGGAATAGTCATGATGGTGGCATTTATATTACACCTTCCGGAGGAACAGAACCTTATTCTTATCAATGGAATACCGCAGGTGATCCGAATTTTTCGAACCAACAGGATATAATTAATCAAGTGGCCGGTACGTATGAAGCCGTTTTATTTGATGCCAATGGATGTATTCAAAACCAGTTTGTCGATCTGATTGCACCGGACACGATCAATGTGGATTTTAATTTAAGCTTATTTGATTCAGGTTTTAATATCAGTTGCAATGGAGAATCGGACGGTTCGATTGAAGCCATTCCGTCAGGTGGTACTCTGGATTACAGCTTTGTATGGATTGGGTCAAATGGGTATGGTCCTGTTTCAGATAATCCCATAGAAAATTTATCTGCAGGAGAGTATAGCGTTCTGGTAAGTGATGCCAATGGATGTTCTTATTCAGAATCGATTACCCTTATTCAACCCGCACCATTTAGCATTAGCCTTGCAACCAATACTATTAATGGAAATAATATTAGCTGTAATGGAGCAGCGGATGGAACGATTAATTTGAATATTACAGGTGGTGCCCAACCAATCCAAATTGCCTGGACCGGTCCCGATGGATTTACATCTTCTGATGAGGATTTGTTTAATCTACCCGCAGGAGAATATTGCGTAGATGTAACGGATGCAAATGATTGCATTCAGTCTCAGTGCATCACTCTCACTGAACCTGTGCCTCTTGCCATTGCAATCTTCCCAAGCCTTTACGGAAACGGGCTTAATTTAAATTGTGATGACTCCGCCGATGGTATTCTAACTACCAATGTTACCGGCGGAACGTCTCCTTTAACTTATTCCTGGGCTGGGCCAAATAATTTTACATCCAGCTCGACTGATATCTTCGGCCTAGATGAAGGCAATTATTGTCTGACCATTACAGATGCAAACGGTTGCCAAGAAACTTCTTGCATTAACCTTACTGCTCCCAATCCGATAATAATAGGCTTAGACTCACTAACATCATCCGCATGTAATGCAGGAAATACAGCGAGTATAGAAGTTACTATTAATGGTGGAGATCCGGCTTTTACCTATAATTGGACCGGACCGTCTGGATTCAATGAATCGACGCAAGATATTTTCAACCTAGGTCCCGGAGAGTACTGCCTCTACGTTACTGATGCAAATAATTGTACTGCCGAACGTTGTTTTTCGATAACTGATCCACCTGCACTAGAACTTTCAATATCCACCTCTACTTTCGCCGGAGGATATGAGATAGATTGTAACGGAAATATGAGCGGAACAGCTACCGGTGCGGCAACTGGTGGAACTGCTCCTTATGTATATGAATGGAATGGTCCGGATGGATTTACTTCGACCGAATCTTTTATCGACAACTTACAGCCTGGCACTTACTGCCTTGAAGTGATCGATGCGAATGGATGTAGTATAAATAGCTGTGTTACCCTTGTTGAGCCAGAGGAACTCACTTTAAGTCCGGATATCACACTACCTACCTGTTCAGATGGTAACCCTGCCTATATCGATTTGAATGTTGCGGGTGGTGTGGCTCCATATACTTTCAACTGGAATTTAGGTGATAATACTGAAACAGTGGAAGTTGGAGAAGGAGATTATACGGTAATCGTTTCGGATGCAAACGGCTGTAGTACAACACAAGATTTCAATATTCTATTTCCTTCTACGATCGATGTAATCCCAACAAGTCCTGTGTTTGGAGGAGGTTTTAATCTGGTTTGCAACGGTGATAATTCAGGTACCATAACCATCGAAGTATTCGGTGGTTTCGGAAATCTCTCGGCGAGTTGGACAGGACCCAATGGATTTACAAGTTCGGACGCAAATCTTTCAGGACTTGAAGCCGGTGAATATTGCATTAATGTTACGGATGACTTAGGATGTTCTGGCGATACATGTATTACTTTAACGGCACCTCAACCTCTTGGATTGACTGCAACCACACACAATGTTTCATGTTTTGATGGTCAGGATGGAAGTATTTCTGCATCCGTAACGGGTGGAGTACCCACTTATATGATTTCTTGGACAGGCCCCGACGGATATACAGGAAGCGGAACCGATCTTAGCAATCTCATTGCAGGGAGCTATTGTGCAACTGTCACTGATTTTAATAATTGCAGCTCTGTCATTTGTGTAGATGTTGTTCAACCGGATGTGTTGAATCTTAATCTCTCAAGTCCTGAAACGAATGGATATAATATTGCCTGTTATGCAACCAATACCGGCCAGGTGAATTCAGTAATCACTGGAGGTACTGCTCCATATTCCTACCAATGGACCGGGCCGGGCGGGTATGCTTCATCTGACGCAAATCTGAATAATCTATTTGTCGGTGAATATTGTTTGACTGTTACAGACGCAAACGGCTGTTCAAACCAGTCATGCGTCATGCTAAATCAAGCACCGGGCGTCAATATTAATGTTTCGAAATTCGAATATCCAAATGGATTCAATGTATCCTGTGGCAATGCATGTGATGGCTCCTTAACCACTGCAATAAGCGGAGGCGCCGCACCAATAGAAGTTTCATGGGTTGGACCCAATGGATTCAATTCTGATCAGTTAGACCTTACCGATCTTTGCGCTGGTACTTATATTTTAAATCTTACCGATGCCAATGGATGCAGCCAGGATACTTCTATTTCCCTCACCAAACCTCAAACCCTTTCGGTTGCTCTTAACAGTCCGGTTTATTTAGGCGGAAACAATGTAGCTTGCTTTGGTACCAACACCGGTGAAATAGATGCATCGATTTCAGGAGGTATCGAACCCTTTACCATAAATTGGACAGGTCCTGATGGATTCACATCCGACACTACACATCTCGAAAGCTTGGAGGCCGGCGTCTATACCGTTATTGTGACTGACCAGTTTAGTTGCACCACGAATGCTTCCGTAGAACTCACCCAACCGGATGAGCCACTGACATCGACAACGGATCCATTTATATTCCAATCGGGAACGAATATCAGCTGTAAAGGCGCTGAGGACGGATCCATTACTGCAAGTTCTGCCGGCGGAACCGCACCCTATTCCTATAGCTGGAATGGCCCTGACAATTACTCTTCGACAGATCAAAATATTGACGGATTGGCTCCGGGTGATTACACTCTGGTTGTCGAAGATGCTAATAGTTGTGTCTTTACTGTGAATACTACTCTAACAGAACCCGCTGAGTCACTTAGTTCAGATTTGACCGTAGAGAGCGAAATAATTTGTGCGGGAGATTCTTCGGGAAGTTTGTCAGTAATTGCCAGTGGTGGTTCCGTCGATTACTCTATTGTGTGGACAGGTCCTGATGGTTTTACATCCGATGTATTTACCATTGCTGATCTCGCTCCCGGAACCTATTCTTATACGGTAGAAGATTTAAATGGATGTAGTTCAAGCGGTTCTTATGCATTCGTTGCTCCGCAAGCAATTCTTATCAGTGCTGATATTACCGATGCCAATTGTCAAACGAACACCGGTATTATCAATATTAGTGTGAGCAATGGAACGGCGCCGTATACCTATCTCTGGACAAGTGGAAACACCACCCAGGATCTGGCAAATGTCCCTGCCGGAAACTACACCGTCGATGTTGTAGATGACAATGGTTGCAGTGTATCACAATCCTTTGAAGTTGGAAGTTTCAATTCATTGGAAATCGAAGCTACTATAACCGATTTAATGTGCAACGGTGATCAGTCCGGAATGATAGATGTGATGGTGAATCAGGGTGCCGAGCCGTATACTTTCACTTGGTCCGGACCAAATGGATTTGCCGAAAACGGCACGCCAATACTCAATCTTAACCCCGGTGAATACACGGTAACTACTTCGGACGGAAGGGGTTGTCAAGTATCCGAAGTGTATGAAGTGACAGAACCCGAAGAACTCGATATTGCCCCATTGATCAGTCCCGAATATCCAAATGGATATAATCTTTCGGGCTTTCAATCGGGCGATGGAGTTATCACCACTCCACTGGTAACAGGGGGTACTGCACCCTATACTTTTGATTGGTCTTCCGATAATGGGTATAGCTCCACTTCAGGAAATAATCAGCTCAATCTTCAGGCAGGAACCTATATGCTTCAGGTTACGGATGCAAATTTGTGTACAGATACTGCTTCGATTACTCTGGCTGAACCAATACCTTTGGAAATTCCAAACGGCATTTCGCCAAATGGAGATGGGTTTAATGACTTTTTCTCTGTGAGAGGTCTTGACAATTATCCCCAAAATAAACTTTTGGTTTTTAACAGATGGGGAAATCAAGTGTATGAAGAATCCAATTACAAAAATTCAGATCCGTGGTACGGTACGAATGTAGGCGGAGAAGAATTGCCCGAGGGGACATATTTTGTAGTGATGGAATTGACAGGTGCCGATAATTTAAAAGGTTATTTAGAAATTAGAAGATAAATCTATATCGGATGCAAAAATATATACTCATACTAATCGGAATACTGGGAAATTCGACTGTGTACGGTCAGCAGGAAATAATGACAAGCCAATACATGTTCAACGGTTTATTCCTAAATCCCGCATACAGTGGTACCCATTCATTTGCGGAAGCTACTGCTCTATACCGCGCGCAATGGACCGGCTTCGATGGGGCTCCCAAAACACAGACGTTCGGGATCGACGGACCTCTTGCCAACGAACTTATGGGTATAGGTTTAACATTTTCGAATGATAAACTCGGGGATACCCGTCAGACGGAAATTTTTGCGAATTACAGCTACCACTTATTCCTGGACGAAACCGGAAATACGCGACTTAGCTTCGGGTTGAGAGCCGGGTTTTCGGATTATACTGCTAAGCTCACCGACACTAAAGTCTTTGATAATGGTGATCCCGTATTCTCTCAAAATCAAGACAATGCATTTGTTCCTAAATTTGGAGCAGGTGTGTATGTTTACTCTAAACTTTGGTATGCAGGTATCAGCGTTCCTACTATATTTGCCGCAGACAAAAATGTACGATTCAATATAAATGATGCCGGCAAAAGATATTTTGAGCCACACACTTATTTAACAGTAGGTTACGTGCTTAAACCAAACTACGACCTACGCGTAAAACCATCGATATTGATTAAATATCTACCTGATGTTCCGTTACAAGTTGATTTGAACTGTAACCTATTGATCAAAAATACGTTTTGGATAGGTGCATCGTATCGGAGCGGCGACGCGATTGTCGGAATTTTAGAATATAATATTGGCAGTGATTTCCGTGTGGGCTACTCATATGACTTTACAACTTCCGCTTTAAATGATTATAATAGCGGTTCTCACGAAATAATGCTTAGTTTTAAATTTGCAAAAGAAACTGTTAAAACCAAATCCCCCAGATACTTCTAATTAACATTCATCATGAAAGTAAAATTCTCCCTTTACAATTTCGTCTTTATCGTAGCGATTGCTTTTTTAGCATCTTGCTCTAATGGTTATATCAAATCCGGAGATAGAGATTACGAAAACCTAAGCTATTCCAAGGCTATCTCAAAATACGAGAAAGCGCTTAATGGACAACCCGACAACACGGATTTAAAGCTCAAGCTGGCGAATGCAAACCGGCAGATCAATCAATCCGAACAAGCCGAAAAGTACTACCGCGAGGTGGCTGACTCTATTCCGTTGCCAATGGATGAAAAACTCAGCTTTGCCCAGGTTCTGATGAAAAACAATAAGTACGACGAAGCGAAAGTCTATTTGAAATCCTATTTGGAAGAAAATCCTTCGGATCAGCTCGCGCGGGATCTACTCGCTTCGGCAAATAATGTAAATGAATTGAAGGAAGACACTTCAGCTTATGAGCTCAAGGCGATGCCTTTGGATTTTACGGTCTCAATGTTTGGCCCTACAAAATATGGAAATGGAGTTATTTTCGCAGGTGAAACAGAAATTACCAGCGCAGCTTCGACCAACCCCTGGACCGGTTATTCATTTCTGGATATGTTCTATACAGAGAAAGATAAAGATGGAAACTGGTCGATCCCGAGCACTTTCTCTTCAGAATTAAACGGCCCTTTTCATGATGGCCCCGCTACATTTAACGCTGCTCAGGATATGATTGTCTATACCCGTAGTGCTATGCGCAACGAGAAAAAGCAGTTGGTGAATGAGGAAAACGAAAACCAGTTCTACCTTTATTCGAGCAATAAAACAGATGGAAAATGGTCAGAGCCGAAACAACTCCCTTTTAACAGTCCTGCTTACAGTGTAGGCCACCCTGCTTTTAGCAATGATGATCAGACCTTATACTTTTCGAGCAATATGCCTGGTGGTTATGGTGGATCAGATCTTTACAAGGTCTCTTTTGACGGAACTACTTGGGGAGAACCTATTAATTTAGGAAAAACAATCAATACTCCCGGAAACGAGGTTTTCCCTTATGTATCTAAAAAGGGTAAACTTTACTTTTCCAGCCAAGGACATCAGACTTTAGGTGGTTTGGATGTGTTCATGTCTGAAAACCGCGGTGGAGTTTGGTCAGCACCAGTCAATCTTGCCTATCCTTTGAATACGAGTCAAGACGATTTCGGAATTATGTATGATGACGATGACGATGACGTTACCGGACTCGTATCCTCAAATCGTTCTGGAGTAGATATGATCTATGCGTTTAAAGAAGTACCACCCACATTTGTGGTAGAAGGAATAGCATCGCTCAAATCAACTGGTAAACCCATTGATGGCGTTATGATCACTTTAATAAATGAAACCGATGCAGATTCTGCACGTGTTACGACCACCGCAGATGGAAAATTCAATTTTAATCTTCAGCCTTCTAAAAAATACACTTTAAAAGGAGCCAAATCAGGTTATTTCACTGTTTCAAAAACGTTTGAAACTGGGAAAAATTCAGAAGAAAAAAATATTAATCTCGTATTTGATATCGATGAAATTGTAGAAAGTGATAGCGGTACCGGAAGTGGAAACCCACAGGATGGTTCCGCCACAGCCAATAAAACCTACGATATTGGAAATATATTCTACGATTACGATAAGTCAGAGATTCGACCCGATGCCAAACCAATGTTGAATAAACTGGTAGCTATGTTAAATGATAATCCAAAAATCAGCATCGAGATTCAATCATATTGTGACAGCCGTGGAGGAAATGCCTACAATCAGGCACTTTCGAATCGTCGCGCCGCTTCAGTGGTCAATTATCTTGTATCCCAAGGAATTGCCAAAAAGAGACTTCAGTCAAAAGGTTTTGGTGAATCAAATCCCGTAAATAATTGTACGGACGGAGTAGAATGCACGGATGCCGAATATCAAAAAAACCGACGTACAGAATTTATTGTACTTAAGAATACAAAGAGCTAATGGCCAGTATAGTTTTCAAAATCCCGAGCTTCATGCGTGGGTTTTGCAAAAAAAACCTTACTGATTAAAAGGCTTGAAATAAAAAAGAATAAAAAGGAGCGAATATTTTACGATGTTCGCTCCTTTTTCTCTATATATAGTTCTGATTAACATATATGTAAGTATTTAAAAAGGTCGCCTTTACAACCTGATTTCCATTTTTCACCACTCCCCGACAATCGCAGAGCAAATCAGAGAAGGATCAAAATACTTTGTGAAAATAATTCTTATTTCAAACGGTTTCAATGCAAATATTTCTTTAGAAAAACGAGCAAACACATCCGGTTTGAGATCGGAGGTCAATACTATTTTTAATCGATCTGATATGGCAAATGGTCCGTCAAACTGCTTTAAGAGATTACCCACAACATAATTGCGTACCAATTCCAGTTCTTCATCTGAAACAAGGTCAGTACTGAGCCGTTTTATTTCTTTAATAATTTCATCACAGGTGGCCAGCGTATTTTCAGATCCCACCTGTGTATTGATACTTATATAAGCACCGTGTTCGAGATTATTATACGATGATCCGATTCCATAGGTAAATCCTTTTTCCTCGCGAATATTTTGCATCAAACGGGAACCAAAATATCCGCCTAGGAGAACATTTCCAAAATACAGCGCTGCGTAATCGGGATGCTTGCGGTTTACCGCCGGTATGCCCATCCGTATTGCCGTTTGTACTGCTCCCTTTTTAAGAGCTCTTTTTTCGACCCTGCCGCCGTATTTCCAAATCAAATCGGGCTTTTCAGACTTCGCGGAGGTGAGTAAATCCTTTTTCGCGGTAAGCGCCTCATCCAAAATAGTTTTAGCGTAAGCAGTATCCTTCCCGCTTATTACGCAAATCGCATCATCAATGGTATACTGCTGCCTGAAGAAAGTTTCAATATCGGCCTGATCAATCATATCATAGTCTTCGAGCGAAAACCGGTCGCAATAAGCAGAGTCGCCAAAAAACAACTGGCTGAAAAGTAGCCGACATTGAAACTCAACTTTATCCAGATTTACAGCGAGTTTGCTTTTTGAGCGGTTCTTGAAAGCATTGAATTCATTTTCAGGAAATGTGGGTACCAAAAGAATATCCGTAAAAATATCGATCAAAGCCGGGAGGTGCTTCTTGAGGCATAGCAAAGATATTTCGCCGTGGTCTTTTGAAAGGCTCGTTGAAATATGGGCACCATAAAAATCGATTGTCTCGGAAATTTCACGGGCCGAAAACCGTTCGGTTCCTTCTTTGAGCATATTATTACAAAGCGAAGCAAGCATAGCCTTATCTTCATACCGAGTACCTGCTCTAAAAACGACGTCGATCTTCAAAAGGTCTTCTGTGCCACCTTCTACACACCAGGTTTTCAATCTATTTGCTAATCGCTCGCTCGCGAAGTTTAACTCCGGAATAGATTGAATGGCAAATCGTTCCGGTGCAACGGATCGGTTTAGGATATTCGTCATAGCGTATTGTATCTTAATTCATTCAGTGCATTGTTATGAAAAACGGATTCGCCCACGCGCTTAATATCAGACAGCGAAATTCTTCGGTATTTGTCCATCTCCTCGTTGACCAAATCTGCATTGCCCAAGAGTTCAAAATAGGCCAAACTCATCGCTTTGCTCAGTACATTCGACTCCGAGACAACGTGGGAGGTTTCGAGTTTATTTTTCACTTTTTCGAGCTCGCGTTCGGTTGGACCTTCCCGCCAGAGCTTTTCCACTTCCGTTAAAATTCCCTGCCGTGCCTCTTCAAAATCAACCTTTGAATCGATCATCCCGCTAATCATCAGCAGACCCGGGTCGACGCTCCCCAAAATATAGCTGGAAATCGAAGTAAAAAGGCTTTTCTCGCGCACCAGGTTTTGGTACAACCGAGCTGATTTGCCCTGTGAGAGCAAGTCAGTTATCAAATCAGTGGTATGATAATCAGGTGAAAATCGGCTTACCATAGGCCAAGCCATATACAGCGCTTTCTGTGGTACTTCTCTATCGAGCGTTATACAGGAATAAGCATCCGACTTTGGCTCAGATGGCAATTTTCGCTCCCGCGGAGGTTGCGCCTTAATATCTCCATACCATTTCTCAACCAGCTTCATAACATTGTGCGGGTCCACATTTCCAGCCACCACCAAAACCGCATTTCCCGGATGATAAAATTCTTTGAAAAAAGCCTTTACATCTGTAAGCGTCGCATTTTCAATATCTTTAATCGACTTGCCAATCGTAGCCCATTGATAGGGATGCTTTTTAAATGCCATCGGCCGCAAATGGAGCCATGCATCTCCATAGGGCTGATTGAGATAGCGCTGCTTGTACTCTTCAATAACTACTTTGCGCTGCACTTCGAGGCTTTGTGGCGTAAACGCAAGGCTGAGCATCCGATCGGATTCGAGCCAAAAGGCCGTTTCAAGATTCTCTGTGGGAACAGTGATATAATAGTTGGTTATATCGTTATTGGTGAAAGCATTATTGTTTCCTCCCGCGAGCTGCAGCGGATTATCAAAATTTGGAATGTTGATGCTTCCGCCAAACATGAGATGCTCAAAGAGGTGCGCAAATCCTGTTTTCAGCGGATTTTCATCGCGCGCTCCGACATCATAAGCGGTATTTACAGCAGCTATCGGTGTGCTTTTGTCTTGGTGTATCAATACCCGTAGGCCATTTTTCAAAACGTGTTTTTCGTATTTTATCATTCTGCTATAGCTTTATCCCGGCCATTCTCGCCTGGGTATTTTGAAAATCTGCAATCAGATCCCCGATAATTTCGTGTGCCGGTTGAATTTTATTGATCTGCGACGCGGCCTGCCCAATTTCCAGTTCTCCGTTTTCCAGATCTCCCTCAAAAATTCCTTTTTTGGCTCGGCCTCTTCCGAGAAGCGCGATAAGTGTCTCACGGTCTGCACCTTTGCGATATGCGTCAAGCACGGAATCGTAAAAAGCATTTTTTATTAATCGCACTGGAGCCAGTTCTTTCAATGTCAATACGGTGTCTCCCTCTTTTGCGGCTACCAATCTCTTTTTATAAGCAATATTTGCCGAGCTTTCTTCTGCTGCTGCAAAAAGGCTCCCTATTTGTACTCCATCTGCACCCAGAGCCATTGCCGCTAAAATGGCTTTACCGGAAGCAATTCCCCCTGCGGCCACTACCGGAATTTTAACGGCTTCGCGTACATCGGGTATCAGGCAAAAACTCGTGGTTTCTTCACGTCCGTTGTGACCTCCAGCTTCAAATCCTTCGCAAATCACCGCATCTACTCCTGCATCTTCCGATTTTCGGGCAAATTTTGCACTGCTCACCACATGGATTACCGTAATTCCATTTTCCTTCAAAGAGGCAGTGTATTTGGCCGGTGAGCCAGCTGACGTGATTACCACCGGAACACTATGCCGGATAATCGAATCGAGGTGTGCCCCGATCTCAGGATAGAGGAGCGGCAGATTTACAGCAAAGGGTCTCGAGCAATTTTCTTTGAATTTCCGAATATGCAAATCAAGAACTTCAGGATGCATCGACCCCGATCCGATCACACCCAGAATCCCGCTTTCGCTACAGACCCGGGCGAGTTTCCACCCGCTGCACCACACCATACCTGCTTGTATTATAGGGTGTTGAATTTTTAATAATTCGGTAATTCCATTCATATTATTCGGCCTTTTCTTCACGTCTGTGAAGGACGAAAAAAAAGCATAGCGACAAATTCCTAATTTAAAATACTACTAACTTCTTAATCCTTATAAAGTTTAGACTTTACTTTATATATTTGCGTTTATGCAAAATAGGCATTGGCTACTTAGTATCTTAATCTTTTTGACCTTAAGTTCTTCGCTATCGGCGCAGTATCGTTGGGATTACGGAATAATGCTCGGTGCATCGAATTATCTCGGAGAAATAGGTGGACAGGAAGAAACACGTCGTGATTTTGTTTTTGACATGAAGCTCAACCGCACCCAATATGCGGTGGGTGCTTTCGGGCGGTATAAGATTACACCACAACTCTCGGCCAATGTAGGCTTTAATTACGCACGGCTTCGTGCCAATGATTACAATTCAAAAAATCCTGCCCGGGTAGCGCGTAATTTGAGTTTCCGAAATAATATTTTCGAACTTGCGGGAAGGATGGAACTCACCATTTTTTATGACAATGATGTGGGTGGCCGTGGATATTACAATCCAGATTTCAAAATGTACTTATTTTTAGGTGCCGGCGTAATTCACCACAATCCGAAAGTAAAATACTCAGGGCCACTGGTTGAATATAAAGATCAGATTATTGATCTTCAGCCACTCATGACAGAAGGAGTAGAATACAGCCTTTGGCAATTTACGCTGCCTGCCGGTCTCGGTCTTTATTTTACTTACAATAAGGTACATCGTTTTGGTTGGGAAATCGGTTATCGCACCACCTTCACTGACTACCTTGATGATGTGAGTACTACATACGCACGCCCCGACCAAATGTCTCAGACAAATAATGCCCTTGCAGCTGATCTTGCCCACCGAACGACCGATGAATCGCTGGCCAATGCGTCTGTATATGCCGAGCAGTACGGAATGGACTCTCCGAATGCCGGAAGCTTTTTACCCGGCGAAAAACGCGGTGATGCCACCAATAACGACGGCTACATTCTCACCCAGTTTAGCTACAGCTACGTAATAAAAGGACGTAGTAGTTTCTATAAAAAGCGCTATAGCTGGATTAAGAAAAAACAACGTAAACGTCGTAAGAGTAGAGCTAAGTTCTAAAGTTGAGTTCTGGTATATATTCACATAAATTTTATGAATCCCTGTGACCTCTGCTCTTCACCTTTGCTTAGTTGAAAACGCTTTGCAGTTTTAAAAAAAAACGAAGTCTTCAAAGTCTACCTCTTCCAAAACTGACTAACCTTTCGCAAAGGCTTCATGATAAATGTAAAAGGTGCTGCTTGAAGATTATTGATTTTCCAGGCAAGACGGTCTTCTTTATTGGCATTTATCCTGTTTTGAAAGGACTGATTGCTCTGCCCGCCAACTTTCATTTTTACGAGGACCATAGGCAAATAACACGTGGAGACCTTATACCGGTATAAAAACCGTAGCATGAGTTCGTAGTCGGCACTGGTTTTGAGGTCGGTGTTGAAATTGCCGAATTCCTGATATATTCTTCTTTTTACAAAAAATGCAGGATGCGGTGGCATCCAGCCTTTTCGGAAATTTTCTCTGATGAACACTCCTGAAACCCACTTTCGTATCACTTTATCGGGATTTAACCGTTTGACATATTCTAAATCTCCATAGCACGCGTCAGTAGCATTTGCCTCAAGCGCTTTGCAGACATTGGTCAAAACCGAAGAAGCAGCATAAACATCATCGGCGTTTAAAAGGGCAATCAGATCACCAGTCGCCAGGCTCAAACCCTTGTTCATTGCATCATAAATTCCGTTATCGGGCTCAGAAATATAGGTTGAAATCTGCGATTGGTATTTTGATATAATCGTTTTAGTTTGATCAGTTGACCCACCATCTATGATTACGTATTCAATATCAGGATAATCCTGATTTACTACCGAGAGAATTGTTTCTTCGATAGTGTCTCCGGCATTATAAGATATCGTGATCACCGATATTTTCATAAAATCTCTCTTTCGCGGATCACCTCAGAAGGATTTCCCGCATATATTTTAAAGCTTTCGAGATTTTTAGTCGCTACCGATCCGGCGCTCAAAACGGCATGAGAAGAACAAGTCACACCGGGGCCAACCAAGGCCTGAGCACCAATCCAAACTCCATCTTTAAGTTCTATTCCACTCACCTCAAGATCAAAACCGGCCTTTTTATAATTGTGATTTCCTGTAAGGAGCATAGCGCCTTGAGAAAGACAACAGTTCGACCCGATCTTCACCCTGGCCAGATTGTCAATCCATACTTTTTCACCAATCCAGGTATATTCGCCCACTTCCAAAAACCATGGATACTTAATATTTACACCCGGTTTTATAATGACTCCATTCGCTATCTCTGCTCCAAAAACCCTTAGCAAACCGCGCTTCAAACCAGAAACCGGAAAGAGATACGACTGAAAAAAAATCAAATTTACAAAATACCAACCTACGCGCTTTAGCACCGGGCCGGGCTTGTAATTCGAATTGTCGTATGATTTTAAATTTACCTGGCTCATTGGAAGAGACTTTTATATTTTAGAACAGAATCTTGAAGATGAATCCTTTCCAATACTTTTTTTGCAATATGGCCATAATTTTTGAAGTAAGTTGTATGATCCATTTTGGCAATCGCTTCCATAAAATTACTGAATCTTCGGGCGTCTTCAAGTGAAAAATCTGCACCCAGGCCAGTTCTTTCCAAATCTCTCCAAGGCGTTTGATCGGAAATCAAAACCGGAGTACCCGATAGAAGTGCTTCGATAATGGCATGACCATAATTTTCACCAAGGGTTGGCAGAAAGAAAAGATGAGCTTTTTGATATTCCTCCTGGATCTCGTCAGGCGGCAAAGAACCCGAAAATTCAACATTTACATTTTCAGGTAATTTGGCAGCGAGCTCTTTACAGGTTTCGGCGTAGTCAATATCGTAAAAGGAGCCGATAAAACGGATCGAAACACGTGGGAAGGGCGATACAGACTGGAGACATTTTAATGCGTAATGAATATTTTTTTCACGGGCTATCCGGGCGACGCAAACGATCTTTATTTCACCTTCTCCCTTCTCTGGAAGTATAACATGGCCGGAAGGAATAGCAGGCAAATTAGGTATGACTGTAATGTGGCTGCTTTTTGAAAAATGGTTTCTGATATGACCGGCTTCTTGTGCGTTGGTAGCGTGAAAATGAACCGTTGAATACCAACCCAGACTTTTGGCTACCGCCAGATAAACACGCTTCTTTCCACTCTTGATCCCCAGGGCGCCGGGAGCGAGCATTCCGCGTGGTGCGAGAATCACTTCACGATTGAGTCGTGATGAGGCCCTCAAAGGAAAAATCGAAAACGACTTGCTGAATACGCCATTTATATACAACTTATGATCAGGGAATTCTTCAATAAGTTTACGAATGGAACTAAGAGTCTGATTATCCGGAGAGAGATATTTTACCCGCGCCTTGCCAACTGTAGTCCACTTATCGGCTTCAATTTGCCGGTAAGGCTGCACGTCGAGATAATCGCGGTCGCTGCATACAATGTGGAAATCAACTGAATCGCCGAGCGCATCTACGAGATGGGCGCAAGAGCTAATCGGACCACCCGCCTTATAACCCGGCAGATACCAATCGGTAAACAGAAGTACTTTTGGCTTATTCAATTCCATTTTCTGACATCCATGCCTGAAGAATACAAAGGTACCACAACCGCGACCAGGTAACCTGAGGTTTGCCTTTCAAGAAATCGTCCCACCGCTTTGCAAGAGCCGGACCATTGAATGCTTCATTTCTGCCGAGCGCCAGAATATGGTCACCACAAAAATCCTTCAATTCATTGCGCATCCATCCATCCCACGGAAACGTGAATCCCATTTTGGGGCGATTTGACAACTTCTGAAGGCAGCATATCCCCCATCGCAGTAACGAGTAGCTTTTTAGGAGTAGTTGGGTACTTAAATTTATCAGGTACCGCCATCACAGCGCTTACCAATTCATGATCCATAAATGGAACCCGCAGCTCTAGGGCATGTGCCATACTCATCTGATCGGAATCGCGAAGGAGAATCGATTGCAAATAGGTGGTAATCTCAGCATAACTCACTTTGCTGAGAATGGGAAGTGAATACCCGGGAGTGCCAAAGCCCACACCTTCTTTCACGAGGCTGTACACTGAGTTGATGCCTTTGTTTCCGTGTTTTGCAATTTCGGTGATCAGCCCTCGCGACAACACTTCCCGATTGTATTGATATACATTTTCAAGGTCGAGATAGTCTTCGGTGAGCACTTGCTTAATCTTGTAGCTTGCCACTCCGGGTCGGACCATCAGCAAAATATCTCCCGCAAGACGGCGCAAAACTTTTGGAAAACTCATCAACCAGGCTTTATCCCGGAGGGAATAGAATCTTTTGAAAATGTCGTAGCCGGCAAAAACCTCATCACCGCCAAGTCCTGAAAGCACCACCGTAATACCCGCCTCTTTGGCGAGTTTGGAAACCATATAGGTATTTATCCCGTCGCCGGTAGGAAAATCCATAGCCCTAATGGCAGCGGGCAAATTGTCGAGAAGTGCCTGCGGTGCGAGTAGTAATTCGGTATGATCGGTGTGGTACTTATCTGCAATCTGTCGGGCATAGATACTTTCGTCAAATTCGGCATCTTCGAAGGTTACCGTAAAGGTTTTCAACTGATCTACTTCCCGTGCGGCAAGAGCCACCAATGCGCTCGAATCAATTCCACCGGAGAGAAAAGCTCCCATCGGTACATCTGCTACGAGTCTTCGCTTCACGGCTTCTCCCATTTTTTTTCGCACAAGCGAAACGGTATCGTTATACGTTAGACTCGCCACCTCCGACTGCGCATCACGGGCGAGGTGCCAGTAGGTTTCAATGCTGGAATCATGATCAGTTATCGTCATTGCGCTCCCGGGCGGCAACATATACACTCCATCAATAATCGTATTAGTGCCATGAACCGTTTTGTAGCGCAGGTAATCGCCGAGAACCTCCGTATTTAGCTTTCGGGGAATGACTCCACTTGAAAATAAAGCACGTATTTCACTTGAAAAAACCGTGTGCGAATTTGTTCGTGCATAATACAGCGGCTTAATCCCCATCCGGTCGCGCACAAGGGTTAAGACTTCTTTTTTGCTGTCCCAAATCGCAAAGGCGAACATCCCGTTGCAGGATTTTACAAAGTTGATTCCCCATTTGGCAAAACCGAGAAGGAGCACTTCCGTATCGCCGTCGGTTTTGAACTCCACTCCGGAAAATGATTTTCTGAGCTCGCGGTAATTGTAAATCTCACCATTGAAAACAATCGTATATCTCCCCGAAGCATCGGTCATAGGCTGATTTGAAGCTTCCGAGAGATCAATAATGCTGAGCCTTCGGTGGCCGAGGGTTATCATATCATTTTGGTATGAACCTTCGGCATCGGGGCCGCGGTGTGCGAGCCTGGCGTTCATCTGCGTTATGCGCGCAAGACCATCTTCAGACTTTAGGGGTCCATATATTCCGTTTATTCCACACATCAACCAAGGATAAAATCTGTATTGTCTAATAAAATTTTCAGTCCTTGACGGAGCGGAATCAAATCGCGACCAAGCATATCCATCATCTTCGAATTATCGGGCATTCTGCGCGTCATATCGCCCTCCTTTAAGGGTGGCAAATGCACTATTTTTGAGCTGCTTCCGGTGAGTTCAATAATCGTTTTAGCCAGATCCAGAATACTGATTTCAATATTGGAACCGATATTTACCACATCGTTGATTACCTTATTATTTTCAAAAGCAGCAAGCGTCGCGTCGATATTATCACCCACATAGCAGAAGGTGCGGGTTTGATCACCTTCGCCATATACCGTGAGATCATTTCCGCTCAGGGCTGACTTTAAAAATTTTGAGATAACAAAATCAGGGCTTTGCTTTATTCCATAGGTATTAAAAAACCGGAAAATTGTAAACTCCAAACCGTATTCTTGTTGGTACGAGCGCAGGAAAGCCTCACCAATATTCTTTACGATGGCATAGGGAAGCTTCGAATTGAGCGGAGTCGTCATTTCATTTTGTGGAATTTCGACCGGCTCGCCATAGACCTCAGAGCTGCTGCTAAAAAAGACACGTTTCACACCGGTATTCTTACTTAGATCGAGAATATTGCGGATACCATTGATATCATCGAGAACTTTTACCGGATTCTCAAGTGTTCGCTGCACTCCAACCATGGCAGCATAATGAAATACATAGGCGAATTTATACGCGAAAAAAACAGCCGAAATATCTTTGAACCGATTCACGTCACATTTAATGAAATGTACATTTCCATATCGACCGTCGGGCAATTTATGACGCGACCCGGTTTGTAAATTGTCCACGACAATAATTTCATTTTCCTTTTTATTTGAAAGCTTCTCAGCAAGCTCACTGGCTATAAATCCGGCACCACCCGTTACAAGTATTTTACTCATTTTTTAGTTTCTAATAATTTTCCGGCTACCACCAGCCAGGAATCAATGCTAATTCGGGAAGCCAGTTCTTTACTTCGCTCGCCCATTTCAATTAGTGTGCTCTCTGGCAACTGCGTCATTCTAAATAGTACATTTACCAATTCCCCGACCTTACCGGGACTGAATAAATATCCATTTTCACCTTCGGCCAAAAATGCACTTGCCGCTCCCACTTTTGACGATGAAATAAGCGGATATCCCGCTGCTGCAAATTCGTGGAGCACTACACCCCAAGGTTCTTTATGGCTCGGCAAAACAAATATACCTCCTGCAGCTACAAATTTATCTAAATCAGCAGGCTGCACAAACCCAAGATGATGAATTCCGGGAGATTCTTTTCTTTTCGGAAAAAGGGGACCCTGCCCGGCACAAAAAAGTTCCCAGCCTGAATTGGAAAGTCTTGCAAAAGCTTCCCACAATTCATTGACTCCTTTAAAATCAACATATCGGCCCACAAAAACAAAGCGCTTTGGAAAAGATTTCAGCGGAAGCTTGACGCCCATTTCGCCCCATTTACCAATATTAGCGGTGTAAAAACCGGTATAAATATGGTCTACACCGAATCCCAGTTTTTGTGCAAACTTCAGTTGAGGAGTGCCGGGAACCCATGCATCTGAAAAAATAGGTTTGTAGAGCACTCTTGCCCGGTTAAAAGATAGTCTCGCTTTTATTCCTTCCTCAATCTGTGTGTCCAAAGCCAACACAGTGCGGCAATCATTTTTCATTTTGCGGCACACAGCGAGATAGCTTTTGTCAACCCAGCCACTGCAAACAATAGCCTGAGGTTGAATTTTTCTAACTTTCTCTTCCAGCTCTGCATCCGAAAAATCATTCCGTTCGTAGTACCTGCATGCTGAATTTTCAAAATTAAACTGAAAAGGCGCTTCCGGGTTTACCGGATAGGCAAAAACGTGAACTTGGACACCGGTTTCTGCCAGCCGATCCATGCAGGCTTTTATATATTCAGCCAATTCGGTATAGAGAAAAACAATACACCTATTCATTCCCGGTTGCAATTAGTTCCTTCAAAACCCGAGGTTCGATAGCAGCTTCGATTTTGGCCTGACCATCCACATTCGGATGAATTTCATCGCGGTAATCGCTCAATGTAAAACCTGAATCAAAACCCGATATCCGGTTTACATTGTGTTCTTTTAAAAAGAGTTCGAGTGCCTTGCCTTTCGCATTCCATTGTTGATTTTCGAATTCGCTTCTATCGGGATGATGGTAAACAATTAGTGGAATATTCGCCGAATCGGCATAATTCACAAAATCGGGCCACCCGGAAGTATAGGTCAGTTTCTCCGGATTTATATGGGGCATGAGCGGAATTTTATTCCACTTTACTTTTTCAAAATACCGGCTATACACCCAGGATACGGCGTCAAAAATTGCAAGTTTGGGATCGTCTTTTGGATAAAATGGCACATGTCCCACCACATCCCGAAAAGTCATATGATCAGTCCAGTCGTGGCTGCTGAAAACAAGAACAATCATAGCTGCGTGGAAGTCGCCGTTGGCCTGCATCCATTTGAAGGCATTATCGGGACCCCAACTCCCTGCCGAAATATTTAGCACCTGCACAGAATCTATTTTGCGCCGAAGCGCTTCTTGCAAGAGCGTACTCGCCAACTCCGATTGATCTGTAGCGACGCCCCCATTGAGCACGCTGTCACCAAATTTGAGAATATGCTTATAGCCCTTGATTACTTGCGGGCTGCGCATCCCATAGGAATTGGTATTAAATTGATTTCCAAATCGGTGTACCCTCAGGTTCGGTTTTAGAGCATACTCGTAAGTACGCGATGACTGGTAACAGGGAATTTGACCAAAACCAAAAAGCCGGAGAATGATTTCTATTGCAAGAAGTGCAAGAAAAATGTAAATAATTTTAAACCAAAACCGCTTGTACATCGGGTTTTTCGTAAGAATTTAATTCGCCGCTAATATACGGCTGGAAAAGCGGATCCGTGACCATCGTGATCGAAAAAAGCAAAAGAATTGTGAAAGGATTGAGCGAGGCAGCCAGCCAAGGCTCAAGCATAATGCTAAAAAGGATCATCCATAGATATGGAAATGCGAGTCTGCAATTTTTAGCTCCCGCAATAAAAAGAAGAAACAAACCACGGAGGAAAAAAGCGAGGCCTGCAATGCCGGTATTGAGCCATATAATAAGATACGTATTGTGCACACCTCCCTGATGGCCAAGACTATTAAGGATATCCTGATTCTTCCCCATAAGCCATTCGTCATACGCGAAACCACGGCCAAACCAGAAATTATCCTGAATGGCCTGCCACGCAAAATTCCAGGCAATATACCTTCCCGACCCATCATCGAGGGTTTTTACCCTGAAAAAGGTGGACAATCCCAGAGCTTCGACAATATTTACCAGGTTATTTGCGATAAGCTCAGCACCAAAGGCCACGGTGAGAAAAGCGAGAAATCCCGCAAAAGGCGAAAGGCTGTAAAACCGCGACAGCACGAAAAACATACCAACCGCAATGATAGCCGTGCGTGAACCGCTCATAATCATTGCAAAGAGTATGGTGATAATAATCCAGCGCATATCCGTTTTGGAAAACAAACCTTTGAAATACTCCCGGCTCAAAATGGCAAATCCGAATAAGAGAATCGTGTAAATCCCTAAGCCATTGGGATTGCCGAAAAGCGACCGAAACCGGCCGTGGTGCGAGAAGGCAAGTCCATAATCGACATACCGCAACAGGTATCCCACAATAATAAGAAGGACACTAAAAAAGATTATGTCCTTGACAATTATCGGTCCGCTACCCTCAAGTGATTTTACAAAAAACTGCGGTACCACGAAGAGAATCAACAGGTAGGAAAGCATCTTTTGAAAACTGGTGAAAATATAGGGCGACGATACCAGACCGATAATCGAGATGATAATAAAAGGCGTGAAGTACTTGAAAATCGAATTGATGTGGGAGAAATGCCGCCGGTCGACGATAACTATCGCGGTGAGCAGAAGGATATAAATATTTTTGAAATCTTTGGCAAAATCGGTGGCCGATTGGAGACTATCGCTTAAAATTAGAATAAACAGGAATCCGAGAAGAATCTCGAAATACATGCCCCGTCGCCAAAACAGAAAAATGGTGAGCGTACCCAATCCGAAAAAAAGCGGAATACTCGCTGAGCCCACGAAAAACCAAAGGGCAAAAATCAGGAGCAGCGTGCTATTTCTCGAAATAAATTGTACCATGCCGGGCTGTCAATTATTCTTCTTTGAAGTCGCGTGGATGGGTGTCACTGTATGTCACCGCACGAATTGACTTTATCGTGGCATCGGCAACGGCATCCCAGTTAAACTTCTCATTTACAATCCGAATACTTTCTGAGCGCATTTTATCCAGTTTCGTTTCTGGCAAGGTAGCCATTTCGCGAATGGCAGCTCTGAGTTCTTTCAATTTTCCGGGAGCAATCAGGCGCCCATTTTGATGCGATATCATATTCGGAATAGCTCCTACAGATGAAGCGATTATCGCCAGACCGCGTGCCATAGCCTCTAGGATAACATTGGGCATACCTTCAGAAAAACTGGGTACAATCAATACCTGGCAGGTGTCAATTACAACTTTCAACTGTTGCGTATCTCGTATCTCACCGTAGTAAAAATGCCCAGGATCATGGATCTGCTTTGATTTTGGAATCGGCCCTACCCAGTGCATTTCCGTCTGCGTTTCCGCAAAAATTGGGGCGCATTGTATCAATTCTTCAATTCCTTTCCGACGCTCATCCCGGCCAATGAACAAAAACTTCCTTCTCCCCAGCTGGGCTGAGGGTTTTTCGACCATCCAATCAGCATCCACTGCCGAACCTATTTCGATAATATCCTCCCGCGCGACTCCTATGTTTTCGATTATCTCGGTAATCACGGCTCCGTAAGAGAAAACAATATTGGCATTGCGGTTTATGAAAATAACGGGCGGGCGCAGTAAATGCTGAGTAAGTTTTACTTTGAAATTTGGCGGAATCTGAAACATTTCATATCCGTGAAATTTTACGCCCACAGGCGCTATATGTATTCCTTTTTTCTTGTGCTCCAACAAACACCAACTCGTAAATCCCTTCGCATAAATAAAATCAAAATCAGCCCATTCGTCTTTGAGTTTTTCATATACAGCGCAGGAAAACTGGTAGGACTCACGCAAATAATGGCCCGGAATTTTGCGGTATTTCGGAAAGAACAATCCAATTACGTTGCACTGTTCTTCAGTGGTACCAAGCAATTTAAGTACTTCTGATTCTTCCGGAATCTTCGCCCCATCGTATATTGCGTGAACCAGAGTCAGGCGCACACCTTTTTTGAGGAGATTTCGTGCCAGATGAAATGAATGGCGCTGCATTCCTCCGGTAACGTAAGGACTTATCCCATCCGTAAGTAGTGCTATGTGCATAGTTTCAAGGTGTTTCGGGCCGAGGCATCCCATGTATATTTCTCAAGCACTTTCGCATTCCAATTCATTCCCAGTGTCTTTCTTTTTTGCGGATGATCGATCAAATCTACTAAAGCTTTGGAAAACGCGGCAATATCGGGTTGAACCAATACACCTTCTTTCTCTGTCATCACGTCACGGACGGGTGTCACATCGGGCGCAATAACAGGTTTTTTCAAAAGCGCATATTCGAATATTTTTACCGGCGACCCATACCAGTTGCTCTTTGGCATTACTGTAATATCCATTAGATCAATGTACTCATATATCTCGCCGTGGTTTACACTTCCCGTAAAAGTTACGTTTTCACCTATACCGAGATCTGTGGCCAGACGCTTCAAATCATTCAATATCGCGCCCTCGCCCACAATCAGAAGATGAACTTTACGCTCTTCCCTGCCTTCCACTTGATCGTCGACCGATAATTTGGCGAAAGCCTGAATCAGAATATCCACTCCGTGATACGGAAACATCGATCCTACAAAACCAACAACAAGCTTATTGCCAAGTTGATATTTTTCTCTTAGTTCCGCTGTTCGCAACGAATTAGATTGACTTTCCGTCGGATTTACAGCATTGGGAATAACCGAAATCTTAGAGGCTGAGTCGGGCCGGATTTTCATCAAATAGTTTTTCAATGCAGAACTCACGACCGATATTCCCTGACTATGTTTTAGGATTTCTTTTTCAACTTTTCGGGCTTTGCCCAGAAGCAAAGATTTTCCTGAAAAGGAAATTCGTTCACCGGGATATGGCGCATTGATTTCGGCCACATGCTTCACTCCCATTTTTCGGGTGGTGCGAATGCCGGAATTCTGGAGATAGGCCACCCGCTCATACACGAAATCAGGCTGAAAAGTGGCAATCATCTCCTCCAACTTTGCTCCCATTTTTGCATCAAACTTTTGTAGCGAAACATCGCGCACCGATTCCCAAATCAATCCGGGGATCACTGCTTTTACGGATGAAAATCTTCGTTTCGGACTTTCCGCTGAAATTACTACAGTATTTTTATGAAGATCGGCGCCGATAAGCGCCTCCACTTCGATTCCCATTCGCTGCCAGGCCGAAATCATCTCGCGCATATGAGTTCCATACCCCGTAGGCGCGGACATACTCAACTGTGGATGTGGCGAATAGTATAATATCTTCATCAAAATCCGTTTTCGAAATAGGCTACAACCCGCGCAAGAACACGCTCCGTAGCATGTCCATCCCACAAATGCGGAATTTGTCCTTTTTTAAATTTTCCTTCCAGCACAGAATGTACATACGGTAAAATAGCTTCGACCCTAAATGGAAGGAGAACATTCGTGCCGATCTCAATCGTGCTCGGACGCTCAGTATTGGGTCGGAGGGTGAGGCACGGTTTCCGCAAAAAGGTGGTTTCCTCCTGAATTCCACCTGAATCGGTGAGCACAAACCGGCTCTCCGCTATAAGTTTCTGAAAGTCGAAATAGCCGAGCGGATCGGTGAGTATTATTCCGGGAATGGATTCCAATTCATTTGACAACCCCATTTCCGCAATTTTCTGGCGGCTGCGCGGATGAATCGGGAAAACAACCGGAATAAATTCAGATACACCGTTGAGAACTTTGAGTAGAAGCCTTACCCCCGAATCCGAATCCACATTCGAAGGCCGGTGCAGAGTGACAAGTGCATAGGGTTGGTTCTGCAATTCGAACTTTTCCAGAATTGTGGAAGCCTCAATTTCCGAACGATACCCAACCAAGGTATCGATCATGGTATTTCCCACAAAACAAATACCGCGCTCTGCTTTTCCTTCCTGTCTTAAATTCTCCAAACCGGAATCTTCGGTTACAAAATGCAGGTTGGCAACCATATCGGCAATATTCCGGTTGTGCTCTTCGGGCATATCGATATCAAAACTGCGTAAGCCACTTTCAAGATGCGCGATGGGCAAATGGCATTTATTGGCTGCGATGGCCGCTGCCAATGTCGAATTCACATCGCCCACAACCATCACCATATCGGGATGGACTTCCAAAAACAAATCAGTAAGGGCTGAAATGGTCGCGGCAATTTGTTTTCCCGGAAGGTCGGGCTGGATATTTAAAAAAACATCCGGTCGCAAGCCGAACTGATCGAAAAATACCGCCGCCATTTTTTCGTCGTAATGCTGGCCGGTATGTACAATTTTAACTTCCAGATGGTCCATGGTGGCAGCCACAGACTTAAATCGGGTGACTTTTATGAAATTAGGTCGCGTGCCCACGACAATCCAAAGGGTTCGATTCTTATGCATCAAGCTCATCCAATTGAATTTTAATCCGTTCTACAAACCTACGGCTTATGGCATCAATGGAATAATCCTGAAGCCAGTTTCGTGGTCCCTCTATTGCCATTGGTGCTGCAAAAAAAGATTCCAAAGAACTTTCTTCCGCCAGGAAACGACCCAGATTTTTGTTCTCAATAAATTCAGACAGCGTTCCTTTTCTGCCCATTGCCATAATCGGAACGTGCAGTGCAGCCAGTTCATAAAGTTTGGAAGGAATCCCGTTTTTCGCGTGCTCAGGAATGAAAAAGATGAGCCAGGCCGCCTCTTGCGAAATGGAGAAAAATTCTTTTGAGGGAATGGGTTTATGGAAATGAACAGACTCTGATTTATGATGCCCGTGCCACTCATCATTTGAATAAATATCCAATTCAAAGCGGCTTGCATTTTTGGTTACAAAATCGATCAAACGAGCAATGGAATCCTGAGAGTCCTTGTACAGCGAACCTCCATAAACCAATTTTATTCTATTGGAATTTTCGGAGTCACCCTTGGCAGCTATTGGAATATCTTCGGGATCGTAGCCGTGCGAAATCTCACATATTTTCTCCGCATTCGCAGGATACTTTCTTTGCAGCTTTTTTACTATTTCCGGCCAGGGCGAACTAATCAAATTGAAAGCGTTCACGACTTTTTCCTCCGAATCTTTTTCAAATCGGAGCCGCTCAAGCGGAAGATGTTTGTAGCCATAAGCCTCACCCCACGTCCATGGATCACGGAAATCGGCCATAAAAAGGATTTCGGGAAATCTCGGAATCAGGTTGGCCGTATAGCTCAAAAGCCGAAACGGTGCGCCGGTGACGATCACACATTGAAAATCCTGAAAATCCAGCAATTGAAGAAGTTGGTTCACAAATGCTTTTTCATCGTTCAGAGCGCGGTCATACGGTGATCCATTACTCTTGCGATTCATGTTGTAAAGCGCAGTCCGATAGGCTATTTTTTCAAAAAAATCCTTCGGCTTTTTGTCCAGCACTTCTGGAAAATAATGTGCATACGTATGCACCGGAATCCCTTCCACATCCGCAGTCCACGAACTCTGAGGCTGAGCAGGCAGTGCCGCTGTCAAAACTTCTACCGCGTGACCCTGCCGTTTTAAATATTTCGCAAACTTTGCCCAGCGTCGGCCCCCAATTCCGGGAGCCGGCGGAAACGTGTGCGACACAATCAGAATGCGAATATGTTCCGGGCCTTTTTCCAATCAAGCTTTTTTTTGTTGGTTCATCAGCCTTTCGACGATTGCTGTGGTGCTATATCCGTGGCTTCTGTCCAAATAATGAATTTTCTTTATGGCATCGGGAGCGGTGATTGGTCGGCCACGATAATCATCTCCCAAAAACCGGATTTGAAAATCGCCTTCCTGCATCATGTGAGTAAGCTGCTCCTCCGAATTGTATTCAAGAATCTCATCCACAAACCGAACAGATCCCAAGACCATTTTTCTTTCCGCCAGGGAAAAGATTGGTTTCCGCTTTCCGGGATTTATATTTTCATCAAAATCTTCGGCGGTATTCAGCGCAACGGTTAGATGGTCGCAGTACTTTTTGCATTCCTCAAGCATCAGCACATGGCCGGGATGATACAAATCGAAAACGCCACACGCAAACCCGCGAATCATGAGATATTCTCTTTAATGAATATTTCCAAATCGTGCTTTGGGCTCCAGCCAAGCATCTTCTTCGCCTTTGAAATATCTGCATAGGTGATCTCAGCTTCGCCTTCCCGCTTATCAATAAAGGAATACGAATCAGAAATCATTTTAGCCAAATCGAGTACCGAACAGGTATGCGAATGGCCAATATTAAAAGCTGTATTCAGTTTTTCGGGGTGTACCGCCGCCATATAATTCGCACGCGCCAAATCCTTTACGTGCACAAAATCACGTTTTTGTGAACCATCGCCGGTAATCAGCAATGGCTCGCTCCGGGAAGCACGATCGAGGAAAATACCGATTACGCTGCTATAGGCATTGAATGTATTCTCAGGGTTAAAACTCCGCGGGCCATAGGGATTGAAATAACGCAGATGGACAAAATCAAGTGGAAACCGGGTAGATAATAATTCGAAATACTTCTCGACTTCGTATTTCTGAAAGGCATACGGACTGAGGCAATCAATTCCCTCCGATTCAGGAGTAGGGATCATTTTTGGAGTGCCGTATATAGCGCTCGACGAGCTGTTCACAAACCGCGGAAAACGATTATCCGCAATCATCAGTTCCAATAAATGCATGGCACCCATCAGATTGGCGTGAATATGTTCATTTACCAGTTCGAAGCTCGGTTGTATGCGCGGAAGCGCCGCCAGATGAAAAACGACATCGTAAGGCTTCAAGGTTTTCAAAGAAAAAAGCGAATCTTCCAAAAACTCAAAACGTGGATGGTCTTTCTGGCCGGCAATATTTTTTCGCGTACCGGTGCTGAGATTATCGATTCCGGTAATCTGCCAATCGGTTTTTTCCAAAAGGTAGTCAAGCAGATTACTGCCAATAAATCCTGCCACGCCCGTTAGAAGTACTTTTTTGATTTTCATGTCAATTCGTCGAGTATGGCATGAAGAATTACCTGGTGGAAACATTCTACAACGCCATAGTTTTTGATCGGAGTTACAAAATTTACTTCGCCCTGAGCACTCAATGTATTCTCAGCATCGAAACCACTGAGCGTAATTACTAAGCCGCCGCGCTCACGATGTTTTGCGACAGCATTCAAAATATTTTTTGACTCACCAGACGAACTTATGGCAACCAGAATATCACCTCTCTGGAAACTGAAATTAATCCATTCGGCTATCGCATTTTCATAGCCGTAATCATTTGCAAAACAAGTAATCAAGGCACCATCAGAGAATGTGAGTGTCGGCTTCTTCGCAATCTTCATATAATCTTCCATCATATGGCTGCCTATTGCATTGCTGCCACCGTTTCCGATAAAAATGATACGCGAAGCGGTATCGAGAATGCTCACCGATTCGCGGATTTGCCGGCGGATAGTATCCGAAGCAAAAAATTCTGAAAAAGCCTTATTGTATAAATCCAGCTGCATGTTTTCGTAATTTTTCTTTGGTTACGGCCTGCTCATTGCAGAGCCAGGTGCACGATAAACTCGCCGCCAGCGAAGGTACGAGCATTATATGATTTATATCCTCAAAATCCACTTCGGCACACAGGCTGGCAAATGCGTAAAAAGTATCACCGGCACCGATCGTATCGACTACCTCGCCTTTAAATACCGGCTGATGAACGTAGGTTGTGCCATCGTAATAAGCCGAACCGCGTCGGCCCAAGGTCAGAAAAAGCTTATCGGCCATAAGTTCATAGTCGTAAAGACCGGCTATAGCTCCGCTTTCGCTAAAATCTGTCTTCGAATTGACCTGAAGACTCGCCTCGCGCAAATCCATACATGCACTCTTTTTGGCGAAAGCTTTCCATTTCGACATCCGGTTGTACCCAAAATTATTGCTGTTGGTCTGGGTCATGAAATGGTACTTCCCATTCACTTCCAGCTTATTGCAGAAACCGTGACCAAAATCGGCAACAATGACCACATCGTAATCGGCACTATTCACTTGTATGGGACCAAAACTCCGGCTGTCAAATTTATTGATCTCGACGTGCTTCTTCCGGTCGTCTTTATCAATAAGTCGGGTTTTTACAATTTCGCCTTTTTCATTGGAAATCAGATCGACGCTTTTCACAAAATCTTCGAGGTGGCGGGCAATGGCCGCAGCTCCTCCCTGCTGTGTGCTCTTATCACCATCGGGACTGGCATAGCTGAACACCGGACAGAAAGATTTCATGCTCTGCCCCTCGTAATTAACCTCGATAAATTCGTCAATAATGGTTTCGCCGACCACACAAACGCGCATATCTTTTACGTTGTAAATAAAGCGCTCAATTTCATCTCTTCTATTCGCCATCTATTTTCGAATATGTTCTATAATTTTAGTCAGCACCGTTCGTTTTGGAAAGCTATAGGTTTTCAATTTTCCGGACGTTTCCATCCAAATATTTTCTAAATCCTGCTTCAATGCATGGTTTTCAAAGGGAAAATCAGCTTTCCAATCGCCAAAGGTACTGAGGTAGATCCTATAATTGTCTTCAGCGGCAGTTTCTTTCGCGGAAGCGGTAATCGACCCCGGATTTAAAACGCGAATATACAAAGGATTGCCGCTCGAAACCCATTCTATTTTCCGGTTTTCGTAATAACTTTTCCATGCGCGGCTGTGGTCGCAGGCGAAAAGATAATTTTCGGCGCCGGCCTTTTCAGATCCCCCAATCGCAGCCACTTTCGTCATCGCATGCGCAAATGAATGGATCATCGTATTGGGAAACCAATCGCGCTTCTGCCGGCTCAAAAGGCCGCTTGACAAATCATAAAACCAATGTTTGGAATCAACGCAGCAATCGAAACCACCAGATGCATTTGCATCAAAAACAGCAGGATTTATAAGGTCATCATCATCGAGCCGAACGAGGTGCTGAAAAGTATCTGCAGTGTTCATTTCAAGCAGCTTACCTGCCTCGAAGAGCTTGTCTTCTTTCGTTTTTCCTTCGGTGGAAATACATTCAAAATGTTCTGGCAGACCTTCCCAATTCTCAATATCGCCAAGCAGCCAAACCCGATAGGAAGAATGTAGCTTGCCCAGCTGCCTGAAACAAAGCTCCCGCAAGGCTTCTCGCGTTTTATCGAGCATTTCGACGGGCGTAAGCGGAATAAGAAATAGGGTTTCTATTTTCATTTAGAATTGGCCTTCGGCTGCAAAGTTCTCAATTTCCATTAAATCAAAGGCATAATGGAGGGGTTGCGCTTCAAGATTTTTGCGAAAGCGAATGGTGTCAATCAATCCCTTGATAGGCGGATCGCCATTAAAAATGATCAAAACCGGCGTGTGCACATATGCTCCAAGATGCACAGCCCCCGAATGTTGTGTTATAATTAGTTGAGCATCGGCACAATACCGCAGCGTGTCAACATTGTCAGCTGAAACGCGCAATTCGATATTTCCCTTGGTTTCTACCTCAGCGCTCAGCGATGGATGCCCCACCAAATAAACCTTGTCGAAAAACGGGGATACACGCTCGGCAATCGCTGCATAATCCCACGGGCCACCGTTGTTGGGGCTGAATGCACTTCCTTTTTTTCGAGGGAAGATAACACAGGTTCGGGCGCTATTTTTCGCATACACTTTCGATAAATCACAAATATCCTGCTTTCCCTCCAGCTCCCAGTTGCGGAATACAAACCAGTACATATCCTTTTCGGAAATGTCGAGATAGGGAAGTCCCGAATTTTGCGCTTCTTTTTTGAATGTTTTCACTTTTTCCTCCACATCCGGCGGAAGGATGGTTTCATTGGCCATGGGCTTCGCTTCCGCAAAAAAATCGCGAAGGGGCGTCCATTCATAAATGATCGATTTCCCCAATTCATTTACCAAAAAAGGTGCGTGAAGCTCCATACCACAATAATGGATTTTTACTCCTTTTTTGTATAAATGTGTTAGAAAAGGAAGATTATGGAGCAAAAAATGACCAAATTCTCCCTTAAAAGGTCCGTAATAGCATTCTTTCTTTTTTAAAGCCGCGCGGTAAAAAGTATTGAGTTTTCGTTTTGACCGCCGCACCATCTGATTGTACCCAATTACACCTTTCCAGTTCAATCCGCGCCTCCCATACTCCACCGTTGTTGCTCCGTCGTGAAAAACCAGTGGAATCTCTTCCTCTCTCAGTCCGTATTGTAGTAAATCATCCATTTGGGAAAAGTGCTTTTTTTAGTGCGTCTGGCCCGAAGCTTGTTGCAACAGATTGTATGATTTTCTCAGGCTCGAAACTGCCGTACGCTCCCACCATCTTTTCCATGACTTCGCCCAAGTCAAAAGCATCGCCGGAATCAAAAAAGAACCCGTTGTCAGCGTTGACGATTTCGGAAGGACCATCTATTCGCGAAGAAATAGTGGGAATACCACGCGCCATGGCTTCGATTAACACTACTCCAAAAGTTTCTGAAAAGGAACTCAACACAAAACAATGGGAGGTGTCGAGGAGCTTGATAATTTCCGGGCGACTTTGAAATCCGGTAATTTTGCATTGATCGGAAATCCCGAGTTCTTCGGCTCGGCTGCGCAGCATATTTTCCAGTTTTCCATCGCCCGCAATCACAAGCCGGAATTTCGGATTTCCGCGAAAGCGGTCGGCAAAAGCTTCTAAAATAAGTTTTTGATTCTTCCGCTCTTCGAGGATGGCAACATTCACAAACTGGAAAACGTCTGCCGGTTTGTTGATGCCCTGTGGATCCAAAAAAAATGAATCCGGAATCACATTTGGGCAATATTCAAAAGGAACGTTGAAAAGATCTGTCATCCGCCTCACATAGGCCTTTGTTACCGCAAATCTTCGTTCTGCAAATTTGGCGAAAGCCACCTGCGACTGCTGTGTATCGAATGGATTGGCGCAGGGAAAATGGGTCTCCGACAGATTCGGGGAATGCTCCACATACCATATCGGAATCTCGAATTCGTCGTGAAGGAATGAGGATAAATAGCAATAATCAAAAACCCCGTGGTGAAAGATTGCGTCGGGTTTTCCTTCGCGGGAAATATAGGCCCGAAGGGTCTTTTTCGTTTGTGTCTGTATATTTGAACGGCGCTTTTTGATTGGATTCGAAGCAAACCGCAAGGGAAAGCGATGAACGGTCAAATTTTCAATAAATGTGAAACCCGCTCGCCTCCGAAAATTCAAAAACTTCTTTTTGTCAAATCGATTAGAGGCGAAATTTCCCAAGGTGGTTTCGCCCGAAATTAAAATGGAGCACTTCACACCTCGCGATTGAAGGGCCTCCAGATAAAGCTCAATAAACGTTCCAGCCGAATGGGTATCTGTTGGATACCATGAAGAAACAAAAAGCAAATGAGGTTTTTTATCCATGGTAATCTGCCAATGTAGTATTGCAATAAGTGGTGCTCGGCGAAAACATGTATCCCTTGAGTTTAGACCGAAAATTAGCTTCCAGTCGCTTTTGAATACCGGGCACCCGATTGAACAACATATTGTGCTTAAATCGAATATATTTCACACCCCTTTGATACGTTTTTCGATCAACCAATTGGAGCGCATCCGCTTTTTCCCAAAAGGATAGTCCTTCTTTCAGCGCATCTTTGCCAAGGGTATTCCTATGCCAGCGCATCATCTGTGCGAGATCAAGCAAGTATCTCGCTAAATATTTGCGCTTTGTGTCATCGATTTTACCGGCTTCAAGCAGCATGGTATGGTGCCGCAAAATCATCTCAAACCGCTGCCTAAAATGCCCGACAGATTGCGAGTTTTGACGCGGAACACTCGATATTTCTCTGCGGTAAAACACATCCGGTTTTTTATGAAAATATTTATAGCTCAACCCCTCAATAAGCGATCGAATATGCAAATCGTAGTCTTGCTGGCTTTGAAGCAAAAGGTCAAAACCACCCAACCGCTTCAAAGCGTCTGTTTTCCAGGTAGGCCCTGAAATCAACCAGGCCACATCCCGGTCTAAAAATCGATCCAAATCACCCTCTTCCTTCGGAATATTCGAAATCAATGCTGAATCACCGACTTTGGTATTGAACAGACCCATGGGGTAGATCAGCATATCCAATTCCGGATATTTTTCAAAATCTTCCAGCCGACTGGCCACGCAATCCGGAGCGAGGAGATCATCGCTATCAAGAAATAAAACAAACGTGCCTTTCGCGAGATCGATCGCCATATTCCGGGCTGCATTGGCTCCTTTTATGCCCGTAGTATTTTCCAAAAAAACACAGCGTACGTCTCCTTCCGCCGCTTCCTGTGCCATCTCAAAACTGCCGTCATCCGATCCGTCATCCACGAATAGCAATTCCCAACTACCAACCGTTTGGTCACGAACCGACTTCACGCAGTCGATCACAACGGAACCCTTGTTGTAATTGGCAGTAATAATTGTCAGATCTGGCTTCACTTTTTTCTTTTAAGCAGGTGATTCTTACCCGATTTTTGCTGCAAAGCTATTCATAAATTTAATTTAGATAGTGCGCAGTTTCGCAAATTCGCTGCCTCGCTGCGCTGGGTATTTACCCTACGGAGCGGTGCGGCAAGTTGTTTTGTGCTCCTCGCTGCGCTGGGTATTTACCCGGCGCAACTGTATTTTCCGCAGGGTGAATACCACTGCGGAGCGGTGCGGTAAGTTGTTTTGTGCTCCTCGATGCGCTGGGTATTTACCCGGCGCCAACTATAAATTCCGCAGGGTGAATACCACTGCGGAGCGGTGCTGTAAGTTGTTTTGTGCTCTTCGCTGCGCTGGGTATTTACCCGGCGCCAACTGTAAATTCCGCAGGGTGAATACCACTGCGGAGCGGTGGAGCGGTGCGGTAAGTTGTTTTGTGCTCCTCGATGCGCTGGGTATTTACCCGGCGCCAATATAAATTCCGTAGGGTGAATACCGCTGCGGAGCGGTGGAGCGTTGCTACCGCCGATTGCATCGCGTGGCGACCTTACCCGTAAAAATCAAACTCCTCTCCTTTCGGTAAATGCAAAACCAACCGAATAAAATACTTCACTTTAGGTATCTGTAACAGCTTTGGATCGACAGCCCGCAGCTTACGAATAAACCCAATATCCGCACGCTTCCGCTTAAAACGGCTTCCCGTATTGAGGCAATTATTTTCGTAATGATATTTCAATAAAGTATTGACCACTGTGGCACAAACAGCAAAATCAGCATTTGCAGACGTCCATTTCAGCAGCGAAAAACACATAGCCACCCGCGATTCCATCAATTTGGGGATATCATTGGTGCTGTTAAATGCATGTACATTCCGAATAGCAACAACTTCACGGGTGTTGCCACCGGCCAATTTTCCCGTAAGGGATAGCTTCGCAATCCACTCGGTATCTTGGGTAAGGGCAAAATTGGTGGAAAACAAACCCGTTTTCTCAAGCACTTCCCGCCTAACGGTCAGACCAATAAGCGAGAAATGACCGTTTTTGCCGAAAGGAGTCATTTCAAAAAATACTTCGCCGTTGTCCGGCGAACTACGGAGCATGGTAAGTTTCGGATTTTCGATATTACTATCCCAGTCTTCGGTAGCTATTGCCTCGTAAACCCCCACATATCCGGGATGATGCGAAAATATTTCGGCGGTATGGGCAAACCGGTTCTCCAGCCAATAATCATCCGCATCCAGAAAGGCAATATACTCCTCTCTGGCACGCCGAAACCCTACATTCCGGGCCGATCCGGCACCATGATTTCTGCCATCTTCATGCGCCAAAACAAGCACACGTTCATCTTTTTCGGCAAATTGCTGCGCAATAGCAAGCGATTTATCACTGCTTCCGTCATCAATCAGAATGCACTCTCCCACCTCTGAATGGTGCAATGCAGAGGTAATTGCGCGTTCTAAAAACGCTTCCTCATTGTAAAAGGGTATGATTACAGAAACTTTCAGGATATTTGGGGCCTAATGAATTTAGCAAAGATAATAGGCTGGAGCCGATCCAAAAATCAAAATGCCCGAAACAAGGTTTTTTGTATCGGTATGAATAAAACCGGAACTACTTCCCTGCGCCATTTTATGAAGGTTCACGGTTTTAAGTGCAATAATCAACGGAAAGCTGAATTGCTCGTGAAGGATTATCTACACGAACATTGGAAACCCATCCTCCGCCACTGCCGAACTGCCGATTTCTTTCAGGATCTGCCTTTCAGCGCACCCCTCACAGCGCCAGTCTTGCTTGAAAAATTTCCGGAAGCCCGTTTTATTCTGACCGTTCGTTCTTCGCCGGAAATTTGGTACGCTTCCCTGATTCGGTTTCACCGTGAGAAATTCGGCCGATACAATCATTTACCTGAAAGCGAAGACCTTAAACACGCAGAATACCGATATATGGGATTTGTCTGGGATGCGCATCACGCTTTATTTGCAACCCCCGAAAACGATCTCTACAACCGCAAAATTCTCATTAAAACCTACGAAGATCATATTGCGAATGTCCGCAATATGTTCAAAGATCGAAGCAATTTGCTTATTCTTGATCTCTCGGAACCGGATGCGATAAAGTCGCTTTCCACATTTTTGAATATCGAACCACACCTCACTGAAATGCCGTGGCTAAACAGAACCACAAAGGATTCATGATACCAGCTACCAAACCATTTCTGCCTGATATTGAAACGTATAAGGCGTTTATCGACGGAATATGGACGCGCCATTGGGTGACCAACAACGGCCCGCTCGTGGAAGAACTCGAAGCCAAAATGTCGGAATACCTCGGCGTGTCGAATCTCAGTTTTGTGAGCAGTGGCACTATGGCACTCCAGTTGGCATTGCACAGCCTTCCATCCATTCCCCCTGATCTGCGACCGGCAAAAGGCGAAATTATTACCACTCCTTTCTCTTATGTGGCCACGACCAGCTCGATTGTTTGGGAAGGATTTACACCCGTTTTTGCCGATATCCTTCCGGGAAAACTGACCATCGATCCGGCAAAGATTGAAAACCTCATTACGCCAAATACGGTGGCCATTCTGGCAACCCATATATATGGAAATGCCTGCGAAACCGAAAGTATTGAAGCGCTCGCTGCCGCAAATGGGCTGAAAGTAATCTATGATGCCGCACACTGTTTTGGAAGTACTTACAGAGGAAAGTCTCTACTTCATTACGGCGACTTTTCCATTTTGAGTACCCATGCTACAAAGATTTTTCATACCGTAAATGGTGGTTTCGTTCGATCGAAAAGCCCTGAAGATAAAGCGCGTATTGATCGGCTTCGGAATTTTGGGCACAAGGGTGTCAATACGTTCGAAGGAATCGGGATAAACGGTAAGAATAGTGAACTCCACGCCGCTATGGGGCTCGCGATTTTACCCGAAGCAAATGCCCTGCTAACCCGCCGAAAAGAACAGTGGAGCCGCTATGCCGAATCATTTAAAAATTCGCAGTTCGAAATCCTGAAAATCCAAAATGCCGAAGGATTTAACCATGCGTATTTCCCGATTATTCTGCCCTCAATTGCGCTGACCACCAATGTAAAATCGCACTTTCAGGACCTCGATATCGAACTGCGCCGCTATTTCAATCCCAGTCTGAACACCCTCGACTACGTCCAAAAAACTCCATGCCCCGTATCCGACGATATCACCCACCGCATTCTTTGTCTTCCGCTCTACCACGACCTCAGCCGGCAGGATCAGAATCGTATAATAAGCGAACTTTTACGTTATGACCGGTGAATCCCTCGTTTCAGTTATCGTCCTGACATACAACCAAGAAGCGTATATCGAACAATGTCTGAAAAGTTTGCTCGCACAACGTACCGATTTCCCTTTTGAAATTGTCGTGAGCGACGATGCTTCGACTGATGGCACCCCGGAAATCCTTAAAAAATGGGCTTCGGAGAATCCCGAAATAAAACTTTCTCTCCTTTCGGAAAATGGCGGGCCCGCAAAGAACTTTGCCTATGCGCTCGGGGAATGTATCGGAAAATATATTGCTTACTGCGAGGGAGATGATTATTGGACCGACCCGAATAAACTGCAAACTCAGACAGAATATCTTGAGAGAGATGCTGCTGTTTCAATTGCATTTTCGAATTATACCAAGGTCGATTCTCAAGGAAAAACCCTCTTGGAAAGGGTGTTGGAAAGCGATGTCCGGGCTTTTTCTATTGCCGACTTTATCGACGGTCACGGGCCGGTATTGCATGCTTCTGTGGTGCGGCGAAAGATCTTTCCCAAAAGGCTGCCTCCGGCTTTTTTCACGGTTTACAATCCCGATGTTTTTATTCTGGGATGGGCGTTGATCTATGGGAAGTCAAAATTCATAGATGCATCGATGTCGATGTACCGGGTGCATGGTGAAGGGATCTATTCCTCACTGGGCGATGATGAAAAAAGGCTTTTGCGCTATGCCACGCGGTTGAAGTTTTTTGAATCTCTCGCGGGCGGCTATCAAAATGAACAGAAGATTTTAGTGGAACGATTGACACAGGCGCTGATCAACATCCGGCAAAATGGTAACCGGGAATTGTATAAGAAGTATGTGAGATTTCTTCCATTTTCGGTGCGATTTTCAATTATAGTGAAGCGGCTTTATAGGCGTTTTGGGTCTTGATGGCGTTCTATTTTTGAGGGATATATAAATTTAACCGTAGAGATCGCAAAGGAGGCGCAACTAAGCGAAGCGTTTTCACGACTGTAACGAGCCCGTAGGATGAGCGGAGCGAATAAAGGGCGCAGAGAGAACCTACAACCTTTAAGATCCTATTTTTTTGAATATGAACAACAAACATTAAATTGTAGCACTCCAATCAGATTCTGGGTTACCTCCTTCTCCGAATTCTTCTGCGAACTTCGCGCCACCTTTGCGCCTTTTGCGGTTAAACTCCTCACAACCCTGAAATCCCTAAACGACCTCAAGCACCGAAAACCTCTTGAAGCTTGAAGCTTAAGGCTTGAAGCTATTCCTCTTCCCTCAACTTCTTCTCCAACTCAAAAACATCTCCCTTCCTCGCCTTCAATGTACGGCAAGGCCTGCCGGTAGCAATTACCCCTGCCGCAATAGGCTTGGTAACCATCGAATAAGCCCCTATGGCCGACCCATCTCCGATCGTAATATTCGGAAAAATGGTAGATACCGTTCCCACAATAACATGCCTGCCCAAATGCACCGGCCCGGAAATAATATTTTTGTATGAATTCGGAACCGTCGGATTGGTAAGCGTCTCACCGCTATAGTCATCCGAAGATGAATAAATAAAAACCCGTGAAGAAATTCCCGAGAAATCATCCATCCGGATTTCTCCCGCACCCATCAACCCACAAAAAGGAGCGACATGCACATAATCAGCCAACACGATCCCGCCCTCACCAGCCGATAAAATTGAAAAGTCATCAATGCGCACATGGCTTCCAATGCTGATCTTCGCCGGATTGTAAAACCTGGCATCCGGCGAGATAAGCACATCTTCGCCAACCGACCGGAATCCAATTGCAGCAATTTGTTCAGCGTTTAAATAGGGCATTTTAAAGGGGGATTAAGAAGTATGACAAGGTCGGATATTTTTTTGAATTAGAAAAGTTGAAAGAGCCTCAAGCTTTAGGCTGCAAGCTTCAAGAAGTTTTCCGGTGCTTGGGGTTGTTTCGATTTTGAGGCGATGAAACTTTTACCGCAAGTTTCGCAAAGGTATAACGCCAAGTTCGCAGAGAAAGCCGTGAAAGGAGTTTAACAGAATTTTATTGTATAATTTAGATTAAAAACAGGTTGATTCAATTTCCAGAAAAAGAACAATCAGCCGTCGCTCGCGTCTCGCGAGGGACTTTTTGTCCGGCATCCTGCCGGGTTCATTCCGAAAATACTCCTTCGAAGAACGAAGCGCAAACCACTAATTTAAAATTTGTCAAATCGAACCTGGCGAGACGCCAGATAAAACCACCCTCGCGAGACGCGAGCGTGGGCGATGAAAAAACATTCCTCAAAAAACTGGATTGCTCTCCAACAACGAAAACTCCTTGAAGCTTGCAGCTTAAGGCTTGTGGCTAATCCTAAAGCTTTTCGCTTGAAGCTATCCTCCATTCCAAATGAGGCACAAAATAAGCCCCCGATTTTCCCATCCACGAATCCACATCTCTTGAAGCTGCCGTGAAACCTATCGTGAAAAGATTTTCGAAACGCGCAACAACCGACTTCCGATTCTCAATGAGCAACACCGAAATACGGTACACCCCCTCATTGAACACATTCCCCGCCAGGGCGCAATTAAACCCAATAATCTCCCGTGACACATCCCGATCTTTAGCGGCAGGATCATTTTCAGAAATCCCGAAAGCAGTATCCGGAAGCTGAAAAGTACTCGACGCCGCCAAGAAAATCCCGTCTTCGCTGTGGAGTTGCAAAGTGCAATCCACCCTGCCAACCCTTTTCAAATTCAGGAACTTCAGCTTTATCTCTAATGAATCAGTAACTGAAAGTGGGGTATCAGAATCTTTATTCGGACTTGAGATTTCTGCTTCTGTCAATTTATATGCCTCATTGCCCGGAGCGCTCTCGGGAGTCCATTTGCGTAAACGCTCAGACTGAGTGGTGTCATAGCCCAGGTACATCGAAATAGCAGAATCAACATCGCCATCGAAAACCTTTTTTCCTGACTCGAGCACCATACACCGGCTGCAAATACTCTTCACTGCGGCCATATTGTGACTCACAAAGAGGACCGACCGATTTCCATCCGAAACCATCTCGGTAATTTTTTTGGTGGCCTTCGTTTGAAACTGCGTGTCTCCCACCGCCAGCACTTCGTCGATAATCAGAATATCGGAATCGAGAAAGACCGCCACAGCAAACCCCAGCCGCACCTTCATACCCGAAGAATACCGCTTCAACGGGGTATCGATAAAAGCTTCGCATTCTGAAAAAGCAACGATCTCATCAAACTTCTCGAGCACGCGGGTCTTACTCATCCCGAGAATGGCTCCGTTGAGAAAAATATTCTCGCGTCCCGTAAGCTCAGGGTGCATGCCGGTGCCCACCTCCAGCAAACTCGAAATAGTGCCCTTCACCCGAAAACGCCCTTTGGTAGGAGCCGTTATCTGTGAAAGCAATTTTAATAAAGTGGATTTTCCGGCGCCGTTCTTACCGATGATTCCCACAACCTCCCCTTTTCGGAGCGTAAAATCCAAACCATCGACTGCCCAAATCTCTTTCCCGGCCAAATCCTTTCCCGAACGGAAACCGCTCTTAATCTCACCGGTGTGATACCGTTTACCCAGATTTTCGCTATGTACTACGCGCTCCATTTATATCGTGTCAATGAAGGTTTGCTCCTTTTGCCGAAAGGCACGCAGGCCAATGAACAAAACGAGAACGGCCGTACAAAAGCTGTAAACAAGAAAATTTACATCCGGAATTCCCCTGCTTACAAATCCAAGCTTTATGGCTTCCAGAACCGATGCCAGCGGATTGAACAGAAGGAGATTTCCGGTTTTTCCTGTGGCGAGGGTGAGCGGATAAATAACGGGCGTGAGATAAAACAATATCTGCAAACCGGTATCGATTACGAATTGTAAATCGCGAAAAACCACGGTGAAAGAGGCGAGGATCAACCCCAATCCCAGCCCGAGCGCGGCAATCACTACCACAAGAACAGGAAGGAGCAGGAGCCACAAAGACGGCTGAACCGCACCGGTCAATACATAATATCCATAAACAAAAATCAGCAAAATAGCCTGAATTCCCGACCGGATACCCGATGAAACCACGGTTGAAAACGGCACAACCAGCCGTGGAAAATAGACCTTGCTGAAAATATGCTGACTACCGATAAAACTCTTTGCCGACTTACGGACTATCGATGCAAAAAACTCCCAGAATGTGAGCCCTATAAGGTAAAAAAGGATTGCCGGCACCCCCTCAGTCGATATTCCTGCAAGGCGACCAAAAATAAAGTAGAACACCGCGACTTTGATAAGCGGCTGAATAATAAGCCAGAGCGGCCCCAGAAAAGTTTGTTTGTAAACTGTGGTCAAATCACGCTTGGCCAGCAGGAAAATAAGATCGGTGTAGCCGAGGGCCTGTCTGAATCCCGAGGAAGAATGCCTCTGAGCAGAATCAACAATTAAATCCCACGATTCCTGCGTTTTTGATTGGCTGTCGCTTTCGGCTCCCATAGTTGAAAAGCTTATTCTGAACCATACTCTTTGCCATAGCCGTAACCGTATCCATACCCATATCCGTACCGATACCCGTAGCGGCCGTAATAATACTTCCACTTCTTCTGCTTCACATTGTTCAGGATCAGTGACGTATGCTCCAGACGACTGGTCTGCACAATCTCCTCAAGGTGATGAACTCCGTTTTTGGTAGCTTTCTCGGTATTGAGTACAAATATGCCGATATCAACTTTTCGCAGCAGCACCATACTGTCCGAAATCAACATTATGGGCGGCGTGTCAATCAATATATAATCGTATTTTTCCTTCAGAATCTGAAGCAACTCTTCCACTTTGGGACTCAAAACCAGCTCAGATGCATTGGGTGGTGTGGGTCCGGCGGTAATAACATCGAGATTGTCATAATCGGTCTGCTGGATGACCTCTTCGAGACTGTGGCGCCCCACAATATACGTCGATAAACCCTTCTCATTGAGAAGGCTCAGCGATTGATGCACCTTCGGTTTGTGCATATCGAAATCGAGAATCAGCACCCGCTTATTCGCGCTGGCAATAATGGCACCGATATTAATCGTGCAAAAAGTCTTGCCCTCTCCCGGGTGGAGCGAGGTAAGAAGAATGGTCTTGCTGCCGGGCGAATCACGGAAATATTGCAAATTGGTGCGGATACTTCGAAATGACTCGGCAATATTCGATTTCGTGTTTCGGGTAACTACCAGCCGCTCGTCACCGCCTTCCGAAAACTGCGGAATACCGCCCATAATCGGGAGTTTGGTAATCTGCTTCAGCTCGCGGGTATTTTGAATACGGTCGAAGAAAAGGGTGCGGATAAAAGCAATAAGCAAGGCCAACAACAACCCAACCGCAATAAAATAATACACCACCTTAGCCTTCTCCGGACCAACAACGCCCAGCCCGCGGGCCACTTCGATAACCCCAACTTCGGGAACGATCGCCGCTCGGGCAATAATGGTATTCGCCTTCTTCTCAAGCAAATACACGTACATCTTCTCATTTACACTGAGATTGCGCTTAATATTCAAAATCTCCCGTTGCGATTGCGGCAATTTTCGCAGAAGCGATTCATAATAGCTCACCTCCTTACTCACATCATCGATATGATCGTTTATAGCTTTTCGCAAATTGGTGATGTAAACCATAATATTTGACCGCAAAGACTGAATGGTCTTCTCGACACGCTCCGATCCGGGACTTGCCGCTTTTACATCGTAAGCAGCCTGCGATCGCTGCACTTCGAGGTTGTAAAGCTCCTTTAGAGATGACTCCAAAAAATCGTCGTCGGTAATGTAAAGTGCCGGCGGAAGAAGCCGCTCCTCCGTTTTATTAACCAGATAATCCTCAAGCGAGGAGAGCGTTTCGAGCTTCAGTTTTTGTTCCCGCCGCTGCCCCTCGTAGGAGAGAAGTTTTTCAAAAAATTCGGATTGCTCACGCGTGAGGTCGAGAATGTCCTTGTCTTCTTTATAATTTTCGAGATTGGTCTCAATAGAGTCGAGAATATGGGTAATGCCCACCAACTGGCGGTCGATATAACTGAGCGTATTCTCATTCAGATCTATCTGCGACTGGATTGTATAGTCGATATAGGTGGAAGAAAGAGAATCCAGAAACATTTTGGCTTTGGCAGCCAAATGGTCTTTTACCGAAATCTCAAGAATACTGGTACCCTCCTCATTTTCAATTTGCAATGAAGACTGGTACGACTTTACAAGATATGCCTTGCTATTGACAATAAACCGGTAATTATTTTCTTTGAGTCGCTCAAAAGTCTCGTCGTTGATAAGCGGATTTCGGTTTACACGCAGCACATATTCGCTGCTAATAATATCGGTATTGAAATTATGGGTTCGCTGAACGGTTTCACCTTCTTTTTCGAACGTCAGAAGAAATTGTTCCTTATTCAAGACTTTCACATCAAAAGGCACCCCATAGAGCTGGCCTCCATTGCTTTCGATAAGCTGCACCTTAAGATCAAAGGCATCGATACGCGGTATTTCGGTCGTTTTTACACGGCCAACAATAAAATAAGATATTTGAAAATCGAGTTTGTCGAGCGTCTTGGAGATCAGATCATGCGACTGCAATACCCTTATCTGATTGGTAATCTGGCTCACATTGCCATTATACCCGGTAAGGTTGCGATAGATTTGGGTTTGGTATTCAGTATTGGTACCGCCCCCGAGAAGGATTTCAGTCTTTGCACCGTATTCATCGGCCATTCTGTGTACATAAAAGTACGCAGCAATACCAGCCAATAGTGGCAGAAGAAGGATGATGAACCAATTCTTCGATACAAATTTCCAAACGATCAACAGATCATCAACATCAACAATGTTGCTTTTCTTTTCTACCATTCGCGCGATTGAACAATTTACAAAGGTAAAATTTCAGAGATACTAATGACATGGTTTAATATTTCGGGAGGAAAAATTTACAGGCGTTACGTGCGGGGGCGTTGCGCGTAGGGGCGCGGGCGCATGGGGGCGCGGCGCGGGGGGCGTTGCGTGTAGAGGCGTTGCGTGTAGAGGCGTTGCATGCAACGCCTCTACAACACCGAAATTCGTAATTCGTAATTCGTAATTAATTTTCCCACGCACCGCCCCCAGCCCCTGAAGGGGAGCTCCCACCGCACCAACGCTTGAACATTTTCGGATATTAATTTCGTCCCCTCCTCTCTGACCTTAAAGCCCCGCCGCGCTGGTTATTTACCCTGTCCATCTCCAATACGCTACCGCGCGATTGTATCGCGTGGTTAAAAACCCAAAACAATCTCAAACACCGAAAACCTTCTCGTGACCAGCGACTCGTGACTCGAGACTTTTATCATTTCTCCCAAACATCATCCCCCACAACAGCATCCATAAAAATCCCGCCATCAAGGGAAACCTTCTTAACACTCCCCACACCACTCAGCACCACCACAGCCGTTTTGGCATCTGTCTCCCAGATTTCGGGTGTCTGATGATACACAAGAGATGTCCCATCTTGCATTCCTAAAACAATATCCACCGGAGCCGGCATACCACCCGTATTACGGAGCGTTATCGTCACCCCATTATCCATGATCTCCACCTTCTCAATCCCCATATCAATATAGTTCATACTATAATACCAGCGCTCCCAAAACCAGTTCAAATTCTTTCCCGAAAGGTCATTAAACGAATTGAAAAAATCCCACGGAATAGGGTGCTTCCCGTGCCACCGGTCCATATACCCGCGCAATACCTTATTGAATGTTGCCTCACCAAGCATATCCCTCACCGCCAGATAGCCCAGTGCAGCTTTTTCATACATATTGTACGCCAGCCCCTTACCACGCAACGTATTCGAAGGCAGAATAATCGGAATATTCGCCTCCAGGGAAGCGTCATTGGTAACCCGGGTAACCCGAAAATTCTTAAACACCTCCGTAGCTTCCTCCACTCCAATATCGTCAATCGCAATCAAGTATTCCATAGCCGTAGCCCAGCCCTCATCCATGTATGCAAATCGCGTTTCGTTGATCCCCATATAAAACGGAAACCAGGTATGCGCAATCTCATGCTCAGCCGTAAACATCGTCTCTCGCGGCTCCTCCGGATTCGAACTGTCATTTGCCATCATCGGATATTCCATATCGGCAAATCCCCGCACAACCGTCATCTTCGAATACGGATAAGCCACCCCCGGCGTATTCTCCGAAAACCATTTTAAAGAATGCTTTCCGTACTCCACCATTGCCTGAAAGTCCGTCGCCTTTTCATCATACGCTGCCTGCACACTGGCTCTGCGATTCGTTTTGGCATCGACCACCACACTCCCCGCATCCCAATTGTATGTATTACTCACCGCCAGCGCCACATCGCTCACATTCTCAGCCTTCCACTTCCATGTATTGACATCTGCCTGCTTCGTAATCTGCTGCTTCAGCAAATCTTGCGGCGTAGCGATTTGAATCACTTCATCGCTCGTCATGGACTTCTTAAGCTTCGCCGCATATTCCGGTTGCAGCACCTCATTCGGATTTAGCAGCGTGCCCGTAGCCCAAACAATATAATTTTTCGGTACGCTCACTTCAAAATTGTAGTCATTGAAATCATTGTAAAACTCCTGCCTTCCGGTAAAAGCCATCTTATCCCACCCCATATAATCATCGTACACAGCCACCCGCGGATAAAAATAAGCCAGAAAAAAACTCGTACTGTCATCGATAACCCCTTCGCGGTCTATCCCATCCGACAAGTCGTAATGCCAGTCGATATCCAGTTTTACCTCGCCTTTCGGCAAAAGCGGTTTCTCCAGCTCCACGATCCAGTTGATACCGTCATCGCTATCGCCCCAGTTCTTCTTTACCCCATTTTCGCTGTAGCTGTCAATATGTACACCCGAAGTAAGATATCCATCCTCCACCGCAAACATCTGCACCGCACCCGGCTTGTGCTGATTCAATATCAATTTAAAACTCAGCTGCTGCAGCGTATCCGGGCTATTGTTGGAATAGGTTATGGTTTCACTTCCGTGAACAGTTCGGCTCGGCGGCATCACGTCGATCTTTATGGTGTAACTCCCGTGGTTTTGCCAATAATTCACCCCAGGCTTGCCACTCATATCCCGCGTCTTATTCTTGTACGCTTTCTGCACATCCCGCGGCATATAAAGCTCCTGCCCAAAAGCAGTTACACTAATCAATATACCAATACCGGCAGCAATGATGGACTTTATTCTCATTTCGAATGTTTTTTGAAGCGACGAAGGTAATGGTTTGGTTTTTGGTGATTAGTTTTTGGTGATTGGTTTTTGGCTCCGTCATCCTGAACTTGTTTCAGAATCTCATCCTCCAGCACCGAAAACCCCGTCAGCAGATCTTCCTACGCGCCGCCCCCAGCCCCTAAAGGGGAGCTCCCACCGCACCCACAACAACTCCATTTCCGAATAATAACCCCACATCTTTTAACCATAGAAGGCATATAACCCACACCTCTATTCTTAAATGAACTTATATGCCTTATATGGTTCAGAAAACACAACCACCAATCGCTGCGCTGATTATTACTCCCTGCGGTCGTGAGATCGCGTTGCTAAGTTTACCCTGCGCCCATCCAATCAATTCCCATCCGCTACGGCGCGATTGTATCGCGTGGTTCAAAAAAATACAGCCTTCAAACCGTCAGCCTTCGATCAATTCCTATCTGCTGCGCTGGGTTTTTACCCTGCGCCCAACAAATCAATTTCTACCCATCCTCCACACACGTCTCCCTCTGCGCCCTCCGCGTAATTACTCTGCGAAACTCGCGGTTAAATCACCCCCAACCCTAAAATCTCTGAACATCCTCCAACACCCGAAATTCGTATTTCGTTTTTCATAATTAAATCCAAAACAACCTCCAGCACAGAAAATTTTGCCTATTGCCTATTGCCTATTGCGGCGTAAGCCTATTTTCCTAAATTCGCCCCCACAACCCTACCCAAGAAAGTGCTCTTCAACAGCATTGATTTCGCCATATTCCTCCCCATCGTATTCGCCATTTACTGGCTTATAAAAAACACCCGTTACCAAAATCTATTCATCCTTTTCGCCAGCTATGTATTTTACGGCTGGTGGGACTACCGATTCCTCGCCCTTATTGCCCTAAGCACCATTATCGACTACACCCTCGGTCTCCAGATAAATAAGACCTCAATACCCAAACGAAAACGCCTCTTCCTCACCCTAAGCATCCTCGCCAACCTCGGCATGCTCGGTTTTTTCAAGTACTACAACTTCTTCATAGACAATTTCAAGGAAGCCTTCACCTTCTTCGGTGGAAATATCGATTTCGGATACCTCGACATTGTCCTCCCCGTAGGAATTAGCTTCTACACTTTCCAAACCCTGAGCTACACCATCGATGTGTACCGCAACAAGCTGGAGCCCACATCCCACTTTGTATCCTTCGCCGCTTTTGTAAGCTTCTTCCCACAGCTCGTTGCCGGCCCCATTGAGCGTGCAACAAACCTCCTGCCTCAATTTGCTGTAAAGCGAAAATTCTCCTATCCCCTCGCCGTCGATGGAATGCGTCAGATCCTTTGGGGCCTCTTCAAAAAGATGGTCATCGCCGATAACTGCGCCGGATTCGTGAACACCATCTTCAGCAACCCCGACGCCTACCCCGCCAGCACCCTCGCCATGGGAGCCGTATTCTTCGCTTTTCAGATCTACGGCGACTTCTCCGGCTACTCCGATATAGCCATCGGAACAGCGCGCCTCTTTGGATTCAACCTCATGCAAAACTTCGCCTACCCATACTTCTCCCGCGACATTGCCGAATTCTGGCGCCGCTGGCATATAAGCCTCTCTACCTGGTTTCGCGATTACCTCTATATCCCCCTTGGCGGAAGCCGCGGATCGCAAAGCATGACCATCCGAAATATCTTCATCATATTCATCGTCAGCGGATTCTGGCACGGTGCCAACTGGACCTTCATCACCTGGGGAGCCCTCAATGCCCTTTTCTTCCTGCCCCTCTACATTTTCAACCAAAACCGCAAAAACTTAATCCACATACAGACCCGCTACCTCCTGCCCACCTTTCGCGATGCCCTGGCCATCCTCACCACCTTCACCCTCACCACCATCGCATGGATATTTTTTCGCGCAAGCTCCATCTCCGACGCCCTTCATTACTGCAAACTCCTGATATCAAAGTCCCTCTTTACCCTTCCGGAAATAGATAACCTCTCCGGCGCCCTGCTGTGCATGTTCTTCATCGCCATCCTCCTCTTCGCCGAGTGGACCGGCCGCGCCTACCTCCACCCCCTCAAAGAAATGCGCTACTGCAAACCCCGCTGGTCGCGCTGGCTCGTGTACATCCTCCTCATCGCCGCCATCGGGCTCTTCATGCAGACTAAAGAGACTCCGTTTATCTACTTTCAGTTCTGAGTGAGACAGGAAAAATTTTTTCAATTTTTCCGTATTCGAACTCATCCCGAGTAGCGCAGCGGAATCGGGATATGGGGTTTTTAGTTCCATCATCCGTGTCATCCTGAACTTGTTTCAGGATCTCATGTAAGATGCAGCTCACTCAATTAAAAACCCTCTTCCCACGCGCCGCCCCGACCCTTTTATGTTTGCAAAGAGAGAATACCTCAAGTATATTTTCGGTATTCAATCCGGGTCTTTATATTGTTGTCCATACAAAGTATATCGACCTGGTGCACAAGGCCACTCGACCCAAGATGAGCATTTTAAGCTACATCGTCCTTTAGGTTTAGCCTGTGCACTTTTTGATCTTCATGAGTCTGAACAGTACTTAAGGCCGAAGTGATCGAGCTTGAATAAGATAAAAGGATAGACGTGGGGAGATCTGGTTGTTATACAATTAAATAGTAAATACCATGAAAAAACAGTGTGTAGGCATAGATATGTCTAAAGATAACTTCACAGTTAGAATATGCAGTAAGTCATCAAACGACGAACTGAGTTACTCAACCAGTAAGAAATTTGATAATACCAAAAAAGGCTATAATCAGTTGATTCGCTGGGCTGGCAAAGAAACCCATAAAGAGGTACCACTCGTTTTTCTTATGGAGGCCACAGGATCCTACCATGAAGGATTGGCATATCATCTGCACGGAATTGGAAAAACAGTACATATTGCACTATCAAACACATCTAAATACTATTTTAAAAGTCTCAATATCAAAACCAAGACCGATGATGTGGATGCCAAGATCTTGGCTAAGTTCGGAGTGGAGCGGTCACACTATGAGTGGCATCCAGCCAAAAAGATCTTCCGTAAAATGAGAGATCTAAGTCGCTATAGAATACAGCTACAAGAGCAGAAAACTGCCTTATCTAATATAGCACACAGCAAGGAATATTCTCACGACGTTTCAGCCGATATAAAGAAGAGTAATAAGAAATTGATCGCGATGCTGGATAAAGAAATTACCATGATTAAAGCGAAACTTGAAGCACTTGTCGCTACCGACGAAGAACTTTCTGAGCGGATAGAACAAATTTGTACCACCAAAGGGTGCGGCATTCAAAGTGTAGCAGGTATCGTGGCGGAGACTAATGGATTTGAAAACTTCCATAACAGTAAGCAGCTGACGAGTTATGCTGGTTTTGATATCGTCCATCAAGAATCCGGTACATCTGTAAAAGGTAAGACGCGCATATCCAAAAAAGGAAACCGATATATCAGGCATTTGATGTACCACCCAGCAATGTCGGCATCAATACACGTCCCTGAGTTCAATAACTTGCGAAACAGAGTTCTACAAAGGTCAAAAATACCAATGAAAGCGCAAGTCGCTGTACAGAGAAAGCTCCTTGCTTTGATCTATACACTTTGGAAAAACCAAACGCAATATGAACCAGATTATCATAGAAAAAAGATAGCCCGGACCGAAGCCCGAGCTACACAGGATAAATCCTTAACGGATCTTCCTTTGGAAATGTAAATATACGACATAAATAATGTCGAAATAAATTTGGATTTATACACAGTACCTGAAGGGAGTCCCACCGCACCCACCGTTTCAACATTTTCGAATAATAACCCCACTTCCCATTAACCATATAAGCCATTTTCCGATTTCTCGGGATTTTCAAAAGAAAAATAGTTGGACATATAAAACCCTCATTTTTAACATATATGAACTTATATCCCTTCCCTTATATACCTTATATGTTTCAAAAAAACAGCCTCCAAACACATCCAACTCTGCGCAATTTCGCAACTCTACACTTTATTCGCTCTGCTCACACATCGAGATCCTTCAACTTAACGCAGTGACCTCCAAGCGCAGCAAGACTCTGCGAAACCCTTTGCTTAGTTGCGGTTAAATAACTCACATCCCTAAAATTCCTGAACATCCTCCAGCACCCTGAATGCGAAATTCGTAATTCGTAATTAATTTAAAACAACCTCCAGCACCGAAATTTTGCCCATTGCCAACTGAGCGAAGCGACTTCACGACCAGAGGGAGTAATTGCCCATTGCCATTCAAATTCCCTACCTTCACCCCAATGAAGCTCTTCCTAAAAAACCTCCTCCTCTTCATCCTCCTCGTCATCCCGGCCTATACGATTATCACCTACCTCGTTGGCAAAAACTTCCCACATAAATACATCTACCTCACAAATATCTCCTACCGTCCCGCCTCCTACGGACACCTACAAACCCGCATAGCCGACATTCCCAACTATACCCACGTGGACTACCTCGCCATCGGCTCATCCCACGCCTACCGTGGCTTCGACCCCAGAATTTTTGAAGAATACGGATACACATTATTCAACCTCGGCTCCAGCGCACAGTCGCCGCTTCCAAACCAAATACCTTCTAAAAAAATATATCGACCACCTCAACCCCGACACCGTAATCATCGAAACCTTTCCCGGCGCCTTCACCTTCGACGGGGTGGAATCCACTACAGATGTTATATCCAACGACAACCTAAGCATCGACCTCTTCCTCCTCGCAATATCCCATACCAATATCCGCCCGCTGAACACCTTCCTCTACCGCTTTGTCGACAAAGACCTTCTCGGCAAAACCTACCGTGAACGCTCCTACAGCCGCCACAGCACCTACATCCCCGGAGGCTTCGTAGCCATCGACCAAGGCTACTACAAAGAAACCACCCCATTAGAACCCACAACCCTAACCTACCGCGACGACCAGCTAACCGCCTTCCACGACATGCTCACCTTTCTCAAAAATAAAGACGTTCCCTACCTCCTCGTTCAGGCGCCCGTAAGCCGCGACTTCTACAAAGCCCTCGGCGACATCGCCCCCTTCGACAGCTTAATGAACTCCTACGGCCCTTACACGAACTACAACACCAACCTCACCCTCCCCGACACCAACTTCTTCGACCTCGACCACCTAAACCAATACGGAGTAGAAGTCTTCGACCGTAAATTTTTGGACGAAAGGGGTTCTTAGGTATTCATTCCATTAAACTAACCGTCACCCGCTACCGCGCGATTGTATCGCGTGGTTACTCGCATCCTCCAGTACCCAAAACCCCATCAGCACATCATCCCACGCGCCGCCCCGACCCTAAAGGGAGACCCACCGCACCCACCGTTTCAACATTTTCTGCTAATAACCCCACTTCCCTTTAACCATATTGGTCATAAAAGATCTGCTGCGCTGGGTATGTACCCTGCGCCTGTCCTCCAACACTCGAAAACCGTAATTCGTAATTCGTAATTATTTCCACCACGCACCGCCCCAGCCCTAATTGAGCGGAGCGTTCTCATGACCGTAGGAATAATTCGTAACCCGGAATTAAAATTGTATATTTACCTAAACAAAATTGTAAAAATCCAATAATGAGCACTAAACAAGTAGGAAAACGAAGAGGAAGACCAAGCACTCCAACCCCAAAAAAGGCCGCCAACACTGCTCGTCTATCCAAATTCTCCCCAACATGGGTTGTTGCCAACGCCAAAGACTCTCCTGATTTTAAATTGGAGATAATCGATCGAATCAGAACTGGGGTAAAGAAAACTGATTGGAAACAGTTGATTAATAATCTTGGTGCCACCGAAAAGGAGTTTGAACACATATTACCCGCCTCCATTAGCAGTATGCAAAAGAAAACTGTTTACGGTAAGGAAACTTCAGAACGCATCTACGAAGTAGCACGATTATACGGTCAGGGATATCAAGTATTCGATACCAAAGATGATTTCAAGAATTGGTTAACGACCCCCTCAAGAGCCCTCGGTGATAAAAAACCTTTTGATTTATTGGATAGTAGTCTTGGTTTTGAGATGGTAGAAAATGAGATTATTAGAATCCAGTACAACGTCTACAGCTAATGGTCGTTTACAGAGTCGCTGATGTAAGATTTAAGGATAAAACACTTTCTGGCATTGGGGCAGAAAAAGTCGGAGGACGATGGAACGAGGTAGGCATTCGAGCGGTATATTGCTCAGAGAATATTTCTCTCGCATTACTTGAATACTATGTGCACTCGGGAAATATTGCCTTTCTGCCAAAAGAAATTCTAATTGCCAAAATTGAATTTCCCGATGAATTTAAAATTGAAGTCCTAAAACATCTCCCTGAAAAATGGAATCAATATCCTTATAATTCCAAAACAACTTCAGTTTTCACAAACATATCCACAGATCGAAACCTATTCGCCCTGCGCGTACCGTCAACTATTGTACCCTTGGAGTCAAACATAATCCTTAATCCGCTATACAAAGAATTCGGAAAAGTAGAGATCACCGAATTTATCCAACTGCCTGTTGATCAAAGATTAAAAAAAGGCAAACGCGAATGAGTCTTCCACCGCCCCGCCCCCATGGAACATCCTGACATTCATCGTCAGGATCAGCTCTGCTGCGCTGGGTATGTACCCTGCGCCTGTCCTCCATAACCGAAAACCCCATCAGCACATTAGCACATCAGCAAATCAGCAAATCCACCACGCGCCGCCCCGACCCTGAAGGGAGTCCCACCGCACCCACCGTTTCAACATTTTCGAATAATAACCCCACCTCCCTTTAACCATATAAGGCATTTTCCCGATTTCTCGGGATTTTCAAAAGAAAAATAGTTGGACATAAAAGATCTGCTGCGCTGGGTATGTACCCTGCGCTTGTCCTCCATCACCGAAAACCCCATCAGCACATTAGCAAATCAGCAAATCCACCACGCGCCGCCCCGACCCTAAAGGGAGACCCACCACACCCACCGTTTCAACATTTTCTGCTAATAACCCCACTTCCCTTTACCATATAAGGCATTTTCCCGATTTCTCGGGATTTTCAAAAGAAAAATAGTTGGTCATAAAAGATCTGCTGCGCTGGGTATGTACCCTGCGCCTGTCCTCTATCACCGAAAACCCCATCAGCACATTAGCAAATCGTCAAATCAGCAAATTTTCCCTACTTTCGCCACCGCAAAAACCCCCCATGCCCGAACTCGAAAAACGCGTTTACACCCCGCACTCAAACCTCCGCCGCCCCTGGCACATGATCGGAGATATCGCCAAAGACATTCGCCGCGGACAAGACCTCGCCATGCGCCTCACCATTCGCGATATTAAAGCCATGTATCGCCAAAGCGCCCTCGGCTTCCTCTGGGCATTTATCATCCCCATCGCCAATACGGTAACCTGGATTTTCCTCAACGCCACGGCATCATATCCCTCGGCGAATCCACCGGACTCCCTACCCCGTGTACGTCTTCACCGGCACCATGATCTGGGCCATGTTTCTGGAAAGCATGCAGTCGCCGATCAACAAGACCTCCCAGAACAAATCGGTGATCGCCAAGGTCAACTTCCCCCGCGAAGCCATCATCATGTCGGCCATTTACCAGTCCCTCTTCAACGCCGCCATCAAAGCAATTATCCTCATCGTAGCCCTCAGCATTCATGGGCTATGCAGGCACCTACACCCTCCTCCTCTTTCCCCTTGCCCTCCTCTCCCTCGTATTGGTCGGCACCACCATCGGCCTCCTCCTCACCCCTATCGCCACCCTCTACACCGATATCAGCAAAGGACTGCCCCTCATCATGCAGTTCCTAATGTACACCACGCCGGTAATTTACGCCATTCCTAAGGCGGGGCTTACCGCCAAAATTGATCCATGCCAACCCACTCACCCCCCTTATCATTACCGCCCGCAGCTGGCTCACCGGATCCATGGGCGACTTTATCCCCCAGTTTCTGGTTATCAATGGCATCAACCTCGTCCTCCTGGTTATTATGACCATCGGCTTCAGAGTGGCATTGCCCATCCTTATCGAACGTATGAACGCTTAACGCAAATGGAAAAGGAAACCCTCGTAATCGTCGAACACGTAGCCAAGAAATTTTGCCGCGACCTCAAGACCAGCCTCTGGTATGGCATGAAAGACCTCGGCTCAGAATTCCTCGCCCACAAACCCAATGACGATATCCAACTGCGCCCGAAAGAATTCTGGGCGGTAAAAGATATCAACTTCGAACTCAAACGCGGTGAATGCCTCGGCCTTATCGGACGCAATGGCGCCGGCAAGTCCACCCTCCTCAAAATACTCAATGGCCTTATAAAACCCGACAAAGGCCGCATAGAAATGCGCGGACGCATAGGCGCTCTCATCGAACTCGGTTCCGGCTTCAATCCCATCCTTACCGGAAGGGAAAACATCTACAACAACGGCTCCGTACTCGGCCTCAACAAGAAGGAAATCGACGCCGTACTCGACGAGATTATCGACTTCTCCGAGATCGAGAAGTTTATCGACACCCCCGTACAGTATTACAGCTCGGGAATGAAAGTCCGCCTTGGATTCTCTGTCGCCGCGCACATGAAACCCGACGTCCTCATCCTCGACGAAGTCCTCGCCGTGGGCGACTCGGGCTTTAAGATCAAATCCTTCAATAAGATCAACTCCATCATGCGCGAGGTCGGCCGTAATCTTCGTGAGCCACTCCATGCCCCATATCGCCAATATCACCAATAAGGTGCTCCTGATGGAAAATGGCATCGTGGACTATTACGGCGAGAATATCACCGACGGCATCGAGCGCTACTTCGGCCTCTTTGCCGGCGACAAATCCCGCGTAGAATTCAACGACTTTGCCACCATCGAAGCATATGAAAATCCACCCCTCGGATATCTACCGCAACAAGAACGAAGACATCCCGTCCATCGACTACCGCGATCCTATCCGCGTAGAACTTTCGTTAAAAGTAGCCCCACAGATCGAATGGTTTCACGTCAAACTCCAGGTTACCGACAAGGATCTCAAGATCGTCGGCATTTACGACAGTTTTCAGTTTCAGGAAGCCATCCCCAACAACCGCGACCTCCACAACCTCAAGGTTACCATTCCCGACAGCATCTTTATCGATGGCGAGTACTCCGTGACCGTATTTATCCAGCAGCGCGATATGGCCACCGCCAAATGGAACCTCCTCGCCGTATACCGCTACTGGGCCAAATTCAAAATGAAAGCCTCGAAGGGATTGGGCTATGTGCCTGCTGTTGTTTACCTGCCGGGGAATATTGAGATGGAAAATTAGCTTTAAGCTCCAAGCCATAAGCTGCAAGATGAAGATCAAGCCAAAGGCGTGGCTGAAAACCAAACCAATGACCACTGGAAATACGAAGAGAAAACATTCAATCCTATCCTAATCTCCACCCCACACACGGAACTCTCCCCCTTTGGAGGGGGATAAAGGGGGAGGACTGGAGGGGGACAAAGGGGGAGGACGCCAAACCTCAACACCGACAACCTCTTGCAGCCCGCTTTCGCGGGATCTTCGCCTTTGGCTCGACTTGTTGCAAATCCCGCATTCGGGCGGGGAAGCTTAAGGCTTGAAGCTAATTCTCCGCCACGCTGCATTTAATGCTGCGTCTTCCGAAGGGGCGCGCTTCGCTCCCAAGAACTTCTATGGTTCAAAACCACTCGATGTGACGTGCTGTTTTGTTAATCTATGCACCACATGTTAATTACACCGAAAAAGGAACGTCATCTCGAGTGATTTCACAGCCGGTGACAAACCTTTATTAAATGGGGTAAATGAAGTGGCTGTGAAATTAGCTTCGCTGAGCTCCTTCGTCGGTTGTATCGAGAGACGGCGTGGCAAATCAAGTATTTCAAAGACCATTAAAAACATCTCGATACAATTTTAAAACCTAAGTATCTCTAAATCGCTTCGCTCCTAAGAGCTACTAACTGGTTTAAAACCACTCGATGTGACGTGCTCTTTTGTTAATCGATGCACCACATGTTAATCTACACCGAAAAAGGAACGTCATCTCGAGTGATTTCACAGCCGGTGACAAACCTTTATTAAATGGGGTAAATGAAGTGGCTGTGAAATTTTATCGAGAGGCGGCGTGGCAAACGAGAACGTATTTCCAACCATTAAAAAACATCTCGATACAATTTTTAACCTAAGTATCCTAAATCGCTTCGCTCCTGAGAGCTTCTATGGTTCAAAACGACTCGATGTGACGTGCTCTTTTGTTAATCGGTGCAAAACAAATTAACTACACCGAAAAAGGAACGTCATCTCGAGTGCTTTCAAAGCCGGAAACAAACCTTTATTAAATGCGATAAGTGAAGTGGCTGTGAAATTTTATCGAGAGGCGGCGTGGCAAACGAGAACGTATTTCCAACCATTAAAAACATCTACTCCCTCTGGTCGTATACAGAGTCATTTCATTTCTGAGACTGCTACGCTCAGTTCGATACAATTTTCTAAAACCAAATCGCTACGATCCTGAGAGCTTCTATGGTTCAAACCTCCGCTACGCTGCATTTGTAATGCTGCGTCTTCCGAGGGCGCGCTTCGCTCCTGAGAGCTTCTATGGTTCAAAACCACTCGATGTGACGTACTCTTTTGTTAATCGGTGCAAAACAAATTAACCACACCGAATGTAACGTCATCTCGAGTGCCGCGCTTTCCGGCTTTATCGTTTGCGCGGTGTATCGAGAGACGGCGTGGCGAATGGTAATTGGTGATTAGTGATTGGTGATTAGTTTTTAGTTTCCCGAGCGGGCTCCCGGAGGTCGTTGGTTTTTGGAAAATTGTCAGGGGGATGTACCTACGCTCCGCTACGCTGCATTTGTAATGCTGCGTCTTCCGTGGGAGCGCGCTTCGCTCCCGAGAGCTTCTATGGTTCAAAATCACTCGATGTGACGTGCTCTTTTGTTAATCTATGCACCACATGTTAATTACACCGAAAAAGGAACGTCATCTCGAGTGATTTCACAGCCGGTGACAAACCTTTATTAAATGGGGTAAATGAAGTGGCTGTGAAATTAGCTTCGCTGAGCTCCTTCGTCGGTTGTATCGAGAGACGGCGTGGCAATGTTCCAACCATTAGAAAACATCTCGATACAATTTTAAAACCAAGTATCTCTAAATCGCTACGCTCCTAAGAGCTACTAACTTTTAAAACCACTCGATGTGACGTGCTCTTTTGTTAATCTATGCTCCACTACGCTGCATTTGTAATGGTACGTCATCCGTAGGGGCGCGCTATCTGTCAGAGCCTTACAGCTTTATTATCCGCTACGCTGCATTTGTAATGCTGCGTCTTCCGTAGGGGCGCGCTATCTATCAGAACCTTACGGCTTTAGTACCAGCTTTGAATTGCGAGTTATCCCACCATCCGCAGATACGGCAGTAAGCAGATAAATTCCGGCCTGATAATCCGAAACCTGAAGTTCAATCCGGTCTGTAGAAAGTTTTTGCTCATATACCATTTTGCCGTCCAAAGAAAAAATTCGCAAAACTCCTCCAAGCATTTCATTTCCTGTCTCAATCCACAACCGCTCATCCGCAGGATTCGGATAGACCCGCATTTCACTTTTGTCCAACTCAGTCGCAGACAAAATCAAACCTTCCACTTCGATTGTTTGGTAGGTAGTGTCCCTGTCTCCACCCAAGCTCTCACTTACGAGCATCACCTCATAGGTGCCGGCTTCCGCGTATGTGTGGTGTGCATGTCTATCGGTCGCTGAAGTGCCATCCCCAAAATCCCAAAACGTAGATAAATTGAATTCAGAGATGTTCTTAAAGCTTACGGATAAATCTTCATCCGACATTATGAAATCATTAATTGGAGCAGGTCGCGAATCTTTGTTTTTAAATACAGCGATATTGGTAATTGGAGCTATGGCATTGTTGGGATTGCTCATTACAGCGCTGCTAATTAGGGCTCCGGTAGCAATGTTCACAGCATATATTCTATTTCCACGAATGTAATAATAACGTCCATTGATAGGATCAATGTCTGATACGCCACTTGAAAATTCATCGGAGCTTAAGGAGTTTTCTGATAAAATAACGACTTCTCCATTTTGTGGATCTATAGTTGCTAGACGCAATTGAGGATCTACAACAAGGGAATCGCTGGTCGATCCGGCTTTAAAATTTAATCCGTAAATCGTGCCTGTTAGCCAATTGTATGCAATGTTGGTAATCGGAGAAACTGCCCCATTAGGGTTGTTAATGGTTTCTTGAGAGATCAATGCGCCCGTGTTTATATCCACAGTTACAATCTGATTCGATCGGATATAAAAATATCTACCCGAAAGTGGATCTATATCAGAAACCCCACTGCTGTATTGATCACCTGTCAGGGCACCGTCCGAAAGCACAGTAATCACGCCCGTTTCGGGATCGACTTTAGCGAAATAGAGAAGGGAATTTACATGTACTAAACCATAAATGGTGCTATCTAACCAGTTGTAGGCGATATTACTTATAGGGCTCACCGGGTTAATAGCTAAGCTGCTGCACGTGAGCTGAGGCGCGAATAAAACATCTCCGGTTTCAAGATCCGCTGTAATCATCTGGCCAAATCGCACGTAATGATATCGTCCTAAATTGGGATCCAAATCGCTGTTTCCTGATGAAAACTGATCCCCACTGAGGGCATTTTCATTGATTAAGTTAACTGCGCCATTATTCGGATTGAGCTTTGCAAGCTTTAAAGTGCCCGGTGTAAAATTCACACCATATATATCTCCCGCATTTTGAGAATAGCCATAAAATGAGAAGAAGAAGGCCAAACCAAGTAAGTAAATTGACTTCATATAAGTTAAGTTTGAGGTTATACTCTAAGATAACAAAAAGTTGCACTTGTGGTTCTTACACGTTTTTTATAAAAACGCCTATTCTTGTAAACTCGAACTGGGACTACCACATTTTGAGCGGATACCAGGGGTAAATTCAAAACGGTCAAAAACCAGAAGACAAAGTTCAATGACAGCGGAATTACTAAAGCACATACCAATTAAAAATTGAAATAGCCTTTTTATCCACCAAAACCACCTCTGCTACGCTGCATTTGTAATGCTGCGTCTTCCGTAGGGGCGCGCTTCGCTCCCGAGAGCTTCTATGGTTCAAAACCACTCGATGTGACGTACTCTTTTGTTAATCGGTGCAAAACAAATTAACCACACCGAATGTAACGTCATCTCGAGTGATTTCACAGCTATGAGCCCTTACAGTGTTATTTGAACAAATTATCAAGCTGTGAAATTTTATCGAGAGACGGCGTGGCAAACGAGAACGTATTTCCAACCATTCAAAAACATCATGGATTATACCCCTCTTTAAGGCGGAGGGCGCCAAGTCTCTGCGCAAAGTCCGCAAAGAATTCTCTCAACTTATCAAATGCTGACGACCGAAGGGAGTGCGTATGCACAAGCGAGGTACGAGCTTCGTCAGTACACATGCTGACGACTTAAGGTGAGTGCCTATGCACAAGCAGGTATGAACCTCGTCAGTACACGTGCTGACATTTATCGTCAGTACCTGTGCAGACATTTATCGTCAGAACCGAAATCCCTCTCGCGACTCGTCGGAGATACTGACCCTGGCGTCAGTGCGACTCGTGACTCGAGACTCTTCAGACTCGTGACTCGAGACATTTTTTTCCCTTTCTTTGCAAAAAATTTAAACCACATCCAACCCTTCTCAGAATCAACATTCAAACATGCTCAACAACAAATCACTACTCATAACCGGTGGTACCGGATCTCTTGGAAAAGCCCTTACAGCCCACATCCTGAAAACATTTCCCAAATATCAAGATTCGTTATCTTCTCCCGCGATGAACAAAAACAATTTGAGATGAGCCAGGAATTTTCCCCTGCCCAATACCCGGCTCTTCGCTATTTTATTGGCGATGTGCGCGACTACGAACGTATGAAGCGCGCCCTGAAAGGCATCGATTACGTCATCCATACCGCCGCAATGAAGCACGTACCCATTGCAGAATACAACCCGATGGAATGCGTAAAAACCAATATCCTCGGAGCAGAAAATATTATCAACGCCTGCCTCGAAACAGGTGTGCAGCGCGTAGTAGCCCTCAGCACCGACAAGGCCGCCGCCCCGATAAACCTCTACGGAGCTACCAAACTCGCCTCAGATAAACTCTTCGTAGCCGCCAACAATATCACCGGCTGGAACCCTATAAAATTCTCCGTTGTGCGTTACGGAAACGTAATGGGCTCCAACGGATCGGTTATCCCTTTCTTCCTCAAAAAGAAAAAAGAAGGCGTCCTTCCTATCACCGATCCCGAAATGACCCGATTCAACATCCCCCTTCAGGGAGGAGTAGATCTCGTAATGCACGCCCTCGAACACGCCCTCGGTGGTGAAATATTCGTTCCCAAAATACCCTCCTACCGCATTACCGACGTAGCCGAAGCCATCGGCCCCGAATGCGAAAAACCGGTCATCGGTATTCGCCCCGGAGAAAAAGTCCACGAAGAAATGATTACCCCATCCGACTCTTTTTATACCTACGACATCGGACAATACTACGCCATCTTACCCTCACACCACCGCTGGAAAATTGAAGACTTTATCGCCAAAACGGGAGCCGTAAAAGTCAAACCGGGCTTTCACTATACCTCCGGTGGCAATGATGAATGGGAAACGGTGGAAAGCCTGAGGGAGAAAATAAAGATGCACCTCGATCCCGATTTTACCGTTTCTGCTTAATTTCGCTCAATGGCAAACAAACCTATACCCTACGGCCGTCAAAATATCACCCCCGAAGATATTGAAGCGGTAACCGCTGCTTTGCAGTCCGATTACCTGACACAGGGACCTCGCATCGCTGCCTTCGAGGAAGCTTTCGCAAAATATGTCGGATCGAAATATGCCGTTGCTGTAGCAAATGGTACCGCTGCCCTTCACCTCAACGCCATAGCACTCAATGTAAAACCCGGCACCAAAGTAATTACCACACCGATTACCTTCGCCGCCTCGGCCAACTGTGTTCGCTACTGCGGAGGTGAGGTCGTTTTTGCCGATATCGACCCAAAAACGTATCTCCTCGATATCGACGCGGTACGCACCCTTTTGGAAAATGCTCCCAAAGGCACCTACTCCGGAATTATTCCCGTCGATTTTGCCGGTAGAGCAGTAAATCTCGAAGCCTTTCGAAAACTGGCTGATGAATACGGGCTTTGGATAATCGAAGATGCCTGCCACGCACCCGGAGGGCACTTCACAGACACCTCAGGTAAAAAACAGTTTTGCGGCAACGGCAACTATGCCGACCTCGCCATATTTTCCTTCCACCCGGTAAAACATATCGCCGCCGGCGAAGGAGGGATGATCACCACCAATGACGAAGCACTTTACCGCAGACTCCTCACCCTGCGCACCCACGGCATCACCCGCGATGAGGCATCCTATTCCAACCCTGTCGAACTGGCCAATGGATCTGAAGAAACCGAAAGCCACAGCTATCCCGGATGGTATATGGAGATGCAGGAACTCGGGTACAATTACCGCATTACAGACTTTCAGGCTGCCCTCGGCCAAAGTCAGTTGAGCAGAGCAGACGAAGGACTCGCGCAGCGAAGATCTATTGCACATACATACAAGGAAGCTTTTGCAGGAATAAAACAGATTACGGACCGCAACTTCGAATCACCCGATGATGATGGCCACGCCTTTCACCTCTATGTCATCGAAGTGGAAAATCGACTCGGACTCTATAACCACCTGCGAAAGAACAATATCTTCGCCCAAATACATTATATCCCCGTGCATCTGATGCCCTATTATCAAAATCTGGGATATAAACCCGGCGATTTCCCCCTCGCGGAAAAATATTATGCCCGTTGCATTAGTTTGCCCATGTTTCCTACCCTTTCGGGAAAAGAACAGGAATTTGTCATTGAAACGATAAAGGAATTCTTTGAGACCTTTTAACCCCGCGCATCTGGCTATAGGTTCCGTTCAATTTGGATTGGATTACGGAATTAGCAATTCTTCGGGAAGAACCGGAATCGCTGAAGTCAAAAAGATTCTCGACCTCGCAAAAAACAATGGAATAGACACCATTGATACTGCCTATGCGTATGGGGAGAGTGAGCAAATACTCGGGAATCAGGAATTAAAAACATGGAATATCATTTCAAAATTCCCTGCTCCCGGCAAAATGTCTGTTGCCGACTATTTCAATGAAAGTCTCAGGCGCCTGCGCATTGATAAGCTTTATGGCTTTATGGCCCACAACGCTGCAATCCTAACAGAGAATCCCGGACTTTGGGAGGATCTTACGAAGCTGAAATCGACCGGGAGAGTTCAAAAAATCGGATACTCACTATACGCACCCGATGAATTGGAATCACTCGTAGAAATGGGTATGATTCCCGACATTATTCAGATTCCTTTCAATATACTCGATACGCGATTCGAGCGTAAATTCGAATACTTAAAATCCTTAAAAGTGGAAATCCATACGCGGTCTACATTTCTTCAGGGCCTGTTTTTCATGCCGCCGGATGAGCTTTCCGATTTTTTTAATCCGATAAAACCTTTTCTTCGCCAGCTCTCCGAAGAGCTTCCTATTCTATCGGATCGCGCAGCAATGCTAGTATATCATTCTGTGACGAATGAAAACATTTCCAAAGTTGTAATGGGAGTGAACAATTCAATCCAGCTCGCAGAAAACCTGACAGCCCTGAAATCAATTTCCAAAATACCTGAATTGAATCCAATAAACACCCCTGAAAACATTCTAAACCCCTCAAAATGGCCGGCATAAAAAATAAAATTAAACTTGGCATTATCGGTATGAGTGATGGTAACGGACATCCATACTCATGGGCTGCGATTTGCAATGGCTATGATAAACTAGAAATGCAGTCTTGTCCCTTTCCTGTAATTCCGGAATACCTTTCCAAAGAAACCTGGCCTGACGCTGCAATTTCAAATGCAGAAGTAACCCATATCTGGACACAGGATCTGAATATTTCAAACCATATTGCCAAAGCTTCCCGAATTCCGAATATTTCCGCAACCATTGAGGATATGATTCCAAATGTCGATGCCGTCCTTTTGGCGCGCGACGATGCGGAAAACCATCTCAAAATGGCTCTTCCGATTATCAAATCAGGACTTCCCATTTTTATTGATAAACCCCTCGCCCTTTCCATTGCTGAAGCAAATGAAATGTATGCCGCTCAGAAGTATCAATCTCAAATTTACTCCTGCTCGGGACTGCGATTCGCCGATGAACTCAAATTAAATGAAACGGACCTTAACCAAACCGGCCCCATAAAATTTGTCGAAGCGCGCACCCCAAAATCCTGGGAGAAATATGCCGTGCATCTCCTCGATCCTATTGTCACTTTCTCCCCTCAACGGGGAAAGCTACTAGATGTTCGCTCTGTAAAAATCGGAACAACAGTCCGTACAGAGATCAAATGGGAAAACCTAACGGCCTTTGTAAATAGCTACGGTCAATATGCCTCCCCACTCGAATTCACCTGGTACGGAGAAACCGGTTTTGTAACTAAAACATTTAAAGATACCTTTAATGCGTTCAAAAAATCGATTCAAACATTTGTGCATAGCGTTGAAACGAAAATTGAACCGATCAAAAGGTCTGACACACTGGAAATAGTTGAAATAATCGAAAGAGGAATCCATGGCTAATATTCTGATAACGGGAGGTACAGGAAAAGTAGGATTGGAATTAATCCGCTCCTTTACCCGTGACGGACACTTCGTTCATTTTACTTCCCGGTCGAAGGCAAAGGGGCTGGAATTAATGAATTCGAATTCAGTACCAACCGAAAAAGTCAATAGTATAGAAGCCGATTTTGAAGATAAAGAGGTAATTCCGAAAATTACCGCCGAATTAAAAAATCGGGTGGATGTAATAATCCATAATGCCCGCTCCATTTCCAATCTGAAAATGGATGAAACGGGCCACACATCGGCTGAAAACTTTCAAAATGAATTCTTTATGGGGATCACCTTTCCCTACCTTTTAACGAATGCTATTCTCAGAGATAAACACCCCCTGCGCGACGTCGTCTTTATCAGTTCCATGTATGGGATAGTGGGGCCAACTCCGGCCCTGTACACCGATTTTGAACATCAGTCCCCGATAAACTACGGCGTCACCAAAGCAGCACAGATACACCTCACCAAAGAAATGGCTATCCGGCTGGCAGATAAAAATATCAGAGTCAATTGCATTTCCTTCGGCGGCATTGAAGGAAGAGCTGACAAGGAATTTCAGGAAAGATATGCCCGTCTGAGTCCAATGAAAAATATGCTTTCAGATTCAGACCTCTACCCTCCATTGAAATTCATTGTCGACAATCCCAACCTGAAAATGACGGGAGAGAATATTGTAATCGACGGAGGATGGACACTCTGGTAATTGTAAAAATTCAAATTAAACAACCGGCATGACAAAAGTAGTTGCTTGTATAATAGCTCGTACCACAAGTACGCGCCTCCCCCTGAAAGTATTGCGGGATAACGGTCTCGGGTATTCCATGCTCAGCACCCTTATCCGCCGCCTTAAAACGGTGCATGAAATTGATTCAGTCTACCTCTGTACTTCCCATGAGGGCGTAGATGAAATAATGGAGGATATTGCAAAAAATGAAGGCATCGAAGTGTATCGGGGCTCTCCGGATATGGTTATTGAACGAATGATCGAAGTCGGGAAAATAACGAATGCAGATATCCTCATTCGCGTCACTGCCGACAATCCTTTATCGACCACCGAATTAATTCCCGACCAGTATAATTTAATGATGGATAAGGATTTGGATTATGTGCGTGTGGTAAATGCACCCATCGGGGCAACGGTGGAATTGATAAAAAGAACGAGTCTGGAAAATTGCTTCAACTCCATGGACCCCGCCGTAAGCGAATATATGATGCTTTATTTATTTGATCCTCAAAATACAAATGCGGGGTAGTAATACCTTTCGAAAAAGATTATTCGGATTATAGCCTTACGGTCGACGTCCCGGATGAATTGGAGAGATTCAAACGCACCATGCTCCATTTCAGGGAGTATGCCCAAAACCCGGAAAAAATAACGCTTAAGAAGATAATGGAGTTTTATCTTGACAATGATTCACTCCCGGCATTAAAAATCCCACAGGAGGGTATAATAAAACTCCCTTACGATAAATCAATCTCTTTCGAAGATTTTAAAGCCGATATGCACAACCGCGAGAATCAGGCATTCAAATTAGAACTTTATTGATATGTACATCTACGCCGAGACAGCATTCCACCATGAAGGAGATGAAGATTTCCTGATGGAAATTATAGACGCTCTTGCCGAAACAAAATGCAACGGCGTGAAATTTCAGGTCCTCACGCGCACGGAAGATTTTATCAGTACCAGGCACGGAAGTTTTGATGCCCTGAAGTCGTATTGTTTCGACCTAAAAACCTGGGAAAGAATTTTTGACTACACCGCAAAAAAAGGGCTCGATATTAATTTTAATGCCTTTAAATATTGAAGCCACGCTTCTCGCGAAAAAGGATGCGGTAAAGTTTCTCGATATCCACTCAGTTTCATTCAATGATACCAATCTCCTGAAGCAATCAGAGAAACCGGAAAAATATCATCCTGGGAATCGGTGGGAGAACACAGGAAGAAATAGATCATCTTATTTCATTCTTTGAAAATAAAATCTCGGTGCTGATGGTTGGTTTCCAATCTTTCCCCAGCAAACTGGAGGATGTAGGCTTAGGCAAAATCAAGTCTCTCGGCGCTAAATACCCCGAAATGGAAATTGGCTATGCCGACCATTCAGAATACAATACCGACTATGCCATTCGCTCCAATGAATATGCCCGCATTTTAGGGGCTACGATATTTGAAAAACATGTGACCACCCGCGTGGGAAGCGAAAAAGTTGATGCCGTATCAGCCGTATCAATCGAATCGCTAAATGAAATTATTAGCCGGCTTACCTTCCTTGAAAACCATATATTGGCTGACACAAACGCTCAGAGCTTCAACGAGGCAGAACTTAAATATAGAAATCGGCAGGCGGTGGTGGTGGCAAGCCACGACTTACAGCGAGATTCTGTTCTATCCGCCGGGGATTTAGCCTTAAAATTGTACGATGGAAAATCCGATTTCACGCAGATCGAAGAGCTGATTGGACGCAAATTGAAAGAAGATTTGCAAATGGATTATCCCATACGGTCCGAAAATATTGACTAATGCCTACGAATAACATCCTTTTCCGTGTAGACGCAAATCCAACAATCGGTTGGGGGCATTTTTACCGGTCCCTGGCATTGGCGCAGATGCTCCGGGCTGAATTCCATATCCGTTTCGCAATGGCTAACCCCGCAAATAATATCCGGGCTATTATTAACGAAACGGGCTTTAATCTCTTACCTCTTCCTGACCTTGAATACACCAGTCCGGACCACCGCGGCGACCGCGAGTTCGAATGCGACGTGACCGGGCTCCTCAACGAAATCGATATCGTAATAACAGATGGATACTGGTTTGGCGAAAAATACCGGGAAGGCCTTCGAAAAGAAAAAGTAAAAATAGCCGTCATCGAAGATGATGGAAAGGGAAAATATACGGCCGACTTGCTCATCAACCACGCCCCCGGAATCAACAAATCAGACTATCAGACTCCTCCCAATACCCTCTTTGCTTTAGGCCTTGAATTCGCCTTGCTTCGTCCCGCCTTCCTCAATGCTGCAAAACAGACACAATCCCTTGCCGCCGACCGCAATGAAGTCTTTATATGTTTCGGGGGTGCCGATGCCCATGGCTTAGCAATTACCATGACTGAAATGGTCCTGGAAAATACGGATTTAAAAGCCCACCTTATCATCTCTCCCGATCATGGCCTCTATTCTAACGTCACTGCCCTGGAAGATATCTACCCGCAACGACTCCGACTGTCAGCCAATCTCAATGAAAATGAAATGGTGAAGAGCATGCAGGAAGCGCGTTTTGCAATCGTTCCGGCAAGCGGCATTCTATACGAATGCATTGCCTGCAACCTTCCCGCTATCGCAGGCTATTATGCCGAAAACCAGAAAAATATTTATTTTGGGCTCATCGATTCGGATGCTATTATACCTGCGGACAACTTTCTGAATTTTAAGGATCATAAAATAATATGCCAAATGGATGAACCTATCTTGCAAAGTATTCAAAAGGAGGAAGCCTATCTGATTGATGGTTATTCGGATCACCGTTTTCTTAAACTCTTTAAGGACCTTATCCATGCTTAAACCCAGGGAAGCGAAACCCGAAGACTCTCAACTGATCTACAACTGGAACACAGAGCCGGAGAGCCGCGCAAATTCATTCAGCACTTCCCTCTTCTCTTTCGAGGAACACAACGTATGGTATCTTTCCAAAATCAAGGACCCCGGGGCATTCTTCATTATCTTCACCGACGATGCACAAAAAGAAGTCGGACTGGTGAGAATTGAAAAGAAAGAAACGGAATGGTTAATAGGTATTACCATCGATAAAGAAGCCAGAGGAAAGGGATATGCATCTGAAATGATCTCAAAAGCATCGGAAAATCACTTTTCAAAATATCACGAGCCAATTATCGCCCAAATAAAAAATACGAATATCGCCTCTGTCAAAGCCTTTTTAAAAGCAGGATATAAATTTGACAGGAATCTTCTGATAAATAATATTCCCAGTAGCCAGTACATTTATGAAAATAGCTGAATTCGACCTTTCCAAATCGACCTTTATCATAGCCGAACTCTCCGCAAATCACGGTCAGGACATTAAGATCGCCATCGACACAATCAAAGCAGCCAAAAAAGCGGGTGCCGATGCCATTAAATTGCAAACCTATACTGCCGATACCTTAACTATCGACAGTTCGAAAGACTATTTCAAAATTTCCGGAGGTCTCTGGGATGGACGAACCCTTTACGACCTTTACAAGGAAGCATACACCCCCTGGGAATGGCACGAGGAACTCTTCCGCGTTGCCGCCGAAGAAGGCCTGATCTGCTTCTCCTCTCCTTTTGATAATACAGCAGTCGATTTGCTCGAATCTCTGAATACTCCGGCCTATAAAATCGCCTCTTTTGAAATTCAGGACACTCCCCTCATAGCCTACGCAGCCTCAAAACAAAAACCAATCATTATCAGTACCGGAATAGCCTCAGAAAAAGACATTGAGCTGGCCATAGAAACATGCAGAAAAGAGCAGAATAACCAAATCATTCTTCTCAAATGCACCTCTGCCTATCCCGCTCCCATCGAATTGGCCAATATCCGAACCATGGTAGACATGAAGCAGCGTTTTAATGTCGAAGTCGGTCTATCCGATCACACCCTGGGAAATACAGTACCCGTCGTTGCCGCCACGCTTGGAGCCTGCGTCATCGAAAAACATTTTATTCTCGACAAGTCAATTGGCGGACCCGACGCCTCCTTCTCCCTCGACCCCGCCGAATTCAGATCAATGGTCACCGACGTGCGCAATGCCGAAAAAGCCCTCGGCCAGGTGAGCTATGAACTTTCGGAAACGGTTCAGAAAAACCGCAAATTCGCCCGCTCCCTTTTCGTCGTAGAAAACATCCAAAAAGGAGAAAAATTCACCCTCCAAAACATCCGCTCCATCCGCCCCGGCTATGGTCTCCACCCAAAACACCTCCCCGAGATCCTCGGCAAAACCGCCACCCGCAATATCGACCGCGGCACCCCGATGGAAATGGATTTCTTTTCTTAGCTAAAGACAAAGAGAGCTTCAAGCCGCAAGGTGTTAGCCACAAGTCGAGCCAAAGGCGAAGATCCCGCCCGGGCGGGGCCACAAAACAAACTCCCATACCGTCATCCTGGTCACCCTGGTCATCCTGGTCATCCTGAACTTGTTTCAGGATTGTTTCAGGATTGTTTCAGAGTTGTTTCAGGATCTGCCCATCCCAGCCCGAAACCTCTCCCACCGCCGCCCCAACCCTTCCATACGGAGCGATCTCAGGAATCGAAAGCGAGTAACGGAGTCCCACCGCACACAACAACTGAATTTTCCGGATAATCATTTAAATTCCAAAACACACTCTAAACACCGAAATCACCTCAGCGCCCTCCGCGTATAACCTCAGCGTCCTCTGCGGTTAAAAAAAAACAACCTTCATAACCCAAAATAACCTCAGATCCTCGTAATTCGTAATTCGTAATTTTTCAACCCCCAAAAGAACCTCCCGCCCGACCCTGTGCTGACAAGTGAGGAACAACTTGAAAATACTGACATTTATCGTCAGTGCCCCTCTATGTGAGTTGTCGCAGACAACCTACTGCATCTCTCAAGCTTTGGTTCTCTCCTCTTTTTTCTACTGTTTCTATGTGGTTCAAAAAAACAACGCAGCCAACCAAAGACCACTCAGATATATCTAAGTAACAAGCCCCCATCAGCACATCAGCACATCAGCACATCAACAAACCACCCGCCCCCAGCCCCTTCCATACGGACGATAAAAATCGAAAGGGGAGGCCCACTCGCAACTATCTTCACCATTCCGAACGTAAACCAACTCCCTCAAGAAAACCACACAGCCTTCACAAACTATCCCCTCTTAGCGTCCTTAGCGCTTAACCTTTGCGCCCTCTGCGGTTAATGACTCAACGAACTTGTAAACCCAAAACAAACTCACCCACACCCGCCCCCAGCCCCTTCCATACGGACGATAAAAATCGAAAGGGAAGTCTACCACACAACAGCTGATCTTCCGATAACATTTAAATTCCTAAACACAACTCCACTCAAGAAGTCACCACAGCGAACTCCACGTATAAACTCAACGCCCTCTGCGGTTAAAGACTCACGCACTTCAAAATTCCCAAAATAACCTCAGACCTCCGCAACATCGGAATCTCGTAATTCGCGATTCGAAATCTTTAAACCCAAAAAATACGTTCTAAACACCCTAATCCTCCCATACGCGACGAGCGAAGCGTGAAAGGGAGTCCCACCGCACACAACAACTGAATTTTCCGGATAATCATTTAAATTCCAAAACACACTCTAAACACCGAAATCACCTCAGCGCCCTCCGCGTATAACCTCAGCGTCCTCTGCGGTTAAAAAAAAACAACCATCATAACCCAAAATAAACTCCGATCCATAATTCGTAATTCGTAATTTTTCAACCCCCAAAAGAACCTCCCGCCCGACCCTGTGCTGACAAGTGAGGAACAACTTGAAAATACTGACATTTATCGTCAGTGCCCCTCTATGTGAGTTGTCGCAGACAACCTACTGCATCTCTCAAGCTTTGGTCCCTCCTCTTTTTTCTACTGTTTCTATGTGGTTCAAAAAAACAACGCAGCCAACCAAGGACCACTCAGATATATCTAAGTAACAAGCCCCCATCAGCACATCAGCACATCAGCACATCAACAAACCACCCGCCCCCAGCCCCTTCCATACGGACGATAAAAATCGAAAGGGGAGGCCCACTCGCAACTATCTTCACCATTCCGAACGTAAACCAACTCCCTCAAGAAAACCACACAGCCTTCACAAACTATCCCCTCTTAGCGTCCTTAGCGCTTAACCTTTGCGCCCTCTGCGGTTAATGACTCAACGAACTTGTAAACCCAAAACAAACTCACCCACACCCGCCCCCAGCCCCTTCCATACGGACGATAAAAATCGAAAGGGGAGTCTCACACACAGCTGACTTCAACATTCTGAACCTAAACCAACTCCCTCAAGAAGACCACACAAACTCCACAAACTAACCCCTCTGCGGTTAAAGACTCCCACCCTCAAAACTCCCTACCAATCTATAACACTGAATCCCTCTTGCAGCTTGCAGCCTGAAGCTTGAAGCCAATCCACAAAACACCCTCTAAAAACCGAAATCCCTCTCGCGACTCGCGACTCGAGACTCGAGACTCTTCAGGCTCGTGACTCTTCAGGCTCGTGACTCTTTAAGCCTCCAGCCTGAAGATTTTTCCCTTTCTTTGCAAAAAAATCACCCCATCAACAACAAAACCCTAAAATCCCTCGACCGAATCCACTTCTGGGCTCCCTTCAACCGAGAACCCAAAGGAGATCAGCTATACTTCTTTCCTCTCTTCTAAAGAGCCTTCCAAACATCCCTTCGAAGTAAAAAAGGCATCTAAAAAAATAAATGAAGTTAAAAACTCCCCCGTAACCACCCCTGTCCTCATCGCCTTCGACACCATCAACCAACGCGAAGCATTGCAAGGAATCATCACCGAACTCGGCTCAAAAGCCACACTCCTCAGCTACCTCCCTGAAAACCGGACCGAAACCCCGCCCGATATATATTTCAAATCCCTCGCCCTCAAATACAAATTCCACCTTATTTCCTGGTTCTTCACCCTCAAAGGCCGCGACGCAGAAGTATTCAAAAGGCGCTTCTACAAATATTACACCATCCTCGGAGTCTATCGCCACCTACTCCTGAAAATGAGAAAATCTCCAGCCCTCAAACTCTATATCGGCGGCCAACGACCACGCCGGACTAAGTCCTGCAGGATTTGCCGCAGCTAAAAGCGCAAAGATTCCCTCCCTCTATATCCAGCACGCCTCCGTGAGCGACAAATTCCCGCCTTTACCCATGGACTACGCCCTCCTCGACGGTGAAGATGCCAAACAAAAATATCTGGCTGCAGGAAGAACGAAATGCCAAATCCACCTCGTGGGCACCCTCAAATACGACCCCTACCTCAACTCCGATAAACTAAACACCCCCGGCGAGCTTATTGCCGTTTGCCTGGGCGCCCTTGCTTGTGACTACGACCAGAACTATCAGCTCTGCACCGAGCTCGAAAAAGAAAACAAACCCTTCTGCGTTCGTTTCCATCCCGCCGTAGAAGCCACAGTCCGGAAACGTTTCACCGACCGCAACTGGAAGATCTCCTATCCCGATCAGGAAACCGCCCTCGACTTTATCCTCCGCTGCCACACCATCATCTCCGGCGATAGCAATATCCTCCTCGAAGCCATAATCCTCAAACGTCGACCGATCTACTTTGCATCCGACGGCATCGGCCTCGACCACTACGGCTTCCTCAAAAACGGCATCGTCGACACCGTCCATTACCGCTGGGAACATGTAATCGAAGCCCTCTCCCAACCCTTCGACATCGAAACCCACCGCCGCCGCGCAAAACACTACCACGACACCCTCTACACCGAATGGGAAGGCAGATCCACCGAACTCGCAATGAAGTATATCAGGGGGATATTGAGTAGTCAGTATAGGGTAGTAAGTATTTAGTAATCAGTAGTTGGTAGACGGTATTTAGTAGTCAGTATTTGGAAATCAGTTCTTAGTTTTTGGTTTCCCCCTTGGGCTAGGGAGTGCTCTAATTAACTGTGTCTATCTGTTAAACACCCTTCGCGCCATTTGCGGTTAATCTTAGCGCCATTTCTACCCCAAGTAGCCCCGTCGGGGCGGTTAAAAAAACGCCCATCAAATCTCAAAACTACCTCGATTCCCCCAATCCCATCTCGCGAGTTGTTGAAGACACTGACATTTTTCGTCAGTGTGACTCTACTGCAACTAAAACCACATCAGAATCAACCAAACCGTACCCTGAATCGATTCAATTTGAAATGAGCTTCTTGCGAATTCTGTTCTGAAAGTTAAAGGGAAGACTTGATGCGTTTATCGATTAAGTATGACGGTAAATAATCAATTATAAATAATGTTGCCGGAATATTTCGCTGATTTAAAAATTAAACAGCGCCCGAAGATTTTCTCCATACATGATAGAAATATTCAACGGATTGAATTCTGTAATCCACAAGCCTCATATAATTTACATGCCGGAAGATTTTGCCCTTGGGTAACTACCTGAATGGCCGCGTAGCCTTGGTTTCCGAACCAGCTCTCTGCGCTTTGCATTAATATTTTACCGATTCCCTTACCTCTATGCGTATGATCCACCGATATAATACCAATGTCTGCAATGCCATTCTTTTCAACGAGAGTAACTATGCCTGTAATTTTTCCGGCTTCTTTAAATGCAAAAACTTCGCTGGCAATTTTGCGGTCCAAAGAGTTTTTGATCCAAAGCGTGTATAGCTCTTCGAATTTTTCTTTTCCAATTTTCGGATCTGCATTAAAACGGGAATAAATTCCGCTTTGGATTGCCAGGTCAACGATGTTTTTATCAAAATCGTCGATTCCAATTGAAGAAACCGAACTGTGAATTTGTAATTCCGAATTGATGTCTTTGCTGAATGTTGTTTTACTATCTACAAGAGATATTTCCAGATCATGGCTCTCCATAGCCATTTTGGGGAGCAACGTTTTATGGGAGTAATACGTTAATTCAAATTTTTTTGCCGCTATTTCATCCGCAACCCTTTAATATCTTTTTCGTCATTTATAGGAATGGTTATTCGCCCAACATTGAAGCCAAAGAACTCTGAATCCCAATCTAATTTTAGAACTTTTCCACCCATCTCTAATATTAATCGTTATAAATCATGAGGGTTCTTCCACTTCTGAATTGGAATACGTCACTTTATCGATAATATAAATGGGCCGGTTTTTAACCTGATCGAAAGTTTTTCCAAGGTAAAGGCCAACAATACCAACGAGTGATATGATAATACCACCGAGGAACCAAATAGAAAGGATCAGGCTGGTATATCCAAGCACGTCAATGCCACCGACCAGAAACCGGACAAATGTGATCAATGCCGCAATAAGCACCAGCGAAGTAATCAGAAACCCGAATTTCACCACAATGCGAAGGGGTTTGTCGGAGAAGCTTATTATGACGGAAAGACCAAGTTTCAGGAGGGCTTTCAGGTTATAGGAAGATTTGCCTTCCGAACGATTGGCGTGTTCGACAGGAATCGCTGTTTTATTAAAACCTACCCATGCAGCCATGGAGGGAAAGAACCGCACATAATCGCCCATGGAAAGAATGGAGGCTATTACGGCTTTTCGGTAGATTCCGAAATTGGCGACAGCCGGGTCAATCTTCGTAGCTGTTAAATAGCTGAGCGTGGCGTAAAACCACTCCGAAGTTTTTCGCTTAAACCAGGAATCATTCCGGTTTTCACGTCGCGCAAGTACAAGGTCGTAGCCTTCGAGCGCCTTCGTATATAATTTTGGAATTTCAGAGGGTTTATCCTGCAGGTCGCAGTCCATTACAATTACCCAGTCGCCTTTAGCGTGAGTAAGACCCGCTTGAATTGCAGCGTGCTGACCGAAATTTCGGGACATGCCGCAGTCCTTTTAGCTCGGGGGTAACAGCCGCCATTTTTTCTATAGCCGGCCAGGCATTATCAGGAGAACAATCGTCGATTAAAATTATCTCAAAGTCCGTGCATCTGATCTCAGCCATTGAGGATTTTATACCTTCAACAAGACCCTCGATGCATTGAGCACAACCATAAACCGGACTTACAATGGATATATGCACTGGGATTTATTTAGAATTCCAATTAAGTGGTGAAGATAAAAATACTTGCATAACCTATATGAATTACGAATTACGAATTTTGGGGAAAGCACTACGTTCTGGGATTACGCACGAACCTCGTATCTCACTTGTTCGTGTTTTTAAGATGAGTATATGGAGGTATTTACTGTGCTTTGTTGTTCGGCCCTTTACAGAAGTTTTTTGATGTGGAATAGCCTTAAAATCACTCGATATGACGTTACATTAGGCAGTTGGGACAGCATCTATAATCCAAAAATCCTTAGCGCCCTTAGTGAGCGCAGCGAACTCCCCTTTGCGGCCTTTGCGTAAAATCTCTCACGCTTTACACGTCCCCTTTGCGCCTCTGCGTGAAAAAAAGGTGAGCGTCGCGAACCCCACTCCCACTTCCGCCCTCAGTGAGCGCAGCGAACTTCCCTTTCTACTTTGGACGACCGGAGGAAGGCCGCTGCGAGCCTATGCGTAAAATCTCTCAAGCTCTAAACGTCCCCTTTGCGCCTCTGCGTGAAAAAAAGGTGAGCGTAGCGAACACCACTCCCACTTCCACCCTTTGTGAGCAAAGCGAACAGCCACACACGATCTACACCCCGAAATATTAAATAATCCTCATCTCCAGTTGCATAATCAAAAATAAATCAGAATTTTGAAAACTATGAATAAAATCCCGTTCAATAAACCCTACATGGTAGGGAAGGAACTGGAGTATATTGCAGACGCAGTAGCTTCAGGGCAAATTTCCGGAAACGGCACATACACCAAAAAATGCCAGAACTTCTTTCAAAATCGATACGGATTTAAAAAATGTTTCTTGACGACCTCCTGCACAGATGCACTCGAGATGGCTTCTATCCTCGCGGATATCCAACCGGGCGACGAGGTCATCATGCCCAGCTTTACCTTCGTGAGCACCGCCAATGCTTTTGTGCTGCGCGGAGCCAAAATTGTTTTTTGCGATAGCCGTCCCGACCACCCGGGCATGGATGAGTCAAAAATTGAAGAACTTGTCACCCCCCGCACCAAAGCCATTGTACCCGTGCATTATGCCGGAGTGGCCTGCGATATGGATAGTATAATGGATATTGCCAACCGCCACGGACTCCTTGTTATTGAAGATGCCGCACAGGCAATTGACAGTTACTATACAGGCGCCGACGGAATAAAAAGACCACTTGGAAGTATCGGGCATATGGCGGCCTTTAGTTTTCACGAAACAAAGAATATTATCTCGGGTGAGGGCGGAATGCTGGTGGTCAATGACGAACAGATTTATCGCGCGTGCTGAGATTATCTGGGAGAAGGGAACAAACAGAGCGGCCTTTTTCAGAGGAGATGTCGACAAGTACGGATGGATTGATATGGGATCTTCGTTTTTGCCTTCCGAGATTATTGCGGCTTTTTTATGGGCGCAGTTAGAGGCTTTGGAGGATATACAGCAACGACGACTCGAAATCTGGAATGCCTACCATTCGGGCCTCAAGGGATGGAATAAGGGGAAGGTTGAACAACCCGAAATCCCCGCTTTTGCCTCCAATAACGCCCATATGTATTATCTGGTTTTTCCCGATCTGTCAAGCCGGAGCGGGTTTATTCAAGACCTGCGTAAAAAGGACATCCTCCCCGTGTTTCACTATCAAAATTTACACAAATCCCCTTTCTATACAGAACTTCACGGGAGCAGACCCTTACCGGAATGTGAGCGATACAGCGACTGCCTGGTGCGGTTGCCGTTTTATTATACCATTTCTGAAAGAGAAGTAATTCAAAATATCCGCGCGGATGGAATGGATCACTAAGAACAGATTCTTCCTTGCCGGGCTCGCCATCGTCCTTATTAAAATAGCTCCGTATTATGTTTACGGGCAAAATATTTCGATAACTATTCACGACAACCTCGACAGCAATCTCGTCTGGATGAAGGTCTTGCTCGACGGCGGGTATTTTACCGATTGGTCAAAGACTACCATTGATTCAATTATGAACGGGGTCCCGGTCCGATCGCTCGTACCCGTATATAATTTTGCCGCTTTATGTATGGGCCTTTTCGGGGTCTTTTGGGGCTATGTAGCCATGAAAACACTCATGGCCGTGACGGGATATGTGGGGATGTGGCTCCTATTGCGGAAGTTTGTGATCCCTTCAGAACCGGTATGGATCTCAGCGGGGGTGGCTATGCTTTACGGACTCCTGCCCTATTGGGGTTTTAATCTATCCATCGCCTCCCTACCCCTATTGGTTTATGCATTTCTAAAAATTCGCAGAGATGGATTCCACGCGGGTATAGGACCCTGGATTATACTGGGAGCCGGTGGTTTTGCTTCGAGTTTGATTTTGGTTGGAGTCTTCTTAATTGGGTTTCTGGGCGTATGGGTGGTTTACGATTGGGTTTTCCGAAAACGAAATCCCAAAGCGCAATTTCTGGCCATCGTCCTTCTTACCTTTTCATACCTTATTTCAAGTATCCGCCTGCTAATCGGTTTTTTTGAGACTGCAGTCCCCTCTCACCGGCTCGAAATGGATTTTAGCTATAAGGGGATAGATGTATATATCGGTAAGATTTCTACATATTCTGGAGCACGGTCAATACCACGCCGCAACTGTGCATACCTGGTTGATCCCGGTTGTAGTGATCGGTTGCTTTTTTGCCTTGAAAAGCAAGAAATACGGAATTATCCTCCTCAACCTAATGGAATTTATCATCCTTTCCTCCCTTTGGTTTGCGCTGGTAAACTTGAATCGCATGCAGTGGCTATTTCATCCGCTGATGGAGATTATCCCTATCCAATTGGGTAGGCTTCATTTCCTGCAACCCTTGGCCTGGTATGTGGCTATGGCTATTGGTTTGGTGCTTATCGCCCGGCAGGGCCTTATAGGCAAAGTGATTGCTTTTGGAGCCATCCTCCTTCAGACCTATATCCTTTTTGGCGCCTTTGAAGGAACACTGCACCGAAGAGATCCTTCTTTCCGCGGTTTCTATGCCGAATCCCTTTTCGATCAGGTCAAAGAAGAACTGGGCAATCCCGCCGGATATCGGGTTCTATCCGTGGGGATGCACCCTTCCATAGCGCAGTACAATGGATTTTATACGCTGGATGGATATATGGTCGATTATCCCCTGACGTATAAGCACCAATTTAAAAAGCTTATTCAGGGAGAACTGGACAAGGCGCCCGCTTTGGATCATTATTATACCCATCTGGGGTTCGCGTGCCTATGGATTTTCAGCGGCACTGGGACGTGAATATGTTTTCCCAAAAGGCAATAAAATAGTCCTTCAAAACCTGGATTACAACTGGGATCAATTCCGAGCCATGGGTGGACGGTATATATTTGCTCCTTTTCCCATCGAGGATGAAGCATTGCATTTAAAAGGGGTTTTTAAGGATTCGGATGCCGCCTGGGATTTATATGTGTATACCGTTGCGCCTTAAGGCAAAAGTCGTTTGGAATACACTCCTATTTGAAGCTATTTGTAATCCAATAACCCCTACTTGCAATTCACTACGAACGTTGAATTAAAGACCAACTACCCCTAACCAAAAATCGAAGATGCTGATTGTAAATACTGATTTCAACATCAGTACAAATTTCTAATTTCGTCAGTACCAAAAACCAAAGTGAGCCCGTACGTGGAACTAAAAAACCAAGCAAAAAATCGAACATCCTGTATTGGAAGGCTATGAAAAGACTGGGTTTTGAGGTAAAGCGTATTGCCGAAGGTAAATCTATTCCTTTTTTATTTCTGCATCCAAAATGGTATGATCTGACTGATCTTATCTGGTTTTGCAACCGGTGTAGGGATATCCGCAAGCCTTTATGGTTCTGAGAATTGTTTCTGCTGACTGACCCCAATCAATAAAAAACAATGTTCATAACGCCAAAGACTGTACGTGGCCTCTGATTCATTTTGGGGAATACCACTGGATTTTGACAAAACACAAGGGTTAATCGCTGATAGCAATTAAAGACTGATTTGATGGTGCTGAACCAATTCTGGGATAGGAAATTGCTATGGAATCTGTATTTAAGATATTGCCCTTGTCGTATTCCGATGATGGCCATAGGAGAAATAGCTTCTTTTATTTTGGGTTCTCCGTTTATTAGCATGTTTTTGAGGTACAAATACTACGACATTTGGTTAGAATTGAATCGTGAATGACTAGGAGCTTATTTGGAGTTGATTATGAAACAGAAGCTTACAGTATAGCTTGAGATTAAATATGTATAGTTTTTAAATCTTAATCATACAACCCATAAAAGACTGGCTTCCTGGCTGTAATAATTATATGTTCATTAAAATATTTACTTTTTAAGAAAAGTAAATATTTTAATGAACATATAATTATTACAGCCAGGAAGCCAGTCTTTTATGGGTTGTATGATTAAGATTTAAAAACTATACATATTTAATCTCAAGCTATCCTATAAGCTTGTATTTCATAATCAACTCCGAATGACCGCTCTTAGTCATTCACGATTCAATTCTAACCAAATGTCGTATTATTCTTTACCTCAAAAACATGCTAATAAACGGAGAACCCAAAATAGGAAGAAACTTCTCCTATGGCCATCATCGGAATACGACAAGGGCAATATCTTAAATACAGATTCCATAGCAATTTCCTATCCCATAAAAATCTGTTCATCGCCATCGAATCAGTCTTTAATTGCTATCAGCGATTAACCCTTGTGTTTTGTCAAAATTTCCAGTCCAGCAGCATCCCGGATGTAATTTCCCCAAAATGAATCAGAGGCCACGTACAGTCTTTGGCGTTATGAAGAACATTGTTTTTATTGATTGGGGTCAGTCAGCAGAAACAATTCTCAGAACCATAAAGGCTTGCGGATATCCCTACACCGGTTGCAAAACCAGATAAGATAAGTCAGATCATACCATTTTGGATGCAGAAATAAAAAAAGGAATAGATTTACCTTCGGCAATACGCTTTACCTCAAAACCCAGTAATTTCGCCATAGCCTTAGAATCAGGATGTTCGATTTTTTGCTTGGTTTTTAGTTCCACGTACGGGCTCCCTTTGGTTGTTGGTACTGACGAAATTAGAAATTTGTACTGATGTTGAAATCAGTATTTACAATCAGCATCTTCGATTTTTGGTTTGGGGTATTTCGTCTTTAAGTCAACTGTTGTAGTGAATTTCAATAGAGGTTATTGGATTACAAATAGCTTCAAATTGGAGTGTAATACAAACGACTTTTGCCTTAAGGCGCAACGGTATACACATATAAATCCCAGGCGGCATCCGAATCCTTAAAAACCCCTTTTAAATGCAATGCTTCATCCTCGATGGGAAAAGGGGCAAATATATACCGTCCGCCCATGGCTCGGAATTGATCCCAGTTGTAATCCAGGTTTTGAAGGACTATTTTATTGCCTTTTGGGAAAACATATTCACGTCCCAGTGCCGCTGAAAATCCATAGGCACGCGAACCCCAGCGGGTATAATAATGATCCAAAGCGGGCGCCTTGTCCAGCTCTCCCTGAATAAGCTTTTTGAATTGGTGCTTATATGCCAGGGGATAATCGACCATATATCCATCCAGCGTATAAAATCCATTGTACTGCGCTATGGAAGGGTGCATCCCCACGGATAGAACCCGATAACCGGCGGGATTGCCCAGTTCTTCTTTGACCTGATCGAAAAGGGATTCGGCATAGAATCCGCGGAAAGAAGGATCTCCTCGGTGTAGCGTTCCTTCAAAGGCGCCAAAAAGGATATAGGTCTGAGCCACGATGGCTCCAAAAGCAATCACTTTGCCTATAAGGCCCTGCCGGGCGAGAAGCACCAAACCAATAGCAATGGCTACATACCAGGCCACAGGTTGCAGGAAATGAAGTCCTTCCGAGTTGGATGGGTATCATCTCCATCAGCGGATGAAATAGCCACTGCATGCGGTTCCAGTTTACCAGCGCATACCAAAGGGAGGAAAGGATGATAAATTCCATTAGGTTGAGGAGGATAATTCCGTATTTCTTGCTTTTCATGGCAAAAAAGCAACCGATTACGACAATAGGAATTAACCAGGTATGCACAGTGGCGGCGTGGTATTGGCCGTGCTCCAGAATATGGAGAATCTTACCGACATAGACATCTATCCCCTTATAGCTAAAATCCATTTCGAGACGGTGAGAAGGAACTGCAGTCTCAAAAAAACCGATCAGCAGGCGGATACTTGAAATAAGATAGGAGAAGGTAAGGAGGACGATGGCCAGAAATTGCGCTTTGGGATTTCGTTTTGCGGAAAAGCCAATCGTAAACCACCCATACGCCCAGAAACCCAATTAAGAAGACTCCGACCAATATCAAACTCGAAGCAAAACCGCCGGCTCCCAGTATAATCCAGGGTCCTATGCCCGCGTGGAATCCATCTCTGCGGATTTTTAGAAATGCATAAACCAATAGGGGTAGGGAGGCGATGGATAGATTAAAACCCCAATAGGGCAGTAGTCCGTAAAGCATAGCCACCCCTGCTGAGATCCATACCGGTTCTGAAGGGATCACAAACTTCCGCAATAGGAGCCACATCCCCACATATCCCGTCACGGCCATAAGTGTTTTCATGGCTACATAGCCCCAAAAGACGCCAAAAAGCCCCATAATTAAAGCGGCAAAATTATATACGGGTACAAGCGATCGAACCGGGACCCCGTTCATAATAGAATCGATGGTAGTCTTTGACCAATCGGTAAAATACCCGCCATCGAGCAATACCTTCATCCAGACAAAATTGCTGTCGAGATTATCGTGAATAGTTATCGAAATATTTTGCCCGTATACATAATAAGGCGCTATTTTAATAAGGACGATGGCAAGCCCCGCAAGGAAGAATCTGTTTTTACTGATCCATTCCATCCGTGAGGATATTTTGAATTACTTCTCTTTCAGAAAGGGTATAATAAAACGGCAACCGCACCAGGCAGTCGCTGTATCGCTCACATTCCGGTAAGGGTCTGCTCCCGTGAAGTTCTGTATAGAAAGGGGATTTGTGTAAATTTTGATAGTGAAACACGGGGAGGATGTCCTTTTTACGCAGGGCTTGAATAAACCCGCTACGGCTTGACAGATCGGGAAAAACCAGATAATACATATGGGCGTTATTGGAGGCAAAAGCGGGGATTTCGGGTTGTTCCACCTTCCCCTTATTCCATCCCTTCAGGCCCGAATGGTAGGCATTCCAGATTTCGAGTCGTCGTTGCTGTATATCCTCCAAAGCCTCTAACTGCGCCCATAAAAAAGCCGCAATAATTTCGGAAGGTAAAAACGAAGATCCCATATCAATCCATCCGTACTTATCGACATCTCCTCTGAAAAACGCCGCTCTGTTTGTTCCCTTCTCCCAGATAATCTCAGCGCGCGCGATAAATTGTTCGTCATTGACCACCAGCATTCCGCCCTCACCCGAGATAATATTTTTTGTTTCGTGAAAACTAAAGGCCGCCATATGCCCAATACTTCCCAGTGGTCTTTTTATTCCGTCGGCACCTGTATAGTAACTGTCAATTGCCTGTGCGGCATCTTCAATAACAAGGAGTCCGTGGCGGTTGGCAATATCCATTATAATATCCATATCGCAGGCCACTCCCGCATAATGCACCGGTACAATGGCTTTGGTGCGGGGGGTGACGAGTTCTTCAATTTTCGACTCATCCATGCCCGGGTGGTCGGGACGGCTGTCGCAAAAAACAATTTTGGCTCCGCGCAGCACAAAAGCATTGGCGGTGCTCACGAAGGTAAAGCTGGGCATGATGACCTCATCGCCCGGTTGGATATCCGCGAGGATAGAAGCCATCTCAAGCGCATCCGTGCAGGAGGTAGTCAAAAAACATTTTTTAAACCCGTATCGATTTTGAAAGAAGTTCTGGCATTTTTTGGTGTATGTGCCGTTTCCGGAAATTTGCCCTGAAGCTACTGCGTCTGCAATATACTCCAGTTCCTTCCCTACCATGTAGGGCTTATTGAACGGGATTTTATTCATAGTCTTCAAAATTCTGATTTATTTTTGATTATGCAACTGGAGTGGGAGGAATATTTGATATTTCGGGGGGTAGGTCGTGTATGTCTGTTCGCTTTGCTCACAAGGGCGGAAGTGGGAGTGGTGTTCGCTACGCTCACCTTTTTTTCACGCAGAGGCGCAAAGGGGACGTGTAAAGCTTGAGAGATTCATACGCACATGTTTTCGGGGCGAAGTATGCTTATACGCTCCTATAGCAGGCTCACTGAGGCGAAATGGCAAGATAGAGGGAGTTCGCTGCGCTCACTAAGGGCGCTAAGGATTTTTGGATTATAGATGCTGTCCCAACTGCCTAATGTAACGTCATATCGAGTGATTTTAAGGCTATTCCACATCAAAAAACTTCTGTAAAGGGCCGAACAACAAAGCACAGTAAATACCTCCATATACTCATCTTAAAAACACGAACAAGTGAGATACGAGGTTCGTGCGTAATCCCAGAACGTAGTGCTTTCCCCAAAATTCGTAATTCGTAATTCATATAGGTTATGCAAGTATTTTTATCTTCACCACTTAATTGGAATTCTAAATAAATCCCAGTGCATATATCCATTGTAAGTCCGGTTTATGGTTGTGCTCAATGCATCGAGGGTCTTGTTGAAGGTATAAAATCCTCAATGGCTGAGATCAGATGCACGGACTTTGAGATAATTTTAATCGACGATTGTTCTCCTGATAATCCCTGGCCGGCTATAGAAAAAATGGCGGCTGTTACCCCCGAGCTAAAAGGACTGCGGTTGTCCCGAAATTTCGGTCAGCACGCTGCAATTCAGGCGGGGCTTACTCACGCTAAAGGCGACTGGGTAATTGTAATGGACTGCGACCTGCAGGATAAACCCTCTGAAATTCCAAAATTATATACGAAGGCGCTCGAAGGCTACGACCTTGTACTTGCGCGACGTGAAAACCGGAATGATTCCTGGTTTAAGCGAAAAACTTCGGAGTGGTTTTACGCCACGCTCAGCTATTTAACGGCTACGAAGATTGATCCCGGCTGTGGCCAATTTCGGGATCTATCGAAAAGCCGTAATAGCCTCCATCCTTTCCATGGGCGATTATGTGCGGTTCTTTCCCTCCATGGCTGCATGGGTAGGATTTAATAAAACAGCGATTCCTGTCGAACACGCCAATCGTTCGGAAGGCAAATCTTCCTATAACCTGAAAGCCCTCCTGAAACTTGGTCTTTCCGTCATAATAAGCTTCTCCGACAAACCCCTTCGCATTGTGGTGAAATTCGGGTTTCTGATTACTTCGCTGGTGCTTATAGCGGCATTGATCACGTTTGTCCGGTTTTTGGTCGGTGGCATTGACGTGCTTGGATATACCAGCCTGATCCTCTCTATTTGGTTCCTCGGTGGAATTATCATATCACTTGTTGGTATTGTCGGCCTTTACCTTGGGAAAACTTTCGATCAGGTTAAGGGTCGCCCTGTATATATCATTTCAGAAGAAACCAAAAATGAAAATTAATACCTCGGATAAAATCGGTCTTTTTCTTATGAACCAGAAAGGATTGGCCGTGCTTGAAACAATTATAAACCAAGGTTTGGCTCCGCGGGTAGCATTTTTATGTTTGGGAAAAGACAAGAGTGTCCAAAATGACTATTCGGCTGAAATTCTCGAAGCGGCAAATAAGGCAGGAATAAAAGTTATCGAGAGAAAGGAGCCCTGCCAGCATACAACCTCGGACTCGCTATTGGCTGGCGGTGGATAATCACCTCCGAGGTGCCACTCCTCGTTATCCACGATTCCCTTTTACCCAAATATCGCGGCTTTTCTCCACTCGTAAATATGCTGATAAACGGAGAACCCAAAATCGGCGCAACATTACTTT
>CAVUKD010000005.1:0-213208 GCA_963741985.1 uncultured Cryomorphaceae bacterium
GCAAATAGGAAAATATCATCGCATTCAGCTTAGCTCTTTGTTCACTCGTAGACGATCCCGCATGGCCACCTTCAATATTTTCATAATAATACGTCTTGTACCCCATATCCTTCATTTTGGCATCCATTTTTCGGGCGTGAGCCGGGTGCACACGATCGTCGCGGGTAGAGGTGGTAAAGAATACTTCCGGGTAATCCATTCCCTTTTTGAGGTTTTGATACGGCGAATATTTCTTTATATACGCCCACTCTTCAGGTATGTCGGGATTTCCATATTCACCCATCCATGAGGCACCCGCCAGGAGCTTGTTATACCGCTTCATATCCAATAAAGGGGCTCGGCAAACTACTGCATTGTACAAGTCGGGCCTCTGTGTCAGGGCAACTCCCACCAGCAAGCCGCCGTTGCTTCCGCCCATTACTCCCAAATGCTTTGTGGATGTTATTTTCCGGTCTATTAAATCCTGCGAAACGGCATACAAATCATCGAATACATTTTGTCGCTTTTCTTTCATTCCATCCTGATGCCATTTGGGGCCGTATTCTCCACCGCCACGAATATTGGCTAATACAAATACACCTCCTTTTTCGAGCCATGACGTTCCAAATGTGGAAGCATAAAATGGTTGTTGTGAATATTTCAAATCCACCGTAGGCATAGACTAACGTTGGGTTCTTGCTGTCATTTTTCATGTCTTTTGCAGAAACCATAAAATACGGAACCATCGTGCCGTCTTTTGATTTGGCTTTGTATTGGTGCACTTCGTATTTACTTGCGTCAAAATAAGAAGGCAATGATTGAAAGACCTTAATAGTATTGTTGCCGGCATCAGCCGAATACAAGGTGGAAGGGGTTACAAAGTTTTGAAAGCTAAAGAAATATTTGTCTGACATATCATCCGCATCAATTATGGAAATGGTTCCGAAATTTGGCGCATCAACTTTTTGATTGCTCCATTTTCCATCTTTGAATGAATAGATATACAACTGGCTGGTCACATTGGTCAGGAGGTTTACGAGCAATTTGTTTTTAGTACTCGAAACTTCAGAAATACTGGAAAATTCATCCGGCTCGAAGATGGTGTGAATGTTCCGGTTTCCTTCCAACAAGTCTGTAAAATTGAGACTTAAAAGTGTTCCGTTTAGGTAGGTCTTGTCATTCACTTTCCAATCGGATTTTAACTGAATAACCAGTTGATTGTTCAATATACTCTGTACTTCACAATCTTCCGGTATTTGAAGCGGGATCACCTTCTCGTTCTTCCAGATGAAGTACTGCCGGGAAAAAGTAGTTAACGCACGGCTAATATATGTGTATGCTTTTGAGCCATCGCGTAATACGCCTCCCCAGTCACCTACATCGGTTGTGTCTCCTTCATAGATAAGTTTGGCATCATCAATTGAAGTCCCGCGCTTCCACAGTTTTATCTGCCGGGGATAGCCTGAAGTAGTCAGGGTACCTTTGCCAAAATCGCGAGAAACTATTACGGTATTTTCATCTAAATAACTTGCAGAACCCTTTGATTCATCCATAGAAAATCCGGCATTCAATAAATTGCTTTTTGTTTGCATCAAATTCTTTGATCACCACGGCATCGCCACCGCCTTTGGAGAGTTGAACCAGAAACCGGTCATAGGAGGGATATAGTCCGCTCACTCCTTTGTACACCCACCTGACATCGTCTTTTTTCGAAAGTTTGTCCATATCGATCAGCGTCTCCCAATTCGGGATCCGGTTGGCATAATATTCCGTTAAAAGACATCTTCTCCAAATACCTCTTTCGTGGTCGGCATCTTCCCAAAAATTATAGACGTACTTACCTCTGATTCTCGGGTAGGCAATTCTATCGGAGGAATTATAAATTTCCAGACTCTTCTCGTAGATTTCCTGAAAGTCTTTTTCCTTGCTCAATTCATCCAGCGTAGCTTTGTTTTCGGCTTTTACGAACTCCATTGACTTTTCTCCGTCGATATCTTCCAACCATAGATATTTATCTTCTTGTGCCTTCATAAATTGACTTATTCCGAGTAATGCTGCGAATAATAAAGTGTATTTTTTCATTCTTTTTGTTTTCGGGTAACTGTTTTTCCGGATTTGACGGGGAACAATTTTAATGCCTCTGCCCACCGGATATACGGCTCTGCAAAATACTACTTCCTAAATACATATCAAGATTGAAATTAGGTATCTCTCAGATGACGCTCGTGAGAATAAAGCAATCGATAGGTTAATGGCCGGGCGCGATAATATTTACCGACGCGGGAAGGGGAGTTTTTAGATTGCCGGAATGCAGAAGTCTACAATTGCTTTCTTTTCCGGATGGTCATTGAAGTTATTGTGATAGATTTCAAACGGATTTCTGTCGGCTTTTTGATATCCGTTTTCGTTCATCCAAACATACAGTCCGGTCCAGGATTTCTCAAATTCGTGCAATCCAATCTCAAAACTACCCACGATAAATTTCCCTTCCTCTATGGATCTAAGACCGATTTCTCCCGATGTTTCGACCGGTTTTTCCAATAAAATGGAAGCACTCAAGCGTACTTTGTGCGGTTCTGTGACTTTAAAACTGTCGTGATAGACCGTAATCATTTTAGTTTGTTCATTCATCAAGCCCAGAGGTGTGGCCCATTTCATCAATTTCTGATAAGCGGTCTCAAGATTCTGCGGTCCGATTACCGATACGTAAGCCACATTCATTTTGGGCATTTCTTTGATTTCAATCGTTGCATTCATTTTTATCCAATTTTTGAGATTCAACAGGATACAAATGTATTGCTCAAGTTCCGGATAGGCTTGTCCGTTCTTGCTTTCCACTTGACGAATCTTGCTATGACGGTTGGGATTCTGCTTTTCGAAGGAAGTTGGACTCATCCCAAAATACTTCTTAAACGCCCTTGAATAGGAGGAAAGGTCGCTAAAGCCGTACTTGTGTGCAATTTCAGTTGCAGATATGGATTTGTGCAGCACGTCGAGGGCAGATTTCTCTATTCTCCGTCGGGTCACATATTCATTCAGCGTTTCGCCGGTCATGAACTTAAAAACCCGGTGAAAGTGAAAAGGCGAGAAAAAGGCAATCCCCGCTACGGCGTTTAAAGATAAATCACCATCCAGGTTTTGATCAATAAATTCAAATACCCGGTTTATGCGGCGCTGATACTCATCTGGTCTTTCCGTAAAAATAGGATATGCCGTTTTCTTTGTCGTCATAGGTTACCACGTCTTTTTCTTTATGGAAATCAAAGTAACTCAATAATCCAAAGTCTCCGGACGAAAATGCGGTATGTGTGAGTAAGATTCCTAAAAGGGTAAAAGTCCACAACGGACTCGTGAAGAATAAAGAGATGATAAGAAAGGTCGAAACCACTGCAAAAGGAGCGAGGGCCACTATTCTGAATTCCTTTTTATTTGCCACGAACTTATCAGCCATTGCCATAAAATAAAACTTCTTCAGATTGGCGTCATACGATGTATTTTTCGCTCCCTGCGATTTATATGCCAGCACATGGATATATTCATGAAGAGGTATCAGTGTGAATGCCAGTCCAATTCCATACGAAAAATAGGTAAATCCTTCTCCCAATGTAAATTTATCGGTCCCGTAGCATTTCCAAAACCAGTAAACAATTACTCCTGCAATAAGCACATTGCAGAAGGTATAAAACGATGAAATAGGCGTTCGCTTTTTTAAATAGGTCCGGACGAACGGAATCAGTTCTTTATGCCCAAGGTCGTCCATCAGGTCATACCCCTGATCTGCTAATTCTTCCGGTTTTATTTTCATGTATCGATCTATTCAAACATCAATATCTGCGGTGCCGGCTTAACTTTTCTCCAGTTTAGCCCGATCCCAATTTGAAGTATGCGTTGCAGCCTCATAGGTTGATTGCAAAAAAGCATATAATGTTTTTTCAGGATTCGCTGCCTTTCGAACGTCTTCATATTTTAAGAAAAACTCTCCCATCTCGGGACTGTAGAAAGCCTCTTCGGGCAATACTTTTTGTGCTCCAAAACGCTCATCTGACGGATAGGCATACGCATAAAAAACCGCCATGGGTGAATCTTTGGATCCCGGCCAAAAGCCCACGCTACTCACTTCCTGAGAATACGCCTCCTGCATTACTTTCAATGGCATATTGGGCATACCGCCCGGATGAAGCGGTGCCGGATTGCCGGAGAATCGCGTAACGGCAAGATCAAATGCGCCCCAGAAAAGGTGCACCGGACTTGCCTTTCCAATAAAATCACCTCTAAACGCATTAAAAACGGAATTGGCTTTTGACATGGCTTGCCAAATAGCATGCGCTGCTTTGGGATCGTATGCTTTGTTGACGGTGTTCTCCGCAAATGGAATCGCAGGTTCCATTTCATTTGGACGCGCGTATATCTTTACATCAATCCCGAGGCCCGACAACTTTTCAAAAAGCTCCGCATAAAAGTCAGCAACGGTTCTTGGTTTTAAATCCATGGATACCGCTTCCGCATTCGAACTTTTAATGAGAAGCTTATGTTTTTTAAAATCGAAATCTATCTGGAATGTCTGCCCGTCATAAGGAATCCCGTGGGTTGAATACCCACTCGGCGTTACGTATAGTGCGGTATGCCAGGAATGATTTTGCCAGGGCATGGTCTTCAGCCGTATTTTGCCAACGATTTGAAGCCACTGATGAAGCGTTTCAATTGTGTCTTGCATTTCTTCAAAATTTAAAACCGGCCATTTATCTTCGCTTTTCATTTTCTCTTGGGTTGTTTTATTTAAACCATGATTGAGATGAACGGATTTCCTCAGACTGCTGTGCAACAGCTATCGCGGAGCAAATGTTCAGCCCCCAATATGAAATTCTGTAATTCTTAAAATTGGAATGTGAATGAGCGTATCGTTTACATCGAGGGAGTCTCTTTGAATCAACCCAATGTCTTTCGAGAAATAATCGAAATATCTATGATTCGCATTGAATTTATTGAATTCATATACTTCAATGACGTTTGAATAATTGGTACCGTTAACCGTTATCGCCGTATCTAAATTTGTGGTTACCCGCTTAAATCGTATGTCTTCCATATTGATAAAAGCGGTTTGAACCTGAAGAGTTGCAAACGAAATCGGACAGGTCATCACAGAGTCTAATGTCAGTGAGTAGATAGGAGAAATAACCGTTGCATTCGTTCCCAGACCGGCGTAAAATTCATGGACCAAGCCGCTTCCACTAATGCATTTATTGAGATTTAAGAAGATCGGGCGGCACTTGCCATCGCACATTTCATAACTTGATGAAATGCTGTATTCAATGGTTTTCTTAAAAGAGCTTTTGATTTATTCTTCCGGTCTTTTAAAGCCAATTCATACATTTCAGTGGTTACTTTCATAATAGCAAAAATTCATTCGACATCCTTGAATCAATCATCAAATATCATATAAGATTTTTCTTATGCATGATTGAGTTGATCAATACAAATATATCCATATCTCTTAAGATCATTCGGTAACCTTTTTTAGTGGGGTGGAGAAAGGTATACATGGGGTGGGGTATTTGGTGGTGAGGAGGCTGCGTGCGCTTCGCCACCTGAGCCCACGAGGCGCATAAGCTTCAGCAGGGTATCGAGGGGTATGAACTCATGGGCAGAAACGTATCCATACGTATATGGGCTTTTATTGCTTTACAAATTTATGTGTTATAAACTTTTCAGAATTACTGAGTTTTACAAAGTAAACTCCGGCAGCCAGATGGGAAACGTCGATAGACAGTTGGCCATTCATTGGAGATAATCCATTTTGATAGGCGCGTATTGTTTGACCATGCTGATTTAAAATTTCAACATCCAGTTGCAGTTGGGTGTTCGTCTCTATGCGAATGCTCAACTGATCCTGAGCCGGAATGGGAAAAATCAAAACTGATTCAAGGCCGGCAATGTCCTCCAAGCCGACCAGCGCATCAAAGGCATAGGTTATGGGAACACTCCAGTTTGAATGCGTGTCTTCACACCGCCAAGTCACGGTGTGAGGTCCACTGCTAAGACCGGAAGCATCAAGTACATCAATTAATTCGAGCATGCTCTGTGGGGGGGCTATCGGTGCTTGTGTGGTAGTGCTCACGTCATCGTCAAACCAATATTCCCAACCCACCAGGTCTCCACCGCTAACCTTGAAAAAACGGGTGTACGGAACGGTGCTTTCACCATTATTTGTCAAGCTGCGAATGCTTATTTTATGAAGGCCGGCTGAAAGCGAAGATACATCTATGGATGCGTTTACTTCCTGCAAATTGCTTTCAGGGGTTGACTGCACAGTGCGTGAAGCTATGTCATCGTCAAACCAGTATTCGTATTGCACCAAATTACCGTTTTGAACAAAGGCACTGGTATGCGGAACGCTCCATACGCCGTTGTCATCTTTTACCTGGATAGTCAAGGTGTGATGACCATTTTCCAACGCTGCCGTAGAAAAGTCGGTGTCTAAGTTGAACGTTTGACCCGAGCTGACACTGGTGGTTACAATGGTGCTTACATCATCATCCCACCAGTATCTGTAATCTGTAATGCTCTGCCCATGGGCCGGTAGAGCAAAAAGTGACCATGCAAAGCTGCATACTATGATAAGTCTATACATGGCTTAGTACGTTTGGGCCTGTGCCTTTATGGTCACAGGCAGGTTTCCATTACCATCTGTTGAAGGGGCAATTTCTACAGACAGGAAGTGCGGATTAAAAGGTACGGCGCCTAACTTGGCCGGAAAGTTAGAGCCGTAGAGCCCCATGTCTGTCCCGTCTAACGCACCTCCAGCGGCAACAGATCCAATCACTACACCGAGATCGTCTGTAAAATCATAGTCTCCATCCGCTTCAGCGACAAAAGGATTTGACGCATTTAAATACGAATTGGTGACGGTGCCGGAAGAGTTGCCGAAAAAATGGTCTAAAAAAGTGAGGCTGTTTTGCACAGAGCTTCCATTGCATTGATAGAGTGGGGAACTGGTACTGGCGAAAATGGTATTCCTCACAGTCGAACCATTCGAATTAACTAGTTGGCTTGCATCAAAAAAAACACAATGATCAACGATGACTCCACCGCCATCCATAGATGCTACATTTGCACCATTTGCAAAGACACATTTTGTAAAATTTACAGAGGAGTTAGCAGCACCGGTTAGCGAATTCCTGAACACACATTCGTTAAATAATGACTCAGAATTGCTTTGCTCATTGAACGGGACAAAAGTTACAAATAGCCGGTTCTGGAATTCACATCGCTCAAAATACAATCCTGTTGGATCATCATTGGTGTCTGAGGTTCCATACTTGAAATTATAACTGGTCTGACTCACAAATTTAATTCCCGTAAAGGTGCTATTGCTTGCTCCGGTGGTGATGATCATCGCGTCAGAAGTCGTAAGTGTAGTGGCGTTCGTAACCGTGGTGCTGTCCGGGTGTATTCCGGCTCCAATGAAATGAACGGGGAAATCCAGGGTTATTTGTTCACTCGATTGAAATGCTCCACCGCTCAAATAGATGCGGTCGTTGGATTGGGCTGCATTGATGGCGTCATCAAAATTGAGAAATACTTGTGGACTGCCACCTCCATCTGGTTGCAATACAATCCGAGATAATTGGCCATACGACAAAGCGGCTGTTGCAAGAAGACAAATTGTAAGTAAAGATTTGATTTTCATGGTTTTGTTTTTTAAAGTGAATATGCTGCACAAAAATTTATGCAGTTGATTTATTTGATTGCTTAGCTACTTATCGAGGCAATGCTCCATAGGTGAACACCGTGTCCTGGTTTTTTTTCTGGGTCTCCGGTTATTCTTCAAAAGCATCACATTTCGAAAACTCGAAAGAATTCATTTCTCTCTACCCGTCCTGGCGTTTTGTGTATTAAATGTATTACATGACTTCATTCCTGTAAAAACAGAAGGAGGAACTGGACTAACTCCATCGAAGCAGGAAAATGTATCGTTGGTAGCTTCGAGATAGGGTTGAACGAATTTGAAAAATCGTGGACGGCGCTAGTTCTATGGATGAACGACAATGGATTTGAAAAAGCCGATAGAAATCCTTGCCTAAGGAAAAGTTGGAAGAACTAAAAAATAAGAATGAAGCTCTAGTCTTTGGACATAGTTTGACGGATCAGATTGGCGGACAATTAAAGGCAGGTTTTACCTTGACAGATATGTATGAAGACGACTGGGGCGGTGAAAATACAATAGATAAATATTTTCCGGCATTCATAGCGACACGCGCTATAAAGCTACCAGCAATCTGAAGCGACAAATAACAGCCGGCACGAACAAGGCGTCCAAAAGAAAAATCCCTTTTTCAAAATCTGATTGAATCTCTCCGTCGTATTATTTTAAACACTACGGCCTGTTTTGTGTTAAAATATTCTGAAAATAGCTTTCACTTCGAAATCTATATATCTTTCAGGTTTTTTTTTGCAGAAATGGCAACGATTGAATGCAACGGGTAAATAAAATAGCGCTACTGTACTTCAGTAGAAATGTTGCCGAAGAAGGTCGGAAGAAGGCCTGGTTTTCTTCGTCGATACGGCGCGGCAATCAGCTTTTGGCGTCTGCTTTAATCGATCATTCATCCGATTTTCTCAAAGATTCCGGTCTTCCGGTATTTCATTCCCATGAGGGAAACCAACGCGGACGCACTTTCGGCGAACGCTTTGCCAATGCCTATCAGGATCTCTTCGATAAGGGGTATTCAGGCGTCATCGCAATAGGCAATGACACACCCGAAATTGTAAAAATCGATCTTGCGCAGGTGAGCCGCGATCTCCTTTCGGGAAATCCCGTGCTCGGAGCATCCGTGCGCGGCGGTGCATACCTTATTGGGCTTACTACCGGGACATTCGATAAAGAGCAATTTCAAAACCTGCCCTGGCAATCGAATCAAGTATTTTCTGCTTTACGCGAAATGTGCACTTCATCCGATGTCCAACCAGCGATTCTGGAAACCCTACGCGATATTAATTCCATCCACGACCTCAAACTCCTTCTTAGCACTACCGGCCTGAAGGAAGTGGTCCATACCTTTATTCTTTTTCTCAAAACCGGGATCCGGCGGGTTTATCGCGCTGTGAATCTTGCGAGCCCCGCTTCTTTTATCCTCAGTGATTCGCCTCTCCGCGCACCACCCGTTGCGCTTGCATTTGCCGTAAGGTAAGCCACAGAAGGCCTTTCACACATCCATCCATTTATTTATTACCCTTCTTAATCCCCAATGAACAGTCGAAAACTGATTCTATTGCTTCCGCTTATTTGCCTGCTGGCAATGGCGTGCAACCCCGAGCCGCCGGTCTCAGACCCATCTGATATTCGGACGGCTAACTGGCCCGAGATCCAAAACGAGGCGCAAGGCACCACCGTAACATTTATGATGTGGCAAGGCAGCCCCGTGCTCAATGACTACATCAACCACTACCTTAAACCGGCACTGAAGAAGAAATACGATATAAGATTGAAAATCAGTGGCGGGCAGGGACCCGAGATCGTGCAACTTATCATGGGAGAGAAAGAGGCCCAAGTGACCGATGGGCAGGTGGATATGGTGTGGATCAATGGCGAGACTTTCTTTCAGCTACGCAAAATAGACGGGCTCTGGGGCCCCTTTGTCAAGAAACTACCGAGCGCCCAATATGTCGATTTTACCAATCCCTTTATCGGGATTGATTTCCAGCAACCGATCAATTATATGGAGGCACCGTGGGGTATAGGCCAGTTTGCGCTGGTGTACGATACCGCCCGGCTGGTCGACCCGCCGCGCAATCTCGATCAGCTTTCCACTTACGTGAAAAGCCATCCCGGCACATTCACCATTTCCAACGATTTTTCAGGAATGACACTCCTGAAGTGCTTCCTCTCAGAACTGGGAGGCGCACCCGAAAGCCTCAACGGCCCGTACGATCAGGCGAAGTACGACAGCCTTTCGGCAAAACTCTGGGCGTGGATCAATGCCAACAAACACTATTTCTGGAAAGAGGGCAGCACCTTTCCCAAAGAGCACACTAAGATGGATCAGATGTTTGCCACCGGCGAGCTGGGGTTGATCTACGGTTTTAGCGAAGGCGGCGCCGAAGACAAGGTGGCGCAGGGGCTGTATCCCAAATCGACCCGCGCCTATCTCTGGGACAATGGCACGATTCAAAACAGCAACTACCTCGGCATACCTTACAACGCCGGCAATAAGGCAGGTGCCATGGTGGCCATCAACTTTATGATGTCGCCCGAAGCCCAGTACCAGCGAGCCGTGAAGAGCGGACGCGAGTCGCGCACGATGCTCGATATGTCCAAACTGCCCGAAGAGTGGCGCGAAAAGTTTGCCAATGCACCCAAACGCAAGTACGCTCCCGCCCCCGCAGCCATGGCGCAGAAAGCCATTCAGGAGCCGGCACCTCAATACATGATCAATCTGTTTGAAGATTTCAGAAAGGAGGTCATTGAAAAATAGGAATCGAAATATAGGGTTGCTCTTCTTCGTGCTGATCGGCGTGGTGCCGTTTGCCGCGGCTTTCGTCTATGCCTTGCTGTACAGCTTTGGAATGGTAGGCGTGGTCAATCAAGGTTTTACTACGGAGTTTTGGTCAGAAGTGCTGCATAATGGCGAGTTCTTCACCTCATTTGGGTATAGCGCATTGGTGGCAGCAGTGGCAATAACTATATCAGTGAGTGTAGCTCTCTGGGTGGCGTTGAAATTCACCCGCGAGCTCAACCGGCGTTTCCTCTCTTTTGTGATCTATCTCCCGCTGGCCATTCCGGGTGTAGTGGCGGCATTCTTCACATTTCAACTCTTTTCCAAAGCAGGGTTCTTCTCGCGGCTTGCGTATTCGGTTGGCTGGATTACCGAAGCGCGTGCTTTCCCCGATCTGGTCAACGATCCATTGGCCATCGGCATCATCGGCACGTTTATCACCGTGGTAATGCCATTTTTTGTGCTGCTCTTCCTGAATGTGTATAAGAATGAGCGGGTCGAAGAACTGTCTACGCTCGCGTATTCACTTGGTGCCAGTGGTTCGCAGGTTACCTGGAAAGTAGCCATTCCCATCATCCTCCGCAAAACATGGACGCTCATCGCGCTTTACTTCATCTTCCTCTTGGGCGCTTATGAGATTCCGCTGATACTCGGGCAGGAGTCTCCGCAAATGTTGTCGGTGCTCATTATCCGCGAGCTCAAGCAGTACGATCTGAGCAAGATTTCGGAAGGCTATGTCGTGGCGGTTATTTATACGGTGGTGGTTTCATTGGCAGCGGTGGCAATGTTTTCACGAAAAAAAACGACGGGCAATGCGGTTTAACTGGAAGCCTTTCATATTGACCCTCCTCGTGCTGCTCATCGTATTTCCGTTTGCGTATATGGTGCTGCTTTCATTGGCTTCGGAGTGGCGATTTCCGGATGTGCTTCCATCGTATTTCGGCTTGCGCAACTGGCGTCGCATCTTCAGCACCGAAGCCGGACTCGTGGGCAGTTTTCTGCTTTCACTGGTCATCTCGCTTTCGGTGGCGCTCACATCCACCGCTGCCGGATTTTTTATCAGCCGGTCGGTGTCGTACCATCCGCGGAAGCGCCTCTTCACGCTGCTCACGTACTTTCCGTATATTCTCGCGCCGGTGGTCTTTGCGGCATGCCTGAGCTATTTCTTCTTAAAGACGGGCCTTTTCGGAAATGCCACCGGAGTAATAGTCGCCCAGTTTATGATCGCTTTTCCCTACGCGCTGATCTTCTTCAGCAGCTTCTGGGGTGAGCGTGTCCGCAAATACGAAGAGTTGACAGCAACCCTTGGTGGAAACAGACGCCAAACGTTCTTCAAAGTGCTGCTTCCCCTCGCCAAAGGAATGTTGCTGATCTGTTTTTTCCAAACCTTTTTGATATCGTGGTTTGAGTACGGCCTCACATCCATCATCGGCGTGGGCAAAGTGCAAACCCTTACCATTAAGGTTTTTCTGTTTATCAAAGAGTCCAATTTTTATTACGGAGCGTTGAGTTGCTGCCTGCTGATATTCCCGCCGGTGCTGCTGCTCTACATCAACAAGCGATATGTATTCAACAAACTGATATAGGTGTTTCTCGAAGTTAAAAATATTGTAAAGAGCTTCCACAACGAAGCCGTGGTGCGCGACCTGAACTTCACCCTCGAAGCGCACAAGACCCTTAGTATACTCGGCAAGTCGGGTTGCGGCAAGACCACCATGCTCAAGATTATCGCCGGCCTGGAGTCGGCCGATTCGCGGTACGATAAGTCTTGCCGGCAAAAACATCGACCACATAACACCCGGCAAGCGAAATGTGGTATACCTCTATCAGGAAGACTTGCTTTTTCCGCATCTCAACATCTTTGAGAACATTGCTTTCGGCTTGCGCATAAAGAAATTTCCCGATAAGGAGATACAAGCGAAAGTCGCAACCATGGTCGAGAGTCTCGAGCTCCAGGGCCAGGAAAACAAGATGCCCCACCAACTGTCCGGTGGTCAGCGGCAGCGCGTTTCCTTCGGCAGAGCCATCATTACCAATCCGGCACTGCTGCTCTTGGACGAACCCTTCGGCAGTCTCGACGCCGGCACACGACAGCGGATGCAGGAGTTTTTCAAGAGCCTTACGGCAAAATATGCCATCACCTCGCTGTTCGTAACCCACGACCTCAAGGAAGCAATTCTCATGGGCGACGAAATAGCCCACATGGAGCGCGGACGCCTGAAAGTTTACAAAGACAAAACCGACTTTATCAATGATCCCGAAACCGGCGTGCAAAGCGAAATCGGCTTTTGGGAAAACCTTATTCCCAAAGGAGAAAAGGATCTGTTACGAAAATTGAAATGAATCATGTGCTGACATACCGGACTAATAACTAAAAACAAAAAATCGAAGATGCTGACCGAAGCGTCAGTACTAAAAACTAAAAACTATTTATGACCCAAAAACACGTTTGGATTGACACCGACCTATCTGTAGGAATGAAGCGCGAAAACCGCCCCGGCTACTGCGATGTAGATGATGGCTATGCTATCCTCCAGTTGATGAAAGCCGAAAATGTAACAATTCACGGCATCTCTGCTGTATTTGGCAATACACCCATTCACAACGCCTTCCCACTTTCGCGAAAGATGGCAACGAAATTCACCGACCAAGAAATCCCGGTTTATGAAGGAGCCGGAGAGATGATCCGACTCAGCGAAGTAGCTACCAACGATGCCGTAGAAGCATTGGCGGAAGCCCTGAAAAACCAAAAACTAATCATCATGGCCATTGGCCCTGCCACCAATGTTGGGCTGTTGCTACTCAAATACCCCGAGCTGAAATCCCAAATCGAAGAAGTTGTTTTGGTAGCTGGTCGCCGCAAAGCCACCGATAATTTCGCCATCGGAAATAAAGGCCGCAATGCCGGCGATGCCAATTTTGACAAAGACCCGGACTCCTTCCGGTTGATGTTTCAGCATGGCGTACCGGTAACGCTCTGTCCTTTTGAGATATCGAGCAAAGTATGGCTCAACCAATCCGATCTCGACACTCTTGCTAAAGGCGACGCCGGAAACCAATGGATTGCCAAAGAATCGCAGAACTGGCTGGATCAGTGGATCGATCAGGGAGCGGAGGGATTTAATCCTTTTGATGTGCTGGCGAGCCATTACATCATCCATCCCGAAGACATTATTTCTGAAAAGCTCAACGCCCGCATCGAAATACATCCGAACGATACGGTGCAGGATGAAAACAATTTTAAAAATTACTTGCTCTGCGACAAGGAAGCGGGATATCCGGTAACCTACTGCTACGATGTGGTGGCAGATTATCATGAGAAGTTAATGACAAGTCTGACGAAATGAATCAGAGTATTGAGAATATATGTGCTGGAAATGCACAGTCTTGCTTTGTTGGTGCGGGAGCCTTCCCATTAGGGATTGAGGGCACGCGGTGGCAAGGTAGGATATGGATTTTGAATGAAAAAAGTAATGATTTTTTTTAACCGCAACTAAGCGAACCGTTTTCACGACTGCAAGGAGCCCGAAGGGTGAGCGGAGCGAATAAAGGTCGCAAAGGTTGAGCGCAGAGGTCCTTTAGCTTCGGATTTCTGCAAAACGGTAATATTTCGAATAATAGAATAAATATGAATAGAATAACATGATAAAGCTCACAAAAGACAAAGCCGAGCTCGAAATGTATCTCAAGGCGCGTGACTGGCTGAAACCCGACGAGCACATTGCCAGAATTGAAATACCCGGAGAGGGGAATATGAATTTCACTCTTCGCATTGATACGGACGATCGGACCTTTATCATTAAGCAAAGCCGCGACTTCGTCGAGAAATATCCGCAAGTATCGGCTCCGGCCGATCGGGTGCTCAATGAAGCCAGATTTTACGAAATCCTCAGGGAGCAAGCGAATCTCAAACAAATGACGCCCAAGGTAATCGGACTCGACGAGGAAAACAGCGTAATGGTGATGGACGACCTTGGAGAAGGATCAGATTTTTCCCGCATTTACAAAATGGGAGAGAGAATTGAGCACAAGGATCTGGAAAAGATCGTAACGTTTGCAGCCGATTTGCACATTACCTTCACTGCGGCGAGAGTTGCAAATCCCATCCGCAACCGAAAAATGCGTGCTCTCAACCACGCACATATATTCGATATTCCATATCGTGAAAACAATGGAATTGATCTCGATGAAATCCTTCCGGGTCTGGCTGGCGTAGCTAAATCATTTCATAACAATATCAAGTTGAAAACAGCGGTAAAGGAATTAGGCGAACGCTACCTCGCTGACGGACCGAGCCTCCTTCACGGAGATTATTTTCCCGGTAGCTGGCTCCGTACGGCAGATGGCATTAAGATCATCGACCCTGAATTTTGCTTTTTTGGAGATCCCGAATTTGAAATAGGAGTGATGTGCGCCCACCTAAAAATGGCCGATCAACCCAAAGGCATCGTTTCCGAAGTGATCGGACTTTATTCCGAAAAGGCGCGATTGGATACCAGACTTTCCAGAAAGTACTGCGCCACCGAGATACTCCGCCGAATGATGGGGCTGGCGCAACTTCCGTTGGATATAGATCTCGCGAAACGAAAAGAATTAATGGAAGAAGCCAAAGGACACCTTTTGAATTGAAACATCACAATCAAATTGATATCATTTTAATTAATAAACTATGAGAATACTTCTACTCGCAATCCTTCAGCTGTCCGTAACGGTGGCCATTGCTCAAAATAGATCCTACTCCTCGAAAGTACTCGATGGGAAAAACATGCCCGTACCGGGAGCCAATGTGAATGTGGTGGGAACGGAAAACTACGCCATCACAAATGCCCTCGGTGATTTTAGTATCGAGAGTGCGACGCCGGATTTTACGATTCGGTTATCCTATATCGGTTTCACAACCACTGAGGTGAAAGTTAAGGGAGGAAAGATGCCGACCACAATTATTCTGAAAGCTTCTACCCAACAACTCAATGAGTTTGTGGTAACGGCACTGGGCATAGATCGCGAAAAGCAATCGCTTACTTCTTCGGTTACCAAAATCGATAATAAGCAGCTCACACAAGTACCAATGACCAATGTCGTCAACAGCCTTGCCGGACAAGTAGCCGGGGTGCAAACGACCAACGGTGCTTCGGGTGTTGGTTCTTCTTCCCGCATTATTATTCGAGGTGAAAACTCGCTGAGTGGAAGCAACCAACCACTTTTTGTTGTGGATGGGGTGCCGATCAGCAATGAATCTATTACCAGCGATCTTTTCAATGTTGGTAATACGATCCAGGAGGTGGATTGGGGAAATGGCGCCGCAGAAATCAATCCCGATGACATGGAGACGATTACTATTCTGAAAGGCCCAGGATCGGCTGCGTTGTATGGTACGCGTGCTTCCAATGGAGTGGTGCTGATAAATACCAAACGCGGGAAAGAGCACAAAGGGTTGGGCGTGAGTACGAGCAGTTCATTTACTGTAGATCGTTTGCTTACGGTTCCGGATTATCAGAATGTGTATGGTGGCGGTTCAAATGGGGAATATTCCTTTGAAGACGGAGCCGGTGCCGGAACGAATGATGGCGGAATTAGTAGCTACGGGCCTGCACTCGATACCGGTTTGAATATTCAACAATTTGACAGCCCTTCGCTTGACGTAGACGGAAATGTGGTGCGAGCCGGTGATGTAATCGCACGCAGGCGAGTGGATGGTTCGCTAACCGATATCACGCCCACGCCCTGGGTGTCGCATACGGATAATGTGCGTGACTTTTTCGAAACGGGAATCACCGCACAAAATAATATCTCCATTTCATCTTACAATGACAATGGAAGCGTGAGACTGTCGTACACCAACTTCCGAAATAAAGGAATCATCCCGGGAACTAATCTCGATCGCGATGGACTTTCATTGGGTTTAACCCAAAAGCTTACCGACAAACTTACCGTCGATGCCTTCGCAGATTACATTTATTCGCGAAGTGAGAACCGACCGAATCTTGGCTATGGCTATGAAAATGTAATGTACGGCTTCAACTGGACTGGCCGGAATACCGATATCTCGTCATTAAAAGATTACTGGCAAGTCGGGCAGGAAGATGTGCAACATTTCGATTTTAATTACAAATGGACTACGAACCCGTATCTGACATTGTATGAAAATACCAACAGCTTTAAGAAGAACCGGGTTCTGGGTAATGCTGCCGCAAATTATGATTTTACTGAAAAGTTCAGCCTGCGCATTCGTACAGGAATTGACAACTATGCGGATAACCGCGTTTTCAAAAGGGCTTTCAGTACTAACAGTCGTCCGTATGGCGGCTATCGTGAAGACAATGTCGGATTTTCAGAAATCAATTCCGACTTCCTTTTTACCTGGAAGGATCAGATCAATAAAGATGTGAAATACTCCGTATCGGCAGGTGGAAATCGTCTTGATCAAAAAATCAACTATGAATATACGGAAGCCTTTCAGCTTGCCGTGCCGGGGGTGTATACGCTTGAAAACTCCCGGGTGCCACTTACGGGAAGCAGCCAAATTTTCGATAAGCGAATAAACAGTTTGTACGGAATCGGGAACATTTCCTACAAAAATATTTATTATCTCGACCTGACCGTGCGCAACGATTGGAGCAGCACACTTCCGGCCGACAATAATTCCTTTGCGTATTACTCCGCCGGATTGGGATACATCATTTCTAATGACTTCGAGCTGCCCAAACCACTGTCTTACGCGAAGGTGAGAATTAACGCATCGAGTGTTGGAAACGACACCGATCCGTATCAGTTAAACAACACCTTTCAGTTCAATCAAAATTACGGGTCGTATTTTCGGGTAACGAATGAATCGGTTTTGAAAAACTCCGAGTTGAAACCCGAAAGATTGAATGCGTATGAAGCCGGAGCGGAGTTGTGGTTTTTAAATAACCGTATTCAAACCGATTTTGCCGTTTATCAAAACACCAGCATCAATCAGATTATTGGTCGGCCGGTGTCGACATCAGCGGGGTATAGCAATATAATCGAAAATGGGGGCGAGGTACGCACCCGTGGATTTGAGGCGATGCTTAGCGCAAAAATTATTGAAAAACACAACTTTGAATGGGTTTCTTCTTTGAACTATTCTACCTACGAAAGTATCGTCACCAAACTTCCCGAAGGTGTAGATCAATATGTAACGGGTGAGGCCGATGTATTCAGAGGCGGCGGCGGATCGAACACGGTATTTTACATCGCTAAAGAAGGCGGCAAAGTAGGCGACATGTATGGAACCGGGTTTCAGGAAGTGAACGGCGAGATTGTTTATGGCACGGATGGATTGCCTATTCAGGATGGGACGTTGAGGCTGCTAGGCAATTACAATCCCGATTTTGTCATGGGCTGGAACAACCAGTTTACCTGGAAAGGAATCACGCTGGGAGTTTTATTCGATTGGCGAAGAGGAGGGACGATCGTTTCCCGGACCAAAGCACTGGGAAGCACTTCCGGAGTCCTAGAAGAAACCCTTGTAGGTCGTGATGGAGGCGTGGTCGGTGATGGCGTAATGAACATTGGCGATGCCGAGAGTCCGGTATATGTTCCGAACACTACTTCGGTACCGGCCAGTACGTTTTACAATACCTTTTACGACCGGGGCAATGAAGCCAGCGCTTTGTACAGCGCGTCTTACGTAAAATTGCGTCAGGTGAGTGTGTCTTATTCTTTGCCATTGGCTGCGTGTCAACGAATAGGATTTCAGAAAATAGAAATCGGTTTTATCGGCAGTAACCTGCTTTTATTTACAGAAAACCCGCATTTCGATCCGGAGTTGAGTGCGATGCAAGGACGGAATTATACATATGGGGTAGAAGATATGTCCTATCCATCTGCCCGCAGTTTTGGCATCAGCCTTAAAACACAATTTTAAATCGATTTATTATGAAAAAGATACTTCTAACAATCCTGACATTCGGATTATTTGCGACAAGCTGCACCAAGAATTTTGAGGAGATAAATGAGAATCCAAATGCACCTGAGACAGTGCGGCCACAGTTTCTTCTGTCCAATATCATTTCGGTTGCAGCTGATAAGAACACTTATGATGAAGGATTTCGTCTTGCTAACTTTCTCGAGCAATTTGCCGCAAGCCAGGAATTTGAGCGCATCGATCGTTACGAGATGGGTACCAACAGCGACTATTGGAATACGCTTTACCATTTGCTTGCAGACGTAAAATCGATGAAAGATAATGAAAACAGTAACGAAGCTTATCAGGCTGTTGGCGATATCATGAGCAGTTTTATGTACTCGCAGCTCACTGATATGTGGGGCGATGTGCCTTACAGCGAATCCATTCAGGCCAAGGAAGGAATTCTGGAGCCTGATGTACGACACGCAACAAGAAATTTACACAAATCCCAATACCGGTATAATCGCTGTATTGAAAAATGCAGCGCAAATATTGGATCAAACTACGGCAGCCATCGAAGGAGACATGATGTTTGGAGGCGATCTGGACAAATGGATTCGCTTTGCAAATTCACTTCAAGTGCGCTACTTGATGCGAATAAGCAAACAAGTGGATGTTTCCGGCGATTTGCAAACTTTGGTAGCTGGTGATCGATTAATGCGCGGGAATTTTGACAATGCCGTCGTTCCCTATTTAAGTTCGGCTCCCAATCAATGGGAATTGTTCACCGCCAGTTCCGGAATATACGAGGAGCACCGAATGACCCTTACGGTTGATTCAATACTAACTGCCTGGGATGATCCTCGAATGGAAGTATTGTATAAACCGACACAGCAAAGCGTTTTAGAAGGAGATCCGCAATACAAAGGTTTGCAAAACGGGCTGGATCCGAATAAGATTGCAGCCGATACATCAATAATTCTCGCGGACATTAGTCTTTTCGGCTTTATTTTCAGGGATATTCCCAATGGTGTGAATGCCCAGTTTATGCAATATGCCGAATTGGAATTTGCTTTGGCGGAAGCTGCCGAGCGCGGGTATATTGGTGGTGATGCTCAAACACATTATGAAAATGGAATCGCCGGGAGTTTTGAATATTTCATTACCGAACTTCCCAGCGATTATTTCACGCGAGAAAATGTGATTCTCGATGGAAATGACAATCTCACCAAGATATTAACACAAAAATGGCTAAGCCTGATTTCCTGCGGACATGAGGCTTGGTTTAATATTCGCCGTACGGGAATACCTGCTCTAACGCCCGGCCCCGACAATTTTAACAATGATATGTACCCTGTACGCTATTTATATCCTGAAGGTGAGCAGGCCACCAATGCTGCAAATTATGCCGAAGCCTCGGCGCGTATGGGTGGTGATAATATCAATAGCAAAGGATGGTGGGAGCAGTGATAATTTGTCAGGCGGTACTATTCATCTTCAAAATCAAAACCCGATGCAACGATGTGTCGGGTTTTGATTTTTATTACACCAGAGTGAAAATCTTATAGGGAAGAATATTCTTATGATTTCGCCATCCCGGCCTGAATAATATCCACCAAAATAGGCTTGAGCCCGCTAAAGAAAAACTCAATAGCAATAACCATGACGATAAGTCCCATAAGCCGAAGCAGAACTTTATTACCCGTTTCACCCAGCTTTTCGCTGATTTTTGAAGAGCTTATCAATATAAGCAGCGTAAGTCCCAAAACCAGAGCTATAACGGCGATGAGTGTCACTTTTTGAGCAACAGTATTCGCATCTTGCATGAGTACTATAGCATTAGTTATGGAGCCGGGGCCACTTATCATCGGAATAGCAAGAGGGGTAACCGAAATATCCGTAACGTATTCCCGCGCTTCAGATTTTTTCAATTTCACGGGTGATAGACGGGCCTGAAGCATATCATACCCCATCATAAAGAAGATAATTCCACCCACTACTCGGAAGCTATCGACAGAAATTCCAAAAAATTGGAAGAGCAACTGACCTGTAAATGCAAAGAGCATAAGCGTACCAAAGGACACAATTACAGCCTTTAATGCTGTTTGGCGTCTTTGACCGGGACTCAACGATGCCGTCATCGACATAAACACCGGCATGGTGCCAAGTGGATTTATCAAGGTGAAGAAGGATGTGAAAGCTACCAGTGCTATTCCGGAAACGGTTTCCATAATTTCTTTGTTTCAGGCCGCAAAGGTATGCCAGTATTTAGGATTTAGAAAACTATTTGAAAGAAAATATGGATTAGTATACATTTGATAATCAAATAATAATAATCCCTAAACGAGAAAGTTCTGTGCGGATAGTTGAAGATAGATTTTTAAGCGTCGACTATTAAGAAAAATAGAAAGGACGATATGATTTTAGACTCCCGGAAGACAAATTTTGAATACTGAACCTTTTCCGTATCCTTCGCTTTTTACATCAATACATCCTCTGTGATGTTCGATGCTTTTGCGTGCTGAAAAGAGGCCATAGCCTGGAGAGGCTTCACCCTGTGTACCGGAAGGACTTTGTACGAATCTTTTAAAGAGATTTGTTGCCTCTTTTTCACCAAAACCGACTCCAAAATCGCGAATAATGATTTCTACATCCCGATTCTTTGGAATGGCTACAATTTCAATTATGCCGCCTGGAAATGAGTATTTCAAAGCATTGGTTAATACATTGCTGAGTGCGGTTTTTAGCTCTTTTTCATCTATTTCTAAAAGTGTATTGCACTTGCAGGATATCAAGATGGAGACCTCTTTTTTGCCGGCAGTAGTCTTCATGCTCTCAACCACTTCATTAAGTAATTCACAAACAGATACATACGCGTAATCCTTTTCCGGTTTGCTCAGATGCGAAGTTTTCAGTTCGTCGAGCACATACTCTAAAAATTTCAATGATTTTCGGCCTTCTGCAATCATTTGATTGCAATAGGCACTTACTTTTACCGGGTTATCTTCCAATTTGATTATTTCCATTATTCCCATCATCTGGCTAAATGGTTGACGTAAATCGTTTGAAAGCAATAACGAGAGATCTTTTTTCTCCTGGATATGATCGTTCAGACCCAAAAGCGTAGCTTGCAATTTTGCCATGAGTGTCCCTGCTTCATCAGCATATTTCACCGGGAGGGTAGGGAGCACACTGTAGCGTTCATAATCTTCTATAGCCTTTACGCTCATCCGAATCGGGCTTAAAAGTTTTTTGAGAAAATAGAGAGTTAGTAAAGTAGATGCAAGGGTGAGAATTAATAATAGACTCAGCGCTGATTGTGCATCAATAGCTACAGAATCGATAAGGAGTACCGAAGCAAATCCAATAAGCGGAATATGGATACCAATAAAAGTGATGAATCGAAACTTAAAGCTGTAACTCTTTTGCTGGAATTTAATTTTCGAAAGCGATTGATAAATAGACAACGGCATAATTTGGGAAGGTTTTTACCTTCCTTACGTCTATTTTCTATTTTGGATACATGAAATTAAAATAAGCAACGGTTAATGCTGGAAACACAATTGGAAATGGACTCGGAAATTTGCTATTAAAATTACCTAATGCGGCACCCGTTTGCCGTTGTATCGTTACATAGCATTAGATTTAGATTTCGCCCACTGTCTGTTGCCAAAAGTTCAAGGCCTTTTGGAAATTACTCTTCACCAAGTTTTGCTTTAAGTTCCACTACCTGATTAATTTCAGTTTGCAAATCCCGTTTGATGCGCGATTCGGTTTCCCGTGCCTTCTTTTTCTGGGCTTCAAAGTCTTCCTGTAGCGTGGCAAATTCCTTACGGGTGCGCACGGTAATGGTATTCGCTGACCTAAACCTGAAGAATAGGACAATTGCTATTATGAGCAGGCTGAAAATAATAAGCCAGGTAAAAGTGACGTAAGTGGATTTCGTGAGAGCCATTCCTAGAAAAGTCATGTGCTCAATATTAAATTCCTGATCCGTAAGTTTAGTATCCCGATCTGTTACTTGCCCGTGGAGATCTTCCACCTGACTGTTCAATCCGGATACTTCTGCCTGAAGGGAATGAATCTGAGCCTGATTTTCTTTTAAAGTATCGGCTACACTATTCCAGAATTCATTGAGACTCTGTTCGTTTACAACCTTGTATATCTGATAGTTATTTGATTCATGTTTGAGTTCCTCAAACTGCGATTTGAGATCATTCGAGCCCTCACTGTCTTCTTGCGAAAATGCGCTGGTGGCTAATAATACGGTAATTAGAAGAAATAATGTTTTAAATTTCATAAGTCAAGGGGTCTCGTTCAGACGAAAATATGCTCCAAAAGTACTTTAGATTTTATTGACAGAGACTATATGTGTCGAGCAAATTGTCCACAAAATAAAAGTGAATATCTCAACTTTCGATATAACGCACTAATACTGAAAAATGGGGTTTTAGTCGAATTTTTAAACGTTGATATTCCAAAGTTTTTAACAAAAAAAACAGATGTACCACGACGTTAATTTTATACAAATGAGTATTCTGGGATTGCAATATTCCTGATTAAACCTTTTCTCTTACTTTATTCATTTTTGGAAATTACAACATTGTCAACAAATCGAAAACTCAAAAGGATAGGAAAATTTGTGAATAACCCTTAAATTTGAGCTTTGAATTAGGAAACCAGCTATTGATTTTCAAGATTATCATCAATCTAAAGAATCGGTTTCCGTTCTAAATAGATGTAGGAAAGACCCAATTCAATTCAATTATATGGAGGAGAACACTGAAGAAATCAGCTTCGAACACGACGAAGAGAGACAAACTTTTGATGCCTTAATCGGGCAGGAACGTGCTACACTCGAATATCGTAGTAACAAAGAAGGTAAAATTTTCTTAACACATACAGAAGTTCCTCCTTCCATGCAAGGAAAAGGCGTTGGCAGCAAACTGCTTCTCCATGTTTTTGATTATATCCGCGAAAATAATATGCGCTTGATTCCAGTTTGTCCTTTTGTAAAATCCTATATAAAACGTCATCCGGAGTACTTGAATCTCGTAGCCTCTGGCATCCGGATCTCCTAATCATACGTATAATTTTCAGCACATTTAGTGGATCAGAATGTATTGGATTCCAGGACGTATTTCCATTATTTTATCTTTCATGGCAACCGCTTAGAAATCTGTTTCTGAAGTCGATCCTTTTATTGGTGCCCGTGAGCATGGCCATACACATTCTGCAGGCACAAAACCTTTTGGAAGGATACAGCTCGGCCCAGACACTCGAAAAACAAGGTGGGACGGATGTATAGAATATCATTATGCGCATTCCACATTGTACGGTTTTTTGCATACACTTCGAGCAGTGCCGGGCGTTTTATATTTATTGACGAGGTATCTTTATATCTGGCAAAAATCTGAACATTTACCGGAGCCTAATGTTTAGTTATCAAACCAAATGCGAAGCTTTAATTTTCATCGTTTTAGTTTGGCCTTTAGGATCATGGTTGATTAGGTTTTGGTTAATGTTCCTGCCGGCCTCGCCGGCTATAAAGGTCTAAACTGGGGGAACCAATCGGTTCCCCTTTTTTAATTCCTATTTTTTACTCCTCAGTAGCAATAATTTGCTGATCAAGAATAGCCTCCATAGTTTTCAGTGTTGCTTTGTCAATTTTAGCGTCTATTTTTGCTTGTTTTTTCATAAATCGAAACATGGCATTCTTCTTAATCTCATAGGCTACGTATACCGTGTAGTTGTCCCCATTTAGGTATTTTATTTCATCTATCTTTCGCAAATCGGCAAGCCCCGTGTTCATTACCTGGCGTGTTAGACTTTGAAATTTATCTGCAACTTCGGCACCATCAGTATTTTCAGTAGAGCCCAGATACTGGTCGGTTACATTCTTCATTGTGGTGCTCACCTGAGCAGCCAATTGATTTTTTGCTTCCAAATCTGCTTTGCTGCGTGCAATGTTGTCTTTTACACTTTCTCCTTTTCCCGTTCCACGGAAATAGCGGTTGTTCGATTCGTATTTTGAACCGGTAAAAGGTTCCTTAACTTTTTTGCCCATTGGCGAAGTAGAGTGACAAGCGGCTATTCCTGCCAAAATGAATAGAAATAAGGTTGATCTTAGAATTCTCATATCAGTAGTTTACATTTGCTATTGAAATATTTGTGCCAAAGTAAATCTTATGAATTTATGCACCCAATGATTTGAGCAAAAATAGTACAATGGAAGAAAATTTAAGATGGGGATTATCTCTCAGCGGAGGTGGTGCACGCGGTATCCTGCACGTAGGGGTGCTTCAGGCTTTTGAAAATCATGGTTTTAAGCCTATTTGCATTTCGGGTACGAGCGTTGGCGCCATTGTCGGAGCGCTTTACGCAAAAGGAATTAAACCCAAAACAATGATGGAATTGCTTTCTTCGAAAGGTTTTCTCCATATGTTTCGATTTAAAGCCAGCCTCTCAGGACTTTTGGAAATGAAATATTTGAAAAAATTGATGAGCGAACATCTTCCTGAAACATTTGAAGAACTTCAACTTCCTTTTTTTGCGGCAGCGACGAACCTATCCAGACATGAATTACGCATTTTCGATTCCGGAAATCTACATGAGGCTGTGCTGGCATCTGCGAGTATTCCCGTTTTATTCGCGCCGGTAGTAGTAGATGAAGAAAAATATGTCGATGGCGGATTGATCGATAATTTGCCGGTGGAGGCTTGCCAAAAATATTGCGACAGGGTAGTTGCGGTAGAGGTTAACAAAGGGAAATTTACGGAAAAACTCGATAATATGCGCGGCGTCGCTACCGAAGTATTTCATCTTGTGGTGGATCGGAGCAGTCAGAATGGACTTGATAAAGCCGATTCGGTAATTCGTCCTGAATTGGATTCTACATTCAAACTTCTAGATTTTTCAAGAAATGATGAACTTTTTGAAATTGGACTGCTTGAAGGTGAGAGATGGATTAAAAGTACTTTCCATTAATCCGGGATATCTGCCTCTACTTTTTCAAGTACTCTGGAAATTTCTGTTGTGCCTTTATTACGACTGATAATATAAAAATACCCTACAGTAATACCACCGGCTATAACTGCCAGAAAGAGCCACAGGGATTGATAACCACTTTTTTCAATAATGAAATATCCCAGTGCCGGTGCCACAATAAATGATACCGAATAAGACATCGCATACATACCGAGATACTTTCCACGCGATCTTTCTCCACCGCGATTGGCCGTGTAGGTGGTAAGAAATGGCATTACCAAGATTTCTGAAATACTCATAAATGTCATTGCTGCAATCAGAAATCCAACGCCGTAACCCATATAAAGAACGAGGTAGGAAATACCAAGCAGTACGCATCCAAATGCGATAATCCTATTTAGAGCAAACCTTTTTCCCGCTAAGTAAACTAGTGGCATTTCCAGAAGAAAAACAAGGAGTCCGTTCAGGCCTATCAGCCAACCAATGGCCGTTTCGGAAAGCCGATAGTATTCACGATAATAGACCGGTAGGGTGAACAATAACTGAAAGAACACCACACCAAATAACACGGTTAATACAAATACGCCAATAAAGGTTAGATCTTTAAACGGAGATTTTATTACACTTCCAGATCCCGTTTCGGGAATCAGCGGGGCTTTCTTATCCCTGCGGGAATAAAAATAATGGGCGAAGAATAATCCTGAGGCTATTGATGAAAGTGCATTTCCATAAAAAAGCCATTCATACCCAATATGGGCTAAAAACCCACCGAGCGAAGGTCCTACTGCAAAACCCAAATTGATTGCCATTCGATTGAGCGAATAGGCGCGAGTAAGGTTTTCAGGTTTCGCATGTTTGGCTACAGAGGCAGTATTGGCAGGCCGGAAAGATTCAGAAATAATCGTAAGACAGAAAAATCCGATCGCGAGCGTATGAAAGCTGGTAAGGTGCGATATGAGAATAAAACCTATACCGGTAAAAATTAACGAATAAAACTGAACCCAAAAAGTTCCTATCTTATCTGATAAATACCCACCGAGATAGGATCCGATAAGAGATCCGACTCCGAAAAGCATAAGCACAATTCCGACTCGCTCAGCAGAAAAATGAAGCTCATCTTTCAAGTAGAGGCTCAAAAAAGGTAATACCATTGCCCCACTGCGGTTAATGAGTAACACACAAGCGAGCATCCAGGCAGGCTTGCTCAGCCCATTATAGGTGTGAATATAGAGTCTCAGAAATCGCATGGGAAGCGAAGGTAATACGGATTTTCAATATTCGATATTGATTCTCACCTTATGGATTGTCATAATTGAAGTCTATCCGATTATAATTTAACGAAAGTCCTTTTATGCTTTCCAAAAAATATGATAGAGTCTATCTTTGTATGTGAGAAAAAGATTCATTCTGTTGGAAGTGAAATTTTATCCTGCTCTTTTTAGTGCATTATTATTGTTCTGTTCTGCACATGTATCGAACGCCCAAACGGCTGATTCAGGATATTCTACCAATACCAAACACGATATTTTTGACTCCGTCTATATCGAAACTTATCCTGAATTGATTACCGGAAGGCTCTATCTGTCTGAGAAATCAACCAATCTTACCCTTAAAAACAATGAAGAATTTGTTTCACTAAATTATCTGCCAAATACTTCTTTAAATCTGGGAGTGGGGGCAACGGTAAAATCTTTTACATTAAATCTTGCCTACGGATTTCGTTTTCTCAATCCCAACGAAGGGCAGGGCAAAACGCGATATCTGGATCTTCAGTCGCACGTGTATACCCGAAAGTTGGTTTTCGATTTCTTCGGCCAATTTTATAAGGGAATGTATCTCGATAATACCCTGGTACTGGTTCCGGAGTTCCCGAAACCCTATTTCGTGCGTCCTGATATTTACGAGCAAATATTTGGATTGACGGCGCTTTATGTTTTTAATAATAAAAAATATTCCTACAGAGCAGCCTTGATCCAAAATGAGCGGCAACTCAAATCAGCGGGATCATTTTTGGCGGGCATGGAGGCTTACTACGGTCTGGTTAAGGCTGACAGTGCACTTGTCCCTTCTTTTTTGGATCATTCCGCATTCGTAGAGTTGCAAGGATATGAGCGGCTTTCATTTTTGAAAATAGGACCAAGTGTGGGATATACATATACTTTGGTCGTTGCCAAAAAGTTTTTTGCCATGGCTTCGCTTACATTCAATCTTGGGTTGGGAGTGAATAATGCGTACAATTCGAACAAAGACAATATTTCTGATTTTCAAATAGATTTGGGTGCTTTCGGACGTTTTGCCATCGGTTACAACGATCCGAACTGGTATCTCGGTCTAAGTATTGTAAACAATGAAATAACCACGAGCAGCGATTCCCGCATTCTCAATGCCGATTATGGAATTAGCAATGTGCGCCTCAATTTTGTAAAACGCTTTCGGGTTGGCTCGAAACTTAAGCCTTATTTTGATAAGGTGCCCTAATTAAACAGTTAAAACCCGGGTATAAAAAGTATATTTAGTGCCAACAAACCGTGTTGGATGCCATCAAACTTCCTCGAATATTGCTTTTTTATTTTGGTATGCCTGATTTTGCAAAACCCGGTATACGGCCAGTCTGAAAGGAACTCTTCTCCATTAGATCACGACACACTCTTTATCCAAACTTATCCAAAGTCAATTACTACAAGTGTTTTTATAGTGGAGCAATTGGCAAATATGCAACTCACAAATAGCGACGAAATCCTCACACTCGATTACGAGCCTAACTCTTTAACCGGGCTGGGAGCGAGCGTTTCCGCAGATTGGCTTTCGGTGAGCTTTGCCTATGGATTTAAATTTCTCAATCCTGACGAACAACAGGGGAAAACAGAAGCGCTTGATTTTCAAACCCATATATATTCGCGAAAATTTGTTGTTGACTTGTTCGCTGAATCGTATAAAGGTATGTACCTCGATAATACACATGATATTAATCCGCATTATTTAAAGCCGTATTATCTGAGGCCTGATATTGATTTGATGATATTTGGTGCATCCGGATTTTATCTATTCAATCATAACAAATACAGTGCTCCCGCGGCTCAGGTTCAATCTGAGCGTCAGCTAAAATCTGCAGGATCGATCGTTTTGGGATTTGAAGGATATTGGGGAAAGGTGCAAGCCGATAGTGTATTCTCACCCTTTTTTTTGACGGAGGATGAATTACCCGAAATACGCGGATATGACGGTTTCTCTTTTCTTAAATTCGGCCCCAGTATAGGATACGCTTATACTTTAGTAATTGCCCAAAGACTTTACGTTAATATATCCCTTACTACAAACATAGGCCTGGGTGAGAGTATCACTCAACATACCAATAGGGGAGAAGAATCGGAATTTAGGGCAGATTTTGGTGCTTTCGGACGTTTCGCCGTCGGTTATAACACTCCCAAATGGTGTTTTGGGATGAATGTAATTTACAATGACATTGCCACGCGCAGCGTAAAAAAGGTTCCAACAGTTGACTATGGAGTTAGCCAAGTCCGCTTAAGCCTTATCCATCGATTCGCTTTAGGTGAAAAACTCGAATCTCACATCGACAAAGTGAAGGTTCCCTTTGTGAATTAGGCTGTTGGCACGAAAAAAAAATTCTGTCCACTGTATTTTTTAGGGGCATATTCTTCCAGGTGTTTTCCGTTGTAGAACTTTACCGAATATCCTTTGGAACGTATAAATTCGAGACATTTAAGGCGATTCTCGTTATCCCACAATTCTGTGTAGATTAATGGTTTGTCCCGATCAATAATACCCTCTCCACCTTTGAGTACAAAGTATTCGAAATTTTCGACATCGAGCTTAATTCCTTCCACACGCGTGGTTGTTGGTACGATGTTGTCGAGGGTGTCAATTTCTACGTCGTACTGTTTACCGTTGTTAAAATCGTCGATACTTTCATGAACTACGTGGCTCAATCCTTGCATTTTTACTGCATCCACCTCTGGAAGTACCATCTTGGTACTACCTGCCTTGTCACCTAAAGCGATATCATAAATCCGAAAGCGATCTGATTGGAATTTTTCAGTTACGGTGCGCAATACCCGATTATTCTCAGGAATGGGTTCAAAAGCCCAGATTTCGGCCTTCTTAAATTTATGAAGCAAATGCCAGCTCATAATTCCAAGGTTTGCACCAATATCCAGAATCAACCCGTCGCCTTGGAGTAGGGACATGAAGATAAAAAAGTCTCTCTCATTTGCATCTTTGCGCAAGGTGAGAATCTTGTATCGGGCAAACACCGTTAAATACGTCTTGAAACCCAGCATTCGCTGCAATAGTTTCTTCAGGGCGTTTTTCAATTTTAAAATTTGGGCAAAGGTAAAAATTCTATTAACCCAGCCAATTTCATTTTTTGATGGTCTTGATAGGGTTTTCATTTGTATCTAATGCGTTTGCATCTAACGCGCCGGTGTATCGCAAAAATTACCACTTAGATGTTTTAATAAATTCCAATTCAACTCAAATTATTATCTTGGTCTCTCGAATTTAAATAGAAATCATCTTAAATCTAAACCATGAAAGCTAAATGCTTATTAGCAATCTTATTTCTCTCAGTTGTAATAACTGTTAATGCTCAGGACAACAGTAAAGTAGAAAAAAACGCAAAAGCAGAAACTGAAAAAATAGTTGAGAAGTTCCAACTTGATCAAAATAAGGAAATGCTGGTTTACCGACAAAATGTCGTTTTCGAATCCGACTTGGCGAAGTACAATGCATTGGATAAAAAGACGAAGGAAGTCAAGGACGCTATAAAGCAATCGCGCAAAAGATATTTAAGCAGTATGAAAAATATCCTAACTGCAGAACAATACATTGAATTTTCTAAAATAGCTGAAAAAGACAAGAGATTGAAATAATAGTATCCTCTTGATTTTAACCGTAATTCCGTGGTAAGCGGCTTTATTCACTATGAAGATAAAACAGGTTATTACCATGTTGATGGTAGGCATGATTGCCATTTTGGTTGGATGCAAATCACAAAAATTACAGGAAACCGCGAGGAATACAATACCTCCGGGAAACTGGATACTCGCTAAAATGCACGATGAAACGGTAAGAGCTGCTGACTACCCAAACGGATTGCCTTCCATTGTTTTTAAAGATAGCAGCTCTTTCAGCGGTTCTACAGGATGTAACCAATATATGGCTACCTACAAACACTCGCCGAAAAATATTGCGATAAAGATGGGCCCCCTGACCAAAATGTCTTGTCCGGGTGAGTCAGAACAAAATTTTTTGAATGCCCTCAATCAAACCAATCGTGTGGAAGTGAAAGATAATGTTCTTATATTTTATGGAAATGAGAAATCATTGATGACTTTCAAACGTTAGGATTAGCCTTTTTAAATAAGCAAAAGGCAATTGAAGAAATTCCTGTTATAAATTTGAAAAGCGCAATTTGCAATAGATAAAAGTGCCTAGTTAAATCGGTAGCTAAGCGAAGTGATCTCATTTCCAAACGTATTTTTAGACAGCTAAACCTAAAATGGATAGGCAAATTACCACTTCAAATAGTAGTTGGTAGCGAAGGAATCTTTAACAGTGATGGAAGTAATAATTGTCCTAGCCAATTTACTCATTACCTATTTCAAACTCCACCAATCCGTCCCATTTACCAATCTACACAAAAGGGTTGATTCGTAATAGGAAAGGGGCTACTTTCACCACAAAATTTCAAATATGAAAATCTCAAAAAACGGAAAAATTCTAATCGGAATTCTTACCCTGGCTCAATTATTTGTTGTGCTTTTCGGAATTATTTGGTTTTTCTCTACGCTGTTTCCAGTTTTAATTACAGGAAATGAAGAGGCTATTCAGAATCTCCTCATTCTTTCTGTTGCCAAATTCGTTATAATGTTCATTCTCTTGACGATCCTTTCGATTGGATTGCAAATTTTCTACATTATTCATGCAGGTATGAACAAGCATATCAGTAAAGCTATGAAAGTAATATGGGTAATTCTTCTATTCTTTGTAGGATTTATAGTCGAGGTAGTCTATTTCTTTATGGAAATAGTTCCTGAAAAATCGCTCACCGGACGCATAGAAGGCAACGAAGAACCCTATACGCGTTAAGGCGCGTCGTAATCGACAATCATCTTAGGAGTAGTAGGATGAGATTGACATGTTAAGATATATCCATTTTCTACTTCGCTGTCCGTCAACGCATAGTTTACTTCCATCTCAACACTTCCTTCTATCGCTTTCGCTCTACATGTACAGCAAGATCCTCCGGTACATGCATAAGGGGCATCGAGACCTGCATCGAGTGCAGCGTCGAGAATAGTTTCATTAGGACCCACCGTAATTTCCGTTTCCTCACCATCCAGAATAATCACAACTTTGGTATCGCTCGTGGCGGTATCACCTGTATTTTCTGCTGGTGGTGCGGTTTCAGATTTAGTGTCGGTGGTAAAAAGTTCGAAATGTACCTTCTCTTTTGGAACACCAAACTCAATAAGCTTTTCTTTCAAGCCCATTGTCATATCAAACGGGCCGCAGATAAAATAGGCATCTGCATTTTGAATTTCTTCAAAATGAGTGAGAAGATCGAGACACTTCTCAGGCGATATACGGCCCTGAAAGAGGGAATCTGTAGTAGTTTCCCTACTCAAAATATGATGTACTTGCAGTCGCTCTTCGTATTTGACTACGAGATCATTTAACTCCTGGCGGAAAATAATATCGGCGGTACTTTTATTTCCATAAAAAAGAGAAAACTTATTTTGGGGATGAGCTGCCAAAGCGGTTTTCAGTAATGAAATGATTGGAGTAATCCCACTTCCCGCCGCAAAAGCCACATAATGCTGGGAAGTGGCGGCTGGCATTTCGGTGTAGAAATTTCCCATCGGCGTCATAACTTCCAAAGTGTCGCCAACTGAAATTCCATTATTCAAATACGTACTTACCTTTCCGTTTTCAACTGCTTTTATGGCAATTCGCAAATCCTCATCAATAATCGGACTCGAACACGCCGAATAGCTTCGTCGTAATTCTTCCCCGCCAAGGTTCAATTTTAATGTAAGATACTGACCTTGTTTATACGCAAAGTCTTCTTTCAAATGATCGGGAATATCGAATGCAACCGAAACACAATCAGGTGTTTCACGCCTGATATTTTTTATTTTAAGAGAATGAAATTTTGACATTAATGGGTTTTTCGAGGTGCAAAAATACTATTAAGGAACCTTCCGGCAAAATTTAGAATTAAATAGCACCAACATCACATATCTAAATAGCTAATATTTAAGTAATTGATCGATTGCTTTTGCTACTTTTTCAGAATTAGGGATCATCGTATATTCCAACGTACTATTTAATGGAATGGCCGGTAAATCTTCCGATCCTACGATATCAATCGGCGCATCCAAAAATTCAAAGCAGTTGTTTTGGATAGTGCCTGCAATCCCTCGTGCAAATGAACACCCAATGGATTCTTCGGTAATAATAAGGCAACGCCCGTGACGCTCAACAGATTCAAAAACCAATTGTTCATCCCAAGGAGATATGGAGCGCAAATCGACTATCTCTATCGCTCCTTTAAATTTTTTCGCAGCCGTTTTCGCCCAATATACTCCCATACCATATGCTATTATTGAGAGACTTTCGCCAGACTTAATTTTGAGCGGGTCCGCTTCTATTACGGTTCTTCCTTTTCCGATAGGAACGACATAATCACGATCCGGAATTTTATTCTTCGCTTCCGATGTACCTTTTATTTTACTCCAGTACAATCCTTTATGTTCAAGTACGACTACCGGATTCGGGTCGTAAAAAGCGGCTTTCAATAATCCCTTCAAATCGGCCCCGCAGCTCGGATATACGACTTTGATACCTCGAATATTGGCCAAAATTGATTCAACACTCGACGAGTGGTATGGTCCTCCGCTTCCGTACGCACCAATTGGCACCCTTATAACAGCACTTGCCGGCCATTTGCCGTCTGAGAGAAAATAGCTGCGACTAAGTTCGGTGAACAGCTGATTGATTCCGGGCCAGATATAATCCGCAAACTGAACTTCAACAATTGGTTTGCACCCTACAGCCGACATCCCCACCGTGCTTCCAATAATGAATGCTTCCATAATCGGTGTATTGAAAACGCGATCGTTCCCAAATTTTTTAGCAAGAGTTGCCGCTTCACGAAACACCCCTCCAAGTCGGTGTCCCACATCTTGCCCATAAAGCAGGGCTTCCGGATGATCTTCCAGAATTTCCTGAACAGCAAAGAGCGCACAATCAACCATCAGAGCGGTTTCGGCGCTTTCCGGACTTCTTTCACCGTGCTCTTCCGTTATGGGTGTCGGTGCGAAATCATGGGTGAAAAGATCTTCGGGTTGAGGATCTGGTTCGGACAATGCTTCCTGATAAGCTGTATTTACCGCAGATTTGGTTTCTGGAATTATATTTTCTAATTCGTCTCTTGAGAAACCATTCTCGCTCAAATATTTTTCGAACTTCGGAAGTGGATCGCGTTTAGCTTGTTCTTCAAGATCATCCCGATACGTTTCTTTTCTCACTCCCGAAGTGTGATGATTCAAAAGGGGAACTTTGGCGTGAATGAGGAATGGTCTCCGTTCGTTACGTACTGTTTCAAAAACTTCCTCAATAGTATGCCAGCACGATTCAAAATCGGTTCCATCGATACTACGGATTTCTATTCCTTTAAAACCGCGAGCATAATAGGCGGCGTCGTTGGCACGCACTTCATCTGCACTAGCTGAAATATCCCATTCATTGTCCTGAACCAAAAAAATATACGGCAACTGGAGAAGTGCAGCCATCTGAAGTGCTTCACTAATTTCGCCTTCCGTGACAGCCGCATCTCCTATGGAGCATACTACAATAGGACTTTCATCGGCATTTTGCAGAAGCTTCCTACTTTCTAGATATTTTATTCCCATCGCAGCGCCGGCACTCGGTATGGCCTGCATGCCCGTGGCACTGGAATTATGAGGGATTTTAGGCATATCATCCCTTCTCAGACTGGGGTGAGAATAATAGGTACGACCACCAGAAAAAGGATCATTCTTTTTTGCTAAAAGCTGCATCATGAGCTCCTTAGGAGTCATTCCTATACCTAGAAGAATTGAATCGTCACGGTAATACGGATAGACATAGTCGCAGGCTTGCAACTGCATTCCTAAAGCGATTTGAATAGCTTCATGGCCCCGGCTTGTGGCATGTACGTATTTGGCAGTTACATCTTTATTCTCTTCGTACAAGTCTGTCAGAGCCTTTGCCGTATTCATCAATTTCCAGGCCTTTACAAGATCTGCTCTACGAATGGATTGTATCGATTTGGATTGATTTCGGAGTTCTGTAGCCATTATTTATTATTGAATTGCAAAGTTACAAACTTCCATTGGTTTGAACTTTTTGAGCCGAGAAATGTCTATTTAATTGTATCTTGAACTATTGAACCCGAATAAGTGACGTTAATTTCTTGAAATTTATTCACTGTGATGAATATTAAAACGGAATATCCACCTTCCGATTACAGATTTACCTATTATTGCCCGCATTTAATTTCTCTATGAATAAGATTAAAAGATTTTTCACCAAGACTTATATTGAGGTAATCAATAGCATCGCTTTCTACCCCATATTTATTTCGATCGCTTTTGTGATTTTCGCACTCGTCATAATGGGCATTGAATACCTGCCCCTTATAATGAAATTAAAAGAATTAATGAGCGTCATGCTCGTGCAGGGAGTAGATAATGCGCGGCTAATTTTGGGTACAATTTTGGGAAGTATTTTCTCGCTAATGGTATTCAGCTTCTCAATGGTAATGTTGGTTTTGAACACTGCGTCATCCACATTATCACCTCGGGTCATTCCCGGTTTGATTACCAAAAAAGCTCATCAGATAGTTTTAGGTGTTTATCTCGGGACAATAATATATAGCCTTATTCTTATCATAAATATCCAGTCGCCTGATGCCGAATACCAGATTCCTACTTTAGGTATATTTTTCTCGATGATTTTTGCCCTGCTTTGTCTGGGCATGTTTGTTTATTTTATCCATTCGATAAGTCGTAATATACAAGTTGATAATATCTTATATAGTATTTTTAAAACTACCTCTGCCCAAATCGAAGCATCAGGAGACCTTGAACCCATACCCGATTTTCCCGATACCACCAGTTGGTTCTCCATATATACTGAGCGAAGTGGTTATCTGAAAAAAGTACAGAAAAATTCCCTTGAGAAAATATGTTCTAAATATGATTTTACTATTGAAGTGACCCATCAATACGGTTTTTTTCTAGTGGAAGGCTATCCTTTCTTGCGCATAAGTAAAAAAGTAGATAAAGAGGTTATTGAAGAAATTCAGAATTGCTTTATCTTTTATATTGAAGAGCATGTCACAGACCATTATCTTTTTGGTTTTAAACAGATATCTGAAATAGCTGTCAAGGCTATGAGCCCGGGAATTAATGATCCGGGCACTGCTGTCAAAGCAATTGATATGCTATCAATACTCTTTATCAAGAAAATGCGGCTTAATGAGAAAAATTATAGGCTTGATCCTGACGGAAAACTCTTGCTTTTTTATAAAATACCAACTCTTGAATCTCTTTTATATTTCAATTTAACGCCTATCCGTGAGTATGCCAAAGAAGATGCGAATGTAATGCTTCAAATCCTCGAAAGTCTTAAAAATCTCGCTTTTGCTGATAAGGACGCCCGAGCTTTTCAGCATGTTTTATCGAAATATATACAAAGTATGATTCGCTCTTGCGAAAGGTATATTCACAACGATCTGGACAAAGAACAAATTGATGCAATGATCAGGAATATTAATAGACTGCTCGGAGATGAATATACCGTGAAAACACTTGATGAGTCCAAATAATCGAAAAAATATCAGAAAAATTGGCTAAAAATCACTATAGATTTTTTGACATCCATAATCCTGTGTACTTTTGTCCATTATGATTTTACCTATTGTGGCTTATGGCGATCCGATTTTAAAAAAGGTAGCCAAAGATATTGAATCAGACCGGAAAGGCCTGACTGAGTTGATAGACAATATGTTTGAGACAATGTACAGCGCATCTGGTGTTGGCCTCGCTGCTCCTCAAATTGGGAAGTCTATCCGTTTATTTATTGTAGATGCATCACCTTTCGGTGAAGACGAAGAAGACAAAGAGGCTCAGAAAGTTAAAGACTTTAAGGAGGTTTTTATAAATGCGCAAATTGTCGATCGCACTGGTGAAGTATGGGCTTTTCAGGAAGGATGCCTCAGTATACCGAATATCCGCGAAGATGTAAATCGGGAATTTACCATTACCATGCGCTATTATAACCGCGACTGGGAACTTCAAGAAAAAGTATTCGACGGTTACGCAGCGCGCATCATTCAGCACGAATACGATCATATCGACGGCATACTCTTTACTGATCTTTTAAATCCACTGAAAAAGAGAATGTTAAAACGCAAATTACAAGATATTTCCAAAGGAATGGTCGATGTGAATTACAAAATGAAATTTCCAGCTTTAAAGGCTAAAAAAAGATGAAAAATAGAAATCTGAGTGTAATCGTTTCTGGATTGGTGGTCCTCTTTTTTATCGGAATTATCCTTCCATCATGCGGAAATCAAGATCCGGAAGTTCAAAAAGCAGTTAGTTCCACTTCGGAAGCTCGGAGGCAAATGATTTCTAAAATAGATAGCCTCGAAGATATAGTCTATGTCGACACCTTCGATTATCAGGCGAAATCTACAGCTGAGCTATTGCGAACTTATAATCAATATACTGAGACATTTGTGGGAGATAAGGAAAAAACTCCCGAATATCTCTACAAAGCTGCCGCACTCTGCCGCGCTACAAAATTGCCAGTGAAGGCCATCAAATATTACGATAAAATATTGACGGACTATCCCAACTTCGAGCGTAATCCTGAAGTGGCGTTTCTCTCCGCATTCACGTTTGATGAGGACTTACACCAGAAAGATAGAGCTAAGGAAGCTTATCAGGAAGTGATTGATAAATTTCCCAATGACAAATGGGCGGAACAAGCTCAAGAGCGACTCAAAACGATCGATATGTCCGACGAGGAACTTATTCAGTCGTTTATGAAAAAAAATGCTGATGCCAATTCGGCAAAAGAAAAAAAGAAATAAGGGGTTGTTTCTATATTAATCGGCGGGACAACCTTCTGTCTTTTCGACATCTATACTTTCTATTTCAAAATTGAAATCGGAACTCTTAAGTTGTTCTTCGGTAAAGTTTTTTGGAATAAAATATACTCCATTCAACTTGCCAATACTCGATTTTAATCCATCGAGACATTCATTTTCAATTTTACCGGTTTCACGCAGAATTCCTTCGTAATACATCAAAATATCAAAGCTAAAATTTACGGGATAGTCATTCGTGTTTTCGAGTCCTAACAAAAGGGCCGGTTTTTTCTCACCATCGGCATCTTTAGCTTTGCTCCATTTGGTCGCTATTTGTAGCCCCTCCACCTTTTGGTAATCGGTATATCCCATTTGACAATTTCCAGACAACGAAAAGGTGAAGCAGAATGTTAATAGCAAAAGCGCGTTTTTCATGTTGTATTGATTATTTAGAGCCATCAAACATCGGAAAAAGAAAATTCATGTCCCACCAAATGAACCAAATAATTGTAAAGGTGTACTGCATATCAAAAATACATCTTTATGGCATTTTCACTCTTTCCAAAAACGAATGAATATTCAGACCCACGGTGGATTCAAATATTTCTTCTGTGTACCTTTCTGATTTTCGGATGTTTCTTTCTGGGTTGGTCCCTTCAAATCAATATATTTCTGGCCGGATTGGTTTCGAGTATTGCAACGCAACAATTTTGGACTCATCGGTTTCATTTGCCGAAAGGTACTTGGAAAAGTGCCGCCATTACAGCTTTGGGGCTTTGTCTGCTGCTGAAGGTAAACCATTGGGAGTGGATGGCTCTCGCCGGAGTATTAGCTATTTCGTCCAAATTTCTAATTCGATTTAGTGGTAAACACATTTTCAATCCTTCTAATTTTGGAATCCTCGCAATACTATTTTTGGATCGGGGCTGGATTTCTCCCGGACAATGGGGGAGTGGATTACTGATTACCACATTCTTAACCATATGTGCAGCGATTATACTTTTCGGTGTGAATCGGTGGGATGTAGCTCTAACTTTTATTGGAGCACTCTTCATTTTAGTATCAATCCACACCGTATTCTATCTCGGCTGGCCCTGGGATGCAGTATTCCATAAATTCCAGAGCGGAACGGTACTCATATTTGCGTTTTTCATGATCACCGATCCAAAAACTTCGCCAGATAGTCGAAAAGGTCGGGTTATTTGGGCAGCAGCAATTGCGGTTCTTTCATTTGTTTTTGCGCAGTATTTCTATTTCTATCAGGCACCGGTTTTTGCCTTGTTTCTGGTCTCACTTATCACTCCAATTCTCGATAGAATTTTTAAATCAAATCCATATCAATGGAAATTAAATAACCTAAAAAAAGTACCTTATGAAAGTAATGCATAGAATTGTAGCAGCGTCTCTCGCCCTTCTTTTAATGACTGGAAACAGTTTCGGCTTTTGTGGCTTTTATGTATCGAAAGCTCCCGCCAGCCTTTTTAACCACAAATCGGAAGTTATTTTTGTAAGGGATGGGGATCATTGTGTTATCACAATGAGCAACGATTTTCAGGCAGATGTCAACGATTTTGCCATGGTAATTCCTGTACCAGTGGTGCTACGCGAGGATCAAATCCGGGTGGTAGATCGGGGTATTTTCGATCGACTGGATGCTTATTCAGCTCCGCGGCTCGTCGAGTATTATGATCCAAATCCGTGTGAACCTATTCGGTATGAAATGAATAAAGATTTGGCTCTCCAATCCGCAGCAGAGCGATCTGCGATGCCTGCCGAGGCGCGAATGGAAGATGAATCGTACAATGTGAAAATCGAGGCAAAATATTCCATTGGCGAATATGATATGATGATCTTAAGTGCAACAGAATCAGATGGACTCATGCGTTGGCTTAATGATAATGGATATAAAGTTCCCATAAAAGCAACCGAAGTACTGGAACCATACATTAAGAATAACACCAAATTCTTTGTTGCTAAAGTGAATATAGAGAGACATTTGAATTCTGGCTTTACCTTTTTAAATCCTATTCAAGTTGATTTTCACTCCAATAAATTCGAACTTCCCATCCGTCTGGGAATGGCCAATGCAGAAAATGAACAAGATTTGATCATTTACACCTTTTCCAAAAATGGACGTGTCGAACCTGTTAATTATCGTTCGGTGAAAATACCGAGCGATAGAAATGTACCGCTCTTTGTAGAATCGTATTTTGGCGATTTCTATTCCGATTTGTTTTCAAGAGCATATTATCGCGAGGGAATGAACGCTGTATTTTTAGAATACGCATGGAATGTGAGCCCCACGGCAGGAGTGAAGTGCGACCCTTGTGTGTCACCACCACCTGTTTTTGACGATTTTGCGAAAGCAGGTGTAGATTGGGTTTCCGGAATGAATAGCCAAAGTCAGGTCTATTTCACCCGAATGCATGTGCGCTATACCCGAAATAAATTTCCACAGGACTTGCAATTTCTGGTCACGCCAAATACAGAAAACTTTCAGGCTCGCTATATTTTACATCATCCAGCTCAGGGCGATTGGAGCTGTTCTGAAGGGTCTTATTACCGCCAGCAACTCGAATACAGAAGGTCTTTGGAAGTAGCTGAATTACAAACTTTGGCTGGATGGACGAATCCGAATTATACCGATTATATCAAAGAATACAGCCAGTTGAACAAACCAGATAAATATGCCCCTAATAGAAATCAATTCATCCCGGTGGATAATTCGAATGATATACCAAAACCGCCCGTCAAGGGAAAGCTTATCTTCATGCTTTGTGGTTTATTTGGCGTTTGGTTTCTCTGGATTTTGCGCAAGCGTTCCCTAAATTTTGAAATGCGCTAGTCTGCGAATGCAACGTTTTCCATTATTTTTCGTCAAAGGGTTGGATTTACTTCCAGCCTTTTGATCAATTTAACCTTTATCAGAAATCCAACTAACTGTTTTATCGTATTCTTTAGTCGATAAATCGATTTTTTTTTATAATTTCATTGCTTATGAAGGTTAACAGAAATACCCTAATTACGATTTTTGCCATTTGTTTCAGTTTTGCTGTAGCAAATTTACAGGCTCAAAAATCATCCACTCCTAGTGAGGGAACAGATTTAAACGTTTATATCCCAAATGCAATATCTCCCAATTCGGATGGATTGAACGATGTGTTCAAGCCAATTGTGAGCGGAGGCGAAATAGATATCTATGACCTTACGATTTACGACCGCACAGGAAGGGTAATATTTCATACGAATACACCGGATAGGGTGTGGAATGGCTCTTTAGACGGTTCGTTTTATGTGGCTACCCCCAATCTTTATATCTATATCCTGAAATTGAAATCGAAGGAAGGAATAGAGACAAAAACCTATACGGGGCATATTGTTACCGTTCGGTAAATTAAAACCTTACTGGCTTTCTCACATTTAATTTTTTCTCCAGGTTGGTAGCGGCATGGACTTCTGTGCCATTCTTAAAATCGATTTTCCCAATGGCATTGGCAATTTCAAAAGTTTGTCGGCAAAGTTTTGAATCCCTTCGCCCGATTGAAATGAGTGCATCTTGCATTGCGTCTTTCACGGTGTCTGGCTCTTCATGTATGCGCTCCGCTATATCCATAAGATGGCGGGCGTAAAATTCATCTGAGAGATTGTTTTTATGCCTCGCAACTTCCGCCAGCGTATAGTAAGCGTAACATTTATAGTCGCTTAGGTCGCAGTGACTCCACATATCGATAAAATGAACGGCATGTGGAGATTTAGCCATGACTTGATGGCAAAAATTCTCACCAAACGGTGATAAGTATAGTTGCTCCGAACGCTGCTTGAGTTCATCACGTGTATAAGATTCGGCATTGTCAATATACGTCGCTAAAACTTTCAAGTCGTGATTAGAAGTTGCGTATAACTCATCTGCGAGACAAGGATCACACTCCATGTCTTTAGCGACATCTTTGACTTTCTTGAAATTTAATCCGAATGTTTCTTCTCCGTGAGTGTCTATTATAGACCAGCCATTGCTCACTTCTTTACTCTTTGATTTCAGTTTTGAGGTAACTTCATCAACAGTCATAAGAACTTGGTATAATTGATTTCTTATTCGAAGTTAAGACAAACAATGCACGTATGAAAATGTTTAACCACCAGAAATGTTTATTTCATTTGAAAAAGGGTAGGTCTCAAACATCTTAATTACCTATCCTTGAAAGGGATATAATTACTAATTTTATTTTATACTAGTTATCAACATGGAGATAGTTAACAAGGATTTCAATGCATTCTTTATCGAATTAGCTTCAAACAATCACAAAGATTGGTTTGACCAAAATCGCAATCGGTATCTGAATTCGGTAAAAATTCCATTTGAGAACCTAATTCAATCTGTCATAGAAGCTATCCAAAAAGTGGATCCTAGATTTAAAGTAGATGCGAAGAGATCTATTTTTCGAATCAACCGCGACATTCGTTTTTCGAAAGATAAGACCCCCTATAAATTGAATCGGTCGGCTATTCTTTCCCCTTACGGAAAAAAAGACAACCGACCGGGACTGTATCTACAGATCGGTCCGGAGAAGGTTATGATCGGAGGAGGTGTTTATTCTCCTGAAAAGGAAGAATTGATGAAAATTCGTGAATACATTGCCCAGAATCCAAAATCATTTAAGAAAGTGGCCAACGATACGAATTTTAAAAAGGCTTATGGTTCGATAATGGGCGCAGAAAATAAGCGATTACCCAACAATTCCCTGACTAAAGCTGCTGACAAAGAGCCAATAATATTTAAAAAACAGTTCTATTATATGGCTGAGTTTCCTCCGGAACGCGTCACCCATCCCGATCTGGTTGCGCTGATCGTTGATCATTGGAAAGCTGCTAAACCTGTTTCTGATTTCTTTGAAAAAGCAATGAATTAAACTTTATCGGGTTGGTCTTTTATCGCATTCCAGGTTCTGTACAAGTCTTCCTGTGGTGGCCGGTTTTCTTCTTCCTCCATTAAGGCATCTACTGCTTTAAGCGAATCATAACAATCTCTGGGAAGTTGCTGATAGAGTCTTGTTCCTTTGGTTTTCCAGGCGATCATTTCATCGGTCACCGGTTTTATAACCTTACCCGGGTTTCCAACTACAAGGCTTCGTTTGGGAATTGTTTTACCGGCAGGTATAAAAGTGAGCGCACCAAGTATACACTCATCTTCAATAATGACGTCGTCCATAACCACCGAATTCATTCCAATTAGGCAATTTCTGCCGATTTGCCCACCGTGAATGATCGCTCCATGTCCGATGTGAGCAGACGGTTTCAAGACAACCGTCTTTCCCGGAAACATATGAATTGTGCAATTCTCCTGAACATTGCAGCCATCGCCGATCTCTATACGACCCCAATCGCCTCGCAGTGCAGCACCCGGTCCGATATATACATCTTTACCGATAATTACATTTCCAGTTACCGTAGCATTTGGGTGGACAAAAGAGGAGGGGTGAACAACTGGAGTAAAACCTTTAAAAGAATAAATATTGGCCATTAGAAAAGAATTACAAAGGTTTATGCGTTTTAAATCAGGTGTCTGTATTTTTTAAAATTACTGCATATCCTTGCCCGACTCCAATACACATGGTACAAAGCGCATATTTCTTGCCGGTTAGTTTTAATTCAAGCGCTGCAGAGTAAGTAATGCGTGCTCCAGTCATTCCCAAAGGATGACCTAATGCAATTGCACCGCCATTGGGGTTAAGTCGCGGGTCATCATCAGCGATTCCTAATGTGCGCGTTACCGCCAAACTCTGCGCTGCAAAAGCTTCATTCAGTTCGATAATATTCATATCATCAAGAGAAAGTCCTGCACGCTTAAGGGCAATGTTTGTAGCATCTACTGGTCCGATCCCCATAATTCTCGGTTCGACTCCGGCCACGCCACTGCTTACAATTCGCGCCATTGGTTTTAAGTTCATACCCTTTACAGCCACATCAGAAGCTATTAGCATTGCAGCGGCTCCATCGTTCAACCCGGAAGAGTTTCCGGCAGTGACAGATCCATCTTTCTTAAAAGCGGCACGTAGCTTTGCGAGTATTTCCGGACTTGTATTTCCTTTGATAAACTCATCGTTTTCGAAAATGATCGGATCTTTCTTTCGTTGCGGAATTTTGACCGGAACAATTTCCTTCGCCAGCCTGCCAGATTTTTGAGCTCTATTGGCTTTCATTTGGGACTGATATGCAAAAGCATCCTGGTCTTCGCGTGAAATAGAGTGCTGGGAAACTAGATTTTCAGCTGTTTGGCCCATGGCATCTGTTCCGTACAACTCTTCCATTTTCGGATTGATAAAACGCCATCCAAAACTCGAATCATGCATTTCACTATTATTGCCAAACGGTACCGAAGCCTTCGAAATCACCCATGGACCCCGCGTCATATTCTCAACACCTGATGCTATAAAGAGATCGCCTTCACCGGCGCGAATAGCGCGCATAGCGTGCACAGCAGCCGACATTCCCGAAGCGCAGAGCCTATTGACGGTCTCGCCCGGAACAGAAAATGGAATTCCGGCAAGCAGGGAAGCCATCCGTGCCACATTCCTGTTGTCTTCGCCGGCTTGATTGGCACAACCCATTATGACATCGTTGATTCCCGAAGGATTGATATTTGGATTTCTTTCCAGGAGTTCTTTTAAAACTAAGGCAGCCAAATCGTCCGTGCGAATGGTGCTCAATGATCCCCGAAAGCTTCCAATCGGAGTTCGTATTCCGTCTATTATATACGCTTCTTTCATGCTTCGTGACTCCAGATTTTTGAAGTTCGATATACGCTTCCGCTAAAAACGGCTACTTGCTCATCGTTTTGATTGGTCACTACTACCTGATAATGAGCAATTTTCTCTCCAATATTGTGCTGATGGGTTTCAGCTGTTAAAACGTCCCCTGCCTTTATACCTACAAAATGGGTAATTGATGTATTGGTAGAAACTGATATTTGGCCGTGGCCATTACTGGCAAAAGCGAGCGCACTATCAGCCAGGCTGAAAGCAATTCCGCCGTGTGCAATTCCAAAACCATTGAGCATCTCTTCACGCACCGTCATCTTTATTTTCGCATATCCTTCCTCAACAACGACCAGTTCGATGCCAAGCCATTTGCTAAAAGCGTCTTTTTCCATCATCTTTTCGACGATATCCCAAGCGGATAATCTACCTTTTTCAGCCATTTAATTATTCAAAATTAGTTCCGGATAAAATGATTTTTTTTCTTTGACCATCTTCTTCAGGAGAACGCTTGGTCTGTAGCGATCTTCTCCGTATAGCTCTTGGAGTTCCTGCATATCTTCGAGTACTTTTGGTATTCCTATCTCATCAGCCCACTGCAGGAGTCCTTTGGGATAGTTCACACCTTTGGTCATAGCAAGATCAATACCATCACGTGTGGAAATGTTGAGATATAGTGCATCAATGGCTTCATTGATAAGCATCAGTAATATGCGATGTATTATTTTTTCGCCCAGTTCCTTATCCCGTGTCGGCTCTTTGTTCTCCGCACCTTCACGATAGTCGTAATAGCCGCGGTTGGTTTTCTTACCTAGCCATCCAGCTTCGACCATTCTCTTCTGTGTAAACGATGGCCTGTATCGCGGATCATAGAAGAATTCTTTGAAAACGGTTTGAGTAACTGCATAGTTTACATCATTTCCAATATAATCCATGAGTTCGAAAGGCCCCATTCTAAATTTTCCTAGTTCTTTTACCGCCCAGTCTATTGTGGCTACATCTGCGATTCCTTCTTCGTAAATCCGCAATGCTTCACCATAGAAGGGTCTTGCGACACGATTTACAATAAAACCCGGAGTGTCTTTGGCTGATACGGTTGTTTTTCCCCAAGAGTCAATCAGATTGCGTGCCTCCACGAGGGTGGTTCCGGAGGTTTGAACAGCGGGTACGATCTCAACCAAAGGCATCAATGGTGCCGGATTGAAAAAATGAATTCCAATAACTCTCTCAGGTTTGTTACAAGCTGCACAAATACTCGCAATACTTAGCGATGAAGTATTGGTAGCCAGAATGGTATCATCATCAACAATTAATTCTAAATGTCCGAAAAGATTCCGTTTTACATCGAGGTTTTCTATGATAGCTTCAATGACCAAATCCGATTCACTCAGATCTTCGATATTTTGGCAATACGAAATCCTTTTAAGCAATTCATCTGCATTATCGCGCGTGATTCGTTTCTTGGTCACCAGACGGTCGAAAACTTTGATCAACGATTTATGTGATCTTTCGATGGATTCATTATTATTGTCGAATACCAGTACTTTATGTCCTGCGGTAGCTGCCACTTGTGCGATTCCGGTGCCCATGGCACCGCTACCAACCACACCAATTACGGATTCTTGATTAAATTTTGCCATTTATTATTTTCCTTTAAATTCAGGATTGCGCTTATTTAAAAAAGCGTTAACACCTTCGTTATAATCTTCTGTTATTCCGGCTTTTGTTTGCAATTGTTCTTCGAGGGCAAGCTGTGCCACCAGATCATTGTGCATGGATTTGTTCAATGCTTTTTTGGTATAAGCCAAACCCACCGTGGGCATTTTCGCAAGCTTTTCAGAAATGGAAGCCATTTCTTGATCAAAATTCTCGTCATCCACCGCTTTATAAATCATGCCCATATTCTGTGCTTCTGAGGCAGCAACTTTATCACCAAGCATCATGAGCGCCGAAGCGCGCTGAAATCCTATAAGTCTTGGCAAAAAGAAAGTACCCCCACTATCCGGTATCAATCCAATTTTGCTAAAAGCCTGAATGAATGAAGCCGACTTTCGCGCTATTACAATATCGCAAGCGAGGGCTATATTCGCACCAGCTCCTGCTGCAACTCCATTAACAGCAGCAATAACTGGTTTATTCAAATTACGAATCTTTTCGATTATCGGATTATAATGATCGCGCACAATCGAGGTAAGTGGTGGCCCGTCGGGGTCTGTTACTTCTTTCAAATCCTGGCCTGCACAAAAAGCTTTTCCTTCGCCTGTCACGATTACACAGCGCACTTCAGGAGCATTATTGCATTTGTCAAGCGCTTGCTGAACTTCCACTGCCATCGTTCTATTAAAACTATTGAAAACAGTTGGCCGGTTTAGAGTGATTTTGGCAATCCCGTTTTGAATGTCGAATCGAATAGTTTCCATACATTAATTGCTTGTGTGGCGAAGGTAATAGAATAGTTTTTTAAAAATAAATGGATTTGGTCAATCGTTCGAGGGAATGGACGATTGGCTGTTAAATACATTTAAAATAATCAAATGTCTCCAAGCAGTCATTGCATTTATAGAGCGCTTTGCAGGCCGTACTGCCAAATTGCGAAATAACTTCTGTATGATAACTCTTGCATTGCGGACAGCGTACTTTTTTTCCTTTTCCGGTAAGGAAACTCTTGTCACCGGTAGATTCTGCAGGCGGAGCAATGCCATATCTTTCAAGATTTTCCCGACCCTTTTCGGTGATCCAATCGGTAGTCCAAGCAGGTGAAATTTTGGTCTCGACGGAAGATTTAATGCCAGCCTCTTTCAGTATTTCTCGGATATCTGATTCAATTGTATCCATCGCGGGACAGCCGCTGTAAGTCGGGGTGATAGTTACACAAACAGTTCCATCGGGGTTGGTAATTATTTCACGTATTATTCCAAGTTCCACAACACTCAATACAGGGATCTCAGGATCTTTTACTTCCTCAAGCAGTTTATATATTTCTTCGGTTTTCATACCATATCATTCTACCATTTTGCTTCTGGCATCGATCGCGGTAGGTATTGCATTTCAGCAAGAATATAACCCAGATATTCAGTGTGATGCCCGTTGCGTCCACCCGTTGCCATGTACCCCATCGTATCGGGAATGGTAAGCGTCGCTTCTTGGATAGCCTGATGCACCTCTTTTTCCCACAACACCTTAATATCGTTAAGATTGGGAGCGATTCTATCCGTGATCAGCTTATCATCTACCTCGTTCATTTCGAATAGTTCTTGGGTAAAAGGCCAGAGATTATCGAGTGCCTCCTGCATCTTGTTGTGGCTTAATTCGGTGCCATCGCCCAAACGAAGCATCCAGTCCTTGCTCAAGCTACGGTGATACGTTACTTCCTTAATACTTTTTGCCGCAAAAGCTTTCAAAAATTCGTTTTCACTATTGGTTAATGCCTGTAGAAAATGAAACTGAAAAACATCAAATAGATACTGACGTACAATTGTTTGGGCAAAGTTTGAATTGTCTTGCTCAAGCAAAAGATTATTTTTAAAATCCTTTTCATCCCGGTGAAATGCCAGGTCGTCTTCCGATCTTCCTTGGCCTTCAATCTTTCCGGCTTCGGTGAGCAACATACGCGCTTGCCCCATTTGGTCAAGTGCTGTATTCGTAAGTGCAATATCTCCTTCGAGCTGATGCGCATGGCCGCACCATTCGCCGAGGCGCTGGCCAAGAATAAGCGCATTATCGCCCATACGAATCAGGTAATCAAAAAGTGCTTCGTTAGTGGTCATTTTTACAAATATTTTACTCCTTCAGGAACCGTATAAAAAGTGGGATGACGGTATGCTTTATCGTCGGCCGGATCAAAAAATGAACCCGAATCCTCTTCTGCATTTGCTGTAATCATGTTAGATGGAACCACCCAAATACTGATTCCTTCATTGCGGCGAGTGTAGACGTCGCGGGCATTACGGAGTGCCATTTCGCGGTCGTGAGCATGAACGCTTCCCGCATGCTTGTGAGGAATTCCAGGTTTCGATTGGATAAAAACTTCCCAAAGCATTCCCTGTTCACTCGTTTCCGGATTCTTGTTTTCCATAGGTCTTGTAACTTGTATTTTAAAAATTAAGCAACTACTGTTTCCTGTTTAGCGCGTTGTTTTTTGGCATAAGCCGCTGCCGCTTCGCGCACCCATTTTCCTTCAGATTCAGCATTTTGTCTTGCTTTCATCCGTTTTTGGTTACAGGGTCCGTGCCCTTTAATAACCTGATAAAATTCTTCCCAGTTTATATCCCCGATTTCCCAATGTTCGGTTTCTTCATTGTATTTCAAATCGGGATCAGGAATGGTGAGCCCGGCGGCATGTGCCTGAGGAACGGTTCGGTCTATAAATCGTTGTCGCACGGTATCGTTGCTTTCAACTTTTATTTTCCACTTCATTGTCTCCGCGCTGTTTTTGGAATCAGCATCGGAAGGGCCGAGCATTTGCATCGAAGGTCCCCACCACCGGTTGAGTGAATCCTGAGCCATTTGTTTTTGCTCCGGACTCCCGTGTGCCAATTGATAAATAATTTCGTACCCCTGTCGATTGTGAAAGCTTTCTTCTTTGCAAATACGCACCATGGCACGGGAATACGGGCCGTAAGAACCGCGTGCAAGCATAGTTTGATTTACAATTGCGGCTCCATCTACGAGCCAGCCAATTGCGCCAATATCTGCCCAGGTGAGTGTTGGATAGTTGAATATGCTCGAATATTTTGCTTTTCCCGAAAGGAGTTGATTTATCATTTCCTGTCGATCAATACCCAGCGTTTCAGCGGCACTGTATAGATATAGCCCGTGGCCGGCTTCATCCTGAACTTTCGCAAGCAAAACTGTTTTCCTGCGCAAGCTTGGTGCTCGCGTAATCCAATTTCCTTCAGGAAGCATCCCCACAATTTCGGAATGGGCATGTTGGGATATCATGCGAACTAATTGACTGCGATACCGATCTGGCATCCACTCTTTAGGTTCTATTTTTTGTCCGCTGTCAATCTTCTCCTGAAAATGAACTTCCTGATCTGCATGTTCCATGAATTCTACGCTTTTAATGAGAGTTGTAAATTTAGGTGTTTATACCGTTTTAACAAAGAACTTAAGGGATTGTTAGCATTTCGTCATTTCGGTATGTAACCATTTGGAATGGGCTCGTACAGTCCGTAAATTATGGGGTTCCCTCTGCGAAGTGATATTTGGAAATTGTCGATGAAGAATTCCTGGAAGTTGTTATTCCATAAAAAACACTTGAAATCAATGTTTTTTGCATGAAGATCGATGTCCGATAGTTTTATGGAGTGGTGTACCCGAGTCCATATCGTCGGATACTGAGGATTCACAAAATTAATGGCTGCAGATGAGCCCCAATATATATTCTTTTCTTCTGAATCGAGCGTAGCAACCAATAGGAAATCAGCAGGCACTAATTCAGCACTCACATCTACGGAAATGTCGATAAAATTATTCTCATTGACCATAATAGAATCGAGGGGAATGGTGTATGAAATAGACCATTCATCCTGTTTTTTAACATGGTACGCATGGTGTGGGCTGGCAAAAACAGTGTCCTCAACTTGGGAGGGAACAATATTTTGCCACCTATTTTGGGCGGGAGATTCGAAATCCAGTCTGGTAATTAATTGCTCGCTTCGTTTTGTTGATTTTGAAAAAAGATAGGTCGTGCCGGTAAAATAATTTTTCTGCCATATTAATTGCGAAAAATGATCTTTTATGATGGGAACGATTGTTGGATCTATTGAAGAAATACAGCCCAGGTAGAGATAGTCTTTAATCTTTTCCGCTTCTTCAAGAAAAGCGATGAGTTCCGGTTTTCCTGAAAAGGAAAGAAGATCCACATAATTTGTATCGATTGATAGTTCAGAAGCATAATAATCCGTGATTTTGGCATCCGATAAAATGAGTGCTGCCAAATTGGGATGTTCTGATTTGGCATCTCTGTAATCCGTAAGAATATGTTCATTTTCGGATTGGTAGAAAATGCTGTAGTGATGTCTAACGAAAATCAACCCAACTGTGCCGATGCTCAATATTAAAATAACCAAAATGAAGTTGGTGGCAGGCTTCTGCTTTCGGATATGGCCAAAAAGGACAAAGAACAAAAAAGGAGTGCTGAAAATGAGAACAGAAAACTGAAGTACTGCGCTGTAATTAACGGAATACAAATACCCAATGATCAGCGGAGCCATGAAGAGTAGGCTAAAGAGAAGGAAACGCTTCGGTGCAAAATCAGCACGCTTGAATTTCCAAAATCCGAATAAAACCAGCGCGGCTACCATTAAATATTCGACTGAAAAGTAATTAAAAGTATATCTTAAATAGTCACTTACGAAATAAGGGGTCGGTTTATGAAGCCAATCTTCTACACCGCCAATCTGAATCTGAAAAAGGAATATGGAAAAGTGGGGAAGGAAAAGTAGAAAAATGGCCACGCCAGAAGCGATATATGCCCATCGATTTTTGGGTTTGACCCAGAATATTCCGATCAATCCAAGAATGAGTGCAAACAGCAGACTAAAATAATGATTGTAAGCGCATAGAGCTGCATACAGAACAAATAAAATCCGGTTTCGCCAAATTTTCTTTTCCGGCTTTAGAATTAGGCCCGACCAAAAGTAAACCATTGCCAAAACGAAAAAAAGTCCCGAGGCATAGGGTCTGGCAATTTGACTGTACATGACGGCTATTTGGCTTGAAGCCAAAAAAGCCGCTGAAATGAGGCCGACGGATTCGTTAAACCAGATTTTCCCAATTTTGTACAGAAGCCATACTGATAGCAAACCCGAAATAAGAAAGGGGAGTTTTACCACCCAGGCTTTCGTGCCGAAAAGATGGGTATAGTAGTAAAGAAAAACCTGAATGCCAGCCGGATGTCCATCGATTCTTACACCTTTATTAATAAGTTCTCCGAAAGAATCAAATTGGGTTCGGAAAAGAGCGCTGAATTCGTCATGGGTAAACGGAATTTGTGTAAGGTGATAGAACCGTAAAATGGCCGCCGCCAAAAGAATGAGCCAAAGAATATATTTGTTCTGAAATAATTTTTGCACCTTGTAGAATTCGATCAAATATAGGATTTAGGATGGAAAATAAAGGTGAAAAAAAAGGTGTCCCACTTTCGGAACACCTTGGAAGATTTATAAAATAAAGGGTTATTCTACACTAAATGAGCCGTTTGTTAAAGAATGAGTAGCTCCTGTCGGATTTAGGATATCAATAACGGTGCATGAAAAAGTTCCGGTAACCGTCCCGGCGGTCTGATCATACTGCGAAATATTCACTGAACCTGTAGAGGAAATAAAGCTCGTTTGTCCTAGCGAATAATTAATAGAGTATTGAGAGGAAGTATTCGAAAGGTCGTGATTTCCCACAGTGGCACCCGATGGAATATTTACAGATACGGTCTTACCTGAGTTATTGGTACCTATAAGTAGAATTGCACCACCAAAGGATGAGGCAGAAACATAATCTGGATTAAAGGTTGCCCCATCGATATCAACAATCAAGCTACTTTCTCCACTTCCGCCGCCACCAGTAAAACCAACGCGTGTCAGTGGAGCTGAAAATGAAATATTTTCCATTTTTCCATAAAGATCATCGTCGTCATTCGGATTAACAATAAACCATTTTGCAAAATTGTCGCTACCGCTGCATTTAAGAAGATCGTCAGAATCTCCATTATCGCTAATCGTAATATTTCCTAAATTCGCAGTGACCCCATCATCTGTTTCCGTGGTCGCGGGCGTCGTAAGACTGTCAGCTGAATAGGTAGAATAATTGTAAGTGTTCGAATTCATCAAGTGTGCAGTTTCCTCCCCGTTATTTAGAACGATTTCAATTACGTCCCCACTTGCGCTGGTGGCAGTGATGGTAAGATCTCCAAAGATGGAAGTATCCAAAACCGCTTTGGCACTGGTCGCTGTCCACTGTGACACTTCACCGGCAGCATTTGTAAACTGCCCGGTAAATGAACCGGTATTCGCCGGTGGTGACGGATCGTTATCGTCTTTGCCGCCACAGGCAGTAATAGCGATTGCGCTGAGGCAAATAAGGCCCGTAAATAGTTGATTCTTTAATTTCATAACTTTAAGTTTTTATTAAATAATTTGGCCGAAGTTATAATTTTTGGGGAAAACGGCTAAAAGTTAAAAGTCTACATTCTTGGAATGATTAATGATAGGGTACTGAGGCTCGCGACAAGGAGTTTAGAATGATCCGGTCACGTGTAAATGAAACAAAAAAAAAGTGCTCGTCTGGTAACGAACACTTTTAAGATTTTAAAATAAGTAAGCATCTTATTTCACTCGCATTCTACTTGCGAGAATCATAAATTAGACGAGCATTATTTTGATGGTTGCCTTTAATCGAATAAAAATTTAGAATTGCCCCTTGTTTTAGGCAGCTCGTCGTAATTAACCGTTGAAATATGAGCATTTTACAATTTTGAAAAATATTCAAAAAATTATGAATTATCTCTTGAGTTCCAGATTCAAAAAATTTTTAATCCCCTTTTTTGGTTGTATGATCGTCGCTTTAATGGCATTTAAAGATGGGAAGCTATCCCTTCAGGAATCAGATGTGAACGTTACTCTCAAGATGGAAAGTTTAAAACCTCAGAAAAGTGTAATTTTCGTGGCTGTATTTGACAACTCAGATACATTTCTGGATAAAAATCGATTTAAAAGTTTCAAAATAGAAAGCTCCGGAGAGACTTCTGTTTCTAAAGTGATCAGTTTGCCCCAAGGCACTTATGCAATGGCGGTTTTTCAGGATTTAAATGAAAATGAAAAACTCGATAAGAATTTTATCGGGATTCCCACCGAACCGTATAGTTTTTCAAATGGCGCCGCAGGACGCTTCGGGCCTCCATCGTGGGAAGAGGCTAGGGTGATAATAAATAAAGAAACTGTGTTAAAATTTAAATTTTAAATCGGAATGCATTTTTAAAAAGAAGGAAATAGATTCAAATATTTACCTTCGGCATTCTAATAAAGAAATGGCACAGTTACTTAAGAAGCGCACCAAAAAGAAAGGCACCCCGCCGGGAAGTTTAATTTTCGTTGGAAAAAGAAGAACTTCAAAGGTTACCATTGATCTTATAAAATACAGCGTTGATTCTTGCGAGCGAATAGAAGATATTTCGATTGAAAAAGTTCCGGATTACCGCGATGATAATTCTATAATATGGTTAAATATCACCGGATTACATCAAATTAATATTATTGAATCAATCGGCACCATGTTTAGTATACATCCACTAACGCTGGAAGATATTCTGAATACAGATCAACGTCCGAAAATGGATATTGGTGAGAATCATATTGTATTTTTTATAAAAATGCTTCAACTTAATCCAAAAACGAGGCTTGTACAATCAGAACAAATCACAATAATAATGGGCCAGAATTATCTTCTCAGTTTTCAGGAAGCAGCAGGAGACGTTTTTGATACCATCCGTGACCGGTTAATCAACGCCACCACGAGTATCAGAAAATGGGGAACCGATTATCTGGCCTTTGCGCTTATGGATTCCATTGTCGACAATTACATTTTTGCTATTGAGCAACTCGGTACTGAAATAGAACTATTGGTAGATGATATGCTGAAAACCCAAGACAATGATCTTCTCAATAAAGTGAATATCTATCGGAGAGAAATAAACCTCTACCGACGAATTGTACGCCCATCGATGGAAATGATTTATATGTTTGAAAAAACAGACTCACCCCTCATTTCCAAGAAAACGAATCCTTTTTTACGAGATTTGGGAGACCATATTCAGCATGCAAACGAAGCTGTTGAGATCTACAAAGAGTTGCTCAATGAGGAATTAGGTATTTTTCACATGAATATGAGCAATCGATTGAATGATATACTGCGTGTACTCACTATTTTTTCTGTGGTATTTATACCGCTAACTTTTGTCGCTGGGGTGTATGGGACTAATTTTGAATATTTACCCGAGATTCATTATAAGTACGGCTATCCATTATTCTGGCTGGTACTTATTATTATTGCGTCCGGAATGCTCTATTACTTCAATCGAAAAAAATGGCTATGACCATTTCATACCTATATAGAAACCAAAAAGCAAAAGCCTAATTTAGGCGTTCAAAACATTCAAATATGAGATTAAAATATAGCATCTTATTACTTATTCTTCCTTTTCTTGCTTCGGCACAAACGATGACCCCCGAGCTGCTTTGGTCGCTCGGACGCGTGAATGCGGATGGACTTTCTGATGATGGAAACAACTTGATCTACAGTGTTTCTATTCCAAATATAGATTCGAATAGTTTCGATTCAAAAACCTATAGTCTTACATTGAGTAGTGGCGCAGTTGAATCAATTACGGATCCGATGATGCTGTTGAAAGATTCCAAAATATCAAACGATGGGAATTGGAAGCTGACCAGTAAATCTGTAAAAGTCGATAATGTAACCGGGACAGATTATTATCCAAAATGGCCGAAAAGCAATGTCATGATTTTCGATCAGTTGAATATTCGCCATTGGGATACTTGGGAAACCGGTGCGCATAATCATGTTTTTGTAGAATCGCTCGATGGCAAAAAGTCGATCGATATCATGAAAGATGAGGCATTCGATACCCCTTTAAAACCTTTTGGCGGAAGCGAAGACTATATATGGAGTGCAGATGGAAAATCGGTAATTTACGTTTGCAAAAAGCTGGAAGGTAACCAGTATGTGAACAGTACGAATACGGATTTGTATGAATACAATCTCGAAAACGGAGCCACAAAAAATCTGACTGAAGGGAATTTAGGCTATGATAAAAATCCTGCCATTTCATCGACCGGAATGCTGGGATGGCTTTCTATGAAGCGCGATGGCTACGAAAGCGATAAAAATGATATTAAAATAATGCAGGAGGGGAAAGCCGTCAACCTCACTGCAGATTGGGATGGAACCGTGGATGGATTTAAGTGGGCTACGGATGGACAGTCCATTTATTTTAATGCGCCGATTATGGGCACCATTCAATTGTTTCAAATCGAAGTGCCTTCAAAATCCAACAAAATGCCTCAGGTAAAACAAATTACGAAAGGGCAGTGGGACATAACCGGAATCGTAGCCCAAAAGAAAAACGAACTTTTTGTAACCCGTACCGATATGAATCACGCTGTTGAAGTGTATTCAGTCGATTTGAAATCTGCTAAAATGAAGCAGATCACCCATGTGAATGATGAAGCCTACGAGCAAATTACATTGAGCAAAGTTGAGTCGCGCATGATCAAAACCACCGATGGAAAGGAAATGCTTACCTGGGTGATTTATCCGCCAAATTTCGATCCATCGAAAAAATATCCCACATTACTCTATACTCAGGGCGGCCCACAATCACCTCTCAGTCAATTTTATTCGTTCCGTTGGAATTTTCAATTGATGGCTGCTAATGGGTATATTGTCGTAGCTCCAAATCGACGTGGGATGCCTGGATACGGTGTGAAATGGAATGAGGCGATCTCGCAAGACTGGGGCGGACTCGATATGCAGGATTATCTTGTAGCCATTGATTCTCTCGCCAAAGAACCCTTTGTGGACAAGGACCATTTGGGATGTGTAGGTGCCAGTTATGGTGGGTATTCTGTATTCTTTTTAGAAGGCATTGCAGAGGGACGATTCAAAACATTCATTTCGCATGACGGGCCTTTCGATCTTAGAAGTATGTATGGCACTACCGAAGAACTATTCTTTATGAATTGGGATATCGGTGGCCCTTATTGGGAGAAGGATAATGCTATTGCACAAAAGGGCTATGAGGAATTTAACCCCGTAAACCATGTGCAGGATTGGAAAACTCCTATTTTGATTGTTCAAGGCGGTAAAGATTTTCGAATTCCAATAGGGCAGGGCATTGCTGCATTTACAGCCGCACAACAACAAGGATTGAAAAGTCGATTGGTACTTCTTCCAGAAGAAAATCACTGGGTTCTCTCTCCTCAAAATGGATTGGTTTGGCAAAATGAATTTTTTCGCTGGCTTAAAGAAACAATATAGTGTATGACCGAAAAGTCCAATTTCTTCGTTTTGTTTAATCTTGAAATTTTTGCGCCGTACACACCAATTCAGTTGAGAAAGACTTTTTAGAATTTATGGAGGAAGCGATGAAGAAAATAGCATTTGTCACGGGAGCGAATCGCGGAATTGGCTTCGAAATTTCCCGTCAACTCTGCTTCAAAGGTTATAAGGTATATATGGGCAGCCGGAATCTGGGGCGTATTTCCCAATCTAGTGGCCTCCTGCGCGGTGAAGGACATGAAGTTGAGCATATTATCATGGATGTAACCGATTCGCAAACGATTGATGCATTTGTAAAATTGCTTGAATCCAGAAACGAAAAACTCGATGCACTTATCAATAATGCGGGAGTAGCCCTCGATAAGAATTCGCGAATTCTTGAAACGAGTCATGACGATATTCTTACCACGCTTGAAACGAATGCTATTGCACCTTTGATACTTACGCGCAAGTTATTGCCTTGCATGCATCAAGGTAGCCGCGTAGTAATGATGTCGAGTAGGTTAGGGCAGGTTTGCGAGGATATAAGTACCTCTTCACCGATTTATAGCTTATCGAAAGTATGTCTCAATTTTATTACAAGACAGTTGGCCATGGAATTAGAAAAAATGAAAATCGCTGTAAATGCAGTAACTCCCGGTCATGTGAGAACTGCCATGGGCGGTGAAAATGCTCCCCGCTCGACAAACGAAGGAGCTGAAACTCCGGTCTGGCTGGCCACCGAAGTAGAGATTGAACATACGGGTAAATTTTGGTTAGATAAAAAAGAAATTTCCTGGTAAATGACTCCGATTTCGGCTGTAATTATCACCTTTAATGAAGAACGGAATATTGCCCGCTGCATTGATTCTCTCAATGAGGTTGTCGATGAAATTGTTATTGTAGACAGTTTTTCAACTGATCGCACAGAGGAGATTGCTAGACAGCGACAGGTTAAATTCATCAGCCATGCCTTTGATGGATATATCGAGCAAAAAAACTGGGCGCTGACACAGGCTTCACATCCGCATGTTCTCTCACTAGATGCCGACGAAGCACTTTCTGAACCTCTAAAGAAAGCGATTATTAATGCCAAAAAATCCGGATTGAAAGACGGATACCGTATGAAAAGGCTCACCAACTATTGTGGGCATTGGATTCATCATTGCGGCTGGTATCCAGACATTAAGCTGCGGCTGTTTGATACCCGGAAAGGTGCTTGGGGTGGCCGAAATCCGCACGATATCTATATCTTGAAATCAGATGAAAAAACCGACCTCCTCTCGGGCGACTTGCTTCATTATTCGTTCTACACCATTGATCAACACGTAGATACTGCCAATAAATTTTCGACTATCAAGGCGCGAAATATGTTTGAGAACGGAAGAAAAGTCAATATTTTCCAACTTCTGATTTATCCCCGATTCCGTTTTTTCCGCGATTATATTGTCAAACAAGGGTTCCGCGATGGCTTTTATGGTTTTGTGGTATGTAAAATTTCCGCACACACGGTATTTCTTAAACTGGTAAAGCTACGGGATTTGAATCGGCAAGCCAAGAGAGCGGAAATGGACAATTAATAATGGGCACGCTGAGCAATCCATTTGCCATTGGTAAAAGAGAGCCTCATATACAGGAAAAAGCAATAGACCATTTCGCAATGAAAATCTGGGAATTGGCATTAAGATACCCGCCTAATTTTAGCACGTTTTTTGCCTTTTGTCTACTCCTAATCTTGCCATGCTTATCGATATTAAAATTTCCATATCTTGTCCTGAACAGCCAACGATGAAATCTGAAGAAGTCATAACTTGCAACCCAAAAGATATTTCGGCCTTTCAGGATATTGTCAATTTATCCATTCGAAATGCCTTGCTATCTATTAGCTTTTTCGGCCAATCATTCAATTCAGAAAATGTTGTTCACCAGGTGACCCAAAAAATAAAGGATCAAATTTGTTTGAGAATTCTTGCGCTCTACGCAAAAGAAAATCAATTGGAAATTACGTTTCAGCACGATCAGCGCACTTCCTGGAAATCCCTACAATATGACTTCACTTATCAAAATATTGAATGGAATTTTATTGCGAATTCGATCCTCTCGGTGGAGAATTTGGCTCCAAGCGAAATACTGAAATTACCGGCTCTTGTTCCCAATCGATTTGAATCCGATCTTTGGAATGAAAGGCTTAAAGATCCGAATATCCGTCGAAAGTTCCTCTTTGGTTTTACCTTAGAAAAAGAATGGATTGACTTCAGAGAAGCAATTCCTGCCATTCTCACACTGGAAAGACTTGCCTATCTTAAAAAAACTTCTTACGAAAACTTAGGTAGAAATCCTGCGTCAAAATCCTTTAATGAAAATGCTTTTTGGACGGAATTGGAGAAAGCAGGTCAAATTCCAAAAATACATTTCTCGAATATTCCAACCCTCATTATTTGTGGAATAGCCGGAGAAAAGGAATTTACATTTTTTGCAGATACCGACAGTGATTTGGCACATGGTTATTCCCTTTTTACCGGAAAATATTACGAGCACATTCCCGGGGGTGGTTTGTCTTTTTTAAAAGGTATAATTAAAACGGAGTTTCGCAATGCCACCTGTCCTATGCAGTCTTTACCTTCCTTTCAGTCTACGATTCAAGCTCAATAATTTCAGTTGCGTAAAAAGATAAACCAGTGTTTCTCTTTGGGATAAAAATGTACTTTTGGTGCCTTCATCGTGAAAAATAACCATAAAGCATCCCTCGGTTTTATATTCATCACCGTTTTGGTAGATGTAATCGGTATTGGAATAATCATTCCTGTTCTGCCCGCCCTTATTGAAAAACTTTCCGGACAAGGCTTGAGTGAAGCGTCACGTATTGGGGGATGGCTGATGTTTGCTTACGCCATAATGCAATTCCTTTGTGCACCGCTATTAGGAGCGTTGAGCGATAAATTTGGCCGTCGACCGATTATTCTAATTGCCTTGCTCGGTCTGGGTCTCGACTATATTTTTCACGCATTTGCACCCACGTTGGGGTGGCTTTTCGTGGGGCGTGTGCTCGCTGGAATGTCAGGTGCGAGTTTTACGGTAGCAACGGCGTATATTGCGGATATCAGTACGCCGGAAAAGAAAGCCCAGAATTTCGGACTTGTTGGTGCGGCCTTTGGTTTGGGCTTTATCATTGGTCCTGTTATCGGTGGCCTAGCGGCAAAATGGGGAGTTCAGGCGCCATTTTTGGTGGCAGCTGTGCTGAGTCTTCTCAATTTCATGTACGGATTGATTTTTATTCCTGAATCGCTGAGCACCGAAAACCGAATTTCAAAGGTCGAATGGCGAAAGGCCAATCCAGTGGGAGGATTAATTAAATTAAGGCAGTTTCCAGCGGTGCTCGGTTTTATTATTCCGTTTTTCTTTATTTATATCGCAGGATATTCTGTGCAATCCACCTGGACATTTTTTACGATGTATGAGTTTCATTGGAATGAAACCACCGTAGGATGGTCGCTGGCCGCTGTAGGTATGGTGGTTGCCATCGTTCAGGGAGGGCTTATCCGATTTGTGGTAAAATGGCTTGGGCAAAAAAGAACAATTCTTGTCGGGATGTCGTTTTGGATTATTGGGTTGGTTCTGTTTTCAATTGCTACACAACCATGGATGATGTTTGCAATCATAGTTCCTTATTGTCTTGGCGGTGTTGCAGGACCAACTCTTCAAGGAATTATTTCCAATTTTGTACCCGATAATATGCAGGGCCAACTGCAGGGAACACTTACGAGCGTAATGAGCCTTACAGCAATTGTGGGGCCACCACTGATGACATATATCTTCTACATTTTTACCGGTGATAATGCCATTTTAAATTTTCCCGGCGCGCCTTTTGCAGCGGGAGCTATTCTTATGTTTATTTCAATGATTTTTACTTTTTTCGAACTGAAGAAAATGGATCATCTCCATCCGGAGAGATCTAAAGATTAAGATTTTGAAAATCCTATAATACAGGAAAGTCGGTATAAGTCTGTTCTAATTAGTTGAAAGAATCTATTACCTTACGCTTCTAAATTTTGAAACCAAAGAATGAAAAGATCTTTACAGTCACTCGGTGCGATTTTATTCACCTTAATCGCTACAAATTTATTTGCCCAGCCCTCTCAAATAGCAGAAATTCAAGGCTATTTATCCAAAGAAAACAATAATCTTAAACCTGATGATTACCAGAATCTTCGGGTAACCAATTTCTTTAAATCAGCACAAAATGAAGCAACCTATCTATATGCTTCACAGGCAATCAATGGAATACGAATTGCAAACTCAAGTCTAACCGCAGTATTTGACGTCCATGGGAATCTGAGGAATGTGGCCCCGTTTTTTTATAAAAATGTACGGGAAAGCGCCAATGATGCCTCACCTAGTATTGATCTTTCACGGGCGGTGAAATCACAGTTGGAGAGCGCTATTCCCGGAATTGAAATCAATTTTCATCCCAACCAAAACAAAAATCTTACGATAACCGCCTATAATTTTAGCCACAGCTCTCAGGCTGAACTTGTTTACTATGCAATGCCCGAAGGCACTATTAATCTGGCCTGGTCTTTTGATTGCCCTTTTCCTGACAAAACGCATTGGTATCACTATTTTGTCGATGCCCACAACGGAGAGCTTCTGAATAAAATCGATTGGCAGGTAGAATGTTCTGCCGGCATGGAATCCGCTACCAGACAAACCGCTCCATCAAATTCAGTGCAAGTATTATTGACTCCTGAGGATGGTTCGGGTTATGAAGTGCTGGAATTTCCAGTAGAAAGCCCTAATCATGGTTCACGCACACTTGCCACAGAACCGGCGACTGCCTCGGCTTCACCTTATGGGTGGCACGACACCAATGGAATCGATGGCGCAGAATATACCATAACCCGGGGAAATAATGTGTACGCATATGAGGACGCCAATGACTTGGACAGTCCCGGTTTTTCGCCCAACGGTGGTTCTCAGTTGTTATTCAATTATCCGTATAATCAGGATCAAACAGCCGAGTCGTATCAGTCTGCAGCTATTACTAATCTTTTTTATGCAAATAACCGCATACATGATATTCTGAATCAATATGGTTTTGATGAGATATCTGGCAATTTTCAACGGATGAATTATTCCGGAAATGGAGATTCTGATGACGCAGTACGTGCAGAAGCACAGGATGGCGGTGGATCTAATAACGCGAATTTTGCCACGCCTCCTGATGGATTTAACCCGCGTATGCAGATGTATTTATGGCAATCGGGCACTTACAACAATCTTTTTGTGGTAAACAGTCCTTCCGAAATTGCCGGAGGATATCTCTCGAGCAGCGTAGCGGGTTTTGGACCCAATATTCCAATCGGAGGAATCACTGCAAATATGGCTTTGGCCAATGATGGGGTAATACCCAATGTGAATGATGGTTGCGAGCCTATATCGAACAGCCTTACCGGAAAAATTGCTATTCTATATCGCGGTTCCTGCGATTTTGTCGTTAAAGTAAAAAATGCCCAAAATGCAGGTGCCATAGCGTGTGTTGTCATAAATAATGTGGGAGACGGCGTATTAGCAATGGGTGGTATCGATAATACCATAACTATTCCATCGATAATGATCGGTCAGACCGATGGTGAAGCAATTATTGCCGCTTTAGGCAATGGCACCGTGAATGCCACTTTGAACGGAAATGTACCTATTCAAATCTACGATGGCAGTTTTGATAACGGAATCATTACCCATGAGTATGTCCACGGGGTAAGTAATCGACTTACTGGTGGAAGTGCTAATTCCGATTGCCTTTCGAACGAAGAGCAAATGGGAGAGGGATGGAGCGACTGGTATTCGGTGATGCTCACAATGAACATGGATTTGGCTAATCCTGCGCATCGTCCAATGGGTACCTTTGCGTCAGGCGACCCTGTGGACGGAAATGGAATTCGTCCCGTACCTTATGATACAAGCATGGTTATCAACTCCTACACTTATGCCGATCTTGGCAATAACGAAATATCCGTACCCCACGGCGTAGGATTCGTGTGGGCAACCATGCTTTGGGATCTTTCTTGGGCTTTTATGGATGAATATGGATATGACCCTGATCTGGACAACGGTACTGGCGGCAATAATATGGCCTTAACATTAATAACAGATGCTTTGAAATTACAAGTATGTGAGCCCGGATTTATTGATGGCCGCGATGCAATTCTGCTGGCGGATGAATTGGACAATGATGGTGCTAATGCTTGTATGATCTGGAAAGTTTTTGCCCGCCGAGGATTGGGTTACAGCGCGAGTCAGGGAAGTTCGCAAAGCCGAACCGATGGAACCGCAGCGTATGATATTCCTCCAACTTGTACACCTTCGTTGGCTGCTCCCGAAGCTGCTTTTTCAAGCAATATAGATCAAACCTGTAACGGAATTGTTCAATTTAGCGATGAGAGCATAAATATTCCTCAGACCTGGACTTGGGATTTTGGCGACGGGACGACTTCCGAAGAACAGAATCCATTTCATGTATATGAAACCGAAGGAATTTACACGGTTTCATTAGAAGTGTCAAATGAATTGGGTATGGACTCATCAACTCAAATTGACTTAATTGAATTTACGTCTCCAGATGCACCCACGGCTGTCGGAGCTTCCGGATGTAGTGGTGATACCCTTTCGTTGACAGCGACGAGTATTGATGGATCAGTGCAATGGCTAAATGAAGCAGGTGATATACTTGCCGAAGGAAATGAATTGAATGTCGCTCTCACGAATTCTTCGCAGACCTATTTTGCGCAAAGCCTGATAACAACAGCAACTGCAAGCCATGTAGGGCCTGTTGATACCAATTTTGGGACCGGTGGAAATCATGGAAGCACCTTCACCGGAACTGTTGATTTTACTACCTATCAACCCTTAACCATCCATTCGGCTTATGTAGTAAGTGGACAAACCGGCCAGCGCGTTATCTCGTTGTGGCAAGGTGCAGGTGGTTCGGGTCAATTGCTCCAGGAAGTTGTGGTAAATATTGACTTTACCGGTGCAGGCACGATTGATCTTGGACTTGAAATCGACGAGCCCGGATCGTACAGTATTGGATTAAATCAGGCGAATCTATATAGAAATGATAGCGGAGCGGATTATCCGTATGTCAATCCCGGACTTATGACCATCACTGGTAGCTCTGCCGGCCCGGAGTTTTATTACTATCTCTACAACCTGGAGGTAAGCCCCTTGCCATGTTTGAGCGAGCCTGTGGAAGTAGTTGCCGGGTGGCTCGGTAGTGCGCAGTTCGCTGCTTCGGTCGATGACCTCACCGTTACTTTCGTTTCCACATCCGCAGGTGCCACCTCATGGGAGTGGAGCTTTGGCGACGGGTCCACTTCTACTGAAGAAAACCCGATACATACCTATGCTGAAGGTGGTACTTACGTGGTTACTCTTACCACCGGTTCAGGGTGTACGTTTACCGTAAATGTTGAAGTAGGAACTACCGGAATCGATTCGTATCAGAACAGCGGTTTTGCGATAATGCCAAATCCGGCCGACAATGAACTTCATATTGAAAATACCTCCAATATCGCAGCGGTAGAGAGTATCGTACTCTATGATATTGAGGGTAGGGTAGTAGCGAAAGAAGAAGTGGTTGCAAGCAAAAGCTGGACAATACATGTTAAATCCATTCCTTCGGGCATGTATATGATATCCATTCTCGGCAGCGATGCGAATACGCTGCATCGACAACGTGTGCTAATTATGCATTAACGTGTTTTTCAGTATCCTGAAACAGATCGTATTTATTTGTTTATTGCAATAATTAAATGCCGGAGTAGAAATATTCCGGCATTTATTTTTTGCAGAAGTAGGGGGTTGATAATCAAAAGGATGGCTGTGGGAAAAATGCTATATCTAAAACATTTTTGTCTCCGTCGAAACCAATTTAAAGCTCGTCACGTAATAAATCCTATAAAACGACAGTTACCGATTGCGTTTTAAAAAAACATTCAAAAGCCCGTTATCACTAACAGCTTTTAAAGATACAATCAGGGAAGGGTTGGCGGTCATTCTGTAATAGGGATGGCCGTTACTTTTTTTGGGTTTTTAATTTTTTTCCCGATTTCTCGGGCTCTTCGAAGTATTTGGCATCTCAACGGATAATTTGGAGTATACAGGATTATCTGAACCCTCAGCATTATTCGGGAAAAGCGAGATAATCATGAACCTTTGGAACCAAACCAAAAACTATACGGAAGGTCTTATGGCGATAGGGCGAGGGTGCTTAGAAGGTACAATCAGACGTGATCTTCACGAGTATTTTGAAGAACGGTTTATAATAAATGACACAGTTAATTGAGCACTCCCTTCATCTCTATTCTTGTAAACCCAAACTCTATAACTTATTTATTGTTTTGATTATTTTTAAGAAAAAAAGTTGTGTATTTCTAACTAAATACGGCTTCTCCGAGAATAACCACAAATAAAATATATGCAAAAGTTGTGATACTGCGGATCTACGCAAATTCCTTTTTCAAAAATTCTCTACTCCCGCACCTTCACCCATTCCTCCGTCTGGCCCACCCAGCCATACGAATCGAGGCTGCCGCGCACATCGAGCAGGGTGTCATTCTCCAGGTGCATGGAGCAGAAATAGGTCTTGGTGGTTTCAGGGTCGTAGATGGTGCCATCATCCCATTCGGTGCCGTCCCACTTCATGTTTTTCAGGATGGTGAGGTTCATCACCGTATTACCGTTGGCGTCTTTTATGGCATGGCCATTTGCGTCAAGCGGATTTCTAAGCCAGATGATCTTACCGAAATAGAGACCTGATTTGGTGTCTCGGGTAATTTGTACGTGCGCCTTACCCAGGGTGGAAATCCATATTCCCAGAACTGCATCGGGATTGTGCACGCGCGATGTTGCTACCGTAAACGAGGTAATAAGGAGTAGCAGCGGTAAAAAAGTAAAGATTCGTTTGCGCATGTAGATAAAGGGTGAGCGTAGCATTCCGGTCATAAAATTAATAGAAGAGCTGCAAATTAACAAATCCTTCTTTGCGAGAATCGTACCAATGTTTGCGTAAGCAGAAGCAATACCTTCGCAGATTCTCTTATATTGAAACCATGAAACAAACGTTCTGTTTAAAATATGTTGGCTTGCTTCTCCTTTTGCTCGCTTTTCGGGCAGTGTCAGCGCAGCAAATGGTGCTCGATGCGATTGACAAAACCTATTAGATCCGGAAATCAAGCTGATGCGCAGCAAGAATAAAGAGTTTCTTTGCTTCACATTCCATCTTCTTATTGCCTTCGTTTTTTTTCTATAGTACGTTACTATCAGACATGTTGTTAATTAAATTCGGATTTCCAAAGGATTCCGTTTGTCATTAGCCTTTCATTCTTCTTTTAAATTATGGGCATATTGGGAAAACTTGATTTAGAAGTACCTTTTGCTGTCTGACAAAAAAAAGTAGCATGCTTTAATTCCGGAGAGTTCCAAATATTTCTTACCTTAATCCTCAGATTTTTGATTTTGACAGCATTCACTTTAAATCTGAAACGTTATGGTAAAGAGTTACACAGGGGTTCGGAAGATAGCCAAAAAAGTAATTCAGCAAGTACAGGTCAGCGATTTTATGTCAGAAAAGCTGGTGACTTTTCATCCGGATCAAACGATAGGGGAGGTCACACATATTCTGATTCAGAAGAAAATTTCCGGCGGTCCGGTAATAGATTCAGATGGAAATTTGGTGGGTATTATTTCAGAAGGCGATTGCCTGAAAGAGGTGGTAAAGGGGAAGTACAGTAATGTGCCAAACCATCCCGGAGTGGTTTCAGATCATATGGTGCGCAATGTAATTACAATCGATCCGGATATAAATATTCTCGAAGCCGCCGCTAAATTTTTAAGCATGAAAGTGCGTCGATTTCCGGTAATGAGAGACGGTAAGTTGATTGGTCAAATTAGCCAGCGTGATATTCTTCAGGCGGTTGAGAGTTTGAAGAATGAAACATGGTAGTTTTAGTAGGCAATAGTCAGTTTGCAATCGGCAATTGTTCTGGTGCAAACGGACGCTATGATTATCAGTACTTTATTTGTTTCTTGCAACAAATAAATTGTCTTGCGTAAATGAGAATGCCATGATTTTCATTTCTATATTTATAATTGGTATTGGGCAATCGGTTTGGTGTAAACGCGAGTCTTGATTATCAGCTCCATAAAAAGAATGGGCAATAGCAATATAGAAATTTTTATTGCTTATCGCCCTTTGAAGACAAATTAGCCATGGGGCAACTCTCAGTGGCGATTCTTTACGGCTCGCCTATTACATATTGTCCCTTGCGAATTGCCTACTGAATCTAATCGTATTTACTTTTTGATTTTTCCTTAGCTTTCTTATCGGCTCTTTTTTCCATCAAAGATTTTGTAGCAACCTTTTTCTGATTTGGTTTCTGTTTGTTGTTTTCTTTGGCCATCTGACTTAATAATTAAAAAAATGAAAATGAAACGGGTTTATGAGACATTCATAAAATCGCAGCAAATGTAGTGACCAATTGAGAGAATGAAACGAATTAGTCACAAACTATTTTGAACGATTATTGCATGAATGTTTTTGTAGAAACACTCTTATTATATTGAATATCAGTATTTAAATTGAGTTATTCGGAAGTGTTTTGACGCGCAACATGAAGGAGATAATAGATCCAATCAGTACTCGTATCCCTTACCGGTATTGAGAGCCGGGGCAAGACACGCAAACAGATGTGAAGATTGGAAAGACAATTACACTTTCGTTTTTTCAACAAAACATAAAATCCTGAGTTTTACTTCTAACTTTGCACAATATACCGATAAACTTTTGTCATGTCTGAGTTTATCCTTATATTCATAGCGGTTGATTGAAAAGTTCAAACAGCAGAGTAATTAAAAAATAATACGAATTGGGAAAATCTCAGGAAACCTGGAGTAAACGGGAAAAAGAAAAAAAGAAGCAAAAGAAGAAAGAAGAGAAGATGAAGCGCAAAGAGCAGCGCCAAGAAGATAATGCCGGTAGCACAAGCTTTGATGATATGATCGCTTGGGTGGATGCCGATGGAAATCCTACGGACACTCCGCCGGATCCGAATGCCAAAAAAGTAAAGGTGAAAGCCGAGGATATTATAATTGGTATTCCACCAAAAGATGACGATGATGATGATGGTACCGGAAAAGAAGGTACCGTTTCATTCTATGATGATTCAAAGGGATACGGATTTATAAAAGTAAAAGAAACCGGCGAAAGCTTGTTTACCCACGTAAAATCGCATATTGACGAAATTAAGGAAGGCAACCGTGTAAGCTTTGATGTAGCGCCTGGTGACAAAGGTCCCGTGGCAATCAATGTGAAGGTGCTGAAGTAATTTTTCAATCCGCATTTATCTATATTCAAAAAGCTACTTTAGGGTGGCTTTTTTTTTGTTTTTACATTATATCAATGGAATCAGAGGACGAACAGTAATCAGATTTTCAACACTTCTGACAAATAGTTGTTATAAGATGCAAGATCAATTTTGAAAAAACGTATGATTCCAATCACCGTACCGAAATTATTGCTTACGACTACCACTATTACAGAAACCTTAAGTGACTATGCAAATCATGTCATAGAAATGTTGCCAGGAATAGGACTCGGTATCCTCATCATTATCATTGGACTGCTGCTCGGAACATGGATAGGTAATTTATTTCGAAGGCGAATTGCCAGGAAAACAAACGATCCATTGATGAGCAAATTTTTGGGACGATCGATCAAAATAGTTTTCATTTTAATCGCTATTATGATTGGCCTTAATGCCGCCGGACTTGGCGCTATTGCGGCGGGAATTCTCACAGCTGCAGGCGCATCGGCAGTGGTTTTGGGTTTTGCATTTAAAGACATTGGCGAAAATTTCATCTCTGGAGTTATATTGTCATTTAGTCGACCTTTCGATGTGGATGATACCGTATTAATAGGTGATATTTTCGGGAAGGTGAAAACGCTGGAATTCCGATACACTAAACTTAAAACATTCGATGGCCGCGACGTCTACATTCCGAATAGTGATGTGCTCACCAAGCCGGTTATGAACTATACCGAAGATGGTTTCTTTCGCTGGGATTTTATAATCGGGATTGCTTATGAAGATAATATAGAAGGCGCGAAGAAAACTGTTCTCGAAGCTCTTAGAAGAGAACCTTCGGTAATGGAAGATGAGGAGCACGAAAATTTCGTAGTAGAAAATGAGCTTGCGACCAGTACCGTAAATCTCAAAGTATATTTTTGGGTTGATACGAAAGATTTTAGGCGTCAGGCACTCATCACCAAGGGTAATGTAGTGCGGAATGTGAAGGAAGCACTTGAAGATGCCGGCTTTTACTTGCCTGCCGATATTCAAGAAATTAAATTGTATGGTGGGGAAAAGGAATTTACGGTGCGATTGGCGAATGACGAAAATGTCAATAACGAAATTACCAATAAAAAAGAATTGGAGAAATAAGGATGGCTATTATTGGAAAACTTATTAAAAAGGGAATTGAGATCAATCAAAAATTAAAAATTGATCCTCTTATGGATGACAACCCTCAACTCCAAGAGCTTAAAGACTTGCTTTTCAAAGCAAAAGATACTGCTTTTGGGAAGTACTACGGCTTTGCGGATATGCTTGATGCTGACGATGTGATCGAACGTTTTAAATCAGAAGTTCCCATTCATCAATATGAGACTATGCACAACCAGTGGTGGCAAAAGCAGCAAGTTCATCCCGATATTACCTGGCCCGGCAGACCCGCCTATTTTGCGCTAAGCAGCGGAACCACAGGCAAAACGAGCAAAAAGATTCCAATCACAGACGACTTCTTGCAAAGTATGCGTGATGTCGGTAAATCCTTAATCAAAGAAATACCGAATTTTGATTTTCCGGAAGAACTTTTCGAAAGTGAGATTCTGATGCTGAGCAGCAGTGCAAATTTGGAAAAAAATGAAGAAGGTTTTCTACAAGGTGAAATAAGTGGAATCAATGTCAGTAATTTTCCCGGATATTACGATTTGTTTTACAGGCCTGGCAAAGAAATCGCTGCTATAAAAAATTGGGATGAACGCGTGGCGGCAATTGTAAAAGAAGCTCCGGATTGGAATATTGGCGCAATTGCCGGAATTCCTTCCTGGGTACTTTTATTGCTCAAGGAAATTATAAGGCAGCATAATCTCAAAACCATCCATGATATTTGGCCAAATTTTGCGGTTTATGCCAGTGGGGGAGTCGCTTATGAAACGTATCGAAAAGATTTTGATGCACTTTTGGCAAAACCCATTACCATTATCGACACGTATCTGGCTTCGGAAGGGTTTTTCTCCTATACCGCCCGTCCGGGAACAATGGCAATGACACTCGCACTCGAGCACGGTATTTTTTACGAATTTATTCCTTTTGATTCGCGCGGAGTTAACGAAAGCGGTGGTTTGCTGGAAAATCCTGAGTCTCACACGCTTCAGCAAGTGGTTGAAGAGCAAGAATATGTACTCGTAATCAGTTCTTGCGCAGGAGCTTGGCGCTATTCGATTGGTGATACCATTAAATTTACCGATAAGGAAAAAAACGAAATTCAAATAACGGGCAGAACAAAATTTTATCTCAATGTAGTTGGATCGCAGCTTTCGGAAGAAAAGATGGATGCCGCTATTCTTGAGGTGTCAAATAAACTGGATTGCAGCGTTAATGAATATGCAGTTGGGGCAATGAAAAATGCCGTGGGGGATTACATACATCAATGGATAATCGTGACGGATGATAAGGTCGATTCATCAAAATTTGCTGAAAATTTGGACGAAGCGCTCCAAACGGCAAATAATAATTACAAAGTAGCTCGAAGCAAGGCATTAAAAGGAATCAGCGTAAAAACCATTTCCAAAGAGCAATACTACGAGTATCTCAGTGAAACCAAGAAAAAGGGCGGGCAAATTAAAACCCCAAAAGTGTTACCTGCCGAAAAAATGAAGGATTTTTTAGCAGCCATTCATTCTTGATTTATTCTATTGAAAAATGCTCGCGAAGCTGACTAATTTGAAACACCTATTTTCGGTTCGACCGGTGCATGATTCTCATCCATCCATATTTCTACATCGGCAATCGACATATAGTACTTTTTAATAATAGATTTATAGCTGTCGCCTAAAAAATCGTTCTCAAGGATATAGCGCTTTGTGGCAATTATAGTCGATGCAAATCCATTTTCAGCGGCTATATTATCGGCCTCATGTTCCACTTTTCGCTTGTATTTATTGGAAGTGAGATAGCGGAATCCATAAATAACCATCCCAAAATTGGAGCGCGGCTCGTAGTCCACCAGATGTCCCAATTCATGGGCAAACCAACCCACCAGAACTTCATCCGGCAAATCACTTACCTTAATTTCCTGACTGTCTTTTACATAAACAGCCAATTTGATCTGAAATCTTTTGACGCCTGAAAAGAAACTTTTGAAACTCAAAATCGGCTGAGCCTGCATTGTCGATGATTTTACCGGCTTTTGGACGAGGGAAATCTCGTATTTATGCAAAACTTCGTATTGATCATAAACTTTTAAAAAACATTCTTTGATTTTTGGACTTGTGACGTTTTTGAAGGTAATATTCATAGGATAACTTGTGGAGCTTGATTTTTGAGTAGTGTATTGTTGCGCTTGGATTCCTGGTATGGAGAGAAACCAGAATGGAATCATGACAGCGATATTTTTAGATATTAGTTTATAATTAGTGAATATGCCGAACAAGTATTGTTTGATATGTTCATAACAGACTGCAAAGATTATTGTTTTTTATCTTGATTAAGAATATGTTAAAAGGAAAAACCATATCAAGGAATGGTCTGATGAATAGCGCTATCCCAGAAAAAGAAGGCCGGTAGCACAGCGTGATGATTTGAATATTGCGGAGTTACAGAAGCTCAATACTCATTAGTCCGATAATTTATATTATGTTAACCATGGATTTAAAATCCCCTGTGAAATGAATAAATTCTAAAACAAATAGTTCCTATCCCTATGCTTAATTAATATCAACTCTCAGAGAATCGCGTAGAAATAAAAAACCTTCCCCTCTGTGGGTTTATTCAATTCTCCCGGCTTTAGCATTTTCTATACTATCCCGTTTTGCGGTAAGCTCTTTCAAAATCAAATCCTGGTTTGCAATATTCTTTTCAGCCTTTGTGATCACCGCACGCTTCACCACAATCTCTTCTCTGATTTTATTTTTCATGCCTTCGGAATTTGCCTTTTCAATATTATCCGTGAGCACAGAAATCGCATATTCTTCCTGACTAATGATATCGTGTTCAGACTCACGTCTGACACGTATTACAGTTATTGCATTTTCAAGATCGCTCAGAGACTTGCCTTCCCCGGTGTTCTGAGATTTCCGGCCACAACTCACACAAATTACAATTACAAACAATCCGAAAATTTTCAAACAGGCTCTTGCCATTCCCTTCCATTTCTGCATATTCATGAAAATTGACGCTTTAAAAATAAGAAACCCGAAGTTTTCACTCCGGGTTTCAGGTTAACATAATGTTTTTAGTAAATTCTTCTTTTACAATTATTCCGCATCGTTTAAGGCATCTTCCTTGGCTTTCATCGCTTTTGACTTCTCATACTCTCCAAGCAATACATACAATTGTTTCAACGAAGTGATTGCACTAAGATCTTTCGGATCCAGTCGGTGAGCTTTCTCTAAATAAGGTTGCGCTTGCCTAAAAACTTTTTTCGCCTCTTCTCGTGCAGCATTGTATTCTTTATTGTCTTTAATATCGTTCGAAGCATTATTCATCTCGACTCCTTTATTAAAGTATAAAGCTCCCAGGTTGAAAATCGGATCAAAATAAACAGAATCAATCGCAATCGCCTTTTCGTAAGAAATTATAGCCTTGTCATATTCTTTCAGATTGTCATATACAACACCCAGTGAGAAATGTAATTGCTTATTGTCCGGTTCTTTTTCTATGGCAAGTTTGAGGTTGTTTTCGGCTTCCTTATACTTGTTATTCTTCAAGTAGTAATTCAGTTCATAGACAATCAAGTCTGCATCATCAGGATATGTTTTTCGACCTTCTTGAATTACCGCTAGGTATTTTTCCGGCATATCTTGTTTGGTATAAAGATTGGCCATATACAAGTACATTTTTGCTCCCATATATCCGGCATCCGCCGCTTTTTGATATTGCGCTATTGCTGTATCATAATCTCCTGCTTGCTCAGCGGCCAGCCCACCGTTATAAACGGCGAGGGTGTCAAAATCACCCATATCTTTTGCTCCATTTTCTCCCATGAGGAATAAATCACGCGCAGAAGCATAATCTTTACTGTTGTAGGCAGCTATTCCAGCGTTTACTGCAAGTGCTTGAGATTGAATACTGCCGAGTTTAATTTGATCGCTCCAACGCTCTTTTGAGTCGAGTTCTTTCGCTTTTTTGTAAGATTTCATCGCTTCTCCAACTGCCGTCTTTTTATCAATGTTAAAGTCCTTTTCACTCTGAGCTATAGATTGATAAATCTGCCCACGGTAAAGCCAGGTTTTGGCATCGTCCATCGTTTTTTCGTTTTCCGCGGCAGCGTTAATAAGCTCTGCAGCTTTGCCAAACTCCTTATCATTCATGGAGTTGTACGCAGAAACTACTTTAGAATTCTGAGCTATCGCCCCGGTCGAGGCGAGTATAAATGCGATATAAAGTATTTTTTTCATGGTTTATATTTTTATTCTGTTGTGGACTTTAATGCAAATAAAATGCCAAAGCCGAATAATAGGTTTCCACAAAAATAAGGGTTTGCAAATGTTTTGCAAGGATTTTCTTCAGGTCTTCACGTTATTTCATTCTTTGATGCCAGTATAAGTTCCTAATATATTCTCCTGATCATAAAGATCATATTTTTTAAAGATGACACATTAACAGCTTATTGGCTTTTCATCTTTTCAAAAAAATAATACCTTCGTAAAGCTATGGCTATACCAAACGAAAATACAACAACCGAAATTATCGAATTGGCTGGCAAACTCGTCAATTCCACCTCGCGTCATATTTTCCTCACAGGAAAAGCGGGTACCGGAAAAACCACTTTTCTCCACAATCTGGCGCATGCCACCCACAAAAAACATTTAATTGTTGCCCCTACCGGCATCGCCGCGCTCAATGCCGGTGGAGTTACGATCCATTCGCAGTTTCTGCTTCCATTTGGTTCATACAATCCGGATGAAAACGCCGCTTACGATCCTCAGAAATCCGCTCGGTTTTACAATGCCAATGAATTGGTACGCCGCCATCCGCTCAATAGTATTCGCAAACAAGTGTTACGTGATATCGAATTACTAATAATTGATGAAGTGAGTATGCTCCGTGCAGATTTGCTTGATGCCATCGATCACCGCTTGCGGGTCGCACGGCGCAATCACCGCAAGTCTTTTGGCGGGGTTCAACTCCTGCTCATCGGCGATCTTTTTCAGCTTCCGCCAATCGTGAAAGACACCGAGTGGCAAATTTTGCGACAGCACTACCCTACCCCGCATTTCTTCTCGTCATTGGCATTGCAAAAAGATGGTTATGTATATGTCGAGCTCGATAAAGTTTTTCGCCAAAGCGATAATTCCTTTATTGAAGTGCTCAATCATTTGCGAAATAATGTGTGCACGCAGGCGGATATCGATTTGTTAAATAACCATTACAAAGCTGATGCTCAAAGTGGCGAAGGAGTTATCACACTCACCACCCATAATTATCAGGCTGATCAGATTAATGTGCGATCCTTGGCTGCCCTTTCGGGAAAATCGTATTCATTTACCGCCGAAATTAAAGGAGATTTTCCGGAGCAGATGTATCCCCTTTCGGAAAAGCTGACGCTGAAAAAAGATACGCAGGTGATGTTTATCAAAAACGATCCCGAAGGCCGTTTTTACAATGGTAAGCTCGCAAAAGTAACCGAAATCGATCAGGAGGAGATCATTGTGAAACTCGATGGTGAGGACAAAACCCTCCGACTCCAACGCATGGTTTGGGAAAACGTTAAATACTCGGTCGATGCGAATAAAGAGCTTCAGGAAGATGTAGCAGGTACATTTTCGCATTTTCCGGTAAAACTCGCATGGGCAATAACCGTTCACAAGAGTCAAGGCTTGACTTTCGAAAAGGCAGTGATCGATGTCGGGCAGGCATTTGCTCCCGGCCAGGTTTATGTGGCGTTGTCACGTTTGCGGTCACTCGATGGATTGGTTCTTCGTACCAAAATTCAGGAATCGGTAATCTCCAGCGATGCACAGGTGATCGAATTTCAAAAGAACAGAGCTGATCAGGAAAAACTAACAGATGTGTTGCGGCAGGGACAGGCAGATTATTTGCAGGAAGCACTGCACGAATCGTTCAATTTCAATCGAATTCTGGATCAGATGGAATACGTAGACCGAAAACACAGCTCCAAGATGGAATTCACCGATGCTGATATGCGGCAGGCTTTGACAAATATGATGATGAATCTGAATTCTGAAAAGGATAATACCCGTAAATTCAGGGGACAGATAAGTTCGCTTTTAAGCGTGAGCGACACAGATAAATTACGGCAGCGGGTGGAGAAAGGAAAGGAATACTACCTTAATTTCTTGTATGATTTATTATATCAATTACTACTGCATAAGGAGGAAACGGCGCAATTTTCGCGTACCAAAACATATGTGAATGCCTTAGCAGAAATTGATCAATTGATAATGAGCAGTATTGCCAATTTGCAAAAAAGTCTGCGCTTCTATGATGCCATTCTTAAGAGCACGGAGATAGGTGAAGACAAGGAAGAAAGTCGGAAGCGGAATGCCAAGCGGGAAGCTTTTTTGCATCGTATCTATGCTCATATTGAAAAAAACCCACGGAAAGGAGCCGGAAAATCGGGCAAAAGACGTAAAACTTCGGGGCCTACTAAATCGGGGAAAGCCAAAAAAGGAGCAACTTACGAAGAGACGTATAAACTAGCGACAGAAGGATTGGGTATTGAGCAAATAGCCACCAAGCGTTCTCTTGCCCAAACTACTATCGAAGGGCATATTGCCCGAGGGATCTCGGAAGGAAAAGTCGACGCGAATAAATTTCTCGAAAAGAAGGAAATCGGAGAAATTCAAAAAGCTTTTGAAAACGCGGGTGAAGATGATCGGTTAAACGAAATTTTCGCCAGCCTCAAGGGCAAGTATAGTTTTGGAAAGCTGCGCATGGTTCAGGCCATTGCCGCCAACCTGCCGTCGGTTGATGTTAACAAAAGTGACTAAAGCAAGCCTAAACTCTACTGATCGTAATCCCCTAATAGCACAACGGAAGCACTAAGTGCAAGCAGGAAAACACTCATCGAAGCATTTCCATATTCCGTATGAATAGATGAATACGTAAGATTGGGATTCTTTAATGGGAAAGATGACGGAGGCTCAAGAGATGTAAAAACGATTCCCGGACGAAAGAATGCAGATTCTGTCCACGCGTTTTGAAAGTCAATCGAATTTCCAAAAGTGAAAGAAATTTCAAAAGTTGGAGCCGCTGACTCCGGAATATCCAAATATTTCAAAATATATCTCTCACCGTATTTTTCATAAAGCTGCCGCTTTGAGTGCTTTCGAATTTTTTTATTGTAAACCAGAGGGAAAGCACGGTACAGCAATTTAATGTTTTCTCCTGGGGGAATGAGAACCCTATTTTGATCCGGTGTCCAACCTTCTTTAAAATTGGATACGTCGCTTCCATCTCGCCTTGGTGGAAGTGCCGCCGACGCCACGATAATGTCATTTTCCAAAAAATACGTATTCGTTAAATCGAGATAAAGATCTTTGGAACTCACATTTAAAACAAAAATACTTATCGGAAAATTACTTCCTGAAAAATCGAAATCGATATACACATTGTCATTATCAATATAATAATGATGCGATTCGGTGGTTTGCATTAGGTCGCTCGATAACAGAGTATATTGATATGAATTACAAGACGTTAAAAGAACTATTGTGAGCGCAAAGCAAAATATGGTCTTCATGAACAAATACTTTTGGGGTACCTTAGCGGAAATCAGGGATCAAAAATTATTCCAATAAGCCATACGCGAAAATTTAAACATTCGCATGGGCTAAATCATTATATTATTTAAAATCTAATCCTATGCTGATGAAACCCATTTTTAAAAGAATTGTGAGATTGCTGCTACTAGCATTTCTTTTTTTAAGCACGGCAGTTGCCTCGATTGGTCAAATTCCTCAAAATATAGATCCCGGCCAGGAAGTGGATCCCCCATCCCTTTGGCAAAACACGAAATACATTGTTCCAATCGCGGTGATTGTGGTCTTTTTGGTTGGCATAGGCATATGGCGTAGAAGCAAGCGGAAGTAATCAAAATTTTGCCGAAAGGCGGGCTTAACATACCTTAACGACGCCCCAAACCGTTATAGATTTAGAAAGGTATAATTTTAACGGCCAGGATTGGTTACACAACAGAATGAAATATAAATATTGGATTATGGGGCTGGCAGCTATTGTTGTCATAGCCCTTTTTTATTTTTTCTCCTCTTCGAATAATTCTGCTACCGGCGGAATTGTTGTCCCGGTGGAGAAAGGTGAATTTGTAGTGGATATTACTACCACTGGCGAGCTGGAAGCTAAAAATTCAGTCGAAATTTTGGGGCCCCAAGGGACCCGGAATTTTAGGATTTGGAATATGACCATCCAGGATATTATTGATGAAGGCACTATCGTGAAGAAAGGAGATTTTGTAGCCTCTCTCGATCCGTCAGAACTGACCAACAAAATAAAGGATGCCCAATTGGAACTCGAGAAAACAGAATCTCAATTTATCCAAACCAAGCTGGATACCTCGCTCGAAATGCGCAAATCGCGCGATGAACTTATAAATCTTGCTTATGCCGTAGACGAAAGGCAACTCGTTCTCGATCAGAGTCAGTACGAGCCTCCGGCCACGATTCGTCAAGCCGAAATCGATCTCGATAAATCGAAACGTGCGCTCAATCAGGCCAAAGAAAACTATAAAATCAAGAAGCAGCAGAACGTCGCTAAAATGCAGGAAGTTGCGCTCAATAAGCAAAAACAAGTTCGGAGTCTGGATGGAATGAATGAGTTGATGCAGAGTTTTACCATCAATGCCCCTGAAGACGGAATGTTGATTTATAAAAAGGATTGGAACGGCAGAGCTACGAAAAAAGGTTCGCAGATAAGTGCCTGGGATCCGGTGGTGGCTACCCTACCCGACTTGTCGACAATGATTTCTGTTACCTACGTAAATGAAGTCGATATCCGCAAAGTGCATCCAGGACAGGAAGTAGAGATCGGTCTGGATGCCTTTCCAGAAAAGAAATTTACCGGTAAGGTTCTTAAAGTGGCAAATGTGGGTGAGCAACGTCCCAATTCGGATGCAAAAGTTTTTGGGGTAACCATTGAAGTAAACGAAAAAGATGACTTGCTCCGCCCTTCAATGACTACAAGCAATGAGATTATAACCGACCGTCAAAAAGACGTGCTCTTTATCCCGCTCGAATGCCTTTTCAATCAGGATGACAGCGTAACCTATGTGTTCAAAAAAACAGGATTGAACACGGTAAAACAAGAAGTGAAACTCGGCGAATCGAATCAAAATATGGTAGTGGTCATCGCCGGTCTCGAAGCAGATGATGAAATATATCTAAGCCGTGTAGAAGGAATGGACGACGAGCGTGTAAATCTCCTTCCGGAAATGGCCGGATACCGAAGTGGAAATGGGAAAGCGCAGGAAGAATCTCAGATTAAGATCGATACGCTTCAATCTATGCCGGAAAATCGGAAAAAAGGCAGAACGAAATCTGATAAGAAAAAATGAACGAGCGCTTACTGGCTAATCTAAATATTGCTCTTGAAGCACTTATTAGCAATGGTACGCGATCGCTGCTCACTGCTCTTGGGATAATTTTTGGTGTGGCAGCGGTGATTGCCATGCTTGCCATTGGAAATGGAACTCAACAGGAGCTCAACGCTCAGATGAAACTGGTGGGGGTGAATAATATCGTGATTGAACCGGTAATCGAGCAGAAAGATGAAACGGTAAACAATGTAAACGATGCACCCAATGAAAAGCAAAAATATTCACCCGGGCTTCGTTTGCAGGACGCTCAGGCCATTCGTGAAGTAATCCCCAACGTTCAGAAGATTAGTCCAGAGATTATTCTCGACACGTATGTAATAAACAATGCCGTGCGGCGCTCAGCAAAACTCGTAGGAGTCGAGCCCGTGTATTTTGAGATATTCAATTTTGAATTGGGTAGCGGCAAAATGTTTAATGAAACCCAAATTGATCGCGGTGATCCTGTATGTATTATTGGAAAATCGATACAGAGCCGCTTCTTCCCGACCGAAAATCCAATTGGAAAAAAGCTGAAAGTGGGTTCGCAATGGCTCCAAGTGGTTGGCGTATTGAAACAACGGCTTATCAGCGAACAGAGCCAGAGCAATTTGGGAATTCGTGATTATAATATGGATGTCTATGCACCGCTCCAAACGGTATTGGTACGTTACGAAAACCGCGATTTGGTTACCGAACAGATGATCGAAACTGCCAATTCCAACAACGACGAAAATAAGGATGATAATCCTGCAGCGACAACTGCTAATAAAAACTACAATCAAATAGATCGAATGGTTCTTCAAGTGAACGAAACCGATATGCTCAGCAAAGTGGCTGATATTGTATCGCGGTTGCTTGCGAGAAAACATTTCAATGTGGTGGATTACCAAATAGAAATTCCTGAACTTTTGCTCAAGCAACAGCAGCGCAGCAATGAATTGTTCAACTATGTTTTAGGAGCTATTGCAGGAATTTCACTTCTGGTAGGCGGTATCGGAATAATGAATATTATGCTCGCCTCGGTTATGGAGCGTATAAAGGAAATCGGTCTTCGGCTGGCTCTTGGTGCTAAAAAGACAGACATTGTGTATCAGTTTATGTTCGAGTCGGTATTGATCAGTGTTACAGGCGGGATTATAGGCATAGCCCTCGGCATTGCTTTAGCTTTTGGCGTCAGCCAACTCGCAGGGATTAAGACGGTTATATCGCTCACTTCCATTCTTATTTCCTTTGGAGTAGCCGCTTCTATCGGGTTGATTTTTGGAATTACACCAGCCAAGCGAGCAGCCAATCAAAATCCAATAAATTCTTTGAGGTATGAATAAGGGGTGTCTTCTATTGCTCTCGGGCGCATTGTTTATCCAGCTTTCTGCTCAGAGTCAGGATTTGATCCCACAGCTCTCGCTTGCCGATGTTATTTCCATGGCGCGTGAGCAATCTCCTACTTCGAGGCAAGCCGAAACCCGTCGGAAAAACCGATATTGGCAGTATCGACTTTACAAATCCAATTACAATCCGCAGCTTGCCCTTACGGGAAATATCCCAAGGTACAATCGTGATTATTTGAGCAACCGGCTCGACGATGGAACCATAGTATATCAGAGTCGGCAGCAGCTCAATCCGGGTTTGAATCTCGGACTTAATCAACCCATCGCCCTCACGGGAGGAAATATATCCGTAAACACTGATCTCAATTACTTCAATGATCTTCAGGAAGATGTGACTCGATTTAATTCTACTTTGGTCAATATTCGACTCGATCAGCCGCTTTTTGGCTTCAATGACTTGAAATGGGACAAGCGGACCGAGCCGCTCAGATACGAGGAGAGTAAACGGACCTATGTCGAAGAACTCGAATTTGTGAGCCGCGAATCGGTGCGGTATTTTTTTGATTACCTCGATGCCCAAATCAATTATCAAATTGCCGAATCCAACTTGCATAGCAACGACACGATTTACAAAATCGAGGAAGGCCGCTATAATATCGGAACAACTTCTAAGGATAAGCTCCTTCAGGTGGAACTGCAATTGCTGCGCTCGAAGCAAGATGTGGTACAATCGCAACTGGATTTGCAAACTTCCAGTCAGAAATTACGCGCCTATCTGGCTATTAAGTCGAGCGACACGCTCGCATTGATTTTGCCCACCGAGATTCCCGATTTCGATATTTCTATGCAGGATGCCCTACTTTATGCAAAGATGAACCGGGCTGATTATATCGCTTTCGAGCGGCGGCGCATTGAAGCCGACCGCGCCGTAGCCGAAGCCCGAAAGCAACGATTTCAAACCAATTTATCCGTTTCATTCGGTCTCAATAGTGCAGGTGATAATTTTGATCAATCGTATATGGATCCCAATCAGCAGCAACGATTAGATATTGGTTTGGTGGTGCCTATACTGGATTGGGGGCGCAATAAAGCGCGTATCGAGACAGCACTTGCCAATCAGGAGTTGAACGATTATGTGATCGATCAGGACATTCAAAATTTTGAGCAGGAGATTATGAGTCTGGTCCGTAGATTTGTGGTATTGCGCAATCAATTGGTGATTTCCAAAAAGTCGGACGAAGTAGCCCAAGAACGTTTTAACGTTTCCCAAAACCGCTACCTTACGGGAAAAGTGGATATTACGAATTTGAATATTGCGCTGAACGAAAAAGATGCGGCAAAGCGCTCTTACAATAAAGCACTGCGTGATTTTTGGATTGCGTATTATGATTTACGCCGGTTGACGCTGTATGATTTTGCGACTAAGAAATTGCTTTATACGCCAGAGTAAATATAAATTACGGGAAATAGACAGTATCCCCTTAATAGCCGATTTTATCCAATCTCCACCCTCACCGCTTTCGGATCATCCAATTTTTTAAAGATACCCGGATCGACACCGAGGAAGTTCACAATTTCAGAATTTGAGCAGAAAATTGCAGCACTGTGAATATCCTTCATTTGTTCGCTGTACAATGCTCCCATCGCTGCCGACATAGGTTCAGAAACCAAAACCGCGGCTCTGCCTCGCATTCCCTTTGAGTTTTCGGCTACGCTTTTTATAAGCATATGTAGTTCAGCCTCTGAAAAAAGAAAATTGCAATCCCGAAAATCGATAATTCCGTCGTAGGCCGGTGAATAATCCGGATGATTCCAGATATGCGGAAAGACTTCTACGACTTTGGCCAGAGTAACATCACCTCTGAAATGTTCAATAATAACCTTCAGTTCCGTATCGATATAAAATTCGACTTCCATAGTGGGTTCAGAATAATGGTATAAAAAGTTTACGAATATGATAAAAAATTCTGAGAAAGAGAACACCCTTTACGATAGGACTGACTATCGATAAAAACAATAAGCAATTGGCCTACTGTTTATTCTCTATTGAAATAAAAAGGAAAAACATAGTACCTTGCAGAAAATTAAGTGTCATGCCAAAATTTTTTAAATGGTTTCTCATACCTGTTTTAGTCCTTGGTATTCTGGCGTTTGGTGTTCTCCAAATTGTAAAATACCGCACTAAACTGCATAGTCCGCAGGATACGGTAGTGTATTCTAAAAACGGATTTGACATTGAAGTTGCATATAGCAGACCATTTAAGAAAGAACGAAAAATATTTGGAGGACTTGTACCTTACGGAAAAGTATGGCGCACCGGCGCGAATGAAGCTACAACCTTTAAGACGAAGACAGACCTTTATATCGAGGGGCAGAAATTGCCTGCCGGGAAATACACCCTTTGGACTATTCCTGGAGCTAAAAGCTGGAAAGTGATTTTTAATAGTGGCCACCCCAGTTGGGGAGTGGACTTGCATGAAGAGGCAGCGCGCGATCCGAAATTGGATGTGGTAAATGTGGAAGTCAGATCACAACGGAATTTCATGGTTTATGAGCAGTTTACAATAGAGATCGACCATACACCGCCCGACCTGATGCTTGAATGGGATTTCACGCGGGTCGATGTTCCGCTGCAACTGAGGAAGTAAAATCAAGAACCTTTGAAATGCCTTATTACATTTTTATTCCCACCCATTTCAAAGGTATTGTTGAAAAATGCAGAGCTACTGGTAAACGAGTGGATGAGGAACAACCTATACAATTAATGATAGTTAAATCGGCATAGTGTCTAAAAGGGATTTAAAGAAATATCTCCAAGACTTGGACAAGCATCAATTATCCGAGCAGATTATCGATCTCTACGACCGATTTAAAGATGTGAAATCCTTCTATGATTTTGCCTTTCACCCGAATGAAGATAAAGTTTTGAATGATTTTAAAACACGCGTCGCCAAAGAATATTTTCCCGTAAGAGGAAGAAAAAAACCAAAGGCCAGACCATCCGTTGCACAAAAGCGAATAAAACAGTTTATACTGTTGGAAATGAATCCTGCTGTAATTATTGAAGCAATGCTCTTCACGATTGAAACAGCTCAGGCTTATGAAATGGAGCGAAACAATATCAAAGATGCTTTTTACAGAAGTATGTTCAATTCCTTTAAACAAGCAGTTGAATTTGCGAATTACCACGGCTTTGGCGATGATTTTAAAGACCAGTTTCTGCGAATAATTGCGCACTGCGAAAGGCGGAACTGGCCGAATCGGGATCGTTTTATCGAAGTGATGAATAGTGGTGATTAGAAAGCGTGGTTTTTTTAACCACAGGGTACGCGTCTAAACAAATGGTCGTTTTTTTCATTTAAGTTCTAACGAACCGCAAAATCGCCATCATCGCAAATAAAACTCCATTTTCAATCTGGACCTATCAAGCCGCTCAATTTTCAAAAGGCTGGCTGCTAAACGGTGTAGCGATAAAAGGTCATCCGAAGTCGCTCAAGTCAAGTGATTCTCCGTTAACTACTTTCTGGAAAATTTTCCGATCGTATTTTTATTCTCCCGGACGGTCAAAAACGATTCGAATCGAGGTGGATCATAAATCGTATGAAACCACTACCGACAAAGACGGGAATTTTGAAATTCTTCTTCCGGTAAAAGATTTTGATTCTGTATCTTTTTTCGATACCACAACCGGAGAAATGCTTGATGTTTTAATGGATCGTACAACGATCTTTCCGCGTATCGAAAATGAATATTTTGTAATCTCCGACATTGACGATACGATTTTGGTGTCCCATTCAGCCCGTTTATTTTCAAAGTTGTGGGTTATGCTTTTCAAACCGGTCGATAAGCGCAAAACTGTGGAAGAAAGCGAATTGGCATACCGGGCTTTGAAATCTGCAAACATGTCCTTTGCTTATGTATCGGCAAGCGAGTACAATTTATTTTCGCTGGTTTCTACTTTTATCGAGCTTCATAAATTGCCGCAAGGGCCAATCTATTTGCGGCCACATCAGGAATGGATAGACTTGATCCGGCGTACCGAAAGATCAAATTATAAAGTAGATCGCATAAAGATTCTGCTGGATCATTATCAAAACCGAAAAATCGTATTCTTCGGCGACGATTCTCAGCAAGATTTTACTGTTTTTGGTGAGATTGCGCTTCTATTCCCCGAAAGGATACACAGTGTATTCTTACGAAAAACAGGAAGTTTGAAAAAATCAAAATCGAACACCGTTTCATGGGAAATGCCCGGCGGAAAAATTCCTGTTCATTATTATGATTCTTATTCGGAAATTGAGGCCGAAATAAACGAACTGATCCATGAAGCTACTCGGCGTAATTAACCCTATCTCGGGAGGAAATAGTAAAGACGAATTCTTAGAGTATTTTGAACGTACTGCTCGCCATTACGGTATTTCGACGTGTATTTTTCAAACTACTGGTCAGGGTGATCAGCAAAACCTCAAAGAAATCATCGCTGCAGAAAAGCCCGATAAAATTTTCGCCGCAGGTGGCGACGGCACTTTTGCTTTGGCGGCTCTCGCCTCAGTGGATTCTCAAATTCCTGTTGGCATAATTCCTTTGGGATCGGCCAATGGTATGGCCAAAGAACTCGAAGTCCAATTAGATTTTAAGTTGGCTCTGGATGATATTTTAAAATCAAGTCTCTATAAACCGATGGATATTGTTTGCATTAACGGGAAATTCCATTGCATCCACCTCGCCGATGTAGGACTAAATGCAAGAGTCGTAAAATCATTTAATTCAGATGTTAATCGCGGAATGCTGACCTATGGAAAATATATGGCATCGGAACTCAATGAATTGGATCAGATGAACTATACCATTGAGGCCAATGGAGAAACCCATCAGGGATCCTGTGTAATGATAGCCATCGCCAATGGAAGAAAATTCGGGACGGGTGTAGCCGTTAGCCAATCTGGAAATCCTTTTGACGGAAAATTTGAAATCGTACTTATCAAAGATGTGAATTTGGAAACCATTGTCAAAGCAGGACTTTCCATTTTTGATGATTTGCTCGCTGCGGATAATATGGAGACAATAATACCGACAGATATGGCAACCATTACTTTTGAGAAGCCCCAATTATTGCAATCGGATGGTGAGATAATCGGTGAATTTGAAAAACTCGATCTTGTGATGCTCAAAAAAGGTTTCCGTTTGATTACGAATTATGGAAATCCCTATTTAAGGGGTTAGATGGTCATTACAGAAAATACCTCGATTCATACCACTAGTAAGGCATTGACCGCCTTCGGAACTTAAAGATTTTCAGAAGCTATTAAGTCTCCACAATTTGAAAACGTTAGTATTTCAAAAGAATTAGACGATTTGAATTTAATATGACATAAAATGGAAAAAACTTTCGATTCGCCTCTTCAGGAATTTCAAGGAGATCTATTTGGTCGGCATATTGAGGTTCCTCAAAATGTTGCTGAAGATTTTTTGAATGCAAATATTAAGCGGGTATTGCTCACTATCAATGACTATGAAGCAATTCACGCGGGAATAATGCCTCTCGGTGGCGGAAGGTGGTTCTTGAATCTGAATAAAGCTTTTTGCAAAAAGCATGGTTTGATGGTCGGAGAAATGCTCCATATCCAACTCAGTGATGATACGAGCAAATATGGAATGAAAATGCCTGAGGAGCTCGCAGAAATTCTTGACCAGGACGAAGTGGCAGATCATTATTTCCATGCGCTTACTCCCGGAAAGCAACGCAATATGATTTATGCTGTAAGTCAAATTAAATCGATGGATATTCGCATACGACGTGCATTGGTGATAACGAATCACTTGAAAATGAATAGCGGGAAAATTGATTTCAGGAAACTTAACCAGGAAATTAAAGAATCAAATCGAAACGCTAAATTCTAACAACGGATATTCATTGTTCACTGAGCACTTCCCGATAAACTTTTAGCACCCCATCTCCCATTTTTACATTGGTGAATTGTTTCGCATGCTCGTGTCCACTATTTTTCATTGCCGTACGTGTTGTTTGTGAATCCAACAAAATCTCCACTTTTTGGGCGAGGCATTTTGCATCATAAAGCGGACAAAGAAATCCATCTTTTCCATCACGAATCAATTCAGGAATACCTCCCGCGCGAGTGGCTACAACAGGAATTCCGTTGTAAAGAGAATCTATTACTGTTGTGCCTAATCCTTCTATATCAGAGGTGATTAAGAAAACAGTCAGTTCGCGAAAAATCTCAGATATGTCCGTTCTGAATCCGGTGAAGGTCACTTTATCCGTTAACTCCAAATTGGCGGCAAGTGCTTTCATTTCTTTCTCCAAAGTACCGTTTCCCACTATTAGAAAGTGGCAATCATCGCGTTGATTCAAAATAATTTTGGCAGTTTGCAAAAAAGTTCCATAATCTTTCCTCGGGGCTATTGCCGAAATGTTGGCAATAAGCATTTTTGACGGATGTATTTTGAATTCAGTGTGAATATAGCCGGTTGAATCGCTGAGTGTAAACCGGGCCGGGTCAATTCCGTCATGCACCGTGATTACCTTTCGCTTTTCATCCAGGGCCTCCTTAACCTTTTTGGAAATCGCATCTGACACGCAAATTACTTTTTTCAACCCCTGATGGTGGTATTTTTTAAGCGAGAAACCTGATTTTTTTACCGGAAAATCAATTCTACGATGGGCAACCAAGGGAGTTTGCATGCCAAATTGGATTGCCAGGTAAGCAAGGCTATGGGATTTGCCTGAATGTGAATTTACAATATCGGCTTTTTCTTTTCGTGCGATCCTTTTAATTTTCAAAGCAGTTCTGAAATCCACACCGCTTTTAAAACTCATCTCGTAAAAGGGAGTTTCATTCTCTTTGCACCACTGCGAAAAGGCCGAATTGTGCCGGGAGCAAACGACAGAATCCACGCCTTGAGAATTCAGATATTTGATGAGATATGCCATTTGTTGTTCTCCTCCGCGCCATGTCTTTTCAGAGCTTAAATGCAGTATTTTTAGCCATCCCATTATACAAAGATGTAAGAATTTTATGATTTGCAGCCGTATTTCCTGTCGGAGGGGATTGTTTGATATCGAATAGTATGTACCTTTCTTCGAGAAAAATTCATGGAGGCATCTATACTTTGTTGAAATGATTAATTTTGTAGTTAATTAAACTTCTTTCTATGTCCACATTTTCGGAAAAAACAACAAATGTAAAAAACAGTGCAAAACGATTTCTCCGACGGCTTTTAATTATTGTGGTAGTCATCTTTATTGGCTTGATGTTTTTCTTTTACTACGCCACTTACAGCACGGGAGTTCGTGCCGGAATAGTGATGAAGGTGAGCGAAAAAGGAGCCCTTTTTAAAACCCGTGAAGGTCAACTCGATCTAATGAGTTTTGGTGCTACCAAAAGTTCAAACAGCCTATCCCAGACTTTCGAATTCTCTGTTTATAAAGACAATGATGCTGTTTACAAAAAGCTTCAGGAAGTATCGTTAACCGGTGAACGTGTGCAGGTCGATTATGAGGAAAAATACGTTATTTTGCCTTGGCGCGGAGATACAAAGCACTTTGTTATTGGAGTGAAGCAAGCACCCAAGCCAAACGTACCCAAACGCGACGGCGATTTCGATTAACCGGGCATTCTGCGATCTGTAAGCGATTTTAAAAAAGCGATTATTTCATTTATTTCTTTTGGCGTAAGCTTCAAAGAATCAATTCGCACATCTCTTCTTGCGTTCGACTGCCCGCCCTGGTTGTAATGTGCTAAAACCTGCTTAAGAGTAGCTAACGAACCATCGTGCATATAGGGTGAAGTCAATGAAATATTTCTTAAGGTGGGTGTTTTAAATTTGCCAATATCGTTCGTGTCCAATGTTATTTGCGCTCTTCCTTCATCTTTGTCATTTTCGTAAAGACCAATATTGTGGTAATCCTGATCTGTAAATAGAAATCCGCTGTGACAACTACTGCAACTCGTTCGCTCACTAAAGAACAACGACATGCCACGAAGAGCTTCAGGGCTTAACGCATTTTTTTCCCCTTCCTCATATGCATCGTAATCGCTTCCTGTGCTTACGAGACTCCTTTCAAAACTGGATATAGCTTTGGCAACCATATAAGCGTCGAGGTTTTTGCCATAAGCATTATTCGCCATTCGCTTATAGACAGTATCTAAGCTGAGTATTTTCACAGCATCATTAATCGAAAAATTCATTTCAGTTTCTTTTACAAAAGGCGAGAGAAATTGTGTTTCGAGATTGTTTATTCCGCCGCCCGCAAAAAGTCTTTTCTGATACGCCACATTGACCAAGGTCGGAGCGTTTCTCGCATTTTCATCTTCATGGGCATTTTTGATAAAAGGCCTTTGATCAGCATATGCCAAATCTTTTTGATGGCAGGTGCCGCACGAAACCCTTCCATTTCCGGAAAGGCGCGTGTCAAAAAATAACAATTTGCCAAATGCGATCCTATTCATTGTAAGCACATTATCATCAGGTATTTCAGGCAGCGAATCAAAGGTTGATGGCACATTAAAATGAAAGACCTCTCTCCCACTGTTCGTGGGGTCTTCCGAAATGCAAGCACTCAGAAAAAAGAGGCCTAAAAGGATGTTTAAAAGGGGTTTCATCAAAAAAAAAGAGGAAGATAAGATAGCTAATTTAGAAAATGCTTCTTAAATTCAACAAACTATTTTGAAAACTAAGTATATATGGCGCGAGAGGCTATCTGGCAAATGAACTCTGAGAGTAGTCCATATTATTGCATTCCGCTGATGCTGATTTTGTTAGTGATTCCAGCGTGTGAATCGGCAACAGTAGGTGTTATTTCAAAAAAGATTTCATTTCAAAGATCCGGTCTACCGAAAAACAGCTCACATTTAAGGATTGCAACTTTTGGTGGGGGATCCTTTTGGGGGGTTGAAGAGATATTCGAAGAGGTGAAGGGTGTAGAAACGGTAATCTCAGGCTATTCAGGTGGTAAGGAAGCGAATCCAACTTTTAAAGAAGTGCAATACGGAAATACTACACATGCGGAATGCGTGCAGGTATATTACGATCCAAAAGTAGTTACATACAGAGATCTGCTTCATATTTTTTTCATGGCTGCGCATGATCCTACTCAGTTAAATAAACAAGGACCGGACGAAGGAGAACAATTTCGATCTGTATTGTTTTACCGAACTGCAGCAGAAAAAAGGTTGATAGCGACCAAAATTCATATGATCAATCAAAGTAACTCATACAACTCTCCAGTGGTTACTCAGGTAAAATGTTTCGAATTGTTCTATCCCGCTGAAGAAGAGCACCAAGATTTTTTTGCACACCACTCCGATAATTTATATATTCAAGGGGTCGTTCTTCCGAAAGTCGAATCCTTTCGAAAAAAATACAAGGCCTATCTCAAAAAACAATTTGAATAAATGCATCAAACTTTTTATAGATATTCGCGTCATATTTAAAAACGAAATAAAATCTCTTTGACTTATGAAAAAATTATACTTTTTAACTGTTGCCATTTTTGCATTTACAGTGTCAGGATATGGACAAACTTCGTATGAAGTCTCTGTCGCAAATTTTGACTTTACGCCTGCCGATTTGCAAATCTTTGTCGGCGATACTGTGCGGTGGACAAATGTTCAGGGCTTGCACAGCGTAGACGGAACTTTGTTATCTTATCCAAATAATCCGGAAAGTTTTGGAAATGGTGTTTCAATCGCCCCTTGGAATTATGAGTTTGTTTTTACAATTCCCGGAAATTACGGATATCGATGTGCCCAGCATCCCAATATGATGGTCGGAAGCATTTCGGTATCAGATTCAACTTCAAGCATTACTGAAGCAATTTCTGATTTTCAATTTGCCTTCTTTCCAAACCCTGTTGTGAATCAACTGTCGTGGAAATGGAATGATAACAGGGTACCGGCTAATTGTATCATGACTCTTTTCAATATAGAAGGAAAAGAGATACTGAAGTTTTCCCTCAATTCTCATTCTTCATACGACGTTTCCGCACTAAGCAAAGGAATGTACACATTTACGATCGTTGCTGACAACAAACAGATTCAATCAGGTAAGTTGTTAATTCAGAGATAGAATCTATAAAATAACTTTTTCGAAAGTTTTTTGTTAAAAAAGGAGAGGTTGGTTTCAGCCTCTCCTTTCTTTTATGGTAGAATTGCATGGAATAAACTATCTTTAATATCTCAAGTATTTGATCGCCATATGGAAAAGACTACATCAGCTTCAGGAGTAAAACCCGATATAGAATTCGATGCTCATTTTGAGTCTAAAAAGCACTTTTTTGATTCCGGTGAGACTTTGAGCTATACCTTTCGGAAAAATAAACTTAAAGAACTCCGGGCTACAATTTTGAAATTTGAAAAGGAGATTGTAAGTGCATTAAAGAAGGATTTAAATAAATCTGAAACCGAAAGCTTTCTAACTGAAATAGGTATCGTATTGGCAGAAATTGATATAGCTGTCAAACACATAGGGCAATGGATGAAGCCACACCGAAAGTTTGCACCCCTATTTATAGAACCTTCATCAAGCAAAGTTCATTACCAGCCGAAAGGAGTAGTTCTCATAATTGTGCCATGGAATTATCCCTTCTATCTCACCTTCACTCCTCTGATTGGCGCTATAGCTGCAGGCAACTGTGCTGTGGTAAAACCATCCGAAGAAGCACCTTATTCAGCGCGAATTATCGAGAAAATAATTCAGGATTCTTTCGAAAATAAATATATAGGTGTAGTTCAAGGTGCGGGTCACTTGGTGGTACCCGCTTTAATGGCAAAGCATATATTTAACCATATTTTTTTCACGGGAAGTAGCAAAGTAGGTAAAATAATTGCGAAAGCTGCAGCAAACACCCTGACTGAAACCACTCTTGAGCTCGGAGGTAAGAATCCTGCCATTATTCATAAAACGGCTGATATTAAGGTAGCTGCTCGACGAATAGCCTGGGGGAAATGTACCAATATGGGGCAAACCTGCGTCGCTCCCGACTACCTGTTGGTCGATCCATCTATTCTTGATTCCTTTATTAAAGAATTGAAGGCCGCCATAACTGAAATGTACGGAAAGAATCCACAAGAATCGTCGGATTATGGACGGATGATAAATCAGCAAAAATTTAAAACTGTTCTATCTTATCTCACTCAAGGAACCATCGTAAGTGGAGGAAATTCGGATAGCGAAGATTTGTACATTGAGCCTACATTGCTGCTTAATCCCGATATGGATGCACCCGTTATGCAGGAAGAAATTTTCGGTCCTGTTTTGCCTATTATTCCCATCGGTGATTTTAAAGAAGCCAAAAAAATTATCTCGCTGAACCCAAATCCACTGGCGGCTTATTTTTTCGGAACGGAGCGAAAAGCAATCGATACTTTTATAAAAACCATCTCTTTTGGCGGAGGCTGCATCAACGATACGCTGATACATCTCGCCAATCCAAACTTGCCCTTCGGTGGAATAATGGGAAGTGGCCAGGGCCGATACCACGGAAAATATGGATTCGAGTGCTTCAGTCATATAAAAGCCCTTGTTCATAGTACCACTTTCATAGATCCTTCTCTTCGCTACCCGCCTTATTCAAATTCGAAGATGAAATGGTTAAAACGTTTATTTTAAGATAACTATCAAATTATGATGAAAGCGTTTAGCGGAAGATTCGGAGTGAATAAACCTCAAATTTTACAGGCTGAAATAGATGGGCCTACCGTATTCAAATTAAGGGGAAAGACCAAAGCTGCTAAAGTTGAACTCGTGGGAAATTTTACCGAAAGAACCAAGACTTCCTATGCGATGAAGAAATCGGAAAAGGGTTGGGAGTGTGCTCTTGATTTGGATGGCGGCAAGTATTTCTATTATTTTCTTGTGGATGGAAAAAGGATAAATGATCCTGAAAATGAATTGCTCGAACCAGATGAAAACGGGCAGTGGCGCAATGTGTATTTCGTACCCAATTATCTTTTTGAATTGAACGATTATCCCGACGCCCAATTCGTTTCCATTGCCGGAAATTTCAACAACTGGGATTCAAAGTCACTCGAAATGACTAAAAAAGATGGAGTTTGGAGCCTTTCTTTATTTTTGAATGAGGGAACCTATGCATACAAGTTTGTTGTCGATGGCCTTTGGATAACAGACCCACAAAATCCTATTCTGCGACCCGATGGTAATGGAAATTACAATTCGTATATTTCTCTCGGCCCGGTTACGGTGTTTAAACTATACGGGCATATGGATGCACGTGAAGTACGTCTCGCTGGAAATTTCAATATTTGGAATTATACCGAGCTTCTTATGAGCAAAACTGAAAGTGGTTGGGAATTGCGTTATGCGCTGGGTCAGGGACTTTACGAATATAAATTCATAGTTGATAACGAGTGGATAAGAGATCCCAATAATTCCTTCTTTATGCGTCATCCGTATGGCGATAATAGCATCATTTGTATTCGTCCCAATGCAGTTTTCTCACTTAGTGATTACCCTGGAGCGTCGGAAGTTATCGTATCGGGAAGTTTTAATAATTGGGACAATACCAATTTTCACATGGTCAAAAACGGTGAAGTTTGGGAGTTTCCAATTTGCCTTATGCCAGGCGATTATCCCTATATATTTATCGTCGATGGTGAGGTAATTTGTGATCCTGAGAATCCCCAAACCGCAAAGTCCGAATTTGGAGCAGATTCTTCCTTATTAACAATCGGAAATGAGTAAACTAAAAATGATTGGCGTCGTCATCAAAATATAATTTATGCAAATTGAAAATCCAATTTTGTGGAAAAATGATTTTGAGTTTTCCTGCAAAAGACACAATCGCTTGTATTTTTGTGCATCCTGAATAATTGTGAAACCAGATATCTCAAATCTTTGAAGCCTTTTCTTTTTTTCCTCGTTCTCTCCTTTTCTTCTATTTCTTTACATGCGCAAAACCCTGAACGTTGTGGCACAGATTCTCTCCATGCTATATTGATGCAAGATTCCGCCTACGCAGCAGCTTACCATAACCGGATGGACAAAGTGGCTCGCTATCTCAAAGAACATAAGGAAGTTGCAAAAGCCGAATGCGATGAAATTCTTTATTTACCTGTAGCTGTGCATTTCGAAGGAGTTGATATCGACATGGACTGCGCAATTCAAATGGCATTGAGCCAGATAGACCGGTTGAATGCGGATTATGGCGGACAAAATGACGATCTGTCAAAATTCACAAACAATCAGGCTACATGGCCAGGAACAAGTAATAAAGAATCCTGTGTGCGTTTTTGCCTTGCTACTTTAAACCATCCTGCTGGTTCGGGTATTGCCGAAGGAGACTATGCGGTGACCTTAAACCAATATGCCGAGGATGTCGAAAATGTGCCGGAGTGGTCGGGATATATCAATTTTTTTGTGCGTGGTATGATGGCGGGCGGCGTACTTGGATATTCACCTCTCGGTGGGAGCGGCACCGGCGACGGTGTGGTAATTGGCGCAAGTTATTTTGGCTCCGTGAGTTGTGGTGGCAATACAATTGATGTCACCTACAGCCTCGGACGTACTGCTACTCACGAACTTGGGCATTATCTTTCTCTGGAGCACACCTTTGGAAATGACTGCCTTACAGATAATGATGGCTTAGCTGATACACCCATTACCAATACCGCAACATACGGCTGCTATGCCGAAGGCGAAATAATCACTACCTGCGATGATCCGATTCTCTGGCCCGATTATATGGATTATTGCGATGATGCCTGTATGTATATGTTTAGCTCAAATCAGGTAGATCAAATAGAAGCGTATGTAAATACTTCCCTTCAGGCTTTATTGAATAATGCCACCATCCATTGTCAGGATGCAGCTTGTATTAATTTTGATGTGAATGTGAGCAAGACCAATGAATCCTGCGCAGGAAATGATGGAGCGATAAATTTGGTTGCCACAGGTGGCAGCGAGCCCTATCAGTATTCTATTGCGAATGGCTTGAATGTTTCCCCAAATGGGAATTTCTCAAATCTCCAGAAAAACAACTATTATATTGTAGTAACCGATCAGGCAGGCTGCGAATTTGTCGATAGCGCGAAAGTAACCCGCGAAATTCCACCAATCGAGATTACAAATACGAAGAGTGCTTTTTGCGGAGACAATTCGGGTTCCCTTACGGTAAATGTAAATTACGACGATCATTTCAATTATAAAGTGGAAGGAGTTACCGGTTTCCAAGACACCACTTATTTTCCTAATTTGCCCGGGGGCACATATACTGTATCCGCCATAAATTCCACCGGTTGCACAGCTTCAATTGAAGCTATTATTGCTGATGAATCTGATTTGAATCTAATTATTAAAGCAGTTAAACCCGTCAATTGTCCGCTTTTTGAAAATGGTCAAATTAGCGTAGACGTTTCGAATGGCGAATCACCTTTTGTATGGCAATTAGACGGGGGCAACAGAAAGAGTGAAGGAGTTTTCAAAAATCTAAGCCCCGGCGATTATTTGGTTTCTGTAGATGACGAACGTGGATGTCACACCGAGAAAATCTTCACCATTGGTCTTAGCTATCTCGAAATTGGGGACGATTGTCCTTGTCAGGTTTTTATTCCCAATGCAATGACCCCCAATGGCGATGGATTGAATGACCTGCTCAATATTATTCCCTCATGCCCCATTTCCGATTTTCGACTGGAAGTTTTCAACCGTTTAGGAATTAATATTTTCACCAGCACTTCTGTGAATGAGAAGTGGAATGGCGGAGTCGATTCATACTTTGTATCACCTGGAGTTTATCCTTACAAACTAACTTTCCGCTGGGGATTGGCGGATAATTCCAGTCTTGAGGTTCAGACCTTATATGGTTTCGTAACGGTTCTTCGATAAGTTTTCACTCCTTTATTAATGCCTTTAATACACACATCCTCAAATTAATAATTTTGGTATTTAGGGCATTCAAATTTCAAATTTTCTAAAAATAAAGCAACTTTTTAAAGGAGCGGTGAGTCAATAGTTCGTAAATACACTCACCAACCTTTAAACCGATGAAATCAATTTTTACCTTCCTAAGCTTTTTCATTTTTGCGGTAAGCGGCTTTTCGCAAAATAACCTATACCTGTACGGATTTATGCAAAATGCCCCACAGGAACCTGTTACTATTCTTGCAACTTTCAATTCTACTCCGCCAATTACGGTAACCCTTCAAACAGAACCCAGTGGGAATATTCAAACTCAGGGTTTCTTTATTTCAGGAGAATGGAATACCATCGAGACCTCATTTATTAATTGTAACGGATCAGTAACGAATCAATCGTGGGCAGATAGCTCTTTCGAGAATCTGGTAGATATTCCCTTCTATTTTGATTTTTGTTCGGATACCACGGCGTATATCTATGGGTGTACCGACCCTTCTGCAATTAATTACAATCCGCAAGCTACAACGGATGATGGCTCCTGCCAATATACTGCCGATTGTGACTTTAACTTACTTGGAGTTTCAATCCTCACAGATAATTGGGGTTATGAAGTTTCATGGAATATATTGAAAGACAGTGCAATAGTTGCGAGTGGATACTGTTTTGCGGATGACAGTTTAGCGCAGTCCTACTGGTGTCTTGAAGATGGCTGTTACATTTTCCAGATGTTTGATTCTTTTGGAGACGGATGGAATGGAGGTACATATGAATTAACGCTTGATGATGGAACGCTAATAGCCGGCACTTTGGCTGATGGCTCTTTCGGACAGGTAGCCTTCGGAATACATCAGGATGGATGTGAACTCCCTCCGCTTCAAGGGTGTACAGATCCTGAAGCGCTCAATTACAATCCCAATGCAACTATCGATGATGGATCTTGCCAATATCCTGAGCCTCCTGCGCCCAATGATTTATGCGCAAATGCACTTCCACTTTCAGAAGGAACGCTCTTAATAGATAATACCAATGCCACGCAAAATGAAGGAATTTGGGGTGAATGTTGGGGATTTGGGCAGGGCGAAGGTGAGCAATCCAGTCTGTGGTATACATTTACAACCCCTGACCTACCTGCGAGCATACATATTGAATCAAGTTATGATGGAAGCAATACACTGACTGATACCCAGTTTGGAATATTTCAAGAATGCGGTGGCGATATGATCTATTGCGATGGAAATGCAGGCGAAGGTCTCATGTCAGCATTCGATTTTTCATGTGGAGAATTAGCGGAGAATACGACCTACATTTTAATGATTGATGGATGGAACGGTGATAACGGTACTTGCTTTTTGACCTATTCAGTTGATATGACGTGCGCTGATCCCAATGTTGGATGCACGGATCCGCTCGCAATAAACTATAACCCGAATGCATCTATAGATGATGGTTCCTGTGAATATGCCGCCTGTACGAATGTTCATCTGGAAATTGAGGCATTGCCAAACTCTGTAAACTCATATACAATCTCTAATTCCTTTTCTGCGGTGTTAGAAGGCACTTACGATAATGCGGGTTCCGGTGTGGATGTGTGTCTGCCAGATGGATGTTATTTTCTGATGCTTTATACCGATTCTATTGGATCAACGGAGTTTTCGGTAAGTACGGAAGATGCTACATTAGCAGACGGAACATTCACTGCGAATGCCTACTCTGCCCAATTTTCAGTCGGTACCGGATGCGATACTACGCAAGTGATGTACGGATGTACAGATCCCGAAGCACTTAACTACGAACCGGTAGCTACTGTTGATGACGGTTCATGTGTATACGATTATGCTTGTACACCTGTCCTTATTCAATTTGACGGCTCAAGTTTAGCTTCTGGATCCTATGTTTTTGCCAGTCAGGATACAGTTATTCAAGAAGGAGATTATTCGGGTTCTGATTACGGAATTCAAGCTTGCCTGTTCGATGGGTGCTACATCTTATATTATAACAACTCGTCAGAAGATTCATTATCGCAAGTCTTCTACACCATATTTGCAGATAATCAAATCATAGAATCGGGAACTTTTGGTAGTTCGAATCCATCGGGTTATACGCAATTTTCAATAGGTGGTGGGTGTGACTCAACGGAAGTAATTTATGGATGCACAGATCCCGAAGCACTCAACTATAATCCGAATGCGAATGTTGACGATGGGTCATGTCAATTCGAAGAAGTGCCTTGCGAAAGCAATGAGGTTACTCTTACCATACATACCGTAGACTGGGCTTCAGAAATGTCATGGAATCTTGTGAAAGACGAAATTGAAATTGAAGGCGACGGAAATTATCAGGATGACAATACCTATATATATAACTGGTGTTTAGATGACGGCTGTTACCTTTTCGAAATGTTTGATAGTTATGGAGATGGCTGGAACGGCGGCACCTATTTAATTTCTTACAATGATTCTGTTCTTGCCTCCGGAACACTTGGTTACGGACTTGAATATGGTGCTGTTAATTTTGGTGTGAATCAGCAAAGCTGCCCCCCTGAACCTGTTTATGGTTGTATCGATCCCGAAGCGCTTAATTACGATCCAAATGCGACCGTCGACAATGGTTCTTGTATTTACGAATCGGATTGCACCCCTGTTTTTGTTCAATTTGGAGATTCCAGTATGGTATCGGGATCTTACATTTTATCGAGTCAGGATACGGTTATTCAAGCCGGAGAATACCTTGGCGCCGGATTTGGATTTAACGTCTGCTTATATGATGGGTGCTACTCTTTAACCTTTAACAATTCAGCAGAAGATTCCTTGGCCGAGGTTTATTATGCAATCTTTGTAAGCAATCAAGTCATTCAATCAGGATCCTTGGGCGGTTCGAATCAAACCAATACGGCTCAATTTTCAATCGGGGCAGGATGTGATTCAACCCAAGTAATATACGGATGTACGAATCCCGAAGCAATTAATTATAATCCGGAAGCTACAGTCGATGATGGCTCTTGTATTGTAATATCTAATTGTGATATTTCCTTTGAAGTGCTACCCGATTCTATTCAAAATGTTGTTTGGATTCTGCCATCGGGAAATATCACTGATGCGGTGAGTGTGCTATGGGATTTTGGCGATGGAATAACGAGTACAGATCTATTTCCGCAACACAACTACGAAGACGAGGGTCCGTATACTCTTTGCCTCACTGTAAGTTTTGAATATGATAATGGGGACTCCTGTTCCGTTACCTATTGCACTGAAGTTAGCGGATCGCTCTTCGACGGGCCTGGATTTAATTCGAATGGATTTACCATAAATGTGACAAATAACGCGGATCCAACAGGAATTGTTGAAACTAATCCCGGTCTCTTGTCGCTCGAGATATGGCCAAATCCTACGAAAGATCAACTCTCCGTCCAATTTGCCAATCCATCTCGTCTTACTTCCTCACTCCATATATTCGATATTACCGGGAAGCTGATGATCCAAAAAAGTATCTCGAATACTTCAAATCAAGGATCGATGACAATTGATGTTCACAATTTGCCTTCAGGTGTGTATATCTTAAAAGTGGCGAATTCCAGAGCAACACAAACAGCCCACTTTGTGAAAACGAATTAAACAAAACGTCTTGCTTGATCGATTGAAAAAGTCCTTTCCATTATTGGGAAGGGCTTTTCTACTTAAGGGCGGCGAGTAGTATTTCAGCCGGATGCAAGGCTCTCGTTTTCAACCCATCTAATATTTGATGTCGGCAACTCGTGCCCGCGGCTGCGATAATAGCCTTTGGATAATTTCGAATATGCGGAAAGAGCACCATTTCACCAATATCCTGACTCAAATTGTAATTTTCTTTTTCAAATCCAAAACTGCCCGCCATTCCGCAACAACCCGAGGGGATCGCCCTTACATGAAAATTTTTCGGTAAACCCAAAATAGCTTTGCTGTATTTGATATGCGATAGTGCTTTTTGGTGGCAATGTAAATGGATATGCACTTCTTCAACCCTTTCGGTAAAAAGGGTTGAACCCATCTTTCCGTTTTCCATTTCCCGAAAGAGGAATTCTTCGAAAGTGAAAGAGATTTTCCCCAGATTTCTCACTGTCTCGCCCAAGTGTGGGCTTACTATTTTTATAAAATCATCTTTAAACCCGAGAATGCCAGAGGGTTCTATACCCACAATCGGAATGCCTTTTTCAACAAAAGGTTTTAATAATTCCAATGTTTTCTCAGCAGATTTTCGTCCTTCATCCAGCATAGCTTTTGAAATAGCCGCCCTCGCAGAAGGTGAGTATAATACCCTAAATTCATATCCCAATTTCTGAAATAACCGAGCGGCCGCCTCTGCTATTTCGGCATCCTGAAACTCGGTAAACTCATCGATATAAAGCAGAAAATCAGGATAATCGGTATGGGAAGCGTATTTTTTCACACATGCAGAGGCGCGCTTTCGCGAAAATTGTGGAATCGATCGATCCGTATGAATGGAGTACCATTTTTTGATCAAACCGGAAATGATTTTCGAATTCAAAAGTGGATTTACCAATCCAGAAAACGAACTTGCCAATGCCGCTTTTTTATGAAACAGGCCAAAGAATTTTGCTCTTCTGGAAAAACCATTTTTTGTCTGGTATTGATACATATATTCGGCTTTGAGAGCCGCCATATCAACTCCACTCGGACATTCACGTTTGCACGCCTTGCAGCTCAGGCACAGATCGAGAACCGATTTTACAGCGTCCGAATTGAAAATTGCTGCACGACTCTCAGGATTAGTGAGACCTTCGCGAAGAATATTAGCACGTGCCCGGGTGCTGTCCAATTCGTGTCGCGTAGCCTGATAACTCGGACACATAGTTGCACCACTTGCTTGTGGTTTGCGGCAATCGCCACTCCCGTTGCACCGCTCGGCTGCCTGAAGCATATTTTCAGAGCCAAAATCAAGAAAAGTCTTTTCTGAGAAGGGCTCCTGCCCAGCCGAGTAGCGAAAATCAGAATCCATAGGAAAGGCATCTACTATTTTTCCGGGATTAAAAATTCCTTGCGGATCCCATATTTTTTTGATTTTTCGTAGCAATTCATAATTCCGTTCGCCTATCATTTTTGGAATGAATTCGGCGCGCACACGTCCATCGCCATGTTCTCCGCTCAGCGATCCGCGATACTTTTTAACCAATTCGGCTGAAGCTTCACCGATAGCTCGGAAATCCTTTTGGCCCTCCACCGATTTCAAATTTAGCACTGGACGCAAATGCAATTCACCTGCACCGGCATGTGCATAGTAAACAGCTTGTTGACCAAAGCTGGTCATCATTTTTTCAAATTCAGAAATGTAATCGGGCAGATCTTCAATCGCAACCGCTGTGTCTTCGACAAAAGCTACCGGTTTTGCATCGCCGGGCATATTGCTCAATACACCAAGTCCAGCTGCACGCAAATCCCATATTTTTTGGCTTTCCGGCGATTTTACAACCGGAAAAGCATAGCCAAGATTAGCTGCCATGAATTTTTCAATAAATTTATTTACAAGGCTATCCAGCTCTGCTTCATTATCATGGCGCAATTCTACTGCGAGTATTGCCGCAGGATCTCCAACCACAAAAAACCGGTTCTCAGCTTGCTCAATATTGTCTTTAGTGAGATTGAGGATGGTCCGATCCATAAGTTCGCAGGCAAATGGCGCAAAGGTCATGGCCAAAACTGCTGCTTCCATCGATTGGCGCAAGGTCTCGAAATGAATACAAATTACAGCATCTACTTGCGGTGGAAGCACGTCTACTTTCAATCGAATGCGTGTTGTAATGCCTAATGTGCCTTCTGACCCGGTGAGAATTTTACTTAGATCAAGCGGCGGCCCTTGCTTATTGAAAGGCTGTTGCGCGATGAGTTCGTCGATGGCATATCCGGTATTTCGTCGGTGGATAGTTGATTTCGGATAGTTTCGCTCAATTTCATCTGTCAAACCGTCCTCTGAAAATAGTGCAATCATCTCACTATAAATTCGCCCTTCAAGAGATTCTTTCTGACTTAGCTTGGTAAGCTCATCATTGGATTTTTTGGTGAAAATCGCCTTACTGGCATCCGAAAGGATCACTTCCAGTTCCAGAACTTTATCGCGGGTGGTACCATATTTTACGGAAGTGGTGCCGCACGAATTGTTGCCAACCATCCCTCCTGTCATACAGCGGCTTGCAGTCGAAGTATTCGGACTGAAAAAATACCCGTGAGGTTTTAAAAATCTATTAAGATCATCGCGAATTACACCGGGTTCCACTTCCACCCATTCTTCTTCACTATTAAAAGTTACAATAGAATTGAAATATCGTGATACATCGACTATTAAGCCTTCGCCAACACATTGGCCGGCTAGTGAAGTGCCTGCAGCCCTCGGAATAATTGGTATTTTATGCGCTCTGGCAAATCGAACGGTCTCAATAATATCGAGACTGTTACGGGGGAATACCACAGCTTGAGGAATTTTTCGATACACTGAGGCATCTGTGGCATAGGCAATTAAGCTTGCGCGATCGAAGTGCAATTCACCTTCAATTTTCTTTTCGAGTATTTTCCAGTTCAAGATTTACTATATATTTCTTTCAAACTTAGAAATATTCAGCCGGTTTGGACAGATAAAAAGTGTGAGATTAAAAACTGAAGATCTCTTTTATCCAAAGAGCTCATTAAACACCTCCACCGTAAGTGGTTTGACGAGATAGGCCGATGTAATCGGATATGATAGTGCTTTCTTTTCGTCTTCCGGATTTATACTCGAACTAACAATATAAATGGATGGACTTTTTACACCAACCTCATTTATAATTGATTGTATTTGATCAATACATTCCCATCCATTCAGTACGGGCATATTGATATCCATAAAAATACTTTGCGGAATATTTTGCCCGGAATTAACACAAGTTGAAAATTCATCACAGGCTTTTTTACCATCCTCATGTTCCACAACATTGAAACTAGGAAAGCACTTTTTTAAGGTCATACTGAAAATCAGTCTAAAAATAGGGTCATCGTCAACCACCCAAATCGTCTCATTTTTCATAATCTGGTAAATTCGTTATAGCTGTCGACTTTTCGACAATTTCACTAATAATTTGATCCATAACTTCTGCTTCTTTTTTAATCAAATTGATTAATTTCAATGCCTCAGCAGGCAAATGTTCATTCATTCCATTTATGGCCAAAAGCCCTAAAATATTCGCTAGTGGTCTCCTCACAATGTGTGACTGGATAAATGCGATATCTTTTAATTTTCTGTTTTGCCAGCGCACATGATTTTCAACAGTTCGCTCATTATCGATATCTCTGGCAATAATTAATCCATAAATCTCTCCATTTGGTTTTTTACGCATACTACCCTGCCCCTGAATATATTTATAGTGTCCTTTTTTATGTCGGATTTTATAGGTTACACGGGTTTCGTCACCAATATTCGCCACGCTCTCTTTAAATTTACTTTTGATTTCACTTTTGTCATCCTTATGTACAAAGCGAAAAACAGGCTGACCGAGTACTTCGTTGATATCATAGCCCAACATCGTCTGAATATTTGGTGATATATATGTGATAAGTCCGGATGAATTGGTGGTAAGGAACAAGTCGCTTGCATTCTCGATGTATTCTTTGAATCGTTCTTCACTTTGTGATAGCGCCTCAGTAGTTTGTTCGAGTTCCGTAATATCCAGCACGTGGGTCCATGCTTTCTTATCGCCTTCCTCATCGTCTGCCACAAAACCAGTAATTAAAGCTTTCAGTAGACTACCGTCTTTTTTGATATACGCTTTTTGATAGGGACCAAATGCTCCGGATTTCCGAAGCTTTTTCATTTCTCTTTGGTCAATAAGCTGATACTCCGGGGGTGTTATATCCTGAACGGTGAGATGGGTCAATTCTTTTTTGGAATAACCCAGAAGGCGCACAAAGGTCTTGTTACAATCGATCCATTTCATGGTGGTAAGATCTGTCAAGCCTTTACCAAGAGGAGAATGTTCAAAAAGCTTCCGAAATCGCTCCTCACTTTTTTCAATTTGTTTTAAGTAACTTTTCTCCTGGGAGATATCGCGCGAAATATTCAGCAGTGCACAGATATTTCCATCTGAATCATAAACGGCCGAATTAGAAGCCCACACCGGAAATTCTCGTCGATTTTTATCTATCACCATATACTCACCTGAATTACTCTTTCCCTGCTTCAATAGACTGACAATTGAACGGACGGTTGCCTTCGAGAGATTCGTAAGTTTTAACTCTTCAGGTGTATGGCCTATTACCTCTTCTTTTTTATATTTAAAAAGTTTCTCGGCTGCTTTATTCCAAAAAATAATTTTCCAATGTTTATCTACTGCAATTGCTGCATCGCCCACATTATCAAGCATCATGGCACGTATTCTGAAAGCCTCCATCTGGTTTCGTCTTTCCGTTACATCCTGCATAATGCCTGTTACTTTTATGGGCTGCTCATCGCGAAATACGGTACGCCCCATGCAGTAGACCCATTTCTCTTCACCCGTTTTTAGGGTAATTTTCTTTTCAAAGGAAAAAGGAATATGAGTATCTCTTGATTCACGCAAAATACTCCGAATTTCGTCCTTATCATGTTCCGAATAATAGGAAACCGCAATGTCTCTGGACATGATCAGGTTAAATGGTTCGCCGTGAATTTCATACATCGCGTGCGTCCAAAATACCTTATCTTCCTCCAAATTTATTTCCCACCCCCCCAGCGAGGCTATTTCGCCGGTCATCTCCAAAAAGCGCTCTCGCTGATTGAGATTTTCATGCGTTGTTTTGAGCTGGGTAATATCCTGACCGGTTCCATAATACATGGGTTCCGACTGGCCATCACCTTCAGCAAGGTTGCCTCTCAGTAAAATATATTTTATTGACTTATCCCGTGTATAAATGCGGAATTCCAAGTTAATAGGTTCCAGCCGTTGTTGATTGCGGCGCATAGCCTCAGCAATTTTTTTTCGGTCTTCAGGATAAACGTGTCTAAGAAATCCAATAAAAGAGTTTTGTTCTTTTAAACCGGGAATATCAAAAATGGATAGAAAAGCTTCTGTAGGGACAAAAATATCCTTTTCGGGAAACCATGACCAAGGCCCCATTCTTGCGATTTCCTGAGCGAGTTTTAGGGATGATTCACTTTTCTTTAAATCACTTAGGGTCTTATTTCGTTCGATCGAATATCGTATTATTCGGTGAACCAATTCAGGGTTCAGTGCATTACTTTTAAAAATGAAATCCTCTGCCCCGTGGCGGATCGAAGCTAAACCAAGCTCTTCATCACCGTCCTCAAGAACAACTATTACCGGTAAATTCCGCGACACCCGCATGAGACTCTTTAAAGCATTGATCCCCTGGGCATCAGGAAGTTTTATATCAATCACAATTATATCAAAACTTTCCTTTTCAAGGATCGATTGAGATTCACTCAGAGTTTCAGCTTTCTCAACCGAATATCCTTTTTCTAAAAACCCTGAAGCAGATATAAAGGATTCATTTCCATTTTCAATTAGTAAAACTTTTATCAATTTTTTGGTGCCCCCTGCATATGCCATTTTCATTCGCTTCTTCTTCTTCTTCTCAAATCTTCAAATCAAAATAAAAACTCTTGTTTGAATTACGCTATATAATTGAAATTGTTCCATATCGAGGCTGAAGTTAGAATTTAATTTCCTTTTGCAAATACTACGTAGAATTTAATCGGAAAATTGAATAAAAAATCAGAAGCTTCTATTAAGATTTCGAAAATCAATTTAGTGCAAATTTTATTTAGAACCTATATGATTGAATCAAAAAGATAGCTACTCGCTTATAGCTACGACATCTTTTTTATGAAGCCGTTATCGCCCGAATTCAGATGTGTCGTTATTGCTGATTAGACTTAGAGACTTTTATGAAAAACCCTAATTATTTAATTCGAATGAAATTGGATTTAAATTTTACGTTATAACCGATTGATTCATGGAAGAATAAGAATATATGTGAATTTCAGGGTATTTATTTTAAACCTTAAACTGGAATATGGCAATTGTTTTACCTATATTCGTATTGCGATTTGGTTCATAGCCCTTGCGCATACATTTCATAGCACACAAAGCCCGGTTTTCCGGGCTTTGTGCTTTTCAAGGATAGTTTTAAAACACGTGATTTCGATCCTTTGACAACGTAATCTTTCAAATTAATAAACTGTATTGTTTAGAAACCTTTCGGATATAAACTATTTTTGCCGACTAATCTATTTAGAAAGAACGTATGTCTAAGAAATTTTTTCCGCTTATAGCGTTGATTTTATTTGCGTGTGGTGAAGCACCGAGCGATCCAAACAAAACACCGCGAGAGGAAGCTGTTATTTTACAGGACTCTGCTCTAAAAATAATGAAAGAAGGTACGGATACTCAGGCAATGGAAAAAAGTATAGCCCTTCTTAACCAAGCCATTGAAAAAGACCCACAATTGAAATCCGCATATTTTCATAAAATGAATATTTATAAAAATAGTGGCAATGAAGAAGGCATATTTCAAACGCTAGTCGAATCGAATGATAATAACCCCAATGATGCTTATACAACCTTAAATTTAGGTATGGAATATGAAGATCATGGCGAAATTGAAAAAGCGAATACGAAGTATAAACAAGCGGTTATCCTGTTCCAATCAGCGTTAGATACGATTCCGCAAACAAAAGGACTGATCCGGAATACGTATATTATGAATTTGGCTATGGCCGAAACGCTTGCAAATCAGGAAATTGATCCCTCTGAGCTTTCGAAAGGCATGGACGAAGCCGAAATCGAAAATTTGCGAATAGCATTGAATACTATGAAAGGGATGACTCGGGAGGATATTCTGAATCTTCGGAAAAATGGGCAAACGAAAAAGGATTAACTCCGGATTAATTAATTTGAATCTGAAAAAACGAGTTTATGAAATCGCCAGAGTGGAAAAGTGTAAAAACATTTGAGGATATTACCTATAAAAAATGTGGGGGGGTTGCACGAATTGCATTTAACCGGCCCAATGTGCGAAATGCCTTTCGTCCAAAAACGGTCGGTGAACTCTATTCCGCCTTTCTCGATGCAAGAGAAGATACATCCATAGGAGTGGTTCTTTTTTCAGCTGAAGGCCCTTCCACAAAAGACGGTATATTTTCCTTTTGCAGTGGTGGCGATCAGCGCACAAGAGGCCATCAGGGATATGTGGATGAAGATGGAATGCCGCGATTAAATATTCTTGAAGTTCAAAGGCTTATTAGATTTATGCCAAAGGTTGTAATAGCCGTAGTTCCGGGTTGGGCAGTAGGTGGCGGCCACAGCCTTCATGTGGTTTGCGATCTTTCGCTGGCTAGCAAAGAGTACGCTATTTTCAAACAAACCGATGCCGATGTTACAAGCTTTGATGGCGGATATGGCTCTGCTTATCTCGCAAAAATGGTTGGTCAGAAACGTGCCAGAGAGATCTTTTTTCTCGGCAGGAATTATTCAGCCCAGGAGGCATTCGAAATGGGAATGGTAAATGCCGTAATTCCTCACGCTGAGTTGGAAAATACAGCCTACCAATGGGCTACTGAGATTCTGGAAAAATCGCCGACATCAATCAAGATGCTCAAATTTGCATTTAATGCCACAGACGACGGAATGGTTGGCCAGCAAATATTTGCCGGAGAGGCTACAAGACTGGCTTATATGACTGATGAGGCAAAAGAAGGTCGAAACGCATTTTTGGAAAAGCGCAAACCCGATTTTAAAAATATTAAGTGGATTCCGTAAAAGTTAAGTATTCTTAGCTTCTTTCCATTCTAAATTTCTAATTTCATGGCATGAATTACGGATTAATAAATCTCCCACTCGTTCCAGGTCGTGCAGAGCCCTCTGACAAAGCGGAGATGGTTACCCAATTGATTTTCGGTGAATGCTATGAGGTGCTGGAATTGCAAAATAAATGGGTTCTTGTCGAAAACGCGGCGGACCACTATCAATGCTGGATTGACAGAAAACAACATTCGCCGGTCGATGGATCCGAATATAAGTCTATTTTGAGTTCTGTCCAAAAACAATGCGGAGATGCAATGGGGGTGGTAACCAACAAATCCGGAAAAAGATTTCATATTCCCTGCGCAAGTATTCTGCCCTTCTATAATGAAGGCAATTTCAAAATGAACGGAAACATGTATCAGTACGATGGTCGAATCGCACGTCATGATTTAGAAAGCCGCGTACGACATGCGCTTCGTCTTATCCATGCTCCATATCTCTGGGGCGGTAAATCTGCTATGGGAATCGATTGCTCCGGTTTTACTCAGGTTGTTTTTTCATGTGCCGGTATAGCTATTCCGCGGGATGCATATCAGCAAGCTCAGACCGGTGAATCTATTGACTTTAGCGATCTTGCGGAACCAGGCGATCTCGCTTTCTTTGACAATGAAGAAGGACGGATTACGCATGTGGGAATCATACTCGAGAGTGGCAAAATTATCCACGCCAGTGGGTCGGTGCGAATAGACACCTTAGATCATCACGGGATATACAACGAAAATTCAAAAGAATATTCGCATAAATTGCGATTGATTAAGCGAATTACTCTCGGATTAAAGTAACTGTTCCCGTTTTCTCAATATTCGTCCCTTCAAAATCCGCTTATCTCAGAATTTAGGAGTAAACCCCTTCTGAACAATCTCTGTCGGAATGGTAATTCTTTCCATCCTACATCGTCATCAAATCATTGGATTCAAAGACTTTCATGTCCCATCTATTGAAAATAATTATTTGTACATAAAGCGGCCGGTCGATAGATACAAACCAAAAATCGTTTTTGCCATCACCGTTTGGAGTAAAAATATTGACAATGTCCAGATTGCAATCCACGGGTTCAACATTCATTCCATCAGAGGATTGACAATTATTTAAATCGTGAACGATCAGGAATATGGTTTGACTAAAGAGCGCAGAATTGGTGAAGAGGAAACATCAGAATAGTAGGTTACTCAAAATAAATGGGGGGTTAAATGTACTAAAAGGATCGATTTCAACTATTCCCTTTTCACCGCCAAAAAGTCATTAAACTTGAAACCCTACTGCCATAATAGCATCAAAACGAAGACCTAAGCGACAAAATAATCCGAAATTGAAAAAGGTTCGGATTTTGAAAGTAAGAGTGAATAGCCCAAAGCAGGATTGGAACTACATGCCCCAACCTTGCCGTAGTCGGGTATAAATTTTAACAATAAAGGACCTTAAATATGGACATTCAAAAACTTACAATTAAATCACAGGAAGCGCTGCAGCGTGCGGAACAACTCGTATCTGCAGCTGGTCAGCAAAATATTGAAACACCTCATTTACTAAAAGCAATGCTCGAAGTAGATGAGAATGTTGTGCCTTACTTGCTCAAAAAACTCTCTGTAAGTGTAAATCTATTCACCCAAATGCTGATGAAGCAAATTCAGTCGTATCCTAAAGTAAGCGGCGGTACCGTCCAATTGGGGCGCGGTGCCCGAGAAGCACTCAATCGGTCATTCACCTACCTGAAAGATTTTGGCGATGAATTCGTTTCACTTGAGCACCTTTTGCTCGCCGTTCTGGAAGGAGATGATTCAGGCGCTCAGATTTTGAAAGATCAGGGAGTCACAAAGAAAACACTGAAAGCGGCCATTCAGGAATTGCGCAAGGGCGAAAAAGTAACCTCTGCCAGTCAGGAAGATAAATACAATGCGCTGAATAAATACGCAAAGAACTTAAATGAACTCGCTGCAGAAGGCAAGCTCGACCCTGTAATCGGTCGGGATGAAGAAATACGCCGCGTATTGCAAATCCTTACGCGTAGAACGAAAAATAATCCGATCCTAATTGGCGAACCCGGTACCGGAAAAACCGCGATTGCTGAAGGAATTGCACACCGGATAGTAGATGGAGATGTGCCTGAAAATCTTCAGGATAAGAAAGTATTTGCGCTTGATATGGCTGCCTTAATTGCCGGGGCGAAATACAAAGGTGAATTTGAAGAGCGACTCAAGGCGGTGGTGAAAGAAGTAACTGCTGCGGAAGGTCAGATCATTCTATTCATTGATGAAATTCACACCCTCGTTGGCGCAGGCGGTGGCGAAGGGGCTATGGATGCGGCCAATATTCTCAAGCCGGCACTCGCACGAGGAGAATTGCGCGCCGTGGGCGCTACCACACTGGATGAGTACCAAAAATACTTTGAAAAAGACAAAGCACTTGAGCGTCGCTTTCAAAAAGTAATGGTCGACGAACCCGATCGCGAATCGGCGATTTCCATTCTCAGAGGAATTAAGGAAAAATACGAAGCGCACCACAAAGTGCGTGTGAAAGATTCGGCAATTATTGCTGCCGTAGATCTTTCTCAAAGATACATTACCGATCGTTTTTTGCCTGACAAGGCCATTGACCTTATCGATGAAGCTGCCTCAAAATTGAGGATGGAAATTAATTCAAAACCTGAAGAACTGGATGAAATTGAGCGTAAAATTATGCAACTCGAAATAGAACGCGAGGCTATTAAACGCGAAAAGGATCAGGAAAAACTGAAGGATTTGGGAGAAGAGATTGCCAACCTTTCGGAAAAAAGAGATGGTCTGAAAGCCAAATGGGAAAGCGAAAGAAATCTTGTCGAAAGCATTCAGCAGGCAAAAGAGCAATTGGAAAATCTGAAATTTGAAGCTGACAAGGCCGAAAAGGAAGGCGACTATGGCCGCGTGGCCGAAATCCGCTATGGGAAAGTGAAAGAAGCCGAAGACAGTATTGCCAGATATCAGCGACAATTGGTCGACGAACAGAAAAACTCAAAACTCATTAAAGAAGAAGTGGATGAAGAGGAAATAGCCGATGTAGTAAGTCGCTGGACGGGCATTCCTGTTGGTAAAATGCTTCAGAGTGACAAAGAGAAATTATTGCATCTGGAAATCGAATTGCATAAAAGAGTGGTAGGGCAAAATCTTGCTATTGAAGCCGTATCTGATGCCGTAAGGCGAAGTCGTGCAGGTCTTCAGGATCAAAATCGTCCGATAGGATCGTTTATATTTCTTGGAACCACAGGAGTCGGTAAAACGGAAGTTGCAAAAGCACTAAGTGAATACCTTTTCAATGATGAACATGCCATGACTCGGATAGATATGAGCGAATATCAGGAGCGACATAGCGTGAGCCGATTGGTTGGCGCCCCTCCTGGATATGTGGGGTACGATGAAGGTGGCCAATTGACCGAAGCGGTTCGACGTAAACCTTATTCAGTAGTTTTGCTCGATGAAATCGAAAAGGCTCACCCAGATGTTTTCAACATATTGCTACAGGTGCTCGATGAGGGAATGCTAACCGACAATAAAGGCCGAAAGGTGAACTTTAAGAATACCATCGTCATTATGACTTCCAATATCGGCTCTGAGATCATTCAGGAAAATTTTGACAAAACCGGAGAAAAGATAGATCCCGGAATGATTGAGCAAACGAAAAATGAAGTGTTTGCTTTACTGAAGAAATCCGTAAGACCAGAATTTCTCAACCGTATTGACGACGTGATTATGTTCACTCCGCTTTCGCGAAAAGATATTCAGAACGTGGTGAAGTTGCAGTTGAAAATTCTTGCTAAGCGTCTGGAAGAGCGAAATATAGATTTCACCGCAAGCCCCGATGCAATTGCCTACCTTGCCGAAAAAGGATACGATCCTCAATACGGCGCTCGTCCAGTAAAACGGCTCATTCAGAAAGATGTGTTGAATGCCTTGAGCAAACAAATCCTTGCCGGAGCTGTCGATCGCGACGAACCACTGGTGATGGATGTTTTTGATGGAGAAGTGGTTTTCAGGAAACCGTTGAAAGAAGAATTGAATAGTTTGATGAACTAAACAGGTTTTAATATTGTTTGAAGCACGACAAACCAGTATTGGATTTGTCGTGCTTTTTTTTGCGAAAGCAGGAAACACTTTTTAGAACATAATGCTTATTTTTACTTGTATGAAAACTCTCTTTCTCAATCGCCATGCAAAATCGAGCTGGGCTTCGCGCGAAACTTCCGATTTTGATCGTCCACTCAACGAACGCGGTGAATTTGACGCGCCGGTAATGGGGAAAAGATTGGCTAAACGAGAGGAGTCCATAGGTTTGATTGTCAGTAGTCCCGCTAATCGGGCTCTATCCACTGCAAAGATTATTGCTGCGGAAATAGGTTACGATCATCATGACATCAAGGAAATAGAATCTATTTATGAAGCTTCGGTAAAAGATTTGCTTCGAATAGTTAACAGTTTGCCAGATTTCTGCGATCGGGTTATGTTATTTGGGCACAATCCGGGATTTACGGATTTTGCAGATTATCTCACCGGTTCGGGAATAATGAATATTCCAACTTGCGGGATTTGTAAGATCGTTTTCAATACTGATCACTGGATCGAAGTTTCGGCGCATACGGGTCACCTTGCCTACTTCGATTTTCCCAAAAGGATGGTGGAAGAATAAAAAAAGGCTGACGTTTCCGACAACCTTTCCATTCATTATATCACTAAGTATTAATTCAACGGAAGCATCCATCCATGCTTATCCGTAATTCTGAATTTTTTCAAATCGATAAAATATTTTTGAAGTCGTCCCGATATTTCTCGATCGCTGACATCCGGAAGATCGAATCTTCGCCCTTCATCTACTATCGCAGCAATATGCGCAATGGTAGCAGCAGTGCCGCAGCCGAAAGCTTCTTCTAGGCGGTTCTCCTCGGCGGCTTTCAAAATTTCGTCAACCGAAATGCGTCGCTCCTCAACATGAATTCCCCAGTCTTTTGCCAAATCGATTACACTTTTGCGGGTAATTCCATCCAAAATGGAATCGCTCAACTCGGGCGTCAAAAGTTTTCCGTCTACCACAAACATAACGTTCATAGTGCCACTCTCTTCAATGTACTTATGCTCTTTGGCATCCGTCCAAAGCAACTGATCATATCCCTCATCATTCGCAAGTTTGGCAGGATAAAGCGATCCGCCATAATTTCCAGCTGCTTTAGCAAAGCCGGTACCTCCCCGAGCAGCGCGGGTATAATGTCTTTCCACTTTTACTTTTACAGGCTCTGAATAATACGCATTTACTGGCGAAGTAAATATCATAAACCGATAAGTACTGCTCGCTTTTACACCAATATATTCGTCCAGAGCAAATAGCACCGGGCGGATATAGAGGGAAGAAAACTCGTCGGAAGGTATCCAAGCCTGATCGAGTCGCACCAGTTTTTGGAGCGCATCCATAAAAATGTCTTCAGGTACTTTCGGCATACACAAGCGCTCCGCAGAAATGTTCATGCGCTTAATATTCTGATCAGGCCGAAAGAGGCCAATCTTTCCTTCCGAATTTTTATAGGCTTTCATTCCTTCAAAAGCACTTTGCCCGTAATGAATTACTGAGGCCGAGGGGGCCATACTCATATTTTGATAGGGCAGGATCTTTGGCTTTTGCCATGCCCCGTCGTGGTAGTCCATGCAGAACATGTGATCTGAAAAAGTACGACCGAACTTTAACTCATTAAAGTCTGTTTGTTCTAATCGGCTTTCCTTTATCTTTTGAATATCTATCGTTTCTGTATCTATCATTGATTAAAAGCTAAGTTGAATATTGCAAAAATAGCCAAATTTCAATCTCATTCAAAAGCAAAAGATTAGGAACCAACTTAATGTAAAAATGACACTAAGTATGCTTTCTCCACTCTACGCTCTATGGATTAGTCTCTTAAGACCGGAATTTTAAACCTACCTAAACAGGGAAATCTTTATTTTTTATCGTTATTTTGCTTTCGATAGATAAAAGCCATCCTTGACAGAAAAACTACTCGAAATATTAGGTAAATATTGGAACCACAGCAGCTTCCGATCAAGTCAGGAGGAAATCATCCAATCCGTTCTGGCAAAAAAGGATACACTGGCTCTTCTCCCTACCGGAGGCGGAAAATCAATTTGTTTTCAATTGCCGGCTATGGCGATGGATGGGGTGTGTATAGTCATTTCGCCTCTTATAGCATTGATGAACGATCAGGTGGACAATCTGAAAAAGCGCGGTATTCCGGCAGTCGCCATCAATAGTTCATTATCGTACAGAGAAATTGATCATGCTTTGGATAACGCTGTATACGGGGGTACTAAATTTATTTATCTCTCTCCGGAACGACTTAAATCTGACATTGTTCAGGCTCGACTCACTAAAATGAATGTCTGCCTAATTGCGGTCGATGAAGCCCATTGCATAAGCGAATGGGGATATGATTTCAGACCTGCTTACCGCGAAATTGTCGAGGTACGAGAGGTTCTTCCCAAAGTCCCTGTTATTGCACTCACGGCCACCGCTACACCCGAAGTAGCAAATGATATTATCGAGCAACTCCAATTAAAAGATGTAGCCCGCTTTCAAAAAAGTTTCGTTCGTCCGAATGTAATTTATGTAGTTCAGAATGAAAAGAATAAGCTTTCGCGAGTTACGAATATCGTTCGTCGGCTCGGTGGTTCGGGTATTATTTATGTTTCTACCCGCCGCGACACACTGAGAATTGCCCAATTGCTCCGGGGCAATGAAATCGGTGCAGTTCCTTATCACGGGGGTATGGACTATAAAACCCGCACCGAAACCCAGAAATTATGGATTGATAACAAAGCCAAAGTGGTCGTTGCCACAAATGCTTTTGGAATGGGAATTGATAAACCGGACGTTCGTTTTGTAATTCATTTGCACCTGCCGCCAAGTATTGAAGCCTATTTTCAAGAAGCCGGAAGAGCTGGCCGTGATGGGAAACTCTCCTACTCTATTTGTCTGATTGATCAAATTGACAAAGACTATTTGAAGGATCGGGTTGAGATGAGCGTGCCTAACGAAAAGGAAATCCTAACCATCTATCGCGGCCTGGTCAATTATTTGCAACTCGCATTAGGAAGTACAATTATAGATCCAATCCCTTTTGATATTCACGAATTTGCAAAGAAATACTCCTTCAATCCGTTAACTGCATTGAACAGCCTTAAGATGTTGGAAACCTGCGGCTACCTCGTTTTGAGCGATGCCATCCATTCACCTTCGCGGATACAGTTTAGTGTAAACAGTAAGGATCTCTATAGTTTTGAAATCGGCAATGCGAGATATGAGAAGCTTATTCATTTATTGCTCCGATCTTACGAGGGATTATTTGACCAACCCACACGCATTAATGAGAACCACCTTTCCGTAAGGATTAAACAATCAGCGGGTGCCGTAAAAGATCAAATCCGTGAGCTGCACCATTTACGAATTCTTCAGTATCAGGAGCAAACCGATCTTCCATTTCTGTCGTTTCTGACCGAGCGACTGCGTCCCGAAAGTATTATCCTCGATAAGGAGTATCTTGAAAAACACCGAAGACGTCAACTTGAAAGGATGCACGCCGTACTGGCTTATAGTGAAAACAACCTTATATGCCGCAGTCGCCAGCTTGTAGCCTATTTTGGTGAAGAAAGTAAGGACAATTGCGGCAAATGCGATGTTTGTATTTCATTGAAGAAGTTGGAATCGGATAATGCCCTTTTCGTAAAAATAAAAACAGAGATTCAGGATGATTTATCCATTAAGAATTACTTAGTTAAAGAATTGCCCTCCTTAAAGAAATACAGAGAAATTGAAGTGCTCGGAGTGCTGCGATGGATGGCCGAGAATAATTTAATACATATTGATCGTGAAAATTATATTTCAAATAAAAAGAGCGAGAACAGCTGAGAAATCTACCTTTGCGCCTAATTCAAACCCATGGAATACCCAAAATTAGCACTCAGAAAAGGAAAAGGACAAAGCATTTCGAGACGACACCCATGGGTGTTTTCGGGGGCCATCTCCACTGAAACAAAGAGTTTAAATAATGGCGATAAGGTATTCATTGTCAATGATAAAAAAGAAATTATTGCAACCGGACATTTCAGCGATGGAAGTATTGCAGTCCGGATTTTATCCTTTGAGAAATCAATTGTAAACGAAGAGTTCTACTTCCGTAGAATTCAGAATGCATACAACCTGCGGTTACAATCAGGCCTCGCAGATTCATCCGAAACGAATGCATACAGGCTCATCCATGCTGAAGGTGATCAATTGCCCGGATTGGTTGTCGATTTTTACAACGGTGTGGCCGTTGTTCAAACCCATAGCGCCGGCATGTCCAGAGATTATCCATTGATTGAAAGAGCTCTACGAAAATCGTATGGTGAGAAATTGACTCGAGTAATTCACAAACGAGCGCATGGTGAAGACGAAGTTGAGGAAAGAATCGAAAATGAAACGCCGACAGTCGACATTCTTGAGCACGGAAATGCCTTTCGCGTAAACTACGAAACCGGTCAGAAAACCGGATTCTTTCTGGATCAGCGCGAGAACCGTGCGCTTATTTCGAGATACTCCAAAGACAAAAAGATTCTCAATGCTTTCTCTTACAGCGGTGGTTTTTCTATTTATGCACTGAAAGGCGGTGCGCAGGAGGTCCATTCTCTCGATAGCTCGGCTCGCGCCATGGATCTGGTAGCAGAAAATATTGAACTTAATAAAATGGGGAAAGCCAATCACCAAGCGCTCAAAGCCGATGCGTTGGAATATTTGAATTCTCCAGAAGCCAATTCGGAAAACTACGATATTATCATTTTGGATCCTCCGGCTTTCGCCAAACATCGCTCCGCAAGACACAAAGCGGTGCAAGCGTATAAACGTCTCAATGAACGCGCTTTGCGCATCATGAAGCCGGGTGGAATTCTCATCACCTTCAGTTGTTCGCAGGTCGTCACTCCCGATTTGTTTTATAATACTATTGCCGCCGCTGCTATGGAAGCCGGGCGTCACGTCCAGATCTTACACCATCTACATCAGCCGGAAGATCACCCTATTAGCATTTTTCACCCCGAAGGGGAATACCTTAAAGGCCTTGTTTTAGCGGTAAGTTGATATTTGGAAGACTATCATTCTTTTCAGTTTCATCGGCTTCCGGTAATTCTATAGTTTTACTTTTTGAAAACGACTTTCCGCTAAGGTTAAAAAACGGAATAGAAGCGATCAATCGGCGCGTTGTATCCGAATATTGCATAAAAACGTTCAGTTGATGCACTCCATTTGTTACCGTATCTGTTCGCAACCAAGTGGCAAGACCCTTTTGGTTCGAGGCCGGTGAATCGGCAAAAAACCAGCGCTCAGGCACGATGCTGGTACTATCTATTTCTATTTTGTAAAAATGAGACATACAATCGAGCAAAATCAGACTTTTGCTTTCGTCATCTTCCGCTATTCTTTTTTCAAAACCGCAATTCGCTTTAATTTTTTCTTCATAAGCAGCCCTGTGAGAGATGATCAGTTTAATCACTCCATTATCCACCTCGCTGCTTTCTATTGAAGCCCAGCGATCCGGGGTTTCCGGATGCAGATTGCGGTAGTAGCTTTCATTTACAGTATATCCTACAATGTCATTTATCATTGAGGTGCGATCTATCATTGAATGGCTATTGAGACCATTGATTATAAATACAGTAACAAGAATAAAGACAAAAGTTCCAGCAAAAATATACCGCCGCTTTATATTGCTGACAAGACCGTAGTATATTCCGCGATAGAAATGTGCCAGAGTAAGCATGCCCGATACAATATAAATAGGGCGGTAAATTTTTGAAAATAATTTGTATCGTTTTAACCAGCCGAGCGTTATGAAATCAACAAAATAAGGTACCGCGAAAATTAAAATCAGAATGGATAAAAAAGAATTTACAGAAGCTCCAAATAAAGCTTCAGGAAACAGCGAATACACAGAAAGAATAAGAACTACCCAGAAAGAAAAATAAAAAGAAACTCCTATGGTAGCCAGCACGAGTAGAAACGCCGTAGCATACATCGTACTGCTAATTTTCTCAAGCCTTATTACTGATTCTTCAAATGAGCGAATACGCAAAAGGCGAGACTTAAAAAAATCGGTTAGGTTTAAGGCTTTAAAAGAAATTCCTTCGGGAAAAGCATAGCTCAACCCTACGAAGCTAACCCAAATACTGCGCAGCCCCAAGTGCAATATCAGACAGATTATTAGCCAATAAACCGCCGTTTCCATCAAAATAAAAAAATTATTATCTACCGTTCCAGTTTGGAAAATCGCAAAGGTGTTATCCTCCACGAATATTTGCGCTTTGTGAATTAAGGCGGGTAGCTGAAAAAGTACAATAAGCGAAATTCCCGAAATGAGTATTTCAGGTTCCCAGCTCCCTTCTTGCGTGCGTTTTAACCAATCCGGTGATTCTCTCTTCATAATTTCCCGGGTCCGATTTATTCGTAAACGGTTTACAAATTAAATGAATTGAAAGCACTATACATTATATTATTCTCGTCCATTTGTATCGATACACTTAACCTTATATTCAGATAAGTTAATTCATAAAAAAATGTAACATCGTAAGAGACTTTCTTCAAAAAGTGAAAACTGAGAAAACAGCGTAGTTTGATGTTAGGTTTGAAAAGTATTTTAATTTGATTTGCTTTTTCGGCATACTATAGATTGAGTTATTCTTACATTAAAAATTGCCGATATTCCTACCTTCGTAAAAAATTAGTGAAATGAAATTGATCTTTATGGGTACACCTGACTTTGCGGTGCCCTCGCTTAAATTACTTTCTGATAATTTCGAAATTCTTGCTGTAATAACAGCTCCGGACAAGCCAGCTGGCAGAGGCAAATCGCTCAAATGTTCAGCGGTAAAAATTGCCGCTGAAGAACTGAGTATCCCTGTTTTGCAACCAACCAATCTAAAAGAAAGCACATTTCAGGAAGAATTGAAAGCACTTGGCGCAGATCTTTTTGTGGTCTTAGCATTTCGGATGCTCCCTGAGTCCGTTTGGAGTATGCCGCCAAAGGGCACCATTAATTTGCATGCCTCACTTCTACCTCAGTACCGCGGAGCTGCACCAATCAACCGGGCTATTATGAATGGTGAAACCAAAACAGGTCTTACCACCTTCTTTATCGAAAGAAATATAGACACAGGAAAAATTATCGACCAAAAAGAAATGTCCATTTCTGAAAATGAAACGGCCGGCGAGCTGCACGACCGCATGATGAGCGAAGGTGCTAATCTACTTTTGAAAACCGTGAATGCCATTGAATCGGGAAATACCCAACCAAAATCACAAAAATCAAGTGATTCACTAAAAGAAGCGCACAAGATATTCAAGGAAGATTGTGAGATCGACTGGAATCAATCAGCCGAAGCAGTCCATAATCATATTAGAGGTCTCTCGCCTTATCCTGCCGCCTGGACTCCGGCTATTGGAGTAGATTATGGATTGAGGCAATTCAAAATTCTTAAAAGCCGGATAGCGACTTTTCCAATTGCCGGTAGCCCGGGGTGTATTCTCCTCACAGATGAATTGCGCTTGTTTGTAAAATGTGATCCGGGAAATATTGAGATTCTGGAACTCCAGGCACCGGGAAAGAAACGTATGAAAACTACGGATTTCTTACGTGGATTCAATCCTCCAATTGATTTCAGATTTTTCGAATAATCCAGCCTTTTAAGGTTCCACTTGCGTGGAATACGACCGTACTAAATGCATATCTCTTAGTTCCATACTGCTGAATACCGCGTAAACAGTAGGTTTTTTGCTCGTACTTATTAACAAAATCCCTATTTTATTAACAAACAAGGCCAGAATTACTTCAATCGCTTGGTGCGCGTGGTTATTCGTGTAAATTTGTTGCTGTTCAACGATCTTATTGTTTAATCTAAATTAATTATTAAAACATGAACAAAGCAGAATTAGTAGAAGCTATGGCTTCAGAAGCAGGTCTTTCTAAGGCCGACTCAAAAAAAGCGCTAGACGCATTTATTAACACTACAACCAAAGCACTTAAGAAAGCAGACCGCGTGGCCCTCGTAGGTTTCGGATCTTTTTCTGTGAGCACGCGTGCAGCGCGTAAAGGACGTAATCCACAAACTGGAAAAGAAATCAACATCAAAGCTAAAAAGGTGGTGAAATTCAAAGCAGGTGCGGATCTTCAATCGAAAGTAAAATAAATATACCTTTCATTGTATAATGCATGAGTCTCTCCGCTTTGGGGAGACTTTTTTTTTGATATATGAATAAGGAATACCTCGATTTCGTGCTTCAATTTGTTTCCGATAATAAACGTGAACTCTTTCAGCGCAATGTGGATATGCGTACAAATTATGGTACCGTGGTTTTAGAAAACCTCTACCAGCCCCACAATGCGAGTGCCGTCATGCGCACCTGCGATTGTTTTGGAATACAAACCGTCCACATTATTGAAAATACGAATAGTTGGAAATCCAGTCCTGATGTAGAACGCGGAAGTTCGAAATGGCTTACACTAAACCGCTTTAATCAGACCGATAACAATACCGGAGCTTGTTTGGATAGTCTCGAATCCAAAGGATATCAAATTGTGGCCACGACCCCACATACTGAAATGACGGTAAACGAAATTCCAATAGACAGACCGCTTGCATTCGTTTTCGGTACCGAAATGAAAGGAGTTTCGCAAGAAGTTTTGGATCGGGCACACTACAAAGCCAAGATTCCCATGTATGGTTTTACCGAAAGTTTTAATATTTCGGTTGCCGCAGCCATTTTTATGCATCGCTTCCGCGAAAGGCTTAAGGATAGCGATATTCATTGGCAATTATCAGAACCTGAGCGGATTGAGACCTTGCTTCTCTGGTGTTCGAAGACATTGGATCGATATGAAAAATATCACAAAATGTACTTAAGCCGACGCAAAGGCTAATTCTTTATTACCTTTGGAAAAATCAACTTATACCAATGAACCTTTGAAATGTCGGATGACAATGTTTTTTAAACCTTTTCAAAGGCCAACTGGTAAATGCCGTGCTACCAACAATCGTCTATATAAATGACTATTTACGACATTTGACAGGTAAGCGGTATTAACCTCAAATACTTAATATTATGGGAAAAGGAGACAGCAAGACAACAAAAGGGAAAAGATTTCGAAGTTCGTACGGTAAAACCCGGCGGAGAAAAGAAAGCCAGACTTCTTATGTTGCAGATCAAGTAAAGCCAAAGTCCAAAGATGTAGCCATGGAATCTACCAAGGCTGATGCTCCAAAGGCGGAGAAAAAAGCTCCGAAAAAAGCAGCGAAATCGACGACGGCAACGGCAAAAAAAACAGCGGCAAAAAAGACAACAGCTAAGAAAACGACCAAAAAAGCTGACGATTAAGAACATAATTTTCCTTAACACCTTTAGCGCCAACTATATTTTTAAAGCCTTCGTTATTAATGAGGGCTTTTTTTATTTCCAATCCGCTACCGCGCGATTTCGACTACTAGGCCATGCGAACCAATCGCACCGTAGCATCCGTTAAGCCAAGCAATACAATCGCGCGGTAGAAACTTATTTTGAATCGGTAGGATTTGAAATTTTAGTGATAAGTGCTGCCGGGTGTATCATGTGGCCTTTTTCGGAAAATCCTATTGAATCAAAACTTGAGCTGGCAATGCTTCCCGATCCAGCATTCGGAATATCTCGAGCAATTCGTTTATAGAATGAATTTTATCCACATCTCGATATTTCACTTCGCGCAAAAATTCCAAAGCAGCCTTTTCAACCCGTACATTCGGGTGTGCATTGTCCCGCACAAAATGGACAAATTTTAATATCATAAAAGCATTAAACCAGTTATAGAATCGCTTTTCAAAAGAATTAAAATTGGAACTGTTAGACCGGATTTCTGCCATACGCTCATCAAAAAAATAAGCACTGAGAAAATCAATCAGGATGTAGGGAATCACGCCTCCTAAACTGACAAGCGTGGGCGGGTTGAGATAAAATTCAGGAATATTCTTAAAGAAAATACGGAGGTAATTAAATGCTTTTAGATTGTAGGTGTAATATCCTTTGGAAGGGTCCTTCAGGTAGGCATTAATTGCTTTTCCGGTGCCAAAAGGCACGCGATCGGAAGGCCGTGGAGACGGAAAAACGATAGTAGAATTCAATTCCGTAAAATCTCCGAGTTGCATTATTTTATGTAAAAAATAGAAATCTTCACCGGCTTTACGCTTGTTCATTCCGCCCTGTTTTTGATAAGCCTCGGAAGTCACTGCCATCGATGAACCTATGGTATGAAAAGCATTCGGGAAATTAATGGCACGCAAAGCTTGATTGTAATACCGAAGATGCAATTCATAATAAGTGATTCCCAAATAAGTATGTGGTTCGTAATCGGTGCCAAACGTGGGGTGCCTGAATTGAATAGAACAAGCCGGAGTTTTAGGATGGGCTTCAAAATGCTCTTCAAGTGCAATAAGATAATTCGTTGCGCATGTGGAATCTGCATCAAAACAGGCAATAATTCCTCGGGAATTATTTACCATATCAAATCGGCACACAGCTTCGTCCATTCCGATTTTTCGTGCCAACCCCACTCCTGCATGCTTTTTTGGCAGCTCATTTTCCAAAAAACCAAAAATCGCGAAGCTATCTTCTCCTTTTTGATTTTGCCAGGAAAGACAGTCCTGATATGCTTTTCTGTTGGTCTCTTTTATTTCCTCGGATGCATCTTCAGAGGCATTCATGACGACAATAATCTCAACGGCACATTTGGGTCGCGTACAGCTATACAGAGCGTTGAGCGCATAGTTGATCGAGGGCTCATTGCATGCCGGAATAACCACTACAATTCCCAAATCGTCACAGGGCGCTGTGTTAATCAGGGCTTTTCTTAAACCATATTTCTGCAGATAATTAGCCAAATATCAGGGAGATAATCGATCTAAAATCCATGAATGGTCGGGCAGAAGCGAATAGCGCATCCGATCGTGAAGGCGATTCTCACGTCCCTGCCAAAATTCCACGCTAGTCGCGATAAGCGCATATCCTCCCCAAAATTCCGGCCGGGGCACTTTCTGACCAGCAAATTTTTCTTCCAACTTTTTCACACGATCCATCAGTTCTTGGCGGCTGGCCAAAACTTCACTCTGATGGCTTGCCCAGGCTCCAAGCTGACTTTCGCGGGGCCGCGAATTGAAATATGCATCCGACTCTTCAGTGCTTACTTTCTCAATCCTGCCCGTAAACCGAACCTGTCGGCTCAAATCTTCCCAATAAAAATTGGCACATGCATACGGATTTTCAAATAAATCTCCGCCTTTATGACTTGCATAATTCGTAAAAAAAACCAACCCCTGATCGGTAATATTTCGCATGTAAACCACGCGAGCTGAAGGTATTCCTTGTGTATTGGCCGTAGCCAAAGTCATAGCAAACGGGTCGCTGATCTCGGCTTTGACAGTATTTTCAAACCAAATATCAAATTGCTTAAACGGATCGTTGGCTGCATCTTTTTTTCCAAAAGGAGCATTCCGAAAATCATTCCGATTGTGTTGAATAAATTCTTTGATTTCTTTTTTCACCTTGTAATTTTAATGAGTGCAAAAGTAAGCATTCACTTTGTTTGTCTTCATGTATGTCCGTTTTATCAAAATCGATTTGACCAACTCAAACCTAACGCTCTGCGATCACTGGGTAAACTCTCTGCGAAACTTGAGACCGAAGGAAACCCGTATGGGCGGGTAATCCTTTCGCCCCTACCCTTTTATGTTTGCAAAGAGAGCACACCTCAAGTATATTTTCGGTATTCAATCCGGGTCTTTGTAGTGTAGTCCATACAAAGTATATCAACCTGGTGCACCAGGTCACTCGACCCAAGATGAGCACTTCAAGCTACATCGTCCTAAAAGGAGCCAAACAATGAACATCTAATCATTTTTGGAAATGCACTTTGCGTTCTCAGCGTAAACTCTCTACGAAACTTGCGGTTAAACCTTTCAAAGCCTAATTTCGCCAAAAAAAAAAGAAAAATTGAAATTATCTCTTGACCTCTCCTATAAAACACCTCCGGAATGGGCTGACAAAGTATTCGACGACTTCGATGCATTCCTCCAAGACCACGCCGACTGCGAGCGCAAAGCCTCGTCAATGGCAATGAGTTTTGTGGCCAAGTGCCCTGATAAAGTTGAGATTATTCCTGAGCTTATTGACACGGCTCTCGAAGAACTTGAACATTTTCAACAAGTCTATAAATTGATGGAATCACGTGGAATCCAACTCCCTGCTAAAATGCCAAAAGATCATTATGTAGATAGATTGATAAAACTATGTAGATCGACTGTTGACGAAAGATTGATGGATCGGTTATTATTAGCCTCCATCATCGAATGCCGCGGTGCTGAACGTTTTAAACTCGTTGCCGATAAGGCGGAAGACCCCGAGATAAAATCTTTTTATAAAACACTTTGGACTTCAGAAGCCAAGCACGGAAACATTTTTGTTAAGTTTGCTTTGAATTATTGGAATGAAAACGATATTTATGCACGCCTTAATGCGTTGAATATTGCCGAGGGAGAAATTTGTAAATCGCTGGTATGGCGTCCTGCACTGCATTAAATGAAAAATAAAAATTGAATCTAAACCCAGCAAATATCCTCTCTCCCAAAAAAGGGAGATTGCTCCTTTCCAAGCCATTCCTGGATGATCCGTATTTTAAACGGACCGTAATTCTTCTTTGCGACCACGATGAAGAAGGTTCATTCGGGTTTATTCTCAATAAATTTATGGATCCCGATCTTTCGAAAGATATTTTGACTTTGCCCGATCTGCCTCGGGAAATTTCGATCGGGGGACCGGTAGAAACAGGAATTATTTACTTCCTTCATCGTTTTGGTGACCAAATAGAAAACAGTATCCATATTAAAGACGACCTTTATCTCGGTGGCGATTTCGAAGATTTAAAAAGTATTTTGAAAACTGATAATTTCGATCCATGCGACTTGCGTTTTTTTATTGGTTACTGTGGTTGGGATGCAGATCAGTTGGAAGAGGAACTCAAACTGGAATCGTGGTATGTGGCCAAAGCCGATGGCATTGACTTTATGAATAAACAGTCTGAAATTGAAGACCTCTGGAGTAAGGTTCTTAAAACAATGGGCGGTGATTTCGTAAATCTGGCAAATTTTCCGGAAGACCCGAAGCTCAATTAGTGTCTGACCATACTGTCCACTACATGCGTTGCACTTGTTCTAAAAACAGCCATTGACAGTTGTCAACTCCTTAATTACGCCCTGTGGCTGTGATACCGCTTCGCTAAGTATTTATACCTGCGTGCGCCTTGTTATTGAACATTCTGATATTGACCACTCGAGTGAACAAAACGAAGTGACCTCATGACTGCAAGGAATACGTGACAGGCTCTAATTGATTACAGTCTCTTTCGAATTCACTTCATTGAGCAGCAAGTCGCTTAACTTGTGATAGTATCGTTTTGCACGGAAGCTACCCACCCAGGTTACTCCCTGAATGGCATTGGTCAGAAATACTTCATCAGCAAAAGTTATATCGTTCAGGCTCAACTCTGATTCGAAGATCGGAATACCCAATCGAATCGCTGCATTGATAACAGCCATGCGCATCACCCCACCCACACAACCATCGGATACGGAAGGTGTATAGATTTTTCCGTTTTTTACAATAAAAGCATTGCTGGCGGTGGCTTCGATAATACTTCCTTTTGGATTACAAATGAAAGCATCGTTCAAATTGTTGTTTTGAGCCCAAATCGAAGCTTGAATATAGATATGATTTCCGAGCATTTTATAAGCTGAAAATTCTCCGTGTTCTTTGCGCAAGTCCTTAAAAACATCAATACTTATTCCCTTGTCATTCAGCTGGAATATCCGCTGAGGCATTCTTTCTACTTCAATCAAAAATCCAAGTCTGTTGCTCGTCGGGCGGTAGGTTCCCTCACCGTCGCGAAAGAAAGTAAAGCGCAGCCTTCCTCCACCCTCGATTTCATTTTTGGTGAGGAGATTGTCAATCGCCTCTTTGAGAAAATTTTCTGAAAAGAGAGCTGGAATCTCAAGCTTCAAAACCTTCGCGCATCTCTTGATACGGGCATAGTGCGCAGGCCAAAGATGAGCAGATCCATTGACTACACGCACGGTTTCAAAAAAGCCATCGCCCAGACGAAATGCCCGATTCTTTCGAAAAAAATCGGAAGATATCTCCTCGTGAAGATTGCCGTTTAGAATAAGCCAGTCTGTACTTTTTTGCATTCTTTTATTATAGCGTGTCCATGCACAAAGGTAAAGGGAAATTAAGCAATTCCGAAAAATTGTCCGATTTGGCTAATAAAATAAAGCCCAAAGGAAGGTCTGAGAACCAACAGAAGCACCAGACCATAAATTGCACCCCAAAAATGCGCGTCATGTGCTATTCCGGTGCGTCCTTTTTTGCTCATATAATATTCGTATCCCAGATAAGCCGCCCCTAATATAAAAGCGGGAATATCGATCGGAACGAAAAATAACCGGAGATTCATGGTAGGCAAAAGTAGAATAACTGCCATTACCACTGCCGACACTGCTCCCGAAGCACCTAACGAATTGTAGGAAGGATCGTTGTTGTGTTTCTTTATGGCAGGCAAAACCGCGAAAAGAATCCCACCGAGATAGAGTAAAATATAGAATAAGTAGCCATTTGACACGCCCCAGAATTCCAGATCTGGAAAGAGCCGACCAAATATTTCGGGATTAACGAAAATACTCTCGATAAGATTTCCAAAACTGTACAGCACGTACATATTGAAAAACAAATGGATAAAATCGCCGTGGATGAATGCGTGTGTAACTACCCGATAATACTCCTTTCGGTGTACCACTTGATATGGATTAAAAAGCATTTTGGAAAGGAAGTCTCGATTCTGAAAGGCTATCACCGAAAGGATAACATTAATACCAATAATAATATTTGTAAAACTGATTGTAATCATCCGCTTGTGTGGTCGTTAATTATTTTCCAGCCCTGAGGTGTTTTTTGCCAGAGCAGTGTGAAATAGCCGCTTGGGCTGTCTGTTGGTCGTTTTAATGAAAATTTCCCAATTACGAGATAGAATCTTTTGCCGGCAGGTACAAAATCCAAATCGGTAAAGCTGAGTTCTCCCATGGTTTCTTTGTCGGGATAACGCTTTTTGTAACGTTCTAAAACGGTAGTATATCCGCGTTGAATTCCGCCGCTGCCAATGAATGCAAGCTCGGGACTATTCAAATATCCGGTCATGAATTTTTCGATGTCCCCTTCGTTCCAGGCAGCTTGCTGGTCTTTCAAAACCTGCTCGATGGCAAGTTTATCCGCGTCATGATCTGACATTTCCGGAGATTTACAATTTTGTAAACTTAAAAGAATTAAGAGCAACATCCATACTCTCATAGCATGTTTAAAGTACAAATTTCTCATATTTTTCATCGATGAGCATTCGGCCGATAATAGATTTCGCGACCATACTGTCAGGAGCGGCGTGCAATTTCGGTTCTATTTTTTCATAGGTTCTTTCACTTCCGTTAAAATGACCAAAACCTCTGTATTTCCCGCTCAATACAGCAACACCAAATCTATTGTTTTTTCCGATGTTGCTTAGTATCACATAGCTTTCATTCGCAGCAGCTCTTTGCATAAGAATGAATTCTTCGATTCGCTCTTCCACTCGCTCTTCAGGAAAACTCTCCGGGCTGAAAAATCCTGCATACTTCGGGTCGATCTCGTGGCTCACCAATTCCCGATACAGCCAGACTTTGGCTGTGTGATAGGAATTAAACCAAGCTAAGGCATCTGATCTTTCGCGCGATTTGAGAATTCCGAATCGTGTTTCTCCGATGCGATTATCAAAAGGTATCACTGCAAATCCCGAAACCTTTTCTTTTTGCGCTCGGTTGTATTTGGGCCACCACTTTTTGATTTCTGAATCCTCCAGAAGGAGCGCTTCGTATTCGTTGGCTGTAGTTTTGAAATCTATTCGCCGCACTTCTCTTTGAAAAATCTGTTTCATGCTAGTGGAAGATGAAGCTGTAAAATGGCTTAACACGCGACGTTTTAAATTCTTCGCCTTTCCAATATAAATAGGATGCGTGCGATCGGAATAGAAATAGTAAACGCCTGCTGTAGATGGTAAATTTTCTACTGAATCGACAGAGACTCCAGGTGGAAGAATAGCCGTTCGGTTGTTTTTACGCAATAGCTCTTTCAGCAATTCTTGCTGATCCATTTCGATCAATTTTTTCAATAGATTGGCCGTAGCCAAAGCATCCCCTGCTGCACGATGCGAATCCGGATTATCGATTTTTAGCGCTGAAGTAAGCGCCTCCAGCCGATGCGAGCGCAATTCAGGCAGCAACTTGCGCGCCATGCGCATGGTGCAAAGCCGTTGATAATTGAATGGAAGCCCACACATAGTGAAGGCAGCTTTTAAGAAATTGAAATCAAAATTGACATTGTGCGCCACAAAAACCCGGTCTTTCAGAGATCGAGCCAATGGCTCCAGAATTTCGTTAAAGAACGGAGCATCTTCCACATTCGCATTTCGCAATCCCGTGAGATGGCTGATATGGCCGGGAATAGACCGTCCAGGATTTATCAAACTGTGAAACACTAGCTCGGCGCTTTCACCATCAAAATGAACAACCGCAATTTCAGTAATGCCATGGTCTTGATGATAAAGCCCCGTGGTTTCTATGTCAACAATTGCGTAATTCATCACTTATCGAACGGATGCGGGTATCGTTTAGTGTTTTGGGGGAAATATATTCCGTAAAGGTGCTAAAAACAAAAGGAAACCCGTGGGTTTCCTTCTGAAAAATTAGTAGCGAGACCGAGGATCGAACTCGGGACCTCATGAGTATGAATCATGCGCTCTAGCCATCTGAGCTATCTCGCCGGCTGAATTGCGGGCGCAAAGATATAAACTTTTTGGGTTGTTGCGAATGGAATTTTTGGAAAATTGCGGAACCAAAGTTTTCAGTGACTTACCGACGCATAGAATCACTCCTTATGTGAGCTAAGCTACAAATCTTTTTGGATCAGGTGCCGTGATTGTATCTGTCAAATTCGGCTTATTATGCGCGCACCTCAATTTGATTGGCAAAATCAATAGTTGTCAAAATCACAATAAAAGCTTAAAATTACACACTAAACGAGATTCTAAGAACTACCCGCGAACAGGATCTTAAGACTAAACTTTCCAAACCTAACCTTATAGTGACCAAAAATGATACACACAAAGCAAGAATAAACCCGCATGGGAAAGGGTTCATCCTGTATGTCTTGTTTATGAGTATCGTGCATTTTTCATTTGCCGAAAGGACCGACACAACCGAAGTCGAATTCGCGAGCCTTGCATACGTCGATTCATCCAAATCTTATATTGAGAGAAATCTTTATACCGCTCTGGCGTTTGCCGATTCCTCTTACGCGTTGATTGAACAAATCGAGTCGGAAACTATTCAAGCAAAGGTGCTGATCAATTTGGGCGATGTATATGGCGAAATGGCCGAAATGGACAAAGCACTCAAATACTATCTGGATGCTGAAAAATTATTAAATGGTCTTGAGGAAAAGAAACCTGATGATGTTCAAATTAAATTAGATGAAATAGACATCCAGGTAAATATAGGTATCTTAAATTTTCGAATGGCAAAATATGACAAATGTCTTTCCCAATACGAAGAAGCACTCAGTCATTTGGAACATATCATAGATAAGGCGCCAGCCAAAGACATTACTGAAAGAAAAATTCGCCTTTTCAATAATATAGCCGGAGTTTACCTCAACAAAGCCGACTACGATACCGCACTTTCATATTATCAGGATGCACTTGAGCTCAATAGGAATTTTGGCAATAAACGCTACGAGGCATTTATGGAGAATAACATGGGAATATGCTATGTGGGAAAAGGCGAATATGATCTGGCAAATCATCATTTATTAAAATCATTGAGTTTGAACAAGGAACTGGGAAACAAAAGTGGTCAGACTCAAACCCTTAATAGCATTGGAAAAAACCAGGCTTCGAAGGGTAATTTTGAACGAGCCGAAGAATATTTTGAAGAAGCGTTGCAGCTCGGTAAGGAAATTGGAAACCGAAAATCGATTCTGGTTTCTCTTGAATCCCTGTCGATGATTTACGATACGCTTGGGCAGTACAAAAAATCATTGGACACTTTTAGAAAATTCAAAACATTGAACGATAGCATTTTCAGCTCAGAGAGCCAATCGGCGATGGCGAAACTCGAAGATGCCTTCAGAAGAGATAAAGAGAAAAAAACATTTGAACTTGAGGTACAACGTGAAAAAGCGGAACGCCAAAAAGTGGAGCTTAGAAATTTAAAAATAGGCGGTGTACTTCTTTTGCTTTTGCTCCTCGCAATAATTTTCCTCGTTTCGATGAGAGGGAAAATCAGAACCGGTAAACTACAGCAACAAAAACTAAAATTAGAACACGAGAATTTAGAATTGGAGCGGCGGACACTTCAGGAAAGTGTGGATTATAAAGATCGTGAGCTGACAGCCAATGCACTCTTTTTAGTCAAAAACAATGAATTGATTTCCAAAATCACAGAGAAACTATTACAAGCGAAAGACACTTTTAAACACGAAAATCAAAAAATCATTCAGGACATTATTTTTGAACTTAGATCAAGCCAGGATAACCATCTCTGGGACGAATTCGAGGCTCATTTCACCCGTGTTCATTCTGATTTTTATCAAAAACTTCAGGAGCAGTATCCAAATCTTACTGCTAACGAGAAAAAACTTTGCGCATTTTTAAGACTCAATATGTCAACCAAAGATATCTCCGCCATCACGTATCAATCGGTAAATAGCATAACCGTAGCCCGGTCAAGACTCCGAAAAAAATTGAATATCGAAGGAGAAGACATTCATCTCGTCAATTTTTTGATGGATTTTTGAGTGAGACAGAAAAACAGAAGGTTTTTCGTTTTCGAACTCATCCCGAAGCGCGTAAGCGATATCGGGATTGGTTTTTAGTTTTTGGTGTTTGGTTTTTGGACTTTGGTTTTTGGACTTTATAATCTGGGAAGGGTTTGTTTGTTTTCGGATACTGATTTTAGAAGTTTTTAACCGCAATTTTCGCAGAGATTCTTCGCGGAGAAAAAACACCATCCGGAAAAGGCAAGACGAAGTAAAAGCAGAAATATAATATTCGAATATTCCTCTGCGAAACTTGCGCAAAGTCTTTGCAAAACTCGCGGTAAAAAAACAAATTACAGAAGCCACACGAAAAACCCTTTCTCCTGACCGTCAACACCTTATATTTCATTGTAATGTAAATGTAATACCATTTCCTATCCGGTTATGCATTTGTAAGAGGTCAATTTCAATCTGTACCGTTCAAGTAAGAGCCTTTATAATCGGATTCAGAAATCAATGAATCATATTTGTAAAAGCAAAATTTAAATCCCACGATTTTGAAAAAAAAAGTGAAAACCAAAAAGGGAAAAATGGATAACATCTCAAAGTTAGAGCAGCTTCACGAAACGATGAAAAGAGAACGGGAAGCCTGGGAAAAACTTATTCAAAACCTAAAGGAGTTACAGCTTAAAAACAGAAAATAATAAGTACAAAATAACTCACTATTTACATTTAAACTACTTAAATTAAATACGAATGAAAGCAAAAATCTACTCACTCACATTGGGCTTATTTTTAGGTCTATGTGTAGCCACATTCGCTCAAAACTCAGGTGACTTAGACCCAAGTTTTGGTACCGATGGAATCGTAATCTCTGGTACAACCAGTAATCCTATTGAAGCGTTTCAAGACCTTGCTATACAGGAGGATCAAAAAATAATAGCCGCTGGAATGGGCTGGGACGCTAATTATACTGCCCGGGTTCGTGTAGCCCGATATATGACAGATGGTACCCTTGATACCGATTTTGGTGTGGACGGGTATTTCACTTTTGAGCAAGACAATGAAGCCCTCATTTACAGCTGCACAATTAATAGTGAAGGAAAAATAATCTTAGCTGGTGCTACAACGAACTATCAGTTCTACAAAGTATTGCTTATTCAGCTCAATTCAGATGGTACATTAGATACTTCATTTGGAGACAACGGGGTGGTTATCCAACAGTTCAGTGCAGTTCCTGAATACTTTGAAGATTTTGCTCGCGGGGTTGCGCTTGACGCCAATGAAAATATTTTAATCTCCGGTAGCTCTTTCACGATTAATCCAGATAATCAAGAGTACTTAAGACAGCCTTTAGTGGCGCGATTCACCGCTGATGGGACTCTTGATACCAGCTTTGGAGTTAATGGAATGGCTACGCTTCCTGTAGTTCAAGATGGAAACTCATTTGACTGTGTATTGGTTCAACCCGACGGAAAAATACTAACCGGAGGAACCTATTCTCCAGAATTTTTATGGAATGTAATGCTACTCGCAAGATACAATGAAGATGGGTCGCTCGATTCAACTTTTGGTCAAGAAGGCGTAATACAGTATTCACAAAACAATGTGGACGATGAGATATGGAATATGGCACTCACGTCTGAAGGTGACATTATTGTTGGTGGTTTCACGGCTACAGCTAGTTATGATTATTATGCCATCTTGGTGAAATTTACAACCGATGGGGTGCTTGATACATCTTTTGGTTCAGATGGAACAGTGATTGAAAATGAAGAAACATTCAACGAGGGAGCCGATTTACAAATCCAAGATGATGAAAAAATTGTATTTGGTGGTTCAACTGGTGAGGGCCCTCCAGGTAGCTTCGACATGGCTGTTTGGAAATACAATGCAGACGGAAGTAGAGACGTGAGTTTTGGCAATAATGGTCTTTCAAAACCAGGAGTAACAGGTAGCAATGTATTCTTGAATGCCATAGCTCTTCAGGCTAATGGACAGATTGTAGGGGTTGGACAATCACGTGATGATAGCAATGATATCCAATATTTAGTGATGCGCATGGATAATGATATTGTGAATGGAATTGACGATAGCTACTACGCCAAAGCACCTACGTTGTCACCAAACCCAGCGCTACGTTCAGATCAACTGAATATTCAATTTTCAGAGGATCTGACAGCAAACGCCACGCTGGAATTCTACAGTATTACAGGAAAATTATTGCACAGTACTCCTATTAATAATGAACTTATTGGAGGGAGTAGCCTAACAACCAATATCCCTGGCAATATAAGCAGTGGAATTTATTTGGTGAGCATATCGCAAAATGGAGTGCAAAGGGCCGCAACCAAACTTGTCATTATTGACTAATCAAATTCGAAATAATAGAACCCATATTTTATATTAAACTCAAAATTCAAATCATGACAAATTTTTACACAAGTATTTTATTCATGCTCGTTTTGCTTACGAATGCATATGGACAATATGATGTTACATTCACTATCACAGATAATAACACTGCATTGCCAATTGAAAATGTAGAGGTATTCCTTGATGGAACTACTCTTTATACAAATTCAGCTGGACAAGTTATGTTTACTGGCTTAGGAAATGGTACTTACCAATATAATTATTTGGCACAATGTTATGTTGCAGGAGTAGGATCCTTGACCCTTTCTGATGCAAATGCAAGCGAAAATGTATCCATGTCTGCTTCGACTACCAACGATGTATTCTTCTTCGTTGGTTCGCCACTTACTTTCAATGGCGCATTTGTTGAATTGTACGGTGATGGTTTTTACCAATCACTGACTACCGGTTCAGGCGGTCCTTTTTCAAGCGATATATTAAGCGATGTTCCTTTTGGCGATTATCAATACACCATTACTACACCTTGCTATGAAACTGTAACAGGAACAGTGACGGTAGATTGTAATGATGGTTTGGGTTCGGTAGTTGAAGCCAACCCGGCTCCGGCAACCACCAACGATGTATTCTTCTTCGTTGGTTCGCCACTTACCATCAATGGCGCATTTGTTGAATTGTACGGTGATGGTTTTTACCAATCACTGACTACCGGTTCAGGCGGTCCTTTTTCAAGCGATATATTAAGCGATGTTCCTTTTGGCGATTATCAATACACCATTACTACACCTTGCTATGAAACTGTAACAGGAACAGTGACGGTAGATTGTAATGGTGGTTTGGGTTCGGTAGTTGAAGCCAACCCGGCTCCGGCAACCACCAACGATGTATTCTTCTTCGTTGGTTCGCCACTTACCATCAATGGCGCATTTGTTGAATTGTACGGTGATGGTTTTTACCAATCACTGACTACCGGTTCAGGCGGTCCTTTTTCAAGCGATATTTTAAGCGATGTTCCTTTTGGCGATTATCAATACACAATTACTACACCTTGCTATGAAACTGTAACAGGAACAGTGACGGTAGATTGTAATGGTGGTTTGGGTTCGGTAGTTGAAGCCAACCCGGCTCCGGCAACCACCAACGATGTATTCTTCTTTATTGGAGAGCCTTTAACGCTCAGCGGATTAACCATTACCCTTACCGATGGAGCCGACTTCAACCAAACTTTAGTTACCGGCGAACCATTTGGAGACATAGTGTCTGCAGTTCCCTTCGGAGTATATTCGTACACAATTGAGGGAAATTGCTACGAGACCCTCACAGGAACCGTAACTGTAGATTGTAACGAAGGTAATGGTGCGCTTGTAGCCGAAAACCCAACTGCAATCGTTATTGACAATTCAGTATCACAAGATGCAAATGTTCTCACCGCAACTGCCTCAGGCTATAGTTATCAGTGGGTAGATTGTGATAATGAGAATAGCGAAATCGATGGTGAAACCGATCAATCATTCACAGCCACAGTTGATGGCAATTACGCAGTAATAATCTCTTCTGAAAATTGTTCAACTACTTCTGAATGTACTTCAGTAGTCGGTACAGGAATTTCGAACCGCCAACCAGCGTTAGACATTGTGGTTTATCCTAATCCATTTACCGGAAATCTTAATATTCAGATTCAATCGGCCGGTGAGAAAACGATTGTTAAGGTAATGACAATTACCGGTGAGATAATCATGAACGAGAATTTCACAAACGAAGAACTGATTAATATAAATATGTCAGACATAGCTTCAGGAACATATATTTTGCAAGTTTCGAATCCTAATGGACATTATGCAACACCGATTGTGAAATTATAAGTCCAAATAAATTTGGTTTAAAATGGCTGCCGCACTTGTTGTGGTGGCCATTTTCTGTTTTAGATTAATCGGATCAGACACATTATTGGTCAGGGTCCTTGCAGACAATATCAACGCCTCAGTCTTCTTCATGCAACACAGTGTTTCAAATTCAATAATCCAAAATTTCTCAATTCCCATCCGCATACCCATTTCAAGAAAATTAATTCATATCTTGACCGCCTAACGAAACCGTTAGTACAATTCAATATAATACCCAATGTCAGACCGAAAAATAATAGAGATAGAATTCCTTCTGAAAACTTCGCCCAAGATTTTATACAATATGATCAGCACTCCCAGCGGTCTCTCTGACTGGTTTGCGGATAATGTCAATGTGCGCGACGATGTATTCACCTTTTTTTGGGATGGGTCGGAAGAGAGTGCCAAATTGCTTTCCAAAACAAAAGACCAAGCCGTAAAATTTCAATGGCTTGACGATGAGGGCGAAGATGTATATTTCGAATTGCGGATTAAAATTGACGCTATCACACGCGATTTAGCCATCATCGTCACCGACTTTCCGGAAGCTGGTGACGAGGAAAGTACCCGCAACCTTTGGGAAAGTCAATTGGAAGATTTGCGCAGAGTACTCGGTGCCTGATAAACTGACAAAACGTTCACTATCTTTGTGCGTCAATCGGGCATGGTTGTTGCCGGCAGCGACACCATTTAACGCAAAGTATTGAAGAAGATTCACCTACTCATAATCAAGTCGTATTTGGGGCCTTTCCTGCTCACATTGTGTATCGTTATGTTTATCTTGCTGATGCAGTTTGTATGGAAATACATCGACGACTTTATGGGCAAAGGGCTCGAATACTGGATTATAGCCAAGCTTTTGTTTTATGCTTCCGCAAATTTGGTCAGCCTGGCATTGCCACTCGCCGTTCTGCTCAGCAGCATCATGACCTTTGGAAGTTTGGCTGAACATTACGAACTCGTAGCTATGAAATCGAGCGGTCTCTCCCTGCTTCGCATTATGCTTCCACTTATTATTTTTATATGTTTCGTAGCTGGAGGAGCCTTTTATTTCAATAATACCATTGCGCCACTCGCCAATCTCAAATTCAAATCACTTCTCTGGGATGTAACCCACACCAAGCCGAGTCTCGAGCTCAAGGAAGATGTATTTTATAATGGAATCGACGGGTACAGTATTCGTGTGGGCAGAAAGGACCGAAACTCCAATATGCTCTATGATGTATTGATTTATAAACACGATGATAAAAATCCTGGCAACAGAACGGTAATCCGCGCCAAGGAAGGCGAAATGCTCAAAACGGCCGATGGCCGCTATCTCTCTTTGCATCTCATCGACGGAGTAAGCTATGACGAATTGGGTTCCTTTTTACAGAAGGATCATCCGCAAATAAAAAGCCGGTTTAAAGAGGACTATATTATGATGGATCTCTCCGGATTTGATATGCAACGGTCGGACGAAGACCTTTGGAAAAACCATATGAAAATGATGTCGATGAAGCAGCTTCGTATTTCTATCGATTCATTACAATTGCAAAAAGATAACCGGGAGGCCGATTTTGAAAATTATATGAAGCGCAGTATCAACCTCAAAGATTCGAATCTCGATGAAGCGAAGGAACTCATAACTTCCAATCCGAAATCTAACTATCAACCCCTTGACAGCCTGGATCTTTCCTCCCAAAGACGCATCGTTACTGTCGCCATAAACATTACGCGCAATGCCAAAAATTACATGGAGCGAACCAATCAGGAAATTGATAATCGAAACGAATATATCGACAAACACAAAATAGAATGGCACCGTAAACTCACCCTCTCATTTGCATGTATTGTATTATTCTTTATTGGTGCACCTTTAGGAGCGATTATTAAAAAGGGAGGACTGGGTCTGCCGGTTATCTTTTCGGTTCTCTTCTTTCTGGTGTTTCACATAACATCAATTTCAGGCGAAAAAATGGTCGAATCAGGTGTCCTTTCTCCTTTTTCTGGAATGTGGCTCAGCTCGATGGTCTTGCTTCCGGTAGCCTTGTTTCTGACCTATAAGGCGATAAAAGATGCAGCTCTCTTCGATCGGGATACGTATGCCAGAATGCTCGAAAAGATTCGGGGGATATTTAATTTGAAAAAACAAGCTACCTCGTGAAAGTGCTCCAATTATGTCATAAACCTCCATATCCGGTAAGAGACGGAGGGTGCTTGGCAATCAATCAGATATCCACAGGACTTATGTCTCAAGGTGTCGATTTAAGAATCGTCTCAATTGTTACTCAAAAGCATCCGTTCAAAGTCAAAGAATTTCCGAAAAACTATTTGAAAGAAACGAAATTTAAGGCCATTTATGTGGATACACGGCTCAATGTAGTGGATGCATTTTCCAATCTTATTACCCAAGATACGTATCATGTTTCTAGGTTCTTTTCATCAGACGTCGATCAGGCCATCGATGAAATATTGCAGAAAGAGAAATTTGATATCGTCATTTGCGAAAGCATTTTCGTAGCTCCCTATATTCCATGCATTCGTCGGTTGTCGGCAGCAAAAATAATGCTTCGAAGCCACAATCTCGAATTCTCTATCTGGCATCGACTTGCAAAATCACATCCCGCTGGATTGAAGAAGGCATATCTCAAGATACTCACCCGTCAGTTGCGCGCGTATGAGGTAGATCTTCTCTCTGAGATAGATGGGATTATTGCTATAAATGCCGATGAACTAAAACATTATAGAAGACTGGGGTTCAAAGGCAAAGGGCTAACCATTCCTTTTGGTGTAAACCCATCGGAGTATATCCCTTCTGATAAATTTGAAGCCAATTCGGTATTTCATCTCGGAAGTATGGATTGGAAACCCAATGAAGAAGGCATCGAATGGTTTCTGGAAAAGGTGTGGCCACTGGTCATGGAGAAGAATCCGAAACTCAAGCTTTATCTTGCCGGAAGACATATGCCGCAATGGCTCACCGATCTGAAAATGAAAGGAGTAAAAGTAATTGGTGAAGTGGAAGATGCCAAAGAATTTATGCTTTCAAAAAATATTATGATCGTTCCGCTTATGAGTGGCGGCGGAATGCGCGTGAAAATTATTGAAGCACTCGCCCTTCAAAAACCAATTGTTTCGACTCCGCTTGGCGCAAAAGGAGTTGCAGTTAAAAACGGTAAATCCGCATTACTCGTTCGACAACCGATTGATTTTGCCAATGCTATTTTGGATTTATCCTCTGACAGAGAAAGGGCTGCGGCGATAGCAAAAGCTGGGCGTGATCTTATTATCGAATCTTACGACAATGAAAAATTAGCCGCTTCTCTGCACCAATTTCTTTCCAAAGTGAGCATATGAAAATCGTTGTTATCCTCAGTCGCGTGCCATTCCCACTCGAAAAAGGGGATAAATTACGGGCATACCATCAATTAAAAGAGTTGCACAAACACCATGAGGTTATTCTCTGTTGCCTTTCTGATACTGTCGTTCATCCAAAAGCTGAGGAAGCCATACAAGAAATAGCTTCTCAATTCCACATATTCAAACTCCGAAAATGGAGAATCGTCATCAACCTCTTTTTCGGATTATTTTCACCGAAGCCCTTTCAAGTCCATTATTTCTACCAGCGAAGAATTCATCAGGAAATCAAGAAAATAATTGAATCCGAAGATCCAGATCATATATATTGCCAACTGATCCGTACCGCTGAGTATGCAAAGCACGAACACAATTACGCAAAAACACTTGATTACCAAGATGCATTTTCGAAAGGAATGGAACGTCGTGAGCAAAATTCCACCGGACTGCAACGTGAAATTATTGCCATGGAACGCAAGCGACTCATCGCATACGAGAATATAATTTTTGAATATTTTGAACTCAAAACTATCATCTCGGCCGAGGATCGGCGATTTATATATCATCCCGAAAGGAAAGATATAGCGGTAATTACAAACGGGATAGATGTAGATTTTTTCAACCCACAATATAAAGTTGAAAAGAAATACGATCTGGTTTTTACAGGAAATATGAGCTACCCGCCAAATGTTGAAACAGCGGAGTTTATTGCTAAAACTGTTCTTCCAAAACTTCAGGAGTTTCTGCCCGGCATCAAAGTGTTGCTGGCCGGCTCCTCCCCTCACAAGCGGGTTCAGCAGCTTTCAAAAATTCCGGGTATCACCGTTTCAGGATGGGTGGCCGATATTCGCGATGCGTATGCTTCCGGCAAACTCTTTTTTGCACCCATGCAAATAGGTACCGGGTTGCAAAACAAACTTCTGGAAGCCATGGCCATGGAGATTCCCTGCATTACTTCCGATCTGGCAAACCGATCGCTAAAGGCCAAAAGCGGCCACGACCTTATGGTGGGAGAATCGTGTGAAGACTATGTTCGAGATATTCTTGAAATACTTCTGGATATAGACAAACAGCAGATTATTGGCAAAGCCGGAAGGCAATTCGTCAAAAATCGTTTTTCCTGGAAAAAATCTGTCCAAGAGCTTGAAAAGCTAATGGAAGCAAAAACGGTGGCAATGGAGGGATAAATCGTATCTTTGCAGCCCGAAATAGAATCATGGAAAATAAAGAAATAAAACTCGATACAATTGAATCGGCGATAGCCGATATAAAAGCGGGCAAAGTGGTGATTGTGGTAGATGATGAAGATCGCGAAAACGAAGGTGACTTTGTGGCTGCCGCCCGCGCTGCCACTCCCGAACTGATAAACTTTATGGCTACGTATGGCCGGGGACTTATTTGTGCTCCACTCATCGAGAGTCGCTGCGAAGAGCTCGAATTGGGACTCATGGTGCAGAGTAATAACGCACTTCATGAAACTCCATTTACCGTGTCAGTCGATCTTCTCGGACATGGCTGCACTACGGGTATTTCGGCAAGCGATCGCGCTAAAACCATGCAGGCACTTATTGATCCGAATACCAAACCAAGCGATTTAGGAAAACCGGGACACATCTTTCCTTTAAAAGCAAAAACTGGCGGGGTGCTGCGCCGCACTGGCCATACCGAAGCCGCTATTGATCTTGCACGAATGGCAGGATTTGAACCGGCCGGTGTGATTGTAGAAATAATGAACGAAGACGGTACAATGGCCCGTCTTCCTCAATTGAAGGCAATAGCGGAAAGATTTGACTTAAAATTGATCAGCATCGAGGATCTAATTCAATACCGCCTTAAAAATGAATCGCTTATCACAAAAGATATTGCTATAGACTTGCCAACTGAATATGGTGATTTTGAGCTTCACATGTTTACCCAAAGTACAAACGGGCAGCAGCATCTTGCTCTGGTTAAGGGCGAATGGAATGACGAAGAACCTGTATTGGTTCGGGTTCATAGCAGTTGCCTTACAGGCGATATATTCGGTTCATGCAGATGCGATTGCGGCCCGCAGCTACATGCGGCCATGCAGCAAGTGCAGGAAGCCGGAAAAGGAGTAATAGTATATATGAATCAGGAAGGTCGCGGAATCGGTTTGCTCAACAAATTGAAAGCGTACAAACTCCAGGAACAGGGATTTGATACCGTAGATGCAAACCTGCAACTCGGCTTTAAAATGGATGAGCGGGATTATGGAATCGGCGCACAAATATTACGTAATCTGGGAGTTACCAAAATGAAGTTGCTAACTAATAATCCCAAGAAACGTGCAGGATTGATAGGTTACGGCCTTGAAATCACTGAAATTATTCCGATTGAAATGCGCGCCAATAAGCACAATAAAAAATATCTGGAAACGAAGCGCGACCGAATGGGGCACAACCTGAAAATGAAGGATTAAGGTTGTGAAGGTTTAAATAGAATGTGCTTACAATATTACACTCTGTAGGGGTGACGCGTTTATAGAGAACACATTTATTTTTAACACGCCCTACCCTACAGGTCGTCAAAACTGTCACCAATTCACGTTCTAAAGACGATCTACCTCTCTAAATTTATAGTATTCCTATAAAATAGAGTTGTGCGATAATTAAAATACTCACTCGGAAAAACCCTTACGGAAAAGGCGAATAAAACAGGAGATTACGGCTGAGTCTGCTCCTGAGCAGATTTATCCTCCTTTTTTACTTCATCATTCTTGAATAGACCTTTTATTTCGGTGAAAAACTCATCGAGCGTATTGAAATCTTCTTGGTAAACCAGACCGATTCCTTGCGTATAGATAGAACTGGAAGTAGAAAATACTTCATATGGATTGGTCTCATTGAAAACTTTCAATCGGATCTTTCCATCTTTGGTAAGCGAATATTCCACAAGGAAATCTCCTACAATACTTGTCTGACTTTGGGTGTATTGAGATTCGGAAGCTGAAGTAACTCCAAAATTTCCCCTTACATGAAGTCGCTCATTGAAAAGCTGGGTGCTTAAGGCTACCGCAATTTCCTGATTGCTTATTTGATCGCCGGGACGGTAATTGATACCGATATCAAATTCATTGCTAATTTCCGATAACCAGCCACTAATCTGGGAACTTATAAAATCAGAAGTAGTAGCTGAACCCAATCCACTTACACCTGAAATTGCCTGGTTTTCTTGCGTCGTTTGGTAGACCGGCAGGAATCGATTGAGTATAAGAAGCGAAAAAACCTGTTGGTTCAATTGCTGGGTGGTGCTGGTAATACTCTCCAACTGACTGCGCTCGGTTTCGGTGGCTTGTGGAAGCTCTACATCAAAAGTAATTGTGGGGTTCATCAATTTTTCTGTAAGGTTGAGCACCACATTCACATCTTCCCTACCTCGGTAATTATCCTGATTTTCTACCATTATCGGATAGAGTGGTGTACGCAATTGATACGTCGCAGAAAGGTCAATATCGGCATTGTACGGATCGCCGTACCAGCCAATAGTTCCGCCTTTTCGTAACTGAAACTGCTTGTTAATTAAATTTTTAAGCGTGAAGAGATAACTTCCCTCCTGAAGTTCGTACCGTCCGAACATGAGGAATTCTCCCGAAGGAGAAATCTCAAAAGTTAGTTTCCCGCTGCCACGACCGCGAATAATATCCCCTGATTTTTGATCGAAAATAAGCTGTACTTCTGCATCCGGAGTGGCATCGATATTTAGCCGTAATTGTACGCCGCTCAGATCTGCTTTCCGGTCTAAATGGACTTCATCGGCTTTGTTAACGAAATGGACAAAGTTTTCGAGTGTCACGTCTTCCGTTTCATCGAGCGGCAATTTCACGGAAGTGCCTCTCTCGGTTTTTGCATCTATATTGATCTCCAAAAAGCCATCATAACCACCCAATTGAATGGTTCCTGTGCCGTATGCCGTTCCGAAATAGGTAGAATTCATCTCCCGGGTGGTGTTCATAATAAAGAAGTCATTGGCTTCAACGCTCACGTCGTAATTCCAGTTGGCATAATCTTCATGAAAAGCGGATGCCACTAAAAATCCTTTATGTCCTTTATCGTCATAGAGCGGTTTGTAATCGATTCCAAACCAGCCATCTTCGACCCGAACGCGATCAGAAAATGTGTAATAAGTATTGACATATTCCACCAGAAACCGGGCGTTATCAAAGTCGATATATCCGTCGAGTGTCGGCTTGGTGAGTTTACCGGTTATCTTTATCTCCCCGTTTGCATAACCACTGTAATGATTGATTTGCGGGATTTGAAAAGCATCGAGCACGTCCAAATTAAATTGCTCAAGCGTCAATTTACCATTCAGCGGATTCTCACTTCCAATTTTATAATCTCCTTTAAAATTAAGTATCTTTTCGTCACCACGAGCTAATGTACCGTCGAGACCCAGTTTATTTTCCTCACTAAAATACTGGCTGCTCACGGCCACATCTCCTAGTTCATATTTATCATAAGCCAGACTATCGATGCTACCGGAAGCTCCGATAATCCTTTCTCCATAAAAATCGGTTAGAGATCCCTGAAGATTAACAATTCCACGGAGCGATGTTGCCATATCCAAGCCCATCGAATCGAGCGTAGCAAAATCAAAATTCTTCAGCAAAACGGTGAGTTCCTCAGATTTATCCTCGCTGATACTTCCATTTATTTCGAGTTTCTGATTCTTGTGATCCAGCACCAGATCATTCACCGAAATATGTGTGCTATCGACCGTAATTCGGGTAGGATTTTCGATTTTATAGATTGCATTTTCACTTCCCACATAGCTCGGCGAAATATCAATTACGTAGCTCTTCTCATTCAAAAAAGTCACTTGACCTTCAATGTTGGCACGCACCGATTTATTCTTGTTCAGCCATCCAAAACCTACTTGAACAATGTCATTGTAAGCTTCGGCATCCAGATCGACATTTTCTATTTCAAACCCCGAAATAAGAACCTTGCTGGCAAAAAACTTTCCTTTAAGTACCTCACTCTGTTTTCCCATATCAGCAGAGAAATCGTGCACTTCATAATCACCATATGAGAGTTTTCCCGAACGGAGATACAGGCTAAAACCGCGGTCGATAGAATTATAGCTTCCATAAGCGGTTGTTTTAGAAGCAATTTCCAGTTTTGGAATAAGTAATCCAGTAATCAGGTTACGTTTTTTATAATTCAGACTAAAGTCAAAATTCTGGTCCACTTGTGTAGCTTCTTTTTTCACAAAAGAAGGCATTACCTCACCGATGAGATTGGTTATGCTATGTGGCAATTCGTCGATATCGAAAGAGCCGATAAGACTGATATCGACAACGTCGCTAATGAAATTGATAAAGCGGTTTCCGGGGTCGCCGGCAGCACTAACTTTCAGATTTTCAAGAAATAACACTGAGTCTCCATAGCAGATATATGTATTTCGCGCCTGAATGGACCCATTTATTTCGTTGAGTTTGAGCCCTTCCGCATTAAGGGTCATTTTGGTACTGAAAGAAAGTTCGTTGGTATCATTTATCAGATGAAGTGCCGTGAGGTCTGCATTGTACACATTGGCTTTAAAGTTTAAGAGCGGCAGGCGTGATGAAAAGTCAACAATACCCTCGAAATCAAAATTCAAATTTGGATCTTTGGAATTGATCTTTCCCTGAAACATTTTATTCGAAACCGTCCCGTTTACTTTTAAATTCTGATAATCATAGCCCGAATAATAAAAACTTTCGATGGTTCCGTCAATTGTTCCTGACATAAGTTTCTTTCGTGAATAGGCCGTAATTTGTGCATTTGCGGTAACGGTACCCATCTTTTCTACATCAAGCAATCGCCCCATATCCAGATTCTTGGTTTTCACACCGCCGTCGTAATTGAGTCGGTTTTGGGTTGAATCTGATTTTAAATTTAAGTCGAGATCAAGCTTGCCGGCTTCTGTGGTCAAGCCTCCGTACGCCACAAAATCCTGAGGGAAACCTGTAAAAGAGCCTTCAAAAAAGATGCTTCCTGCTCTTTTGAGTTCGATAGGCAATTTTGCCGAGAAGGTCGAATCTCTTGTCACTTCATTCGCAATGGTCGCAAGGTCATGATAATCACTACTAAGTTGCTTCACACGAAGGTCGATGAAGGCATTCTCGGCATCAGGAAGACCTGAAACGTCGAAGCTTCCGCGAAAAATACTCCGATCGCCGGCAGAAAGTTTGATTTTGCGTCCTTTGAGATTATCGATCGTGCCCCACACGTCGCCCTCCAGATAAAGCGGAAAATCAATATTTTGCAACTGTGGAGTGAAATACCCTATATCCAGAAGATTTATGGTGCTTAAGTCAAATTTAAAATCCCATTTTATTTTATGAATAAAGGAGGCATAATCGCTCCAGGAATCATGCAAGAGCGCGAGATTTCCATGAATGTTACTGTTGGGTGTCAGAAATTCAAGCTTTTCGGCACGGATACCGGAAGGATCAATTTGGACATTTCCCGCAAGGTTTACCAGACGAAGACCGCTCTTCTCATAAAAATTGAAGGATTGAACTGAGCACTGCATAGTATCCTCCATAAACTGAAAGTTTTGAATATCTCCATCCATAGATCGGACAGCCAGATCGCTGATTTTGAGAAGATTTGAATCGGGAGGTGCAAAGTGGTCGCGAAATGAAAAAGAACAATTTTCGAGAAGGAGCTTTTTCGCGGAAAGCGTAATCTGGACTTTCGCGGTATCGACCAGTTCAACCGGAATCGTATCGCTGCTAAAGTAATTGGTCAAGAAATCCATATTGGTCGAGCCGAGCGTATCGATGGTTTGAATATTTAATTCGGCCCGGGTGAGTTTCAGATCGCCAAGCCGAAATAGATTATTCTTAAGATTAAATCTCAGCACAGACAAATAAATCGATTGAGCATAAAAAAGGGTATCGTGGTTTTGGTCGTAAATGATAACGCCATTTAGCTCTAGTTTATTGAAAAAATCGATATCCAATTTATCCACACCTACTTCTGCATTAAGCTTTTCGCTAAGACTATGCGCTGCCCATTTCCCCAGTTTAGTTTGTACGTAGCTCGAATTGATTACGGCCATTACCAGTGCAATCAGTACAAAGAGTACGACCAAAAGGGGAATCAATATTCTACGTAGCTTGCGAATGGTCTAAAGATTATAAATTTGCCGAAAATAATACAATTCCAAATCCGGTGAGAAAGCTGAAGGACATATTTATACTGGGTATTGAGTCATCGTGCGACGATACATCTGCTGCAGTGCTAAAGAACGGAAAAATCCTGTCAAATATTACAGCAAATCAGGATGTTCACAAATCTTATGGTGGTGTGGTGCCTGAATTGGCTTCGCGTGCGCATCAAAAAAACATTGTTCCGGTGGTTCATGAGGCTTTGAGTCAAGCCAATTTAAATCCCAAATCTCTTTCTGCCCTTGCTTATACGCGTGGTCCCGGCTTGCTGGGATCATTGCTCGTGGGCAGCAGTTTTGCAAAGTCGATGGCGCAGGCGCTTGGAATTCCTGCTTTACCGGTACACCACATGAAAGCCCATGTTTTGGCGCATTTTATTGATTCTGGAATTCCTGTACCGAGTTTTCCCTTTCTCGATCTTACGGTAAGCGGAGGCCATACCCAACTCATTATCGTCAAAGATTTCTATACTTTCGAGGTGGTTGGTCAAACCCTTGACGACGCGGCCGGGGAGGCTTTTGATAAAGCGGCCAAACTACTCGGATTACCTTATCCAGGTGGCCCGGAGGTGGATAGGCTTTCCAAATTTGGAAATCCCAATGCGTTTTCTTTCACTCGTCCGAAGGTGGAAGGGTACAATTTTAGCTTCAGCGGATTGAAAACTAATTTCATGAATTTTGTGGTGAAAGAATCCCGCAAGAATCCGGATTTTGTGAAAGATAATATCGCCGATCTCTGTGCGTCGATTCAACATACGATCGTTTCGATGCTTTTGGAGCAGCTTACAGCTGTGGCCGATGCAACGAATATTTCAGAAATTGCGCTGGCGGGTGGCGTTTCTGCTAATTCCGCTTTGCGAAAAGAGCTGAGTTTGCTGGCTCAGGTGAAAGGCTGGAATGTCTACATCCCTCCTTTTGAATATTGCACCGACAACGGTGCCATGATTGCGATTGCAGGATATTTTGATTACCAGAAATCGGTGGGAGGGTCGCTTAGTGATTCGGCTACCGCGCGGTGGGAGATGTGAAAAGAGCCTCACTGACGCTGCGGTCAGTATCTTCGACGAGTCGCGAGAGGGTGTAAAGAGGTTGAGATTTATCTGGTTTTTCTGAAAAATTTAAGGAATTCGAGGTCACATAAACTGATAGTCCAAATCCTTTTATTTTCTTATTTGACTAATATGGTTCATTTTAGAAACTTCATTTTTCAAAAAATTCACTGGTGCTTTCAACTACTTTTTTCAGATCAATTGATAGGGTTTCCTGATTCCACGGGTGGCTTCCGCCAAAGGTGTGGCCGGTGTTTGGTATTTTCCTCAACTCGGCTTTTGGATTCCACTTCTTAAGCTTTTCCGCTTCCGCAAAAGAAACCGCTTCATCGCTTGAGCCGTGAACAATCAACCAGGGAATTTTGATAGTGCGGGCAGCATTTTCGATGTTCAGTTCTTCTTCATTTTCAAGATAATCGGTGTAAAATGTATAATTATGTGGCATATCCTGTCCGGTTCGGCTGTTTTTCACCGTGGTCACGCCGGTTTGTTTCCAGGCTTCCATATCGAAATTAAAACGCTCGCCGATATCTGAAACGGATGCCCACGTAGCGAGATGGGATATCATTGGATTTTTGGCAGCGTGAAGAATAGCCATTCCGCCGCCCCGGCTATGGCCGATTAGTGCGATTTTCCTCCAATGCCTCTCCCCTTCTTCGGTGTGTATTCCGCGCTCTATGAGATCGCTGATATGCCGAAGATCTTCCTGTTCGTACGAATATCTGTTTTCACTGTATGCTTTCAAATCGGGAAAGTCAATTGGGTGTTCGACCGTTCCGCCATTGTGCGAAAAGTTGAATTTCAAGAAGTCGAATCCGGCATTTGCGAAAGCCTCTCCCACCAAATCCCAAGGCCCCCAATCTTTAAAACCCTTGTATCCGTGGGCAAAAACGACTATCGGTTTGTCGGATTGCGTATTTGATAAAAATAGATCTAAAGGGCTTTTTCGATTTTGGGCACCAGAATAGATGAGGTTTTTGTATTTTTTCATGGCAATAGATTTGAGCAACGAAGTAAAGGAATTTGAAATGCTTTTCAAGAATTTGTTCATTCCAATAATGGTACATGATTGTCCATTTGGTAAGATTTTTGCATATTTGAAAATAGAGTGACATTATTGCCTCTCGAATAAAATATGGATTTCACGCCGCAATAAAATTATTTAACGATGAAAAAATTCTTCTCCCCAATCTTCCTTTTCTCAACTCTACTCCTCACCTCCTGCGCAGTCCACAGCGGAATGATGACAGGAAATGCGAATCTCGGCGATGATGACTTTCAAGTTTTGACAATGGGCATCGGCACCGCCAATACCACTCACGTATTGGGAATTGGCGGATTGGACAAACAGGCGCTCGTTTATGAAGCAAAAAAGAATCTTTACCGTGCATATCCATTAGCAAAAAATCAAGTTTATGCCAATGTAACGGTCGATTTCAAACGATCCTATTACATTTTAATATACACGACATTAGCCACTGTTACAGCAGACGTTGTACAATTTGGAGAAGTGTCGGCAATTTGATAGTGCGAAATATTCGCTAAATTCATCCTACACCCCAATGCTCGGAATCCGGGACAGTTCAAATATTGGTTTGTTTTATCCAGGCCAGATTGCAAATATCTATCAATCGCAATATACTTTACCTGTTCGTATTCTTGAAAAAATTCCGGGAAAGGACAAGTACAAAGTTGAATTTACAGAACTCAATTCGGGTGATACGCGAACAGTTAAAGAATCGAATCTTTACCTTTCCGGAAAAAATGACTCCATTCCAGATGTGGATTTCCGGGTTGGCGATGCGGTCACTTTCAACAATGGCCCCAATACCGAAATCCAAACCGGAATTGTATCTGACTTGGGAACCAAATATTTGATTCTCAAATCCGGAGTACTTTCACTCAGGTTAAAAATCGAAGATTGCCAACCGTTAAAGGGATTGAAATAGTTTCCTTTGGCTCAGGCATATCGAAACTGTTTCCGAACCTATTCTTACTTCACCTCTCCACTTTTACCGCGCGAATAATAGATCCACCCAGAGAAAATATCTGATCTAACTGTTTTCCATAAACCACTTCATCGAGTGGCGCAGCAGCATCGTACACCAGAACCGTTGGAATACCAGTCAAGATTGCATCCAGCATAGTGAAATAAACGCATATATCACCAGCCAGCCCGCAAACATACAACGTGTCAACTCCTTTGCCAATCAAATAGTCCTTAAGACCGGTAGACTTCTTACGATCGTTGTCATAGAAAGCGCTGTAGCTGTCCACCTCCGGATGGGTTCCCTTTCGGAAAATGGCTTCAATGACGTTGGTATTTAATCCTTCCGGGAATTCGGCTCCGTGGCTGCCTTGCACGCAATGATCCGGCCAGAGGGTTTGCATTTTTCCCTTGACCTTAATTTCTTCAAAAGGTTTCTTTCCGGGATGATTCGATGCAAAGCTCGAATGGTTTTGCGGATGCCAATCTTGAGTGGCCACCACCAAATCGAACTTGGTTATCAGATCGTTGATGACCGGAATGATTTCATTGCCATGAGATACTGCCAGATTTCCTCCCGGCAAAAAATCATTTTGAACATCTACAATTAATAGTGCTTGCATGCTCACTTGTGGTTTTGCTCCGCCGCTTTCTTCGGAGCGTATATTTGTAATAATTCATCGCGCATATTCAGTGTCTTTTCACTTATCCCAACTTTATAGGTATGCGGATTTTCGAATCGCTTGTACTCCGGTGGAAGCTGTTCCAGGCGCTGGGCCGCGTAGTTTTTGATTGCAGCGATATCGTCTATTCGATTGATAGATTCGCCATTTTCCATAACCCGTTTCAGCAAGGATTCCGATGGAATTCCTGTAACGCTCATTTTTTTATGTGCCTCAAATGGATGAATCAATATTTCGGGTGATGGCTCATCGGTCTGCGCAATGGCATCGGCACCAAAGAAAGAACCATCATTATTTAAGAGCCGAAAGACTTGTTTTTTTCCCGGAAGCGTGACTTTCTTAATATTCTCAGATACCTTTATACGAGGTTCGTTGTTTGCCATCACAAGTTTGTAAACCCCGTCGAGCGCACCATCGGGGTGCCCGGTTACGAGGCTCGTGCCAATACCAAAAATATCGATGGGTGCTTTTTGATGGCGAAGGCTGCGCACGACATATTCGTCTAATTGATTTGAGGCAGCGATCTTAACATATTGTAATCCTGCATCGTCGAGCATTTTTCTGGCACGGCGTGCAAAGAAGGATAAGTCACCGCTGTCTAAGCGGATACCGCGGAGCCGATGCCCTTTTGCTTCCATCTCTTTGGCCACCTTTATGGCATTCGGAATTCCGCTTTGGAGCGTATTATACGTATCGACCAAGAAGACGGATTTGTCGGGTTGCGTTTCCGCAAATTTGCGAAAAGCGGAGAGTTCATCGCCATAACATTGGATAAAGGAATGCGCCATGGTGCCTTCACATTTCAATCCATAACGCTCGGCAGCGTATACATTACTTGTAGAGTCGAAACCACCGATTACCGCGGCACGAGATGCAAGTATGGCTCCAAAACCTTGAGCACGCCTCATTCCGAAATCACTCAAAATACCGACACCGGCCACCGAGCGAATTCGTGCCGCCTTTGTAGCGATTAGTGATTGAAAATTCAGAATGTTTAGTAAAACGGTCTCCACAAGCTGCACTTCGAGCATGTTTCCTTCTAAGCGCAGAATAGGTTCGGTTGGAAAAACCACTTCCCCTTCGCGGGGTGCGTACACTTTTCCGCGAAAGCGAAACCGACGTAATACTTCCAGATACTCTTTCTCATAGCCTTGATCGCTGAGATATTTCAAATCCTCATCGGTAAACCTTAGCGTCTCAAGGATTTCGAGTGCATCGGCAAGTCCGGCGAAAACTACATAGCCACCACCATAGGGAATCCTACGAAAGAAATAATCGAAAGCAGCAGGCATTTCATGGAGTCCATCTGCATGGTATGCCCTTGCCATGGCGATTTGGTAAAGATCGGTGTAGGTAGCTGAGATTTGAAATTTCATCTGCGCATGTGATTTGGGAGGTAAAGTTAGGGAAATGGGTAGAATTGTCATTAACCGGACAAAGACAAAACAAAAGAGTCACTCCGGATTATTAAGTATATTTCTGGTTCAATTGAAATCATTGAAAATCAAAAACAAAAATGGAGAACACTAAAGTAGCGATTATAACTGGAGGAAGCGAAGGTTTAGGCTTCGCCATAGCTTCCGCTTTGGCAGCAAAAGGAATACATGTTTACCTGATAGCAAGAACATTAGAAAAACTGGAGCAGGCAAGGGACCAAATTGTGCGGCATGGTGGAAAAGCAGATATTAGGTCTGTTGATATTACCAATACGGAGGCCATGAAAGAGATGATTGAAAGCGTTTACACGGACAATGGCCGGCTTGATATTTTTATTAATAACGCTGGTACTTGGCAAGGTCATACGCTGTCTACACCTTTTGACGATATCTGGAAACTCATTGAGCTCGACATGAAAGCGCCGTACCAATTGGCGCATTATTTAGCCGGTCGGTTTAAGGAAGATAAGAATAATAACTTAGGAATTTTGACGGTTGTTTCGCAGGCTGCGCTTGATGTGTCGGCATCTGGTCTGGGTTATGGCACTGCTAAGATGGCGCTTACTGCGGGCCTATTCCACATCGATAAAGAGCTGGAAAAATCGGACGTTGAAAATGTTAAGCTTTATAGGCTCTACCCCAACACGATGGCAACAGAGAAAATGATGGATGCGGTCAAAGCCGGCCAAGTAAAAGATGCCGTAAAATTAGAAGCCGTGGCAGATACGGTTCTAGATATGCTCGCTGACAAAACCCCTACGCGGGATGTAAGAATCGGCTATTATCCGGGAAGAGGGATTATTAGAACATACTATTCATCACGCCCGGACGAGTTCTATCATCAGAAGACAAGAAGCGAAGAAGTTGTAGATGCAGATTTTACGGTTCAAGATCTTATCAAGTAATGAGTTAGTCGTAAAAGTTCACTAATCTAACGTCTTCACTTCTTCTCCACCCGAATCTAAAAAAACCTGCCTGTCTTCTCCACCTTTGTTCAAATGTACGCGGTACGTAAGATTACCATCTGTTTTTATCTCAGTTATTTCGGTTACCTTATATGAATTATAGGTTGTTTCAATGGCATGTTCAACGGCTTTGGGTAACCCCTTCTCCATATTCATCTGACGCTCTTCTGATTGTTTTTCTCCAGATTTGTCATACCATATCTTTCTGTATTCACCGTCGGCATCGGTAAACTCCACTACATAACTATCCCCTACCATATTCCATTCGGCAGCAGGATTTTGAGGGAATTGATTACTAAATTTAGCTTTTGCTAATTCGAGATCTTCATCATTGCTTTGAGGCGTACTGCTATTCTGAGCTGCCAGTGGAATACATAATCCCAAGGTCAACCCAAAGAAGATTGTTTTTAAGGTTTTCATGATTTCTATTATTAATGTTGTAATCTTAAAACAACCGGATAATTATAAAGGTTTTAGGATTTTAAGAAGCATGGTATTTTAACCATGTTTCTATGAGATTTTATATTGGTATCTCAAAAAGCTTTGATCCAATTTTTAATTATAGAATGAGACACTCCACTTACAATCTACCTGCGCTGTTAAAAGATCTAATTAGCCTTTTGTTCCGGAAGCATTCATCGAAATTCTCAAGTTAATAATACCTGTTTGGCTATTCTGCTTTTTGGTTCTAACATATCCGCAGCACACAATTCGTATCTTAAAAAGATTTGGAAAGAATAATAAATGGATAAATATTCTTACTAAACCGTCGGATTGAACCATTTGCGAGCAATTGATGGAAGGGTTTACCCCAAATCCTTTCGCTGAATACTCTTCTATTTTGTTCAGTCAAAACCTACACGGAAAGTAGGATATACTAAGAAAACAAAAAGAGAATAGTTTATCGTTAATTATCTTCTACCACATTGGTATTGAAGGATGCTCTGGCAAGAAATCGGTCAAGTGTTTTCCAAATTGCTTACTGAATTAATCCTGCATATAATCAGAGTAAAGATTTCGTTCCTATTTCTTGAAAACGAACCTCGACTACTCCATTTGAGGAGCTGAGGATCTCAATATTACCTAATCACGTTCTTCAATATTAAAAGTGTGAACTGGAAAATCAAAACAACGTCGGCTGATTATCATCCGGCTTGTCCTTCTTCTTAAACTTCTTTCGGGGTTTTTCAGCTGGTTTCGACACATCATCTTTCTTTTCAGAATTTGACTCGTCATCAGATTCGTCATTTGATGAATCTTCCGAACTATCCGAATTTCCATTATCATCATTCGATTCTTCCTCCGAAGATTCATCATCGATTTCAGTTTCGTCTTCCACCACTTCTTCAATTTCTTCAACTTCTGGAAGCTCGGGCTCTATGCGGTCAATCGCTTTTACCTTGAGTGGCGTGAGCCTGTTGCCCATTGCCGTTATTCCCTTTACAGCAATGAATTCAACCAGATCGATATGTTCATCTTCCTCGTCGTTGCTGCGTTTGTCAAATTGGAGATTCACGCTTGGCGCGGGGTGTGTTGTTGCAAACTCCAAAAACGATTTCTCATGTTCGGTAATGAAAATCACCGGTTTCTGAGCAACTTCAGCATTGAATCGTTTCACATTGTACTGCTCCTTCTCCCCTTCCCAATACACAGCTGTGATTACTTTCTCAGGGTCAAATTTTTCGATGGTAACGAGGTCTTCTTCGAATCGTGTGCTCAGATCGAAGCTGGTAGTTCGGTAATATCCTGCCTGATAAATAGTAAGAATTTTGTCGCCCCCTTTAAACGTTCCCAGATACGTTCCACGTCCATCCGCATTCAATCGCTGAACGATATCGTCAAACCAAATTTTCCGGGGTGCCAACGTGCTGGTTCCCTTTTCTTTGAGCTCTATTTTGCTAACGATATTTTTCGAAAGAATATTTCCTTTGGCGCTTCTGCCTTTGATGGCAAGATCGGAAAAATCGTAATCGAAGCGCAATTTTTTCAGCGATGCCCGCGGACGTAATTTTACGTGCACCACTTCGGCTTCACCATTAGGATTTGCACTAAAATACAGCATTTTAGAACCTTTCGTTCCAGCGGTGAGATCGTATTCTTTGTCGCGGGTTATGCTGTTTACGGCAAAGCGTTTTACCATAGCAGCACCGGCAGTACCATCCTGATAAGCCATATTATAAATGGTACGTTTATCACCTTTCTTCCAAACGAATACATGGACAATATCCTTGCCGACAAATTGTTTTTGATCAATCCGCGAGACTTGCATTACACCATCCTGCCGAAAAATGATGATGTCGTCGATATCCGAGCAATCGCAAACATATTCATCCTTTTTCAGGCCATAACCGATAAAGCCCTCTTCACGATTAACGTAAAGCTTTTTGTTGGCAACAACTACTTTAGAAGCCTCAATAGTGTCAAAAGTTTTGATCTCCGTTCGTCGCTCACGACCGGTTCCGTATTTCTTTTTGAGATTTTTGAAATACTCGATCGAAAAATCAATGATATTATCGAGATTATACTGAACAGCAGCGAGTTCATCCTCGATTCTTGCAAGGTTATCATCCGCTTTAAAACTGTCGAATTTCGATATACGCTTGATTTTTATTTCTGTAAGCCGAACAATATCATCAACGGTCACTTCACGCTTCAGGTGTGTGATATGTGGTGCAAGGCCAGTGCGGATAAAGTCGATAACCTGCTCCCAGGTTTCGGCTTCCTCGATATCGCGGTAAACGCGTTCTTCAATAAATATTTTCTCAAGTGAAGCAAAATGCCACTGCTCATTTAGTTCATTCCGGCGAATTTCTAGCTCTTTGGTGAGCAACCCAACTGTTTGGTTGGTCGAACGCCTTAGCATTTCGTTTACATCCAGAAAATGAGGCTTATCGTCCTCAATTACTGCTGAATTTGGAGATATGCTGACTTCGCAATCGGTGAAAGCATAGAGCGCATCAATGGTTTTATCGGGCGACAATCCCGGTGGCAAATGAATGAGTATTTCTGCCTTATCAGCCGTATTATCTTCAATCTTCTTGATTTTGATTTTCCCTTTATCGTTGGCTTTTACCACGCTATCAATCAGCGATGAAGTCGTTGTACCGTGGGGAATTTCATCAATTACGAGCGTTTTGGTATCCTGCTGACGTATTTTGGCACGAACACGCACCCTTCCCCCGCGCAGTCCGGCGTTGTACTGGCTGAAATCGGCCATTCCACCATTTGGAAAATCGGGAAGGATATTCGGTTTTTTTCCCCGCAAAATTGCTATCGAGGCATCAATCAGTTCGTTGAAATTATGCGGGAGCATTTTACAGGCAAGCCCTACGGCAATACCTTCTGCACCCTGAGCGAGAAGAAGCGGAAATTTTACCGGAAGGAAAAGGGGCTCCTTATTCCGGCCGTCGTATGACATTCCCCATTCGGTAGTTTTCGGATTGAAAACTACTTCGAGTGCAAATTTTGAAAGGCGCGCTTCGATATATCGTGGAGCCGCGGCACCATCACCGGTGAGGGTATTTCCCCAGTTTCCCTGCATATCGATCAGGAGATCTTTCTGGCCCAATTGTACAAGCGCATCTCCTATCGAAGCATCTCCGTGTGGATGGTACTTCATGGTATGCCCGATGATATTGGCTACTTTGTTGTAGCGCCCGTCATCGAGGTCTTTCATTGAGTGCAAAATCCGGCGCTGGACAGGTTTGAGCCCATCGTAAAGTGCGGGAACCGCGCGTTCCAGAATTACATAAGATGCATATTCCAGAAACCAGTTTTCGTATAGGCCGGAAACAGGAATTACTTTCTCGCCAGTATGTGCTCCCTGGTCTTCCTCGTTTCTATTTTCTAAATCGTCCTTTTCTTCTTCAGCCATGTATTTTAAGCTTCTTCGACTTCCTCAACTATTACTTCAGCTTCCTCTACTATATCTTTCTCTACCCGAAGGTTATCAATAATAAATTCTTGTCGTTCAGGTGTATTTTTACCCATATAAAATTGCAATAAATCGGAAATGGTAAAGTCCTTTGCAATGACTACGGGCTCGAGGCGAATGTCCTCTCCAATAAAATATTTGAACTCATCGGGCGAGATTTCTCCCAATCCTTTAAAGCGAGTCATTTCAACTGATTTACCAAGTTTTTCGGCAGCTCTTCTTTTTTCCTTTTCGGAATAACAGTAGATTGTTTCCTTCTTGTTTCTTACGCGGAACAATGGAGTTTGCAAGATATAAAGGTGATTGTTACGAATCAGATCCGGGAAGAACTGAAGGAAAAAAGTAAGCAGCAAAAGTCGGATGTGCATTCCATCGACATCCGCATCGGTAGCGATTATCACTTTGTTGTAGCGCAGTCCTTCGAGACCATCCTCGATATTTAGCGCTGCCTGAATGAGGTTAAACTCCTCATTTTCATACACAATCTTTTTGGTGAGGCCATAACAATTGAGCGGCTTACCCTTCAGTGAAAAAACAGCCTGAGTATTCACATCTCTCGATTTGGTAATCGATCCGGAAGCCGAATCTCCCTCAGTAATAAAAATTACCGTTTCCTTAGCGCGTTCAATATCCTTGGCATCGTTGTAATGCGAACGGCAATCGCGCAATTTCTTGTTATGCAGATTGGCTTTCTTAGCGCGCTCCTTCGCTAATTTTCGAATTCCCGCAAGGTCTTTGCGTTCCTTCTCGTTCATTTTAATTTTTTTCTCAATAGCCTCTGCCACTTGCGGATTCTTGTGCAGGAAGTTGTCTAGCTTCTCCTTGAGGAAGTCGGCTACGAAAGCGCGCATACTTTTGCCACCCGGCTCAATCTCAGTAGATCCGAGCTTGGTCTTGGTCTGCGATTCAAAGACCGGCTCTATAACCTTTACGCTCACAGCTGCTATGAGGCTACTGCGGATATCGGATGAATCGTAGTTTTTGCCAAAGAAATCTTTCACCACTCGGGCATATGCCTCGCGAAAAGCGCCCTGATGGGTACCTCCTTGAGTGGTATGCTGCCCGTTTACAAAGGAATAATATTCCTCGCCATAAGAATTGGTGTGGGTAAATGCCACTTCGATATCATCGCCGAGGAGGTGGATAATTGGATAAATCGGTTCATCCGACATTTTCTCTTCGAGCAGGTCGAGCAGTCCGTTTTTGGAATGAAACCGCTCACCATTGAACCAAATGCTAAGGCCAGTATTTAGGTAGCAATAGTTCCAGATCATACGGTCGATAAACTCCGATTTGTATTTGAAGTTTTTGAAAATCTGACCATCGGGGCGAAAATGCACCATCGTTCCGTTTCGTTCTTCAGTGCTATCAATGGGCGTTTCCTCAATCAACACTCCGCGCTCAAAAACGGCACGGTTTCCTTTTCCTTCTCGATACGCTTCGATTTCAAAATAATCGGCAAGTGCATTTACCGCCTTGGTTCCTACTCCATTAAGCCCAACAGATTTCTTAAACGCTTTGCTGTCGTATTTCGCTCCAGTGTTTATTTTACTGACTACGTCTACCAGTTTTCCCAATGGAATACCACGACCATAATCGCGAACAGTAACATAACCGTCCTTAACTTTAATGTCAATTTTCTTTCCATACCCCATGACGTACTCGTCGATACAGTTGTCGAGCACTTCTTTTATGAGAATGTAAATACCGTCGTCGTAAGCCGTTCCATTGCCAAGCTTACCGATATACATTCCGGGTCTGAGTCTAATATGTTCTTTCCAGTCGAGCGACCGGATATGATCTTCGTTGTATTCTACTGCTTCTGCCATTCAAATTTTTAGGAAACTGCCGAGCGAAAAAACACTCAGCAAATAAAACGTCTAAAATACTGCAATTTCCCTCAAGAAAAGGGAAGATTTTTCAACAATGGCGGGATTTTTTCAACTATTTTCGCGTTGAACCGCTTTCAATACGTTTTAGATTCACAAAATTCAGCGATGGCCCACAACTTCCAGCCCTTCCCAAAGCTCACCACCAACAGACTTATTTTACGTCAGGCCATTTCAAAAGACATCAATTCTATCTTCTTTCTTAGGTCGAATACAGAGGTGATGAAATATATCAACAGGCCGGTAATAACGGAGAAGCGGGAAGCCGAAGATTTTCTTGAAAAAATAACGAATGAAATGGAGGCCAACGAAAGCCTGTTATGGGCAATTACAGTTGATAATAAACCCGGAATGATTGGCGCTATTAGTTTGTGGAATTTCTCTGATGATCTTCGCACCGCAGAAGTTGGGTATAGCCTTCACCCCGATTTTCAGAACCGTGGAATAATGTCTGAGGCCTTGCTCGCTGTTTTAAAATTCGGTTTTGAAACACTTTGTTTTCAGACCATTGAAGCATTTACAAATCGCTGGAATGAGTCATCTAAACAACTGCTACTAAAGAATGGATTTGTACTTCAACCGGATCGGGTTGATGAAGGCGATTCGAATAATAGTATTTATGCTATTTCGAGAACGGATTTTAAAGGTGAATAATCCTTCATTAAGTTACGGCATTTGGTTTCTTTGATTCTTATTTCGACTTGTGGGCAAGTATTACTAAATCTTTTACCGTTTCTCCCCGATCATTCGAATAATAAATAATTTCTGTTCTAAGGATTTCAAAACCATTCTTTTTCAGTGCTTCCACCAAAAAATCTTCTTCATAATAATGTATGAATAACGCAGGCCCTTCGCCCGTGCTCGATTTTTGATAGCCTGAATCTTCCGGACTACCTTCCATTGTGCTGATATATACAATTCCATCCGGATTCAACAGTCCCGATAAACCCGAAATCCATTCTATCGTCTCGTCAGGAGAAAGGTAAGGAAGACAAAAGCCGCACATTACACCATCGAACTTTTCATTAAGGGTATACATTTTTCTGGTATCGAGTCTCTTGGTCTCAGCTTTAGGGTTATTTTCTTTTGCGAGCCTGAGCATGTTTTCGGAGACATCGGTAGCGAGAATCCGAAAATCAGGCCGCCTATCAAGAAGGTAATGGGTGATATTTCCCGGACCACAACCCAAATCTATAATCCGGGAGTTTTCTGATGGAATAGCCTCACAAAACCAATCGAATGATTCGTGGTAAAGGCCAGTGTCCATATACTTCTCTTGGTATCGATCTGCGAATTTATCGAATGCCATTTCTGCATCTAGTGTTTCACCCATTATTTAAGATTTTATCAGACTCCAACAGCATTCCTTGGGCTATGCGTTCAAAATCTGCTTTAGTGATTTGCAAGAAACCACCCATAAGGTGCAATCCCCACTTTTTGCGATTGGTAATAAATTCAAAATCATCTAAGAGCGGACGAATATCCAAATCTCTGCAATTATAAAAATGAACGTTTCGACGCCACGGTTGGAAAGTCTTACTCACTTCTTTTTGATACAAATCATCATCGGCCACTTGGCCGATAGCCGTAAATTTCTGGAAAGGTTTCTTATCATCTATTTTCTCTTTCGAGGAATAGTAAATCACCCAATCGTCCTTTTGGAGTTTTTTCAGATTTCCTTTTTTGCCGTGCCCTGCTTGCGCGAAACCCGCAGCGACTCCTTTCTGGACGTGATCTTTTGAAGCGGCGATTATGTAATATTTCATTTCGCGATCAATTTATAATTGACCAAAGTAATCATTACATACCTACTCCAAAATAATAAATGCATCCTGTGAAGCATGCACCAAACTCAGAAAAGTAGTAAGGTCTGGATATTCCTCTGCGGGAAATTCTCCATTATTTACGCGCACAAATCGAACGATATGCAGTTCTTGCTTCGCTGAATCCAAGCGAGCTTCTATTCGCATCGTCCCGAATTTGGTGGTATTATCTATTTCCGCAAGAGGTTGCAAAATCGTAGATTCTTGCGGAAGCGAAATACTAATCGAATCCGTAAATTCATAGCCATGCCGGAAAAGTACGGGATTTATACGAGTGGAATCGGATTCTAAATCAGGCACCGGCAAATCCATAATAAATGGCTTTACCAACTGTTTCGCCCCCACTTTTCTACCTACATTTCGTGCGTTGAGCGAGCAATTTACCGTCAACTCCGGTTTTTGGTTTTTATACAAATCGGCTGTGTACGAAAGTAAATCAAACGACGGCAGATCGACTTCGTATTTTACCGCTTTGATAGGCTTGTCAGAAGAAAATTGCTGCTGGAAAAAATTGGTCTTTGTCATTGCCAGATTGGTGTATTGCAAATCCAATTGAATGGAGGCTGTTCCATCGGAATGGAGATCAATTTTTGAGTTTCGAACGGTCAGATTATCTCCTATGGGATAAGCGGGAGTTTTTACTAATTTTCCTCCATTTGGCGTAAGCAAAAGCGCATAACGATCGTCTGTAAAATCGGAGAGATAGCCGAAGGGGGCCGTATTACTTGTGCACTCAAGCCACGTGGTGTCATTGATTTGGGGAAGACAAAGAATTACATGGTTAAATGCCTGCATAGGTCGGTCGGGATCAATGGATTCGCGAGTACTGCCTCCATAAACCAAAGCCGGATAGGCTTCTATACCGGCATAACGCATGGCTGTACCCGTAAAATTGCTCAATGCCTTGCAGTCGCCATAACCCACGTCTGTGGTTTCTTCTGCTGACATAGTCTGTAATCCGCCAATACCATAATCAATGGCGACGTAGCGTGTATTCTTTTGGGTATATTCATAAATTGCTTTGGCCAAATCGGTTTTATCAGGATTAGCCCCTTTGAGTTTATCAATTTCAGCAGCAGCCGATTTTGAAAGCTTGTCACGCCCGGCCCACAAATCATTTATCCATAAGCCCATTTCTTTCCAGGAATTGAATGAGCCCGAAATACCACCATATTCGAAATTTTTGGGAATGATTAATATACGGGGTGTTCCTGATTCCGTAGCATAACTCTCAGACTTGCCATCATATTCTCCCTTGAGTTCAAATTTCAATTCCTTAAATCCATCGGCTTGTGAAGAATCAACACTAATAATTTCTTTTCTGTTAACATCATAGCTCAGCAAATAATCTACCGGATAAAAGATTTTGAAAGAAGATTGAAGAACCCTCGTGCCCCTATATTCTGAAAATCTATAGTCTGTGTCGAAATATGTTTTTTTTTGAAGACTAAAATAAAATTCAATGGTATACGGATAGTGCCGAAGCCTGCAATCTAATTGAAACCGATCCACCTCCCCATAACTTGAAGCACTTGTAATCAGAGCACTACGCTTAAAATCTTTTTTACTGTAAGTCGCCACTATATTGCCATCCCCATCTTTAACTGTAACATCAAAAGCATTTGCTCTTTGAAAATTATCTTCATCAAAAGCTAATATCGCGTTGGCATCTCCCTTTGGGGAGAGAATTTTGACAGATTTCTTCATCTCATAATCCACACGTTTCGGTGAATTGATGATCAGCGTGGTTTCACATTTTTGTATGATGGCTGATATTTCTTCCGCTTGTAGTCTCAGCGTTACCGCAAATAAGAAACAGAGAATAAGAATAGCTCTCATTTCTCCGTAATTTCAATAAAGGAAGAATGGGTGGTAGAAATCAAATCATAAAACTCACGCAGCGTGGGATATTCCATCGGAGGAAAAGTATTTTTATTGATTTCTATTTTGTTTCGAATTACCAAACTCCCCAGATTGTAACTACCCATAAATGAGAATTTGCCGTCTTGGTCGGGCAAAATAAAATTTGCTTTTTCCGGAAGGGTGACGTCATACTCTTCCGGATCGAGGTGCACCAGGCACGTGTAAGATTTTGTCCAACTGTCGGGGTAATTCACCGGGTAGCGCCGGTCCTTATCTTTGAGTACGTTATTGCTCATGTCATCGTAAACCACTGCAGGAAGGAGATAGGAGTTTCCAAATTTCTCGAGCTCGACTGAAATATCAAAACGAATATCCATTGGATTTGCATCAAAATCACTCTTCTCCTTGTTCAAAGTAATTTTTGCATTATCCATAATAGGCAATTGATCCGCAAGATCAGCTTCATCCATTTCCAACAAGTCCTCAGTCATTGACTCACGATCTAACCCTGAAAGTCTCAAGCGCAATTCGCCGGATAGTTTACCCCCATTCAGGTTCTGAAATTCAATGGTGCAATTTTCAGAGGTCGGCGTATTGCCAACTATAGGGATCCATTCGGGTTGATCTTTATTCAGAAGGAGTCCGTCGCCGTTATAATATCTACGTTGGATCATACCAGGTTCTAATCCGTTCGTTGCCGCATCTAAGAGAGTTATCTCATCTCCGGATTTCACAGCAGCCAGAAATCCTGAGAACTGGTTGAAACAGAGGGTATTCTTTAATAATCCGTTCTTCTGAACGGACCGAAACCAGAACCGGATAGGCATTAATAGAATTTGCGCGCAGCGTGGAAACCAAAAGCCAATTGATTTCACAAGGAGTGGCTCTATTTGATGACAAAACCTGGCGCGGGTTTCGTTCCGGGGTTAGATAGTTTATTTCATCTGAATTGGTAAAGTTCTTACTAATTTCAGCATAGATAACCCGAATACTATCGTTCAAGTCCTGGCAATTTGCACTATCTAAAGTAAAATAGGTAAGTCGATCCTTAGGATTCATGTAATCATCATTAAATCCTTGTTCCAAAAAATCCTTCGTTGAGCCTACCCAATCTTTGTAATAAAATTTTCGTGTCTTGTCCGGATAATCTATATAATTCAATTCAACAATTACTTTGGTGCGATAATTTTCCGGCGAATCCATAAGAGGTTCATCTCGCATGGCAGGCACATTCTCGCAGGCAAAGACATAAACTTCAATGTAATTATAACTCGTAGAAATACCCACACCCGAAATTGCCTCGGTCTCTATACTATGCGAACTGGTGCTCAGGGGGTGATAGCCGTACTGTAATATCTTATACCCCATATTTTGCGGATAGCGTATATAATATTCGCTGTAAAGCACCGGAATATTATCATGCTGAAATTCCCAATTCTTAATTCGTGTAACAATTGGGCTAAAAATAGTATAGGAAAGCTCGATGATGCTGCCCACGTGTACATTCTTAAATGTCATCCGGGCAAATTTAGTTTGCTGATCGTAGTCCTCTACAATCCAATCACTATTTTTTAATTTTTCAAATTCCACTTTGCCATTTACCAGATTATAAACTCCTCCATTTACTCTTCCAATCTTATCAACATTCTTACCGAGCACGCGGAGTTCAACCATTTGATCTGCCAGGCTCAAGCCCTGTTCCGTAAGAATTTTCACGCGAAAGGAACGCGTGTACTCCAATACCCATTCTGAAACATTATCCTTTATATGGCTGTCGCCAAGGTCATAAAGATATACCGCTTTCGAATTTTCATCTATTATGTCATTCACTATCTCAAAATCGGCGGGGGTGACGTCTTGTATTTTATATGGTTCATATTTTTGCTCTTGGGCAAAAAGAGCGGTTGGGAGTAACAACACCGCTATCAACAGTAGTTTGAAGATTTTTTGAAATTGACAGGTGGTAAAATTCGCGCTATACGTATCCATTAATCAGCGTCTCAGAAGATTCATTGTTCAGAGTGCCGACAAGTATAAGAAATTGAAATAAATTAAACAGAACCTTTCGGGAAAAGTAGATTCTATGCCTAAAATTACTCCTCCCCAATATCCTCATTCCAAAGCTCAGGCTTGTTTTTAATAAAATTCTGCATCAAATCAATACACGTCGAATCATTCAATACGACCACCTCAACCCCATTTTGCCGGAGCAAATCTTCAGAACCCATAAAGGTTTTGTTTTCACCGATCACTACTTTTGGAATACCGTAAAGCAAAATCGCTCCGGAACACATCGGGCAGGGAGATAGCGTGGTATAAAGAACACTGTTTTTGTAAACCGAAGCGGGTTGTCGACCGGCATTTTCCAGTGCATCCATTTCGCCGTGAAGGACTACACTCCCATCCTGAATCCTTTTGTTGTGGCCTCTTCCGAGAATTTTGTCGTCGTGCACTATTACCGATCCAATAGGAATTCCGCCTTCTTCAAGGCCTTTTTTGGCTTCATTTACAGTTGCTTCAAAAAATACATCCATGTCGCTTTGCGTTCGTTGATTATTGCAATTTTCTTTTGTAAAAACTGAGATAGTACTACTCGAAATCTTCCAGCAAGCAATTATCTATCAATTTTTCCATCATTCGGGTCGTCGACGAATCTTTATGAGTCACTCTTCCCGTTTTGAAATCATGATTATAGTCTTTCTTCCAGTCTTTAAAATTTTCGGCCAGGGCTTTCAAGGAATCACAGATAAAATAGATCTCTTTATTGGTGTGAGTTGGATGAATAGACAAACGAATCCAGCCGGGTTTGAGCGAGCAATCTCCGTGGCTTATATGTTCGGTAATCGACCGCGAATATTCTTCCGTAACATTCAGCAAATAATGTCCATAGGTGCCAGCGCATGAGCACCCTCCACGCGTTTGAATTCCAAATCGATCATTGAGCATTTTTACCGCAAGGTTAAAATGCAAGCCATCGATATAAAAGGAAAGTATTCCCAATCGATCTTTGTGATTATCCGCAAGGAGTTGAAGATTGGGTATTTGCTCGAGTCGAGGCCACATAATATCCAAAATCTCTTTTTCACGCGCGGCAATATTCGTCACCCCCATTTCTGTTTTTAACTGACAGCACATGGCCGCTCTCATGGTTTGGATAAAAGCAGGTGTTCCGCCGTCTTCGCGGGCTTCGATATCGTCTACAAATTTGCGTCCACCCCAGGGATTGGTCCAATCGACAGTGCCTCCACCCGGATTATCGGGGACCGAATTTTTATATAAGTCTTTATTGAATATCAAAATTCCACTCGAACCCGGGCCCCCGAGAAATTTATGCGGAGAGAAATAAATCGCATCCAAATACCTTCCTTTTTCATCTGACTCGTGCATATTTATGGCAATGTAGGGAGCCGAACTGGCGAAATCGACAAAACATCTACCACCGGCTTCGTGCATTATTTGCGCTACATCCATATAAGGTGTGAATATGCCTGTAACATTTGAACAGGAAGTAATTGCGGCAATTTTTATTTTACGATTTTCATATTTCTGGACATATGCCCGGAAATTATCGAGAGATACGAGCCCTGTTTCATCGGGAGGAACAACAACTACTTCGGCAAGCGTTTCGCACCAACTCGTTTGGTTGGAATGGTGCTCCATATGGGTCACGAAAATTATGGGTCGGTCCTCTTGCTTCAAATGAATTAAATCTTTAAAGGATTCATGAAAACGCAATCCCAAAATACGCTGAAGTTTGTTCACCACTCCTGTCATTCCAGAATTTCCTGAGATTATAACGTCATGAGATGTCGCACCAACATGCGCTTTAATAATCTGCTTAGCCTTGTGGTATGCGTAGGTCATGGTCATACCAGTGTAGTTGGTATCGGTATGGGTATTGGCTACCAACGGATAAATTGTCTCTCTGAGTTTGTCTTCAATGCGCGCATAAAGTCTTCCACTTGCAGTCCAGTCGGCATAAATCAGTTTCACCGAATGGGCATACGTTGATGGAATCAATTGGTTGATACCGATTATATTTTCCCTGAATTTTTGAAATAAATCTTCCAATTCACTTCGTTTTTCAGTTTTTGAAGGAGCGTGCACAGGGATCATTTTTAAATTTCTAAATCGGGTATAGTCCGGTTTTCCAAAGATACGAATTCATCTACCCTAAGTCCAGAGAATTTCCTTATTTTCAATCAGGAATCCGGCTATAGTAAATACTTCGAATTTTATAGAGAACGTTTTAAGATTTGGCAAGATATTATATATCAGGCATTATCAGACAAGGTTGGTTTCTAATTTCAAATGAAGTAAATTCGATCTCTTCGATTTATTGGCGTGTAAGTTCGCGTATAATGTCAGTGTGCTGCGGAAACTTGCCGATTAATTCATTTCGGGGTGTCAATTCAAAATCGTCGAAATCGAATCCGGGAGAAACGGTGCAACCTACGAGTGCATAGGTATCATCATCTTCCACCCGTGCTCCAAACCAGTCGCCCCCCGCCACGATGAGTTGTGGGATTTCTCCTGCGGAAATATCGTTGCCAATTATATGTTCTTTATGGGTTCCATCGTCTGAGAGGGTATGAAGATGTATGGACGAACCGGTATAAAAATGCCAAATCTCATCTTGCTTAATGCGGTGAAAGGCCGAAAAGGTATCCGATGTTAGCAGAAAATAAATACAGGTCGAAAGGTTTCTCTTGCCGGAATATCCAGGCGGAAGGTTTTCGAAGGAAATTTCGATGTCGCTGCGATATGATTCTCTGAAAAACCCGCCTTCGGGATGTTGTTTTAATTCGAATTTTTCTATTATTTCTGCTACTGAAAACATAGGCTATAATTATTTGAATAAAATTAGAACAGAATATTTTCTTGAACATTAGACTTATTTTCACTTTTTTCCAAATTGGAGATTTCCACTTGTCATGTAAAAATCCACCCATCACTCAAAAACATATTGAATAAATAGGTATTCCACACCATGGAGGCTAAAACAAGAACCGAAAGCGTAATCACATCCATTTTCTTGCTAAAGCATTTTCGCGTAAGCAAATAAAGAAAAGCCAGCAGAAGCAAATACATCCCGACAAAGGAAAATTGGAGTCTGTCGCCGCCATAATCAGTCACGCTCAAAAAAGTAATGAGAAAGAGGCTCAAAACTCCGAAAGTCAGGAGCCTGTTTCGAATTTTTATAGGTTGTAAATAATTGATCAATATGAGAATAGCAATATAAAACAAAGGAGAAGCAAGTGTAAATCGGAAGTAGCTATGGAGATTGCCACCTGAGGTAAAGAAGGTGAAAATGAAAATCCCCACCAGATAGGCTATCGAAATTAAAAAGAGTTTGGCCTCAGCTGTAAATTCCGCTTTTTTAAATAAGAATCCCTTTCTGCTCTGGATGTTAAAAACTAAATAAATCAAGAAGAACAACGCCGGAATGGATACAAAAAAGATTGCAATCGAATTCATTCCGAAACCTTCCAAAGACCAATCTGTAATACCTGCAATAATTGGATTTTCACCTGACCAGTGACTCTGAGCATCAAGCATCGTAGAGGGATTACCTGATGATATAGTTTGAGTCAAATATGCTATGCCGTACCCAATTAAAAAAGGAATTGAATTTAAAAAACTGCTTTTGACAAAAGCCATGAAATGACCTTTTCGCAGGTATATTACCAACTCAACAAAGAGGATGGCAAGTAAGACGAAAACGGTAGCCGGCCGGACGATTGCCATGAGCAAAAATCCGATGAAGTAGAGCCAATATCGATTCCTTAGGAGGCCGATTACGGCAATTGTCATGGTCAATAAAAAGAGTGCCTCGGTATACGGAATGTAGTATATAACAGTGGTGGGAAGAGTAATCAATACCATGAAAATGATCAACTTGTTTCTGAACGAAACGCGTGAGAGATAAATAACTAATAAAGCGATGGACACGATAAAAATCAAATAGTTAATCAGGGAAATCCCGATAGGCGAACTATTTGTAATCTTCCAGATGAAAGGGAAAAGCGGAAAAAACGCGCCACGCACATTTCCGTAGCAGGATTCCTCAATTTTGTACCATCTTTCGTTGATGCATTTATAAATTGCTGCATCCCAAGTAGAAAGATTCTCGTTGGTCAGTTCAGTATAAGGTTTGGCAACTTTTTGAATGGTATAATTATTCCAATCACCCGTTCGCTCATAATTCTCGCTAATCTGACCGAGTGAGTGCCTGTATATGGTTTCATTCTGCAAGAGCTTGAAGATTCCAAAAAATAGAACCAGGTTCAAAACTCCGATAGAAAGAAAGAGGTATAGTTCTTTTTTCATAAATTATTCTCCCTCGATAATTCTCGTTTCAAAATTTTCCAAACTAGACGAAGTATTGCTTGCGCAAAATAAGTATTCCATCGAAAATACTACAGGATTGATTTAAATCCACCGTTAAAGATACTATATGAAAAAGCCGATTAGAAATTTAAAGGCATTAAAAAGCGGCCATATCCACTAAAATTTCTATTTTTATATGCACTAAACCAAACCTTTATAAACTTCCGCCCGCCATGGCATATACTGGAGGACCGCTGAATGAACTAAATGGAAAGATGGGCATATCGGCACCATATAAAAGTGTGGCTGTGATGAAACTGATCAAGGCGCACCAACCGAGAAGCAAAGATGCCCTTGTACAGTTAATCTCCGATCACGCTAAAAATATATGCGCATGTGGTGTCAAAAGTTGTGGTTCCGTCGAATCGTTTGGCAAGAATCTATACGAAGCGCAAATCCCTTATTGGAATGAATATAGATACTCCTTAAGTGAATGTGTTCAATGGGAATACGATCTCTTTGTGGTGCAATCATTAAAAGGTGGAATCATCGAAAAAAGAGCCATTACAGCATTGAATGAGCAGTCTAAAGTTTATCAGTTTGAAGCGGCCTTAGGATTTGTGGATGAGGAATTGCGAATCGATATAATGGTAAAGAAGGAAGAGAAAGAAATTGCGGGAATACAAGTGAAGCCTCTCACCTATCAATGGATGCGAAAAGAAGTGATTACCTTCAATACCGATGCAAACCGAAAATGGGGAAAGCCGGTATTCTATCTTTATTACGATGCGGATGAAAATTTTGCAAATTTGGAGGAAGTGCTGAATTCCATGGATTGAAGTTGGTGCTCTTCCTTTAGAGTAGTCGCATTCAAAAACATTCTTATATCAGCAGTCCTTAAGCCAGCGGTATTGAGAACTTTTAAGCCAGCTTCCTGTTTAAATTTCAAACAATTTTTTAAAATTAAACACAACATCATGAGCAAAATACGTGTAATATCCGTAGAAAAATCAACCCACGATGTAATGCACATCACCACCGAGAAGCCTGATGGTCTTGATTTTAAACCCGGTCAGGCAGCAGATGTATCGATTGATAAACCGGAATGGAAGGATGAAGTGCGACCTTTTACTTTTACTTCCCTTCCATCGGATACGAATTTGGAATTCAATATCAAAGTATATCCCGAGCACAATGGTGTGACTGAGCAAATCGGTAAACTAAAAGTCGGAGATCACCTGATACTTGGAGATGTTTTTGGTGCAATCGAGTACAAGGGTGAAGGGGTGTTTCTGGCTGGTGGCGCTGGAGTTACGCCATTTATAGCGATCATCAAAGATTTGAATAAGCAGGGGAAAATCGCACACAACAAACTGATTTTTGCCAATAAAAAGAAAGAGGATATAATTTTGCATGATTATTTTCAAAAAGTGCTTGGAGAAGATTTTGTCAATACGCTCTCGGATGAGAAAGTCTCCGGCTATTATCATGGATACATAACAAAAGAGCTAATTTCGCAAAAAAGCGAAGGAAAGTCTCCGTATTATTATGTCTGTGGGCCTCCGCCAATGATGGATGCAGTAATGAAACAGCTCGAGGAGTTGGGTGTTTCTAAAGCGCATATTGTGCATGAGGATATGGAATAATAGATTGATTTTAAACTTGAAAAGGCATTTGATATCATTTTGTGAATTTCCCGTTTTCTTTGTGAAACCTTTGTGCACTTCGTTTTAGAACCCAGAAGTGGTACTTTTTTTAACACAAAGACCACAAAGGTTTCACGGAGTGCACAAAGAGCCTTAAAAACCGACCCCACTCTAAGACTTTAGAAATGATGGCTTACGCTCTATCCCAAGCGATAATACTGATTTAGAATGGCAAAGCATTCAAATCCACATTGCCGCCGGAAATAATAACACCAATCTTCTTTTTTTCGAAAGTGTCCTTTTCTTTCAGAATTGCAGCCAGAGGAACCGCTGATGAAGGTTCGCAGACAATCTTTAACCGCTCCCAGATCAGTCGCATAGCGGTTCTTATTTCCGATTCTTCCACGCGGATAATGCGTTTGACAAATTTCTGAATGAGTGGAAAATTCTGATCGCCGAGGTGGGTGCGTAATCCATCGGCGATGGTATCGGTAGTTTCATTGGTTTCGATCTTTCCGCTTTGCAGGGATCGATACGCATCATCGGCTTCCATGGGTTCACCGCCAATTACCGCGCAGTTTTTGCCAAAAGCATTTGCCGCAAGAGCGGTTCCGGCAATCAACCCGCCACCACCAACGGGTGTGAAGACGAAGTTTAAATCCGGATAATCTTCTAAGAGTTCTTTGCATGCGGTGCCCTGCCCGATCATTACGTGCAGATCGTTCGAAGGATGAATAAAGGTGGCGCCTTCCTGTTCTATGATTTCGTTTGCAGCTTTTTCGCGGGCTTCGAGCGTAGGCTGAGATTCAATAATAATTCCGCCATAACCACGCACAGCGTCTTTCTTTACCTGAGGTGCATTCGAAGGCATCACAATAAAGGCTTTTACTCCAATACCTTTGGCTGCCAGAGAGAGTGCTTGTGCGAAATTGCCTGAAGAATGCGTAACCACTCCTTTAGCTCTCTGTGCGTCGGTCAGTTGCAAAACGGCATTGGTGGCTCCGCGCATTTTGAAAGCCCCCATTTTCTGAAAATTCTCGCATTTGAAGTAGAGCTCCGCTCCTGCTATCTCATTGATAAGGCGAGATGTGAGCACAGGTGTGCGATGAATGTATGGATTGATTCTTTTGGCGGCTTCGATAAGGGATTGGGTGGGCATGACTTTTATTGAATATATATGATTAAGAAAGTTTCGCAGCGTTGCAAATACAGTAGTTCTATGATTGGGTGTGCATGAAAATTCATGGAGATGAACCAATTTTTGAAAAAATGAAACTCCCTTTCTTAATACATCGTGTTGGGATTGGCCGACTCTTGGGGAACTTGCTGAATGGAATCCCAGTGTTCGCATATTTTTCCTTTTTCATCAAACCGGAAAAAATCCATGGTAATATATTGATCATTGCCCGGCCATATTTGATGCGTGTGCAACGCCACCAAATCGCCTTCGGAAATGCTGCGCATAAAGGTTACCGACTTATCCGGATATTCCCGTTGCATCCGGTTGAAATACTCAACAAATCCCTGCTTCCCGTCCATCACCGCAGGATTGTGTTGAATATACTCCTCTCCAACATATTCGCGCACGGCTCTTTCCGGATCGCCTTCATAGGCCGTTTTGTAAAAGGCTATTGCGCTTTGTTTGTTTTGTTCGGTGTTCATACGGTTCTATTTTAATTCAGATTTCTGCTATCATTTAAGCAATTTATTCTGCAAACTTCTTTGCCGGTAACGGCTACTTATTCAAAATCTTTTTCCAAGTAGAATAGGCCTTTTTCTGGGCGCCATCTTCATTTACAATACCCGTACTTATCCATAATTTCCCTAAATCCTGGACTTCTACCGGTAGGATTTTCCACAATTCATCATAATCACGATGTGCCCACCAGATAATATATTCGTAGTTGTGTATTTGTGCGTTCGTCGATAAGATTTCCAAATATTCATTTTGTTCGCATTGGTTTCCAGATATAAATAAACTATACGCATCAACGGTTAGGTCTTCTGATAATTGGCTTGTCTCAGCAAATGCAATCGGTTTGTTAATTTTCTGATGTAAAAAATCGAAGACATTCTGAAAATCTGCTTTTGTATGCAATCCTTTCAAGAAAGGATAGAAACTAATAGCCACAAAATCCATCGCATTGGCATAAGCAACCACTTGATTGATATATGCCTCAGGATCAGAAACCACTGGTTCATATAAATTGTGCAATGTAATGGATTCCGAAATTGGCAGAGAAGGAAACGCTTGCTTTATTCTTGTTTTTACATTGGCCATCAATAGTTTGTATCCATTCCATTTATCCGGTGATTTTAACAATAATTCATTTACCTCAATAGCTATTATCAAATAATCGGGATGTAATTGATTCGTTATATATTCCACATGTTTAAAGTAAGCATCTTCAATTTCAGTATCATTTAGCGCTGTATAATCGGGAATTGTTCCATCAAAATCAGAAGCCAGTTCATTTCGGTCTGTATTAAGCAAACTCACGGATACGGTTAATTTTTCATCTGGAATTTTTCTGGAGACCCTTCCTGCGATGTCATCGGTAAACTCAGCGGGCAAGGGTGTGCTATTTATCCATGCATTCCATGGAATATTGGCATCAATATGTTCGGAGTATATATCGCCTTGGTTGCTGATAAATTGGTATGTATTATTAACAGATTCAATAGTTTTGGCGTAAGGCCATGTACTAAAACCCATTTTGAAATCTCTTGAAGCGTACGCAGAAAAGAAGTCGCCATTTAAGCAATCTTCAACAGGTTGAGTATTCTTTTCCTTCTTACAACCAATGAATAAGGTTACAAGAAGGCTCCATGTGAAAATGTGCACAAATTTCTCATTCCAATAGTCTTTGCCCATCAGCCAAACTGTGTTTTACGTCCGTATAGGTTTTGCTATAGCCATACAATTTACTCTAAAATAAACTTATATCGTCAGAAATACTTTTTTAAGCTCTTCCAATCCAAAAGGTTTTTGCAGAACAAAATCAATACCGTGTTCCTCTTTAAGTTTCTCGTCAACTTTCCATCCGGTAACGGCAACAATTTTTATTTTGGTTCCAAGCTTATTCCGAATAGCCTCGGCCAGCTCCCATCCATTCATTTTGGGCATACCAATATCTGTAAAAATAAGATCACAGATGTTGTTATCAAGGTATTCTAAGGCTTTCTTTCCGCTATTTACGCTGTTACATTTGTGCCCAATCGATTCTACCATCATTCGGGAAGATTTTGTAATGATGAAATCATCATCTACCCACAATACATTGAACGAATCTGTATCATTTGGTTCATTCATGCTCAAGACTTTAATTTCATCCTGCTGACCTATTGGAAGAAGGATTTTAATTGTAGTCCCTTTGTTTATTTCTGAGGATTGAACAACGATATCTCCCCGGTGTTTTTTTACAATGCTATAAACGCCACTCATTCCTAAACCTCTCCCTAATGTAAACCCTTTTGTGGTATAAAATGGTTCAAACACTTTTAATTTGGATTCTTCATCCATGCCTATACCTGTGTCGGTAAAAGTAGCGAATACCCGATCAGCCGTTACACCTGTTTTAATAATAAGATCCCCGCCTTCCGGCATCGCTTCTATACTATTCTTAATTAAATTATAAACGGCTGATTTTAATTCCCCGCTATTGCAACTTATTTTCGGAATTTCTTTGAAATCGGTTTTCACCGCTATCGTCAATCCTTCTTTCTCCATGCTGTCTTTCCAAAGCGGACGGGACTGTTCGAGGCTTTCTTCAATCAGCTTATTAAAATCGATAAGGTTGGCATTTTGATCCTCATTTTCTGTGTCACCAAATTTTTGCAATGCAGCGACCCTGCCAGCTGCATCACTTATAATAGCCCCAATGCTATTTAAACGTTTAACAGTAATATCGGACAAATCTTTTTGAAGTTTTATAACCTCTAAGTTACCCATCATTTCTTGTAGAGAATTATTAAAATCATGGGCGATAGAAGAAGACATTTCCCCGATTGCTTTAAGCCTTTGATGCTTAGCTTGGGCTTCCTCAAATAGTTTTTGCTCTGTGATGTCCACAAAAACGGTAACTATTTCCGTAATGTCACCGGTGTTGTTCAGCACAGGAAAACCATTAAGGGTTAACCATACAATAGCATCATTCCCTGGTTGATATAGTCCTATAAGTTGATTCTTTATGGATTTTTTGCTGGTCGCAATCTGATTAACAGGATATTCCTTTAAAGTCAGTGGAGATTTATCGAGTTTTACAAATTTCCAATCGGGGTCAATGGCCGTTTTCCCTTTCAATTGATCATCGCTCAACCCCAATATTTCTGAAGCCCGCTTATTATTCTCTACAATGGAAGTATCAGGTGCATGAATAACAACTCCAGCCTCCATATTCAGCATTAAAATACGAAATCTTTTTTCGTTCTCTTCCGCACGCTCTTTTGATTCCTTCAGCTCATTTTCCGCATTGTAGCGCTCCGAGATATCATGAATTATCCCGACAAGAAACCTCTTTCCGTCTGAATTTATAAACCGTGTCTTTCGTGTAGAAATCCTTTGGGTTTGCCCCTTACGAATGGTAAGTGATTCTTCCTGAATACTTTCTACCCCTGTAGATAATACCTGCTTATCAATTTTCAAAAAGCTTTTTCCCTCGGCAGGTGAAACATCCTCGGCAAGCGTTTTTCCAAGGATATGAGCTCTGGTATAACCAAAGATTTCACAGAAAGCATCATTGACAATAAGCAATTTACTTTGGTCATCCTTTACAAAGATGGGGTCGCCAATGTTGCTGATAATAGTATTCAGATAATTTTCATTTTCTACTTTATTTTTCCGGGCGGTAATATCATCACCTATGGATATGAAGAAGCCCTTTTTTGGTGAAGACATTTTGAATGAAAACCATTTATCCAAAGCAGCTACATAATATTCAAAATCTTCAGGAATTCCTGTTGTTCCAACACGATCGAGAATCTCGAATAAGTCAGGGTTTAAATTCCAGCCCCCAGCAACAATTTCTGATCCTCTTTTTCCGGCAATATTCTCAAGCCCGGTCAGTTCAGTAAATGCAGTATTAATTTCAATAAACTGAAAATCAACGGGCTTATCATTTTCATAAAAGAGTTGGCCATAAACAAATGCGCAAGGCATATTTTCGAATAGAAGTTTAAATTTCTGATTTTGCTCCCACAAACTACGCGCGTCATCTTTAGTTGAAGTAGGTTTTCTGATTCCGTTATCCGATTGGATTGAAGAATGCATTTTAAGTTTAGAAATCTCGTCTTCTAATTCTTTATATGAAGGTTTTTTATTTGATTTCATGGTGTGTTTGAAATTCTCTATAATGAATACGTATTGATCCATAACGTATTTGCAGGACCAAAACGTAGTAGTTAGCAGGTCGTTTTACTTCGTTCCTCTTGTTTTAATCTTTCAGCCTTTTCAATTTCGCTGGTTGCAATTCTACCCACCTTTTTTATCACTCCGTGAGTCACGATAACGAAACTCTCAGATTTATCTTCTTTATCCAAAAAAGCCATAAGTCGAAAATACGTAGTGTTATGTAGGGCATAAATTTCCAAATGTCGTCATGGATGTTTCCAAAAAGTCAATCTGGAACCTACATTCCACTATGAAATTTGAAATAAAGATACAAGTTTCCATTTTCAGAAAATATTCGAGCTCTAATTTTTCGTTGCTGCACAACCCTGGTATCACCCTTACTCTATACATAGTATATGGTTTAGATGCCCTATGTACGAAGATTCGAGTCGCGACACCCGAATATTTCTAATCAACAGTTTTTATCCTTTGGCCCTTCTGAATGAACGTATCGAGTGAACCCACATCCATGAAACGCTTTAGATAGTCTCAACAAAATTTAAAAATACTTTCTTATGTCGCTCCAGGTCCAAATCAGGAGATACAGATACACGGGCAATATAATCTTTGTCGCCTTCTTTGGTTGTTCCTTGCGTGGATGTCGCGGGTATCGTCCAATAGCAACCTTTCAACTGTCCGTAGCTTACGCAATATTTACTTTCATTGGGAATTTCCGAAATCATCAAATTGATTAGCTTACTATTCAAGGTTCTTTTATAAGATTCCCTTTCTTCATCCGTATTTCCCTTAGTGGGAAGATCTAGTGAAAAGACCGATGGCGTAAATCCCTGATTTGCGAGCTCTTTTGAAACAAAATTGATTTTCGCTGCAGGTAAGGTTTCTTCAATAAAATCTACAAACGCACGTGTATTCTTATACGCATCCATGATCCTTTGATTCATGGATGGCAGTTGTTGGGCTAATATTTCAATCTGGTGATCTGTAGCTTCGTTGTCGCAAAGTTTGAGATGCTTGTCTATTTTTTCCATCAAGGCCTTCCCTTCTTTATTTGCGACACAATAGCCAGCGGTACATTGTCCACCACTTGGAAATTTCGAACCACTCACATACGAAATGGTTCGGATTGAAGCGAGCATTCCGTCTTTACCTAAGAATTGAACGTTGGGGCAAAATGTTTGATCTAAAATAAAAACAGGATCGATGGCAACCTCGCCCGTAGCTGTTTTGCGACCTTTACTTAACACAGCCTGCAATTTTTTAAGATCAGGAACTTCAACTCTTGGGTTGGTTGGAATTTCAGCGATGATGTAGGGAACCGCATCTTCATTAGCAACTTTCGTCAAAACGAGATCAATACTTTGAACCATATCGTTGTCACCATCAACGAGCAAGTCCAAGATCTCAACATTCTCAATGCATGCAGCCACGCGCCTTGCCTGATCGTTTGTTCCGCCGTAACAATTGGGAGGAACAATGATTTTGATGGCCTTTCCTTTATGCTTTTCGAGTGCATCGTCTATAAGCCCCATCATGATCGCATATTGCACAGATAGGCCGCTTGAACCAAGAAGTGCCTTTGTATTGGTACCGGTGATCTCTTTAACAGCATCCAAAACACGCGCTTTATTTTCCTCCACATTGCTTTTCCGTTCATCCGTTGCAGCCTTTCCTACCAGAATTTTTAAGGCAGAAAAACAATTGGCCGGTGTCATTGCAATGGTCTCTCTCCTTCGTACGTGCTGAATTTCGGATATGTAGCGCTCATTTTGCTCACCATTCACCAATAGAATGCTTCCAAGATGCGGATGTGCACCAATAAAAAAGTCAATAGCCGGGTTGAGGTCAAAATGACCTATCTCATTTCGTTGTGAAATAAAAATGGTGCTACCGTCAAATTCAGGAATAGCTCCTATGCTATCCACCTTCTTTAATTCAAATGTATATCCATACACACGCCGCAATGCATCGGCATCAAAAGAATCAGGCAATGGATCGGTATAAACTATTTGGGTGTTCTTATTATCGAATAAATTCTTTCGCAGAACAGCTAAAACAGGAATAGACCTTGAGGAAAAACTTATTACATTTTCCGGATTCAGATTAGTTTGTTTGGCAATTGCCCATTCAAGCACACAGGACAATGGATGCCCTAACCGGATGTAGTCATACGCGGTGGGCAATTCACTTAGGGCGGATGTATCAAAAACATTGTTTTTAGCCAAAATTTCAAACTGTTCTAAGAATTGCGTTTTGGCTAATTCCTCATCATAAATATCAAGTCGATGGGTTGTTAAGTGCAACCAGTCGCTTGGTACATTTTCTAATATATTGGTAATATACTTGCGCATTCTAATGACTTCCATAATTTTCACCTTTTGATAGGCCGATAACATACATTAATTAGAATTGATTTGGAAGTGTTTTAAGCGGATTTTTTTTCATTGTGAATGACCGCTGGGCTAAAGAGCTGGCAAATGTTTGATCCGGCCAATAAAATTTATCATGAAAAGGACCATCCTCAAATGTACAAATGGGTAATTAGGATGAAAATACGGCTGTATATCTCATTTTAAGAGACGTTTGCTATTTCTTGGTCACTATCCAAATCGTTGTTTTTGAATGGTGTAATATTCCTTCTTATAATCCGGATTTGCTGTTTGTAACAATCTATCCAGATACTAAAGTACCACCCCTAGTCTCCATTAAATATGGCGTGATGCAGAATCTTCTGTCATTTTGTGGTTAAGGTATTGATTCAGCCACAATGTTTAGAAAGGATTTGGTTTAATAGGTGCATAATTTTCAGAAAGGGCTGAGTCTTTAAAATATCGACAGTTCAGACAAGGTTGTAAACGCTTCCAAAAATTTCATTCCTCTGTACGAATTTCCTTTTTCATTCAATTTCGGGCTCCACACGGCAATCGAATATTCATTGGGAAATATGGCTATAATTCCTCCCCCCACTCCACTTTTGCCGGGAAGGCCAACTTTGAAAGCAAAATCTCCGGACTCGTCATAAAATCCGCACGTTTGCATCAGTGCATTTATTCTTTTGTTTTGGCTTTTTGTTAGTATTTGCTTGTTATCATGCTTCGTTGTTCCTCTATTTGCTAAAAACATACAGGATTCAGAAAGCTGTTTACAACTCAATTCGAGCGAGCAGAGTTCGAAATAGAAATCGAGTACCTCGTCCGGCTCATTGTGAATATTCCCAAGGGATTTGATGAAATTGCAGAGAGCGATATTGCGATATCCATTTGATTTTTCTGAAGCCGCAATTTTAGTTGAATAGTTGATGTCCTGATTTGCCGAAAGGCTTCTGATAAACGCCAACAGATCAGTTTTCGGGTTTTTTAAATTGCTTAAAAGAATGTCTGAGATTACGATGGCTCCTGTATTCATAAATGGATTTCTGGGTATTCCATTATCATGATCAAGTTGGATAAGCGAATTAAACTTGGTGCCGGATGGCTCCACGCCTACCCTATCCCAGATGCGCTCACCCAATAACTTATACGCCAGGCAAACCGAAAATACTTTCGCAATACTTTGAATGGAGAACTTTTCATCCGAATCGCCCATACCGAAATCCAAATCAGAAGTTGTTGAAATATGAACCCCAAATTTCTTTGAATCGACAATCGCTAATTCCGGAATATAGGAAGCTAACTTTCCTTTATCCTCAATGGGCTTTATTTTTTGAAAGACTTGCTTGATTACTTCTCTGGTATCCATTTTTTCGAATTGATTCAAATGCTATTTAGCGACAGGCTCTTCGGCCATTATTTTCTTCCATGGCCACGAAGGAGCGAATTGCCCAAATATACTTGTTGAAATGAAATTAGCAAATTTCTGAATAAGGGTTGAAATAGTGCAGATAAAATGATGGGAGGGCGTATAGAAATTTAAAAGCCATCACTCCAAAACCACCTTTACAACTCCACTCACCATCGAATCGCCAACAACGCGCAAAAAATAAACACCGGATTTTAAATCCCTTTTATCTATGATCTGCATTGAATTTCGATTATCAAGCTTAATGGTACGCACTGTCTTGCCCAAAGCATCAGACATTTCCAAATAAAAACCTCCCGCAGGCAACATATCTGCATTCAAATCGACATTGAAAGCTGAACTACTCGGGTTGGGATAAACGTTGAAAAGGTCTTTTGCGGCAAGCGTTTCCAAACCAGTCAAATTGACTTCTTCAACTCGAACATCATCCAAATAATAAAAAGCACCATACGTTCCCACACCTCCCGAACTCAGCGGATTTTCCATGGTATTCGTAGAAGCATCATCAGAGAAGTTTCCAATCGTAAGATACGAATATGTAGCTTGAGCGACAATGGTGTCAGCTATTGAAATCCAGTTGGAAGTGTCGTCCAAAAAGCCATCTGATAAAACCTGCGGAGTAAAATCCAGGTATTCACTATTCTGAGCGGATATTGGAATTGTGGAGAGGTAAGCACCTAGTTTATCTACCGATATCTCCATTGAGTCGGCAAGCGATACAAAAAACTCAACGACGTACGCATGTCCGGAAATGAGTGGGCTGCTGAGTTCAACCTGGACGTAGGATCGCTGGTTAAAATCGGTTATGGTATAGGCATACATGCTCGCCATTACATTTCCGGTGCGTGGTAGTTGACTACCTTTTATTCCAATCGGGCCGGTGTATTGATTGGTGGGCTGGAGATTGTAACACGAATCTGAAATAGTGGTGAAATACAATTGAGGAGAACCCCATGTAGGACTTATCCAATCGATGGTTGACTGATTGAAATCGGTCGAAAACTGGATACCACAGAATGCTTCCGTGTAATTTTCAAAACTCGGGTTTGGCACGAGGTTTTGTGCGTGGGATACTTCATTTAAGAAGATCAGGCTGAGAGCGATTAATGCTTTGGCTTTGTTCATTTTGGATTATTTTAGGTATTGGCAGAAACGATTTCAACTAAAAAAACCGAGCCTTTCAAACCGTACAATGCAACGCAAATAGGGAGCGTCATGTACTGGATTGCCCAAATATAACCGAATCCAATAAACGATCCTATTCTCCTATAATCACTTACGCTGTATCTATCCGAAATTTACTCCCCTTCGCTCAGCGCCTTCACTTTTTCGGCCCACTTATCCATTATCCTCTTTTGATTTTCAAAATCCTTCCCGTAAGGGCCGGTAACGATTTTCAATGTGGTAGTCTTGGTTTTGCTATCTGCCAACAAGAGGAACTTCTCGGTGTAATTTGATTCTGCATAATCGTTTTGGATATAACGGTTACCGAACACGTCCCCACCATGTGCAGAGGTCAACTCTCCCGAATTGGGATAATGAAAGTTTACATTTGACGTTTTGGCTGAATATCTTTTCATCGGAATACCGCCATCCATAATTTCCTCAAGTCCATCTGAATATTCAGGGGTTGTAAGCACCTCCCAAATAGCCTCCGGAGTGGCATGGATAGAAACAGTTTGGGCTATAAAGCGCGTTTTGGGAAGCTTATTAATCTCAGCATCCGTGAGAAACTGCACTTCACTCAATCGTGCGCTGCCGTTGCCTCCATTCAAATAGCGAAAGCCCACCACAGAGTCATTGGCTACATGGAAGGCTTGAATAACGACGACCAGGTCCTTTCTATTCGAACTTTCATTGTAATAATGCGCCAGCCGAGGCATGGGCATGTCCAATGGCTTCGCATTTGGGTATTCTGCCGGATCGACAAAGATTAAAGATCTACCGTCGCGGGTTTCGGCTTCAGTGGGCATTCTTCCAATTACCACGGGCACATTTCTCCAATCGGCAATATCGACTGCCGGAAAGCCATTCAAATTATCCGGACAATACCAACCGCCATAATTATGGAGCACCGTTTGAACTCTTTCCGTTTTTGGCGCAGATTGCTCCATTGCTGTTTTTGTGGGAGCATCGCTATTTTGCGAACATGCCATTAAGGATGTAAGACTACATACGATCAAAATTTTTAGTGTTTTGCTTTTCATGTGTTTCGATTTCTCCGATAAAAGTAGGTGGACCTCGGGCAGCAAAGATTCAAATAGTGTAAATTAATGTAAATCGCCTGTAAATAATGCAACAGGGCTACCCATTTAAATCGCGAAATTTTCAAATATGTCTATATCCCAATGGGTGCCGTCGCTCCGCGTCTCGCGATCCTGTTGGATATGCTTTGTGAGTTTTCAAAAAGCCGTATTCTTTCTTCTGTTATTTGGTTTTTAAAGCCAAGAGTTGAAGATGCCACACTAATTGCAACGAGAATTATCATATTTAAAATTGTTCCAAATTTGGCATCCCCCCAATAGTTTATGATTAAGACTTGGGAAAGGATTACTCCAAAAATTCCGGTTAACCCCCAATAATTAGATTGTACTACCAATAAAACCGTTGTACTTGCAAATAAAACAAAAGTGAATAGCCAAAGTATCCCGAATGCTTTAGAAATCGGTTGTGAAATTGCATGGAACGCGGAAATGCTCGATATGCCAAATGCTTTTAGAAAGCCGAATAAATGGATCACTCCGTGCAATGCAATCAATAGGGTTAAGGCTATTCGCATTTTTACTTAAATATCTTTTTATTTATTTGTTTCAATTATTAACATCGCTACTGCTTGCATATCCAGCACTCCGTGAAGAATAACAAAGTACGGCAACATTCTGGGCCGTTTCCACAATGAAATGCCAATAAGCAAAGCAAAAGGAAAAAACATAAGACCGCGGTAAATTATAAACTTGTAGTCGAAAACCAGAGGCAGAAAGCAGTGTTGAAATGACAGAAAAATTACTGGAATAAAAACTGCGAGCCACTTTTTCTTAACAACCTTCTCTAATCGGGGCATTACATACCCAAAATAAGTGGTAAGTTCTGCAAGTGCGATGGACAATGGAAATGCAACTAACAAAAAATAAGTTACGAAATTGGGAATCGGTTGAAAAAGTATTTTATAGGGTACAATCGGATTATCCCATAGCCATATACCCATAAAATATTGCGGAGCCAATGCGGTAGGAATTATCAAAAGGGTAAGAACGATAAACAGACCCAAATCTTTTCTCCAATTCAATTTATCAAAACGGAAAAGGGTTAAGTAATTTTTCCCTTCTATTTTGAATAACCGTATAAGCAAAAAGATACTTACCATATTTCCCATGGTTGCAGCAAGCATCCAATACTTTTCTGATTCGCTCCACGAGTTTAAAATTAGGGCTATAGCTACCTGAAAAACAAAAAAGAATAACATTCGACTGAAAAGAACGGAAACGAGTTTTAATCTTAGTTCAGCAAAAACCCCATTAATTTCATTCTTTATCGCTGTTTTCGGATGCATGTTTATTCTTCATTATGAGATGAGTTCAAAAGTGTAAACGATGACCTTTTAAATTTAAAAGTGAAAACGATATCGGTTTACCCTATCTAATGTTGCCCAACGTTTACGCATTGGATGGCAGGGGATTCCATGATTTTTCAGCCCGGAACCAAATACCAGTAAAGAACCAAAAGTACAGAATAAGCATTCAAGTTAATCAGCGTTTTTTCAGCCCGCACGGATGCTGAACAGCGAACAAAAGCCGGTAAAATGCACTTTTGCCCAGCTATTGCCAATGCGCTTGTTATGCGTTCGTTCTTACTGTCTACAACACATCTGTTCCAATTTCCCTCCGTAAATTGTCAAGGTCAAGTGGAAGGACGGCCATCTCTATTGAGCCGTCTTCCTGGTATTTCCAAAGTTCTTTAGGCCTGTCCCAATATAACTCAACACCGTTTCCATCGGGGTCATTCATGTATAGCGCTTCCGAAACTAAATGGTCACTTGCACCAGTCAACGGATAATACGCTTTAAGTAAACGGTCATAAATTATTGCAAGGTCTTTTCGTGTCGGATATACAATTGCTGTGTGATACAGGCCAACGCTTTCAACGGTTGCAGGCGGTAGCCCCTTACTATGCCATGTATTTAAACCGATATGGTGATGATAGCCGCCTGCTGAAATAAACGCTGCCTGTTTGCCATACAGAGTTGTAACCTCAAAGCCCAGCAAGTCGCAATAAAATTCAAGTGAACGTTTAATGTCCGATACTTTCAAGTGAACATGTCCGATTCGTGTTTGTGCAGGTATGCTATATCTTTCGCCCATTCATTGTGAATAATGTATATTTAAATTCTTCAGTCAATCCAAAAGTAAGCGGTGTCGCCATAGAATGACGCACAACGGTAGTATAAGAGTAGTGGGGCATTTCGTAGAACATCCTTTCAATAAACCGAAATGTTTATTGATTGCAAGATGTTAATTTTTAGACAAAAAGCCCCATTATCTCTTATACAATGTTGTGTACTTTGACCTTTAGTGCATTATGGTTCAATATCCAAAATCTTTTCATCCGAGCCATCCATATTCATCACTCTAATTTGAGGTGAAATAAGTAAAGAGTCTTCATTAAGCATTGTCCATTTACTGACTACAGTCGCAATATATTTTTTATCACGCGACACCGCCAATTGTCCGTAATATTTACCAGAACAGTTTGGTTTTAAAAGGTTAAAGTTGCCCATGGAAATATTGAATATCCCTAAACCTGCATCGTTATCAATAATAACTACATAATTATCCGTTGCTCCCCATTTTTTCCAGATAATATTTAATTGTCCTCCGAGGAGAAAGTCAGGACTTTTTTCTTGATTTGCAAAATCCCAGTATCCCCAATCATATAATATCTTACCAGAGTCAGACCAATCAGATATAATGAGAAGGGGATGAAATTCTGAAAGAGTATCTACAACTGAACCATCTATATTAGCAATATACGGTGTCGCATTACCAAATGATGGACCGTTTGTATAAAGAAAGTTATCAATAACTGGCGACCATAGTGGTCCTGACCCATTCAAAATATATGAGAACTCAGAACTATAAATATCCAAAGTATATACTTCAGAATTATCATTTGTACTAAAAATCAATAAATTATTATTTGACCAGAAAGGTTGGCTAGTAGGAACCAAATCTGCGGGAAATTCAATATCCATAACTTTAATATTCGTTCTGTGATTATACAATTCAAACTTTTGACAGAATGTATTAGATACAACTCCGTTATTAATAATTTTTTTATTAAACATAAATCCGATTTCGTCTGAATTGGTCGGATTAAATATCGGTCCCCAAAAATTTACCGTGTCAGAAACGGCATAATAATCACACGGTTCAGTAGTCACCTCACCTGGAAAACAAATATTATAATCCTGAATTTCAAAAGGAAGGCAATCACCCTCATTGCATTGGGGGGTGATTGTTTCATCCTTTGAACAAGCCAAGATAAACGGTACGATTAGCAACCATGGTGTCAAAAATTTCATAAACCTATTGCTTTACAAATTTTTCTGTAAATATTGAATTGTCTATTGTAATGGAAAACATATATAAACCAGAAGATAGATTTTGAACCGGTATTTGAAATCCGGATAAACTGGAAGAGGGGGTATTACCTTCTAACACTTTTTTTCCATAGATATCCAAAATGGTATATGTTATATCTTCACCATCTGTCTGTTTACAGCTTACATTTAGATATTGGCTGACTGGATTTGGATAGATCCTTAAATTTTTTTTACTGATAATTTTTTCCGCGGATGTAACCAGATTATCAAGAATATGTACACTAATACCTGATCTAATTTCTGAAAATGGTAACGGTACATAAACGTCTAACTCCAGATTATAAACATTAGATGTGATGTGCCATGCAGTAGTAGTGACATGTATTTCGATAGAATGGGCTGATTGACTTATAACATTAAATTGAGCATCACTTGTACCATCCACCATATTGCTTGGACTTACCCCAAAGGTAGCCGACCATCTTGGCCACCAGTCGATAATTGTCTGACTTGTTGGTAATTGCAGTTGATAGATGAACGTATAATCTTTACGAGTTGCGTTATAGTAACCAGTAGCCAAACCAGTGTTGTTACCGTATATATATACCTGCGAATAGTTCGTTAAATCAATGGTAAGTGTCGGATTTGGATGTTCTACACGATACATAGGATAATCCAAATGAGCTAAAGTGTTTTCGGCATTCACTCTTCCGTAACCGGCATACATATTAGGAATAGGTAAACCACCCCCACCAACAAAGTCTTCAGTAATCGGTGTAGCATATTTTTGCATGAGAAATTCAATATCTTCTGGGGCAAGATTGGCTGGACTACCCGCCAAAGTACTATTTTGCTTGCTCATGAGAAGGGCGGCTGTTCCTGCGGCATGAGGTGCCGCAGCACTAGTTCCACCAAAATCATCGCTCTCTGTATAATTACCGCTTTCTAAAGCACGAACAAGGGCTGTTGTCCCCGGTGCAATTAAATCCATACCTTGACCGTAAGCCGAACTACGACCATTATCAAAATCATCTGATAAATTGCCATTCCCTGATACTTTCCGTGACCCAACTCCCGGAGTTAATGCATCTGTACCACTTGCCCCAATATTTAGAACCCACTTGTCTTCATAGCATGCTGGATAGTGCGCTTGGGTCTCAATACTTGTTGGTTCTCCTAGGTTATGATTTCCACGACTGGCTACAAATGTAACACCATTGCGCCAAGCGAATTCAACCATGTTTTTAACTTCCTCATTTATTTCAGAACTGCCATAGCTGCTGTTCATAATATTTAAACCGTAGGCCGTACTACTAGCTCCTTCGAAAATAGCATTCGGAATTGAACTCGGATCCATAAAAATTGATCCTCCCGGATTAATTTTCATCGCATAAAGTGATACTCCTTTTTGATTGCTATTATAATCACCTCCTGCAATGCCTGCTATAAAGCTATTATCCACATCACCATTATTCCGAATTGCACCTACAATGCTGGCGGCTTTTGTTCCATGAGAATTAAATGCCGGATTAGAAATATTTTGAATAAGTGGCATACCTGGGGTGGCATATGCTTTCCCGCCTTTAATTACCGACCCCTCAAAAGTATTTGATCCATCCCAACTAAAATCAGGATGTTCGTAGTCAATACCGGTATCATAGATTCCAACTTTAATTGTAGAATTTCCTTTCTCAAAGTTCCAAGCATTTTCCGCATTGATACCTAAATTGTTTTGTTGTAATGATTGTTGTGCGGTGTAGTCATCATCGTCGGGTACATCATCCAAGGAGTAAATATAATTTAACTCGGCATAGTAAATTTGTGGATACATAGTATTCAAACTATCGCAAATAGATCCTAAATCACTCGAACTCGGAATTGTTAATAAAAACGAACTCCAAAATTTGGGAATATGTACTTCTGTACCCTGCCGTGATATCGATATAGAATCAGAACGGGTCATGGAAGGGTATATTTTTATCGCTTCAACTGTGCGTTTGTCATCGAAATTAATTCCAGTTTTCAATTTCATTTTTAAGGCAATACTGTCTGGTATAACTCCCGAGAGTTGACGAAAAAGTTCAGCTTTATTGTCCACAAAGTTCGTATCAACAAGATCAGGAGAAAATTTGACAATTATCTCATTATTAATATGATTGTCTGCACCACCAGAAGGTATATTAGTGCGTTCCATAACTGAATATTTTACTGTAAAGTTTCTCCAACTACCCTGCACATAGGTTTGACCCACTACGATAAGGTTGCCGTCAAGGTCAATTGCAATATCAGAAGCCTTGTCATCTTGTCCTTCTGGACTAGCATAAGAAACTTGTGTGAAAATATCTCCATCTGTAGTATATCCCACGGTTTGATAATCGGAATTGCTCGCGTTCCGCGCTTCCCCTGTTACATAAATTCGGTCATTTTCGTCTATCACAAGTTGAGCTGCGCGGTCGTCAAGATTGGCTTGTCCGTTGAATTCTCTCGACCAAATTAGGCTTCCAGAATTGCTGTATTTGAGAATTGAATAGTTATCACCTTGGTCATTTGTTTCGGTATATCCTGCTACATAAACATTTCCTTGTGAGTCGAGTTTGATACCGTATCCTTTGTCCGTATTTCCATGCCCATCAAAAGAATGTTGCCATACGATGTCGAGATCACTATTAAGTTTATATATGGCTACGTCAGTCCCAGTTGAAGTATTTACAACTGAACCCGTAAGATAATAATTACCACTATTGTCCGCAGTTAAATCAAATATTTCGTCTGTACCACTTGTCGAATTACCAGAACTTCGTTTTACCGCTACCTGTGTTCCACTAATGCTATTATACACAAGTGTAGCCATTTCCCATTTATTTTGAGCCATGGATATCTGACTTCCACCGGTTACCACCACATTGTTTCCGCTTATCAGTATTTTGCTGGCAAGGTCATTGAACTGTGTGTAATCATAACGCTGTGTCCATTGAATAGCCCCATTGGATGAATTGAGTCGCAGGGTTATGTAATCTGAAAATGTATTATGTCCAAAGCTACCACCAGTTACATAAATACTTCCGTTATTATCACCAGTAATAGATGTGCCGACATCTTTTGGGGTAGGTTGACCACCACTATTGTTGTAATATTTCTTCCAAAGAAGTTGCCCATTGCTTTTGTATTTAAGCACCACCAAGTCAAAATCAGAGTTAGCACTCGCAATGGATGTACCGGTTACATAAACATTAAATTGGCTATCCACAAAAATATCGGCAGCCATGTCGTCCATATTGGCAGCACCGTTAAAGATTTTTTGCCAAAGAAGCATTCCGTTGCTGTTGAATTTTTGCAGGATGATGTCGTTGTTATTCGCTGCATTGAGCGTAGAACCGGCAACATAGATGTTTTTGTATGCGTCCGTTTTGGTAACGTTGTGATAGAATACAGCCATTTGGCCACCTTGTCCTGTCCAAGATTCAGAGAGGTAGGTCTGCCCTTGTCCAAAAACAAAGGTCGAGACTGTAAGCATAATTGTTAAAATTATCGATATGTAAGCATATTTTTTCATTGTATTAGGTTTTAAATTTACTGATTTTGTTTCGGTTTGCAATTTTTCCCATTCAGGATTTCGCAATACAAATCAGGGCGGCTCGGTTTGCCGGATAAGCACGAAAGCTTTTTGAATATTTCGTATGTCCCTGTTCTTGACCATTGTGCGGGTCTTTTTTCATTGTACACAACGTTAAGTATATGAAGCGGAGCATCCCGCAGGGTGCTATGATTTCATATACAGTGTTACCACCTTTTTATTTTTCTTTCATTTGTCTCTGATACAAAAGCATCTGTGGTAGTAGGAATACCAGCATGAAAAAACTTGCTGGCGGTATTTTGTCAAAGCCTTTGATTACTCCAAACGCTATAATTATTCCAACAACTGAAATAATAATCGTAGTATTTATCCTTAGTGCCCATTTAAGATACCCTTTCTCTTGCCAAACGTCCCAACTATCAATAATCCTTCCTTTGTTCTCATTGATAATTGAACGTAATAGGTTTATAAATTTCTCAGAGTCTTTCATTAATAATTTTCCATTACTAATATTTATCTCTCTGTCAGAAGTATATATTTTCTTTAGAAGCTGCTCCTGATCAATTACAACAGTTTTAATTTCTTTAACTGGAATTGATTCTATTTTTTTATAATTGAAAAAGGACTTCTTCTTCCATTTAAAAATCAGAGTTTCATCTTGAAAGTCAATTGTCAAATCTTGTCTGGCGAAATAGAATAACAGCCATGAAAGGCCAGCAAATAATGGAATTGAAACAACCCAAAAGTACGTTTTTGGCATAAGGGCTAATCCGAGGAGAAACGAACCAACGAGAATGACAGGCGCTAAAAATACGATTGCAATAACTCTCGATTGATTAAATATTGTCAGATTGTAGCTCTTCATTTTAATTGGTGGTAACATTTCAATATACGCAACAGTTGCGCTTTACCCCCCAATATCCACAAATAAGCGTACCTTTTTATTGTGGAGTGGCGTTTATTTCGTCAATGGGTAGCGTGAGTCTCTCCAATTTTATCCCAGCCAAAGTACACATTCCCACCAAATAAGCAAATTCCCTTACCGATACAAACCCGGGGGGATCCCGAACGGTTTTTATCCTTAAAAAAGAAAATCCGAAATGGGTTCATTTCGGATTTTCTATGCTATAAAACAGAAAAACTATACGAGCCTGCTATTAGAGTGAGACGATGAAAGATAGGGAGCAGGCTCACTTAGAATCTTAAAGTTAGGAAATTTTTTTGGATAAGCGAAAAACATGGGGCTTGCGGTGAATCAGTATGCTTATTGGAAATATAATATTTATCACGTACATTGATTTCGATTTCAAGCTGTTCGAGACAATTTTATTGAATTTAATAAACTTAGGAATAAAATAAAAGAAGTCCCACCGAGTAGGCAGGACTTATAGGAAAATCTTCCTTCGGCATATAGCCTTATTATGGAAAGATTGAAAACTTGAATTTTATAATTCCGTGGTAAATGTAAAAAAATATCTATGCAAATGGAAACAAGAAAGAAGATTTTTGGATTTGATTTAGGGACAAATTCTATTGGTTGGTCGGTAGTCGACCCCACACATGAGAAAATATTAGGCATGGGGAGTTTAATTTTTCCCATGGGTGTAAATCTGGAAAAGGGATCAAAAGAAATATCAAAAAATGCAACCCGTCGAGAAAAACGGCAATCGCGGCGCCAATATTTTAGGAGGCGGCTGCGTAAATATTTACTTGCCCGTAGTCTCAGCGGTAAAGGATTATTTCCGGATGTAGAAACACTCTATCAAAAGTATTTTGACGACAAGCCTGAAAAAAGCTACAAAAGAAAATTTCAGGAACTCATTCAACAAAATATTCAGTGCGATGAACTAAATGAATTTTTTAAAATCAATCCTTATGAAATGAGGGCAAGAGCCTTCGAAGGAAAACAACTTACGAAATTTCAACTTGGGAGGGTGTTTTATCAAATGGGGCTGCATAGAGGATATCGCGAAACCCTCAAAGATACCGATGATAAAGGGGCTATATATTCCGGAGTGCCGAAAGATAATCGAACTGGAATTGATGAAACACGTGAGAAAATTACGGAATTCGGTACTCTTGGTAATTATTTGCACAATGAAGATCCGCACACCACACGGCTGCGAAATAGATACACCCTTCGGAGCATGTATACGGAGGAGTTTGATATCATTTTTGAAAATCAGAAAAAATACTATCCTGAGATTTTAACCGAAGAATACTATCAGGAATTGGGATTTCGCCATAAGTCGGATACTACAAAAAATGGCATTCTTTTTTATCAAAGGCCCCTAAGAAGCCAAAAACACCTTTTAGGAAATTGCACGTTTGAATCCGATAAGCCATTATCTCCAAAATCCAATCCGGCATTTGAAATATTCCGTGCATGGACTTTTGCTACAAACATCAGGGAAGATGGAGCCTCACTATCCGAAGATGATCAAAAGGCAGTAGTTACCTTTCTTCTCGCACAAAGCACTGCCAAAAATTTTGAACAGCTTCGTAAAAAACTTTCAAACCCTGGTTCAAATTTCAATTTTGACGATAAAGAAAAATTACCTTCGAGCAGAACACTTGCAGGATTGCATAAAATCTTTAAAAAAGAATGGAACTCTTTATCGGAAAAAGTAATTGATGACCTGTGGCATCTGAAATACTGGGCGGATGAGCCCGATTGGCTCAAAGCCCACTTAGCAGACAAGTACAAATTGGACGATAACCAAATTGATGGATTTATAAAGCTAAAAATAGCCGATGGATACAGTTCTCTGAGCCGAAAAGCATTGGTCAACATCACCGAATTTTTAAAAAAGGGATATGGTTATGATGAAGCTGTATTGCTGGCCGGAATAAAACGAGCAATAGGTGAAAAGTGGAATGAGTTGAAAATAACAGATCAGATAACTATTGAAGACACCGCCATTGCATTAGCTAAAGATGGCACCAAAGGACCATCCATTGAGCGCATTAAGAATTTTTTAAAAGAGCACTTGAATGCATCAGATAAACAATTGCGTAAACTTTACCACCATAGTTTTAAAGCGCAGGGAGAAATCTCCAAATACCTGCCGGAACCTGAAAATGTGCGCAATCCGATTGTGCAACAAGCTATATATGAGCTCAGGGCACTTTACAATTCCTTGGTAGATGAATTTGGAGAGCCCACAACTGTGAAAATTGAAATGGCGCGAGAATTGAAAGGTAGCATGAAGGAGCGGGATGACATTAGAGATAGAAACAGAAAGCAACGAGATGTTAATATTCGACTGAAGCAGACACTCGACAAATATGGACAACCACATTCGCGAGAAAACATACAGAAGCTTCAACTCTTTCGTGAAATTGAAAATAGATATGGCAGATGTGTGAATCCCTTTATTCCGGAGCGCAGCATAAGTTTGGAAGACTTATTTGGAACGGGTAGCATTCAGATTGAACATATCATACCCCAAAGCAGGAGTCTAAATAATTCCTTAGCAAATAAGACACTATGTGATGCCGATACAAATCGTGCAAAAGGCGATAAAACACCGGCTGAATATTACAAGTCCATCGGAGCCGACTGGGAGCAAATTAAAAGCAGAATGTTTGACATTCTTCCCTATCAGAAGGCGAAGCGCTTTATTGATGAAAGCAACCCGGATGCTGATGACTTTATTTCAAGACAATTGAATGATACCCGGTACATCTCTAAATATGCCGTGAATTATCTCAAAAATGCATGTACGGATGTGCAAATTATGCAAGGAACGGTAACCTCCTTATTAAGACATTACTGGGGGCTGGATGGAATATTGACTCCTGCCAAATCCTTGGAAGTATCCAACGGGGAATATATCGTAGCCCTTAATCTGGAAGGAGATATTGTAGAATATAGAAAATGGGATGGACAAAAACTCAAATCCATCGAAGACAGTCTTGCGAAAAAAGGTGTAGTAATGCGTGGCAATGTAATTCATGAGAAATTTTATGCCAAAAAAGCGCGCATAGATCACCGTCACCATGCAATTGATGCCTTAGTAGTAGCCCTTGCAGAAAGGAAACATCTGCAACAACTCTCGAGAGCCCATGCGCAAGGAGTTGACTTTCGAGAATTAAGAAAATCCAAGGATCATATAGTTGAAAGGCCCTGGGAACAATTTTGGTCTGATACACGAAAAGAGGTTGACAATATTCTGGTGTATCACAAAGCAAATAACCGGGTAACATCTAAAATAAAAAAGCGACTATATGACTCAAACGGGAACGTAAAGAAAATAGATGGAAAAGAAATATTCGCACAGGGTACTGCAGCTCGTGGACAATTGCATCAAGAATCAGTCTTTGGAATGCACCTATCCCCTTCAGGTGAAAAGAAATATCATATTCGAAAACCAATCGACTTTATAAAAAATCATAAGCATCTTGCAGATGTAGTAGATAAAGGGATAAGAGAAGCAATATTAACGAGGCTCTCAAGTCTTGGTTTGGATATACATAAACCTGATGGATGGGATCTTGCAGAGCTTGATACCGAATTAGCCAAAACGGTATTTTTTGAAATGGATAAGCGAGGGAAACCTATGCCAAAAGTATTTTTAGCAAATAAGAACGGAAATCCGATTCCGATTCGAAAAGTGCGAATTCGCAAAGAGATTGGCAACGCTGAACCATTAAAAGAAAACGTGAACCAATTCGTTGATCCGCAAAATAATCATCACGTAATGTTTTATTTTGATACCGATGGCAAGGTATGCGAAGATGTAGTTACCCTCTGGACAGCAGTAGAGAGAGCACGTCAAGGACAACCGATATATGGCTGCCCACCCAATTGCAAACCTTGGTTTAGCATAGCCGATAACGAGCTTTTTTTATTGGGTCTTCCGGATCATTTAACAAAAAACTGGGAAGATCTTGACAATGCATATCTAAATAATCATTTATTCAGAGTTCAAAAAAAATCCAAAAAGTACTACACTTTTAGACTACATAGAGCCACAAGTCTTGATTATGACTCTGAAATGAAACAAATACGTAGCTTTCCGGCACTCTTGTCTGAAAATCCGATCAAAGTAAAATTGTCGCGCACCGGAAAAATTAGCCCATGGTAAAAAGAACGCTATTTTTTGCAAATTCGGCTCATTTATCATACAGCAATAATCAGCTTCATATCAAAAATGAATCGGGTGAAACTACTCGGGCTGTCGAAGATATTGGATACTTGGTACTTGAACATCCGAATATCACAATCACCCAATTTGCGATTCAGTCCCTAGCTGAAAACAATACGGCGGTGATATTTTGTGGTGGGAATTATATGCCGAATTCAATGCTTTTGCCCTTGAGTGGGCATCAATTGCAAAACGAACGTTTCAGACATCAAGTAAACGCGAGTGAACCCCTGAAAAAAAATCTTTGGAAACAAACCATTCAGGCAAAAATTCGCAATCAGGCAGATCATTTACTTCTTCAAAATAGCCATGTAAACCTTCATACTTTTAGTACCAAAGTCAAGAGTGGTGATCCTAGTAACGTAGAGGCAATCGTAGCCAAGCGGTATTGGAATTCCCTTATTGGAAATGCTTTCAGGAGGGAAAGATTTGGGGAAAAACCAAATCACTTTTTAAATTATGGTTACGCTATTCTGAGGGCGGCCACGGCAAGAGCATTGACGGGAAGCGGATTACTACCTACCTTAGGAATCCACCATCACAACAAATACAATGCGTTTTGTTTGGCCGATGATATCATGGAGCCCTACCGGCCCATGATTGATAGAGAAGTTATCGCACTTTTGAGCGAAGGGTATCACGATTCAGAACTAATCCCGGAAGTAAAACAACGATTGATAGCCATACTTCACGCTGACTGCTTAATAGGTAAGAAAAAAAGGCCATTAATGATAGCACTTTCAGAGACTACTGCTTCACTTGCCGGATGCTACGCCGCTGAATCAAAAAAAATAAAGTATGCAACCTTGATGTAAGGCACACGTAATTAGCGGTATGAAAACTGGCAATCGCTTTTCACGAATAAACGGATATCAAGTAATGTGGATTTTTGTATTTTTTGATTTACCCACGCATACCAAAATGGATCGAAAGAAATATACTGAATTTCGAAAAGACCTTATTGGCGATGGATATACCATGATGAAGTTTAGCATCTATACGCGCCATTGTCCCAGCAGAGAAAATGCGGACGTACATATCAAGCGTTTAGAAGCTATGACACCAAAACGAGGACATTTGAGTATCCTTCAAATTACCGACAAGCAATATGGAAGTATAATCAATACCATTGGGAGAGCATTTAAACCTTTAAAAAAGGCTCCCGGCCAGCTCGAATTATTCTAAAAGCTTCATTTTTTCAACTTAAAAAACACGTGAAGACCGCTTGAATAAAGCGCTTAAATCAACACGTGTTAGCTAAGATATTTGTTTTCAATCAATCCACAACCGCGATGAGATTGGGGATGAACTGGGTGAGGTTAGCTAAGATATTTGTTTTCAATCAATCCACCACTTAATGATTCAAGTATTCCCAGGTTTGCGAGTTAGCTAAGATATTTGTTTTAAATCAATCCACAACCCAGCATCGCTGAAGTGTGTAGCTTCTTGCGTTAGCTAAGATATTTGTTTTCAATCAATCCACAACACAAAAGCATCTGTATCTGCACTAATAGAGTTAGCTAAGATATTTGTTTTCAATCAATCCACAACCGTGTGCTCAAAGGCGGCCTCGAAGATTCGGTTAGCTAAGATATTTGTTTTCAATCAATCCACAACAAGTATTCGGTTCATCAGTGTATAGAGGGGGTTAGCTAAGATATTTGTTTTCAATCAATCCACAACCATATATCTATCCAACCCAAAATCTGCTATGTTAGCTAAGATATTTGTTTTCAATCAATCCACAACCTTAGCCTCCATGTATCTATCGGCTCCAATGTTAGCTAAGATATTTGTTTTCAATCAATCCACAACTATTAATTGAGCGGCCATGAAAATGTACTGTTAGCTAAGATATTTGTTTTCAATCAATCCACAACCGGTTGATCTACCGCTACCGAATTCAATGAGTTAGCTAAGATATTTGTTTTCAATCAATCCACAACAGCGACTCTTCAGCACCGCTCCACCAGAGCGTTAGCTAAGATATTTGTTTTCAATCAATCGACAACTAAATTGGTGATGGGTTGATTGCTTTTTTCGTTAGCTAAGATATTTGTTTTCAATCAATCCACAACCAAAGCATAGCCATTCCAAGCATTGATTTAGTTAGCTAAGATATTTGTTTTCAATCAATCCACAACTATCGCGGCCTTTTGGATTTTTGCCGCGTTGTTAGCTAAGATATTTGTTTTCAATCAATCCACAACCAATAATCGTAGGCTTTACTTATTTTTTGTGTTAGCTAAGATATTTGTTTTCAATCAATCCACAACTCAAAGTTGTATTGAGGAACTTCTGTGTTTGTTAGCTAAGATATTTGTTTTCAATCAATCCACAACTATCGCGGCCTTTTGGATTTTTGCCGCGTTGTTAGCTAAGATATTTGTTTTCAATCAATCCACAACTATAATACTCATTCATTAGCGTATCAATACGTTAGCTAAGATATTTGTTTTCAATCAATCCACAACTCGTTTGGATCTGTTGATACCCCCGCTTGTGTTAGCTAAGATATTTGTTTTCAATCAATCCACAACTTAAACATGCCCACGATGGCCTGACTAATAGTTAGCTAAGATATTTGTTTTCAATCAATCCACAACCTCCAGTAAGCGTAGGCGGTAACGGCGAGCGTTAGCTAAGATATTTGTTTTCAATCAATCCACAACTCCACCCACTACCGCCTTTACCGCTCTTGCGTTAGCTAAGATATTTGTTTTCAATCAATCCACAACCGCTTGGCCTCTATAAATGCCTGCCAGTCGGTTAGCTAAGATATTTGTTTTCAATCAATCCACAACCATAAGGTGCCAGAGGCTCCAGAGATGATTGTTAGCTAAGATATTTGTTTTCAATCAATCCACAACCGCTGGTGATGAGGTTGCCACCAAATACACGTTAGCTAAGATATTTGTTTTCAATCAATCCACAACCGAAAAGGGCAAACGCCTCTTTGTTTTGATGTTAGCTAAGATATTTGTTTTCAATCAATCCACAACTTCTCCGCGTGAATATATCGAGCATATTGAGTTAGCTAAGATATTTGTTTTCAATCAATCCACAACCATGCACCTACTGTGATCTGAATGGTGCGGTTAGCTAAGATATTTGTTTTCAATCAATCCACAACTCGTTTGGATCTGTTGATACCCCCGCTTGTGTTAGCTAAGATATTTGTTTTCAATCAATCCACAACTTAAACATGCCCACGATGGCCTGACTAATAGTTAGCTAAGATATTTGTTTTCAATCAATCCACAACCTCCAGTAAGCGTAGGCGGTAACGGCGAGCGTTAGCTAAGATATTTGTTTTCAATCAATCCACAACTCCACCCACTACCGCCTTTACCGCTCTTGCGTTAGCTAAGATATTTGTTTTCAATCAATCCACAACCGCTTGGCCTCTATAAATGCCTGCCAGTCGGTTAGCTAAGATATTTGTTTTCAATCAATCCACAACCATAAGGTGCCAGAGGCTCCAGAGATGATTGTTAGCTAAGATATTTGTTTTCAATCAATCCACAACCGCTGGTGATGAGGTTGCCACCAAATACACGTTAGCTAAGATATTTGTTTTCAATCAATCCACAACCGAAAAGGGCAAACGCCTCTTTGTTTTGATGTTAGCTAAGATATTTGTTTTCAATCAATCCACAACTATCATCGTGATTGGTAGCGTGCATCAAGAGTTAGCTAAGATATTTGTTTTCAATCAATCCACAACCATGCAGGAATTAGTAATATTCAAGGATCAGTTAGCTAAGATATTTGTTTTCAATCAATCCACAACCTCCCGCAACAAAGCATCAAAGATAAGAGCGTTAGCTAAGATATTTGTTTTCAATCAATCCACAACCGTTTTTGACGTGGTTTGCGCTTTGGTCTCGTTAGCTAAGATATTTGTTTTCAATCAATCCACAACCATCACCTCGGTACTCCCTGAATAGATCGTGTTAGCTAAGATATTTGTTTTCAATCAATCCACAACATTCAAACCCAAGTACAGAAAAACTGCCACTTTAAGAATATTTAAAAATAGTAGTGAATGCCCCGCTCACCCCATCTCCCCCAACCTCTCCTGCGCAAAATCAATAGCTGCTTCAAGATCTTCGAGCGTATAATACCATCGCACTGTCATTAAAATGATTGGCAGCTTGTGCCGGGGTGAGATGCGAAAAGAAGAAGTACTCCACCTGATTGCCGAAAAGGGAGAGCTTTAAGTAATCTGCATTATCTAAAAAGTGGGGTTGAAATTCGCAACCGAATGTATCGGGATGGAGGGTATGCGCCTTTCTATAGGTTTCGGGATCGATATGCTGTCTCAAAAATTCTTTGAATTCATCGGTATCGTTTTCCAAATCCCATAAGGCTTCAGGGCTATCAGAAGGTAAGGCATTATCCATATAGGCTACCCATTCAAAACAATCCAATACCGCTTCGTGGAGGACTTCATAAATCGTGTATTTCCGTTTTTCCATCTTGCTTCATTTTAAGGATGCACTCGCTTCTTACCGAAACAGATCCTTAAAATAAATGTCCCTCTCCGGTTGCAATTTTAGGGTATTCCGCTCAATGGGAAATCACATGCCGCTGTACGCATATAGCTTTCGTCGGGCGGTGGGGGGCAATAATAGGACGCCATTTTGGTTAGTCTCCGGGCTAATGTACAGATTTCCATCCAAAATAAGCCTATACACCTTCCGTAGATTAATCCTTTTTGACCCCCACCGCCCCATATCTCCCTATACAACGTGTGAAATGCATATGCCATTTTTAGAAAAGGAACCGATACCACGCTATATGTTGCCCGGCCCATTCGGAAAAGAGCCTTATACCTACACCTATGAGGACCTCCATTTTCAGAAATGCTACTGCACCGTATATATAAGGTACCTTCCATATGCTGAAAAGCGACCCCCATGTATGGATAAAGGGACCTCTGCGTATGGATAAAGTGCCCCCCACGTATGGATAAAGCGAACGCTACTTATGGATAAAGTGACCTCGACATATGGATAAAGCGACCTCAACATATGGATAAAGTGCCCCTTACATATGGATAAAGTGCCCCCTACTTATGGATAAAGCGACCTCCACTTATGGATAAAGTGACCTCCATTTTCTGAAAAGAGACCCTTACTTATACATAGTCGACCTCCATTTTCTGAAGCGAACGCTCCACTTTCTGAAAAGAGACCTTTTTTATCTTAACATGAGAGCCAATAAGGGATAGAAAGGATATAAAAGGCTGATTTTTGCACTATTTTTACATAAAAACACATTTTTATTTGCAAAATCGGTAACTTTTTGATATGGATCCGGGTAAAATTATCGAGCCTCCCAGTAAAGAGGAGGTCAATTGTTTCATTAAAATGTAAACTTATGAGCATTTTAAGAATGGGCTTGTCGGGCTTAACCCCGGAAAGCCTTTCTACCAAGGCGCAAAACCTGGTAGACGACATGACGGGCAATGCAAATTTTGCTACCCCGCAACCTGCACTGGCGGATATTACTGCCAAGCGGGGAGAACTGGACAACTGGATTAATCAATCCAGCTTTGGCGACAAGCGCGCCATCGAGAATCGCAATACGGTGTATACCGAATTGCAGGAAATGCTTCGCACACTGGCTCAGTACGTGAGTATGACGGCCAAAGGCGATGGAAATGTGATCTTAAGCTCGGGATTTGAGTTGCGTCGCGAAAATTCGCCGACACCGCCGCTTTCCCAACCGGTAGATCTGAGTGTAAACCGTACCGATTACCCCGGACAGGTAAAACTGGACTGGAAAAGGGTAAAAGGATCGTTGACCTACGTCGTAGAAATGACGGACCAAAATCCGGAATTGGAAACGACGGTGTGGACTACCACGGGCATGACTTCTAAAAGCCAAATGGTGATAGCCGATTTAACCTTCGGTAACTACTATTACTTTCGGGTAAAAGCAGTCGGCAATAAGAACGAAAGTCCGTTTAGCGAAGTAGCCTTTGTGCGCGCTGCATAAGGCCACCCCACACACTCATAGCCATTGGACGTAATACGTCAGCAGTACAAATAGGCGGAATGAGCTCAATAACCAAACCCGAGCAGATTAACAGAACTCGTTGACCAGCTCCTTGTTTACAGTTATTACAACAATTTGTATTCCGCTTAACTCCCGTACTGCCCAACCACTAAAATCCCTGCCACACATGGCGGGGATTTTTGTTTTTGAGGGGGGGGACGGTAAATTGTATGAGTAGTGGCAGATTGCGTGGTAGTTTCCTGTCAAACCGCTACGCAGTTTGAGCGGGCTACAAACCTTGATATTTAGCACTTTGCCTGCCATTACTTATACAAAATGTTGTGCGTTCGTGCTTTCTTGATCACGAAGCAATGTAGGTTGATGTACGCAAAAATTGCTACTATTAAGAGGATTTGAGCTCATCATTTTTTTCTTTGAATAGTATTGAGTCTTTACGAACCCAACGAATCATCAGAAGAGTGACAGCCAAGTACCAAACTCCAGTGAATATACCAACATGCGGGAATCCATGTACATAAGGTGGGTCAGGGAAATAGAAAAAATTAGCACCGAGGATTACGACAATAGAAGTGAATATTCCAAGCCATCCGATGATTTTGCCAAACCGCTTATCCGAAATCATGTTTATTGCAAAAAAGAACGTTCCAATACCAACGAACATATCAAAAGCTACGTCAAGGCCAAGAACGACATCCCAAATGCGATGTCCTAGAAGACTTGCGAGTTGTTTATCATCAATAGAGTATGTCGAGTAATTGATACTCATTTGAACAATGATCATCGCAGTAACCAATGCGCCTGCCAAAGCACTTAATATTCCTGCTAATTCAAGAGTAGGAGTACGTTTGCGAGCTTGTAAGATGTGCATCAGAGAAATGCAGGCAATTGCAAAGGCAGGTCCAAAACCTCCACCCAATATAATTTGAGGAATGCGAGGAAGTGAAACCAAGGTCATAACCGGATAAGCAAAGCAGGCAAATAATCCCGAAATAATACCAATTTTGGCCCAACCTGCAATCATTACATTGTTTTGAGTGTTTGCCAGCGTCTGTTCTGAAGTGAGATGATTCTTTTTCATACGCTAATTTATTTTTTATTTTAATAGTTCAACAATAATCTATTCACTGCTCAATCAAGTTAGTATTTTCCCCCAGCATGACCCACAACGGCATGGCTAAGAAACGTGCGGCTTTAAAAACCGAAAATCTTCCATCCGAGACGTTTTTTAAATTAAAGGTAATCATCTTCATTTTAACGGGATTCCGCATGTTTTCTTAGGTGATGTTGTGCAGCGTATTTATTATTTATCAGTCACTATTTATTCTAACCGACTCGTAGTCAATAATCATCACGTTGCGATCGAAGTCTGATATCTTCTTTGCTTCTCTCACCACCATATCCATCTTTAGCCAAGTTATCATTCTATTCTTAAATTCAATATTAGTGATTACGACTGGCACATTCAGAAGTTTATTAATTACAATTGTGTGTTCCGCAGTCGGAAGTTGCAATTCATATTTTTGTGGGTCGGCATTATACTTTACGAGGCTGTCAGATTTGATTGTAGAGATTAGATTACTTCCTTGGTACAAGTAATAATCAAGTTTCGTTAAATCCGCAACACTATCCACAATTATCCACAGGCTTGATGTTTGCTCATTGGATTTTTGCGCGAGAGTTGATAAGCCCGTGAATAGTAGCAAAAGTATTATTAGATGAGTTTTCATTTTTTTAATGCTGCACAACGGCATGGCTAAGAAACGTAGGGCATTAAAATTACTAAATAAAGTATCAACCGAAAAGTAAGTATTTATGACAATATTAAATCAAGAGAACGATCTGCCCTATGTTTTCTTAGGTAATGTTGTGCGTTCGGCTTTTATTTTAGGTCGTTTGTTTCTTCCTTTTTCGGGTTTGTGGTTTCTTTTTATGTTCTGACTTATAATCCGATATAAACTTGCTAATTTCTTTTCTGTCTTTTTCTGTCAAGGGTTCACTTTTTATAATAAAGTCAACTCCTTTCGGTTCTTTAATGTGTCCCATTTTATTTGGTTTTAAAGTATTTGTCAACTAATTTCTTTGCCGAATGTGTTGGAATAATCATTTTTTGTCCACCAATGTTAGAGGCTTCCAATGATTCTTCATAGTGTTTTATCAACTTCGTTTTTGCTGTAAACGTTACGAAACCCTCGAATCCCAACTGAAAAGAAAGTTTACAGGCAAAGGCTACAAGATTACCCGCGACACCTTCGTAAAGTTTTTCTTTTCCTATGTTGAATGGGGCATTTTCGAGCAGGTTCATGAAAATATGGTCTGTTTCCCTTCGTATGCTTAAAAGACCTTGAATAATATCTGGGTTATCGACTATTGTCAGTTTGTAGGTTTCTTTTTTAAGATCGTTGAGTTCAGCTTTCCAATCAAAATTCCATCTGTTTTTCGTGGTTATATTTTTCAGGTCGGTTTTGGTTAGGATAGAAACTTCGGTTCGGAAACTATCGCCCGAAATAGTGTTGAAAATCGAGTCGGTCAGCCGGTCAAGTATAAAAGTTTGTTCAATATCTTTTTGTTTTTTCATCTATCCGAAGATACGAAATTTAGATGGCTTTTTGAGGGTTAACTTTTTAATAGTGTTTCTGCTAATTGCGAAAGTTATTTTTGCTGACGCACAACGTTTAGTATATGAAAAGTAGGCGATTTCGAAGCACTAAACTTTCGGTTAAGCACAAATTTTGATACGAGCCAAAAGCCTTGAATTTACTACTATTTCGCCTATTTTTTATATACATTGTTAGCGGTTCGGGTTTCTTTCTTTTCAGTCCTAATTTACAAGGATTTTAAGAATTGAATATAGGTTTCGGCTCTTGATTCTGCTATATGGTCAAAGGTGTAAAGGGAAACGCTCATTATTAGAAGTCCTACTGCAACACCTCTAATTAGTTCGTTACGCCAAAAAAATATCGTCAAAGCTAAGCCAATAATAAAGATTGCTATTTCTACTTTTTTTATGATGTTGAAGCTCTTTATCACTTTTTCCATTCTTGGTATTTCTTCAACTTGGATACTTTTAGGCGTTTCTCTGTAAAAAGTGCTTACTCGTTCAATGTCTTTTGAAGTTCTAAAAATCACACCAACGCAAATGACTAAAAGCAGAATTGATAATGGAATCGCAGAATAAGCTAATCCCTTTAGAAAGATTTTTTGTTGAAAGAGAAAAAAGATTGAAGATGCGATAAATATTATCGAAGCAATAGCACCAACCGTGCATTGAGCTTTTTCACCATTGAAGTAAGCTATGATACTATCCATTAGATTTTGATTTATTTATAGCTATGATAAGTAGGATGCCAAAAAAGTAGTGTGAAACAATCGCGGCAACTACTGTTGTTTCAGCTAATGAGTTACTGAAAATGCCTTCATCTTTCATTACCAACCACATAACCCAATCCATAGTAGCACTTGCCATTTGATAAAAAGCAAGGCCTTTTGCAACGCCCAAATGAGGTTTTTTTCTAAAAATCCAAGCCATATAACCCATTGTTCCAAGAGACAATCCGATTAATTTGGCAATCCAATGTCCGTCTGGGGATAAATTCCAACCTGTTGCTAATGGAATTATTGAAGGCGGTAGCATAGCGGCTGCGAAGTAGAAAAACTCCAATATGGCAACTGCTGTAAATAGAAATTTTAAGTCCGTTAATCTGTTCATAAGAATAATTTTTGTTGAAAATTCAAATATCTGTCTTATATTTGAAACCTACAAGTATAGAGTATAGTCTATACTTTAAGTTTTTTTTCAACAAATAATCAGAAAATGTTAATAAGTGAATTGGCGAAGCGGGTAGGTGTATCTGTTCATACACTACGCTACTATGAAAATTATGGATTATTTAAGGGTGAAGCTGATAAAACAGTTAAGACAAATAATTACAAACAATATGATGAAAGTCTGATTGAAAAGATTCAATTAATTAAGGAAGCCAAGGAAATTGGCTTCACTTTGTCGGAAATAAAGGATTTGTTGGAAGATTGGTTTAACAATCAATTGTCAGTAGATAAGAAAGTCGAAGCATTGAAAACTAAGATTATAGAAATTGACTCGAAAATCAAACAATTCAAGCGTGTTAGAAAAATGCTGATTGAAGGAATTCAAGATGTAAAAGACGGTAAATGCTGATTGGTTTTACCTGACCGCTAACATTTTAATAAACACCACAGTTACGCTTTACCCCCCAAATATCACAAATAAGCGTACCTTTTTATTGTGGAGTGGCGTTTATTTCGTCTATGGGTGCAGTGGTCTTTCAGGTTCTTACGCCCCGCAAAGTACGTATTCTCACCCATAGAACAAATACTGCACCCTACTCCCTTGGCTAGCGGCCTGTAGATCATAAAAATTGCTGATAAGGGAGGGTACCTCGTGGCAGGCACCTAAGATGCACGTTGTTTAGATGGTACTTCCCCCCCTTATCGGTTTTTGATCCTGAAAACCGCCTGAGATCCATCCGATTCTTATACCTTTAGCGCCCATACCACCTCTTATTACACAAAATCCGCGAGGCACTCAGCCTAAAAATTAAAAACCATCTCCCTATGCCCACACAGGTTTTCACCCTCACTCCAGATACGGATTATATTGCACTCGACAGCCTCCTGAAGCTTATGCGACTGGTGGGCTCGGGCGGCGAAGCACATGCCGCAATACAAGAAGGAATGGTGCGCGTAAATGGTGAAGTGGAACTCCAAAAACGCAAGAAAATGCGCACCGGCGATGTCGCCGAATTTGAAAACCAACGAATAGAAATAAAGGCATGACCGGAACGCTAAGGAAAGACATACCCATCGGCGCAGCCGTGGAAATTGTGCTTAAGAAAGATCAGCGAACCGGTGTATTGACCGAAGGTGTTGTGAAAGATATTCTTACAAAATCTGCCCAGCATTCGCATGGCATAAAAGTGCGGTTGGAAGATGGACAGGTGGGAAGAGTGAAGCGGGTGCTGTAACCTTTTTCCACGGACCATTTGCTACCTCCATCGGTCGATAATCACGTGCACGTATCGCAAGAATAAACCTTGCGATACAGGTGTACCTCACACCTCAACTTTGCCTCGGGTATATCGCCAGCCTATCCTCAAAAAAAAGAAGATAGAGGTTATCCACAATGGAGAGGGGCTCAAGTGCCCGCTTCAGAGGGTAAAAAATTGAATTCTACCGCCTTGCAACAGGTTGGAAAATTGGTGAATTAAATCTTGAAAGAAGGTACTAAAAAGAATTAAAATCCGTTAAATTTGGTGCAGGTTCAATCCGTGACAAACAAATTTTAGATGCCCCAAAGGGCATACGTAATGCGTGAAGAAGGAACCGGTGCAACAGTGGTTTTGAGAATGATAAAAATTCAATTGGCCGCAGTTCCAATCCGGGGTTCCATGAATTCACGAAGGAGTAAGAAGAGATCATGAACAAAGTAACACATCAACTCTATATCTGGTCTATGGTCGCCATTGTGGTGGCGGTAACGATTTACCTTTCATATGTGGGGTACTCCTACTACCAGCTTCCCATTGAAGAGCGCTTTTATCACCCGCAGTACGATTGGTTCAAGCCTTCGGGGGCCTATGGCCACGGTCTGGGAATACTCGGTACCCTGATGATTCTTTTTGGCGTGGTGATATACATCGCCCGCAAGAAATACGGATTTTTAGAACGTTTTATCCGGATCAAATACCTGCTGGAGTTTCATATCTTTCTTTGCAGCCTCGGCCCTATCCTGGTGCTGTTTCATACCAGTTTTAAATTTGGCGGTATTGTAAGTATCGCCTTCTGGAGCATGGTGGCCGTTGTGGCAAGTGGCGTGGTAGGAAGGTTTATCTACATTCAGATTCCCCGAAATATTCAGGGAAAAGAACTTGGAAAAGAGCAGCTCCTCGAAATGCGGCAGCAAATGATCGTTGAACTCAAAGAAAAAGGAAGTTTCAGCGAAGAAGAAATCGAGTCCTTGTTTGGCGAAGAAACCGAAAGCAGCGAGAGGTCGCGGTTTGTGAAGAAAATGCTCAAGGCAAAAGCAGTAAGCAAGCACCAACAGAAAAATGTACTGAAAGTGCTGAAAGAGGAACGCCGCATAGAGAAGAGAATCCGCAATCTCAATCGGATGCAAAAGATGTTTAAGTACTGGCATGTAATACACCAACCTTTTGCCCTGATCATGCTGGTGATTGTGATTGTACACGTGGGAGTAACGTTAGCACTTGGATATAAATGGATCTTCTGATGGATTTGATGTTTGAAGAAATAGTGTTTTATGGCCTCACCGGATTACTCTGCGTAGGTATCGTGGTTTTTTACGTACTTCGGGAGAAGCGGAAATCGCGGATCGTGGAGCAAAAAGTTGCCATCGCCAAGGAAGAAGGTCGCTTCGACCCCGTTTCCCTCCACCCCTACATCGATCTGGATGCGTGTATCGGCAGCGGCGCCTGTGTGCGGGCCTGTCCCGAAAAGGATATTTTGGGAATTGTAGATGGGAAAGCTACCGTCATTAACGCCTCGAGCTGCGTGGGGCATGGCGCCTGCTTTCATGCCTGCCCGGTAGAAGCCATCAGCCTGCGTATAGGAACCGAAACACGCGGCGTGGATCTACCCCACGTAAAACCGAACTACGAAACGAATGTAAAAGGAATATATATCGCCGGTGAACTTGGTGGTATGGGCCTGATAAAAAACAGTGTGGAGCAGGGAAAACAGGCGGTCGACAACCTGATGAAACACAAAAAACCGGTTAAGGATGGGGTGCTGGATTTGGCTATTATCGGTGCCGGCCCGGCCGGAATTGCCGCCGCATTGAATGCCAAAAAGCACAAACTGAAGTTTGAGGTGCTCGAACAAGACTCCCTCGGCGGCACGGTTTTTACCTTCCCCCGGCAAAAAATTGTGATGACTCAACCGATGGATCTCCCGCTCCACGGAAAGGTGAAGCTCTTTGATACCAGCAAATTAGAACTCCTCAAGATCTGGCAGAAAGTATTGGCTGAGAATCATATTACCATCAGGGAGAATTCAAAGGTTGAACATATCACGCCCCGCGAGGATGGCGATTTCAAAGTCGAAATTGCAGGAGGAGATAGCTACACCGCTCAAAACGTACTTATTGCCATCGGGCGGAGGGGCTCTCCACGAAAGTTGAACGTGCCGGGAGAGGAATCTACCAAAGTGGCCTACAGACTCCTCGAGCCGGAGCAAATTTCCGGTAAGAATATCCTCGTAGTGGGCGGTGGTGATTCTGCCGTCGAGTCGGCGATGCTCCTGATGGAAAACAATCATGTAACCCTCTCCTACCGCAAGGATACATTTGCACGCATCAAGCCAAAGAACAGAGAGAACATAGACCGGGCGATCGAAAACAAAGATTTGGATGTGATCTATAATTCGAATGTATTGGAAATAAGTGAAAAGGACGTAAAGCTGGGTTTTAATGGAAATGATAAAGAACAAGTACTTGAAAATGACCTGGTCTACATCTTTGCCGGTGGCGAGCTACCCATTCAGTTTTTGAAAAATGCCGGCATCACCGTAGAAAAGAAATTTGGTAAAATTGTCAAGAAACACGGATAAAGAAAGACCTTGAGTACGCGCCTTTACATAGCGATTCTTTTGTCCCTGATCTCGGGGCTGGCCTTCGGTCAGTTGTCGCCGGGCGATCTCAGTGAGGCGCACAAAGACCTGGAGGGCATGAGCAATTGTACGAAATGTCACTCCATCGGCGACAAGGTACCCGACCAAAAATGCCTCGAGTGCCACAAAGATATTCAGTCCTTGATTAGCGATAAGCGCGGATTTCACTCCTCCAAGGAAGTTCAGGCAAAAGAATGCATTGACTGCCATAGTGAGCACCACGGCAGAAAGTTTGACATGGTACGGTTTGATCAGGATGGTTTTGATCATACCCAAACCGGATACCAACTCGAAGGAGCCCACACGAAGATCGATTGCAGGGACTGTCATAAGCCCGAAAACATTGCCAATAGCGATATCAGGAAACGCAAAGACACATTTCTGGGGCTTGAGGAGGCCTGCCTTTCGTGCCACGATGACTACCATCAAAGTACCCTGCCCAAAGACTGTGCGGAGTGTCACACTTTCAACGCCTGGAAGCCGGCAGAAAAATTTGACCACAATACCGCTGACTTCAAGTTGAAAGGTGCCCACAAGGAGGTAGATTGTATAGAATGCCACAAAGAGACCGAGAAAAACGGCAAGCAATTTCAGCAGTTTACCGATCTGCAATTTGCACGTTGCACCGACTGCCATACCGATGCCCATGAGGGAAGTTTTGGTAACAACTGTACCGAATGCCACAATGAATCCAGCTGGCACACACTCAACAAAGGCATCAAATTTGACCACAACAAAACCGATTATCCACTTGAGGGAATGCACAAGAGCGTGGACTGTAAAGCGTGCCATAACAGCGGTTCTTACGCAAAATCCATTGACTTTAGCGCCTGCAAGAACTGCCACGCTGATTACCACAAGGGACAGTTGACGGATAGCAACCCCAAGGCGGATTGTAAGGATTGCCACACCCTGGAGTCTCCTTTTAGCTTTACCCTGTATGGCCTCGATGAACATCAGAAATCCCAATTTCCATTGGAAGGCGCGCATATTGCAACCCCTTGTTTTTCGTGCCATGTGAGCAAAAAAGATCGGTGGGAATTTGAAGGCATCGGTGAGCGGTGTGTGGACTGCCACGACAATATTCACAAAGGAAAATTGAGTGAAAAGTACTATCCGGATGAGGATTGCACCCAGTGCCATACTACCGCGGCGTGGACAGCTGTAGATTTTGATCATAAAAAAACCGATTGGCCGTTGGAGGGTCAACATAAAGCCGTATCTTGCAGAGCGTGCCACTTTGATGAAGACAATAAATCTGGTGTAGCATCACAGCGATTCCAGTCGCTCAGCACAGACTGTATAGAATGCCATGACAACGTGCATGGAGATCAGTTTGAAAAAGACGGGATGACAGACTGCAAAAGTTGTCATACGATAGCCAAAGGCTGGAAAGCTGAAAATTTTGATCACAGTGAAACGCAGTTTCCACTGGAAGGGAAACACAAAGAAATTGATTGCAAAGAATGCCACAAGCCTGAGATAATCGATGGCGGGGAAGAAAGAGTTATCTATAAAATCGAAAAATTCGAATGCAAAGACTGTCACTCCTCATAGCGCTCTTACTTGGACTTCTGGGACAATTACAAGCTCAGAATCCACATGGCGAAGATCTGGCGATCGACTGCAAAGCCTGCCACAATTCAGGAAGTTGGGAGGTGGCAATCGATAATGCCCTCTTTTCGCATAGCAATACCGGCTTTCCACTCGATGGACAGCACGCCAATATCGCGTGTAAGGACTGTCATACCACGCTTGTATTTAATGAAGTAGAAAGCGAATGCGTCTCTTGCCATACGGATGTTCACAACATGACCGTAGGGAATGATTGCGTGCGTTGTCACACCACCGAAAATTGGCTGGTAACCAACATTCCCGAACTTCATGAACAAAACGGATTTCCCCTGCTCGGACAACACCGGGTAGCTTCCTGCGTGGATTGCCATATCTCTGACAGCGACCTGCGTTGGGATAGGATTGGCAGTGATTGCTCTTCCTGTCACATGCGCGATTTCGCGGCCACCACAAATCCAAATCACGAGGCTGCCGGATTTTCAGTGAATTGCGTAGAATGTCATGAACCTACTGCGAACGACTGGGGAGCTGAGAATTTCCACACCTTTTTCCCCCTCGAAGGCGGCCACAACATTCAGGATTGCAACGCCTGCCACGATGGAAACAACTACAGCGCAGTTTCGCCGGAGTGCGTATCCTGTCACCTAGACGACTTTAATTCTACTACTGAGCCCAACCATGCGGCTTCAGGATTCTCCACCAACTGTATCGAGTGTCACGATCCGATGTCTACCGATTGGGGAGCCGGCGATTTCCACCACTTTTTCCCGTTGGAAGGAGGTCACGATATTCAGGATTGCAACGCTTGCCACGATGGAACCAACTACAGCGCTGCCTCGCCGGAGTGCGTTTCCTGCCACCAAGACGACTTTAATTCTACTACTGAGCCCAACCATGCGGCTGCAGGATTCTCCACCAACTGTATCGAGTGTCACGATCCGATGTCTACCGATTGGGGAGCCGGCGATTTCCACCACTTTTTCCCGCTGGAAGGCGGTCACGATATTCAGGATTGCAATGCCTGCCACGATGGAACCAACTATAGCGCTGCTTCTCCGGAGTGCGTTTCCTGCCATCTCGACGACTATCAAAATGTACAATCACCCAATCACGTAACCAATGGATTTGGTACAGACTGCATTCTTTGTCATACCACCAACGACTGGAATTCGGCCAGTTTTGAAAACCACGACGGAATGTATTTCCCGATCTTCTCAGGTAAGCATGAAGGTGAATGGACCACCTGCAATGAATGCCATACGAATGACGGTGATTTTGCCAGCTTTAGTTGCATTCAGTGCCACGAGCACGACAACCCCGGTAGCCTGGCCAACGAACACGATGAAGTATCCGGATATGTGTATGAAAGTAATGCTTGCTACTCTTGCCACCCTACTGGGTCACATTGAGACTAAAGCGCTGTGAAAATGAACCGTTGGAAACTCAAGTTAATTCTTAGTTCAGCTCTTTTGTTCGTTGCATTTTGGGCAGCAGGACAAGATGGAGGTGGAATTGAAAAAATCGCCGGAGAGGTCACATTTACCACTTCCGAAAATGTATATCTGCATTTCAACAGCAACAACTTGTTGGAATTAAACGACACGATATACAAAGCTGGCGATACAACCGGTAAGCAACCTTGCCTTATTCTCATTCAAAAGTCTTCCGTTTCGGTTCTTGCCGCGCGCATCGGGGATTGCCAGGTAAAAAAAGGCGACAAGGTGGTTTGCTTCTCCCGAAAGCCTGAGGAAAAAGAAAATAAGGAAGTGGCAAAATCTCAGGTTCCGACGGGTGAAATAGAGCAGGTGGACAAGCCTGATACAACGGAACCGAAAAAAGAAAATAAAGGGCTGGAAGGTATCGATGGCCGTATCTCTCTGGCAAACTATACCACCACCGGAAACGGCAACACCAACAGCCGCTCGATGGCGCGGCTCTCACTCCGTGCTGAAAATATCGGCGGATCGAAATTCTCCTTTTACAATTATGCCAACTACCGCTACAACACCACAAACAGAAACGATCTGAAAAAAACAGATAAAGAGCTGAATATGTACGAATTTGTGGTGAAATATGAACCCGACTCCAGTGTAACCTTGAGCCTGGGACGGGATATCAACAACCGAATGATGTCGGTAGGTGCCATTGATGGTCTGCAAGCGGAGAAACGTTGGAAAAAAGTCTTTGCGGGAGCCATCATCGGCTCGAGACCCGATCCTTTTGACTATCAAATTAATTTCAATCTGTTCCAGTACGGAGCGTATGGCGGTGTTTTTTACGATAAAAACCATTTCAATAGCACTACCGTGGGAGCTATCGAACAACGCAATAGTGGTAAAATAGACAGAAGATATTTCTTTATCCAACACCGAAGTGCCCTTACGGAAAAGCTAAATCTGTTTGCTACTGCCGAAATGGATCTCTTCTCGAAAGATTCGCTCAACCGCACTTCGAACGGTATCAGCCCTACGAGCGTTTACGTGTCTTTAAACTACAGCGTAACCAAAAAGCTGAGTTTGATGGCATCATACGACATGCGTAAAAACCTGATCCTCTATGAATCTTACGCTGAAAATATCGATGTTCTCACGCAAAATAACCCATACCGAAATGGCTTTCGACTGAGGGCAAACTACCGGATAAGTCGCAAAATATTCAGCGGAGTGAGTGTGAGTAATCGCGCGCAGAGCGATGGCAACAATTCCTTCTCAAATATGAATATCTTCCTGAGCTTTTCCGATCTTCCCTATATTGGCGGGCGCTGGTCGAATACCTGGAGCATCAACAAAAATGCGTATTTTATATACAACTCCATTTCCACCAGGTACACCCGGGATTTTTTCAAAAGTAAACTCTCCGTTTCTCCCTATGCGAGATATTTATCCTACGATTATCAGGAAAGCAACTTCGCTCCCTTTTCACAGCTCTATCTCGGGATGGATGTTTTTTATGATTTTACACGGACCCTCAGCCTGGGACTGGTTTACGAATACTCTTCGCGAAATAAGTACAACTACAACAGATTCAACACCCAACTCATCAAAAGATTCTAAAAATGAAATCATCGGCAACCTTATTAGCTGCAATCACCGCTCTATTTTTATCCAGTTGTGGAGGAAATACCCGTATCGAACCCGTAAACACCAATCCATCGAATAGTACAGGTATTTTTAATAACGATGAACACGGGTCAAAAGCTGCCGCAAATGCTGCTGATGGTCCCCACCAGGTAGAGGTGCTGGAAGTGCTCAACACCGATAAATACTCCTACCTGAAGGTAAAAGAAAATGAAGATCCGTATTGGATTGCAACGATGAAAGCAAACTTCGTGAAAGGTGAAAAATACGAATACCAGGGTGGCCTGCTCAAAACAAACTTTAAGAGCACCGAATTTGACAGAGTCTTCGACAAAGTGTATCTGGTATCCCAAATTCGACCGCTCAATGGAGAGGCGATCGTGCCTGCAGAAGAAGCTGACGGTACTCCCGAAACAGTGAGCAAAGCCTTCAAAAAACCCGATATGGAAGGACTCGTAGATCTAAAGACGATTGTCAAAAACCCCGAGAAGTACAACCAACAAACCGTTCGCGTGTATGGCGAAGTGGTAAAGGTTAATCCAAACATCATGGATCGCAACTGGCTCCATATAAAAGATGGAACAGCCGATGACTTCGACTTTGTAATCACTTCTCAGACTTCGGTGCCGGTGGGCCACGCGATCGTTTTTGAAGGAACCATCGCCACCAATAAAGATTTTGGTGCGGGCTATTCATACGAGCTGATTATGGAAAATGCAAAACCGATACAGTAAATGACATTTCTCAAAAAGGTTGGCAAACCGCTTCTAAAATTATTCGGTACTTCCGCTGCCGGAATCTATATGTTGCTCTTTGCCATTTCCATTGGTGTGGCGACTTTCATCGAAAATGATTACGGCACCAGCGGAGCGCAAAAACTCGTTTACCATTCCACCTGGTTTGAGGTGCTGTTGGTTTTGTTTTGCATCACCCTTGCGGTAAATGTGATCAAATACAAGCTCATAAAAAGAAAACTTTGGGCGCTGGTGATCTTTCACCTGGCCATGATCGTGATCCTGATTGGGGCGGGCATTACCCGCTTTATCAGCTATGAGGGTATTATGCATATCCGCGAAGGAAGCGCTTCGAATCAAATATACACCAGCGATACGTATCTCAATTTTCAAGCCCAATACCAGGGGCAAAATTATGAATTTCAGGAGCCTGTCTTATTTGCTTCAGTAGGCGACAATTCCTTTGACGAATCATACACCATTGGCAACGAAAATGTGGATGTAAGCGTTGAGAAAGTAATTCCCAACCCTGAAAAAAAACTCGTTGCAGCCGAAGCCGGAAAGCCAACGATCAAAATAGTTTTTGGAGGAGCCGGAGGTCGCGAAGAATATTTCCTGCAAAAAGGAGAACAGAAAAGGCTCCGCGGATTGCTCTTCAATTTTGCCGATACCAATGTGGAAGATGCCTTCAACATCCATTATCAAAAAGGCGAGCTGACACTTCATACCAATACCCCTTTCGCGCAGACCGTAATGGCTACCCAAACCCATGACACCCTCGCAGCTTTTACAGATCACCCGCTGAGACTTCGCTCGCTTTACGATAATGGACAACAGCAATTTGTGTTTGGTGATTTCAACCCTGCGGCAAAGGTGGTGATGGAAGCCGGAAGTCGGAAGATTGAAAGCTCCAGCGAGCTCGGGATTTTGCTGCATGTAACGATCGACGGCCAGGAGTTTCAGCGATACATCTATGGCAGCAAAGGAAACACAGGCCGGCCGGAAGTTTTTCAAACAAACAACCTCGCCCTTTCTGTGGCTTATGGTGCACGCGTGATAGAGGTACCTTTCAATCTCTACTTGCACAAGTTTATCATGGAGCGATATCCCGGCACAAACAGCCCGGCATCTTTTGCCAGTGAGGTGACCCTCAACGATCCCGATCAGGGAGTGAATCAGGATTATAGAATATACATGAACCACATCCTCGACTACAAAGGCTACCGTTTTTTTCAATCCTCTTATGATGGCGATGAAAAAGGAACGTATCTCAGTGTAAATCACGATGCACTGGGAACTTCCGTCACATACATTGGCTATATACTGCTCACACTGGGATTGATTATGATTTTCTTTACCAAGGATTCCCATTTCAGAAAACTTTCCAAAAAAATTCAGAAGCTCAGAAGTGCATCCAATGCCCCACTTATACTTTTGGCTCTGCTCCCACTTTTGGCAAGCAGCTACAGCCTGCAAGCCCAAAAAGCAGTGAAGCCTATGTATGACGTGGTTTCAAAAGAACACGCCGCAAACTTCAGCACCGTGGTGGTACAGGATTTCAGGGGAAGGATGAAGCCCATGCATACCCTGACCCGCGAACTTATGCGTAAGATTCACGGCAGTGAGACCATGGATGGCCAAAATGCAGACCAGGTGGTGCTCTCGATGTATGCCAACAAATCAAGTTGGTATGCCATTCCTTTCATTAAGCTTGGCAAGCATAACGGCATTGCCGAAAAGCTCGGTATTGCCGGTCAGAAAATGGCTGCCTATCGCGACTTCTTTGATCAGGAAGGAAGGTATAAACTTACCGATGAGATCACCAAAGCCAACAACACCAAACCGGCTGAAAGAAGTGTATATGAAAAACAGTTGATCAAGGTAGATGAGCGACTGAACATCATGAACATGATCTTTTCCGGCAGCTTCTTTCAAGTAATACCGCTGAAAAACGATCCCAATAATACATGGGTTTCCGAACGAACGCATGGCGAGCAGCAACAGGATCGCTCCGTGGCCGATGCTTTTTTCTCATCGTATGGCAAAGCATTGCACCAGTCGATACACTCAGGAGACTACACCCTACCCGATCAGATCATCTCCGAGCTCAAAGTGTATCAGAGCGAGGTGGGTGCTGCAGTGATGCCTTCGGACACCAAACTCAAAGCCGAAATCCTACTCAATAATTTGAAGATCTTCAACTGGCTGGCGGTTTATTATTTTGTTCTTGGACTGTTGTTTTTAATGCTGCTTTTCTACAGCGTTTTCAAGCCCCAATCGCGAATAGCCAAGCTCCACACCCTCTTTATCGGACTCGTAGTTTTCGGATTTGCATTTCACACCCTCGGTCTGGGTCTTCGTTGGTTTGTTTCGGGTAGAGCGCCTTGGAGCAACGGCTACGAATCGATGATATACATCGGCTGGACCGCCACGCTGGCCGGAGTGCTCTTTACCCGAAGATCGCTGGGCGGAATGGCGGCAACCCTCGTGCTTTCGGGTACCATGTTGATGATCGCCATGTTGAGCTACCTCGATCCCGAAATCACTCCACTCGTTCCCGTGCTTAAGAGCTACTGGCTCACCATTCACGTAAGTATGGAAGCAGGCAGTTACGGCTTTCTCATGCTGGGCGCTATCATCGGATTGATCAATCTGCTCTTGATGGGTGTGACCACCTCCAAAAACAAACCGCGTATTGTAGGGATTGTGAAAGAGATGACCTACATCAGTGAAATGACCCTTACCGGTGGATTGGTGATGCTGAGCATTGGCACCTATCTCGGCGGTGTTTGGGCCAATGAATCCTGGGGTCGCTACTGGGGCTGGGACGCCAAAGAAACCTGGGCCCTGGTCTCCATTTTGGTATATGCTTTCATCTTGCACATGCGCATCATACCCGGGTTGAAGGGGCTTTTTGCCTACAACTTTGCCACCCTTTTCGGTCTGTCCTCCGTTATCATGACGTATTTTGGCGTGAATTATTACCTCTCGGGCCTCCACTCCTATGCCGCCGGCGATCCCGTGCCCATCCCTACATGGGTGTATATTGCTATTGCTTCCATAACGGTTATTACGATCTGGGCCTATTTGCGAAAAAGAAAATTCAGGC